>CAWHPN010000012.1:0-205330 GCA_963831275.1 uncultured Alphaproteobacteria bacterium | reverse complement strand
CGATACGCTACGCGTTACAGTAGGCCCTACTTTGGATTTGTCCTTGGTCTCAGAAAGAGACCAAGGACCGCAAACCCGTACTACCCGACAAGGGTTATCAGTGCATCCAGCTGAGCGATCGACATCGATTTGATCTGTGTCGTTGTAAATGCATTGCCCTGTGTCGTGGTCAAAGAGCTGATTTCCGTTGTCGTCAACCCGGCGATGGCTGCTACGCTAAGAGCAGGAATGGCCGTCGTGCTGGTGAGTGCATCGAAGTTCGCGACCGACATGCCGTTGACTTGCGTACTCGTCAAGGCGCCGGCTTGCCCCGATGTCAGAGCAGCCATCTCTGTGGTCGTCAGCTTGTTGACCTGCGCGACGGACATGGCCGCAAAGTCCGCCGCCGTCAGGGCATGAACTTGAGCGGCCGTTAGGTTGCCGATCGTCGTCGTCGTGAGGCCCGTCACCTGAATTGAAGTCAGCCTGGCGGCATTGAGAGCATCCAGGCTGGTGGTGCCGATGCCGTTAAGCTGCGTGGTGGTGATGCCCTGAACCTGCGTGGTCGAGAGCGCCCCGATCTGCGTGGTGGTCAGGTTGTTGAGCACGGTGGTGCTCAGGCCGCCGATCTGGGTAGCGGTGAGCGCATTGGCCTGCGTGGTCGACAGGTTCTGCAGCTCGGTCGAGGTCAGCTGCCCGATCTGTGCCGCGCTCAGCTTGGCGATCTCGGTCGCCGTCAGGGTCGAGACCTGGGTGGCCGTGAGCGTGCCGAAGGTGGTGGTGGTGAGCCCGGTGAGTTGGGCGGTGCTCAGTTTGGCGACGCTCAAGGCATCCAGGCTGGTGGTGCCGATGCCGTTAAGCTGCGTGGTGGTGATGCCCTGAACCTGCGTGGTCGAGAGCGCCCCGATCTGCGTGGTGGTCAGGTTGTTGAGCACGGTGGTGCTCAGGCCGCCGATCTGGGTAGCGGTGAGCGCATTGGCCTGCGTGGTCGACAGGTTCTGCAGCTCGGTCGAGGTCAGCTGCCCGATCTGTGCCGCGCTCAGCTTGGCGATCTCGGTCGCCGTCAGGGTCGAGACCTGGGTGGCCGTGAGTTTGCCGAAGGTGGTGGTGGTGAGCCCGGTGAGTTGGGCGGTGCTCAGTTTGGCGACGCTCAAGGCATCCAGGCTGGTGGTGCCGATGCCGTTAAGCTGCGTGGTGGTGATGCCCTGAACCTGCGTGGTCGAGAGCGCCCCGATCTGCGTGGTGGTCAGGTTGTTGAGCACGGTGGTGCTCAGGCCGCCGATCTGGGTAGCGGTGAGCGCATTGGCCTGCGTGGTCGACAGGTTCTGCAGCTCGGTCGAGGTCAGCTGCCCGATCTGTGCCGCGCTCAGCTTGGCGATCTCGGTCGCCGTCAGGGTCGAGACCTGGGTGGCCGTGAGTGTGCCGAAGGTGGTGGTGGTGAGCCCGGTGAGTTGGGCGGTGCTCAGTTTGGCGACGCTCAAGGCATCCAGGCTGGTGGTGCCGATGCCGTTAAGCTGCGTGGTGGTGATGCCCTGAACCTGCGTGGTCGAGAGCGCCCCGATCTGCGTGGTGGTCAGGTTGTTGAGCACGGTGGTGCTCAGGCCGCCGATCTGGGTAGCGGTGAGCGCATTGGCCTGCGTGGTCGACAGGTTCTGCAGCTCGGTCGAGGTCAGCTGCCCGATCTGTGCCGCGCTCAGCTTGGCGATCTCGGTCGCCGTCAGGGTCGAGACCTGGGTGGCCGTGAGTGTGCCGAAGGTGGTGGTGGTGAGCCCGGTGAGTTGGGCGGTGCTCAGTTTGGCGACGCTCAAGGCATCCAGGCTGGTGGTGCCGATGCCGTTAAGCTGCGTGGTGGTGATGCCCTGAACCTGCGTGGTCGAGAGCGCCCCGATCTGCGTGGTGGTCAGGTTGTTGAGCACGGTGGTGCTCAGGCCGCCGATCTGGGTAGCGGTGAGCGCATTGGCCTGCGTGGTCGACAGGTTCTGCAGCTCGGTCGAGGTCAGCTGCCCGATCTGTGCCGCGCTCAGCTTGGCGATCTCGGTCGCCGTCAGGGTCGAGACCTGGGTGGCCGTGAGTTTGCCGAAGGTGGTGGTGGTGAGCCCGGTGAGTTGGGCGGTGCTCAGTTTGGCGACGCTCAAGGCATCCAGGCTGGTGGTGCCGATGCCGTTAAGCTGCGTGGTGGTGATGCCCTGAACCTGCGTGGTCGAGAGCGCCCCGATCTGCGTGGTGGTCAGGTTGTTGAGCACGGTGGTGCTCAGGCCGCCGATCTGGGTAGCGGTGAGCGCATTGGCCTGCGTGGTCGACAGGTTCTGCAGCTCGGTCGAGGTCAGCTGCCCGATCTGTGCCGCGCTCAGCTTGGCGATCTCGGTCGCCGTCAGGGTCGAGACCTGGGTGGCCGTGAGTTTGCCGAAGGTGGTGGTGGTGAGCCCGGTGAGTTGGGCGGTGCTCAGTTTGGCGACGCTCAAGGCATCCAGGCTGGTGGTGCCGATGCCGTTAAGCTGCGTGGTGGTGATGCCCTGAACCTGCGTGGTCGAGAGCGCCCCGATCTGCGTGGTGGTCAGGTTGTTGAGCACGGTGGTGCTCAGGCCGCCGATCTGGGTAGCGGTGAGCGCATTGGCCTGCGTGGTCGACAGGTTCTGCAGCTCGGTCGAGGTCAGCTGCCCGATCTGTGCCGCGCTCAGCTTGGCGATCTCGGTCGCCGTCAGGGTCGAGACCTGGGTGGCCGTGAGTTTGCCGAAGGTGGTGGTGGTGAGCCCGGTGAGTTGGGCGGTGCTCAGTTTGGCGACGCTCAAGGCATCCAGGCTGGTGGTGCCGATGCCGTTAAGCTGCGTGGTGGTGATGCCCTGAACCTGCGTGGTCGAGAGCGCCCCGATCTGCGTGGTGGTCAGGTTGTTGAGCACGGTGGTGCTCAGGCCGCCGATCTGGGTAGCGGTGAGCGCATTGGCCTGCGTGGTCGACAGGTTCTGCAGCTCGGTCGAGGTCAGCTGCCCGATCTGTGCCGCGCTCAGCTTGGCGATCTCGGTCGCCGTCAGGGTCGAGACCTGGGTGGCCGTGAGTTTGCCGAAGGTGGTGGTGGTGAGCCCGGTGAGTTGGGCGGTGCTCAGTTTGGCGACGCTCAAGGCATCCAGGCTGGTGGTGCCGATGCCGTTAAGCTGCGTGGTGGTGATGCCCTGAACCTGCGTGGTCGAGAGCGCCCCGATCTGCGTGGTGGTCAGGTTGTTGAGCACGGTGGTGCTCAGGCCGCCGATCTGGGTAGCGGTGAGCGCATTGGCCTGCGTGGTCGACAGGTTCTGCAGCTCGGTCGAGGTCAGCTGCCCGATCTGTGCCGCGCTCAGCTTGGCGATCTCGGTCGCCGTCAGGGTCGAGACCTGGGTGGCCGTGAGTTTGCCGAAGGTGGTGGTGGTGAGCCCGGTGAGTTGGGCGGTGCTCAGTTTGGCGACGCTCAAGGCATCCAGGCTGGTGGTGCCGATGCCGTTAAGCTGCGTGGTGGTGATGCCCTGAACCTGCGTGGTCGAGAGCGCCCCGATCTGCGTGGTGGTCAGGTTGTTGAGCACGGTGGTGCTCAGGCCGCCGATCTGGGTAGCGGTGAGCGCATTGGCCTGCGTGGTCGACAGGTTCTGCAGCTCGGTCGAGGTCAGCTGCCCGATCTGTGCCGCGCTCAGCTTGGCGATCTCGGTCGCCGTCAGGGTCGAGACCTGGGTGGCCGTGAGTTTGCCGAAGGTGGTGGTGGTGAGCCCGGTGAGTTGGGCGGTGCTCAGTTTGGCGACGCTCAAGGCATCCAGGCTGGTGGTGCCGATGCCGTTAAGCTGCGTGGTGGTGATGCCCTGAACCTGCGTGGTCGAGAGCGCCCCGATCTGCGTGGTGGTCAGGTTGTTGAGCACGGTGGTGCTCAGGCCGCCGATCTGGGTAGCGGTGAGCGCATTGGCCTGCGTGGTCGACAGGTTCTGCAGCTCGGTCGAGGTCAGCTGCCCGATCTGTGCCGCGCTCAGCTTGGCGATCTCGGTCGCCGTCAGGGTCGAGACCTGGGTGGCCGTGAGTTTGCCGAAGGTGGTGGTGGTGAGCCCGGTGAGTTGGGCGGTGCTCAGTTTGGCGACGCTCAAGGCATCCAGGCTGGTGGTGCCGATGCCGTTAAGCTGCGTGGTGGTGATGCCCTGAACCTGCGTGGTCGAGAGCGCCCCGATCTGCGTGGTGGTCAGGTTGTTGAGCACGGTGGTGCTCAGGCCGCCGATCTGGGTAGCGGTGAGCGCATTGGCCTGCGTGGTCGACAGGTTCTGCAGCTCGGTCGAGGTCAGCTGCCCGATCTGTGCCGCGCTCAGCTTGGCGATCTCGGTCGCCGTCAGGGTCGAGACCTGGGTGGCCGTGAGTTTGCCGAAGGTGGTGGTGGTGAGCCCGGTGAGTTGGGCGGTGCTCAGTTTGGCGACGCTCAAGGCATCCAGGCTGGTGGTGCCGATGCCGTTAAGCTGCGTGGTGGTGATGCCCTGAACCTGCGTGGTCGAGAGCGCCCCGATCTCGGTGGTGGTCAGGTTGTTGAGCACGGTGGTGCTCAGGCCGCCGATCTGGGTAGCGGTGAGCGCATTGGCCTGCGTGGTCGACAGGTTCTGCAGCTCGGTCGAGGTCAGAGCCCCTACTTCTGCCGCCGTAAACTTGCTTATTTGCGTTCCGGTTAGAGCGCTGATTTGTGTGTTGACAAAATTCTGGATCTGCAATGTCAGAAGTGCACTGATAATGTTCGGTGAAAGTGCCGCGACCTGGGTAGAAAAGAACGCTTGGATGTCTGTTGTATTTAATACGTTGACTTGCGTGGCGGTCAGCGCGGCCACCTGCGAAGTGCTGAGGGATTGAATATCGGTGGTCGAGAGCCCCTGGATGGCGGTCGTCGAAAGCCCAGCAATCTGGGCTGGCGTAAGCGCAGAAATAACCGTCATCTAACGCACTCCTGTGCGACACAATTGTTCTGCCGGCCCCATCCATCGAGGATGGGTGACGAATGACCGACCATTCCTGCACGGAGATTTGCATAGACAAGTTAATCCTCTCTAACTTGATAGAACTGATTTGCAATTTGTTAATCTATGCTAACTTTTTGTAACCAGAGCCTACGTCAACTTCGCATTCGTCTCTCACGGAACAAGGACGCAAACGGAAGTGGAGTCCCCCTGGGCGAGAGACCTATGATGCCGTCATCCACGCCAAGACCGACTCCAAACTAAGATGATGCGAGAACTTTCATGCGATTTGAGGGCACCAAAGCTTATGTGGCGACTGACGACCTCAAGATCGCGGTCAATGCCGCGATCACCCTTGAGCGGCCTTTGTTGGTCAAGGGCGAGCCTGGGACCGGTAAAACGGTTTTGGCCCTTGAAATAGCGAAGGCTCTAGGCGCTCCACTCATTGAATGGCACATCAAATCCACGACCAAAGCGCTGCAAGGCCTCTACGAGTACGACGCGGTTTCACGCTTGCGGGACAGTCAGCTCGGCGATGAACGTGTCAGGGACATTCGCAACTACATCAGGCGCGGCAAACTTTGGGATGCTTTTGTCGCTGACGATCGTCCGGTGCTGCTGATTGACGAGATCGATAAAGCTGACATCGAGTTTCCCAACGATCTGTTGCAAGAACTCGATCGGATGGAATTCTTTGTTTATGAGACGGGGGAGACGGTGAAAGCACGTCGTCGTCCAACCGTAGTCATCACCTCAAACAACGAAAAGGAACTGCCCGACGCATTTTTGCGCCGGTGTTTCTTCCACTACATCCGCTTTCCCGACACCGAAACCATGCGTGCAATCATTCAGGTCCATTTTCCTGATATAAAACAAAGGCTTGTAGCAGAAGCATTAAAACTTTTTTACGAAATCCGTGACGTGCCGGGAATGAAGAAAAAGCCCTCAACGTCAGAACTTCTCGATTGGCTCAAACTTTTGCTGGTGGAAGACATCGGGCCTGAGATCCTGCGCGAGCGCGATCCCAAAAAACTTATTCCGCCACTCCATGGCGCGTTGATCAAGAACGAACAAGATGTACACCTTTTCGAGCGGTTGGCTTTCATGGCTCGGCGGGAAGGACGATAGCCACAGTATCCAAAGTTATTGCCGCATCGTCAGGCGTCCACCACGCGAGCGATATCGCGCAGCTTCCTGTTTGACCCGTTCCACAGGCCGCGTGCCCCAATAAATCCCCTGCGCCAGCATCCTGCCGAACCACCCTCCAGCCCAAACGAGCTCATAGGGCGCGAACAGACGCCACGTTTGATCGCCGTCCACGATGCCATGCGCGATCAACTCACCCGCGATCGCCGTGTTATTAAGACCGTGGCCTCCAAAACCGCTGGCCAGCCATACACCTCGCTCGATTTCCCCAATCTGCGGCATGCGATGGACCGTACGACCGAGCGTTCCTCGCCATACGTGAGCGATCTCTACTTTTCCAAGATCGGGAAAAGTGCGCCGGATGTCATTGGCAAGTCCCCGCGCGATTGAACGTGGATTGGCCTGCCAGGCGCGCATGCGTCCCGACCACTGCAAACGGTCTCCACCGACAATGCGATAGTGATTATCAGCCCTATTTGTATCGCTAATCGCACCACGATAGCGAACGATGTCGTGCAAGGTCTCGCCGATCGGTTCGGTCACGATAACAAATGTTGTTACTGGCAATAATGTCGCCGCAAGCTGTGGCATCAGAGCGCCAAGATGGATATTGCCGGCAAGCACCACGTGGGCGGCGCGAACGCGACCGG
This sequence comes from uncultured Alphaproteobacteria bacterium, assembly GCA_963831275.1. Taxonomy (GTDB): domain Bacteria; phylum Pseudomonadota; class Alphaproteobacteria; order Rhizobiales; family Xanthobacteraceae; genus Pseudolabrys. The sequence goes on along the minus strand of CAWHPN010000012.1, from coordinate 198,612 downwards.
CGGGCGTAACAATACGCTTGCGGACGCCAGCCGGATCGAGGGAAACCGCAGGTGTGTCCTCGAAAATGCGCGCACCCGCTTTCTCCGCGAGCGCCGCGAGCCCGAGTGCGTAGTTGTATGGATCGATATGGAATGCCTGCCGATAGTGGACCGCGCCAAAATATCGCCGACTATGTAGCTGTTCACGTACCCTCTCGGCCGGCCAGAATTCGACGTCAGCGCCAATCCAACGTGTGCGCTCAACCTCGCTACGTTGTTCGAATGCATTGTCGGTTTTCGATACGTGCAGCCAACCGTTGATAAGGTCGACCCCGGGCATTTGCGTGTCGAGGATGGTACGTCGGACGTAGTCGAGGCCTTGTTCCGACAAGGCCCAAAGCTGTTTAGCGTGATCAAGCCCGATACGTTCGATAACGCTTTTTATATCCTCGCCAAAGCCAGGCAGCACAAAGCCCATGTTGCGGCCAGAAGCCGCCCAGGCGACCTGGGCTGCCTCCAAAACTGCGACCGACCATCCCCGCTGGGCGACCTCGCGGGCGACGGTCAGCCCGGCAAGCCCTGCACCAACCACGCAAACGTCAACATCGAGATCGAGGTTGAGGCGCGGACGTTCCGGGCGCGCAACGCTATTCGCTTCGTACCAACCGGCTTCCATGCTTCGTTCTCTAGGCCCGATCGTCGTAGCTGGCGCCACCCGTGATCGGCGCACGTGCTAGACTGCTCGCGGCATCGACGACGGTATCCATAACATGACCACGCGCCAACTTTTGCTATTTCGTCACGCCAAGGCCGAACGTTCCGAACCGGGCATGGAAGATCGCGCGCGAAAACTGGCTGATCGTGGACGTAAAGACGCCGCGATGGTCGGGGCATATATGGTTTCCCATACCCTCACTCCCGATGTTGTTGTAGTTTCTCCTGCCAGCCGGACCCAGGAAACCTGGAAACTGGCCGCCGCTGCATTCCGCAGCCCACCAAGGATGACTGCTGTGGAGCGTCTTTATGATGCGAATGCGCATGGCGTCCTAGGCGTGGTCAGTCAGGCCGCTGCGGCTACGCGCAAACTGCTGGTCGTCGGCCATAATCCCGGTCTCCATGAGGCCGCATTGATGTTGGTCGCCTCGGGGGACACCGAAGCACGCGAGCGCTTGCGCGAAAAGCTGCCAACCTCGGGACTGGTTGTCATCGACTTCATGCTAGATGACTGGAGCAAGTTACACCCCCGTTGTGGGCGGCTCGAGCGCTTCGTCACGCCAAAAACGCTCGGCACTACGGCTAGTTGAGACATATACTCAACGCGGCAGAAAAAACATGTCATGATTGTGCTCTCGCAGCGAAACGAGGGGCGCTGTCATGTACAACAGGATTTTGGTGCCGGTCGACTTGGCTGATACGGACCTTACCAAACCAGCCATCGCCACAGCGATCGAAATGGCGCGCGCAGCCGGTGGGTCGGTCCGGCTGGTCAATGTCCTGGCGATGACGCCGGTGATGCTTGCGGAATATGTACCACCCGACTTCGATGTGCAGCAGCGCAAATCGGCTGAAGAGGCGCTGAGCATTATTGCAGCCGAATGCGGCCTCGACGCCGCGCACGTTTCTGCAACCGTCCGGCAAGGCGGCATCTATCACGAGGTGCTCGAAGAGGCCAAAGCATTCAGCGCGGATTTAATCGTGATGAGCTCGCATCGGCCTGCCATGCGGACATATTTCCTTGGCTCGAACGCAGGACATGTCGTGCGCTACGCTAAGTGTTCAGTACTCGTAGTTCGTCAATGACAGCCCAAATGAAACCGGCTGTTGTCGCGGTGGCTTATCCAGCTTATTGAAATTGATCCTGTGATTGCGACTGGCAATCAGGGCGGCATCACCGCTCCTGGAAGCGCGTCCGGACAATAGCGGCCGGGACGGTTACGCCGTAGGAAATTTCCGCCCTGCCAAAGATACAGGGCAAGAAAGGCGGTGACGATCGCCGCGCCACTGGGGGCATCCCCATGCAATGTCTCTGCGACGAGCGCGGCGAGCCCTAGCCCCACCACAAGGAAAATAGCCAAGCTCGGCCAATATACCAATGGGTGACCGCCATACTCGAAGCGCGCAGCGACTTTCGCTGCTGACATACGACGGTGTAATTCGCCCAAAAAAGCCGAATAGGATTGGTCCAGGCGTTCCTGCTCGACCATACTTTTCCACGAGCTGGAAGCGATCTTAAGCTTGGTCGTTTGGGCCGCCTCGCCCCTCGCCCATAACTCCGTGACGAAGCGTTGCGACTGCAAGCTCGTCGGCCGATATGACATGCGCACCAATCGGATATGGCGGTAGGGCACGTGCCCCGATCTCACGCCGGCAGCCCAATCGATCCCGTCATCCGAAAGGCTGAAAATCCGCATCGGCCCGGTGACCGACGGGCGGTAGGCGTACGATACTGTGCTTCCTGCGCCATCCAGCGATGGTTCGCCCACGGTCCACCCCCTTCGCTACACTCAGATCCGGCTGCGCGCCTAGTCTCGCCGCGATCCGGACGCCGAGAAACTCACAGGCACCCACAGCCGCTGTTTCAATCGTCGAAGCGATGGAATACCGTACCTCCAATTACGGCGTTTGGGGCTGCTCGTAGGCGTTGGGGTTGGGAGCGTCGTCATGGCTAAGTTGTCGGATCTTTTTGGCCGAAAAGGCGCCATGGCCGGAGCCGACACCGTGACAGGCCGATCTCGAAACGGGAACGGCAACGGCGGAAATCATATCTCGATCGAAAACCTGTCCGATGTCGGTTCGCGCATCGGCGAGGAAAACGAGGTTCTCCGTAACCTGCTGACCGACACGGGCCGCAAGATCAGTGAACTTGACGCCCTCAAGGAAGCCTTCGATAAGCTCGTAACACCATTTAACACCACCTTGCGAGCTCTAGAACAGGAAAAGTCCCAGACACTCGGTCTATCGGGCATGCTCACGGAGGCGCGCGCCGCCTACGAAACGTTGCGTACTGAATTTTATCAGGCCGAAAAAAAGGCGACGATACTCGAATCCGAAGTAGAACGGCTTCGTGAAGAACTTGAGCTGTCGCGCGAAGCAAATCGAGGCCTGGAAAGCGCGCGCCTTGAGTTGACCGACGATCTCAATGCCCGTCGCGCGCAACTTAGCGAGCTCGATCGCCAACTCGCACACGAAACCATGCAGCGCCGATCGGTGAGTGAAGCACGCCGTGGGCTACAGGACCAATTCGATATTGCCGAAAAGCGCATCGTCCACCTCGAGGGAGAGCTCGCGGCCGCACGCGAGAAGCTCGCGCTATTGGAAGATGAGAAGCGCTCACTGCAAATCGCTGTCGATCAATCACTAAACGAGACCGCCCGGCTGACACGACGGCTGACCGAAAGCGAAAATACATTGACGGCTACGCGTGCCCAACTCGGCAAAGTTGAGGCAAGCTTTGCCGAAGCTTATGCCGAGCGAGGCCGTTTGGGCGCCGCGCTTGATGAAGCCAAAGAACAGCATCAGGCCGAACGTAATAGTTTGAACATGCGTCTCGATGCGCTGCAATCGCGCGCCGCAACCGCAGAACGACTGCTATCCGAGGCGCGGCAAAATCTTATCGCCCGCACCGAGGAGGTGCGCGCTTTCGACCGAAAGTCGGTGGAGGCGACAATAGCCCGCAATAATTCGGAAAAACGTTTGGCGCAAATCGAAGCTCAGCACGAGGCTCGCGAAAGACAGATAAAGGATCATGAGCAAGCACGCACCGCCCTGACTGAACGCAACAATGCCCTCACAAAAACGCTAAAGGTACGCGAAACCGCGGTGGCTCGCGCAGACGAGAAGATCGGCGCCTTGACCGAGCGCAATGGCCATCTCGAGGCTGACATCCATATCATCCGCACCAACATCGAAAAGCGTGTCGAGGACCTTAACTCGGCACTGCAGCGCGAACGTATGGAGCGGGCTGTGGTCGAGGGCGCACTGGAGGCTGCACGCAAGGACAATTCCCGCCTGCAAAGCGAAGTCGGCGCTTTAAGATCGACATTACGGCGGGGCGCCCCGCTCGAAGACACGCCCATTCCCCCGTCCGAAGCTGCCAACGATGAGTCCCCGTCCCACGGAAGCCGGGGCAAATTTGCTGAAAATTCCTGAACCGAACCGAAGCGCATCCGCATATCCTCTATTTTCAGCTTTCGGACGCGGCATAGAAAAGATGGCGTATCTTCCTATATAAAACCGATGCGCAAAGTCCTCGTCGCCGTCCCATTGCTCGCGCTGCTCGCCTTCTCGGTCTGGTTTGCAGCCAGCGCGTGGATCCATCTTGGGGGCGATCCCATTCCATTCTATGGCTATGTTGCAATTGCGGGCGGAGTGCTGTTTTCGCTGCTTGTCGGCGGCGGCCTGATGGCGCTTGTTTTTTATAGCAATCGGCACGGCTACGATGACTTGAGCGGCGGCGACAAGTGATCGCCAAGGGCCGGCGGCAGCATCAGTAAACGAACATATCGCCTGCGAACGCCAGTCGCGGTATGTATTCGAGGTCGCAAATACCAGCGGGAAGGCCTATGAACAAAACTCTTGTCCAGGAGCAATTCGGCAAGACGGCGGCGACCTATCTCACAAGCATCCCGCATGCACTTGGCAAGAGCCTCGAACGCCTGGTCGCCCTCACCTCACCGCAAAAAGGTTGGCATGGACTTGATATTGCCACCGGGGGAGGTCATGTGGCCTACGCGTTTGCGCCGCACGTGGCTCGCATGTGGGCAACGGACATCACGCAGGAAATGCTCGATCTGGTGAAGGCGGAGGCAGACAAGCGCGGACTGGCAAACATTCGCACAGCCTATGCCAAAGCCGAGGCCCTGCCCTTCGAAGATGGCAGTTTCGATATCGTCACCTGCCGCATAGCGCCCCACCACTTCGATTCAATTCAAGAATTCCTTGCTGAGGCGCATCGCGTGCTCAGGCCTGACGGTCTGTTTGCAGTGGTCGACAACATCGTACCACAAGGCAGCGTCGGCGATTACATCAATGCATTCGAGCGATTTCGCGACCCAAGTCATCTCCGGGCCTGGACGATGGATGAGTGGCGGGCTGCCCTGAATAACCACGGCTTTGCCATTGTGCATGAAGAACAGCTTGCCAAGAAAATGGAATTCAAAAGCTGGGCGAACCGGCACGACGACACGATGCAGGCGTTACTGCGCTCAATGCTGGACCAGGTCACACCTGAGGTTCGAGCAACCTTGGAGCCGCAGGGATCTGGGGCCGAGCTGACATTCCGTCTTTGCGAAGGCCTGTTCATCAACAAACGCACTTGATGCACCCACAACTGATTGCCAGGCGATTGGCGCGGAATCCTCGCTGATCTTCGGTCGTCATCGAAACCCGGATACCTCTGATAAACTTTTGAAGAATAACGATAATCTGGCGTTAACCTTTCATTTACCCACAGAAATTTAGATTCCGTTAGGATCGGTTAACGAGTGATTTGGCGTCGCTTCGGCCGGGCGAATTGGCGGTAAGGGGATCACCTAATGAGCAAATTCGGGGGCCTTTTCGCCCGCAAAGCCGGCCTTTACGACAAACCGGCTGAGCTAGCGCCGAACAAGACCGCGCCGACCGAAAATTCCCTCGAACTCGACGAAGAGCTGTTCTCCGCACTCGGCGCCCAGCTTGGCGGCGAAAACGAGTCGCTGCGTAACCTGTTGCTCGATGCCAACGCCAAAATCGGTGAACTGGACACAATCAAAAACGCCGTCGGCAAGCTCGTCGATCCGGTCAGCAAAGCACTGCGAGCATTCGAAGCCGAAAAATCCGAAAAGATCAGCCTGCAGACGGTGCTGAACAATACGCGCACTGCCTATGGCAAGTTGCGCAACGAAGTCGCCGAAATTGAGAAGAAAGCCGCTTTTTCGGGAAAAGAGTGCCTCGCACTCCGTCAGGAATTAACGACCACCCAGAACCTGCTTCGCACGCTTGAGGCTACGAAGGCTGAGATCGCTATCGATATCGCAGCCCGGCGCGCGCAGATCGTCGATCTGGAAGCGCGGCTCGCGCAGGAAACCGGGGAAGGCAAGGCGCTACGCGAGGAAACCCGACGTCTTGATGAGCGACTATCGACCGCCGACAAGCGTGTTGTCGCACTCGAATCCGAACTCAATGCTGCTCGTCAGCGTCTGCTTATGATCGAAGACGAGCGGCGCGCGCAGCAGATTTCGCTCGATAAAATCAGCGCCGATGGCGCTCGCGTCTCCCGCAAACTTGCGGAAACGGAAGCCAGCCTCACAGCGACACAAGGCCGTCTGCGGCATGTTGAGGGGAATTTTGCCGAGTTGAGCACGGAACGGGCGAGGCTCGCCGGTGCGCTGGAAGAGGCAAAAGAGCGACACGAGCACGAACTAACGACCCAGCGCATGCGGTTCGATGCGCTGCAAGCGCGGGCCCTGGCAAGCGAGAGGCTTTTGGGCGAGGCACGCGAACATTTGCTTTCCCGCGCCGACGAAATCCGTACGTATGATCGACGGGCCGGAGAACTAGCTCTCGAACGTGACGCCTTGCAGGCGCGCATAGCCGATCTCGAAACAGAACGGATCCAACGTGAATCGGAATTTACGGAAGTCGATCAGAGCCGGACAACGCTGATGGAACGCAGTGCAGCGCTCGCCCGTGCCTTTACGTCGAAAGAGGCTGCGCTAACTCGCGCCGAGAACACCATTGAGGCGCTCACCGAGCAGGTGAGTGCCTTGGAATCCGCGCGGGCGGCCGAAAGACAGGCCGCCGAGCAGAGAGTTCGAGGAGCTTGGAGCTTCGCTGCGGCGCGAGCAGATGCAATGCTCGGTGGTAGAGGGCGCGTTGGAGACCGCCCGTAAGGATTTCGCCCGGCTCATGCGGGAAGCAATGGCCTTGCAACGCGACCAGGCGGCTCCTCTCGACCCTGCCCGCTTGCGTCCGGCTAACGCTGCCTAAATCCCGCTTTCAGCGCGAACGTGACGCGCCGCCATGCGGCTTCCGGTTTGGCGATGGGCCTCAGGCGTGAATTACACTTAGCTGCCGGGGTCGGTTACCGGCAAAACCAGTAATTCATCACAGCCCGTGCAGCTGTACGTCAAAAGGTTGGCATTGGCCTCTACGGGATGGGGCTCACTGCCGACCAAACGCATCAAACCACCACAACGGGTACAAAGAAGAGGCGCCAAGCTTTGGAGGCCACTTATTTCGACATGTTTCATGATGTTGAAGTTAGGCCTCAGCCACCCACCGTCAATTCGGTTTGTTTGCAACCAGCCTTAGCGGAAACGCACTGTTTTGGGCCGATCACGCCGTTGGAACTTTTTTATCCAAAGGCGGTTTGTTAGCCACTTGCACGGTTGGTTGTGAATGAGTAAAGTACTCATAGTTAGGTCGTGACTAAGTGGAGCAGTGAGAGGACTATCATGGTGAACGGGGCAAACGGAGCGGCTCGCGGCGAACGCCTGCAAATCATGCTCTCGGGCGACGAACTGGTCGTCTTGGATGATTTCCGCTTCAGGAAACGGATGCCAAGCCGTGCGGCTGCGATCCGCGAACTGTTGAAGCGCGGCCTGGCGGTCGAAGGTTTTCAGGCCGCGGCCTTTGGAACCAAGTCTGAGGACTTCGGCGTCATCGGCAAAGCGCCAACCGGTCGCGAAACATAACGTCGACACTGCAGCGTCGTTTTCTTCGCGGGCGGCAGGAACCGCTGGCGGGCGTTATTGATTTACCGCTCTGGGAGATCCGCCCACTGTCGTCCTGCGAGCGTTTGGAATGCCGTATCGCGTAAATACCGATTTGGCACCGCGTGTTCGAAATCATATGCCGGAGCCATCCCAGAACATATATCGCGAGGCGTTTAATCACGCTTACGCGGCGCATGCCGGCGCACTCGACCGTGACGAGACCGCCCATATGATTGCCTGGGCTGCGGTCAAACGTTGCCTCCTCGAGGAAGAGGAAGTTCGAATTCGCGCCAAGCGGCGATGAGAGATCGTCTGGGCACGATGGCGTCGTGATCAATCCCGGCGCATTACATTTTTCCCGAACTCCGAAACTTCCGCGCGGGACCTCTCGTTGAACACGATGGGGAGCAAACAGGGAGTTGAATGATGCGAAAGCCAAACATAGTGCTTGCAGCTGCGCTGATCGTCGGAACCACCGGGCTTGCGTTCGCCCAGTCCGGCGGCGGTGGTGGTGGCAGCAGCGGTGGAAGCTCCGGTTCTAGTGCCGGCGCAAGCGGAAGCGGGTCAAGCCCCTCTGCCACACCAGGTTCATCGGCTGGCAAAAGCAGTACGGGCACCACCACGCCGTCGATGTCCGGAACGACCGGGCTGAGCGGCCAGCCTTGTGGTTCCGTTGCCGGCACCGGCGCGAACTCAACAACCGGATCGGGAAACAATTCGACCAGTGGCGGGCTCTCATCGAACAACGCGACTGCCGGGACAAATCAGACCAGCAATCGTCCATCTTCGTCGGCAACCGGCACCGCATCATCCGGCTGCTGAGTGCCAAAAAAATGCCGGCGTGCCCGAACGCGCGCCGGCGTTTAACTCAGCGCCCGAGTTCGCGCGTTGCTCTATCAAGACCATCGAGCGTGAGCGGGTACATCCGCCCGCTCACGAGTTGATTTACCATGGAGATCGAATGGGTATAGCCCCACTCCTTCTCCGGCAGCGGATTTAGCCACACGCAGGCAGAATATGTGCGGGTCACCCGCTCAAGCCAAAGGGCGCCTGGTTCATCATTGTAGTGTTCGACCGACCCGCCTTGGGCCACAATCTCGTACGGCGACATTGACGCATCGCCGACAAAAATAACTTTGTAGTCTTGCGGATAAGTGTGCAGCACATCCCAGGTTGGCGTAGTCGCCTGGAAGCGGCGCCGATTTTCCTTCCAAACTCGTTCATAGAGGCAATTATGGAAATAAAAATATTCCATATGTTTGAACTCAGTCCGTGCAGCTGAAAACAGTTCTTCGGTTGCCTTGATATGCCAATCCATCGAACCGCCGATATCGAAAAACAACAGAACCTTGACTGCATTATGCCGCTCCGGGCGCATCAGAATGTCGAGGTAACCTTTGTGTGCCGTCCCCTTGATGGTGGCGTCGAGGTCCAGTTCTTCCGGCGCCCCTGTACGGGCAAATTTGCGAAGGCGACGCAGCGCAAGCTTGATATTGCGTGTACCGAGTTCGACTTCGTCGTCGAGATCTTTGAATTCTCGCTTGTCCCAAACCTTGACAGCCCGAAAATTGCGATTGGCGTCTTGGCCGATGCGAACGCCCTCGGGATTATAGCCATAGGCGCCATATGGAGATGTTCCGGCAGTACCGATCCACTTCGATCCTCCTTGATGGCGCCTCTTTTGCTCGGCCAAGCGTTTGCGCAAAGTCTCAAGCAATTTATCCAGGCCGCCCATCGACTCAATTTGCTCCTTCTCTTCTTCGGTCAGATATTTTTCGGCAAGTTTTTTCAGCCAGTCGGCAGGTATGTCGACATCCATAGCTGCCTCAAGCGTTTCAAGTCCCTTGAACACATGGCCGAAGACACGATCGAATTTGTCAAGATTGCGCTCGTCTTTAACCAAAACCGCGCGCGACAGATAATAGAAGTCTTCGACCTTGCGCGATGCGAGGTCCGCGTCCAACGCCTGCATCAACGTAAGATATTCCCGCAGCGTCACCGGCACGCCGGCCGATTTTAATTCATTGAAAAATGTGACGAACATTGGTTGAGAATTCGCCCTAGCCACACTGTCGTCAAGCGGCTAACAAGGCTTTTAAAGAATACAAGAAACGAGCTGGGAGGATATATGCGACGACATGACCGCGCCCTGTGGGCGTTGGCAGCCGTGTTTTGCAGCTCGCTTTTGATGGCCCCCGCCTTCTGGAACGGTTTTCCTCTTTTACAATACGACACGGGCGGATATCTGGCGCGTTGGTATGAAGGCACGCTGGTGCCCAGCCGCGCTGTCGCCTACGGACTTATACTCGACGTCGGGGCAGCGGGCGCGTTTTGGCCTGTTCTGGTCTTGCAAGCATCCCTGACGGTTTGGGTGATTGCGCTGACACTGCGCGCGCATGGATTCGGAAAGCCTCTGCAGGTCAGCATCGTCATCACGGTCCTCTCGGTTTTCTCCACTCTCCCCTGGCTCACGTCGATTTTCTTACGGACATTTTCGCGGGTCTTGGTGTTCTTGCCCTTTATCTCCTGCTGTTGCGCCCCGGAAACCTGACTCGCCGCGAACGTTTTGCACTGATAGCACTTGTCGCAGTTTCCGCCGCCACCCACAGCGCCACCATTGCTGTCCTTCTCGCGCTCATCCTGGCAGCCACCTTTCTGTCGCTCGTCAAGGCATGGCACATCCCGCTCGCCCGAATTGGCATTGGTGCGCTGGCGCTCTCACTTGGCGCCGTGATTGTTCTCGCAGCAAATTTTGCCGCGGCAAAACGTTTTGCCTGGACACCAGGTGGCTTTGCCCTGTCATTCGGCCGCATGCTGCAAGACGGGATAGTCGTGAAATATCTCGACGAGCACTGCTCCCCTCCGAGTTTGAAACTCTGCGCCTATAAGGCCCAGCTGCCCGACGACGCCGATGTATGGTTTTGGGGAAGCCCGCTGTTCGACAAACTCGGCCGGTTCGCTGGGCTTGGCGCCGAGATGCAGACCATCGCAGCCAACAGCCTATATGAATACCCTCTCTTGCAAGTTCAGGCCGCAAGCCTCGCAACGATCAAACAGATGATCGCAGTCCACACAGGTGAGGGCGTCGTCGACCATGTCTGGCACACTTATCGTATTATCGAGCAGTACGCCCCGCAGTTAGTGACGTCTATGCGTGCGGCACGCCAGCAGAACGGCAAACTGTCTTTCGTCGCTATCAATTGGCTGCAATATCCAGTGGCGTTGTTAGCTATGGCTCTGCTACCGGTCATTGTCCTGTTCGCATCCCGCCGCAAGTTACCCGATGTCACGGAATTGACGGCGACGTGCGGACTCGCTCTCGTGGCCAACGCCTTTATCTGTGGCACCTTGTCCAATCCTCATGATCGGTACGGCGCTCGTCTGGTTTGGATTGCTGTTCTCGCCGGCGTTATTGCGTTCATGCGTTTTACGAGCCGTCTTGGATCGCGCGGCGACATCGCCTAAGCTTTGCCACCCGCCTGCGCAAGTCCTTCGACGCCATGAATTTGCGAAATTCACAGGTAGCGCCCGCCGGGATGAAGCCGTAGCGCGGCGTGTTAGCCGGACAGACGCCGGTATGGCGCCTTGATTGTGGGAGACGCCGATGGTCGATTTAGCCGTGCTGAAAGAACTCGCTCCGACTGGAAAGCTTCGACTTGCCATCGCAGTAGCACCCTCGCCTTCCGCGCAATTCGCTGTAAAAGATGGTGACACCTACCGCGGCGTTGCCGTCACGTTCGGCCGGACACTCGCTGCCAAGCTGGGCGTGCCGCTTGAAATTATCCCGCATCAGGCTTCCGGCGAAATTCAAAATTCCGCGGCGAGCAACCGCTGGGACGTCGCCTTTCTGCCCGTTGACGAGGAGCGCAAGAAATTTGTCGACTTCGGCAACGCTTACCATTTGCTTCAGAGCACATTTCTGGTCGCACCCGGCTCCAAGATCCAATCGGTCAAGGACGCCGACAGGAAGGGCGTTGGCATTGGCGGGGTGGCCAATACAGCGACCTTCCGCGCAGCGAAAAAGGCGACACCGAACGCGACGCACATCGATTTCGCTGGCGTCGACACAGCAGCAGCAGCCATGCGCGACGGAAAAATCGAGGCCATTGCGCTGTCGCGCGAATCTCTATCCGGTCTCCTGAGCAAAATCGCGGGCTCTCGTATCCTCGATGATGCATTTCTCAATTCAAGTACGGCCGTATGCGTGCCGAAGGGCAAACCGGCTGCGCTAGGTTATGCGAGCATGTTCATTGAGGAAGCCAAATCGTCGGGTCTTGTCCGGAAGGCCCTGGATGATATGGGGCTGAAATCGTCGCTGGTCGCGCCGGCCGGAATGAAGCCCTAAGCAGCCTTGTCGGGTGCTGTCGCTTCGATCGTGTGGATGTGCTCCGGCCTGACGCCAAGCGCCAGCAGACGACCGGGGATGCGTCGCAAGAGCGGCCATTGCATCAGCTTCATGAAAAACGGCGCCTTCGGTCGATGGCCTTTGAGCGCCGGGCTGATGATGTTGTTTTGCAGGATGATTTGCATTCGTTGCGTAAAGCGTGTGGGAAATTCGCGGCGTTGCTGCACGTCCTTCAAAATCTCGGTCGTTACCGTTTGTCGGCGAAGATTTTCTGCGAGTATGTTGGCCGCCGCGACTGCGTCCTGCACCGCCAGGTTAATGCCGACGCCACCAATTGGTGACATCGCGTGCGCCGCATCTCCTATGCAGAGTAACCCGGGCCTGTACCAGCGCCGAAGCCTGTCTACCGCCACGGTCAATAGCTTCACATCATCCCAGCTCTTGATCTCTTTCATCCTGTCGCGCGGAAGTGGCGACATCTGAGCAACCGTTGCTCGGAATTTCTCGAGCCCGGCCTTCTTGATTTCATCCGCACTCCCTTTCGGTATTACATAGGCGCATTGCCAATAGTCGTTGCGGTTAAGCATCACAATCATTCGGCCTCCTTCGATATGGCCGACAGTCTCATCGGAATCGTCCGACTTGCGCGACAACCGAAACCACATGACATCCATCGGCGCGCCAAAATCATCGCTTTCAAGCCGCGCTTTCTCGCGCACGACCGAGTGACGACCATCGCAGCCAACGGTGAGATCGGCGCGGACTTCGAGCCCGCCATCCGGCGTCTTTGCCTGGACGCCAACAATGCATCCATTTTCCTCAATCAGATCGATCGCCTCCGTATGCATGCGCAAGTCGAATGTTTTATAGCGCTTGCCATGATCGGCGATGAAGTTGAGGAAATCCCACTGCGGCATGAGTGCTACGAACTTGCAATGCACCGGCAGATGTTCGAAATGGCCAACGACGATATGGTCTTCACCAATCTGCAAGGAAATCTGCCGCACCTCGGAATGCGGTATCTCGAGGAATTTGTCGAGCAGACCAAGTTCGTACATCATTTCCAGCGTCGATGGATGGACAGTATCGCCGCGGAAATCGCGCAGAAAATCGGCGTGCTTTTCCATCACCACAACGGATACGCCCGCGCGGGCCAACAGGAAGCCGAGCATCATCCCAGCGGGGCCACCGCCGACGACACAACAAGTCGTTTTGATCGAGGTCACGAGCCATCTCCCGCCTGACACGACAAGAATGGCGCCGTTTTGAAAATTTGGCGCGCGCGAGGCCGTTATGCTTGCTTGTCTGGCGTGCTCACCACAAGCCCATCGAGCTCGTCGGTCACTTTGATCTGGCACGAAAGACGCGAGTTTGGGCGGACATCATACCCGAAGTCGAGCATATCCTCTTCCATTGGAGAGGGACCGCCGACCTTCTCACGCCACGCCTCATCGACATAAACGTGACACGTAGCACAGGCACACGCGCCGCCGCATTCTGCCTCAATGCCGGGGATATTGTTGCGGATCGCCGTTTCCATAACGGTCGAGCCGAGTTCGGCTTCGACTGTGCGGCCAGTGCCGCCAGCGTCAGTATAGGTGATCTTGGGCATGGAGAAGGGTAGCAAAATGGTAGGTCGAAGGTGACGCCGGCTTCTATATAGTCATTCTCGCCGTGGCGCCATCCCCTGTCATCTTATGCGCAATATCGCCGCGATCTCGACCCGCACGTCATCAACTGCTTGCGCCAGCTGCTCGATTGCGCGTGTGCACTCCAGGGGTGCGTTACCCGCAACAATTTCGGCAGCAGCAGCGGCATGCGCAACGTGGCCCGCACCGATGCCGGTCGCAGATCCCTTCAGGGTATGCGCAAGTGTCGCAATAGCAGGCGGGTCGCTCCCGCGCATACGCGCGACGAGCAATTCGGCCTGCCGGTCGAACAATTGCAGCACTTCCCGCTCCAGGCTTTGGTCGTTGAAAGTCATCCGCGCCAAATGGGCGCGGTCGATCAACGCACGGTGAAACGTCGCGTGCGGCGTTTCGAATATTTCGACTGCGGCCTGCGTCATGCCGGCCTCCCAATGTCTTATTTTGTTGCGCAGATCTTGACCTGAGCAGGACCAAATTCAGGTAAATGCGGGACCCGCAGACGTCCTTTGCGCCCCACAACAATGGTCGGTGGTTAAGGCGGTGTAATTACCACCACGCTCACCGCGCCAGTCGATTGGCTCATCGCGGCTTCCATTCGACGGACAAGCTCGCGCCCCGACCGTCCAACGCGCGTTTGCTATGGTTAGCAAACGGTTAACGATGATGAAAAACTCCTTACCAGCGTTGTTTCTTTCGCATTGCCAAGGCGATAGGATACTTCCGGGATAGGACGGGGAGTTTGCGGCGCGATGCCGCAATGGTGCCGCAGTGGCGGCACGGCCTCGTTTTATCGTGACGGCTCGGCCGCGGCGACGGTCTGGCGTAATGACGAGGCGACCACCGATATGGCGAATATTCCAAAGAAAACAAAAGACCCGACGGAAGAGGCTCTCTCTGCCATCCAAGAGGCCCTCAATATTCGCGCTCCCGAGACCCACACTGATTCCGTTGAAGGTGTGGCCGACACAGACCCTGCCAACCCGCCGACGCCTGCCGATCTATTCGCCCCGGAGTCACCAACCGCTTGGCCTGCAAGCGACAGCGCGCCCCGACGCGCGGCCAACGATGATCGCGCTGGTATCGGTCAGATCCTGCAAATCCTTCGCTACCGTTCAGGACGCACTCCTTATATCGCCGCCGCTATTTGCAGCTTGATCTGGATCGCCGGAGGCATCGCCATTGTATCCCTCTACGGCGCCGGGCTGCGGTCGGCATTGGCAACGCCAGGCCTGGGACTTGCTGGCATCGTTGTTTTCACTGCCGCGATTGCCGTGCCGGTGATGTTCTTTTTCGTGCTCGCCCACATGTTCAACCGTGCTCAGGACATGCGCGTCGTCGTTGAATCGATGGCCGAAGTGGCGATGCGCCTCGCGCAACCCGAAACCGTGGCGCGTGAATCGATCGTTACAGTCGGCCAGGCCATTCGCCGGGAAGTCGCAGCTATGGGCGACGGTGTCGAGCGCGCGCTGGCGCGCGCGGCCGAACTCGAGGCGCTTGTGCACAACGAGGTTTCGGCACTTGAGCGGGCATACAATGACAATGAGGTCCGCATTCGCGACCTTCTGACCGAACTTACAAATCAGCGCGAGACTCTGGTCAATCAGGCCGAACATGTACGCAATGCAATTGCCAGCGTTCACCTTGACCTTGCTCATGACATCACCTCGGTCGGCGATCTGGTTGCCGACAAGGTCAATGAAGTGGCGCAACGTGTCACTCGTTCTCTCACCGAGAAGGGCGAACACATAACATTAGCACTCGGCCATGCCGGAGATTCCATGGTCGACGCGTTGAGTGAGCGGGGCTCAACGCTCCTTGACCGCTTGGAAACCACGAGCGACCAGGCGACCACGGCCATTGCATCCGCCAGCGACCGACTTTCTGCCAGCCTGAGCTTCAAGACTGAGCACGTACACGATGAGTTCTCGGACCTCGCAGCCCGCCTGCAACAGATGATGACGGCGCGTCTTGATCAGGTTGCGCAGGGTTTTGCGCAGAAATCCTCGGTCACCATCGAGTCGATGGCGAACCGGTCGCAACAATTCACCAACGCTATTACCGAGACGAGTGCCAATCTAGCGGAAACGATCGCGGCACGGGCCGACGAGGTCAACAGCACACTGCGCTCCACCGGGGATTCACTTGTTCTGGATCTATCACTGCGTGGTGGTGACGTGGTCGCGAAGCTCGAACAGACCGGGGCACGCATAACCGACACCATTACAAACCGCAGCAATGCGGTAGCTGATACGTTCCGTGAAAGTGCTGACTCCATGGTCACGGCGCTCAACAGCAATAGCGATGCCGTCAAGGAAATGCTGGCGGCCCGCCTGCAGGCCTTTGAAAACATGTTTAACCAGGGTGGCACCGAACTCACGGAGAAAATCTCTCGAGACGCCAGCACTCTTGGCAACCTCATTACGCGCCACATCACCGAGTTCGACCACACAGTGAAGAACTACGGCGGCGAGCTGGTCGGAAGACTTGGCCAGCGCACCCAGGATGTATCCGAAGCGTTGCGCAACTACATCGACACATTCGACCAGCGTGTCGTCGGCCGAACGGGCGAAATTTCCAGCACCCTCGACCAACGGCTTGCGCAATTTGAGGCGTTGCTTGGTTCCCGTGTTTCTGATCTCGCAAAGACCCTTACAGAAGGCGGCAAGGAGGTCGTCGGAGCGCTCGACCAGCGTATCGGCGAAGTCGCCGGGGCGATCAATTCGCGCGGAGCTGAGGTCGCGGAAACAATTGGCGCCAAAATCGGCGAAATGGACCAGGCCCTGGGCGAGCGCGCGCTCGAGGTCGCCAACAACCTTGATTCCCGCATCGGACGCTTCGAGGAGCTGTTGATCGGCCGCGCCGAGACTGTCACCAGCCAGATCGAAACACGCAGCAAGGCAGCCGCGGACGCACTCAATGCCCGCCTGGAACAGCTCAGTCAGGTCATCAAGGTCAATTCGGCCGAAGCAGAGCGCTCACTTGGTCAACTTGCGCTCTCCACCACCGAGGCAATCCGCAACAGCGCGGGAGAAGCAGAGCGCACGCTGGTCGGCGTCAGCGAAGAAGTCGCCCGAAACTTTGTCGGCAAAGCCGACGAGATCGCAACGGCGGTCAGCCGCCGAGCAAATGAGATGACCACCATTCTGTCTGAAAAGAGTGGCGGCGTGCTTGCGGCTATTACCGAGAAGGGCGGACAGTTTACTCGCGAAGTAACGAGCGCAACCGATCAAGCGGTGAAAGCGATCGAAGAAAGAGGCTTTGCCTTCACGCGCACGATGATGGACAACAGCGGGGAGATCTCCCGCATGATCAACAGTGCGGGCGAAGCGGCAACGAACGCCGTTACGCGCACCATGAACGATCTCAACGAGGCGACCCAAAAAGCCATCGTGCACTCGAGGGAAACCGCGACGTCGACCGTCAAGGAGATGCTGGAAACGCATACGGTCCTGCGTGCCGATACGACCGCTTTGTTTGAGCGGCTGCGCGAAGCCAACATTATGTTGCAGGAAGTACTCAGCGGCGCACACGAAAACATGGGCGCGCTGGAAAATACTCTGATGCTGCGCGTTTCGGAATTTGTCGCCGCGATGAACGAGATCAGCGCGTCCACCGGTGACGTCACCGGCCGCGTTGAGAGTAATATCGCCGTTTTCCGCGATGTTACCTCACACGCCATTACCGACCTTGGTCAATTGGCTCGTCAGTTCGATATCCACGGCCGCGATCTTGCGAAGGCTGTCGAAATCATCGATCACAGCAATCAGCGCACTGAGGACAGCGTCAACGAACGGCGGGTGCAGCTCGATTCCCTGGTCGCCACCCTCGATATCCGTACCGAAGACCTGGAAAAGCGGCTCAGCCGGTTCTCGGGTCTGCTCGACGAGTCGCTCGAAGCTGCATCCACGCGCGCGCGCGAAGTTGCCCGCCTCGTTTCCGAGTCGAGCGCTGAGGGCACGCGTGCGATCAGTGATCAATACGAACGCGTGCGCGAAAACGCGGAGGACGAGCGCCATCGGGCAACCGAATCGATGCGAGAGATCTACCAACAATCCGCGAACGATACCGAGACGATATTCCGCACTGCCAATGAGCGTTTCGGGGAGGCAGTGCAGGGTATGAAGCAGATGGCTGCGGAAATGCAGCGTGAACTGGAGACGACCCGCAATGAACTGCGGCGGGGGGTCTTTGAGCTTCCGCAGGAAACAGCCGAAAGTGCCGCGCAAATGCGCCGCGTCATCGTCGACCAAATCGAGGCTTTGGCCGAGCTCAATCGTATCGTCGCCCGGCACGGTCGGAGCCTGGACGCCGTCGAGCCGGTACGCCGCGTGCGCGAAGAGCCTACACTTGCAGTCGTTGGCGGCCGCAACGAAGCCCCGCCGCGCAATGATGGTCCACCCCGCAATGACATACCGGCTCGCAGCGACAACCCGCCGCGTCCGGCACAGCGCAGCGAACCTGCCAGTTTTGCGCCGTTGCAACGCCGCAATGCCGAGGCGCCTTCACTCAGCCCGACACCGATCGCGCCCGGTCGCGGCTGGCTGACCGACCTGCTCAACCGCGCTTCACGCGAAGAGAGCGAGCCGCAGCGTGAATTTCCGCGCGAACCGGTGCGTGAAGCCCCCCGCGAACGTGAGCAGGCTCCCGGGCGCGCAAACGACGAAAGAACGCCCCGGCACACGATTGAGTTGCTGGATTCGCTTTCCGTCGACATCGCCCGAATGATCGACCACGACGCTGCTGCAGACCTGTGGGATCGCTACAAGCGCGGTGAGCGCAATGTTTTCACCCGCCGGCTTTATACGTTGCAGGGTCAGCAAGCCTTTGACGATATTCGCAAAAAATATCGTGCGGATCGAGAGTTCAAGCAGACGGTCGATCGTTACATCAGCGAATTCGAACGTTTGCTCGATGAGGTTTCCCGGGACGACCGCGGTCAGGTGGTGGCGCGCACCTATCTCACCTCCGAAACCGGCAAGGTGTACACCATGCTGGCGCATGCGGCCGGACGGTTCGACTGATCGCATGCAATTCCTGTGACGCCCGCGGATGAAACAAGACCGTTGGGCTTAACTCTGCGGATTTTCATGTGGGCGTCCGTCTGACCCTCGCACTTGCCGCCGAACGCTGGCCTATCGCGGGCTCCTTTACCATCAGCCGCGGCAGCAAGACCGAAGCGGTTGTCGTCGTTGTGGAATTGGCGGATGGCAGGGTTCGCGGCCGCGGCGAATGCGTTCCCTATTCCCGCTATGGTGAAAGCGTCGACACGGTCCTCGCGCAGATCGAGGCGTTACGGCCGCAACTCGCCGCCGGTCTCGATCGTCACGGCTTGCAGACTGCGATGGCGCCGGGGGCCGCCCGCAACGCGCTTGACTGCGCGTTCTGGGATCTTGAGGCCAAACGCAGCGGACGCCCGGTGCATGAACTTGCGGGACTTCCCGCTCCAAAGGCCGTTACGACCGCCTACACGATTTCACTGGCCGAACCGGCTGTCATGGCGAAAGCCGCGGCGAAGGCCGCCGGCCGCGCATTGCTCAAGGTCAAGCTTGGTGCTGGTGATGATGATGAAGACAGCCGTCGGATCGCAGCCGTCCGCGCCGCCGCCCCTCGTTCCACGCTTATCGTCGATGCCAATGAAGGATGGAACGAGGATAACCTCGCGTCCAATTTTGCGGCCTGTGTCGAGGCCCGTGTTGCTCTGGTCGAACAACCGCTCCCTGAAGGAAAAGACCACGCGCTGACGCGGATTGCGCGGCCCATTCCCGTTTGCGCGGACGAAAGTGTTCACGATCGATCTTCGCTTACGGCGCTCGCTGGAAAATATGATGCAGCCAATATTAAGCTCGACAAGGCGGGAGGGCTGACCGAAGCGCTGGCTCTCGTCGCTAGAGCGCAACAGCAGAATTTCTCGATCATGGTGGGCTGCATGGTCGCCACATCTCTTGCAATGGCGCCGGCCGTCCTGCTGGCGCAAATGGCGCACTTTATCGATCTCGATGGTCCGCTCTTACTCAGAGAGGATCGTGCTGATGGCCTTCGGTATGAGAACAGTCTGGTTTATCCACCTGAACCAACCCTTTGGGGCTGACAGTGATGGAACTCGACCGGCTGTCCACAGAGCAAATTGCCGCTGGCCCGACAGGCGCCTGAATCCGTTCATGAAATGTGCCCAGCCTCAATTTGCCTGACCCAATTTTTTTGCAACCAAAGCTTTCCGTTCGCCGCCAGCTTCGCTTACACTTGAACCCAAGATCGCACCGCCGATTTAGGCAGGGCGACGATAACAGGACGGGGACATGCGAATTCGGGGCCTGTTTTTTGGCGCCGCCATGGCGGCGCTCACTGCAACATCGGCGTCTGCGACGATGCGAATTGCCGAAGATCGCGGCGGTCAGATCGGTCAGTACCTGCAGGCTTTCGCATCGGTGCGCTCATCGGGCGAGAGTGTCGTCGTTGATGGAAACTGCCTCTCAGCCTGCACGCTGGTGCTGGGCTTGGTGCCGCGCGAACGGATCTGTGCGACCCAGCGCGCACGTTTTGGATTTCACGCCGCATGGATGCCCGACCACAATGGCCGGCCCGTGACGAGCCCGCTCGGCACGCAGGCACTGTGGACCATCTATCCGGCGTCGGTGCGGCATTGGATCAGCCGGCACGGTGGTCTGTCGCGTAAGATGATCTACATGCAGGGTCATGAGCTAGCCGGCATCGTGCCGAGTTGCGAGCGCGGCGTGCGCGATCAGGCACGTTCAGCGCGCCGGCTCAGCCCGCATCCTGTGCGCTACGAATCCGCAAGCGCCTCCGGCGAGGGCCACTAGCGCCATCGCGGCATAGGCGTGGCTGCCGAAGTCCGCGTATAGCACGCCTGAAATTCCCATCGCGGCCGCCATCGCAAGACCCGCGGCAATCGCCAGATAGCCTTGCGCAGTTGCGGCCTGACCCGCCGGCGTGTGATGGGCCAGAAACATCAGCGCGCCAAGGTGAGTCGCGCCAAAAGACAACGCATGGAGCAACTGCAACCACGGCAACACAAGCACAGGGGGATCAAGCGCCATACCAAGCCAGCGCAACGTTCCGGCTGCGGCGCCGGTCATGAGCAGCACCGTTGGCGAAAAGAAGACTGGCAGCCGCGCCTGTAGCGAGAACAGAACGATCTCTGCGGCAACGCCGAGCGCCCACAAGGCGGCAATAACAGTCCCGTCGAAGCCCGCAGCGCGCCATTGCATCGCTGAAAAGCCGTAGAAGACAGCATGGCTTGCCTGGATGAGACTGGAAGCGGCAAGCGCCGCAATGAATGCCGGATGACGTAGCGATGTCCGGCCCGACGCATCTTGCACGGGTTCCCTGTGCGCATTGAGCGCGAGCGGCTCCAGCGCCCAGGCCCCCAAGGCGACCAGCGCGCTTGCTGCAACCATTAGCCAGATCAGGTGCTGCGCGGGAATTACATCAGTGGCAAAGCCAGCCGCAAAATTCCCGACGATAAAGGCAAACGAGCCCCACAGCCGCACCGGCCCATAGGCGCGCCCGCGCGCTATCAGCCCCTTGAGGGCGTAGGTTTCGCTGAGCGGCATTAACGGCGTGGAGAACATCGACGTCAGCGTATAGGCGACCAGAATCGCGACCGCGCCACCCGAGAGCCCAATCAGTGTGTAGCCGGCGAGTGTCGCAATTGTCGTAAAAAGAAGTACCGTCCGGAGCCCGCCCCGCTGATCGGCCTCGCGAGAGATGAGGGGGATGGCAACGACTCTTGCGACAATAGGGACGGTGAGCACGATGCCGATCAGCTTAGCGTCAAGATCCTTGGCTTGGAGCCAGACCGGAAAGAACGGCATCTGAATGCCGGGCAGGATAAACAGCGCGGCATAAAACGCGGCCAGACGCGGGACGAAGCCGAACGACAGTCGGATATCAGCTCGCATGGCCTCGCCCGGTTCCACCATCCCCTGTAACTCATTACCTCAATTGGTCTTTTCGTATTGCGACTACTCCCGCCAGCAGCAACTCGACTGGCCGAATCAAGCCGTATGATTGATAAACGGGCCGCCGAGGATTGCCCATGCTGACCGAGACGACGGCCCGAGCGGACCCAGCGTCCGATTCCCTAGACGAGGGTGATTATCACGCGTTTTGCGACGCGCTGGCGACGACTGCGCGTGGCCGCGCCTTCCTTGCCGAATACACGCGGCGCAACCGCAATGCAGACACCGAACAGCTGCTGGCCGCAATCGGCCGTCTGCAGTCCTTGACGACCGCTCCTGCTGCGCCGCAGACGTCGGAGGCGCTCAAGCACGATCTGCGCGTCCTGCTTGATGAAATCGTCACGGCTCAGTGTGAGCTGGAAGCGCGAATCCTGGCGACAAAAACGGCAAAGCTCACAGAGATGATCGCGCTGGTCGAGCGACGCATTTCGGCCATGCTTCAGGCGCCAGGCGGCGGGGCGGCTGGAACACCATCTGGTGTTCATCATGAACCGACCGAAGAACTCGAACGCAATCATCTCGATGAACCGACCGAAGAACCCGAACGCAATCATCTCGCCGTGGTGCCGCTACCCGAACAACCGGAATTACCAATTCCTTCGCCGGTTGCAACCCAATCACCATCGATCGCACTTGTGCGCAGCGACATCGCACTTGTGCGCAGCGACACCAAAATTGCGGAAGTCACATTCGTAGAAACGCCTATCCCGTCCGCGCAGCCGATGAATAATACGTCAGGGCCGACCGGCGCAGGTGTATCCGAAGTACGACCGTCACCGGCGCTGCCGGCGCCACGGCAGGGTCCGCTCGCTTCAATCATGTCTTTAAGTGAAGCAGAGCGCCTTGCACTGTTTACCTGACTAAGGTCAAGACGCGACCAACCGCTCGAACATATCGGCATCCACGTTGCCACCCGACAGAATCCCGACAACAACTTTGCCCTTGATGTTGATTTTCCCAGCCAGCAACGCCGCAAGGCCGATGGCGCCGCCCGGTTCGACCACGAGCTTTAGCTCGTTGAAGGCGTAACGTACGGCTTTCCCGACTTCGGCGTCAGTCACGGTGGTCCCCTGCCCGATCAATTCGCGCGTAATCGGAAAAGTCAGCTCGCCGGGCGTGTTGCTCATCAGCGCATCACAGATCGTTCCGCTCATGCGCGCATTGGCTTCACGCTTGCCGCTCGCGAAAGAGCGCAGGGTGTCATCGAACCCTTCCGGTTCGACGACATAGAATTTCGCCTCAGGTACCTTTGCTTTAACACCAAGCGAAATACCGGCTGCGAGACCACCGCCGGAAGCGCCAACCACGACGATGTCAGGTTTAAGCGAGAGCCCGGCGAGATCCTCGACGATCTCGGAACCGATGGTGCCCTGCCCGGCGATGATCAAAGGGTCGTCGTATGGCGGCACCAAAGTTGCGCCGCGCTCGGCCATGATCTTCTTTGCGATGGCGGCGCGGTCTTCGTTGTTGCGATCGTAAGGAATGACTTCGGCGCCAAGCGCGATAGTTCGATCGCGTTTGGCCTTCGGTGCATCGCTTGGCATCACGATGGTCGCACGCATGCCGAGCAGACGCGCCGCCGCCGCCACGCCCTGCGCATGATTGCCGCTCGAGTAGGCAACCACACCGGCACTGCGCCGTTCGGCCGGAATCGACGAAATCTTGTTGTAGGCGCCGCGGAATTTGAATGAACCGGTGCGCTGCAAGGTCTCGGCCTTGAGAAAAACGCGTGCACCAATTGCGTCATCCAGCACGGGCGCATTGATCAGCGGGGTTCTGACCGCAACGCCAACAAGTCGTTTGGCCGCCGCTTCAATATCGGCCGCGGTCGGTAGAATGGTATTGTCGAAAGCGCCCATGGCCCGAGGGTAGCGCTGGAAAGGCAAGCTGTCATGGGCGGGATTGGCATCCCCGACACACCGCGATAGCCAGGCCTACTTTACGTTCCCTGAGGGCCTTGGACGGGTATGGGGGGCGCCGACGCCGCTTTAATCCTCGACGACCTCACGGCCTGTGAAACGTGTTCCAAAAACGTGCGCGCGCATGCGGCCCATGTCATGGCAAGCGAGAACCGGCGACAGTCATCGCGTGAGCATTCCAAAGCACCGAGGCATGCGCGGCGAAGATCGTCATCGAGCACACCAACGTTTGCGTCCCCGATGACATCGCGCGGTGCTGTCGCCGGGAATGCCGCAACCGGAACGCCACTTGCCAGCGCCTCGAGTAACACAAGTCCAAAGGTATCGGTGCGACTGGGAAACACAAAGACGTCAGCCGCAGCATAAATTCCAGCCAGCGCGTCGTCGCGTTGCGGCCCAAGAAATACTGCGTCCGGAAATTTTTTCGCCAACGCGACGCGTTCGGGTCCATCACCCACAATAAGCTTTGTGCCCGGTAGTTCGAGCTCGAGGAATGCTTCGAGGTTCTTTTCGACTGCCACCCGGCCCACGGTCAAAAAAATCGGCCGCGGCAAATTAAGGTCTGCTTTCGCTCGCGGATTGAATAATTCGGCATCCACGCCGCGCGACCAAAGCTTCACATTTTTGAAACCCTGAGTGGTGAGCTCGGAGACAAGCGTCGGCGTCGCCGCCAGCACGGCCGCGCCCGGAGAATGGAAGCGGCGCAACCACGCCCAAGACGCTTCTCTCGTCCAGCGCGCCGGCAAAGGCAGACGCTCCGCAAGATAGTCGGGAAAGCGTGTGTGGAAGCTGGTAGTGAATGGCATGCCACGCCGCAGGCAGATTCGGCGCATGGCATGTCCGAGCGGGCCTTCTGTTGCGATATGAATCGCGTCAGGCTGGACGCGATCAAGATGGCGCTCGACGCCACCAGATCCCGTCAACGCCAGACGAATTTCCGCGTAGCCCGGCAACGGTACGGTCCGAAATTGATCAGGGCTGAGGAATTCCACCTCGGCACCGAAAGCACCCGCTTGACGCGCGACATGCCCCAAGGTGCGCACGACGCCGTTGACTTGCGGATGCCAAGCGTCAGTGACAACCATAATCTTCATGCGCTCAAGCCGCTTCTGCCGTTGGCGTGGGTACTGCCGCTGGTTCGCTTCCGTGGCCGGTGTGAGTCCAGACGATGATCTCGAAATTGCCGTCGTGGCCTTCGACCACAGCCGAGCAGCTTTCGACCCAATCGCCGCAGTTGATATAGCGAAGGCCATAGTCGTCGTGCATCGCCGCCATATGAATGTGGCCGCAGATGACGCCTTCAGCTTGGTGGTGTCGCGCCTCTGTCGCCAGAGCCTTCTCGAAGGCTCCGATATAGTTGACCGCGTTCTTGACCTTGAGCTTCGCCCACTTCGACAGCGACCAATACGGCGCTCCGAGCACTCGCCGAAATGCGTTGAAGATACGGTTGGTGGTAAGTGCCAACTCGTAGGCTTTATCGCCGAGCAGCGCGAGCCAGCGCGCTTGCGTCACGACCAAATCGAAAATGTCGCCGTGAACGACCAGATAACGACGGCCATCGATGCCTGTGTGAATGGTATTTTCTACGACTTCAATGCCGCCGAAATGCGTGCCGTAATAACCTCGCAGAAATTCGTCATGGTTGCCGGGGATATAGATGACACGGGTACCCTTGCGGGCTTGCCGTAAAAGTTTTTGTACCACATCGTTGTGTGCCTGCGGCCAGTACCATGACGACTGCAGGGCCCAACCATCGACAATGTCGCCGACCAGATAGACCGTTTCGGCTTCGTGGTGGCGGAGGAAATCCAGTAATTTATCGGTTTGACAGCCACGCGTACCCAGATGGGCATCGGAGATAAAAATCGCGCGAAACCGTCGCGTGGCGCTTTCCGTCACGGTTGCAGCGATCCCGGTTCAGTGACCATGCGCAGGCTATAGCGACTGTCTTTTTCAATTTTATGACATCGCCGTTTACCTATTTTCTACTTTTAAACTCACGCGGCAACACTGTGCGTGGGCGTGCGGCCAAAACGAACCAACACACCAAACGTTTTAATCTTGCGCCGCTCGACCAACTCGGCACCGCCGTGCGCATGCGCCCCAGCCAAGAGGCGCTGGAATGGAAACTCAGATCTCAATCCGAGTTTACGCGCCTTTTGTGCCAGCAGGCGCTCGATTGCGGCCGTAGCCGCGCTCCGAGTAAAGATGATTGATCAGAATAATTTGACCGCTTGGCCGTCACACCCGTGCACATTCCGAAAGCACGTCTTCTGGTTTCTCTACCAGCGCGATGACGAACTGGCCGACGACGCAGCCCGCCGCCTGGTCAACCTGTAGCTTGACGCGTCAGCGTCCGGCTCCGACACTCTGCCCGACAGCAAGGAGACCCCATGAATCTTGGAATTGCGGGCCGCAAGGCCATTGTTTGCGCATCGAGCCGCGGGCTCGGCAAAGCCTGCGCGCGTGCTTTGGCGGAAGCCGGATGCACCGTGATAATCAACGGGCGTGACGCCAAAAAATTGGCGGCTGCCGCCGTAGAACTCTCGAGTCTCGCCGGCGTCAAGGTGACTGCCGTTGCCGCCGATGTCGCAACCGCGGAAGGTCAGAAGGCGCTGCTCGCCGCCTGTCCAAATCCCGATATTCTGGTCAATAATAATGCCGGGCCGCCGATGCGTGATTTCCGCGAATTGACCCGCCAACAGATGATCGACGGCGTAATCGCCAACATGGTGGTAGCAATCGAGCTTATCCAGAAAGTGATCGATCCGATGTGCCAGCGCAATTTTGGACGCATCGTCAACATAACATCCGGATCGGTGAAGATGCCGCTCGCGGGCCTTGACCTCTCATCAGGCGCGCGGGCAGGATTGACGGCGTTTCTGGCCGGCGTTGCGCGCACGGTGGCCAACAAAAATGTCACCCTCAATAATATATTGCCGGGCGCTTTTGATACCGATCGCTTGCGTGGCGTGCTGAGCAAAACCGCCGAGCAAAAGGGCAAGAGCGTCACCGAGGTTGCTGCCGATCGCATCGCCACTATTCCGGCCAGGCGCTTCGGCAATCCCGACGAATTCGGCGCCGCATGTGCATTCCTGTGCTCTGCTCATGCCGGCTATATTACCGGGCAAAATTTGCTGATTGATGGGGGAACCTTCAACGGCGCGCTCTGAAATGCAAAGGCCGGCATCGCTGCCGGCCTTGCGCCTTTTTCCTCGTCGCAAGCTATTTGGTGATCAGCGGCGACTTTCTGGCCGGCGCTGCATCGTCCCAACGATATTTGAGCGCGATCGAAATGAGATCGACATGGGCGCTCACGTCCCCGACATACGCAATTGGGACAGCAGGATTGAACCACGGATTGCCGGATGTCGCAGATATATTGATCGGCGTATCACGCACCCACAGGTGTGAATATGCGAGGTCGGCAACGAGATCCTTCGAGATGTGGTAGCTCGCGCCCACGGACAGCCAAGTCCGGTCATTATCCGGCAACAGTGGCATGCGCACCTGATCGGTGATCGGGGATTTCTCCCATGCGATACCGCCGCGTACCGCAAGGCGGTCAGTCCATTGATATTCCGCGCCCGCCGAGAAGAACCAGCCATCTTCGAACTGGAAGGGCAGCGTTTCGAGCAACGCTCCGTTGGAGCGCACTACGTTCGACGTACCGATCCGGCTCCAGTTCGTCCATTCGACTGTCCCAAGCAAAGTCAGTTGCGGGCCAACACGCTGCCGCAGGCCGACTGAAACCGTGTCCGGAAGCCTGACCGTCGTCGAGACCGGGGTTGGCGGCAGGACCAGTGACGCGCTCGCGATCGCGTCAATCTTTTGATTGATGGCGGAGCGGTAGCCCACCCCGATGCTGGTCGTTGGCGTTGGCGTCAAGGTCACCCCCGCGGTGAAACCATAACCCCACCCATTGCCGTCGAGATTTTTGATCAAAAGGTTTGGAGGCGCGGTGATGCCCTGATTGAGGGTGGCTTTGGCATACTGAATCTGCACACCCGCACCGACACTGATCAGGTCGTTGAAGCGGTATGCAATACTCGGTGTCGCATTGTAGGTCTTCAGGCTGCTGTCATTCGCGGCATAGTCGCGGCCGGCCCATACGTTCGGAAAGCCCACCGAGAGACCGAAAGGGGAATTGACAGACAAGCCGAGCCACAGATCCGGTTTGATCTGCCAGGATGCATAGGCGGAGGGCACCAAAGCGTCCTTGCCGGTGTCGCTGGTGCCACCAAATCCAAGCGGAATGAGCGTGCTGCCGGATAGCGGGTGGTGCGCGGCATAGGGAATGATACCGCTCACCGAAGCTTCGGTCTGGATACCTCCGAATTGCGTCATGGTCGCCGGATTCCAGAACATCGACGAGAGCGAGCCACCCGCGGCTATGCCTGCGAAAGAACTTCCCTGCCCGTAAGTGCTCTGTTCCTTGACGGCGAACCCGCCAGCGTAAGCCTGCGCGGATAAAGCCACTAAAAGCCCGAGCGCGGTGCCCGCCCGCAAGACTTCTATCCAACCGCGACGTGACATTGTCCCCCCCGATAAAGCCCTACTTTTGCTATCGTGACTGCAGGTTGTGCCTTCGACAATAGCGGTCGCCGTAAAAACCGCTGGAACAGCACGAGCTTACTTAGAATTCGCCGGCCTGTTGCGGCGATGACACATGCGCTCTAGTGCAGCGCAGCAAATCTAACGCAGTTGACGGCCAAAGACGCGAGGGTCTTGGCGGCAAGGGACGCACTAGCCCGGTAAATCGGCGCAACGAGCGGTAAGGGTATCCGCACGCCTGCCACGTTTATCCTGCTCATCAGGCGGCGCGGAATTCGACACCCATCCGCGTGTCCGAACGCCAGATCACATGGGAACGCCGGCTGAATTTGTCGTAGCTGATGACCAGGACGAAATCGTCCGGGATGCCGACCTGGCTCGCAACTTCGAGACAGGCACCGGCCGGCGACAGATTGCGGACGCGACACGTGATGCCACCGGCTCGGTTGAACGAGATGGTGCCGGCTTTGACTGCGCGTAAGCGCTGTACTCTACGTCTTTCATCCATTCTGTGCCTCCGTCGAACCTGGCGCTCGCGGCTGCGCGCAAGAAACGCCATTGGCCAAACGGCCTGACGGAAAAGCCGTTCGCCACGATATGTCCGCCTATTTATCGCGCGGTGAAACTGATCATCAAAAGACACGTAAATATGCAGGAATTCGATAACCATGGCATGCGCGCTTCGCAATTGTATGATCTCACGCGGCTTTTGCCCGGACATCGCCATGCAGTTACCGCAAAGGAGGGTTGCCCCCTGCCCGTGGCCATGCATGATGCGCAACCGACTTCCAATTCTCAAAAACAGAACGTTCACGGGAGACACTTCAAATGAAGCTCGTTCGCTATGGCGCACCCGGCCGCGAGAAACCCGGCATCATCGGTGACGATGGCAAGATCCGCGACCTGTCACGCATCGTAAAGGACATCGACGGCGAAATGCTCGCCTCGGGCGGCGTGGCGAAAATCAAAAAGGCAAACCTTAAGCGAATGAAGCCGGTCGCCGGTAAACCACGACTCGGCCCTTGCATTGGCAACGTGCGTAACTTCATCGCCATTGGTCTCAACTATTCGGACCATGCTGCGGAAGCCGGCATGCCGATTCCGAAAGAGCCAATCATCTTCAACAAGGCTCCGAGCTGCATCTGCGGACCAAACGACGACACCATTGTTCCCCGCGAATCAAGCAAGCTCGACTGGGAAGTCGAACTCGGCATCATCATCGGCAAACGAGCGCGGTATCTGGCACAGGACAAAGCCAAGGACGCCATCGCCGGTTACTTCCTCGGCAACGACGTCTCCGAGCGCGTGTTTCAGATCGAGCGCAGCGGCGGCCAGTGGAACAAGGGCAAAGGCTGCGAGACCTTCGGACCGATCGGGCCGTGGTTTGTGACCAAGGATGAGGTCAAGGACCCACAGAATTTGAACATGTGGCTCGACGTTAACGGCGAAAGGCGCCAGCGTGGAAACACAAAGACGATGATTTTCGGCTGCGAGCATCTCGTCTGGTATTGCTCGCAATTTTTCGTCATGGAGCCGGGAGACATCATCATCACCGGCACGCCGCCGGGCGTCGGCCTCGGCATGAAACCGACGCCAACTTTCCTCAAAGAGGGCGACGTGGTGACGCTTGGCATCGAAAAGCTTGGCGAGCAGCGCCAGAAGGTCGTGGCCGCGAAATAGGCCGCGCCTTCACGCGTCGACGAGCATTGAAAACCTTGGGTGCATTAGCCTCCGCCGCTTGCATTGCGTGCAATCGGGATAGCGGGCTAATATTGTCGCTGTGGCGTCAGACGGCTGGCATTTTTTGCTGGTGAGAGTGGGCAGATAATCATGAGACCCATTTATGGGATGACGTTCATCGCAGCGCTCGCAGCTTTTGGTACGCAGGCATCTGCACAAGTGCCGCTGCATGAAGGCCGCTACGAAATGGTGACCACCCAATTCGATCAAAATGTTTCGTTTGGAACGAGTGTCGGGAATCCACACCAACGCGGTTGGCAAAATTACGGTCGGAGAAGGCCGTCGGGCCAGGTGATGATTTTGGATAAGCGAACCGGCCAACTATGGTCGTGGTATGAGTTGTCGCAGAGCTTCAACTACCTCGGGCAAATTTTTCCTCTTGGCAGCCCAGGCTCGATCGCTCGGGTCATACAAGTACCAGAGCAACGCTAGCGGCGGCTATCTTCGCGTCAACGCCCGACGGCACGCCCGGCCTCACCACGGCAAGTTAATGGCAACATAACGGTAAAAAAATAGCAGCTACTCGCGGCTGCAATTCAACTGCGCACGGTTGCGCTCGGTCACACCACCCTACCATTTTCCAACAGCACCACGCCTGCCGAATTTGCAACGTATTGCAGCCCTAATCCCGGGCTCCAATCGCGTCACTCATTTTTGTTCTTACTCGGTTGCGTTATTCGTACTGAGATTCAAGAGGGGACGCATGCGAGAATGCAGATCGGTGCTGGCAGCTGCCTTCACGTTTATATTGATAGTTGGAGTGTCTGCATCGCCAACGCGTACCGCGCACGCTGCCGATGATTGCATCACCAAACCAAATTCTCCGGCGCCCCAAGGCCAACATTGGTATTATCGCATCGATCACGCCAACAATCGCCAATGCTGGCGCCTGGCTCCTGAAGGACTTCGCGTCCAAAAGAGCGAATCCTCGCCCGAGACTGCCGCACAACCGACTTTGCCAACACGCACGCGCGCGCCAGCCACGACGGGAGCGGCAATTGCCGATAGCCAAATTGCGCCTGAAACGAATGTCACGAGCCCGGTCGCTCCCGTGCGCTGGCTCGGCGCCCAGAACTTTCCGGATCTGCCGCCCGTTCTGCAACCACTCCCGCAAACCGTCGTCCCGCAAGAAAATCGAATCGCCAGCGCGATCAAGGATGTTCCGCCGTCGAGCAACGTAGCAGCGCCAAGCAGTAGCGACAGCTCGCCGCCGGCGACCAGCCGCAGTGACGAAACGCAGCACTCAATGACAGTGCGGCGCGCGTTCTCACCTGCGCCGGCGCTCGCAAGCTCCGAGATCGATCACACCTTCGCTTTCTTGATGATCATGTTCGCGATGCTGGCAGTTGCCGGCCCCACGCTTCACTATGCGGAGCGGCGGCGTACTCGCGAAGACCGCACCCATCAGCCCCCACGCTGGGCACATGTCGTTGCTCTCAACGCGCCCACCTCGGGCTTTCGTGAGCCGCTTCCCAGAGAGCCCGCAAGACGGCCTGCCCCAATCCCACCAATACCACCTGACCGGACCGAGAGGTTGGCACAGGCGCTTCAACAACTCGTCGACCGGTTACAGACTGAGTCATCGCCCGAACCAAGCGCTGCGGCCCACCCGGGCGATCTGGCCGAACTGAAAATGAGACGCAGCGCGCGATAGCGCTCGAAAGAATTGTCAGCCCGCTTTGCGCCGGCGGGCCGAAGCTGACTTCCTGCTTTCTTCTCTGGCGGCCTTCTTGCCTGCGATCGAAAACAGCATTTCCTTCTGACCTTCGATACGCTTTTTTGAGCGCTTGGCCTGCTGCTTGCGGCCGGGTTCCCGCTCTTCCTTCACACTCCGACGGAGCGCATCCATGAGATTAATAACTTTTGCGGGGGTTTGCTCCCGCGGAGCTTCAATCTTGATGCCCTTCGATTTCTGCTCGATGAGAGATTTCAGTGCGCCTTCGTACTGATCTTCAAATTTCTCGGGCTTGAAGTGCCCCGACTTCGTTTCGACAATGTGTCTTGCCAGATCCATCATGTCCTTGCTGATTTTCACATTCGAAATGTCATCGAAATATTCGTTTTCGTCGCGAATCTCATAGGGGTACCGCAAAAGCATCCCCATAATTCCCTTGCCGCGGGGTTGCATGGCAATAATGTGTTCCCGGCTTGTCAGCACAACACGTCCGATTGCAACCATATCCATCTTCGCAATGACGTCCCGGATCACAACGAAGGCGTCCTGTCCTACCTTGCCGTCAGGCGCAATGTAGTACGGGCGGATATTGTAAAGATCGTCGATCTCGGATTTCGGGACAAATTCATCGATCTCGATCGTCCGAGTGCTCTCAAGGGCGATGGTGTCAAGTTCGTCTTGGTCGATCTCGACATATTTGCCCTTGGCGATCTCAAAGCCTTTCGTGATGTTTTCTGATGGCACCTCTTCGCCGGTGTCTTCATCGACCTTACGATACCGGATACGGCTTCCCGTCTCTTTATTGATCTGGTTGAAGCTGACCTTCTCACGTTCGCTCGTGGCGGGGAAAAGCTGAATGGGACAAGACACGAGTGAAAGGCGCAGAAAACCTTTCCAATACGCGCGCGGCGCCATAATCAACTCCTACACAACATGCCGGACATTAATCTTAGTCGTTTGGAGCCAATCTCGCACCGCCTAGATCCAGCTCCGTTCCTAGTACGTTCTTGTTATTGCGCGCTCATGGTGAATTCGGCGGTATCGGCAAAATGCCCTACGCGACCTCATCCTTGCTGATCTCGGTAACAATGTGCGCGCACAGGGCAAATTACCCGAGGCTAGAAAATCGAAGCGCTTACCGGCTTTCTTAAGCTCCGCTTCTTTCCTTAAGCTCGGCTTCCCGAGCGCGCATTTCCCAAGCCTTGGCTATCTCGAGCAATATCTGCTTGTCCTTCGCAGGCATTGTTTGCGCCATACGGATGCAGTCCGCCGCATACCTCCGGTACTTTTCGGACTCCATCAGCGGATCTCCTCTGCCCCGGGATAGCAACGCCTAATATTGGAACTTTGTTCTCCAACAATGTTGTGAGGCTGATTTTGATCGCGTGAGCGTGGAACAAATTGCGACGATACGAATTTTCCGGCTGGGTCTCGGGAGGATTCGCTTGCCGCCGTTTTCCGCTATCGATTACCGCCGGTACGCTGCGGAATGCGTCAGATTGGCGCAACGAATAGAAGATCCCGACGACAAGGCGCGGATGCTGGACATGGCGGAAACGTTCCGTGAGCTCGCCGACAAATACGAAGCCAGGCAAATCGACAGCAAAAAATAGAACGTTGGCCCGGCCCCCTTTATTCGCTTATCGGCGATTTTTTAGCGGATTCGAGGAACGGTTTTTAGGGACACGGGTTTCTCACGCGTATGTGAGCGAGGCCTGAATGTCTCTGAGTATCGCCCTTCCAGAGAGCCGAAGATGTCGGACGCGCGCACGAGAGTGCCGCACGATGGCCGAGCGATTCCGTCTTCCGATTGCGCGCGATCAAATGTTGAAGGCGGCCTCCGATTTTGAACGCATGGCACGCGACGCTGAGCAGCGCGAGATCGTGCAAGGTGTGACGCAGTTAAAAGCACTCGCCACGCGCGGGTACCTGTCCCACTGGGGCAAACGCAGCTAGGAAAACACCGGACGATAATCCCGGGAGGGAGGGCCAGCCGGCCCGCGCCCTTCTTGCTTTCCAGATGTCGATAATTCGCCTATTGCGAGCGCAGCCGATGCTTACGGTGTAGCCGCCGCTCCACCGGCAGATCCGAAACGACGAATGCCGGATTGGGATTGCACCAGCCACGATTTCCGCCCAGCACATTTGGCCGGCACTCTTCGATCGAACGATAGGCGCAGTCCCACTGCATATTGCCGTTGCCCATCGAGACGACTGCGCACCAAGGCGCGTCGTAATAATAGGCTGTCGCCGGTTGCAGATTGGACGCCAGAAAAACAAGAGCGGCAATGGCCGCGAAAATCAGACGGGTCATCGTCTACCTCCTGCACAGTCCATAATGAAAAATAACACCGAAAGTGGACTATTCATACCGCACAGCGGCAACATTCACGGCGCCGGCCCGTTACGCACTCATTTAAAATTGTCTTGGGAATATGGCAACAAACCTCCCTTTCGGGCGCAGCCATAGTCGCCACACAAATGCGATAAATCGCCCTGGCACGGATGATCCGTAATCGGGCAACGGATAGTCGGCTCGTTTGCGGACAAAACCGCCGCAAGGGAACACGAATTGTTATATATCAATTCTTTCAATCTGGCCTCCTACGCTCAATCATATGCACTCATCGGACTGATCACCGTGGGGACTTCGGTGATTCTCGTTATCGGAAACCCGGCAAGATGCGAGTGTTCTCGAATCAAAATCTCGGTTTCTGCAAGGTAGACGCAGAAAGTTTTGTCGGCGGCGATGAAAGACCGCACCCACTGCACCTTTCCAGACAGCTGGGCGAGCGCCCTGTTGGACGTGACCGCCAATTCCTTGAGCTGAGCACGGCCCAAACTGCCGACTTTCGGGAAATCGCGCTCGATCAGATAACGTTTCATCTTTTTTCGGATCGCCTCCTCGACAACATTTTAGTCGATGCCAAAAGATGCGCATGGTTTTGAATCACGCGACTCGCTTCACGAAGCCGAGTTTCCATCAATGCATCCATGAAGCGGGCGAATAAACCTTTTTGTGATTTGGCTTTCGCAGGTTTCCCAATAGTCGCGGCGGGGGTGTGAACACCCCCGTAAGTCACAGTGCTCATCGGATTTATCCTTTCAAAGCGTTGACGTGTGCCCCTTGCCCCGGGGACGTCGTGAAGAGGCGTCTCACCGCTTCATGATGACAACTTCCAAATATTCGCTCGGCACGACCATCGAGTGATCACCCGCTCTGTTCATACGCGCGATCAGGTGCAGCAAATCCCTTTCGAGGCGGTTTTGCTGAGGCATCTCGAGGGCTGAAAAAGCCTTGAGCATCGGGCCGTAGTACGTCCGAAAGACTTCAAGAAAATGAGCCGACGAGCGATAACGGAAATTGAAGTGGCGTGGTTCAGTCTTGATCCATGTTGCGGCTGATCCGAACATTTCGGTCAAGTGTGTTCGGGTACCCCAGAGCAAAGGGGACTTCGCAGCTCCGGGAGGCGGCAAATATTTGCCAAGGATCTTGAACATCTGGCCGATGAACCCGTCGGGCGTCCAGTTCGTCAGGCCGATCTGTCCGCCGGATTTACAGACACGTACGAGCTCGGCAGCGGCTTTCTGTTGGTTTGGCGTGAACATTACGCCAAAGGTCGATATCACCGCGTCAAAAGAGGACTCGGCAAATGGTAGCGCTTCGGCGTCAGCTTCTCTGAATTCGATGGTCAGACCCTCCGCCAAGGCGCGGGCGCGGCCGCGTTCGAGCAAGCTCGCCACGTAGTCCGTCGATGTCACGTCACACCAGCGCCGGGCCGCAGCCAGACTGGCCATGCCATTGCCAGCTGCCACATCGAGCACTTTGCGACCGCCACCCAGGTCGAGCGCTTCACAAAGCTCCTCGCCAACAATCTGCAAGGTGGTCCCAACAACGGCATAATCGCCTGATGACCAGGCGGCCTGTTGCCGACTTTTGATAAGCGCGAGATCTGGCGAGGCTATGGGTGCTTCCTGCTTAGCGGGCTTAATGGCGGTTAAGGTCGCGGAGGCCATCAAAATCTCCTGTCCAATTTCCAACATGATTGGGTTGTGAGTACCCCCGACGCACACGGAAGACTTTGCCCCGACCTTGATTTGTTCTTGAGAGGGGCTTGATTATTCCTTGAGACCGGTTCTGCACTGCAGGTGGGGGCACCAACGTGCGCTATGTCTTTGGCGACCATACGCTTGATGACGACCGCCGCGAGCTGCTTTGTCGCTCAGAGCACGTTGGCGTCGAGCCGCAGGTATTCGATCTGCTCGTCTATCTGGTGCAAAACCGCGATCGTGTGGTCAGCAAAGACGATCTCATCGCGTCGATATGGGGCGGCCGGGTCGTCTCTGATTCGACCCTGACCAGCCGCATCAACGCCGCGCGCAAGGCTATCGGCGACAGTGGCGGCAAACAAAAACTGATCCGTACAATCGCCCGAAAGGGCTTGCGCTTCGTTGGCGACGTACACGTGCGGCCAATAGGGCTCGAAATCGCATTCAGAAATGCAAGAACCGCACGCGGCCCTGCCGCTCCCAGACAGGCCTGCCATCGCCGTGCTTCCTTTCGTCAATATGAGTGGCGATTCGGAGCAGGAATACTTCTCCGACGGCATCAGTGAAGACATCATCACAGCGCTTTCCAAGCTGCGTTGGTTTTTCGTGATCGCGAGAAACTCCTCGTTCACCTACAAGGGCAAAGCCGTTCATCTGAAGCAGATCGCCGAAGAACTGGGCGTGGGCTACGTGGTCGAAGGCAGCGTACGCAAAGGCGGCGACCGTGTTCGCATCACCGCGCAGCTCAACGACGTTGCAACCGGTAGCCATATCTGGGCCGAGCGCTACGATCGCGATCTCGCCGATGTTTTCGCCGTCCAGGATGAAATCACCGACGCCATTGTTGCCGCTATCGAGCCGCAGTTATATGCGGCCGAAAACTTTCGAGCGCAACGCAAACCACCTGACAGTATGGATGCATGGGATCTCGTTATGCGCGGGCTGTCGCACTATTGGCGGCTTACGCGACAGGACAATGTCGTCGCGCAGGCGCTCCTTGAAAAGGCAACGGCCATCGATCCCAATTATGGACAGGCACTTGGCGTGCTTGCCACCAGCTACACGTTCAGTGCTCATATGGGATGGGCCGATATGTCAGCAGTTGTACCCACTGCTGAACGTGCGGCGTTGGCTGCGATCCGGACTGACAGTGAAGACCCGTGGGCGCACCACGCGTTGGGCAACGTGTATCTGTTCACACGTCGCTTCGATGATTCGCTCGCCGAGTTTGAAGTGGCCTTGCAGCTCAATCCGAATTTTTCTTTGGCGCAGGCCTACTATGGATTGACGCTGTCCTACTGCGGTCGCTGGGAAGATGCGGATATGGCGGCATACCGAGCACTTCAACTCAGTCCGCGCGACCCTTTTTCAGCGCTGTATTACGGAATCACCGCCTATTCTCGGTTCGTGGGCCACAACTACGAGGAGGCGATGCGTTTTGCACGCGAATCTGTTCGCCAGCGCAATGATTTCGTTGGCGGACATCGGGTGTTGACTGCGGCCGCAGGTATGCTTGGTCAGAAAGAAGCAGCAGCCGCTGCGTTGCAGGAGTTACGTCGCGCGCAGCCCAATATCTCATTGGACTGGGTTGCCAGAGAGATGCCATTCAAAATCGACGACGAGCGCACACACTACCTGGACGGCCTCCGGCGCGCCGGGCTGAGGTAATCTCGGCGGTCCTTACCGCACTACCTATGGCGTCTCCCCTTCGATCTGAAATGCAGGTCCTATTTTGGTCAAGGCGTGACCGCGACTGCACGTTCCAGAGCGCGCCTTTTCGTGGGGCTTGACGAAGCTCCGCTATGAGGCCGGCCGGCGGGAAATTCTGGTTGGCCCGTACACACCCGGAATTGAGCCAGCACATAGACACGGATCGCGGATGACAGATTGTGGGTCACGCGACCATGGTCGATCGTCCTCACAAGCGCAGACACCGATATGTTTTCACGACCGGCGATTTCGCGCAACCCATCCCAGAATTGGTCTTCCAAAGAAATACTCGTCTTGTGGCCATTGATTACGATCGAGTGTTTGATGATCGATGATTTCATTGAATCTCTCCCCTAAGCCGCGTTCCGCCGCAGCATCATCTTTGGCGCCGGCGATGGCCAATCTCTTTCCTCACGATAGTGCAGGCGTCGAGCCGGTTATATTGGACCACGGTCCAACGCATCGATTGGGCTGCGGTTCGTGATAGTTTCCTGCAACATGAGCATCCTTCGCCTCTACGCCCGCGTGCTTGCTCTGCTCGGTTCCGAGGGCCCATTGGCGTGGGGATTGGCATTGGCAAACGTGGCGCTCGCCACCGCGCAGTTTGCGGAACCGGTATTGCTTGGTCGCATTATCGACACGCTCACTGCCGCACAAACTCGCGGCGAAATGCCCATCTGGTCTAACCTGGTTGTGCTTCTTTCCACCTGGGCCGGCTTCGGAATTTTCACCATCGTCTGCGGGACATTGGTCGCTCTTTACGCTGATCGCCTCGCACACCGGCGGCGGCACGTCGTTTTGACGCGATATTTTGAGCACGTCCTGCAGCTACCCCTCTCCTACCACGGCAATACGCATTCCGGCCGTCTGATGAAGATGATGCTGCAAGGTACGGAAGCATTGTGGGGGCTATGGGTCGGATTCTTCCGCGACAACCTGGCATCGCTTATCTCTCTGTTGATTTTGTTGCCTGTCTCGCTCTTTTTGAATTGGCGGCTCGCTTCGCTGCTGATCATACTTTGCGTGGTTTTCGCAATGCTAACCGCGCTCGTCGTACGCAAAACGGAAACTCTGCAAAGCTCGGTCGAGCGCCACTACTCCGACTTGGCAGAACGCGCATCCGACACGCTGGGCAACATTGCACTCGTGCAAAGCTTTTCCCGTCTGGAGGCCGAGGTCGCAGAACTGCGCCTCGTGGTGGAGCGGCTGTTGTCGGCCCAAATGCCTGTGCTGTCTTGGTGGGCGCTTGCGAACGTGCTGACGCGGACCGCGACGACGCTCACAGTTCTCGCGATTATCATTGTTGGGACACTTTTGACCATCAATGGACATGCGACCGTCGGCGAAATGGTCACATTTATGAACTTTGCCGGACTCATCATCGCCCGGCTCGAGCGCAGCGTCGGCTTCATCAACAACGTTGTATCGGAGGCACCGCGCCTGCGCGAGTTCTTTCACGTGTGGGACACCGTTCCATCCATCCGCGATCGCCCAGGCGCGATCGATCCCGGCAGGCTGCGTGGAACGGTCGAGTTCAAGCATGTTTCATTTTCATACGATGGAAAACAGCTTGCCGTGGAGGATCTGACCTTCAAAGCGATGCCCGGAGAAACCATTGCCCTTGTCGGCGCTACGGGGGCAGGAAAGTCAACGGCGATCGCTTTGCTTCATCGCGCGTTCGACCCGCAATCCGGGCAAATCGAAATTGATGGCAGCGACATTCGAAATTTCAAACTTTCCGCACTACGTCGCAATATTGGCGTGGTATTCCAGGAGGCGCTGCTATTCAATCGTTCGATCGCTGATAATTTACGCGTGGGAAAACCTGACGCGACGGAAGCAGAAATGCGCAATGCGGCTGAACGGGCGCAGGCGCTCGATTTCATAGATCGAAAATTCGAAGGATTTGCCGACAACGTTGGTGAGCGCGGGCGTTCGCTTTCTGGTGGCGAGCGTCAAAGACTGTCAATTGCGCGCGCACTCCTCAAGGACCCACCGATCCTCATTCTCGACGAGGCGACAAGCGCACTCGATGCCGACACGGAAGCGAAGGTTATGCGCGCTCTTGACGAGGTGATGAAGGGCCGAACCACATTCGTTATCGCGCACCGGCTTTCGACGGTACGCAAGGCCTCGCGCATTCTCGTCTTCGACAGAGGCAAGGTTGTCGAACGAGGGACGTTCGACGAACTGGTAGGCGCTGGCGGGCGTTTTGCCCGCCTCGCGCAACAACAATTTATTTCCGTCGATCCGTCTACGGCGTCGCTAGCCGGTGACGGTCGGTGAGACGCTCAATCCGTCAGTGCTCCCAGACCATAAACGACGCGCAATACCGGGCTCATCTGAAGACCTATTCTGTCGAACCAGCCCTTGAATAGAGCGACGATACGGCCGTCGCGATAGATCTCAGCAAGGCCAGTATTTACCGCGAGCCGAAAAGCCCAATCGCCTTGTGGCAACACGATGGCATACGGTTCAACGGACAAATCGTCTGGCAACATGACCAATGCTTCCGGATTCTTGATCTGCGCGCCAACCAGCAAGAGCTTATCGGTCGCGAAGCCATCGGCCTTGCCGCCTTCCAGCAGCGCGAGAGCTTCGGGGCCGTCCTTAACGGAAATAAGGGTCGCTTCCATCTTTTGTTGCTTGAGTTGTGTAATGATGGCCTGCTCGTTCGTCGTGCCGGACGCAACGGCAATTCTTTTGCCCGCCATGTCGGTGAAGTTGCGAATATTGGAGGCCTTCGTAACGGCTATTCCTGTGCTCTCGACGAAAATAAAACTCGAGAAATCGACTTCCTTCATCCGGCCGAGCGTTGCCGTGCTTGATCCACATTCCATATCGGCTTTGCCACTCGAAACCGCGGAAAATCTTGTCTGCAGTGTCACTGGAACCCATTCGATCTTGAGACCGCCACTTCCGAGTTTGTTTTCAATCGACAGAGCAACCAATTTGCAAATATCGATCGAGAAACCGACGGGTTCGTTCTTGTCATTAACGAAAGAAAATGGCCGCGCGTCAGTCCGGTAAGCCACTTTGATTGTTTTTGAGCTGGCGATGACATTCAGCCGGCCTGCGGGTGGGGTCTGAGCATAAGCTGTCGTTATCGACGCCAGAGTCAGAAGTGCAGCGATAAGCCGGTACATGACTGTCACCAATGTTGGAGTGCAGTTGCAGTTTCAAAGTTTTCGGAAATCCTCTGGTAAAATCGAATTACATCCACAATCGTGTAGGAGAAGTTGATCCAGATCAATAGTTGTCGTGCCCGATGCGATCCGCCCCATTTTCAACGGGCCGTCGGTTGCGACGGTTGCATAATTTTGCGGAAGGGCAAAGCTACCGTTGCCCCGCCCCTGGATCGGATATCACCTGCGAGGCTACCAGTCTGTGCCAGATGAACAGAACTACGACAGCGCCGATGGTCGCGGCGATCAAGCCCGCACCCTGATCGGGCCGATACCATCCAATCGCCTGGCCGATCCATGTTGCGAGAAACGCGCCCGCAATACCGAGAACCGCCGTAAGGATGAAACCAGTCGGGTTGTTCGGTCCCGGTGCAAGCCATCGCGCAATAATTCCAGCCGCAAAACCAATCAAAATAACCCAGAGAATGCCCATGCCCGCTCCTCCTGGTGAATGGCGAGATCAGTCAAAGAACCACCACGTCCTCAAAAAAAATCAGTGCATGACTCAGAGCATGCGTTGAGCCTCGTGTTCGGTTGGCACCCGCCCTTCGGGCGTCAGCTGATCGACAACCTCGGGGAGATATTAACTCAACTCCCGCAACAAATCATCGCGCGACATACCCGTTTGCGCTACGACTGCATTGACGCGGTCCGATCCGAGCGCGCTTGCCAAATCTGTCGGCGATATCGTCTTGTTGGGTCCAGTGCCGACCCAAGAGTTGACAGTTTCGCTGTGGCCGCTCTGCTGAAATTGCTTCAGGAGGTCGTTTAGCCCGCCGCTCAGGACACTCCCGGCGGCACCGCCTGCGAGCAGACCGCCCAATCCATTTTTCAGGAAATCGCCGAGCCCGCCGCTGCTTTCGGGCACATTGATGTTGATCGGGTTTCCGCCCGGCGCTTCGCGTGGATTTGCAGGTGCGATTGTGGTGTGACCGCCGGCAATTCCTTTGACTGCCTTGTAAGCAAGCAGACCAAGGATCGCCATTGTTATCGGCGACATTCCTCCGCTGCTGCTGCGCGGGTCACGTTGTCCACGCGGCCCATTCTGCATCCCGTTGAGGACATCCATAAGGCCCATGTGTCGCCTCCTGCTGGTGCTGGAATGAACGTTTGAAGTTACGACGCCGTAATGACCATAACATGGCGAAGTGCTCGTCGTTCCACGCTCGCGCGCTTTTTACTCATGCTGCTCTCGCCCCGGCGATATACTCAATTGTTAGCAAGGGCGGTATCGAAGTAATCCCCGCCAAAACAGTAGTGGAGGAATGTCATGAGTATTTTTGGAAATATTATGAGCGCAATTTTCGGCCATGGTTCTGCGCAGGCGGCGGGCGCCAACACCGCAGCAGGAGGCTCGCCGACGATTGCTCCGACGAGTGCTGCTCCAGCACAGACAGTCGATGTCGCCGCTGTTGTTGACAAAGCGGCAGCTGCAACAGGTGAAAAACTTGCCTGGCGAACGTCCATCGTCGATTTGATGAAAGCTCTCGATCTCGACAGCAGTCTCGCTGCACGCAAACAGCTTGCGAAGGAACTCAACTACACAGGCGATACAAACGATTTAGCGACCATGAATGTCTGGCTGCACAAGCAAGTGATGACGAAACTCGCGGCCAATGGCGGCAAACTGCCCGCAGACATCAAGACGTAGACTTACAATTTTCGCCTCTTGCAAGGAGGTTTTCATGTCCAGCGTTCTTATCAACCTTATCGTGCAGCTCATCGCAGGCGCTATCGGTGGCAACGTTGCTGGTAGTACATCGAAAGATCTCAGCCTTGGGACGGCCGGTAACACAATCGCTGGGGCAATCGGCGGCGGCCTGGGCGGGCAGCTTTTGACGGCTGTCATCCCGATGCTGTCCCAGTCGACAAGTACCGTCGACATTGGCGCTCTGGTCGGACAGTTTGCCGGCGGTGGGATTGCCGGTGCCATTCTCACGGCAATTGTTGGGCTGATCAAAAACAAGGCGGCTGCTTAAGCCAAGAAACAGTCCGCAGGCCTTGAAAGGTCTGCGGACTCGGCTGCGTGAGCGGACAAAGAATCACTGCGGCGCGCTTCACGCAGGTGCGCTGGCGGCTTTTACGCGATTTTTACAGGCGGAAGGTCAGGCGCAGGGACGCTAATTTAACAGTTCGTAAACCATGCTCGCGCACCATCCCACCACACGCATTGCTGGTGGGGAACTGACGCCGTGCGGATCAATTGTAGCTGGCTCTGCATTGTCGGAGCTGTCGTTTCAAGTCTTTATATCACGCCGCTACGGGCGGAAAACGGCGTATCAAAAGACAAAATTCTGTTTGGCCAAGTAGCGGCGCTCAACGGGCCGGCACAAGCGCTCGGACAGGGCATGCGCGAAGGTCTACTTGCGGCCTTCGAGGAGGCCAATCGCGCCGGTGGTATCAACGGCCGCAAGCTCGAACTGAAATCAATTGATGACAGCTACGAGCCTGAGAAAACCATCGTAGCCATCAACCAAGCAATCAACGAAGACAGGGTCTTTGCACTCGTCGGCGCTGTTGGAACGCCAACATCGAAAGCCGGTCAACCGATTGCGACGGCGGCCAAGGTGCCCTTTATCGGACCTTTCACGGGCGCAGAATTTCTTCGTAATCCGTTCAATCGCTATGTCGTCAATGTTCGAAGCTCTTACTTCCAAGAGACCGAGGCGTGGATTGAACATCTGACCACGGATCTCGGTGTCAGCAGGATTGCTATCCTTTATCAGGACGACGCCTTTGGCCTCGCCGGTCTCGCGGGCGTGAAGAGGGCGATGGCCAAGCGGAACATGGCGCTGGTTGCCGAAGGGACATTCAAACGTAATACGACTGCGATCAAATCGGCCTTGCTTGAGATCATGAAAGCCCAACCGCAGGCCGTCGTGACGGTTGGGCCATATAAGCCAATCGCAGCGTTCATTAAACTTGCACGTCAGCTCAAGGTCGACGCCGCGTTCGTCGCGATTTCGTTTGTCGGTTCGGATTCA
Organism: uncultured Alphaproteobacteria bacterium; assembly: GCA_963831275.1. Lineage (GTDB taxonomy): Bacteria > Pseudomonadota > Alphaproteobacteria > Rhizobiales > Xanthobacteraceae > Pseudolabrys. The sequence goes on along the minus strand of CAWHPN010000012.1, from coordinate 155,149 downwards.
CTCGCCCAGGAGCTTGCCAACCAGGGCACCGGCGTCGTGGTTAGTCAGGTCGTCCCGTTTCCAGGCGACAGGTCGCTGCCGGTGGTTGTTTCATATCAAGCCGCATTGGCCGCGCTTAGCCCAAAATCAAAGCCAGGGTTTGTGTCACTTGAGGGCTATCTGGTCGGGGTGCTCGTCGTGCAAGCCCTCAAGCGAATTCCAGGCGATCCCACGCGCGAGGCATTCCTTGATGCCATCGAGCGCGAGCCGTTCGATCTTGGTGGCGTCAAATTCAGCTACAGCACCACACAAAATCAGGGATCCAATCAGGTCTATTTTACGGTGCTTCAGGCGGATGGCACCTTCAGCCCTGTGACTAAGCTCGTAAAATCCGTTGCAAGATGATGATGAACGGATAGCCAAAATGCTCACCGGGCTACTCAAGTCAGCCACCGTACAAGGCCCCAGAGGCCATCGAAACGTGGGCTGGCTCTCGACCATTCGGGGCCGACTGTATCTCGCATTTGGGTTTGCCGCCGCGCTCACCATCATTGGATCGTCGGTCGCTTTTTACGAATTCACGGTCATTGGGTTGACCACAAATGAAATCGTATCGCGCAGCTTGCCAACCACGGCCGTGTCGCTGCGGCTTGCCGAGCAAGCGAGCAGCCTTGTTTCCTCGGGCCCGCGTCTGATGTCGGCGGCGACAGACAGGGCACGCGGTGAAATCATGGATGACATCAGTCGCCAAGAAAAATATCTGGAAAATGGTATCAATCAGCTTAAATCGCTCGGCACCGCCAAGACGGATGATATCGACGCAACCCGCAAAGCCCTTTCCGAACGCCTTCATACTCTCGATTTGGCGATATCAAACCGGATTATTATGTCGAATGAGCGGTCCTATCTGGCATCCTCAGTTCGGGCGGCGCATGAGGCTCTGCTAATCGGCCTTGCCCCTGCGATAGACGACGCCAATTTCGACTTGATGATGAATGCCAAGCAAGAAGGCGCCGTCGCGCTCGAAACGCGGCTTGACTACTTGCGGAGGCTTTTGGAAACAGAATTCAGAGTCAAACCTCCTTGCCGGGCTATTGACCGAGGCATCGCTTGTCAACGACGCCAACCGTCTGGAACCTCTGCGTGACCTTATCGAATCTGCTCAACGCAAGATTTCTAAAAACCTAAATGCGATGAGCGATCGCGTCCAACAACAGAAACTCAACAGCCTTTACAAACAGCTCGGCGCGATTGGAGCCGACGATGGAATTATTGCCGCTCGCTCATATGAACTTAATCAACAGCATGAGGCTCAAGTCGCGTTCGTTGCGGCGCAGTCCGAGGCCACCAAGCTCAAGCACGCCGTCGATGATCTCGTCGGAGAACAGAGCCATATCGCGCAAAACGTGTCCGAATATGCGAGCGGGCAAATCCGGTCAGGGCAACTCATTCTCACTGTGCTTTCGATCGCGGCCGTTATCGGCGCCGCGCTGGTGGCATGGCTCTACGTGGGACGGAGCGTCGCCCGCCGCCTGGGTTTCCTCAGCAATGCCATGCGGCGTATTGCCGATGGCGACCTGGACGTCGATCTCCAGGATAGCCGCGAAGACGAAATTGCAGATATGGGACGCGCGCTTCTTTTCTTCCGGCAAGCCACCGCGGATGCGGCAACTGCCCGCCAAAAAGAAGGCGAACAAACGCGCTCCCTTGAATTGCGCCGGCAACTCGTCGAATCCGCTACGCAGGAGTTCGAGCATGCGGTGTCCAATATCGTAAAAACACTTGATCGCGCGGCAGCAGCCATGGACACCTCCGCCCGCGATATGGCGAACAGTGCGACTCGTAACCAAGAGCAGGCGCTGGCGACTGCGGCGGCGTCCGAGCAAGCGACGACAAATGTAGGGATTGTCGCAACGGCGGCGGAAGAAATCGCGCAATCGATCGAGCATATCGCGGCTCGCGTAGCAAACTCGGCAACTGTTGCAAGTCAGGCGACTGGCGAGGCAAGGGCGATTACCGACGCGGTGAAAAGCCTGTCAGCATCAGTCGACGAAATTGGCGAGGTCAGTGATCTCATCAGCAGCATTGCCGCTCAAACAAATCTATTGGCTCTCAATGCCACCATCGAGGCCGCCCGCGCCGGTGAAGCCGGCCGAGGCTTCGCCGTAGTCGCGCAGGAAGTCAAAGGCCTGGCTACTCAAACCGGCAAAGCGACGGAAGAAATAACCAGGCATATCGTTTCGATAGAACAAACGACAAACCGGTCTGTCCAGGCGATAAAGAAAATTGCAGCAACTATTGAGCAACTCAGTGAGGTCGCCAATGATGTCGCCGTGGCCATGCGCCAGCAGGATTTAGTTACGCAGGAAATCGCCCGTAACGCAGGTGCGGCGGCGAAAGGTACCCGTGATGTCTCTGAAAATATTACGGAAGTTTCCAATAACGCGGTGAAGACCGGTCAGGTCGCCTCCACAGTTCTCACAGCCGCCGCCGAATTGGGAGATCAATCGCATCTGCTCCGGCAGGAGGTCGAACGCTACCTCGCGCAACTTCGTATCGCGTCGTAGTGATCGTCCCCAAGCCGCGCCGGATCGGCGGCAGGGCCCAAGAGGTGTTGCACCACCGGGACCCGTAACACGGGCAAACGACCATTTATTCACTATCGACAAGCTCGACCGAGGCAGCAAGAATTCCGGCACTCGCGAGATTGGGGCATTTATGCGCGCAGCCGTTTGGGTATTTGTATTTCTTTTCGGTTTCGCCAGTGCCAGCGCGGCGCAAGAAGATAAAAACAAACGGCCGAAGGAAAAACCGATCCAGTTGCCAACGCTTGAATTCAACGGGTATTCGGGCCGTCTGAGCGCCGATCAATCCCGGGTATGGGAAACGCCCGATCCATCGAGCCAGTTTCAGACCAGGCAAAGCGCCAGCCAGCCATATTTCGGTCTGACCCTTTCGCGCCCGCTCCATTGAACGATGGCGTTACACCTTGGCCGCGAGAAAAAGCAGGGTTGCACAGCCGCAGAGCGTCACACCGACAAGCAAGATGGACCATTCTGACGGCTTAAGAGCACACAATCTGCCCTCACTGACAACGTAAGCCAGCATCGCCGATACTTTCTGCATTTTTGCCTCCACTCCCAAGGCAAAGCAACTCGTGATGAACACACTATGGCAGGGGGTATCGGAACGGTGTGATGGCCGTCACCAATTTCACGATTTCCGGGGCACGCCACCGGCTAGTGGCCCGAAAACAGGCCCGAAATATCGGCCTGAAAAGGCACAGGATGATGTATCGCGCTTGGGAGGGCCGTTGTGTCGAAGACAACCTTAGGTGGCCCTGCCGCGATATTGGCAGCCACGCTAATCAGAATCAGAGTGCTCCCGGCCAAGACTCTTATTGCTTGCCACATGAGATCTCCCGCGTCGAAAACCTCTACGACCGGAGAGTGGCGCGGGAGCCCGACAAACTATGTGAGCGCACTCACAATCGGATAAAGACTTTCCGGTCAGGATGAGAAGTCAGATTTAAATAGATAAGTCGCAAAGATCAGGCCGGCTGAGAGCGCGGAACTTTCTGCCTCGATCCAGGTGAAGGACTGTCGGCTTGATCCCCTTCCCGGCGCCAGCAGACTTAAATCCTGGACCGCGGTTCGCAAGAACGCGCGGTCCCTTTTTACCTTGTGCAACCCCGGAACGAATGCCCGGGTTGCCAGCCGGGAAATTGCTCCGCCTACCGCATCGAAATTGTTATCCCGGCGAGGTTGAGAGACGCCTCGAAGCCGACTTGTCGCCCACGCACTTCCAAAATAACGCCATTCGCGTTCTGAAGCCGAGCAGCCGAGGCACCTCCCGCAACCGCTACGCTCGCACCAACTGACGTGTAGGTGCCGACGATGTCTTGCGGCCGACGCATGTTGTAGGCACGGCCAACCACATCCACGCTCGCTGCACCGATCGTCCCGACACTCATTCCACCAACGCTGAGCGGATAAGTCTTGCCATGAAAGGTCAACGTACCCGTGCCGCCACCGATACCAACGATGAAGCCTGCTTTGGTAGCGTGAAGCCTGATCGAGCCTGTGTCCGAATATGACGGCGACGCCCCCGCCAATAAAGCCACCGCTAGAATTGCGCCACCGAATTTCATTGCGCGAGAAACACCAAACATCATCGCCTCCCTACTTGCTACAACAACCGAAGGACAGAACCGTAACACCGGACCTTACGTGTCTCCAAGCCCAACACCGTTCTGGCGACTAGTTGACATATCCTGGAGGAGTTTTTTGCCATGGATAGCCCGAACGCCCTTTTTGATACCCGTAGTCAAATAGCGATTGCATATAGTCTTTTTCGAAAGGTCCCTTGTACGGGACCGTGAAATCATCGCCGATGGCTGCCAGGTTGAAGTCCACGCCGTCCCGTCTTGCGATGAGATACATGCGGTAAGTGTCATTCACGCCGCTCGATGCAATCATCGTAGAGAGAGCCTCCTTCGCTATCGCGAAGGTTTGCAGCTTTACGCTTTCTTCGGACCGGGTGAAGCGACCGTTCCGGATCACGTAAGCTATGCGTTTTCGCTCGGTTCTCAGTTTCCTCACATCGGTTCCTGTTCGAGCGGCGGCGAGCCTGAGTGAAATTGAAGGTGGATAGAGGAATGCTTGGGCAACGGTACCACCATCAACATGCATCTCCTGATACCTTTCGCCCGCAACCGTGACATCAAGCATCACGGGCGGGAAAACAACGGGGATTGAGGCTGACGCCAACAAAACATCGACAATCAGATCCTGAGCTTTCGGATTGTTGCTTGACGCTATCGCACCGATATTCCAGATCACGGGCCGACCTTGATCCAGATTGGTCGTCAAAATAAATAGCAAACGCCCCTTGCCGTATTCTTCGGCAATCTTACGAACGAGCGTGCTGTCGACACGGCGCGCAATCATCGCCCGTAGCGGTGCGTTGTTGGTCACTGAATCGCCAGCGATTGCACCGAGCAGTGGCGTTTGTTTCTCGAAAACATCGCTTGCGCTGGTTTCCGTATAAACCTCCCTGAGTTGCTGGTCGTATTCGCGGCCGAGAAAAGCGAATGGTGCGGACAACGATCCAGTACTCACGCCAGTGACCACATCAAACTCCGGCCGGTCGCCTCGGTCACTCCAGCCGACCAGAAGCCCGGCGCCGAAAGCGCCGTCGTCTCCGCCACCTGAAATTGCGAGAAAGTGTCGCGTTGCCGAGATACCGCGCGCGAGATTCCGCCGCTGACCTGCCTTGAGAGCGACATTGAGAAGGCGGTTCGTGTCTCCGACATAAAACCGCGCCTCGGGAATGTCTAAAATATTGGATTGCTCTGCCTGCGCGTAAGAAACTGCCGGAAGCCGCTCGAGTGTTGCGCAACCACTGACGGCGCCGGCCACCAAAATGCTCATGCTCAAATGGAAAGCGGCTTGGGCGCCACGCAATCGACCGCACACAGTCACAGATTTTCGGAACATCTATACGCCACGTTTACGGGAGTCGCGCCGCCAACGCGACTGATTTTCGCTAACACAAAAAGCGTAGCCCGGCGAATTGGCGCTCGGAAATTAGAGTTCTAGCCAAGCGGTATCGGTGTAGGCAACAAGTATGCGCGGGGCCGCATATCGGGCAAAAATCCCGTTAAATCGATCTTTCAGCGCCCGGCCGCCGTGCTGCTGTTTGGGATAGCGCCTTCCGCCGGCATCGACTTTGCTTTAGGCTGACCTAACTGCGAACGGCTTTACCGCATTAAAGTCTTTCGTCGTTTGGGGGGATTGTGTCGCGAATTGCGAGCGTGACAGTCGCTATTGTCGCGTTTTCGACGCCGGTCATGGCTGAGTCATGCAACCCGGCGATCGATGGCACCTATTGCGCATCTCAAACAAATAGTCGAGCGGATCGCTCCGTCACACGATCGAATCCGAATTTCGGAGGAGACTTTTTATCGATCACGCGGGCGAACGATCCGGCGACACTCGGTGCAATCACATTCCAGAGCAATGGCTCGCGGTGTATCGGCCTTCTGCGCCGAAGTAGCTGCAACTAAGGAGTTCATCATAAAAAATGCGGCCAATAGCGAGCATTGTGGTCGTGCTTCTCCTTTATACGCTGACGGCAAGTCCGTCATCGGCGCAGGCAACCAAAGATCGCGCCATCGAGCAATACACGTGCAAAGACCTCATGCGTGAAAGCGGCGCCAGCCGCGATGTCGCGATTGCGTTTTTACGCGGGTTTTTGCTCGGAAAGTCGGGAACAACAAAATTCAACATCGACACTCTGCACAAACAGAGTGACGAATTTATAGAGCGATGCCTTGCGAATCCGGATGAAAAGGCAATGGATGCAATGATGAAAGTTATCGGCTAACCGCCACCAAGTGCAGGACGGTTATATGTGGGTATTGAACACAAAGAGGCGAGCATCATGGTTCGGAATTGTTTCTTACTGACTGCTTTTGTTGTGACGACGATGTTTTCGCTGCCGGCAGAAGCGCAGACATCGTGGACTCAAGTGGGCACTCTTTCCTGTAAGGTCGATCCAAACATTGGTTTCATCATCGTTGGCCATCAGCCGATGCAATGTGTTTACAATCAAGCGCCGGGATCCCTTCCGCAAGTTCCCCCGCAGTCTTATGACGGCGCTCTCAATACGGTAGGTCTCAACATCGGCATTAGCGCGGGGAGCGTGATGGGTTGGGCCGTATTGGCGCCCACGACCGGCGTTCCGGCCGGGGCGCTGGCCGGCGATTACGTCGGAGTTTCCGGCGACGTCGGTGTTGGCCTTGGTGCCGGCGCAAACGTTTTGGTTGGCGGCTCCAATCGCACGATTGCCCTTCAGCCGGTCTCACTGCAAGGCTCAGTCGCTTTGAACGTGATCGCGGGGGTTTCTTCGCTCAAATTGCGCTGGCGCTAAACGCACTGCGCAAGAATTGCCGATGGTCTCCAGCCGTCACCTCCGTGGCGGCTGATCCGTCACGACGCTGCGCCAATACCGTCACTTGCGGTTAAGCGTAATAGATGCCTTCACGACCTGCCCGCCACCGTGCGAGTCGATATCAACGCTTTGTCGCTTGTTGCGAGTCAGCATTACAACGTCGGCGGCGAAGCCTCCACTTTCGATGTGAAGTTGGAGGCGATCGCCCTGCGCGTTGCCGACGGCTGTCCCGCCGGTGCTACGACTTCGCTCCGTCCAGCGTCCGCTGATCTGATTTTGAGCGTCCGCCACAAATTGACCGGTGAGGTCAAAATTGTAGCTGTCACTTGCACAGCGCAGCTGGAGGTCAATTTCCCGCTGTCCGTCGCCGCCTGGACGGTAAGTGGCGTTGCAACGAATACGCTCGGCGGCTCCATTTTCCGGCCGCAACGTTCCTGTACCTGACCAGCTACCCGCAAAATCGCCAAAGGGGCCTGACTGCGCATGTGCCCATGAAAGCGGAACAAAAAGCGTCAGGATTATCGCTAACAAACAATAGCTGAGAATGGCCGGCGAAGACGGAAATCCACATGTGCGCTGCAAAGGCTATTTCCCTTCAAGTTCGCGGTGAAAAAGACAGAAACCAGTCGCTCGGCTTAAATGCTAACGGAGTAGTGATGGTTCACAAAGCATGCGCGACGAGGACCAGCTCCGTCTACGGTAAAATCGCCGCCGGCGATCCGATTATTTTCTCTCGCGGGGCAGGAACATGCGAAACGGCCGCTTGATTGACCCAGAACAGGTCCGGATGATGGTTTTGCCGCCATCGTTCCACGTTTGCGTGCCTTTGAGATGGGCATGTCGCCGCACAAAGGTACCGCTGTATTTTGCATCGTAACGACGATTGCCGCCCTTCCAGGACCCTTGCAGGCTGATGGTCTCGCCATTGAGCGCGCCGATACCCTCTTCTGCCGTTTGCGCTGCCGTGCCATGTAACCGTACAGCATGTTTATAACGAACCGAACCTGGGCTGACGGCGACCTCAATAGCCTCGCGTCCGTTACCAATTGTAAACGGCAACTTGTTGCATACCATTGTGCCGCGATAGATCGCATCACGCACCTGTGCCCAACCAGGCGCATTGGTTGCTGCAACCACCATTGCGGCTAGCGCGCTTATCTTGAGTCCAGTCCGCATCCTGCATCCTCCGTTCAATTTTATTTTATTGTCGGCCTGGCAAACAATTAGCGAGGCACTGGCATGGGTGTGGTTGTACCGGCCTGGCGAATTTGCTGTTGGTCCAATTTTGTTTTGTATTCCTCGACCAGTCCTTCGAGGCGCGAAACGTTTTGCAAAAGACGCTCACTCGTCAAACTGAGCAAATAGTAGCCGAATTCCGGATTTTGAAAGTAAAGTTCGAGAAGCGTTTCATACGTAATGGTCAAGACATCGCCACTGTCGATGCATCTGACCGTTTGGGTACGTTTGTTTTTTGGTGCAACGAAGCCGAGCTCGCCCATGATACGGCCAGGAGGAACCTCGACGCCAATTTCGGTCACAAGGAACATTCCCGTGACGGTCAAAAACATCTCATTGGCGACGTCGCCCTTGCGGAAGAGCACATCGCCTTTGCGGTACTTTCTCGGCGTCATGTAGGGTCTCAGCCAATCCATCGATAAATCGCCTTGTGCGGACATCCGCGCCTTCTTGACGAGAGATAACATCTGACGAAGACGGATAACGTTGATCGGAAGCGAAAGAAGGTAGAGCAGAAATGTTGAGACCGCCCCAGCGACGACGCCATATGCGATGAAAAATGCGATGCTGATGATACCGATCACCCGCAATGGAACAATGGTGCGCATCATGAGTGTTGCCACGTAAAAGACGGCACCCACAAGCGCAAGCACATTCGCAATATTGATATTCGCAACGACCACGTCCAACACCCGGTGGAAGACCGCATCGTAAGTGAAATGATTTGGGTCCAAGCCGAGATCGATGAAAAGCTTGTCCAGCTTCAGGTTCTGGCCCAGGAAGTTCAGAACGCGACCTAAGGTTGAATCCGGATCGACGCTAAGCATGTTTCCCCCACGGAAATCTGCGGGCGGCACAACCCGCCATTGTCAGTTCAATATTACAACCCATACCCGCGGCAATCGAGCGAAGTAAGTCGCAATAGGTTGCTTGACCCTTCGGCAATCTAGCAGACCGAAGAAATTCCGCCTATCGCCTTCGTTCAGTTCCGCTCCGTGACATGAAATTCGGCAGAGTTTCGCCTTAGGTGGTCCGTATTGCATCGGATGGCAAGCGCCTTGCATAATTATCGCCGCGTTGAAATGCGGACTCGTGGATAAGCGACATTGGAGGGATGGTGCGCCGCCTGCCGAGATTTGGCCGTCGCTCCCATTTTTGCTTGCTCCAGTTGTAGTGCCGCTTCCAAAGGATTTCCGCCAGCAGCCAAAGTCCGGCGAGTGACACGTGTATCATCGCATTGGCATCGGGAACGGCATAAGCGCCGGTCTTACCGAGTACCAGGTCCATGCGTCCGGGGCTGACAAGAAGTCCCGCGCCGATGGCTTCCTTAAGCATCCACTGAAGGGCGATCTTAGAAAGGCCACTCTCGGCCTCGGGATAGCCTCCGCCAACATCTTCATGAACGCCCGGGAACCAGACTTGCTTGAGATCGCGGGGGCCGCTTTGTGGCGGCAGCCCCTTCGGCACCCACAAATTGGTCCGAAAAAAAGCGCGCCGTTCATCAATCGCGATAGCATGGCGGCCGATTTCGATGTCGGGATTGTCGGCTGTAAACGGCAGTCGCAACGGATTTTCGTACCAACCGACCGAACTCACTGTATCCCACACACCGATAAACCAAGGTTTGCAAATTCGGGTCGAGAACGTGCTTTTAAAATCAGCGGCAAGATTGAAATAGCGTTTTTCTTCGACGCTCCGGTTATTGCCGTTGCTGTCGATTGCGCGGATCGCCATTAACATGCGGATCGCGTAAGGCACGAGTGCCTCGTTACCCTTCGCCATAAGCCCATACATGCGAAGTAGCGATGCCACCGCCCGCGCCGTGTAGGCGCCACGGCTGAATCCGAACAGAAACACGCGGTCTCCTTCTTCGAAATTGTTCATAAGAAATACGTACGCGTCGCGAATATCCGCCTCGAGGCCATAACCAAATGCCCGGCCGACTAAGCGTGTCACGATGCGTGTCGCGCGTGTCAGCGCGCCAGGAGGCTCCATCGTGCCCAATCCAGGATGATAGTAAGCCACCTGCTGAGCGGGATCGCGAGCAAGAGTGAAAAATAACTTGACGACGTTAGTGCGATCCGTCGCAAATTCATTTGCTGTACCGTCGCAGCAAAGCACGACGTTCTTTGGCATGGCGATCCCCCCGATCGCAGGCAAATGGTTCAGTGTCAAACCCCTGGTAAAATCGGTACGTTCGGTGAACCAAAAAAAATAATACGCATCACCTTCCTCCCGTTAGTGCCCTTGCGCGGCGCTTCTCACTGGGTCAACTTAGCTCCGCGCCGCACAAAGCTGTGTTAGCCACGTCACACTAAACACCGGATGACCGAGTTTTTACCGTTCAAGCGCAGCGAGAAGACCTAAAGGCAAAATACGCAGGTGCGTTCGGCATTTTCAGCCGGTTCCCGTTGGTTCCATGGAACCACTCCCGGTCGCCGCCATTAATTTGGAAAGGGCGATAATCTGGAGGCACAAATGCGCGCATCATTTAAAAAAATTACGATCGCGGCCGCAGCTGCGGTTGCAATCGTCGGAACGACAGCGGCACTTCCGACTGCCGCCAACGCGGCCTGGCACGGACACGGAGGGCACTGGCATGGCGGCGGCCACTGGCATGGCGGCGGTTGGGGCCGCGGTTTCGGACCCGGCTTCGCACTCGGCTTCGGTGCGCCGTACTACGGCGGCTATTATGCGTACGACCCTTATGTCGATGGGGGTTGTGGGTTGAGGCGCCGGCCGGTGATCAATCGGTACGGCCATCGCGTTTGGCGGTGGGTCCGCGTCTGCTACTAACAAACTCATACGGCAAATCCGGTTCTTCCTGGCCGAAGAGCCGGATTTTTAATTAACAATACTCGCGCAGGCGTCGGGTCCCCCAAAAACGGCGGTCATTCCTCGGTTTTTTAATTAAAACCGGGACCAATTCCCTAACAGGATTCCAACAGAACGACAGTAAACAGAGCTCCGACCAGGATACCTTTTGGCCAGGGGCTCACTATGGATCAGCCGAGATCGAACGCACCGTGCGCTGATATTTTGACCTTTCCGCAGATGACGCGGAAGGACGAAATGCTGTTGCAGACTGTCCTCAACAACATGTCGCAGGGCGTGTTGATGTTCGATTCCGAAACGCGCCTAACGTTTTGTAACCAACGTTATATCGAGTTGTACGGACTTTCTCCTGGAATTGTAAAGCCTGGTTGCCATCTCATCGATCTGATCAAGCACCGAATCGAGCTCGGGAGTTTCTCCGGCGATCCCGATGAATACGTTGCCCGGCTGAAAGACGGTATTGCCGAAGGAAAGACCTTCAACCACGTTGTCAACCTGCCGGACGGTCGGGCATTTTCCGTCGTCAACAAGCCTATTGCGGGCGGCGGTTGGCTGGCAACGCATGAAGACGTAACCGAACGCCAGCGCTCGGAAGAGCGTATTGCGCACATGGCCCGGCACGACGCGCTGACCGACCTGCCCAATCGCATGCTGCTGCTGGAACAACTCAATCACGAGATCAAGCGGGTTAAACGCGGCGAGTGCCTCGCCGTCCTCTGCCTCGACCTCGATCAGTTCAAGAGCGTCAATGATGCGCTTGGCCACCATATCGGCGATGAACTTTTGAAGCTTGTCGGCGAGCGCCTGCGCAACTGCACCCGCGAGCTGGATATCGTTGCCCGCATGGGCGGCGACGAATTCGCCATTATCATGACGCAAATGGAGCAAGCCGCGGACGCAGCAACACTCTCCAAGCGCATCCGCGATTTTGTGATCAAGCCCTACCAGATTGAGGGCCACCAGATCGTCACGGATATCAGCATTGGCATCTCCGTCGCTCCTATGGATGCCGTTGAATTGGCCGAGCTTTTGAGAAATGCCGATATGGCGCTCTATGACGCCAAGTCTGACGGGCGCGGGACATTCCGGTTCTTCGAGCCTGAAATGAATACGCGCATGAAGGTGCGGCGCGAACTGGAAATGGACCTTCGCAAAGCTTTGGCCACCGAACAATTCCAACTGCACTACCAGCCACTCGTCGTCCTGGAAACGAACGACGTCAACGCCTTCGAGGCGCTTTTGCGGTGGAATCATCCAACGCGCGGGCTGATTTCACCGGCGGATTTTATCCCGATCGCCGAGGAGACGGGCCTGATCGTCCCGCTCGGTGAATGGGTCCTCAAGGCAGCCTGCAATGAAGCCGTCAACTGGCCGGAGCATATCAAGGTTGCAGTCAATCTTTCGCCTGCACAACTGAACAGCCGCAATCTGGTCAGCATGGTCATATCGACGCTCAATGAATCCGGTATGCCGCCGCACAGGTTGCAGCTCGAAATTACCGAAACGGTCCTGCTTCAGAACACTTTCACGACCCTCGCCACCCTACACGAACTGCGGAAGATGGGTGTGCAGATCGCACTTGACGACTTCGGAACGGGATATTCGTCGCTCAGTTATCTGCGCAGCTTCCCGTTCGACAAGATCAAGATTGACCGCTCGTTCATTCAGGACCTGTCGAATGGTTCCGAGCCCCTTGCGATCGTGAACGCTGTCGCCGGCCTGGCAAAATGCCTCAACATGACCTCGACAGCTGAAGGCGTAGAAACGAAGCAGCAAATGGAAGTGCTGCAGGCGATTGGCTGCACGGAGATGCAGGGCTATCTATTCAGCCACGCAAGACCTGCCAACGAAATCAGGCAGTTCTTTGCTCGACGCAGCACGGTCGACAAAGTCGGAGCAGCCTGACAAAAACTCCAAGGTTTTTTGTGGTCGAAATCGGTTTTGGCGCATCGGTCGTTCAGACAAATCCGAACTGATTGCGGGAACTACCCGCTGCGCACAATTAGCCTCTAGCCCGCAGAACGGATTCGATAGAGACCCGCGACCAAGGGCCCGTCCGTTCTCGAAACGCTGCATAAGAACCATGCACTTTGCTGGTGATCGCGCTGCGTCCGCTCAATTCTCCGAGCACGTCATTCGCCTGCACCCGTGCCGCGGCAACCAAATCGTCCGGGAATGCCACGAGTTTCACGTTGTGCTCGCCTAGCAAGGCGGCAAGCGCCTGTGCATTGAGACGTTCCATTTCGGCCAGCGCGTAATTTGCTTCGGTTGCGCAAGCGTGGGCGATGATGGCCTTAAGATCATCGGAAAGTGCATCCCACGCTTTCAGCGATACGATGCACTCGCCGGTTCCGTTCGGCTTGTTGAAGCCCGGATAGTAATAGAACCGGGCAACGCGATAGAGACCGAGCGCAATGTCGGTCCCCGGCCCGACGAATTCGGCGCCATCAATCACTCCGGATTGCAAACTCACCAGAATTTCCGCAGGCGGGGTCGTCTGCGGCGTAGCACCGAGGCGGCGATACACTTCTCCGCCGAGGCCTAATGTGCGCAGCTTGAGACCGCGAAGATCGGCGAGACTTTTCACCTCACGACGAAACCAGCCCCCCATGCAGACACCCGTATTGCCAGCCATGAAAGGCTTCACTCCAAATGGCGCATAAAGTTCGTCCCACAAGGCTTGACCGCCGCCGGCATCGACCCAGGCCACGTGCTCGCCGGGTGTAAGACCGAATGGTACCGTTGTAAAAAAGGCCGCGGCAGGCATTTTGCCTTGCCAATAAAAAGAGGCGGTGTGGCCGATGTCTGCCACACCATTGCCAACGGCATCGAGCACTTCAAACGCAGGCACAATCTCACCGGCCGCGTACACCGCAATGTCCAGCCTGCCACCGGAAAGCGTGCGAATGCGCTCGGCAACGCGCTCCGCAGACATCCCGGGTCCCGGCAAACGCTTCGGCCAGGAGGTGACCATGCGCCACTTCTGCGTCTGTGCACGCACAATCCCCGGCGCAGCCATGATGCCGGCGGCGACGCCTGCCGCAAGTGCGAATTTCCGTCGCGTGGTCATGACGTTCTCCATATTTCATGAAAATGATGCAGCGGACCGTGACCCTGGCCGACCTTTAGACTGTCTGCCGCAGCGATCGCCGCACTGACATATGCCTTGGCGTTTCGCGCGGCGGCCTTGAGATCGAGACCTTTGGCAAGAAAGGCCGCAATGGCCGAAGACAGCGTGCAGCCGCTGCCGTGCGTATTTACAGTCGCGGTCCGCATTGAAGCGAAGCGCGTGACGCTGGTGGCCTCGACCAGAAGATCGATACTCTCAGGTCCCTCCCCATGGCCGCCTTTAATTAATACCGCATGCGCGCCGAGATCGAATAACGCACGTGCTTGTATTTCCATCTCCGCTTCCGAACCTGCCGGTGCATGTTCAAGCAGTGCAGCTGCCTCGGGCAAATTTGGCGTCACAACGAGGGCGCGCGGAATGAGAAGCTGGCGCAACGCCTCAACCGCGTCCGGCGCGAGCAACCGGTCACCTGAGGTGGCGACCATCACCGGATCAAGCACAATGTTTTTTGGACGATGACGATCAAGCCCCTCTACAACCGCCTTGATGCTTGCTGTTTGCGAAAGCATTCCGATTTTCACGGCATTGACCTGGAGATCGGAGAATATGGCGTCGATTTGCGCCGTGATGAAATCTGCAGGAACGTTATGAATAGCAGTGACGCCCTTGGTATTTTGCGCGGTCAAAGCCGTAATGACAGATGCGCCATAAACCCCCAGTGCCGCAAAGGTTTTGAGATCCGCCTGGATGCCGGCGCCTCCACCCGAGTTCGACCCGGCAATAGTGACTGCAATGGCGGTCATCGGCTTTCTCGGCGCTCGAGTGCGCTGTCAACCACCGCGCGCAAATTCTGAGCAGCCTCCTGTGGGTCAGGTGTCAATGACAAAGCGGAGATCACCGCAACGCCGTCGACGCCTGCCGCGATCACATCGGGTGTATTGGCGGCGTTGATGCCGGCAATCGCGCAGATTGGATAGTTACGATCGCGCGCGCGGAGCGTTTCAACAACCGCACGCAAGCCGTCAATGCCGATTGGTGCCGCTGTATTGTCTTTGGAAGTGGTACCGTAGACCCCACCGACTGCAACATAGTCGAGTAGATCGAGGGGTGCCGCTTTGGCCTGCCTAATCGTTTTGACGCTCAGACCAATGATAGCACGGCGCCCTAGCAAAAGCCGCGCATCCTTTGGTGTCATATCGTCCTGGCCGATATGCACACCGTCAGCTTCCGCCGCGAGGGCCACGTCCACGCGATCATTGATGAGCAGCGGGACGTTTCTGGGTTCAAGCACGGCCCGCAACTCACGTGCCTCTTCTATCATCTGGCGCGTGGAACCATGCTTGTCGCGGAGTTGCACAAGGGTTGCGCTTTCAACGATCGAAGCAGCAAGCGCAGCAAGCGAGCGCCCCCCCGACACCGCAGGGTCGAGCAGAGCATAAAGTCGTAAATCGGCGTCCATCAGCACACCTGAGCGCGTGCAAGGAGTATTGGCCCGTCAAGGGAATACAAACAATCGATGAAAGCTGCTGCAAAGGTGCCCGGTCCGGTTGACCTTTCTGCTGCCAATTCGCCGGCAACCCCGACAATAACCAGCGCGGCAACGGTTGCGTGAAGTGCGTCCAGCTCAGACGAAAGACAGGCCGCAACCAGGGCCGAGGTGGCACACCCGATTGCGGTGACCTTTGCCATCAACGGATGTCCATTGCCGATTGAGACAACGCGCTCACCATCGGTGACCACGTCGTTTTTGCCAGAGAGACCGATCACGGTACGGTTGCCGCGGGCATAAGTCTTTGCGGCACCTGGCGATGGCTTGTTACCTGCGAGCACAAAAAATTCAGCGTGGTTGAGGCGAATAACTGTCGGACGGCGGCCGATGAGTTCGCGGGCAAATTCGGCACGCGGCTGCACGCGGTCGACAAAGACCGGGTCCAGCACCCACGGAAGTTTGTGTTGGATAGCGGTATCTATCGCAATCGTCGCTGCTTCCCGCCGCTCTTGATCAAATGTGCCGAGATTGACCAGAAGCCCTTGGGCGCCTGTTACAAACGACCGTACCTCATCGAGAGAGGCTGTCATTGAAGGCACGCAGCCGGCCGCCAGCAATACATTGGCGGTAAAATTCTGGGCCACCGTATTTGTAATGCAATGGATCCGAGGACCACACTCACGCAAGCGCGCCAAAACAGTGCACGCCGTAAGTGCCACGCTTTCGTGCGATGCTATTTCCGGATGCTGCATCTCTGGTCCCTCCGCCGGAATGACCCGGATCAGGTTCGTTGGGTTGGCTTACGCCTCTCAGTCCGATAGGACGGACACCCCACGAGATTGCTGGTCAATACGTAGTCCGCCCGCGTTCCTAAAGCAAGGCCGCCTTGCCAGGCAGCCGCGTTTTTGCTGGATTGCAGACAAATCGGAGGATCGCGATGACTCCCTTTTTCGTCCAGATCAAATGTGAACTCGGAAAGTCATATCAGGTGGCCAATGAGCTGGCCGAAGCCGAGATTGCCTCAGAGATTTATTCGACGGCAGGCGATTACGACCTGCTGGTGAAATTCTATGTCGATAGCGGAACTGACATCGGGCATTTCGTCAACGAGAAGGTGCAATGCATTCCAGGTATCAAGGACACCCACACCGTCATTACGTTCAAGGCGTTCAAAGGTTGAACTGAGACTGACCAGTCATTAAAGCCCTTGCTTGGACGTTGAGAGCGTCACGTTGCTTCTGCTTCAAGCGCTCGCTGGACGCCGAGCTGACGTTCGCGCCAGATGACAAAGAGCCCAGCAGCCGTAACGATCCCAGCACCCAAATAGACCAACGTGTCTGGCAGTTCGCCAAACAACCAGTAGCCAAGCAGTAACGCCCACAGCAATGATGAATAATCGAAAGGCGCAACTACCGACGCGGCGTAGCGATAGCTTTCCGTCAATAGGATATGGGCAAGGCCACCCAGAATGCCAAGCGCAATGAGTGCTGTGAGCTCGCGTACAGTCGGTGAATGCCAAGCGAACGGCAGAGTTAGGGCGCCCGCGATCGCGCACACGAGGGAAAAGTAGAAAACGATCGACGAAGTCGTCTCGGTTTTTGTGAGTCGGCGAGTCTGGATCACTGTACCGGCGTTGCAAAAAGCCGCGACAATCGCAAATGCAGAACCGACCGCTGCGAGAGCTCCACCGGTCCTTGCATAGGCTCCTATATCCAAATGCGGGATCAGCATGACGATGACGCCCGCAAAGCCGATCAGCACCGCCGACCAACGGTAGATCCGCACACGCTCCTTCAAGACAATTGCGGCTAGCGCGACTGTGATAAGCGGCGATGCAAATGAGATGGCGGTGGCATTCGCGAGTGGAAGCCGTGTGAGCGATGAGAAATTCGTAAACATGCCACACACGCTGAGCAGCCCTCGCCCAAATTGGCCGAACGGCCGCCCTGTGCGCAATGCAGAGGAAAGCTCACCGCGGATGGCATAAATGACCATGACCGGCAAAATCGCAAAGACGCTCCGAAAAAACACCATTTGTCCGACTGGCGCGACGTCGCCCAATTGACGCACCAGCGCCGACATTGCAGCGAATAGCAACGCGGAAATTAACTTCAGGCCAATTGCCTTGAATGGGTGCATGGGTCGCCCGACGACTCGTCCATTCATAAATGACGATAGCCGGAATTGTCCCTGCCATCGCGCGACAAACACCCAATTCGACTACTTGGATGACGATCCCTCGATAGGAGGCAGCGATTTGATATAGGTTGCCATCGCATCCCGGTCTGCCGCACTTAGTTGCGAAGTATTACGAACAACCTCGGCCATGGAACCGCCGACAAAGTCGGCATCCGGCGTCATCCCCGTTGTCAGCGTGTCGGCAATGTCCTTCACCGTCCAATTATTTAGCTTTTGTTGGGTAATGTTAGGGGTGCCACCCTGACCATCGGGGCTCGGGCCGCCCGCGAACCGTCGTCCTGATTTGATAGCCCCCAGAATATTGCGCGGAGAATGACACTCGGCGCAGTGGCCAGGACCGGTGACAAGGTAGGCGCCGCGATTCCATTGTGCGGATTGGGTGGAATCAGATTTGAACTGGTGGCCGTCGAGGAAAAGAAGTTTCCAAATGCCCATCGCCCGCCGGATGTTGAACGGAAAAGGTACATCGTGATCTCGAACCTTTCCTTTAACTGCCGGCAACGTTTTCAGATAGGCGAAAAGATCTCGGAGATCGTCAAAGCTCATTCGCTGATATGACGTGTAGGGAAACGCTGGAAACAGATGCTCGCTAGCGGGAGAGGTCCCCTTGACCATCGCTGTTATGAACTGCGCTTCGCTCCAATTGCCGATGCCATCTGTCGGATCAGATGAAATATTCGGCACATAAAAAACCCCAAATGGCGATCGCAGTCCCAAGCCTCCCCCTAGCCTAGTCTTGTCCGGCTGGTTTGGTACTGCGTGACAGGAAATACAGCCCCCGGCATAAAACATTTCCTTGCCGTTTCCGAGATCGGGTTTATGAAGACTCAATGCGCTCGCAGACACAGTCTCTGGCACCGAAAGGAACCAGAATACCGCTAAACCGAACACGACGGCGACCACCGCTGCAGCAATTAACTTGCGGAGCATGTTGCTCTCCCGGCGCAATCCTATTCGCTTACTTCCAGGCCGGAAAGCCAACGGGCGGGCCGTCCTTTAGGACGCCCCGCCCGTTGAGTGTGCGCGTGTCGTAAAATCAGCTTTTCTTGATGCGGTAAAGCTCGTGGCAGCCGCCGCAATTCTTTGCGAGTTCGGGAAAGGTCGTTTTCAGGCTGTCGAGGTCCTTAACAGAGGTTTCCGCCGCTTTGGCATCGTTGCCAAACTTGGCGAACCTAGCTTTGAAGTCCTCCATATTTTCCCAAATTTTTGGCGCAGCCGTTGTCTCGCCGCCGACCTTCGAATTGTCAGGAAAAAGACTAGGCATCTTGGCCGCAGCATCCTCGAACGTCGCAAATGCCTTTTTAGCCGTCGCTAGATCGAAGGGCGCCTCACCCTTGACCATTTTCGCAAGCGCCCCAGCGCCCTGCCCGTTGGCCTTCATCAACGCTTTGCGTGCGGCGATTGGATCCTGCTGCGCCAGGACCCCTGTCGCACACATGGCAACGACAGTGACCGCCGCAACCGAAGCAAATTTCATCAAACCCTCCCTTCAGCTTTTTAACCAGTTTCGGGCAAACACCCTCAAAAGAGGCTTATTCCGGCTGATTGGCGCGCCTACTGTCCCTATTGATCACGAACGCGTGATCGGTCATCTAGGCCGCGCCAGACACCTTGGCGGCACGGACAGCTTCCCAAATTCGCTGTGGTGTCGCCGGCATATCGATATGGCGAATGCGATAGGCCCTCCAGAGTGCATCGACAATCGCATTTATGATCGCCGGACACGAGCCGATCGCCCCAGCCTCGCCTGCACCCTTAACGCCAAGCGGATTCGTCTTGCATGGCACGTTGCGTGTCTCAAATATAAAATTCGGCGCATGCCCCGCACGCGGCATGGCATAATCCATAAAGCTCGCGCTCAGCAGCTGGCCGGTTGACGGATCGTAGACCGTATCCTCCATCAACGCTTGCCCGATGCCCTGCACCGCGCCTCCGTGTACTTGACCGGCCAACAACAACGGATTGAGTGTCGCACCGAAGTCATCGACGACGACATAACCCTCGATCCTGGTTTCTCCGGTATCGGGATCTATTTCGATCTCGGCAATATGCGTGCCATTTGGATAAGTTGGTGGCTCGACGCTGAACTCTTCCGCAGCACGTAATTTGTCAGGCGTCGCTCGTGGATGCGTTGCGAGGTCCGCAAACGAAATAATCCGATCCGTGCCTGCGATACGCACAGTACCATCCGCAATCTCCAAATCGCTCGTCGCAGCCTCCAAGGCGTCAGCCGCTATTTCTTTAATCTGTTCCGCAAGCTTCTTGGTTGCACGGTCAGTAGAAACGCCGCCGACCGGAATAGAACTTGACCCTCCAGTCCCTGCGCCATTCCTGATACGGCCGGTATCACCTTGAACCACGCGGACGCGGTCGGGGGGTAAGTCGAGATGCTCCGCGATCAGCTGAGCGTAGGATGTCGCGTGGCCCTGACCCGTCGATTGCGAGCCGATCAGCAACGTTACGCCACCGTCGTGATCAAGCGTCACTGTCGCAGTTTCCGGCCCATTATTGCCGCAGGCCTCGATATAGCTGGCAATGCCGATGCCCCGCAGCTTGCCGGTACGTTTTGCCTGAGCCGCGCGCTTGTTGAAGCCATCCCAGTCAGCAAGCTCCTGAGCGCGTGCAAGCGCTCCGCCAAAATCGCCGGAATCATAGATTTTCCCCGTCGGCGTTTTATACGGCAGCGCCTTCGGTTTGATCAGATTTCTACGTCGTATAACGTCACACCCTATGTCGAGATCATGTGCTGCTGCGTCGACTACACGTTCAATCAGATACGACGCCTCCGGGCGTCCAGCGCCCCGATAGGCATCGACCGGAACGGTGTTGGTGTACGCAGCGCGTAATCGCACGTGAACGACTGGAATGTCATATGCGCCGGTCGCCATGCCAACGCCGAGCCAAGGAATGTAGGGCGCATAGCAAGAAAGATAAGCGCCCATATCGGCGATGATGTCGAGTTCGAGCGCGAGAAAATGTCCCTTTTCATCGACCGCCAGCCGGGCGGTAGAAATATTGTCGCGACCATGACTGTCGCCGAGAAAATGTTCGCTGCGTTCGCAAATCCATTTCACCGGCTTACGCAAGCGCTCGCCCGCAACAGCAGCCAGTGCATATTCGCGATATGGAAAAAGCTTGGTACCAAAGCCACCACCGACGTCCGGCGTTATCACCCGCATCTTTTCAGGCGGCAATTTCATCACCACGCCACCGATAATATCGCGAATGATGTGACTGCCCTGACTTCCAAGCGTCAGTGTGTACCGCTCGCCGTCGTATTCGGCGACCACACCACGTGTATCGAGATAGTTGGTAACCAGACGCTGGTTGAGGACGGTCAGTTCGACAATACGTGCAGCCTTGGTGAAGGCCTCTTTGGTAGCGCGCGCGTCGCCGACAGCGGTTTCAAAGGCGAGATTGTCTGGTCGGTCCGACCAGACCTTCGGAGCGCCGAACTTAAGTGCAGCCACGGCACCTATGACGTGCGGCAACGGCTGCCAGTCTATTTCGATTCTTTCCACCGCATCTTTTGCCGCTTCGACGCTGTCGGCTACCACGAAAGCAACCGCGTCACCCACGTGTCGCACCACGTCTTTGGCCAGAATTGGGTAGTTCGGTACCTTGATGTCGACGTCCGGCAGGACGCCCGGAGTTGGTAGAAACCCCAGCGTGGAGATATCGGACGCGGTCAGTACGAGGTGTATGCCCGGCATGGCGCAGATTGGCTTCAAATCGCCGATCCGAAAATTGGCGTGCGCATGCGGTGAGCGCACGACGATCGCGTGCAATGGCCTTTCCGGCCAAATGTCCGCGATGTAGTGCCCTTCCCCGCGCAAAAGCAGGTCATCTTCCTTGCGCGTCAGTGGCTGACCGAAACCGAATTTCATTGTCATTTGAACCAAGCGACCATCATGAATTACGAGTATTCGGCCGCTGCCCGCGAGGGATCCGGCGGCGCGCCGAAAGACGCATCGCTATCCACCGTGAGACGACGTAGAACACTGGTGTAAAAACCAGGCCGAAAGCGGTCACTCCGATCATTCCGGAAAACACTGCAGTGCCGAGCGTTTGCCGAAGTTCGGCCCCAGCGCCCACCGCCCATACCAGTGGCGTAACACCGAGAATGAAAGCAAAAGATGTCATCAAGATCGGCCGCAATCTGCGGTGCGCAGCCTCAACCGCAGCGTCAAATCGGTCGCGCCCCCCGTCTTCGAGCTGTTTCGCAAATTCGACGATCAGAATAGCGTTTTTAGCCGCAAGACCGATAAGAACAACGAACCCAACCTGCGTAAGAATATTGTTGTCCTGTCCGCGCAACACGACACCGACGATCGACGCGATCAGACACATTGGAACGATCAAGATTACTGCAATCGGCAGCGTAAGACTCTCAAATTGGGCCGCTAAGACGAGGAACACAAACACTACGGCCAGCACAAATGCAAAGGTTGCAGTATTGCCGGCGCGGATTTGCTGGAAGGCAAGTGTGGTCCATTCGTAGGAAAGGCCTTGTGGCAAAACCTGCTGCGCAAGCTGCTCCATGATCTTGATCGCTTGACCCTGGCTGTAGCCCGGCGCAGCAGCGCCATCCAATTCGGCAGCTGGATATAGATTGTAGCGTGGCACGCGGTAGGGACCCGTGACTGTGCGGACGGTTGTGAAGGCCCCAAGCGGCACGGTATTCCCATTATTGTTGCGCACGCGGATCTTCAGGACATCACTGGCGTCGCTGCGGCTTTCGCTTCGCGCTTGCGCCACCACACGAAATGTTCGGCCGAACAAATTAAAGTCGTTGACATAGGATGACCCAAGATAGATTTGCAACGCCGCGAATACATCCGGAATGTTTATCCCTAGCAATTGCGCTTTCGTCCGATCTATATCGAGATAAAGTTGCGGCGTTGTATTTTCAAAAAGAGAGAACACTTGCTGCAGGCCCGGCGTCTGCGCTGCCCTCCCCATCATTGCATAAACCGCGCCCTGCAAGGCCTGCGAGCCCTGTCCGGCGCGATCTTCGACCATCATGCGAAAACCGCCGGCATTGCCGATGCCGGAAACGGGGGGCGGCGCGGCGACGAAAATTAGGCCGTCATGGATCGCCGACAGGCGCTGAAAGAGTTGACCCTGTATCGCGGCTGCCGACTGGTGAGGATCCAGCGCCCGTTTCTCGAAAGGATCGAGTGTCACGAATACGGCCCCAGAGTTGGGTGCATTGGTAAACGTTGCCCCTGAAAATCCGACAATATTTACAGCGTGCGCGATTCCCGGCACCGACAATGCGATTTCAACCGCCTGGCGGTTTACCTCATCAGTGCGCGCCAGCGAAGCGGCCGGCGGAAGCTGCGTGATAATGATGAGATAACCGCGATCGAGCTGCGGAATGAAGCCGACTGGCGTTTTACGAAATTCGTTCAAACCGAAGATGATGGCGGCGGCATAGACCAATAACATCAGAGCTCCGATCCGCACGAGTTTTGCGGACAGCCTGCCATAGCCATGTGTAAGTTTGTCGAAGTACCGATTGAACAAGTTGAAAAAGCCGTGGATCGATCTGCTCCACCAGTATCCATCCGCGATCTCCTGGTGCGGCTTGAGCAACATCGCGCATAACGCAGGCGAAAGCGTCAACGATACAATCAGCGAGATAATTGTGGCACCCGCGATGGTGAGCGCAAATTGGCGGTAGAACTGGCCGGATATACCCGTTATGAACGCTGAAGGGATAAATACCGACGACAGAACGAGGGCAATGGCGACCAAAGCGGCGCCAACCTCGTCCATACTCTTGACCGCCGCGTCGTGCGGACTGAGACCCGCCTCAATGTTGCGCTCGACGTTTTCAACGACGACGATGGCATCATCAACCACGATACCGATTGCGAGCACCAGGCCAAATAGCGATAGATTATTGAGCGTAAAGCCGAACATCGCCATGAAAAAGAAAGTGCCGACTAGCGACACCGGAATGGCGACGATTGGAATGACTGCGGCGCGCCAGGTCTGCAAGAACAAAATGACCACCAGCACGACAAGGATGATTGCTTCACCGATGGTTAATTCAACCGCATCCACCGACTGTTGAATGAATTCGGTCGGATTATAGACAATGTCGTATTTAAGCCCTTCAGGAAAACGTTTAGCCAGCTCGTCCATTGTGTTCTTGATACTTTTGGCAGTGGAGAGCGCGTTCGATCCCGGTCGTTGGAAGATCCCGATGGCGATCGCTGGGTCGCGGTCGAGGTAAGAATTTGTCGAATAGTCCTGGGCCGCAAGTTCGACCGTAGCGATGTCTCTCACACGCACCACGGCATTGGTTGTCTGCTTAACGACGATATTTCCGAATTCTTCAGTGTTTGTCAGTCGACCGAGGGTCTGGACAGAAATCTGGAATGCGCCGGGCTTGTTGACTGGCGGCTGATTGAGCACGCCAGAAGCGACCTGCACGTTCTGGCCCTGGAGCGCCAGCACCACGTCCGCGGCGGTCAGGCCGAGCGATTGCAAGCGGTCCGGATCGAGCCAGGCGCGCATTGCATAGTCGCGGCTGCCAAAAACGATCAGCGAGCCAACGCCGTCGACGCGCGTAAGGGTGTCGGTAATCTCTATTGTGGCGTAGTTCGAAATAAAAAGCGTCTCGCGTGATTTATCCGGTGAGTAGAGATGCACAACCATCATCAGGTCGGGTGAACTCTTGTTGACCGTGACGCCGATGTTGCGCACGTCCACCGGAAGGCGCGGCTGCGCTATGGCGACGCGGTTCTGAACCTGAACCTGAGCGATGTCGAGATTGGTGCCGATGTCAAAGCTGACCGAGATCGTAAACCGTCCGTCGCCGGTCGAGTTCGACGACAAATAAATCATGTTTTCAACGCCGTTAATCTGCTGCTCAATCGGCGCGACCACCGTAGCGGCAACCACGTCGGCACTGGCACCCGGGTATTGCCCCGAAACTGTGATCGTCGGCGGCGCAATCTCCGGATACTGTGCGACGGGGAGTCGGAGGAATGCTACGCCCCCGAGGATCACGAAAATGATCGATACGACTGAAGCAAAAATCGGACGATCGATGAAGAAGTGCGAGATGCGCATGCCTTGATGCCGCCAGTTATTTCGACTGCTGCGGCGGGCCTCCCGCCGACGATGGGCCTGCAGGCTTGGCGTCCTGCGTCTCAGGACGCACCTTTTGTCCAGGCCGTGCCTGCATGAGGCCGCTGACAACGATGCGGTCGTCGGGGGCAATGCCCTCCTTTATGACACGCAGGTTATCGGACGTCAGCTGCCCAATTGTAACGTATTTCTGCCGAGCGGTATCCTGCCCATCAATTACCATGACGTATCGGCGCGCCTGCTCGCTGCCAATGGCCGCATCAGGGACCAGCAACGCCTCGTAGGGCGGCGAACCCGCCACGCGGATGCGAGCAAACATCCCTGGCGTAAAGACCTCGTTCGGATTTGCGAAGACCGCTCGACCACGAATGGTGCCTGTCGAGCGATCGATTGCATTGTCGACGAAATCCATCCGACCTTCATGATCGAAATCGCTTTCGTCGATTAGCTTGAGAGCCACCTGGACACTGCCATTGCGACTCGCGATGTCCTGACCGCTTTTAGCAAGGCGCTCGTAGCGTAAATAAGAAGCTTCATCAAAGGTGAATTCGAAATAGATCGGATCGGTCGAAACAATGGTGGCAAGCATGGTGGTGTTGCCGCCTGTGCCGCCCGTAACAAGATTTCCCGGAGAGACACGTCTGTCCCCAATGCGGCCATTTACCGGCGCCCGTAACTCAGTGAACTCCATGTCGAGCTCGGCCTGGCGCACGGCCGCTTCATTGTTGCTCACGGAAGCTTTGGCATTACGGAAGGCTTGCGCGCGTTGTTCAAAGGTCTGGTCGGTAATGGTCTTATCGCGCACGAGCTGTTGGCCGCGCGTGTAGTCGGATTCGGTAAATGCCTGATTTGATTGCGCCTGTACAAGATTGGCGCGCGCCTGATCAAGCGTGTTTTGGAATGGACGCTTGTCGATCGTAAACAGCAACTCGCCTTGCCTCACGAGTTGCCCATCTTTGAAATGAAGTTTGTCGAGATAACCCGACACGCGCGCACGCACCTCTACAGAATTTATGGCAGTAAAGCGGCCGACATATTCATCGTAGTCAAAAACCGTGCGTTTCACCGGCTCTGCCACGGTAACTGCAGGCGGCGGCGGGCCGCCCTGCGGCTGACGCTCACCGCAACTTGCGACGAAAGTCGCAATCAGTAACGGCGCTGCGAGCCTTACTGCGTTCCGCATCAAAGAAAATGATAAAACCGGTCGTGTAATATTCATGAATTCCCGCAGAAAAACACAGTTGTCCGGCCCGTCCCCATAGCGTTCGAAAGGAGCTATGTCCACCTCGGCCGTTCGGCAATAGGCTGAAAAGATCGGTTTAGCGGCGTTGCTGGGTGCGAATTACGGCTACCCAATGTCGGCCAAACAAGATCGCAACGGCGACACCATAGGTGATAGCCCCGATCACGCCAATAATCACCAGCGCAGCGAGGTCATGTGGCCCTGACCAGCCGACAAGCCACCGAACGACCGGCCCGTGACAAAGCCATAACGCGCCGGCCAACACGATACCCGCAATCGCAAGCCTCACGACGGATCGGCGCAGCCGTCCGTCACGAGAGACATGATTGGCGCGGATAGCAAGCCACAAGATAAGAGCAAGATTGATCCACGCTCCAATTGACGTTGCAAGCGCAAGCCCCACTTGAGCGAGCGGCCCCATCAGCAGAACTTTAAACGCGATATTGACCCCGGCCGCGATCAACGCAGCCTTCACCGGGGTCGCCGTATCCCCGCGCGCAAAGAAAATAGCAACTGCGCTACGCATCAGAACAAAGGGTAGCAACCCGAAGGCATAAGCCGTCAAGGTGCGGCCCGCCGCCTCAGCATCAGCGGCAGTGAAGGCACCGCGCATAAACAAAGCGCGCATAATCAGGTCCGGAACGACGAAAAACGCTACGACACAAGGAATAGACAAGAGCAGTGTGAGCTCGATCGCGCGATTCTGTGCATGCGCGGCGCCCTGATGGTCGCCGCCGGCGATTCGCCGCGCCATTTCGGGAAGAACGACTGTGCCTGCGGCGATACCGATCACGCCGATCGGCAGCTGATTGATCCGGTCGGCGTAATAAAGTGCAGAAAGAGCACCTGCCGGCAAAAAGCTTGCGATGATCGTGTCGGCGAATAGCGCAAGCTGCACACCCGCGGAACCAAGGACCGCCGGGCCAAGCGCACGGAAGAACTGCCGCACATCGGTGTCGAGTTCTGGCCAGCGAAACTTCGCCACGACGCCCGCGATGCTTGCATCGCCCGCAACAAGCAGGAACTCCAGAATGCCGGCAACAAGAACGCCCCATGCAGCCGCATGGCCTGCCGTCGGAAAGAATGCCGCCAGAGCCAACGCGAATATAAGAGAGAGGTTGAGCAGTATGGGCGCAGCCGCGGCGGCCGCGAAACGCTGCAACGCGTTGAGGATGCCGCTGTATAGCGTCACCAATGTGACCAAAAGCAGATAAGGGAAAGTAATTCGGGTGAGTCCGACTGCCAGCGAGAAGCGTTCGGGGTCGCGCGAAAAGCCAGGTGCAAGCAAATCAATCACTGTGGGCGTGAATAGGAGCGCAACCCCCAGCATTACGATCTGGCTTGCGAGCAGCAGAGTGAAAATTCGGTCCGCGAACTGGCCCGCCCTGGCCGACCCGCCCTGCTCCCGAATGCGCGCATATGCGGGTACGAAGGCAGCATTGAATGCGCCCTCGGCGAATATCGCGCGGAAATGGTTCGGCAGGCGCAGAGCAACGAAAAATGCGTCGGCAACCGGTCCGGCACCCAACACGGCGGCCAGTATAATGTCGCGCACGAAACCGCTAATGCGCGACAGGAGCGTAAAACCACCGACTGTTAAGATGCGTTCAATCATCCAGTGCAAAGCCTTGCTGCGAAAAACGCCGCCTATCAACGCACTTGAAGTCTTATGCAACGATAGCGTAGCCAGACACGCGGAACTGCCTTAAGACAATTCTGCGCCGGAACAAAGAGCTTCGAGCCAGTCGTCGTCCATGTCTTCACCAATCATCCCCATTTTGCTGGCCGGCGGGGCCGGGACCAGGCTTTGGCCGGTGTCGCGCGATGCCCTGCCAAAGCAATTCCTCCCTTTGGTGGGTGAGAGGTCGACCTATCAGGAAACCTTACTGCGTGTTAAGGATCCCATGTTCGCGCGTCCTATCATTATCACTGGGCCGAATTTCCACTTCTTCGCTCGTCGGCAAGCCGAGGAAGTCGGAATTGATGCAACCGTGGTGATCGAGCCCATCCGGCGCGATTCTGGTCCGGCGATCGCGGCGGCAACCGCAGTCGCTGCGCTTCGTGACCCTCAAGCCGTCGTTCTGGCGCTCGCTGCCGACCACATTGTCCTGGATGCGGAGGCTTTTCGCACCACCTGCCTCGCAGGCCGCGCCGCTGCCGAAGCGGGACGTATCGTCACTTTTGGAATCAAGCCAGACGAGCCAAAGACCAACTACGGTTACATCCTTCCCGGTGCAGCGATAACCGATGACGGCGTACACACCGTAAAGAGCTTCGTTGAGAAACCCGATCTTGCGACCGCTACCCGTTACGTTCGCGAAGGCTATTTGTGGAATTCCGGAAACTTCCTTTTCCGCGCCGACATTTTGTTATCTGAACTCTCTCGACTCGACCCCGATATGGCGACGGCCGTGAAAGCGGCTGTCGCCAATGCAAGTAACGATCTTGATTTCGTGCGCCTGCAGCCGGAATCTTTTGCGCGATCCCCGCAAAATTCGATCGACTATGCTGTGATGGAGAAAACTGATCGTGCTGCTGTAGTAGTTGGTAATTTTCGTTGGTCGGACATCGGCAGCTGGGATGCGTTATTTGAAATCACACCACGCGATTCCTCCGGGAATGTTTTGCACGGTCCGGTCGTAACAATGGATGCCAGCGACTGTTTGATCCATACCGACCAGCGTTTGGCCGCGGTGGTCGGTGTCAAGGGTCTAATTATCGTAAGCACGTCCGATGCGGTAATGGTCGTGCCCCGCGCCCGCGCGCAGGAGGTGCGCGAACTCGTCACAAAATTAAAGGCAAGCAAAAGGCCGGAGGCGACCGACCATAAGAGGGTCCATCGTCCCTGGGGCTATTACGAGTCAATCGACCTCGGCGAGCGCTTTCAGGTCAAGCGCATCGTCGTTATCCCTGGCGGCATTCTCTCTTTGCAAAAACATCGGCACCGTGCTGAGCACTGGGTCGTTGTGCGCGGGACTGCCGAGGTGACGATCGGTGACCAAGTCAGGGCCGTGCACGAAAATGAATCCGTCTATATCCCCATAGGCACCGTGCACCGCATGGCGAATTGAGGAAAAATTCCACTTGAACTGATCGAGGTGCAAACCGGCAGTTACCTCGGCGAAGACGACATCGAGCGCTTGGAAGATGTCTACAAGCGTAGCTAGGACTTGAATCTTTCCGAGAGTTGGTTGCTCACTTCTTTAATGCGCGCCGTGTTGCTTCGATAATCCGGTCCTGCGTTACCGTGTCGAGATAAGCATGCATTGGCAAACTTAAGACCTCAAACGCAAGCCTATCGCTCACTCCGACGCCGCCCTTGCCGATCGGATAGTGTTTATAGGCCTGCTGGTGATGAAGCGGGATCGGATAGTAGATCGCAGTCGGGATGCCTTCGACTTTGAGCGCGGCTGCGACGGCGTCCCGCCGTCCGCCGGATATACGTATGGTGTATTGCGCCCAAACTGACGTTGAACCGAGCGGAGCCGTCGGGACTGTTACAACATCGTTTAAGCCCTCGTTGTAGCGACGGGCAACTGTGTTGCGGGTGTCGATTTCATCGGAAAAAATTTTTAGCTTTTCGAGGAGGATTGCCGCCTGGATGGTATCGAGGCGCGAGGCAAGTCCTACGCGAACATTGTCATATTTATCGGATCCTTGACCGTGTACGCGCAGACTTCTGAGCGCCTCGGCAAGTTCATCGTCGTCGGTCATCACTGCGCCGCCGTCGCCATAGCAGCCGAGTGGTTTTGCGGGAAAAAAGCTTGTGGCAGTCGCCCGCCCGAAGGTTCCTAAGCGACGATTATTGTAAGTTGCCCCGAAGCCCTGTGCGGCGTCGTCTAGAACCGAAAGGCCTTCGTTTTTCGAGACGCTTGCGATGGCAGTGTGATCAGCTGGTAGCCCGAACAAATCCACCGGAATGACCGCTTTTGGCTTTAGTCCGGCTTCTTTCGCGGTGACAATAGCGCTCGCGAGACGGTTGGCATCGATGTTGAAGGTTGCCGCATCAACGTCGACGAAGACCGGCGTGGCGCCGACTAACGCCACAACCTCCGCAGTGGCACAAAATGTAAAGGACGGGCAAAACACAGCATCGCCAGGTCCAATTCCCATTGCCCGCAACGCGAGCACAAGCGCATCAGTGCCGCTTGCACAGGTCACAACATGCTGTGCGCCACAGAAGGCAGCAAGCTCTGTCTCGAAACTCTTGACCTCCGGCCCTAAAATAAACTGGCAATGCGTGAGCACGCGGGCAATCGCAGCGTCTATGGCGGGTGCGAGCCGCCGGCGCTGAGCCGCGACGTCAATAAATGGGATGGACGGCGGATTGGTGCGCAAATTCATCGGACGCCCGTAGCCCCGTCCGTCAGCCGACGACGGCGCGCGGGCCCTTTCGTTGCGCTGGTGCTACCGCAGTTGGGCGAACGGCAAGACAGCGTGTCGCGATTTCTAGGCTAGCGACAGCCTCCTCACCGGTAACCGCCGGATCAGCTCCGGACCGCACGGCGCGCAGAAAGGCAAGCAATTCCGCGCGCAACGGCTCGGCATGACCAACCGATAAATGTCGCATGGAATAGCTGCCATCGGGCTGGAAGCCGAAGCACTCCGTGACCTGCCGCGTCAACAAGTCTCCCATCACGTACTTGCCTCTCGTAGCGACGGTGATGTTGCGCGCCTTGAACGGCGTCAGCCAATTTGTATTGATGTGAGCAAGAACTCCGGAAGCCGTGCGAAACTGCAGCAGCGCAATATCTTCGCGCTCCGCGACCGCGCTAGAGAGCTGTGGCTGCACCTCGATGATATCAGAATCTGTAAACCAGCGAATTAGATCAATATCGTGAACCGCAAGATCGATCACGACGCCGACATTCGACATCCGTGGTGGAAACGGTCCGACACGGGTGATGGCAATTGATAGGATGTCCTCGCCCCGGATCGCTTCCTTGATAGCCTCTACGGCAGGATTAAAGCGCTCGACGTGGCCAACCATGAGCGTCACACCCGCGCGTCCCGCGGCGTTGATGATCTCGCGTCCCTCTTCGACCGAAGAGGCGATCGGCTTTTCCACCATCACATGGACGCCACGTGCAATGCAGCGCAGCGCGATATCGCGGTGAAGATGGGTTGGCGCAGCAATTGTAATTGCGTCGATGTCGCGCTTTAGCAACCCATCGACATCAGCGACCGCAACACATCCTAAGGTACGCGCGACGA
Source organism: uncultured Alphaproteobacteria bacterium (assembly GCA_963831275.1). Taxonomy (GTDB): domain Bacteria; phylum Pseudomonadota; class Alphaproteobacteria; order Rhizobiales; family Xanthobacteraceae; genus Pseudolabrys. The sequence continues at coordinate 123,826 of CAWHPN010000012.1, read as the reverse complement.
ATTCGACCTGTTTGCGATCAGGATCGGCAACGCCAACCAGTTCCGTGCCCGGCAACCCGGCGAACACACGAGCATGATTGCTGCCCATGACGCCGACTCCGACCACACCTACACGCAACGGACGCTCCGCGCTCGCTACTGCAGACTGCATCATGTTTCAAAATTGTCCCCACGCCCCAATACGCCTGATCCCTAGCATGACATCGCGCCGCTGGCGACTGTCCGCATGCCCCCGCGCGAACACGTTTTGATTCAATGCGTTACAAGTGAAAATTTTGACCGGTGCGGCCTGTGACGGATACCTACTCAGCTGCGCGAGATGCTGGAACCGCAAGCCGCAAACCAGTAGCAAGCGCGTCGTCCCGGAAAGATGTCACGGCTGCCAGCGATAGCTCGGCCGCAGTCTTCGTAGCCAACTCGGGAAGCTTTTTCAGGATGTCGGCGGGAGCCGTAATGATGTGGCAGCCCATTGCATCGGCTTCCACCACGTTGAAAACCTCACGCGTGGATGCCCAGATGATCTCAACATTGCGGGTCTCGCGTGCGCGGGTGATCGCATCCTGCATGACAGGCCGATAGTCAACGCCAAAGTCAGCCAAGCGGCCGGCGAACACCGACACGCAGGCGGGCGCGCTACCCTCCAGCGCTTCAACGGCGCGAGTAACCTGCTCCTCGGTGAAAATCGCCGTCACATTTATTTTGACGCCTTCGCGTGATAGCGTACGAACCACTTCGAACAAAGGCTCACCACGCGTATTTGTTACGGGCAATTTCACATAGACATTCCTGCCCCATTTGGAAATGACGCGGGCCTGCGCGACCATCTCGGGGATATCGTCGGAAAACACCTCGAAAGAGAGATGTCTGTCGGGTACGGCAGCCACGAGTTCGCGCGCATACCCCGCGTAGTCGCTCACACCAGCTTTTTTGAGCAATGAAGGATTGGTCGTAAAACCGGCAATCCAGGGTTGCTTTGCCATCTCCACGATCTGGGCCTTGTCCGCGCCATCCGTGAACAATTTGACCTTCAATTTTGCCAGCGTTGGAGCTGTCATGGTTTGCTACCCCCTGACTTGGTATGCACACGCTTAATATAAGACGATTGGCTGGATGATCCAATGCAGTTGCAATGCTAATCCAACGGGAACTGCTGGCCGGGTCAATGACGGTGAAAGGACTGATACCAGTCAACGAACTGGCGAATGCCTTCGGCAATGGGTGTTGCTGGCCGAAAATTGACATCGCGCATGAGATCAGCGACGTCGGCGTACGTCGCTGGCACATCGCCAGGCTGCATCGGCAGTAACTCGCGCTTGGCTTTTTTCCCTAGAGCCTCTTCGAGAAGGCGCACCACTTCAAGGAGCTCAACCGGGCTATTGTTCCCAATGTTATAGACGCGCCAAGGAGCACTACTTGACCCGGGATCGGGTAAGAGGCTCGAAAAATTCGAATTGCCGGCTGGAGGACGATCCACCAACCGCGCAACTGATTCCGCCACGTCGTCGATATACGTAAAATCCCGCCGCATGTTGCCATTATTGAACAGTTTGATGGGTTCGCCGGCGATAATCGACTTTACGAAAATCCACATTGCCATATCCGGACGGCCCCAAGGACCGTACACGGTAAAAAAACGCAGTCCGGTCATCGGAAGCCCGAAGAGATGCGCGTAAGCATGCGACATTAACTCGTTCGCCTTCTTCGAGGCGCCGTAAAGACTTAAAGGATGGTCGGCATTTTCGTGCACGGAGAACGGCATTTGTGTATTTGAGCCGTAGACCGACGAAGACGACGCATAAACCAAGTGCCGACACGCGATGTGGCGGCATCCTTCAAGGATGGTAGTGAAGCCCGTCAAATTGGAGTCGACATAAGCGAATGGGTCGACCAGCGAATATCGAACGCCGGCCTGCGCTGCCAGGTGAATGACGTAAGGAAAACGATGCTCTTTGAACAAAGTTGCAATTGCATCGCGATCGGCGAGGTCCAGCTTGGTGAAACAAAATCCCTTGAATTTGGCAAGCTCCGCGCAGCGCGCCTGTTTCAGCGCGGGATCGTAGTAAGCATTCATGTTGTCTAAGCCAACAACATCCCGACCATTCTGCAAAAGACGCTTCGCGACATGAAAGCCTATGAATCCCGCAGCTCCGGTGACGAGAATGGGTCCATCAGCCATCGGCCAGACCTCGCACTAAGCTGACTGATCCTAAAGTCGCCATAGGTCGACGCCCTGAGGCTTCTTTGCGCGATCGAGTTTTGCCTTTACGTCCAGCACAATCCCATTACCATCCTTGAGCAATTTGACGACCAATGGCCAACCTGTGGCCAAATAATGTTTGTGTGCAACGGCAAGGATCACCGCATCTGCTGCCCGCAACGATTTAAATGGCATCAACTTGATTCCATACGCGTCCGCAATATCCTCAGCCGAAGCAATTGGATCGGCCACTTGCACGGTCACGCCCACGCGTTCGAGTTCGCGAACAATATCAATCACTTTTGAGTTCCGAATGTCGGGAACGTTCTCTTTGAACGTCATACCGAGAATGGTCACCGTAGGATTAACCCGTCCACTCTGTAAGAGGGCTCGCATGCATTCCCGCGCAATTCGTTCCCCCATACTGTCATTAATACGACGCCCAGCGAGAATGACCTCGGGATGATAGCCGGCCTTTTCTGCTCGAAACGTCAGATAGTAGGGATCGACACCGATACAGTGGCCGCCCACAAGGCCCGGCTGGAAATTAAGAAAATTCCATTTCGTTGCTGCAGCGGCAAGTACGTCGCTTGTGTCGATATCGAGTTGGTGAAAAATAGCGGATAGTTCGTTCATAAAAGCGATATTGAGGTCGCGCTGCGTGTTTTCGATGACCTTGGCAGCCTCCGCGACCTTGATAGAGGGCGCACGATGAATGCCCGCCTTCACCACCGAACCATACACGTCCGCGATGATATCCAGCGTGCGCGCGTCCTGCGCAGATACCACTTTGATGATAGTTTCAAAACGATGCTGCTGATCACCCGGATTGATCCTTTCGGGCGAATAGCCGACAGCGAAATCTTGTCCGCCCTTAAGGCCTGATTTTTTTTCCAATATTGGAAGGCATTCTTCCTCGATTGCGCCAGGGTACACGGTCGATTCGTACACCACGATATCGCCCTTCTTGAGGACCGTCCCCACTGTCTCGGATGCCGACAATACCGCACCGAGATCTGGCCTCCGCGTCCCATCAATAGGCGTCGGCACCGTCACGATGTAAAAATCTGCTTCGGTAAGACCTGACGGCTCGTGGTCGAGACGCAAATTTTTTTGCGCGAGATCGGTTGGCGCGACTTCGAGCGTCCGATCATGCCCGGAACGAAGTTCCTCGACGCGCTTGCGGTCGATATCGAACCCGATGACGGACGTGCCCGAGCGCGCAAAAGCAGCTGCTACCGGCAATCCCACGTACCCGAGCCCGATAACGGCGATTTTTCGTCTATGCGGCAATAAAGACCCCCTGCCTTCAGCGCGTCTGTTTAGCTGCATCGTGCCACAGGCGGCAACGAATTTCGGCCTTCGTAATTCAAGTGACGAAGTTTTAGAACGTAAATTCGGCCTTCTATACCATTTGGTCGCTCGGTAAATGCTGTTAGAATGTCAGAACGATCGTATCCAACGCGTGCATGGCCAATGACAGGACTAAGAACTCGCGCAGGCACCCTCATTCGCCGATCGTTAAGGTACATACCGTTCTGGCTTCGCTTTCGACGCGTGCAGTACGGATATGAATTGCGCTATTGGTACCGCCGAATAGTATTTGGTCGTATTTTTTGATTTTTATCTGCTCAACTAATGACCGAACCTCAGCCGTTTGCGGATCGCGAAGCGAGCCGGTCGTTCAATGTACAGGTAGGACAAGCGACTAATCACAGCCAATAAGGCCAACGACCCGGCCCACAACGGCCACGCAAACCATTGATCCGGGATAAGAAGGCCGATTCTCTTGTATGCGGACGGTAAAATTTCGTGCAGTAGATAAATCGAATAACTTGCTTCTCCGAGTTTTACCAAAACGGAATTTGAGAACATTCGCGAGCATCGCGTGTCATAGCGCGCAATGAGATACATCATGATCGCGATCGGGGGACCATAAAGCGGTGAGGCAATCCGGGCGATCGTTACGCTATTCGGTGCGACCATACCATAAAGCAAAAGATGAATTGCGACGACTGCCCCAACGGAAGCGAACACAACTGTGGACGCCTGCGAGGGCTGACTTGGTGCACGGCTTGACGTTCCCATAAGATAAAAATGGGCGGCTGCCATACCGGCGAAGAATTCACCCAGTCTCGCAACCGGATTAAAATAAAGAAGCCAACGTAATAAAGAGTTGTTATAGCCGCTTTCAACCGTTGCAACGGGGCCGAAGACGGCAAGGCCGGCACGATCAATACCGGGCTGGAAGCAAGAACAAGCGAACAAATAAACGACGACAAGCAGATAACCGGAAGCTGAAAAAATCAAGACATGTCGCAACGACCAGTTTTTATTTGCAATCAGTTTTGCCACACCAATGTACGCGACATAGAAAAAAGCCTCGACGCTGATCGACCACGAGACTGCGGACACCGGCCCGTACTGATAGATCAGCGAGGCTTTGCAGATTACAGCGTAATACCAACTCTGTGTCAGCGTCAGATAGTTGGTCAGGGAAAGCCAATGGTCTCCGGCCTGTGCTGCGTGAGCACATGCACCGCGCGCTGTCAGCCCTGTATACGCGAAGTCGAACACAAACAGGATGAGGTAAAGCGGGTAGAGCCGCGCAAATCTTGCAACAGCAAAAGCCCTGACACCGCCCTTTTCCGGGATGGTGGTGTAGTAGTTGTAGTGAATTACAAAACCGCTCAATACAAAAAAAAGCGTCATACCGAGCCCGGTGAGGCTCGCGAGTGTTTCGGGGAATGCTCCTTGGCCTATGATGCTTGCGTAGTGCCCGCCGGCCACCAACATGGCAGCCATAAATCGTAATCCATCCAACGCTGGAAGATAATCGCGCGCACCGGCAGTATGGTTCGCCTTAACATGCATCGTCCACCCCAAGATGGTCAGGCGCCAACCAAACCAATGCCACTATGCCGATCCAGAGTCACAGCGGCAACGCTGTAAAGCTGGACATTCTTGACTTTCAAAAGACTATCGGGCACCCCCGGACAACAGATTTCGACACCTCGCATGCATTTTGCGATTTCAATTCCGATCTTTTGGCTATTGAGATATCTAAAAAAGTGAGGAGTGAGAATGGGTCGACTGCTTGAGATCGTAACGCCCCTGCATAAGGCGACAAGGCGTGACTACCTCGCACGAATGGTGGACGACAAAGTCCACTGCATGATGAAAGCCAAGGAATATGAATTCGACTATTGGGACGGTGACCGGCGCTATGGCTACGGCGGCTACAAGTTCATTGAGGGCCGCTGGGCACCGGTGGCGAAAGCGCTGATCGAAATCTACGGCCTGAAGAACGGCTCAAAGGTTCTCGACGTCGGTTGCGGCAAGGCATTCCTTCTCTATGAAATGAAGAAAATACTGCCCGAACTTCAAGTCACAGGGTTCGACGTTTCCGAGCACGGCCTCTCGGAAGCCCGCGACAGCATCAAGCCTCATCTGTTCCGATATCGCGCGCAGGACCGCTATCCCTTCGGCGATAAACATTTCGACCTGGTGATTTCGCTGGGAACGCTACACAATCTGCGTCTCTATGAACTGGAATCCGCAGTGCAGGAGATCGAGCGCGTCGGGCGAAATAGATACATCATGGTCGAGGGCTACAGGAACGAACTCGAGCAGTTTAACCTCGAATGTTGGGCGTTGACCGCCGAATCCATTCTGCACACGTCGGAATGGATTTGGCTGTACAACCACTTCGGTTACACCGGCGACTACGAATTCATCTATTTCGAGTGAGCGTCGAAAGATGAAAATCAGAAAAACTAAGGCTGCGATTCTCGCGAAATCGCGCGACCCCCTGATCGTCGACGAGATTGAGTTGCCCGAAACGCTCGATGTGGGACAAGCGTTGGTCAAAATCCACTATACGACCATCTGTGGCGCGCAGCTCAACGAGATCGCCGCCGCCAAAGGACCGGACAAATTTCTTCCACACCTTCTGGGCCATGAGGCCTCTGGCACGGTCGTCGAGATCGGCCCAGGTGTCAGCAATGTCAAGCCTGGCAATATTGTCGTGCTGCACTGGCGACCAAGCTTGGGAATTCAATGCGCGCCGCCTTCCTATAAATGGCGCGGCAACAAACTCAACGCAGGATGGGTGACCACGTTCAACGAATATGCGGTGATCTCTGAAAATAGAATGACTCCGATCCCGGAGGACTATGATCGGAAGGTTGCGCCCCTTCTCGGCTGCGCGGTCACAACGGCGGCCGGCGTAATCAACAACGATGCCAAGGTGAAAATCGGCGAGTCAGTTGCAATATTCGGAGTTGGTGGAGTCGGACTCAACGTCGTGCAGTTCGCCCATTTGGCCGGCGCAAACCCGATCGTCGCGATTGATTTAGTAGACAACAAGCTCGACATGGCGAAGGTGCGCGGTGCCACCCACACACTGAATGCCGGCAAGATAAAAGATATTTCCGCCGCGATACGCGAAATCGTGGGCGTCAAAGGTCCGGACAAGGTAGTCGAAACCACTGGCGTAAAACAGGTCATCGAACAGGCCTATGACCTCACTCATCCCGACGGAACCTGCGTGCTGGTTGGCGTCCCGAACGAGAAGGTCACGATCTACACGTTGCCGATCCATTTCAACAAGGTACTGACAGGCTCACATGGCGGCGACGCGGACCCACACATCGACATTCCCCGGCTCATTCGGCTCACCAGGGCTGGGCGGTTGTCGTTCGACGGAATCATCACCCACGAATACAGTCTGGACGAGATTAATACTGCCCTCGATACCGTGCGCAGCGGCAGTGCCGGACGGGTGGTTCTGAGAGTGGGATGAAGGCCAAGCTGCACAATGCAGTGACAGGCGGGCTATCGCGAGCGCTTCGCATTGCCCAGCTCGGCGCCGTGCGGGTGGCCGCATCCATATCAAAATCGCTGCATCGGCAAGCCAAACACCTCGAAGTCCGCCTTGATGGTCTGCACAAGGGCCTTGATGTCCGGTCGGTCACTGACATTCCCTGGCCTGCGTTTGACATGGCGGAATGTGATGATCCGGTCCTGACAATTCTCTCCGCCAGGGAATTTGAGTCCGCGACACGATTCTTCGCGGACAATCCTGCCGCCCAACGGTCTCTCGTCTCGCCGCAGGCGCAGGCGATGCTCTATGCTATTCTGCGCAATCTGCGTCCCGACCATGTCTTTGAAATCGGGAGCTACAAGGCCGGCACCACGGAAGCGCTTTGCCGCGCACTCGCGGCCAATGGCCATGGCATTGTGCATACGGTGGACCCATTTCGAGCGGACTACGTGATGGCAACCCTCAGCCATTGGCCGCGGGAGCTCGCTCAACATGCACGCGTTCATTCAATGAGCTCTATGGATTTTTTCATGGAAATGGAACGCCAGGATATCCGTCCCGGCGTGGTCTTCGTGGACGGAAATCACGACTACGAGTTTGCGTTCTTTGATATCGGACGCGCCGCAAAATACATGACCCGCAATGGCTTTATCTTTGTGGATAATGTCGCACAGCCAGGACCTTTTTTCGCCGCGCGAGATTTTCTGGCAATCAATTCCGGCTGGCGTGAGGTTGGCGGGTCGACCGATAACTACCAGAGATCTCGCGCATTCGACCGCGCGCGTTCCGTTGTTCCGGAAACCGACTTCCTGGTGTTGCGGGCGCCCGACGCGTATGTCGTGACTGACAGGCCAGCCACCTTCGGTCGCGTTCGATGGTGGTCTCTCAAAGTTGATGGACTTGAATTGCAGCTTGCCGAGCCTGCCGGTAGGGGATCGCTCGATCTCCAGATCGTTTTTCGCGGCTTTGGCGCGCAACCAGCAGAAGTTATTGCACAAACGAGTGTGCATCTCGATGGCGCATCCGGAACCGTCTCAGCGCCGCTTCCAGTTCGTTTGGAAGGCCAATTCACGTATTTCAGCGTGGAAACCTGGGTTATTTGGCACGGCGATCGGCCGTTGCGCCTTGGGCAGCCACCAAAGCCCGTTTGATATTGAAATCACGTCTTTTGGATGAACGAATCGACGATTTCCAGAACATCTGGCGCGCTAATTCCGTATGCCTCGCCCAATCGCGATGAAGCGAGCGTCGTGTACGGCCGCGCGGATCCTTTCGGGAGGCCGGCAGCGGCAGCGGTGCATTCGGTTACCAGCGCCCGATCCGAGCCAAGCGTTTTCGCCAGATGACGTCCGATCTCAAAATAGGAGAGATCGCGCGGGCCCGTGAGCTGAAAGATGCCGCGTGCGGAATCTTTCGTAATTGCAGCGACCGCCTGCGCGACCGTTCCGGTTTTCGCCGGCGCCATAGTCATGTCGCTGAAGGCACGGATTGCATGTCCGGCGGCCAGGTCGTCGATCCAACTGCGTAAGAGCGGCATATCCGGAGAGACAACCTTGGCGAGGCGCAGGATTGCTATCGAAGCGCCCTCCTCCATGCGGCTGAGGAGGGCGCTTTCCGTGCGCGCTTTCTGACGGCCATATTCGGTTAGCGGGCAATGCGGCGCGTCCGCTGCAACATTGGGTTCGCTGCCGTCGAATACCTGGTTGGTCGACAGAAACAACACCGAGATGCCGCGTTCGCATAGGCGGTCGACGAGCGCGATAGTCTGCGCCACATTGACATAGGCTGAGCGAAGGGGGTCGGCGTCACATGCGACAATTCGGGCAATTGCGACAAAAACGACAGCGGCCGTCGTTCCGGCCGGTGGTTCCCAATTGTCGAGCGGAGCTGCAAGATCGAGAAACGGCCGATCCGGGCCGACGCGCTCCTTGCGCCGGGTCGTGGCGGCAGAGGGTATGCCGTGGGCCTTCAGATACTGATAGGTTGCCGCCCCGATTTCGGAATCACCGCCGATAAGCAGCCACATACTGTATCCCGGATCGTAAAAAGACGGATAAGCAGGTCAGCTACGCCACTTTATGGCTCACTTTTTTCATGGCCTTGGTAACGCTCGCCGCAATGTGGTGCGGGAGCAGTCCATAAATGTCGAACAGGTCCTCTTGAAGTCCGTAGTTGCGCGGGAACTCATCCGGCAGTCCGAGCCGCTTGATCGGCGGGGCTGCGGTCCCGAACTGTTCGACCAGGACATCGGTAATCGCGCTACCCAATCCGCCAATGCGGATGCCCTCTTCAACAGTGACGACGAGCTCGGCGTCGCGAGCAAAATCGAGCACAGTCGCCTCGTCGAGCGGCTTGACCGTGTGGAAATGGATCACCGAAACGTCGATACCATCCTTGGCGAGAAGATCGGCGGCGCCCAGCGAATTGGTAGTCATAACGCCGGTCGACATTAGAACAACCGGGTGCTTCACGCGTGAGCGCCGCATCGGAATTCCCTTGCCGATAGCAAAACCCAATTCATCATGGCTAATGACCGGATCGCCGCCTTTAGCGAGCCGAATATAGATCGGATGCGGCCAATCAAGCGTGGCGTTCATCAACCGTACCATTTCCTTGGCGTCACAGACGGCGATCACCGTCATGTTCGGGAGCGCCCGCATAATGGCAATATCCTCGATCGCGAGGTGCGTCGGCCCAAGCGGCGCATAGACCAAGCCGCCGCCGTTGGCGATCAACCGTACCGGCAGATCATGCAGGCATAGATCGACCGCGACTTGCTCGTAGCAGCGACGCGTTAGGAAGGTCGCGATCGTGTTGGCGTAGGGAATGTAACCTTCCTTGGCAAAACCAGCCGACATTCCAATCAGATTCTGTTCGGTGATGCCTTCCATGTACCAGCGATCGGGCATCTCACGCTTCATGTCGGCGAGCAGCCCGGGGCTGAGATCCGAACCGACAAAAAGCACACGCTCGTCGCGTTTGGCCAGATCGTGGACCATGTTGAGACAGGTCTGGCGCATGGGCTACTCCAGGGCACCGTAAAGTTTGGCGACCAGATCCTTGTTGATCTTTGATTTGTGGTGCCAGTTGGCGTCATTTTCCGCAAATCCGATGCCTTTACCTTTTACTGTATGGCAAATGAGGGCGGTCGGGCGGTCCTGCGTCATCGGCAATCGACGGAAGACGCCACGCAGCGCTTCGACATCGTGGCCATCCACTTCCACGGTAGCAAAATTGAAGGCACGCCATTTGTCCGCGAGAGGCTCAAGATCCTGAATATCTCGGGTGGGCCCGGCAGACTGAATTTTGTTGTAGTCGATCACTGCAGTCAGGTTGGAAAGACGATGCTTGCCTGCACACATCGCCGCTTCCCACACCGATCCCTCATCAATCTCGCCGTCGCCAAGTACGACGATGACGCGGCTGTCGCGTTTCTGCATGCGCACGGCGAGCGCAGTGCCAACACCGATAGACAATCCATGGCCGAGAGCACCGGTCGATGCCTCCACGCCCGGCACCTTGCCTGCCTCCGGATGGCCGCCGAGGATGGAGTTGCGGCGGCAAAAAGTATCGAGTGTGTCGAGCGGGAAGAACCCTTTGTCAGCCAGCATCACATAGAGCGCAATGCAGCCATGGCCCTTGCTTAAAATCATGCGGTCACGATCCCGCCACTGAGGCTCCGATGGTCGATAATGGAGAATATCATCGTAGAGCACGCGCATGATCTCGATCAACGACAGCGACGAGCCGACGTGACCGCGTTCGCCACCTTCCAGCGCGCGCACAACCAGCTTGCGCAGATATTTCGACCGCTCGTCGAGTGGCGGCGTTGCGGCTTTGACCAATTGCACGGCCTCGGCGGTTGGAGCCATTACGCGTCCTTAACCTTGACGGACAAAGCAGCGAGAAATTCGGACGCAAGCCCAAGCTGCGTCGCTTTGGCCTGTGGCCACGTTTCCCGTGCGCCAGCGCGGACACGCGCGCGCCAACGCTCGGGAACAAACTCGTTGAGGAGTATCAATACCCAGCGCAATCCGAAGAGCGGGAAGTAAGCGTCAAGCCGTTTCGCAAAGGAAGGGTCCTCTCCATAGAGTTGACCTGCTAATCGGCGAAAATGCCGTCGTTGCGGCGCTGCGATCGTCCTGCCTGGATGCAACATGATATCGGCCGAAAGTTTCACTGGGTCATCCCAACCAAAATATTCGAAGTCGACAAACGCCAAAGTCCCATCCTTGCGACGCAGGCTGTTGTGGAATCCGAAATCGGACGGTACCAGACTGCGCCCTTCCTGCGGCAGAACGGCCGCAAAATCAAGGTCAGCCGCCGCAACCTTCGCCTTCGCGTTAACAGTCTCACGTTGGAAAACCGGAATAAAGTCATGTTTCAGAAAGCTTGCCAGACGCTCCTCGTCCTGGACGCCTTGAAGACGGGCCAAGCGGACCATGATCTGCCGCTCAATTTCGCTCCCGGATAAACAGGCCTCCGCGGCGGCAGGCTGTTCTTTCGCCCAGTGTGTAGTACGCAGGCCGTGAATTGCGGTCAAAAACTTTACTGCGGCATCGATGTCGGCATCGGCAATGTCTGTCACGGCGCCGCCATCGATCCAGCTCAGAAGCGCAAAACCACGCTCACGATCAACACCTGCAACCCGAGGAACACTATCAATCTGATAGCGCTCCATGAGATTGAGCGCGCTCACTTCGGTCGAAAGTCGGTCGCGCGGATCGTCGGCGCGGGATGGGTATTGCTTGAGCGCAAACTCTTTCGCGCCTGAACGCACATGATAGATGCGGCTGTTGCGGCCACCGTCGGATAGATGCTCGACTTCTGCTGGCGCGCCGATCAGCGCGCGCGCCACGTTCTCGATGTGTGCTAGCGGGATATTATCGGGCTGCACGGAACACCTGCTGTTCAACCTCCCGCCAGGTCGGGCAGACGAAATAAGGCCCTGGGGCGGCTCTCTCCTGCGTGAACAGAATGCGCTCGACGCTAGACGGGAATTCCGGATCGGAAAGAACTTCCTCAAGGTCATCGATGAAGTGAGTGCAGCCAAGCTGCGCTATGCGGGCAACCTTGTCCTGCCGCGTTCTTTCGAAATAGACATCGACAGGAGCGATGCCGTACCCGGCATCGCTGAAAAACCTGTGTTTCGTCATCCATTCGCGTGCTGCATCCCGCAGATTCAATCGCTCGGGGTCATAATGTCCAAACTCGGTCTTGTGGCTAACGATCATGACCGGCACGTTCTCGTCGCGGCAACGGAGCAAAAAACGATCAACCCCTTTAAACATTCCCGCTTGAGCAAGACCTCTTCCGTAGACCTGGCCCTGTAATTTCTGCCAAGATAATTCTCCATCCGGCAGCAACCGGATAGCATCGCGTATAGCCTGTTTGCGTCCTCTAAAATTCGCGCCGATGAGACCTCGTTCACGTGCCATTGCAAGAAACACATCATCATAGGTGATGATGGTATTATCAAAATCGAGTCCGATACGAAGCCCGGCACTCATTTCTTTTCTGAAATGTTTACGGGTTCTTTGATGTGGTCATCATCGGCCGGCCGCGCCCAACTCCAGAGAAATCGCTGCGCTGGGAGATCGAGCGGTTTTGGGTCAATGACTTCGATCTCGGTCGCGCGCGTGAGGGCTTTGCGCATAGGCATCCCAACACTGGAACAGACCTGGTTGCGCGGGGGCACGCTTGAACTGCGGCGACTCAAATTGCAAAAGAAACTCACAATTGTCAAAATGGCGACCAAGAAGCTTTCGATCGGCAGCCAAAGCAAATTTTTCTGCACAAGCGCGAACGCATTCTGCATCCCTCTCAATGCAATCCAGGGCACTATTCCGGCGGGTACGAATGCGACTTCGTCGATCGGCATGTCATGATCGAAAAACTGCCCAACATCATGGATCATGTCTCCACTGAACCACGGTCCGACGTCGGCGCCATGCCCATTTACGGCAAACACCAGAAGAATATTATTCTCCCCGGAAAAAAGCGGTTTGATTCTGCCAATCAATTCATGCGCACGGCTGATGTGGCCCTCCCCGATCACCAGCAGACATCCCTCAAAGGCCCCGACCAATGATTTGAATTCATCGCGATTGAGGGTCAGGAACCGATTTAAATCAAGCGACGTAACCTGGCCAGAAACGCCACTGAAAAAACTTCCAAATGCCGCCGGCGCGCTGGAAATAATAAGCAACGGCCCGGTGGTAGTGGCAAAGTAGCGTTGTGATAAATCAATAAACATTCTGTAGTCCGGCCAGCGCGGGTGCCACGGCTTGACCAAAGGCGGACGACCGAACACGAAATTGCGGAAGCGATAGAGCCACCAAGTGAAGCCCGTCGCGCCCGATTTTAGCATGTCCATCGCTATTGGCGACTTCCCCTTTGATTTTCTTTGCGCGATGGACCATTCGTGCGCCGCCATCGCACCTAGCCAATAGGGATGGTTTCGATGGGGTGGTGGCGCGGAAAGCGAGATCTCGATCTCATCGATATACGTCGCCGACTCGGTAATGACCGCATCAAGCATTGGAGGCAGATTTGTAGCGTGGAACACCACTGCGGAATGGGCATTTTTGCGATGAGTCGCCGTCGCCCATTCGGCAAGACTCTCTGCCACAACATGCTGTTTTACCGCGCCCAGACGGACAAAGTTGCGTTCATGGCCGGCTTTCTGCATTTCAACGACGAGGTATTCATCTGAATCTTTCAATACATGAACATTGCCCGAGGGACACATCTCCGGAATGAACGAATAATCACAGGACGAGCCGACCACGAAATCGCTCAGTTCCGGCCGGATGCAGATCATGTGCATCAAATAAAATCGACCAATGAGCGTGTTTTCGTCCACGCGCCAGAACAGCCGGTTCGAGTGGACACTGTGGCAAAGCGGAAAATTGACCATGTTGGCGAGCGTCATGGGATGGAGATGGTTGATCGCCCAATGCATCAATTTGCGGGGCTCGACGATCACTTGTGGCTTGCCAGTATCGAACGTTTTGAAAAACGAATCCTTGCCGGTTTCCTCGACAACCTGGAAATTACCCGCGACCACTCCGCTGTATCCATCCTGCATCCGTCTCAGCACGTTGGCGAGTGATCCGTCCGCCACGATGTAGTCGGAGATCATGAAGAAAAAGCAGGTGTCGATCATCGCATCGTCGGTTGCTCGCACGGCACGCGCATAGGCAAGGGTGACGGTCGTCGAATAATTGTCTCCGGTAATAAGATCGTCGATGGCACTTATTTCGACCTCGCAAACGCTGCGCAGATAGTGAATCGCAGCGTGATCACGCAAATCCGCCGCATCATCCGAGCTCGTCAGGAAAACGACCTTACAGGGCAGCGCTTTTGCGAGTGCAGGCAGGTTTCCCGGCGCCAACAAGGTCGGCAAACTGACTTCGAGGAACTGTGAGATGTATGGCGTACCCCACACCGGCACCAGGAGCTGGATTGCCTTCGGTTGGCCACGGCTTTTAAGGGCGACTTTTGGGCCCTCCTCCCCGGGAGCGGGTGCCGGGGTGGGCCCTTGCGCGGCGTTCATCGCAGCTTCAAAGCCTGCATGCGCTTGATATTGTAATAACGATCATCCGTCATCGCATTGGGCACCTTGCCCGCATGGAAAGCCTGCGTCAGATCGACAATCGCATCGGAAACCGTCCGGGCAGCGCTGAAACCAAGCTCCTTTTTGATTTTTGCAGACGACACTTGATACGACCGATGATCGTCCGAAGGCGTGACGATAATGTCGACATTTCTGCCGACTTCCGTACGAACCATGTCGGCGATTTCCCGAACCTTGAGATTATGATAGCCGGCGTTCCACGTTTTTCCATTGATCGCCTCATCAGATGCTTCCAGCAATTTCAGATAGAGGTCGGTCATGTCTTCGACATGAAGGTTCGGCCTCAGTTGCTCGCCACCGAATACCGTGATGCGGCCGTTATGGATCGCATGGCTGGTCAAAATATTGACGGTAAGGTCGAGACGCAACCGTGGTGCGTAACCGCAAACCGTCGCCGGCCTAAGCGTGACTGTCACGAAACCCGGCTCGCGTTCCTGCTCAAGAACCTCCTCGCACATCGCCTTATATTTCGAATAGTCCGTCAGCGGCTCCAGCGACAGATCTTCAGTGACATTGGTGTCATTTTTGATGCCGTAAACCGAGGACGAGGAGGCGTAGATAAAACGCTTTACGCCGGCGTCTTTCGACGCTTTGACGAGCGGACGAAAGCAGTCGTAGTTGATCGAGCGGCCGAGATCCGGGTTGAGATCAAAAGATGGATCGTTCGAGATGCACGCGAGATGGATGACCGCATCGCAACCTGACAGAGCACGCTGTACGTCCGAAGGATTCCGTAAGTCACCCTTGATTTCAATAAGCTTCGGATTTGACGCCAAGTCGGCGAAGACATCACCATAGATGTATAGATCAAGAACCGCGACTTCGTAGCTGGCGGCAAGGAGCTTGGGCACGAGGCTAGAGCCGACATAGCCTGCACCCCCCGTCACCATCACTCGTTTGAAACGTTTAGCCATTCGCGTCCTTCCGTGCAGCACTAGGCTTTTTTGCCCCAGCCCATATCGATGTCGAGCACGGCGTGGCATAGCGCCAAATGAGCCACCTCGACAAATCCATATTCTTTTGACCGAACAAAAAAATTAACATCGCCGACGGATCGCAAGTTATTGTCTTCGGTAAAGCCCGAGAACGTCACAACCTTGCAGTTGATCTTGCGCGCTGCTTTCACGGCATTGAGAATATTGGGGGAGCGGCCCGAACTGCTGATGGCAACCAGCAGGTCGCCGCCTCGCCCATGAAACTCAACTTGTTTCGCGAAAACATTTTCGTAGCCAAGGTCGTTGCCGAGGCAGGTCAGCGCGGATGGGTCATTGAATGCCATTGCACGCAACCCGCCATTCTTCGAAAAATCAATAGCCAAATGACTGCAAATCCCAGCGCTGCCACCGTTACCAACAAACATGATCTTGTTGCCGGCATCATGCGCCTCGTGCGCCGCACGGCGGAACCATTCGCAGCCTTCACCTAGCGCAATCTTGCGATTGGCGCTGTCGGACGCATCCGCACTCCTAAGTAAATCGGCAAGAGTGCTGAAGTAGCGATCAAGCCCGTTACCGAATTCGGTTGTCGTCTTGTCAAGCATCCGGCTTCACTCGTTTACTTCAGCAGGCCAGTAATAGCCTTGATCAATGCAGATTTCTCGATCGACCGGCGGTGACCGATAATCTCCACTTTAAGGGCGCCGACAACATTTCCGATGAAGCCAACTTGATGCACCGGACCTCCCGCCGCCACCAACGGCGCAGTCACCGCTAGAAACGCATCGCCCGCGCCGACCGTATCGACGACGTTTTTGGCAAATGCAGGAATCGTGTGAACGACACCGCCGCGCTCGAGCGTTACGCAACCGTGTTTGCCTTGCGTGACGATAATCTTCGAACAGTCGACCTGATCCTCGATCAACCGACGCGCTATGTCGCCGGCAACCGAAACCCGGTCGCTCACGGCAAGCCGCGCCTCGGGTAAATCGATACAAATGTAATCGGCGCGCTCGTACCGGGTGATCAAATTGAAGCCCAGATTGGCGCTGTTGCTCTGCGTGTTGACCGCCAGGAATCGCGAATTCTTCGTCAACGCTGCAATCGAGGACTGCCCGATCATGCCGTGACCGAAATCGGCCGCGATGACCACATCGTATTCGGGAGCCATCTCGGCAATCGCGCCATCCATCCCTTTCTGTACGTCTGAGGTCAATGGCTCATCGTTCATGATATAAACTTCGAACAGCTTGCGCATGTAGGACGGATCGACGAAACGCCGCTTGAGCGTTGTTGGCGCGCCGGCGCGTGTAAAACTGCGCAATCCCACGTTCGGCCGCAGGCTATGCCGGATCAAACTCTCGTGTCGGTCGATTTCGCCGAGACACGTGACGATATCGACATGCTTGCAGAACGATGCGACGTGATTTGCCGCCGCGAAAACGCCTCCGGCAAACAGTTCGCGATCCTGGTACCTGGTCGCAATCATGTTTTCCTTTGGCGTCTTGTGCATCGGCAAGACGTATTGGTATTCGTCGATTATCGCATCGCCGACGACCAGGACGCGATAATCACGCACCCGATCGATAAGCTCGAGGAATTCATTGAGCCCGCCATCCTGGCGTAGCGCATCGAGATGTTCGCGGATATGCGGCTCGAAAACGTTGAGATGGCGGTTGATCAACTCGGTCGAACTATAAGTCACCTCATCGGTGAAATGAATGCGACCGCCGTGAGATTCAACCGCATCACGTTCAAGCGTGATCTTTCCCGTGACGTCGCCCTGCGGATTTTGGTAGTCCTGCCCTTTGATGTAGATGCTGGGCCGGATTTTATCGAGCGTATTTACCGCGTCAGCGGCGTCATTGATGGCAACCCAATCGACATGTTCGAGGGTCGCTAGCATTTCCGCGCGCATCTCGGCGTTGAATACTGGACGACCTGGACCCTTATTGACGAATCGATCTGCTGTTACCGTCACGACGAGAACATCACCGAGCTTACGGGCCGCCTCAAGGTGACGAATATGTCCGAGATGAAGAAGATCGAACGCTCCATGCGCCTGAACGATAACTTTGCCGGCCGCGCGAGCCTGTTCAACAATCCGCGCGACCTCATCCAGCGTCCGCACTTTGTCGCGCGGGCCTGTCACTTCCGGGATCTGCTGACGGTTCAGTTTTGTGACGTTGGATTCCAAGTCCCCGCCCCTTCTTTACCGGTGTCCTTACCAAGAAAACGAAACCAGTCGCTTGTTGCCTCGGCGATACGCGATGCTGTCCATACCGGAGCGTCGCGCCAGTAACTAATATTGTCCCGCATCACGCGCACGCCCTCGGCAAAACTGATTTTCGGCTCCCACCCAAGCTCCGCCCGGATTTTTGAAATGTCAGCCCAGGTACAATCCGGCTCGCCTGGACGCTTTGGAATATTTACCGACGGCGGAGACCCCAGCAAGCGCACGAGTTCGTTGACGCTCACCGGGTTACCACTGCCCACATTATAGATTTGACCTATCTTATCGCTCGCGGCGACCGTGAGCAATGCATCCACGACATCACTCACAAAGGTAAAGTCCCGGGTTTGCTCGCCATTTCCAACGATCGTCAATGGTTGCCCCGCCAAAAGTTGCGCGAGGAAGACTCCAAAAACCGCGCCGTAGGTTCCGCTGGTTCGGGCACGTGGACCATAGACGTTGAAGAATCGGACCGACACCGCCGGCAGTCGATAAACCTGCGCCCAGTGCATCGCCATCTGCTCGCCCAGATACTTGGTGAGGGCGTAAGGATAGCGGCAATCCGCCGGTGCGGTTTCGGGCGTTGGGTAAGTTTTCGGAATTCCATAGCAAGATGACGAGGCGACATACACAAACCGTCTAATGTTGTGAAAACGCGCGGCCTCGAGCACCGCAAATGTTCCGTCCACATTGGCGCGAAAATACGCTTCCGGCTGCTGGATCGAGGGAACGATGTCCGCGCGAGCCGCAAGATGAAATATTCGTTCGACATCTTTACATGCTGCATTGACCGCACGCGTGTCGGCAATATCAGCTTCGACGATTTCGAGCCGCGGATTGCTCTTGTGCTGGTCCAGATTAGCGCGTCGCCCGACAACAAAGTTGTCGATGATGCGAACGCTACGGCCCTCGGCGATCAGACGATCAACGAGATGGCTTCCAATGAAGCCCGCGCCTCCTGTTACCAAATCATCCACTGCAACCTCGCTGATCGTCCTGTTGGCAGTCGATCCTACCAGAGGTGCCGGCCAAACCTGCAAACGCGTATCAAATATTAGGCGGTTGTAGTAGTAAAACCAGGTTGCAAAGCTCAAGAAAGCCCGTGCGCAATACCATATTCCGCTCGTTTCGCTTATGCGATGAGAGCTCAACTGGGAACTGGGCATCAAAGTCAAATTCTTAACGTGGGGGCTACCTCCGCCTCTCGTTATCGTTAAGGTCCCCCTAGATCCATCGTCTATTCGAATGATTTTAGTGGGGCAAGCAATGGCCGATAACAAGGATCGGCGCAGTCAGACATTCCTGTTGGTGGTGCTGGCCATTGGCTTAACCCTCCGGCTAGCCGCTGCAGCGTTGTTACCGGAACAAAATTTTCCGGATGCGGTGCTCTATCGCGAACAGGCACGCCAGCTGTGGCACCTTCACACGTATGATGATCCATACAGAATGCCTTTGTATCAGCTCCTGATGGCACTGACAGGTCCCGGCTGGGGCTCTCTGATATGCGACGTACTCCTCTCAACAGTTGCGATATGGCTGGTGTATGAACTTTCGCTGGCTCTGTTCGAAGATCGACAAACAGCGCTTTTTGCTGCGTTGGCAACCGCGATCTATCCATATTTTATTTTTTATGCGGTCGTCGGGTTGACTGAGACATTGTTCATCACGCTGCTGCTTGCCGCATATCTTTTCTGGTATCGCGGATGGTTTACAGCAGCCGCGATCTGTGCGGTCTTGTCTATATTAACGAGACCGACTTTCGATTTGTTGGCGCCGCTCCTCGTGATTTACTTTGCGCTGTTCATTCACCGACTCTCGTATGCGGCAACCGCCAAACGTATTGCAAGTTATGCTCTCATCTACATTGTGTTGATGACGCCGTGGTGGATTTATAACTACCAAACTTACGGAACATTCGTACGATTGCACCTCGGCGCAAATCTGACGTTGTATGGCAGCAATAATCCGCACAACCAAAGCGGAGGAGTCAGTGACGTCACTCAAGACTTCACTGAATTCGAGAAGATTCTCGATCCGATCGCACGAGACCGCGCCTACCGCGACGCCGCCATACGTTACATCACCGAAGATCCGGTCCGGTTTATCAAGCTCGCCGAACTCAAGTTCATGCGGTTTTGGCGGCCATGGCCTTTCGCAGAAGACTACCGAACGTCGTTGTATATTCTTGGTTCGATTATAAGCTTTCTGCCGGTACTGATGTTGGCGGCTCTTTATTTTGTATTCTTCGTGCGGGAAAGATTTATCAAAATTGTACCGCTAGTGGGATTCATCGGCTATCTCACGCTTGTCCACATGGTGATGGTCGGGTCGATCCGGTATCGCTTACCGCTGGAGCCGTTTCTTATCGTGTTCGCGGCCGCGGGATTTGTACAGATGATACGGCGCATGGGTTGGTCAAAGAAGTTAGTGTGACGCGCTGCATGTGTTCATATGCTGTGGCTAGTTCAGCCTTCGTGCTATCGACGTTGTCAAGAGGATCCGATCGGTCAGTCCTCCACCCATGCTCAAGATTGTTGGCGCGCCCAGACCAGATGGCACGGTAGTTCATCTGAAGCGAGGGGAATGCAGTTGAGCTTGAATGCAACAGACCTTAGTCGAAGCCCGTACATTACCCTTCCCGATGCTACTGAGGTGAGAAGGATGTTTTTGTTCTTTGCAACGGACAATCGCTATGGCGCTGCGGTCTGATTTCACAAACACGTTCTTAAAAGTGGCGGCTCACGTCGCGAGTTTGCTCTGCCTGTGTCTGTATTTTTTTCAGAAAAACGAAGGTGCGCTTTATTTCGGGTATGACGGCGCCTACATGAGGCAACTATTTAAATTTCATTTTGAATGGTCCTCGTTTACGACCAACCTTATTTTAAATCCGCTACAGGGACTTTCTGATTTTACTTTTCCTATCAATTATTGGCTGTCTCCGGCTTCCATCGCGTCGTACCTTTTGTATGGCGCTGATCCAAATGCCACCGTCATCTACACCATTACAACAGTCGAGATATTTACATCGACGTGGCTTCTGGCGCGCGCATTTGGCGCCTCCGAAGACGTTCAAATAACGGCAAGCTGGCTAACAGGCGTTCTAACAATGCCTTTTCTTGTGCCACCGCACAGCCGCTTACTTTCATTTTATGCGATTTCGGGACTCATCCCATGGATCATCGAGCATGTTGCGTTATCCAGCCTGATTCTGGTGATGGTTTTATGGATGTTCTCCGCACGCACAAATCTGGAAAAGTTTCTCGCAACCCTTGGCTTCCTGTTTTGTACGATTTGGTCTGTCGCCGCGTTCACTTACTCCGTTCTCCTTGATGGACCATTGGTATTTCTATTTTTCTGTTTTTGCCTTAGCAGGCGCCCTAAAATCATCGAAAAAAAAGATATTCTTGAATTTTCAGTGATTGTCTTCGGCTTGGCAGCACCATTTCTTTTTATTGTAAGCCTTACGATCCAATCCGTACCGTCATTTTTCAACAGTGAACTTATCTATGGACGACCAGGATTGATTTTCATTTCAATTCTGTTTCACGGGCCGCTCAGGATTGGTTGGGGTAGCTCCGTGGTGTTTATAGGCGGCCTGTGCGGCGCGCTTCTTGCTACACGATCCGCGTCCGGGCGTTTTGTCTTCGTCGCAAAATTTTATCTTGCTTACTCCCTGCTCCTTATTGCCCTAGGCCTGCTGACAACTTTTGTGTTCGTCGGCTATCGCGGTCCCTCCATGCTGTATTTCGAATGGTTTCTCTGGCCGTTCATTTTTATTTATGCGTCTTACTTTTTTATATGGGTCATCAGCCATCCACTAAACCGACTACTTTTTCCAATACAAGCCGTCTTTAACAAGCTGAAATGGCAACCCTCAAACCTTTCGAAATCCCTGTTCTTTCCCATAGCCGCCGCGGGTCTAGTCCTGATCTTCAGCAGGCCTTCGATGATGGCCGCGGGGGTCGCGCCCTATAAACGGCCGCCTGGAATGACTCCGATTGTCGAGGATCTGCAAAGGGAAACTGCCTTGGTGCCCAGCTCCCCATGGCGCGGAAGCGTGGCAACTTTCAATGGTATTGAACCTGACGATAAAGGGACCGGCTGGGCCAACAACTCGGCCTATGATCTATCGTTGTGGCAATCTGCAGGTAATGACCAGCGATCTTTCGGTCTTTGGTGGCACGGCATTCCGACGTTGTTTGCCTACAATCAATTCATGCCACCCGATTACTACTTCGTCATGACTCGCCTTTTCGCGACGCCGAAAGACATACAGCAACGCAGTGTCGTCGTTCTCACCCACCCGGATGCGAAATTGTTAAGCCTGTTTGGAGTCCGTTTTGTAATTTCAGACGCTCCGATCGAACAGGCTCAGTTCGCGTTGCGTCGATCATTCGATTGGCAAACATCGTCTCACAAAGCTCAATTCCTTTACGAGATACCCAATCCCAATCTCGGAAATTTTGCCCCCACTCAACAGGTGATCGAGTCAACAGCGGCGGGGGGACTCGCAAAAATGAAACAGACTAATTTTCATCCAGACCAGGAGGTCATTCTGCAAGCTCCTGTGCCGGTCCAGCTTTCCAAAGTGGAATCGTCATCACTTCATTGGGAAAAAGAAGGACTGCACGTCACCGCAAAATCCGATGGTGATTTGTTGCTTGTATTGCCACTTCAATACAGCAGCTGTTTGCAAATTCATCGGAACAAACAATCCGGCGGAGAAAGTATCGAGTTAGTCAGAACGGATATCATGCTGACGGGGATAAGGTTTTCCAAGGAAGTTGATGCGACAATTAGCCTGCATTTTGGACCATTCAATAACGTCCTTTGCAGAACGAAGGACTTTCTTGACTTCAGAAAAATGATGAATCCTTCCTAGCGAGATACACAATTCTCATGCTGATTGTTAATGGCTAGACCGCTCGGCAGATCACCGTCTGTAGATATGTTCTTCGGAAGATCCACCCCAGCGCGAAAAGTACGCGCACGCCGAGGCGCTGGATCAAAGCGGTCGCAGCGCTCGACGCTGGTATATCGAGTGATCCCAGCGGCGCGTTATGCAGTACTGTGCTTTCGACGTGAAAGTTCTCGTTTTCAAGCAACCGCGCGAGAGATTTGCGGGTGAAATGATGCAGATGGTGGCGGCTGTAGAGACGATTGAAGGGGGTCGAAAATCCGATCCGGTGAAGCAAGCGAGCCGCTATATAAAGAAAACTGTCATCGTTCAGCGTCATCACGACAAGTAACCCGCCCGGACGCACCAGAGATTTCAAATGATGCGCAAACAAGCGAATGTTATCGATATGCTCAATTGTCGCGAGTGTTACCACCGCGGAGTACTGCCGCGCGATGTCGATGGAGAAGATGTCGCTTTTTATGTATTCTATTTTCGAGGTCGAGGCATTCTCAAACAGATCCACCCCGGTTAAGCGGATATCTGCTGACGTGTGCTCGGATAGAAACCGCAGAAAATTTCCATTTCCGCAACCGACGTCGATCACATCTTTTATGGTAGGGTCGCGTGCAATGACTTTCGCGATCTGCGCATAGAGTGTCAGAAGCGGGTTTGCAAACCAATTGTAATGGGTGTCACCAAAGTACGCGGGGTCATATGGCTCCATTGTTGCATTGGCATTCAACTGGCTGAATTTGTGCCCGCACACGGTGCAGCGATAAAGTTGGCACTGAGGATGCCAGTCGGGCAACGCGAGAGCTGGGCTTGCGCATATCGGACAATCCATGATCGGTTACTTAACAGCCGAGGCTAATTCGAAAGTCAACCGGCCGGAGGCGAAGTAATATGAGGGTCGTAATCTTGGCGGGCGGTCGGGGAACCCGTCTTGCGGAAGAAACGGGTCAAATTCCAAAGCCGATGGTCGAGATCGGGGGACGCCCTATTCTGTGGCACATCATGAAAGGCTACGACAGCTATGGTTTCCGGGATTTCGTCCTCGCCTGCGGTTACAAAGGCAGTGTCATCAAGGATTATTTCGACCGGTTTTCCGCCCTCAATAGCGATTGGACTATCAATTTAACCAACGGCTCCCGCGCGTTGCGGAGCGCGGCTCTGCCCGATTGGCGCGTGTCCGTGGTGGATACGGGTCTCGATACGTTGACTGCGGGCAGGCTCAAACGCTTGAAGGATTGGCTTCCGGATGAGGTATTTCTTGTCACTTATGGCGACGGTGTTGCAAATGTGAATATTCGAGAGCTGGTCACCTTTCATCGAAGCCACAAACGACTTGCCACCGTTACAGCGGTTCGACCGCCAGCCCGATTTGGCAGCCTGAAACTTGATGGCGACAGTGTCGTCGAATTTTCTGAAAAGGAACAAGGCAGCGAAGGTTGGATAAATGGCGGATTTTTAGTGTTCGAACGGAACGTCCTCGACCGTATCAGCGGAGATTCCACTTCACTGGAACACGACCTGCTACGGAGCCTGTCGGCAGAGGGTCAACTGACAGCGTTTCGGCATTCCGGATTTTGGCATCCGATGGACACACTGCGCGATCGAATTCTTCTCGAGGAAATATGGAATTCTGGCGCTGCGCCATGGAAACTTTGGCAGGACTAAAGCCGCGGCACCTTCTCATTTGTGGCGCAAGCGGGCGTCTCGGAAGTGCACTGAAACGGCTCGCCGAACGCAAAGGGTTTCCCGTGGCCGTCATTGACACGCAGCTTTTGCGGGCTTGGTTAGACGATCAAGATAGCTCAGTCATTTCACGTTTTTTGGGTGAGGCAGATGAAACCGACATCGTGTTTGCAGGCGGGTTGACAGACCCCGCAACACCCTCAGCAGACCTGATCTCAGCAAACGTCGAACTGCCGATTCGTTTCATCGAACTCACGGCGCCGCGCACAGGATGTCGGTATCTTTCTGTTGGCTCGGTATTGGAAACATTCGAGACGCTTGCGAAAAATAATCCTTATCTGGCATCGAAGGCTGAACTCTGGCGCCGCATGCAGAAACTTTCACTCGTTCCCGATTTTTCCAGCCGTCTCTGTCATTTAAGACTCCATACGCTCTACGGCGGCAAACCAGCTTCGCATTCTTTTCTTGGCCAACTGTATGAAAGTCTACGAATCCGTCAGCCATTCGAGATGAGCGACGGACGTCAGATACGCGAATATAGCCATGTCGATGATGTTTCCGCCTCTTTCCTAGCGCTGCTACGACGAAAATGGTCGGGCGACTTGTCTTGTGATCTCAGTACGTCAACGCCCATAGCGCTTGGAGATCTAGCGCGGGCCATTTTTAAAAGATTTGACTGTGAGCATTTGCTTAGGGTCGGCGCGTTGCCCACTACCTCCGCCGAAAATATCATCACGCGATTCGCAAAATCGCCGGACTGGCTGTTGGGCCAGCCGCGCGACCAAATAGACGGCATTTATGATTGGCTTGCTGCCTTACTTGGCCCACACGGAGCGCCTAGTCGGCAGGAAAGACAATTCCGGTAATCTGTTTTCGCTCAGCATTAGTTGGTGCGCTGTCTATAAAGCGCTCCACAATAACGAGCGGCCGGGGTTTTACCTGTTTGAAGATACGAGCCAAATATTCGCCGATGATCCCAAGAAAAATCGCATTCATGGCCAGCGACACAAGCATCAGAACTGCGAGCGTTGCAAATCCGGCCGGCCAACTTTCCTGATAAAGAACGAGATACGCGAGGATCGTCAAGACGGCGATCATTGAAACTGCTATACCCACCAGGCTTGCGAGGCGAAGCGGCAGGATTGAATGGCTTACAATTCCGTCGACAGCCAACTCGACAAGATTCCAGAATTTGAACGAGCTCGTGCCCGACTTTCGCGGGGCACGATCATAGGCAACGCCGATTTGCCGGTAGCCCAAATTGGCGATGTATCCGCGTAAATACGGATTCTCGTCTCTGTATTTCTGTAATAACTCCAGCACGCATCGGTCGACGAGGCGAAAGTCACCGGCATCATGCGGAAGTGAATTGGCGCTTATCCACGAAATGATACGATAAAAGAGTCGCCGTGAAATATGGAGGAAAACCGATTCGGGCCGCGACCGACGGATCCCAAATACAATTTTGTAGTCCGCCTCCCACAAGCGAACGAAATCAAGAATGACCTCGGGCGGGTCTTGCAAGTCGGCATCAATTTGAATCGCCGCATCGCCACGTGCCAGACAGTAGCCAGCTAAAATCGACCGTTGAAAGCCAAAATTTTTCGTAAATCGATACGCGCGCACACGTGG
Source organism: uncultured Alphaproteobacteria bacterium (assembly GCA_963831275.1). Classification (GTDB taxonomy): domain Bacteria; phylum Pseudomonadota; class Alphaproteobacteria; order Rhizobiales; family Xanthobacteraceae; genus Pseudolabrys. The sequence continues at coordinate 97,770 of CAWHPN010000012.1, read as the reverse complement.
GTCTTTTGCAGCCAGCGCCTCGATTTCCGCAAAAGTCGCATCCGTGCTGCCGTTGTCGGTAAATACGAATTCCCATGTGTAACGTTCGGACAGTGGGCCGAGAACATTTGTCACTGCCGTGTAGAGGGGCTCTATATTAGCTTCCTCGTTGTACACCGGCACCACAATCGAAAGGCATTTCATGATTTGTGCGTTTCCATTGTCATCAATTTTTCAAACGCAGCAATTTGACCAGTTGTGACATTCACAGGCGACTCGGCATTCTCCAGCACTCCGCGATACCAATCCACCGTGAGCTCAATTCCCTGATCAAGGGCCAAGAGAGGTCTCCAGCTAAGTTTTCGGTGGGATTTCGCGGAGTCCAGTTCGAGTAATTCCGATTCCAAAAAGGTAGGATCTTCAGAGGACACGACGCACTCGCCTCGTCCCCACCGGTCCAACACCCGGCGAGTGAGCTCACTTACTTTTAAAACGTCACGTCGATCGGGACCAAAATTCCATGCGCCCTCGATTTCGCTCCCTTCATGATAGAGTGCTTGCCCCAGCAACAAATACCCGTATATCGGGTTTAAGACGTGCTGCCATGGCCTGGTTGCGGATGGTCGTCGCAAAACAACACTTTGACCCGAATGCACAGCACGAACGATATCTGGCACAATGCGCCATTGCGCCCAATCTCCACCACCAATCACGTTTCCCGCTCTGGCAGTCGCAATAAAAGGGAGCTCGCTCCGTCGTACGGCTTTGCGCCAGGCAGCCGTAATGATTTCAGCACAGGCTTTGCTTGCGCTATAGGGATCCGCGCCACCTAACGCATCATCTTCGCGAAACGCTCGTCCTGAACCGGTATTCAAATAGCATTTGTCGCTCGTGACATTCAGTAGGCACCTCACAGTCGCCGTCCGGCACGCTGCATCAACTACATGCGCTGTGCCCATGATATTTGTCGCAAGTGTTTCCAACGGTTGCTCAATAGACCGGCCGACAAGTGACTGCGCAGCAAGATGGAAAACCAACTCGGGCTTATAGGCCTCCATTGCCCTCAGAACTGCTTCGCGGTCCCGGATATCGAGCGCAGTCGATTCGGACGCGGGCGGTTCAAATAAAGCGCGCGATTTGTCACCTCCAGCAGGAAGGCTGATACCAGCTACACGGGCGCCCCATTTGGTTAGCAGGGTGGACAGCCATGCGCCTTTAAATCCGGTATGCCCGGTCACAACAATTTTTTTGCCGCGATAAAACTCGGGAAGGCGACTGGCAGATTTTTGGGACGGCAGATCGGATTCGCCGAACATGCTTTAAGCGACCTTTGTCAACAGACCAAAGCCAAATGGTAATTGAGAGTTAACAGCCGTACCAGTCTTCCAGCACTCGAACGCTACTGCTTGATCACCAATCCCTGCCCCGTGGGAAGCTCCAGGATGGAATGGCCGCGATCAGCCATAAAACGATTTTCGGCATCGCGCTGTTTTTTAAAATGCTTCCAACCATAGTCATCGAAGACAATATATCCTCCGCTTACAACACGATCGAACAGATGTTCAAGCGCGGCGATCTCGGCCGCTGGCGAGTTGAGGTCGATGTGCAGAAAGGCGATACGTTCAGGCATCGCAATTTTGAAGGTGTCAGGTACGAATCCGCGAATGACCCTGACGTTCGGCATGTTTACGAATTTCTTCAATACAATGTCGTAGATGTCCGGATCGCTGTACACCTTATTCGCCATTTTCAGGAACCCTGGGTCCTCCGGAAAATCTGCGACGCTAGATAATTTTGGCGAAAAACCCTCAAAGCTATCGTAAAGATAAAAGGTGCGGTCCGTTATCTGGTTTCCAATAATCGACATTATCACCCATGACATGTCGCCCTTGAATACGCCGCATTCCACCAAATCGCCTTTTTTGGATATCGCGCTTCGCGCCGCCCATACCAAGGTATGTAAACGCCACGCAATAGTGTGTGGCGGATCGTAAGCATCGTAGACGTGCGATCCGCGCACGGCCTGATAACTAGTCCGAAAAGCTTCTTCGTCAAAAAATCCCGCAGCCTTATCGAGTGTAAGCATGCGATCACCCCAGAACACCGAATGGTGCGCCGGTGCGATGATTTCATTGAGAAAAGAATCAAACATCGCACGAAGCTGAGATTGGGCAAGACGCTGAGAGGCAAAACGTGCCATCAGCGCAGCAAATAGCTGGCCCCGCCCGTCGCTAGATTGGTCCTGCTCAAAGTATTCATCAAACGCGGCTACCACCGGACGACCGGCCTCGGGTGGTGCAATTCTTTTTCGCGACGCGGCGCGGACCAGATGCTTGATCAGACGTTTCGCGCGGTACTTTAGCGCGGCAAGCATGTCTGCGCTTCCCAATTCAAGCACTGCCAGTGATGGACAGCATTTCACCAGTTTGGGTGTATAGCGGCTGTTGTCAATTGCCCCTCCTCGGTGCCATAACGAACTGTCTCCCAAGCCTCAGGATCGTTCAATGAGCCAGTCTCCAGCGACGAAGGAACCGCAATATTCGCTGCTCTATGACGTAAAAGAAAAGCACGGCATTGCGCGCCTTGGATTGATGGTCAACGAGTCCTGGAATCAGGATCCGAAACGAACGCTTTTTACTCTCGCACGCTACAAATTTGTGGCGCGTATGCTTGGCGGACGCAAACACGTGCTTGAGGTCGGGTGCGCCGATGCGTTCGGCACCCGCATCGTTCAGCAGGCAGTCGGCAAGGTGACGGCAACTGATTTCGACCCGTTGTTTGTTGCCGACGTCAAGGAGCGGATGAATCCGCATTGGCCAATCGACGTCTTCGTCCACGACATGCTCAAAGGCCCGGTGCCGGACGAATTCGATGCCGTGTATGCCCTCGACGTCCTTGAGCACATTCAAGCGACGGATGAGGATAAATTCATCAAGAACACAATTGCATCCTTGAGGCCGACAGGTATTGCGATATTCGGAATGCCATCGCTCGAAATCGCAAACCTACGCCTCACCTCAAAGCAAGGCCGGTCACGTCAATTGCAAATCCGGTGACGAGTTCAAACGCACTCTCGAACAATATTTTCATACTGTATTCGTTTTTTCCATGAATGACGAAGTCGTACATACCGGCTTCTATCCGATGGCCCACTATCTTCTGGGTGTCGCCTGTCATCGTCGCGACGGCTGAAAGTACGGGTTGTTGGCATGGTCGAACGCGCGGCGACGACGAGCGATGCAGACCCTACCCTCTCCGTTGTTTTGCCGAACTATAACCACTCCCTATATCTTCCGCGCGCACTCGATGCGCTGTTGTTGCAAGATAGACCGGCCGACGAAATCATCGTGGTGGATGATTGCTCCACCAATTCAAGCACGAACGTTGTCCGTGAATATGCGGGAAAATATCCGTCCATCCGGCTGATCGAAAGCGCAAAGAATTTCGGTGTGATTGCAGCGCTCTCGCGTGGCCTGTGCGAGGCCAGGGGGCAGTATGTGTACTTCGGCGCGGCTGATGACTTCGTGTTACCTGGGTTTTTTGCAATGGCGATCGACATGCTGCAAGCCAATCCACATGCCGGGCTCTTCTTTGGCGATGCTATTCTGGCGGACGGGTATACCGGACGGACACTCGGCGCTCGACCCCCTGTGCGGCCGCAGCTCCGCGCCGGTTGTATAGCGGCATCCGAAGTTGCGGCTCTGCTTCGGCGAAATGACAATTTTATTGTAACTGGTGCCGCAGTATTCCGGCGCGACGCGGTCGCCACCGCAGGCGGCTTCGACGAAGAGCTTTCGTCCTTTGCAGACGGATATCTTGTACGGAAGATCACGTTGCGACGCGGTTTTTGTTATGCGCCACGGACGGTACTGACATGGTGCATCTTTCCAGACAGTGTCTCACGTCAGATATCCACGCAGTCTGCCCGCGCCCAAGACATTCTTGAAAAAATAGAGATGCGGCTAGCGGCCGATACGGATTTTCCTTCCTGGTATCCAAACGCCTTCAGGCGCCGCTGGCGCTTCGCTACGTCGCGTCTTGCCGTTGAAGATAATCCCATAAATCTCCAGTTGTTGATGAACATGGGCGTACAAAACGCAATCGATCGGACGGTTCTCAATTCCATGACAAAAGTGTTCGGTCAAAACGCCCGCCTTCCGATACTGGGCTGGCTTTGGTTGCGATTCCGGCCGTTCTCACTGACTGGGCTTGCAACGACAGCACTTGCGCGCCATGTGGCGGCAATTTTTAAAAACGTTCGCGAACGAGGCAAATATGGCCCGCAGCTTGATCCGTCTCATTCAAAATGATACCCGCACTGATCGGAGGCATTTGCTGCGCTTGGGGTTTGACGACGTGATGACCTCGCCGCGCACCGCAAATGGCAGAGGTTATACGTGAATAAGTTGCAGGACTATGCCAGTGTCTTCGACGGAATAAAGCCGTGGGCCGGCAAGGTTCCAAAAGGCTACTTGGTGGATTTCCTCGGCGTTCTTACCGATGCGAAATTTCGCGTCATGTTCGGCGTAGATCCGGAGAAAACGGGCGGAGACTATGTCGAGACCCGTTTGCCGAGGATCGAGGACGGCGAAGGCTGGTTCGAAGCGGCCAACTGGATCCTGGCCGCGCGTGCTGCACGGGGCCGTTTTGTCATGGCCACACTTGGGGCCTGCTACGGAGCGCAGGCGGTCGGAAGCTGCCGCGCGATGCAAATTCTAAATCCGATGCCCTACAAGCTTGTTGCTGTAGAACCCGAGCCCGACAATTACGAGTGGACCCGACGCCACATGCGGGACAACAATATCGACCCCGACGATCAGTGGCTCGTTAAATCTGCCATCGGCGCCCATAACGATCCGGTTCTTTTTCCGATTGGATCACCGGGGTCGGGCGCGCAAAACTGCGTCGCGACCAACGAGGACCGGTCTCGCCAGATCTACGCCGATGAGATCATCGCCGGCGGTCGCTCTGCCGAGGTACTCCGCAACTTGATGACGACAAACAGCACCGGCATTACTAAAGATCTTGTCGTGGGAGAGAACTTTCCTGCTGAAATCAAGATGGTGAGTGCGGTCACCCTGCAGGACATTCTCAGCCCATTCGATATCGTCGACTACGTCGAGTCCGATATCCAACAATCCGAAATCCTCGTCTTTCCGCCGTTCATGGGCTTGATGAAAAAAAAGGTCCGCCGCGTGCATATCGGGACGCATGGGGTCGAAGCCCACAACGCGTTGCTCCAGTTGTTCAAAAGGGACGGCTGGAACATCGTATTCAACTACGATCCGAATTCCAAATTTACCAGTGCATTGGGCGACTTCACCACCAATGACGGCGTGCTGACGGTAGTCAATCCAGATCTATGAGTACAACCGGATTAATGGGTTTGGACGCGTCGTTTCGCGGAAGCCGTGGCTTTTTCGCTGACGTCGATCGCGACCTGTTGTCGGGCATACGGGACTGGCCGTTGTGGACCATGCTCGGCTGGAACGATATCCGCCAGCGTTATCGGCGCTCTGTGCTTGGACCATTCTGGATCACGATTAGCATGGCCGTATTCATCACACTGCTTGGCGTGATTTACAGCCACATCTTCAAAATCGAGCTTCGGACCTATCTGCCCTATCTAGCGCTTGGCTACATCATCTGGGGCTTCGTTTCGCAAACCACCGGCGAGAGTTCGATATCGTTTCAGGAGAGCGAGCGCATCATCCGGCAGATCAGGCTCCCCTATTCCATTTTCGTCCTACGCGTGGTGTGGCGGAATTTCATCGTTTTTCTGCACACCATCGTCATCTTCGTTCCGATTGCCATGATCTATGATGTGCGGCCGGGATTTACTGCATTGCTGGCGCTGCCAGGACTCGCACTGGTCTACATAAATCAGGTCTGGGTAACACTGGCACTGGCGGTCATCTGCACCCGCTATCGCGACGTGCAACAGATCGTGACTACCGCGATCCAGATCACGCTGTTTGCAACGCCGATCATGTGGCCGGTGAGCGCGTTAGGCCCCGCGGTCATCATCGCCTATGTCAACCCGCTCTATCATCTGACGGAACTGGTCCGCGCGCCAATGCTCGGAGATATTCCCTCAGCACTGTCATGGGTGGTTGCGATTGCTTGCGCGATCGTCGGGTGGACGATCGCCATGCTGCTTCTCCGTCGCGCCACGCGGCGGCTGGTTTTCTGGCTCTAACAAGGAACTTTCAAACGTGGCCGCGATCTCGCTCAAGAATGTCACGATCCAGATCCCGATCTACGACATTGGCGCGTCGTCGCTGCGAAAAACTATCCTGAGCAAGACAGTCGGAGGTCGCTTCGAGCGCTCCGGCTCGCACCTGATCGTGGATGCGCTCACGAACATCAGCTTCGACGCGCAAGACGGTGACCGGGTTGCACTGGTCGGTAACAACGGCTCCGGAAAAAGCACACTTTTGCGCGTGCTTTCGGATGTCTATCCGGCGACCAGTGGCACCGTGCAGGTGGCGGGCGAAGTGTCCCCAATGTTCGATGCCATGCTTGGCATGAGCATGGATGCGACCGGCATGGAAAATATCTGGATCTGCGGGCGCCTTTGGGGCCTGTCACCGGCACAAATCAAGAATAGCCTCGACGATATCAGCGACTTCACCGAGCTTGGGGACTATCTGAACGTACCGGTACGCACTTATTCGACCGGAATGCTGTTACGGCTCGCGTTCGCAATTGCGACAGTGCGAGATCCAGAAATTCTTCTGCTGGATGAAATCGTCGGCGTGGGAGATGCAACCTTCTTCGGCAAGGCGTTTAACCGACTGCAAGGCGTCATTCGCCGCTCGCAAATTCTGTTTCTCGCTTCGCACGCCGACGATATCCTTCGCAAGATCTGCAACAAGGCGATATGGCTCGACCACGGCAATCTGGTTCAATATGGGGAGTTTGAAAAAGTCATCACGGCATATCGGAGTCAGCAAGCGCCGGTGAAAGATCACCCAACATCCGGTCAAGCGTAATCCTCAACTCCTCGCCGATTCGAAGAACGCCCTCAACGAGGCCGTAAAAACGCGGTGCTCGCACCAATCAGACGAAACGTATAGCCAACGATCATCCAACAGATGATTATGGAACTGGACCACACGTATGCGAAGAGGTCGATACCGGTCGGCGGCAGTGTCCAAGCAAGCAGCTGTGGAATGAGCGCAGGCACCGCGAACAACAAAAGTACAGATGTTCGGCGGATGGCGTCGCGCACCGGCGTTAGGGAAAATTGTCCGCCTATGAACACGACAACAAGTAGAATTTGGAGAATAACCAGGCCTCCCACCCGCAATGTTGCATGAAAGCGATCGGGCGATGTCATCAAAGCGGTTTGTTCAAGAATGCGTTTTGGCTTGTAATATACAAATGTTTCAAACGCCTGGCGGGGATACGAACGCAGAGTATCAAAGAACACAGCCCGCAAACCACGATCGTAGTCGCTATCGTATAGTTTAGGCCCGGCGACTTCGGAGGACAGTCCGAGTTTGCCAGCGTAGACAAACCAAGCGCAATGCGCGTTGCGATCGATGATCGAAGGAACGATCCCTTCGGAAATTTCCGGACAGTTATATTTCTCGCGCAGTCCTGTAAATGGCCAATTAGGGTGCACTCCTAAGCTGATGAAGGCGCGGTGCCACACGACTGGCATCAACCGCCCCGTCTTTGCATACGCTGGGAATGCCAAGCGGGGCACAATGCCGAGCCCGATTGTCAGGATCGCCAGAGGAGTGACGAGCCAAATCAAGAGCTTCCGCCGTTCCATCTTGCTATTGCGATATTTATAAAGCGCAACCATCGCAACCGCACAGACAGGGATTAACATATATATCGAACTGCCTCTCACCCAAATGCTTAGGCCGAGAATGGCAATCTGGACCGACAGCAACGCGCGTTGAATGGCCGCGCTGGGATGGATTTGGTCCTTGCTGCCTATAAATTCGAAACACCAGTGAAGCGCGGGCAAAATGCCAATCATGATATACGAACGCATCCCGCCTATTGGCGATTGTGCGGCATTTTCCGGTGCCATGAGTGGGGTGATAAGCAACAGTGTAAAAGACAAAATAACGATCGGCACGGCCGAGATGCGGTCGTCCCGATAGCGCAGCATGAAACAAACCGATGATAGCCCAATCAACAGTATGAAAAAGCGTACCAAGGAACTGGCGTGAGGTCCGAACACGAGAAAGCTTAACTCGGTTATAACAATAGCCCCCACGCCGATGCCGTCGGGGATAGCCGTTAGCGCGTGGCTTCGGGGCATTTTTCCTTGCAACGCCTGATCAACCATCTGAGCAGCGGAGAGGCCACCAGCTTCGTTATTCCAAAAATAATGAAGAACACCAGTGTCGGCCAAGCCAAGCGTTGCGCCATAGAGATGACGAGAAATGGCCGCTGGAAACGGCCCGTCCTCTTCAACATAAAACGGAATTGACTGGTCCTGATGTAGAGAAAACACAGCCGCTCCGTAAACGAATACGGACATCGCCGCGAGGACATTCAGTAGAATTTTGCGCGCGCTGATATTATTCATCTAAGACAGTCCAGTTTTCTGATTTTATGCGACACTTCTATGCTGCCTTAAACCTCATGACCCCCTTTTGCCCAACTGTGAAACTTTCGCCAGAAATTTATTCCTGCTATTTGCCATCTGACATGACCATCGCCCACATGACCAATTCATGATCACGAAGCAACCATCGTACCTACAGCGTCTCCTGCAGAGCGCGCGCACGCTTGGTTTTTTGCTCTACGTCGGCGGGTACGCCGCCTTGCTCGCGTGGTTCAAGATCGTCGACGTGTACCATTTACACTTCGCAACGAGCGGCGCCTCTGTGCTTATCTACAACGGCTTCCGCATCCTGTTCATTTTCTATCTGTTCTGGATCATCTGGGCGCCGGGTGCGCTCGCCTTGCGCTGGTTGTTCAGAAAGTTCTCCAGTCGGAAGACGCTTGAGTGCCTTGTGCTGAGTTTCTTCGCTGGCGCAGGTCTCTGGCATATCGCGATGCTCGCGCTCGGCTACCTCGATTTGTATACCGTCCCCATTGCAGTAGCGGTCTCTGTTCCTGCGGTGGCGTTGTCATATCCGAGCGCGCGGGGCGCAATTTCGAAGAGCTGGCGCAATGTCAAATCGTGGCAAAACTTACGACTGGACGAACGCCTCGCAATCGGTGCCATCGGAGTCGTTGGTGGGCTTTTACTGCTGATCAAAGGAATCTTCCCAGGCGGCGGACACGACTATTACACACACTATTTTTACTACTACCAAGCGGTGATCGATCACGGCGGCTTATGGCCGAACGAGGTCTGGTATCATTACTACTATTCCAAAGGCCTTGGTTTATTTTTCCTGGGCATGCTGCTGACGGATCCCCTAGCTCCTCAGCTTGTTATGTCCTGCTTCATGGCCGTCGCGACGGTCGCTCTCTACATTGCGGTGACGGATATTGCTGCGGGTACAAGCTGGCCGGCAGCAAGTGCCATATTGTTCATCGGCATTTACATATTTACTCCCGGCTGGGGAGAATTCGAGAAAGACCATGAATTCAATACAGCGCTGATTGTGGGAATTATCTGGATGGCGCAGCGAGGCCTCCAATCCCGGGCCCGGGAAGACATAAGTTTCGTCGCCAGCTGTGGCCTCGCAATAGCAGCGGCGGTGATCATCAACACCCAGATTGGCGCGTATTTCGCCGCTATGTTTGCACTCGTCGGGCTCATGTTGTTTGCGATGCGCCATCATCGGGCCGCGCTTATTTGCGCGGCCCTTACTGCTTGGTCAGGCACAGTTGTGGGACTTATTTTGATCCTGAACTATGCCACCACAGGTTTATTAATTGATCAAGGTATAGTCTGGTTATGGCCATTGGCGAACGTCGAGAAATTATATGCTTGGGGTAGCCTTCCAATGGTCATTCAGCTCTATGCCGGCGTAAAAGGATTCATTGCGAACACACTTCCGTTGCTATCACTCGATACCGCAAAGCTCGGTGCGCAATCGTTGCGCCTGGAGACACTCTTCCCGCTGGTGATTACCGCGATTGGCCTAGCGTGCTTTTCACTATTCACTCGCAGAAAATCGGCAGGCCTCACGCATATAAATGCCCCGTTATTTTACACGACACCGATCGTGATTGCTTGCCTGCTGGCATTCTTTATAATTTTTTTGACGATTGGACGAACTCAGTCGGTGAGTTTCCATCGCTACTCTACATTCATGGTGCCGGTCATTATCCTGTCCGTGGTAATCTTATGGCAACTCGCCATACCATTGCCGATGACATCTAAGTTCCGCATTTCTTCGGATCGGTGGGCTGCACTCACAATCGCAGCCGTCTGCTTGTTGGCCGGTATAGTCGACACACGCTTCTATCGTTTTCTCAACGTGCCGGCGGACGCAGTGAGGTTTATGTTTGGACGCGCCAGCATAGATGATGCTTACGTCATGAAAGGCGGCTGGCCATATCATTCGCCTTGGGGGGCAATCTATCCGGGAGCGCGGGCGGCATACGCAATCGTTGGGCGGCACACGCCGATCTGGTCGTTGCATATAAACACTTACTGCATGCTGCCCGACTGCCGCATGGAAGAATACATGTCATTCAATATGACTCAGAGGTGGGATCGGGTCATGTTAGGAAGCGCCGAAGAGGCGCGACATCTCCTTCAAAACGCGGGAATAAATTACTTTCTCTTTTCCAGTGAACTCAGCCTCACCGACCCGCTTCCGCTCAGCAGCCTCTTTTCTCCTGAGCACATAGCGGAAAATCTGGCTCTGCGCTGGACCGACGGTACCACCTCGCTGCTGACATGGCCTGGACCGGACACGCGTCCGGTAGACGCGGCTTGGGTCGCCACATACCGCAAATCGGTCAATAACTTGGGTCCTGTGCTGGGTTTTACCAATGCCACCCTGCGTGCGGTTTACGATGCATACTACGCAATGCCGCACCCCTGGAAGCCGATCCTTTTGCCTTGACCGGTCCTACTCACCGCGGCGCGTAGTCTAGATTCATTTGGAAAATTAGCGTAGTCGAACGGTGAAAATGCCTGAGGGCAGGACTTGCTAAACAAGCCGAGTGTAGACGGAAAAACACGACCTCACGCGCGTGCCCCACGTCATTGGTCGTGGCTGATCACGCTGCTCAAGATCGCCTTATCAGCCCTTGCATTCGGCATTGTGGCAATTTCGGTGGATCTTTCGGCGGCGTGGGAGCATGCGGCCAATCAGTCGGTCTCGTATATCGCGGTATCGGCTTTAGTCCTGTCAGTGCAGCTCCTGCTGGGTGGGCTTCGCTGGCATGCCATTTTGGTGACACTCGGGGCCAACCCGTCGCTTCGTGAGTCCGTGCGGCTCTATTACATTTCCGCTTTCTTCAATTCCTATTTGTGGGGAGCGGTCGGTGGCGACGTTCTGCGCGCGTGGCTAACTTACCGGCGTGAGCTCAGCGCCAAGACTGCAATCAATTCCGTCGTACTCGATCGTGTCGCAGCGGTCGCTGCGGTGGCAATCCTGGTATTGGTCAGCGCGCCGATATTCCTGGCGCGCGCCGGGAATACGCTTCTTATGTATGTCCCGCTTGTGCTCGCAGCCGCAGGCCTGATCGTAATCGCGATGGCCGCGAATCTCCGCCGGCTCCCGATCGCCTGGCTCGGCACGAAATTCATGCGTTTCCTTCATTCGCTCGGCGCTTCGGTACAACAGGTTTTGCTTAGCCCCAAGGCGGCGTTGCCTGTGCTGGGTTTTGCCCTTGCCGCCCAGATCGCGCTGGGGGTTGCAACATTCGCAATGGCGGTAAGCCTTGGGATAAACGTCAGCATGCTCACTTGTATCGTTTTGATGCAGCCCGTTGCCCTCTTGACCAATCTGCCAATTTCGGTCGGCGGCTGGGGTGTGCGCGAAACGGCCGTTGTTCTGTTTTTTGGGCTAATTGGAGTCCCATCGAGCGCGGCACTTGTCCTTTCACTTCAGTTGAGTCTCCTCGCTTTCGTTGTTGTGCTTCCCGGTGGAATATTGTGGTTGTTCAAGGTCAAGGAGCACACGCCCAAGCCGGCGGCGTGATATATACATTGGTACAAAATTTATCTCATGGTATTGCGCAAGAACGATGAACATCAGCGTCGCCTATATCGAAAGAGAGTCCGTTCTTGAACGCGCTTTGCACGGTCAACATGTTCGGCGCCGTGCGCCAATGAACGGCAATTAGCTCGCCATGCTGGTCACTAATTTCAAGCTCAAATACGCACTCTACAAAATCGTTTGTGGAGTCTATCAACTGTTCGACGTTGGCCGAATTCATCCCATGCGCGAGCGCTCGCGGCGCGCGCTGGAGCGGACTGTCGACTATATCGAACGCGCCATGCCCGACGCGCTCGGCTTCGACAGTCAACGTGAGCTTATCGACCATTCGCTGACGGAAGCAAAAATCGATGGGCACTATCTCGAGTTTGGCGTGTTCACCGGCGGCACGATCCGGTTCATGGCTTCGCGCGTCGGAAACCGAATCATCCACGGGTTCGACAGTTTTGAAGGGCTTCCCGAGGCCTGGGGCGGATTTAACCTTGGCCGCAAGGTTTTTGACCTCAAAGGAAAGCTTCCACGCGTCCCGCCGAATGTCCGCTTGCATCCCGGCTGGTTCGACACATCGCTGCCGGCGTGGCTGAAGGAAAATCCCCGACCGGTGGCTTTCATGCATGTCGATTGCGATCTTTACAGCTCGACGCAAACAATTCTGAACCTCCTTGCGGACCGAATTGTGCCGGGCACGGTCATCCTGTTCGACGAATATTTCAACTTTCCGAACTGGGAACGCCACGAATTCAAAGCGTTCCAGGAATTCGTCGAGAAGTACGGTATCAAATACACCTATCTCGCCTTCGCGCGGCAACAGGTTGCGGTGCGCGTCGAAGCATCAGGCGACGCGCGCGCATGAACAGCGCACGCGAATTCGCAGCCGAGGTCGTCATGACTCCGGCCGCCGCAAGACTTCACACTCCGGAGAGTGTAGCCGCGCCCGCACGCGAGAGCCCGATTGAACTTACGATCTTCGTTTCCTGCTATAATGAAGAGCCCTATATCACCAAAACCCTGAAAACTGTGCGCGCTGCGCTTGCCGAGGCTGGCCGGCTGCATTGCGAGATCATTGTCATCGACGACTGCTCAACCGATCGATCGGCCGATCTCGTGGCAGACTATATCGGCGCGCATCCAGACGAACGGATTCTGCTTCGCCGAAACAAACGCAATCAGGGATTGGCGCAGAATTATTTCGATGCAGCCTTCATCGGCAAAGGCAAATACTACCGCTTGATCTGCGGCGATGATGCCGAGCCGATGGATACCATGGTCGCCGTTTTCCGCGAGATTGGACAGGCGGACATGCTGATACCGTATTACGTCAGCAGCGAGGGCAAAAGCCTTTCGCGCAGGGCTTTGTCGAACACCTATTCGATGCTGGTAAATTTCATCAGCGGTTTTCGCCTTCACTATTACAACGGGTTGGCCGTGCATCTGCGTTATAATGTCATGCGATGGCATCCGAACACGCGCGGATTCGGATTTCAGGCCGACATCATCTGCATGCTGCTCGACCAAGGCTTTACATTTAAGGAAATCCCTGTCCGCACAATCGAAAGAAAAAAGGGCGACTCAAAAGCGCTGACCTTCAAGAACATGCTCTCCGTGTTCCATACACTCGTCGACATCGTCATCCGGCGAATTTCCAATCACGTTTACCGGCGTCACTAGGGAGCAGCGGCACGAATGTGCGGAATCGCCGGAATCCTGGATCCCGCCGGATCCGCTGGCACGGACATCAGGAAACGTATCGCGGCAATGGCCGGCTTGCTCGCCCATCGCGGCCCCGATGCGGACGGCCTTTGGACTGATCCGGAAGCTGGAATAGCCCTCGGCCATCGCAGACTATCGATCGTCGACCTCTCGCCAGCGGGCGCACAGCCGATGGCCTCGGCCGATGGCCGCTGGATCACCACCTATAATGGCGAACTATACAACACCGCCGAATTGCGGGCGGAGGTCGTCCGCGCCAATCCGGCGGTCCGTTGGTGCGGTTATTCCGACACTGAGGTCCTTCTTGAAGCTGTTTCACTGTGGGGCGTTGCCGCCACTATTGGGCGCTGCAACGGCATGTTCGCTATTGCGTTCTGGGATCGGCGCGAGCGGCGGCTATGGCTGGTGCGCGACCGCCTCGGCATCAAGCCTCTTTATTGGACAAGACTGCCGAATGGCGGCCTTCTTTTTGCTTCCGAGCTGCGGGCACTTCGTAGCTATCCGGGTTTTGACACATCGGTCGACCCTCGCTCCGTTGCGGCCTATCTGCGGTCGGCCTGTATACCGGCACCGAATACAATCTATCGTAACACCAGCAAGCTTCGCCCCGCCCACCTAATAAGCGCACAAGCGGACAAGCAACCGACGATCGCGTGCTATTGGGACCTTCGGCAAATCGCAGTTGACGGCCAGCACAATATCGAAAGGCGAGGCAAGGAAGAACTTGCACACGATCTCGAAGCGCTGCTCGCAGATTCGGTTCGGCGGCAGATGGTGTCGGATGTTCCGCTAGGCGCTTTTCTTTCCGGCGGCATCAACTCCTCGCTCGTCGTCGCGCTGATGCAGGCGCAATCGCAACGCCCGGTGCGCACTTTCACCATCGGTTTTCGGGACAAACGATACAATGAGGCGGACCACGCTCGTCTGGTAGCGAAACATCTCAAGACCGACCACACCGACCTTGTCGTTGAGCCCGCCGCTGCGCAATCAGCGATTACTCGTTTGCCCGAAATTTACGATGAGCCCTTTGCCGATTCATCGCAAATCCCCACCTTCCTGGTTTCCGAGCTCGCGCGCCGTTCGGTCACTGTCGCTCTGTCGGGCGATGGGGGCGATGAATGTTTCGGGGGCTATGTCCGTCATCACTGGATCAGTGCGCTTGCGGCATGGAACCGGCTGATGCCCAACCCTCTGTCGCTGGCATTCGGCAAGAGCCTGCAAATCCTGTCACCGGCGAGTTGGGATGCGATCTTCAATCCACTCCCGGCGCGCCTGCGCCCGACTTTCCTCGGCGACAAAATCCATAAAGCAGCAGCGCTCGCCACGGCGGGCAGCGCAGAGAAAATCTATCGCCGCGCGATCGCGCAATGGCCCGAACCGTCGGACGTCATGCCGTCGGTGAACGAACCGATGGCTGTCTGGGATGATACAAACATCGCACACGACCTTCCCGACGCTAGCGCGCGAACGCGCTATTTCGACATGATGCACTACTTGCCCGATGACATCCTTACCAAGGTCGACCGCGCGAGCATGGCAGTCTCTCTCGAAGCGCGCGTACCGTTGCTCGATCATCGGGTCGTCGAATATGCGTGGCGTCTGCCCCGCTCTGCCTTGATTCGAGGCTCGGAAGGCAAGGTTCTCTTGCGCCACGTGCTTCACCGTTATGTGCCGCCGGAACTCGTTGAACGGCCGAAGGCAGGCTTTGCAATTCCAATAGGTGCCTGGATTCGTGGGCCACTTTCGGAATGGGCGGCCGATCTTTTGTCGACCTCATCGCTTTCGGCGAGCGGACTATTTGAAGCTCGCGTCATCCAGCGTGTCTTTGCCGAGCATCAGCGCGGTGTAAGAGACTGGCAGTACCCGCTTTGGACGATCTTGATGTTTCAGGCGTGGTATAGACGTTGGGCGACAAAATGAGCCGGCCGAGGCCCCCTGTCCGCTTGCTCTACGTCGTCTCCGAGGATTGGTATTTTCTCTCGCATCGGCTGCCAATGGCGCGCGCCGCGCGCGCGGCCGGCTTCGAAGTGCACGTCGCAACCCGCGTAGTCGATGGTGCAAAGGCGATCGAGGCCGAAGGGTTCAAACTCCATCCCATTCCGTTCAGCCGTGGCCGGATCTCGATTGTGTCCGCATTCAAAACGATAGCCGCCTTGCGACGAATCCACCGCGATATTGGCCCCGTGCTTGCGCATCATGTCGCCCTGCAAGCAGCCGTGCTCGGATCGCTGGCCGCAATCGGGCGACGCACCGCACTTGTGAATGCCTTGACGGGGTTTGGGTTCACCTTCATCTCCGACAGTATCAAAGCACGTCTGTTGCGGCAGTTTGTGGTTTTTCTTCTGCGCTTTCTCTGCATGCGCGATAAAAACGTCGCACTCGTGCAGAATCCAGATGACCGCGAAGCTCTGCTTTCGCTTGGCATAGCCGCCAACCACATTGCCATCATCCCAGGGTCGGGTGTTGACATCGAGCAGTTGCAGCCGCGTCCCGAATCCGACGGAACGACCACCGTTGCGTTCGTAGGTCGCCTTTTGGAAGACAAGGGAATTCGCACGCTTGTCGCCGCGATAAAACTGCTTCGCCGCAGAAGCTGCGACGTAAATCTGCTTATTGCAGGAGATCTGGATCCCGCGAACCCGAGCTCGATCGACTCCACGGAGCTCTCCGGATGGATCCGAGACCCGGGCATCCATTGGGCCGGCCATGTGGACGATATCGCGCAGGTTTGGGCGCAGGCCCATATCGCGGTCCTGCCCTCACGACGCGAAGGCTTGCCCAAGGCTTTACTCGAGGCTGCAGCCTTCGGCCGCCCGATGATTGCGACAGACGTTCCAGGTTGCCGCGAAATTGTCGTTGCCGGAGAAACGGGATTGCTTGTGCCTTTCGAAGATGAGACATCGTTGGCTGATGCAATCCGGCAACTTGTGCAGTCGCCCGATCAGCGAAAGCGCTATGGCGCCGCAGCGCGACGCCTGGTAGTCGAAAAATTTTCAGCCAATGCGATCGGTGAGCTAACCGTGCAACTATACCGGGATGTGATGGGTGCGGGCGTTCAGGCTCCAGTTGATGCGCCGGCCGAACATCGATAAAGGAGTAAAAGGACGCTATTTTCAGGATATCATTTCCGCACTAAACTAAAAATTTGGTATTGTTGCCCGAATACTAGCCTCAACATGTGTTGTAACCGGTAACGCGTATGAATTCACCTTTTTGGTCCAGACTTGCCGGTATTCGCGACCGTCAAAAAACATTCTACGTATGCCAGGGTCCGCATCCGAACGACACGATTTATGCAGAGAATTTGTTGGAGTACTTCCGCAGCACTGACATTGCGGCTGAACGCATTCTACTAAGTCAAAAAAATCCACAACGTAAATTGCTACGCTGTCTGGATGGTTCGGCCATAGGCGTGCTCGGTCTCAATGTGCAACTCGACCATGCATGGGTCAATTCAGACAACTTCCTCGACCTGGCTTCCGCTGCAGGCGTTCCTGTCTTGCACTGGGTTCTTGACCACACCAGCACCCGATGGCGGGAGTTCACGAGAGCAACCGCGCAAAATTCCCGGTTTGTTTTTCTCTCGGTTTTTGCGGAGCAATATTTCAGACGCTTCGCCTTACCTGACAGCTTGACTGCTTGTACTGTAAATACCGGTCCAAGCCACCGGTCCCGGGTAGCGCACCTGACCCGCCAGAGTTTTCTTGCTCGCGAGATCGCCTGCCTCATTCCTATCAATTTGCGCCGAACCAGCGGCACCATGGAAGACGCATTGCGTCGACGGAACCAGCTCGACACGAAAATGGCGGGAGCGGTCGATATTGCGATTGAACATGCCTATTTCGATCTTGATAGCCCGCTTGAGCAGCACTTGGTGGCCGCGTTGGCAGATCGCGGTCTCGCTCTGACCAATAATCTCTTCAATGATGCTTTCCAGATCGTCGAAGACATTGTCCAGATTCGTCGACGACAACGAATCTTCGAAATTGCGCGCAATTTTCCTGTTTTTATTCAATCCGATGAATCGGCCAGAGCAATCGTTGCCGGCGGCAAGGCTCGATTTGAAGCAGACGTGAGCATGCAAACGACGCTTGCCCGCATGAAGTCTGCACGTGCGGTGTTAAGCGTCAGCCGCGTCAACGATGAAATTCACAATCGTATCGAAAACGGTCTCAATGCGGGCTGCGTTAATATAGTGGAAGACAGCGCGGTGGACCGTATCGTTCTCAACCGCGACGAAAATGCACTGCTTTATCGTTACGACGACGACAGCTTGCGCGAGTGTCTTGATCGCGTATGCAGCGAACCCGCAGAACTCTATGAGATCGCGGAAGCCGGCTTTGCGCTTCGCGATGAGCAGCCGTTCCGATTTGGTGGTTTCCATAACCTGGTCGAGTTGGCCCGGAGGCCGGCGCCCACCCCGACCACTAGACCGCAAGACTCCCGGACGCCATCTTTGGCGCTATGAGTGAGATTGGCAGCAGCTATTTCTTGTCCTACCTGGGGCAGCTTGCGTTGCTTGCGATTTTGGCCGCCTGCATCAGTTACGGCCTCATTTTCGTTTTGCGGGGCATTTTTGCCCGCTATGCGGTAGCGCAGCCGAACGCCCGGTCGTCTCATCGCGCCGCGACACCCCAAGGCGGAGGCATCGGAGTTATTGGCGCTACAATTGCCGTTGTGCTCATGGCCGTGATCACCGAACCGGAAATCGAGAACACGCAATCATTGATCAGTCTGCTTGGCGCCGTCGTCGCGCTTACCATTGTTGGGGCCACTGATGATGTCGGTCCGCTCAGTGCAATGTCGCGGCTTCTTCTGCAAACCGCCGCGGCCGCTCTCGTCGTGCTGGCAATCCCCCACGAGCTTCGTGCCTTTCCATCGCTGCCATGGTGGATCGAGCGGGCGTGCATTTTGATCGGCTGTGTCTGGTTCATAAATTTGGTCAACTTCATGGACGGCATCGACTGGATGACGGTCGTTGAGGTTGTGCCGCTGACGGCAGGTTTAGCGGCGTTTGGGTTGGCGGGCGATCTCCCCCGCGAAACGACGGTCGTAGCCATCGCGCTGTTTGGCGCAACGATCGGATTCGCACCTTTCAATCGGCCGGTTGCGCGCCTGTTTCTCGGCGATGTTGGAAGCCTGCCCATTGGATTGATATTGGGCTGGCTGCTCCTCATGCTCGCCGTTCATGATCACCTTGCTGCAGCGCTGCTATTGCCGCTCTATTATCTATCGGACGCGACCGTCACGCTGTTGCAGCGACTGATCAAGGGGGATTCGCTTACACAGGCGCACCGGGATCATTTCTATCAGCGCGCCATCGATAACGGAATCGGTATTTACCAGATTGTTGGCTCTGTATTCGCTCTGAACATTGTTCTCGCTGGGCTTGCAGCGATTTCAATGTCTGCCACGTCAGCAAAATATCAAATTGCGTGTCTGGCCTTGGGAAGCATCCTGGTAGCGGGAGTGCTGTGGAGATTCAATACCGCCAAACGATAAATATGAGAGTTTGTAGAGAATGTTTTGACAGGATTTATGACGACTTTGATCTGACTTTTGACAAGCGTTGGCGTATTGAACTTATAGGCCGACTCAGCCAATCCGCTATCGGATTGGGCATCGGGACCGAGCCAACGTCCACCCGTGCCGCATTCTGCCCTTCCCCTGAAGGCGAAGATTTCGCTCGTGACGAGTGAAACTCAAAAACAAGATAGTGAGCGACTACGTCCCCGACGTTCTTCATCCCGTGCGCTTCGCCAGCGGCATAATAAATGACACTAGGCGAATTTACGGTTTGACCAAGAGTTTCAACGCGACCCGTCAAGATGACAATAGCGACATCGTAACTGTCGGCGTGAGGTGGATAGCCCGCGCCGGGCTGTAACTGAGTGATGTGAGCATGCAACTTATCCAAGTGGGCTGTCGGACCTTCAAACAGGAGGCGTGGTGCGAAACCTTCTTCGCATTCTGCGAAAGCAATCTTGTCGAAATGGTAAAACGTCGTGTTAAGAGGCGTATTGGATTTCTCCGGGGTCGCACGCCATTTGAACATTACGTATGTGGCTGGAAAATCCGGACAGTTTCGAATCGTGTGGTATTGATGGGCTGGATAATAGACGAAAGATCCGGGATGAAGACCCTCGACACGAGCCCTATTTGCATCCGGACCTTCGGTTATCAATATGTCCGCTTTTCCATCGAGAATTATGAGCAACTCCTCCTCCACGTGCTCATGCGGAGGATGAGGCGAGTGGCCAGGGCTCAGGACCGAAAAATGACAGGCCATATCATCGTGCGCGGAGGTCCGACCGGAGAACAGCGGATAGGCCCGCCACTTTTCTCCTGATGCATTTGATACCGGGTACCGGATAGCTTTAATTTCCGTGGAGATCATCTGATTTACGAATTTTGTGATTCCGAATCGGAATCGGAAGATTCAGTGGGCGTCGCCGGGCAGAACACATTCCGCAATAAAATTCATCCTCCAAGGCAATGAACGCCGCAAGTTCCTCATCACTGCAGGTGGGCTCCAACGGCTTATACTGCAGATACGATTCCCATTTGTTTGAAAGCTTGTATTTTGTATTTTGCATCCCGAGATACGTCAGCGGCGCACACTTCCAAATTTTTTCTTCGAAAAGCTGTTTGCACTCGCGCGCAGGGCAAATTTTCCAACTCTCACGCGGCAAACCGTCCTCGAAAGGCTGCATGTCCGCTCCGACACCCAGATATCGCTGCGTCCAGTTATTGAATGATTGGTCGACTTCCACCCGGGCCGCGAACTCATTTTGCCAGCTCGCAAGTAGTTCGAA
This sequence comes from uncultured Alphaproteobacteria bacterium, assembly GCA_963831275.1. Taxonomy (GTDB): domain Bacteria; phylum Pseudomonadota; class Alphaproteobacteria; order Rhizobiales; family Xanthobacteraceae; genus Pseudolabrys. The sequence continues at coordinate 77,165 of CAWHPN010000012.1, read as the reverse complement.
CGCCGGCCGTAAGTGTTCCCGGTATTCGGCGGAATCGTGATGCACCGCCACACTGACGATCAAAAGGTCATCGTTCGCGAGCAGAGCTGGCAGATCGGGATGACGATGCAGGAAAAACCCGTTTGTGCGAATCCGGATAAGCGTTTCCGGCCAATGGCGGCGGACCAGACGAACGAACCCGGTCAGCTCTGGATGAATGGTCGGCTCACCACCGAGCAAGTGAAACTCATCAACGCCCACACGCCGGCTCCAAAGACCCATCCATCGGTCGGCATCGGACAACGCCAAATGTCCACGGTGGTTGTGATTTGAATAGTGTGAACAGCTTTCACAAACCAAATTACATACATGCGTAACATGTAATTCGAGATGCGGAATTGTGGCCTGTACCAAACCTGACCTGCTTTTCGAAAAACGGGTTGAAAGCCATTCCAACATCACAGATCCACTTTCGCGCGGGCGCTGGCATCTGTTCCCGATAGAAAGCCAAACGCACAATGAAGTCTAGCCATACGCGGTCACCCAATAATCACTATTGACGACGCGAGCCAGATTTGCGGACCAAATGCGCCGTCATGCCACCCGCAACCCCAACACCAACGACATAAGCCCAGCCTTGCACAAAATCGAACAAATGAGAGTTGAACAAAGAGCCGACAATATTCTGTGTCACGATGACAAGGCCAATCCAGTCAGCCAGGCTATTGGCACGAAATAAGTACAGATGCGCGGTCCACATCGCCCACAAAGCTAAAATACCGATAAGCCCCAACTGAATCGCGACGGCCAGGGTTTGATTGTGTGGATTAGCAGCGGCAACGCCGGCAGCGCCGGATTGTCCCATCGATGATTTTTCGAAAAGCGCACGGATAGAGCCGGTACCGTGCCCAATCACGGGCGACTCTCGTGTGAATTCAATCGACTTCCTCCAAAACTCGATTCGCTCGCCGGACGATGTTCTCTCGTTGTCGACTTCATATCTCTGTATTTCGGACCAGATCGCACCCGCACGAGAACGCAGGTAAGGCGATGAACTCCAGCCAACCGTGCCAAGCAAAACAATGCCGGCAAACATGAATGCAATGCTTTTGGGGCGAAGGTACCGCACGGCAAATACGACAACCAGCACAAATGCGACAACCAGAGCCGTTCGCCCAGTCGATACGTACAAGATGTTGGCCAGCATGGCTAAAATGATGACGCCCGCCCCAAACGCCATCGGCCACCGCCGTTTTTCGATGGCACCGCCCGCCAGATACAGCAGGCCGAAGATGCACGTGACAAACTCGCCGCTTTGAGTTGCGGCGTTTTTCACCAACACGTTGTCGTAATGCAGCACACGGAATGTAGAGGGCAGAATTGCCACGACAACCGTCGTGGCCGCGAGCAACGCCACGCATGAGAACAAATAGGCTCCCAACACCCAATGGCCATGCTGCGAGCGGCGGAATTGCAGAAATAGCAGCGGTATTGCCAATAACTTCGCAAATGAATCGAACCCCTTCCAACGTTCAAGCAATGTCACGTCGGCCCACACCATGCCGGCGAGCCCCAGCACGACGAGCAATACCGGCAGGCCGCCGGCCGGCGTTGCAAGCTCCTCGCGAATGTCGGCCCAGCGAAGTGTAGGAAGAAGTGCGAACACCCAAAGTACCGCCAGCACCGACGTCGCGGACGTTGACCATGGCAATGAGATCGCCAGCGCCACAATCAGTCCATCGGCAAGGCGCGCGAGGCCTTCCCTGTCGATGCCATGTGCAACCGCGGGCTTGGGCATTATTCAGCTCACCGCCGCAGTCACTGCAGACGTGCCTTGAAGCGATGACAAACCGCGCTGCGCCCGAATGCGATCCGCGGCAACCACACCGGCAAGCTGGCGCTCATTTTCGGACAACAGGGCCCGATCAGCTTCGGCATGCCAAAGATGGATAACCCCTGTTGCAAAAATGCCATCCTTGCGGTGAACACCGGCATGCAAAAGTCGAACAATAATATCCGAATCTTCTTTGCCCCAGCCGGTGTAACTCGCATCGAAACCATCGACGCGCGTGAGATCGGAAAGCCAGATGGCAAGATTGCACGAACGGGCGCCTCGCCAGGCGGTCCGACGAAGCTGACGCAGCGGCCCAAGCGGCAGACGCAGAAGTGCAGACAAACGATTGACGCCTCCCCGCAAGCGCTCGGAAAGCCAGTATCCCGGCCCCCATGTCTCCGGCGTGAGCTTCTCCTGAAGTACTCTCGTCGTCAGATTAGGCGAGAGCAGAACGCGATTGCCGGTGACAAAGCATCGGGGCTCGGCCAATTTCCGATGGATGGCGACAAAATCCGGCCGCACGATGCAATCGCCGTCCAGGAAAATACAATAAGTCCCGCGTGCGTTCAGAACCGCGCGATTGCGGATTTCGGCGGCACGGAACCCGCGATCCTCGTGCCAGGCATGCTCGAGACGGCGCCCGATTTTTGTTTTCCAGGATTCGATCAGCTTTGCGGTTGCCGGACCAGAACCGTCATCGGCAATAATGATCTCGAAGGCGTTGTCGCTCTGTCGCTCAAGCGACCGCAAGACCGCATCGAGCGCCTCCTCGCGGTTATAGGTCGTAACGATGACGGAAATCAGCTCGGCCACGGACGCCCTCTCCTATTGGCTTTAGCCGAAGTCTTTCGCTCCGACAAATCCCTAGGGCAGACACGCCCCTCAATGTTAACTTGACGCTCACTCTGAAGGCCTCAACAGGCATACATACGGCCATGCAAAAAATATCAGCATATATTCTCACTTATAACGAGGCAAAAAAGATCGAAGCAGCTATATCCAGCGTGCTGTGGGCGGATGAAATCGTGGTGGTGGATTCGTTTAGTATCGACCGCACCGCCGAGATTGCCCGATCGCTTGGCGCTCGCGTTGTCGATATCCCATTTAATGGTTTCGGCGATCTGCGCAATCGTGCGATCGAGGCTTGCACATTCGACTGGATATTCAGTCTCGATGCCGACGAACGCTGCACCGAGGCGACACGTGACGAAATTCTCGAATTGCTAGCAGCACCGATGCCTCACGATATCTATATGGTCCCACGGCGAAGCTACATGATGGGGCGCTGGATCCGTGGCTCGGGCTGGTATCCAAATTTCCGTCAGCCACAGCTTTTCCGGAAAGGCAGCCTCCGCTACACGCTCGAGCCGGTACACGAGGGATTTGAAGTCCTTAACGGCGGGTCCATCGGCTTTTTGCGCAATGCAATCTGGCAGTTTCCCTTTCGCAATCTGGAAGAGATCATCAGCAAGATGAATCGCTATTCAACGCTCGGCGCACCGAAACTCGCGGGTAAGCGCGTGACTATGGCGAGCGCGTTTGGCCACGGCGCATGGTCGTTCATCAAACATTATATTTTCAAGCTTGGATTCATCGACGGCTGGGCGGGCTTTGTGATCGCCTTCGGTAATTTCGAAGGTACCTTTTATCGCTACGCCAAGCGGTATGAAGAGATGCAAGGCTGGAAACCGCCGTCGACAAAAACGATCAAGCGAGAAAACTAGCGGCGGCTCTTTGACGCGCGCGTGCGCTCGACCATCGATGTGGTCGAATGGCCGGGCACGATATCGATCAGGATGACCTCGCCGCCAAGCGCTTCGACGATCTCGCGCCCCACGACCTCGTCGGGGGCATAGTCGCTGCCCTTGACTAACACTGTCGGCTTCACATGGCCGATCAACTTCTCCGGCGTATCTTCCTCGAAAACCGCAATCAGATCGACCGCTTCAAGCGCGGCCAGCACTTCGGCACGGGCCTGCACCGGCTGCACGGGACGGCCGGCGCCCTTGAGTTGTGCAACGGAAGCATCGCCATTCAGACCTACAACAAGCCGATCGCACGCCCCGCGCGCGCCAGCGAGCAATTTGACATGGCCGGGATGCAGGAGGTCGAAGCAGCCGTTCGTGAACCCGACCCGCAAACCTTGCTTACGCCATTCCGCAAGATGATCGTCAAGCACGGACCAATCGAAAATAATTTTTTCTTCTGATGCCAGCGTAGCCGCCGGCAATATGCGCGAACGCAGTTCGCCTATTGAGGTAGTTGCGGTACCACGCTTACCGACAACCACGGCCGCGGCGGCATTTGCGGCGCGCGTCGCGGATTCAAAATCTGCTCCAATTGCCAGCATTGCTGAAAGAACCGCCACGACCGTATCACCGGCGCCGGAAACATCGCGGACGCGCACTGGGTAAGCCGGGATGTGGACCGAAGCATTCTTGCTAACGAGGGTCATCCCGGCTTCGCTCCGCGTCACCAGAACCGCCTGTGCGGATACCGCATCGCGAAGCTTCGCGGCGGCATTAGTGATGTCTTCCTCAGTTCGAGCCGGGGCATGGGTCGCGTCGGCAAGCTCTTGCCGATTTGGCGTTATGACTGTGACGCCACGGTAAATGCTGTAGTCGCGGCCCTTCGGGTCGACCACCACCGGCTTGCCGCGTTCATTTGCGGCGTCGATCACGGCGCGGACTACACGCGGCGTGAGTGTACCCTTGGCATAGTCGGAAAGAACCACAGCACCCACCCGTGGCATTGCCTTCATCACGTGCCCAATCAAAGCGTCTTCGCTGCCAAGATCGACCGCTGATGCAGTCTCCCAATCCGCCCGCAACAGATGTGTTGAATGGTGCTCCGACACAAAGCGGACTTTGCGCGTTGTCTGACGATTGCCATCTATAACCAAATGAAACTCGATCAGCGGGTGGGTGCCTAATGCCTTAGTCAGCGCGCCACCAGCGTCGTCGTCGCCGACAGCACCGACGAAGATACATCGCGCGCCAAGCGCCACTAGATTGCGAGCGACATTCCCAGCGCCGCCGATCATCAGTTCCGTCCGTTTGACAGCAATCACCGGTGTCGGGGCTTCCGGCGAGATGCGTGAGACTTCGCCGTAGATAAACTCATCGAGCATCAAATCGCCGACGCAAAGTATCGTCTGCTTGGAAAGCGCGGCAAAATGTTTGTCGAAATCGTACATCGAGCTACCGATAGCGGTCGTCGCGGTTGAGATAACCGGTCACATACTGATTTACGGCCACCTCGAGTGGGGTGAACCCGGCATTATACCCGGCACGGCGCAAGCGTTCGACGCGGGCTTGCGTAAAGTACTGATATTGGTCGCGAATGGCCTCCGGCATGTCGATATATTCGATATTTACCGGCCGTCCGAGCGACTTGAACATGGCCCCGATCATGTCACGGAAGCTTTCTGCCCTACCGGTACCAACATTGAAAATGCCGTTCACACCCGTAGCCTCCAGCAGCCAGCGCAGAACCGAAATGGCGTCATCAACATAAATAAAATCGCGGCGCTGATCGCCATCGGCTACACCTTCGCGATGTGATTTGAACAGGCGCACCGGCTTTCCCGTTTTTGCAGTGTCGAACACTTTTGCGAGCACGCTCGCCATGTGCTCCTTATGATACTCGTTCGGACCATACACATTGAAGAATTTGAGACCCACCCAGTGCGGCGGCATTTTTTCTTTCTTCATGTACCGATCGATAACAGCGAGATCGAACAAGTGCTTGCTCCAGCCGTAAAGATTCATCGGCTTGAGATTGCGTAATGCATCAAGCGACCAGTCGTCGTCAAAACCCTGGCTACCATCGCCATAGGTGGCCGCGGACGACGCGTAGATGAATGGTGTGCGAGTTGCCGTGCACCAATCAAGCAGGCGAAGCGACAGACGGAAATTGTTCTCCATCACCAGGTCGCCATCTGTTGCGGTCGTATCAGAGATGGCCCCCATGTGAATAACGGCGTCGAGTTTGCGGGTATCAAGCCAGTGACTTAGGTCGGCTGGTGGCACGAAGTCCGCAACCTGATGCTTGGCAAGGTTGCGCCATTTGGCATCGTCATGCCCGAGCTTGTCACTCACCACGGTATCGGTAATGCCTGCCTCATTGAGGTTGGCGATCACATTCGACCCAATGAATCCGGCCCCGCCGGTGACCAAAAACATCCTACCCCTCGCCGCGACGCGATCTGTGGCAAACCTTTGCCCCAGTCCGCTTCTCGGCGCAATCTCATGTCTACGGGGCAGCAAACGGGGCCCATAAGAGGGTAAAAATCGCGGCTGGACAGGCAGCAGTAACGCAGGCTAACCGCTGGCAGCGGGCCAGATCGAGAGAACCGGGAGAACGCAACTCCATGAGTCTAAAACTCGACCAAATCGGCGCGCCAGTTCTCATCGTCCCGTATGTCTGGATCGGCGATTTTGTGCGCTGCCACTCCGTAGTCAAACTATTACGGGCGCAGAACGCCGACCGACCGGTCGACGTAGTCAGCAATCTGCTCTGCGCACCACTCGTCGACTATATGCCCGGGGTTCGACGCGTCATCGTGATCGATTTACCGCGTGGAAGACTGGGTCTCACGCGTCAACGACAGCTTGCCCACTCACTGCGACACGGCAAGTACGCTCAAGCGCTGGTGATGTCGCGGAAATGGAAGGCGGCTCTCGCGCCATGGCTTGCCGGCATTCCGACACGAACGGGTTTTGCAGGTGAAGGTCGCTTTGGTTTACTTAACGATGTGCGGTTCGGCGAGCGCAAGCTCCCACGCATGATCGACCGCATGGGCGCCTTGGCCTTGCCAAAAGATGCTTCGCTTCCGAATGAGTGGCCACTCCCGGAACTTAAAGTGTCCACCGAGGACATTGGAACGTGGCTCACACAACAGGCTCTCGAAAAAGAAACGCGTCCGGTTGTTGCGTTATCGCCGGGCGCGGTTGGTAGCGGCAAGGCCTGGCCCTCCCGCTACTACAGTATGCTCGCACGTGAACTTTCAAAAGACGGAGCCTCAGTTTGGGTGCTTGGAGGACCGGACGAGGCATCTATTGCGCAAGAGATCGTGGCCGCTGCTGGCAACCATGTGCACAATCTTACCAGCAGGACTCTGCGCAATGCCATTCTGGCGCTCGCTGCGGCCGATGTCTCGGTCACCAACGATTCTGGACTGATGCATGTCTCCGCTGCGCTTGGCACCAGTACGATCGCCATCTTTGGCCCCACCAGCCCGTGGCACTGGAAACCCCTCAATCCAGTTACCGCTATCCTTGAACCGCCGGGCGATGATCAGTCTCGCGAACGCGCGCGCATCGAAGGTAACGATGCCGTACGCCATCGGCGCATCGCTGACGTCGGGGTCGAGACCGTCCTCGCAAATGTGCGCCAAGCACTCGCAAGCGCCAGAAATCGCAAAAAATGATCGCCAGGTCTGCGTTATTAACGAATGAGCCGAGGAACCCTGACCTGACGTTGTTTTCGTGATATCAAGGACCATGGCTCAACCGAAACCCGTTCATGTGACGAGCGACCGCGCACAGGCTGCGATTGCGTCAGCTTTACGCACGCTCGAAGCTGAAGGCGGCGGCATCGACGCCCTCTCGGCCGCATTGCGGGATGGGCTAGGGACTTCGTTCGCCGTTGCGGTCGATCTCATTCGTAAGGCGCAGGGCCGAGTGATCGTGACCGGCATGGGCAAATCCGGTCACGTCGCCCGCAAGATCGCTTCGACCCTTGCTTCTACGGGAACTCCCGCCTTTTTCGTGCACCCAGGCGAAGCCAGCCACGGCGATCTCGGAATGATCGCCAGCAACGACGTTATCCTGGCGTTGTCGTGGTCGGGTGAAACCGCAGAACTCAAAAATATAACCGACTACTCGCGACGACACGGAATCAAGCTGATAGTGATGACCGCAATCGCCGAGAGTGCCTTGGCCAAGGTTGCCGATGTCATACTCGCATTGCCGCAGGCACGCGAGGCCTGTCCGCATAATCTGGCACCAACGACATCTTCACTGATGCAACTTGCGCTTGGCGACGCCCTGGCGATTGCGCTGCTCGAGAGCCACGGCTTTACAGCCGTCGATTTCGGTCTGCTGCACCCCGGCGGTAAACTCGGTACTTTGCTGAAAACGGTGCAAGACATTATGCACAGCGGTTTGGCAATGCCGCTATCGCCCGTCGGCACGCGAATGTCGGATGCGATCCTCGAAATGACAGCCAAAGGCTTCGGTTGCGTCGGCATTACGGATCCACGCGGACATTTAGTTGGAATCATCACCGACGGCGACCTGCGTCGGCACATGCGTGGCAGTTTGCTCGATGCTCGTGTCGAGGACGTGATGACGCGCGAACCAAAGACCGTTCGCTCCGATCAACTGCTTAGCGAGACGCTTGATATTCTCAACATGATGAAGGTCACAGCTTTATTTGCCGTGGATAGCGGCAAACCGGTCGGCGTTATCCACGTGCACGACTTGCTGCGCGTGGGTGCTGCCTGAATAAAATTAGCGAACAACCGTTGTGATCGCGTCGCGTACGCCCTCAACCGAGGGCGATATGCCATTCTCGCCGAGAACCAACCGGGGGCCGCTCCCGACAGGCCCCGTGAGACCTGGATTACTACCTACGAAAATCGCAACCAGAGGAACGCCCAACGCAGCTGCAAGGTGCAGAAGACCGGTGTCGACGCCTACGACGTATTGTGCGCCCGCAATCAACTTCGCAACCTGATCCAACGGTGCGCGTTCGGGCACACGCGCGTTCGGACTCCCGGCCGCGATCCGTTCGCTGCGCGCACGCTCGGTCTGCGACCCCCAGGGCAACACGAGTTCAACTTCTCTGCCTATGGTTCTGGCTAGGTCGATCCAATTCGCCTCGGGCCATTGTTTTTCCGCCCGCGCTGTCGCATGCAGCAGCACCCCATAACGCGATCCACTATCCCTAATCTGGGTGCGATCGAGTCCAAAATCGGGAGCTCCCTGCGGCGTATATCCGAGAGCTAGTCCGCTCAGGATCCGGTTGCGTTCGACCGCATGCAAATTGCGATCGACACGATAGCGGAGATCATAAAAGACGGAAGCTAGGGGCTCGCGAATACTTGCAGCATCGTAGCCATGGTGACGGCCGCGAGCCATGCGCCCGATCAAAGCTGTACGCAAGAGCCCTTGGCTGTCGACAATTTCGTCATATTGGCGCGTGCGGGTGGCGCGGAAACTTTCGGCGATTTCGACCAGGGTTGCCGGCGAATAAAGCGACTTTCGCCAGCGCCGCCACGCGACCGGGATAATGTAATCTGCTGCCGGATGGAGCCGCACGAGCGGCTCAAAATCCTCCTCCACCAGCCACGTGAAGGCCGCGCCGCCAAGCGCCTTCCGGGCATCTGCCAAAGCCGGCATGTGGTGGATCACATCGCCTAACGACGAGGTCTTTATGTAAAGAATTTTGGCCATGACGTGTTGCGAGAACCATATACCGCTCATTAAGCATGACCGCCATAACCATGCTATTGCGGCGGGCGATCAAGACTCGACTTTTACGATCATTGAGCAAATTGAGTAGGGCAAGAGGGGTCTTTCGACATGACGATTCTGGTTACGGGAGGCGCGGGTTATATCGGGAGTCACATGGTGCACGAGCTCGTGGACGCAGGTGAGCCCGTGGTCGTGCTCGACAATCTCTCGAGCGGCTTCCGCTTTCTGATACCAGCCTCGGTTCCCTTCGTTGCCGGCAGCACCGGTGACCGGTCGCTGGTGGGAGACACTATCGCTCGCCACGGCATCACAACTATCATCCACTTCGCCGCCTCCATCGTCGTGCCCGAGTCCGTTGCCGACCCGCTTGGCTACTACGGCAACAACACCATGAACACATGCGCATTGCTTGACGTCGCGATCAAGGCTGGCGTCCGTCAGTTCATTTTTTCCTCTACAGCCGCGGTTTACGGAACCACGGATGAGAAGCCCGTGCGCGAGAACGCGCTGACGGCGCCGATTTCCCCGTATGGCACTTCGAAGCTGATGTCTGAAATGATGCTACACGACGCAGCTAAAGCGCACGGACTGCGTTTCGTGATCCTGCGCTATTTCAACGTTGCTGGTGCCGACCCGAAATTACGCACCGGGCAAGCAACGCCGGCTGCAACTCATCTGATCAAGGTCGCCTGTGAGACCGCGATCGGCAAACGGCCGAAGATGGACGTATTCGGCACGGACTACCCGACGCCGGACGGCACATGCATCCGCGACTATATTCATGTGAGCGACCTGGTGCAGGCGCATTCATCGGCTTTTGCTCATCTACGAAGTGGCCGCTCCAGTGCGACCTTCAACTGCGGTTATGGCCGCGGGGCTTCGGTATTCGAAGTCATCGACGCAGTGCGGCGTGCGAGCGGGCGTGATTTTCCGGTAGAAGTTTCAGGCCGTCGCCCCGGCGACGCCCCGGCCCTCGTGGCGAATGTTGATCGCATTCGAGCGACACTGTCCTGGCGGCCGCGCTTTCAGAATCTCGACACTATCGTCGCCCACGCGCTTGCGTGGGAAAAACGGTTGGCCGCCCGTCGCAAAAGTGTGGTCGCCTGAGATAATAAAATCAGCACTTTTCGCCATCTTTTGTCTGCTTAGTTTTAGCTTGAAAATTTCTGTATCCGCAGGCAAGGAAGCGTCACTCCTGCCCCATCGTGCCTACTCACAGCCCACAGAGGGCGGATGAACGACCACAGCCTGCCAACGGCCGCTGACGAACGTTACGGCGCTTTTCCCCTGATCCGGCGTTTGCTCACGGAACAGGGCCTGGTGCATTGGCGCAAATACGTTATCGCGTTCGCGCTAATGGCGGTCGCTGCTGCATGCACTGCGATGAGCGCCTACCTTATCGGCGACGTGATTAATCAGGCTTACGTCAACCGAAACTTGCCGGGCATCGTTACTCTCGGCGCCATTACCGTTGTTCTGTTCGCCATGAAGGGGTTAGCAACGTACGGACACAGCGTGATGCTTTCACGCATCGGGAATCGTATCGTTGCCGACAATCAGCGTGCGGTCTTTGCAAAACTCCTCAATGAAGGCCTCGGATTTTTCTCCGATCGGCACTCCACCGAATTTATTGCTCGCCTGTCGGCGGGCGCTGCGGCGGCGACGCAAGTCATTAATCTGCTGATTACTTCGGTTGGACGCGATTTACTCTCGCTGATCGGCCTGGTCATCGTCATGGTGGTCCAGGACCCGCTGATGTCATTTTTCAGTTTCGTTGTTGTCCCACCCGCCTTTTTTGTTCTACGGAAACTCATCCGGCGCATTTATTCGATTGCACGCACCCAGTTTCATGGTGGCACCCGGATCATCGAAACATTGCAGGAAACGCTGCAAGGTATTCGCATCGTGAAGGCCTTCACCCTGGAAGGCATCATGCGCGAGCGGTTTGACCGAAACGTCGCCGCGGTCGAGCACGAGGCCAACAAGATGGCGCGCGTATCCAATCGCGCTAGTCCTTTGATGGAAACTCTCGGCGGCTGTGCTATTGCGATGGCCATCACCTACGGCGGCTATCGCGTGATCGAAACCGGCGCGACCCCCGGCCAGTTCTTTTCCTTTATCACCGCCTTTTTGCTGGCCTACGAGCCGGCCAAACGGCTTGCCCGGCTCAACATCGAGCTCAACAGCGCACTGGTAGGCGTACGGATCTTGTTCGAGGTTATCGATAGCCCGCCGAGCGAACCGGTGGACAGCAACAATCCCGACCTGAAAATCAAGACTGCACGGCTGACGTTCGAGAATGTGCATTTCGCCTATCGCTACGAAGAGCTGGTCCTGCGCGGCATGTCTTTCGTGGCCGAGCCGGGCAAACTGACCGCGCTGGTGGGCCCTTCCGGGGGCGGCAAATCGACTATTTTCAATTTGATCCTGCGTTTCTATGACACCAAGCGCGGCAAAATCATTGTCGACGAGCAAGATATTGCGCTGTCATCGCGTCATTCACTTCGACGACATATCGCTTACGTCGGACAGGACGTATTCCTGTTTCGCGGCACCGTTCGCGAAAATATCGAATTCGGCAAACCGGGAGCCAGCGAAGATGAGATCGTGGCCGCCGCTAAAGCCGCCTACGCGCACGACTTTATCAGCTCGTTTCCACGCGGCTACGACACGCCGGTCGGCGAACACGGCCTGCAGCTCTCGGGCGGCCAGCGCCAACGAGTTGCGATAGCACGTGCACTGATCAAGAACGCGCCGATCATTTTGCTCGACGAAGCAACCGCGTCACTCGATTCGGAAGCCGAATTGCAGGTGCGTGAGGCTATGGAGCACCTTTGTCAGGGCCGCACTACGCTTGCGATTGCACACAGGCTCCATACGGTGTCGCACGCAGACTGCATTTACGTCATCGAAGACGGCCGCGCGGTAGAATCCGGCCGGCACGACGAATTGTTGCGCGCCTCTGGTCGTTATGCCTCGTTTTACCGATTGCAGCTCAAGGAACAGGAGACACGCAGTCCCCTCGCGGCGGCTGCATCGTCATGAGTTCACGCGGTTGACGACGCCGCGTCCCACCTGATACGCACAACCTTCTTTGTTTGGTCGGCTATTACGCAACCAGACCATCTCCAACCACAGCGATTTCGAACGGCGAACTCACCATGACTGACAGCCGGTATGTCATTTCACCTGCATCACAAGCCGCTATAGCGATCGCCGGAACCGACAAGCTATTTCCGGTTCGTCGTATCTGGTGCGTCGGCCGTAATTACATCGAACACATCCGCGAAATGGGGCAGGATGAGCGCGCCCCGCCGTTCTTTTTTGCGAAACCCGCCGACGCGATCGTACCGGACCGCGGCACGGTTCCCTACCCATCATTGACCAAGGATATGCACCACGAGGTTGAATTGGTGGTTGCGTTAAAAAGCGGCGGCCGCAATATCCCGGTCTCCAAGGCCAATGACTGTATTTATGGATATGCAGTCGGCATCGATTTGACCCGTCGCGACTTGCAAATCGCGTCCCGCGACGTCAAGCGGCCATGGGAAATCGGCAAGGCGTTCGACGCCTCCGCGCCGTGTGGACCATTGACGCCTACAAGTAAGATAGGTCACCCGGCGAAAGGCAAGATCGTTCTTAAGGTCAATGGCCAAGTCCGGCAGGATGGCGACCTCAATCAGATGATCTGGAATGTCCCGGAAACAATTTCCAAGTTGTCGGAAATGGTGGCGCTTGAGCCGGGTGACATCATCATGACTGGCACTCCCTCTGGCGTTGCCGCCACCGTTGCGGGCGACAAAATCGAGTGTGAGGTGGAAGGCGTCGGCAAGCTGACGGTCACCATCGGCCCGCCGTTGAAATGACCGACTAGAGGCCCAAATAGGCCTGACGTACCCGGTCGTCACGAAGCAGGTGCTCACCTGAGCCAGTGATGGTGATCCGGCCGTTTTCCAGCACATAGGCGTGGCTGGCAAGTTTGAGCGACACTGCGACATTCTGCTCAACCAGCACGCAGGTCAGCCCGCTTTTGTTGAGATCGCGCACGCATTGCAGCACGCTCTGCACGATGGCTGGGGCCAGGCCAAGTGAGGGCTCGTCAAACAATATCAATTCGGGCGCGCCCATCAGACATCGTCCAACGGCAAGCATTTGTTGCTCGCCGCCCGATAATGTCCCTGCGGCTTGCTGACGGCGCTCAGCCAGCACTGGAAACATCGCGTAGACTTTTTCGAAATTCTGCCCGCGCGAATTGCGGGCGCGCGGCAACATCGCACCCATCGCCAGATTTTCGTCAACAGACAGCGATGGAAACACTTGCCGGCCTTCCGCAACCTGGCCAATGCCGAGGTCGCAGATTTTGTGGCTCGGCCACCCGGTAATGTCGATGCCGCGAAAGATAATACGGCCGCGCGTCGGGTTATGCATTCCGGCAATCGTCCGGATCAGCGAGGTCTTGCCGGCGCCATTGGCTCCCACGATGGCAACGATTGCGCCAGCTTCGATCGCAATCGAGACGCCGTCGAGCGCCTGCGCATCGCCGTAGAACACATCGAGGTTGTCAACGGCAAGCATCAAACGACTGCCTCCGCGCCGAGGTAGCTGTCAATTACGGCGGGGTCGCGCACCACGTCGCCGGGTGCCCCCTCGGCAATTGCAGCGCCGTGGTGCATGACGAAAACATGCGTAGCGGCGGCCATGACGGCGCGCATCACATGCTCGATCAAAACGATCGTCAGCCCACTCTCATCGATAAGTTCTTTCAGAATCCTGACCATCCGATCAGTCTCGGTAGGGCGCAAACCTGCCATGACCTCATCGAGCAAAAGCAGTTTTGGATCGGTGGCGAGCGCCCGCGCTACTTCCACACGCTTGCGATCGGGCAGCGTCAGTGCCGATGCGCGTTGTTCGCGCTTGCCATAGAGATCGAGCCTGCGCAAAACGTCGTGCGCATGCGCCCGGGCCTCCGGAACAGATTTCCGATGCAACAGGGCCCCAATGATCACGTTGTCTTCGACTTTGAGTGCGGGAAACGGGCGCACGATCTGAAAGGTGCGGCTTATGCCACGCCGGCAAATCTGGTCGGGCGAGAGCCCGGCGATCTGTTCGCCTGCAAAATCGATGGTGCCACTATCGGGCCGGAAAACGCCGGCAATCATATTGAACAGCGTGGTCTTGCCGGCGCCGTTTGGCCCGATGACCGCGAAAATGCCGCCTTGCGGGACCTCAAAACTGACCCGGTCCACAGCGATGAGACCACGAAATCGCTTGGTGACGCCGGCAACGGTCAGCAGAGCGCTCATGGTTTTCGCTCCATAAGGCCCATACGTTTGGAAAGCCAAGGCCACACGCCTTCCGGCACCGCAATCACCACAAAAAGCAGCGCTGCACCGAAAAACAGCTGGTTGGTGCCTGGTAAATCGACGCCGAACCATCCCAGCAAAGTTCGCATCGTCTCCGCGACTGTTTCGAGTACGAAGGCGCCCAGAATTGGACCAAACAGCGTTCCCAGCCCACCGACCATTGGCGCCAGAATGATCAGAATCGACTGGGAGATATTGAACACCTGCTCGGGAAAAAGGTTGTTGTAGTAAAAGGCGTAGATCACGCCCGCAAACGACGTCATCGCGGCGGAAATCACGACCGCCAGCATCTTGTAGCGGAACGTGTCGATGCCGACAGCGCGGGCGGCTTCCTCATCTTCGCGGATAGCGAGCCAAAAATAGCCCATCCGACTCTGCAACATGGCGCGACAAACGATGAAGGCGAACACCGTCGCAACCAGCAGGACGTAGTAGAACATTGCCGGGTGACCGCGCAGGGTCCACAGATCGTTGTGGGCGTATTGGGCGACGGGGAGGAAAAGACCTGCAGAGGCCCCTGTCCATCTCAGATGGTCGAATCCGATGCGAGCAAATTCGGCGACGGCGATTGTCAGAATGGCGAAATAGACACCCGCGACCCGAAAACGGAAAGCAAGGAAACCGATGAAGGCGCCCGCTGCCGCCGAAATCGGAACGGCGACAACGAGACCGAGCCAAGGCGCCATGCCAAAGTGTACGAACAATGCCGCCGCAGTATAGGCGCCAAGCCCGACGTAAAGTGCGTGCCCGAGTGAAAGCTGGCCGGCAAAGCCCATCATGACGTTCCAGGATTGTCCGAGATAGGCAAAATAAAAAATCAGGGTGAGCACCGTCAGCAGGTAGTCACCGGCGAACAGCGGGGCAGCGATAAACAAAGCAAGCAAAGCCGCCAGGATAATCAGGGTGCGTTGCCGAACCCCCTTGGTCAGGCGCGCGATCATGCGCTTCTCTTGCCCAAAATACCCTGCGGGCGGACCAGCAATACAAACACCAGAATGGCGAAGACAAACATTGATTTCGCGGAAGGCGTGAAGAGCAAGCCGGCAAGCGCTTCGGTCAATCCGATCAATACGCCGCCGAGAATAGCCCCGGGCATCGAGCCCATACCGCCCGTAATCACGATGATGAAAGCAAGCAAGGTGTAGGCCGGGCCGACAGAAGGCGTGACATCAAAGATCAATAACAGTATGCAGCCAGCCGCACCCACGCAGGCAGCGCCGATACCGAACGTCAATGCATAGAGTTGCCTGACATCAAGGCCAACCACCATGGCACCGGTATAATTGTCGGCGCATGCGCGGATCGCCGTGCCGAGCAGCGTGTAGCGAAAAAACCAGAACAATCCGGCGGCGACCGCAATAGCAGCGAGAGCTGCATAAAGTTTAGTCGCGTCGACGATCAGTGGTCCGTACTGGAAGCTTTCATACGCGTAACTCGTTTGTACGTTCTGCGAATCGGGGCCAAAAATAATGAGCATCGTATTGACGATAATTATTGCGATAGCGATGAGAAGGAGGAACTGACTGTGTTCGGGGCGCGTGACAAATCTATTGATCAAACCGGCTTGCAGCACATAGCCGAATGCGAACAAGACCGCAGCGACCGGTACTAACATCACCAACGGATCGAGATGGAACGCAGAAAACAGTGCCAACGCGATATACATGGCGATAGTCATCATTTCGCCGTGGGCGAAATTGACGATCCGCACCACCCCAAAAATGACCGAGAGGCCAAGCGCCATCAGACCATAGACAAGGCCGGTCAATACACCGCCGACCGCAACATTGAGATAGACATCTGGAGGCACGGTCCGTACGCCCTTCCCTCGCCGGCTGTTTCCGGCGGCCTCGCTCAGGATTGCCACGAGGCGGGATGGCCGGCCGCGGCGGTCTATTAAATATTAGCCACGCTTGTCGTACGGTTTCACTGGCCATTCGGCTTTGGCGTTGGCCGCCACTTTCGGCGCCACGGTCACCAGCTTGCCGCCGCGATTCTGAATTGCGGAGTTTTTCAGCTTGTCGTTCTGACCCTTTTCATTGAACTGAATACCGGGCCCCGGGCTTGTATTGTTGGTGATGTTGGCGGTGCGAATGGCATCGGCCAGCGCCTTTGGGTCGCTCGACCTTGCGCGCTTGAAAGCGTCGGCCGCCACCAGCAACGCCTCAAATGTATAGACGTGATTGGTATTGAGATTGACGCCGGGATGCGCCTTGGCGAGTGCGTCCTCGAGTTTTTTGCTCAGAGGCTTGTTGGGATCGTACCAGGGAACGAAGCTCAGCGGACCATCAGAGAGTTTGCCCAGCGTTTTGAGGTACTGGTCCTCATACCAACCCGGACCCATGCTCAGGATTGCCATTGGCGACCAGCGTTGTTTGATCATCTCCCGTGTCAGCAGAATGGCGTCATTGAGTTTGCTCACCATCAACAGCGCATCGGCACCGGTAGCCTTGGCCTTGGAAATCTCCACCGACAGATCCCTTGCGGCTGGATCGTAGGCGATGGTTTCGACGATGTTATATGGCAAATTAAATTTCGGCATTATCGCTCCAATGCCGCCTTTCATCGCCGTGCCGAAAGTGTCGTTGATGTGCATGAACACGGCCGTCTTTGGCGCCGCGCCAATTGCCTCGAACAATTCCTTCTGATTGGCAAACGCGTCAGTCAAGATCATTCCTGCGGTTGGGAAGTTGCGGAACACGAATTTGTAGCCTTGCTCGGTGATCTGCGGAGCGGCGGCAATATTGATGACGTAAGGAATACCTTTCTGCTCAGCCACCTGGGCAATCGCCGTGCTTTGTCCTGAATCGAACGCACCGATGAGAACCTGCGCGCCGTCACTGATGAGTTTTTCCGCGCGCGACCGGGCAACTTCGACCTTGGTTTCTGTGTCGCCATTCATGATTTCAAGCGCCGGCAGCCCGAGATCCTTGAGGATGCCGGGCGTGATGTCGACGCCACGCTGACAGTCCTGGCCAATCCCGGCTTGCACGCCTGAGCGCGGCAGCAACACGCCCACTTTGAGCGCAGCACCCTGGGCACGGACGATATTGAAGGGCGCAATGCCGGAGAGGATGCCAGCGCCCAGGCCCGTGGTCACTGTGCGGCGGTTTATACGCTTATCGCCGGAATTGATGCGGCTCATGCTGGTGACTCCTTCTCGGCTCGACTGGCGGTCCGAGGCATGATGCGGATTTTCACTCCGGTCGACAAGTCAGGGAAGGCCGGCTTATGCCGCAAAAAGCCGCTCGACCGCGGCTGCGATACGAAATAGCCGGTGGTCGCCACCGTTGCGCACCACAAGCATCAGCCCGGTCGGCAGACCGCCGTCGCGCGGCAGGGGCAAGGAAATAGCGCATAAGTCGAAGAAATTGACGATGACCGTATTGCGCAACAATATCGCATTCTTGCGTGCAAATTCATCCGCCACGGCAACCTCCTCCATGGTCGGAGCGACGATCGGCGTCGTCGGCAACGCCAGCACGTCCAGATCTGAAATTCGGGCATCCATCGCGGTTATCAGCCTTGCACGCTGGCGCACCATATCGATGTAATCTGCGGCGCTGATGTTGCGCGCGCGTTCGAGGCGTACGCGAATGTTCGGATCAATGGCATCGGCACGGCGCGACAAAAGATCGCGATGCAGCGTAAATGCTTCCGCCGGTTGCACGCCTCCCTTGCTGTTCACTTGCGCCATATCGGCGATCAACGGGATTTTTTCTTCCGAGACCCGCGCGCCGGCTTGCCGCAGCCGCCCGACCGCATCGGAAAAACGCTTCGTCACCGTCTCATCGAGATTCTCAAGCGGCGCGCCCTGCACGACCCCGATACGGAGGCCGGCAAGAGGAAATGGGTTTGCGGGCGCAAAGTCCTCCCCGGCCATCACTGCATCGGCTTTGGCACAAGCTTCGACTGAACGAGCGATCGGCCCGATCGAATTGATGCTGTACGACAACGGAAAGGCACCATCAGTTGGGATGCGCTGCCGGCTCGGCTTGTAGCCGACGATCCCGCAAAGGGCGCCGGGGATGCGGCAAGAACCCCCGGTATCGGTGCCGATCGCAATCTCACACATGCCGTCGGCTGCAGAAACCGCCGCCCCGGACGACGAGCCTCCCGGAACGCGTTTACGATCCGCCGGATTGCCCGGCGTTCCGAAATGCGGGTTGGCGCCAATACCGGAATAAGCGAACTCCGACATATTGGTCTTGGCGATAATTATTGCCCCGCCCGCGCGCAGACGACGAACGACCGGGGCGTCTGCTACGGCCGCCTTGGCTTCCTCAGCCAGCGCTTTGGAACCCGCGCGCGTCACCTCGCCCGCGATATCAAATAGGTCCTTGATGCTGACAATCGTGCCATCGAGCGGCCCCAGCGAAATGCCGGCTTTCGCGCGGCTGTCGGCGGCTTCAGCCGCGGCCTTGGCCTGTTCCCGATAGACGGTCAGGCAGGCTCGCGATCCCTCGCCTGCGCGATCGTCAATACGATCAAGCGCGGTGCTCAGGCGCTCGCGCGCGGTTGTTGGCTTCATGTGGATTTTCCTCAGGTCGGTCCGCTCGCCGAATGTCGTGCTATTTTTGCTCGCCGTCCAGCCCACCGGTGCCGCACCCCTGTTCAGGAATGCGGTGCCTGTGTCATCTTTGCGACTGAGAATAGCTGGAAACGGAGCCGAGTATGACGGCAAAATCTGCTGACAAGGGCAAACACTCGCCGCCGGGCGCAGGAAATATTTACGCCAAGGCCAACGAAGTCATTGTGAAGATTACCGGTGATGACACCGGCCAGACTTTCGAAGTGGTGGAAGAGAACTGCAGACCGGGATTTCAGTCGCGAGCGCACTACCACATCAAGGCTTACGAGACGTTTTACGTATTCGATGGGAGCGCGGACTTCAAAGTCGGCGATGAATTATTCCACGCCCGGAAAGGCTCTTGCGTCCACATTCCGCCCGGCGTGCCGCATCAGGTGACTTCGAAAGAAGGCGTGCGCATGTTGATGATTTATAGTCCGGCTGGCACTGAAGGTATGTTCGCGGCAATGCATGCGCTCACACAGGATCAATTGATGAATGCCGAACTCACCAAAGCGCTCGCACTCAAGCACGACACGGTGATGATCGAGCAGAGCAAGGATGGCCGCGGCAAAGGCACGATTTTGGGCTAATCGAGCGCTGCCATATTTCATCCTCAGAATTATCAACAGCGATTCTATGCGCTTGCCTTGGCGCGTGGCAGCTGTAGGCTTTTGCGCAGGTCACCCATCCTTCGGCTCTGCCGGACACGGATGGCCGCCATGACCGGTCTGGACACGGGACGTGGATGCTGCTTGCAGTATTCGTGGCTCATGACTACCGGCCCTGGCTCTCAGTAGCTGGTACCCACGCGAGGGCTTCGGTTCGCGCGGCGGGAATGGATCCGAGAGCTTGTGACGGGTGGACGACGGTCCGCCCGTTATGGCTTTTAGGGTCTTTTTTTTCTTCGCGAAGCTGGCGCTCATCGGCGCCCTACAGGCTGGCTCCGTCGAATGTCTTCACATTGAATTGAGCCGCGTCGACACCGTCGAGACAGCGCACGTTGAGCATCACCATCTCCCTTCCGCCGGGCCCTTTGCCATAGGCGTATGACTCGATGCCGCAAGTCTTGCAGAACGGATGATGGATCGGTACGTTTGTTGAACTGATAATCCGTCATCTCATTTTCGCCGGAGAGCAGTTTGAAATCGGACATCGCGATGGCCGACAGCAATGGCCCGGCCTTACGGCAGCGCGAGCAATTGCAGGTGATGACGTCCCCGATATCGGCTTGTGCTTCGTAACGCACCTTCCCGCATTGGCAGCCCCCGGTGTAAGTCTTTTTCATTGTTCGCTCCTGTTGTCCGAGCCATCAGTGATAACAAAGTCCGGCCGCTTGGTAGAGCGGCAAAAGCCCGACATGGCTCCGCTCACGTTTAAGCGGCACCCATGCAAATAATCGCCGGTGACAGTGCCGACCGTGGCGGAGTTGTCCATAAAAATCAGCATTCGTCATGGCCGGACTTGTCCCGGCCATCCGCGTCTTATAACCCTGAACAGCAATAAGGCGTGTACGACCGGCATTAGGCCGAGCGTGACGCTGGGAAAAGGAGTTCTGCGTTTATGGCTTCCGAACAAACCGGACTCGTTATTACCGCCCATCCGGGCGATTTCGTTTGGCGCGCGGGCGGTGCCATCGCGCTGCACGCCAAGCGCGGCTACCAAGTCAAGATTGTCTGCCTGTCTTATGGCGAGCGCGGCGAAAGTCAATTCGCCTGGAAAGAAGCGGGCGCGACACTGGAAAAGGTCAAGGCTGGCCGCAAGGAGGAAGCGGAGCAAGCGGCAAAATTGCTTGGTGCTGAGATCGAGTTCTTTGATTGCGGCGATTATCCACTCAAGCTCAACGAGGCCCACTTCGACCGCATGGTCGATATCTACCGAGAGCTCAATCCATCTTTCGTGCTAACGCACGCGCTTGAGGATCCGTACAATTTCGATCATCCCAATGCTGCTCATTTCGCTCAGGAAACCCGCGTTGTGGCGCAGGCCATGGGGCACAAGCCGGGTGCAAAATACAAATATTCGGCGCCGCCTGTTTTCCTGTTTGAGCCGCATCAGCCGGAAATGTGCAATTACAAGCCCAATCTCATCTTAAAAATCGACGACGTGTGGGAGCAGAAATACAAGGCATTCCAGATTCTCGCCGCGCAGAAGCATCTATGGGCCTACTATGAGCGCGTCGCACTTAACCGAGGCATTCAGGGCAGCCGGAATACGGGTGTGCCCATGACGTATGGGGAGGCCTACCAACGCCTTTTCCCAACCGTGGAGGAAATTCTCAAATGAAGCCCGTCGTTGTCCGCAATATCAAACGCGCTGACAGCAATGCCGTTGGCACACTCGGCGCAGTCGGCGTTTCCACGGCGCACGAAGCGCTTGGACGCACGGGTTTGATGAAGCCCTACATGCGACCGATCTGGGCGGGCGCGCAGATCGCGGGTCCGGCGGTCACAGTCCTCGCCCAACCGGGCGACAACTGGATGATTCACGTCGCCGTCGAGCAATGCCAGAAGGGCGACGTGCTGGTTGTTGGCTGCACAGCGGATAACACTGATGGCATGTTCGGCGAATTGCTGGCGACCGCGTTGCGGGCGCGCGGCGTTATTGGCCTTGTCATCGATGCCGGCTGCCGTGACGTGCGGCCGATCTCTGAAATGCGTTTTCCCGTGTGGTCGAAAGCGATATCGGCCAAAGGCACGGTGAAATCCACGCTTGGAGCGGTCAACGTTCCGGTCGTCTGCGCGGGGGTGAATGTCGAGCCGGGCGATGTCGTCGTCGCGGACGATGATGGCGTGGTTGTGATTCCGAAGAAGCTCGCGGTCGCAACGGCGCAGAAGGCGCAAAAACGTAAAGATGATGAGGACGGCAAGCGCAAGCAGCTCGAAGCCGGCACCCTCAGCCTGGACATGTACAAAATGCGCGAACCTCTTGCGAAGGCAGGACTGGTGTACCTTGACCAACCAGAGGAAAACGATTGACCGAGCCGCGACCGCTGCCCGCGCGTTCCGTCCCTAGGCGCCATACGTGGAACTCTTTCGCAGGCGTGGATAATGGCCCGTTAATCGGCGAATTGGCCTCTCCATAGGCTGCGTCTGCTCACGCTCGCCTTGGGGCCAAACGTCCAAAAAAATGACGGAAAGTCTGGACTTTAGCGACACGCACTGGGCCTACCCCGATTTCATCGACGAACAAGCACGCGATTTATCAGGACATTTGCATAAGAATTGACGCAATTCCTTCGACGCCGGCGAAGGTTCTTTTTAACGGGCGGACGGTACGTTGCTGCCATCATCTGTACGGATGATCTCTGATGCCCTCGAGTTTCAGCCACATGGAGGATGTCTCATGTCTAAGTTTGTTGCGTTCTTGAAGGACGAGTTGGGCGCCACCGCGATCGAATACGGCCTTATCGCTGCTGGCATTTCGGTTGTGATTATCGCGACCGTCAATGCGATCGGCACGAACCTCAACGCCAAGTTTGATAGCATTTCGACGCAGCTGAAATAAGCGCTATTCGTTAGTTATTTGGCTGAAGCCGCCGGTAACGGCGGCTTCTTCCTTTTTGCGGCGGATATTTGCTGCAACACCTTGTCGGCCTCGCTTCAAGAGCGGTTGGCGGCGCTCCAGGGCGCGATTTTCCGGCCGGCCCATTTCAGCAATGTTGTCAGGGAAACGCCGAGCACCATCAAAACAATCACCGGCACGAAGGTTTTATCCATCGCAAATATATTGGCGTATTTTGTAATCATGAAGCCGAGACCGGAGATCGTCGTATAGAACTCCGCAATGATCATCCCGATCAGCCCGCGGCCGATGGCGAGACGGACACCGGCGATAATGTACGGCACCGCAAATGGCAGCAAGACATCCTGCCACACGCGCCATTCGCTCGATCGAAACGAGTGCGCCACTTCGAGCATATTTTTATCGCATTCACGCACTCCCTGATACGTATTGATCAGGACCGGGAATACGGCAAACAAAAAAACCACGATGATCTTGGCCTTGAGATAAATGCCGAACCACAACACAAGGATCGGGACGACAGCTACCAATGGCGTGGCGTAGAGCGCATTAATCGGCAGGTCGAGCGCCCAATCGAGCCAGCGGATACGCGCCATGGCGACACCAAGTGGAATACCGACAACGACGGCGATGCTGAGGCCATAGAACATCACCTGCAGGCTTTGCCCCAGGAAATACGGCAGTTCGCCGGAAACGGTCGTCTCGTAGAAGGCAACCGCGATCTGCGACGGATAGGCAAAGAAAATCGGGCTAATGAAGGGCCCGACGATTTCCCAGACGACGAGGATGAGCACGACAAAGCCGTAACGGAACAAAGCTCTCTGCTCCCACCACGACCTTCGGATCACCGTGGCCGGCGCCGAACGGGCGGCGAGAGCACTATTATGAACCTCGTTGGCAACGCTCATCGCGTTTCATCCTCAGTCATTGCTTGTGCACCGCGAGCGAGAGACGCCGCCGACGGCGGGCCTGACAACAGAGCTTAGAATGCCGCCGTATGACAGACCGGACCTTTCCATTCGCCAAGCTGCTCGATCGCTTTCTTGGCGAAAGTCGTGTCGACAACGTCATCGTAAGTTGGTGTCTTGCCTTCTTTGATGTTGCCGACTTTGGTCATCAGCTGCGCCGTAAAATTGATACGTTCTGGGCTAAGTCCGCTGTTTGCGTCCCAGATGCATTGTTTGACCAGGAAATCGAAGCTCTCGGCGAGAATTTTCTCCGGATAGCCGGTCTGCTTGACCAAAATCGGAATAATCTTGGCTCTATCAGTATACATAATCCGGGTGGCTTCGATGTTTGCATTGACCACCGCTTGCACAACGGCGGGCTTTTCTTTGATCGTCTTTTCGGTCGCCGATAAAAATGTATAGAGCGTTTTTGGTTGCAATTCCCACATGCGGGCGATCGCATGCAGGTCCGGCACCTTGCTCTTGGCAAACACTTCCTGCTCAACATGCAGGATCGCGGTGTCGACCTGATTTGCGACAAGCGCCGGCACATCCTCGCTCGCGATCGAGACGAAATTGACATCCTTGGGGTCAATCTTTGCGGAGCGCAGTACGCTGCGGCTCAGAATATCGGCAAAACCGCCTGGCTCCTGGATGCCGATACGTTTGCCCTTAAGATCGTCCATGGTCTTGATCTCGGACCGCACCACCATTGACGCTTCGAACTTCGGCAGATTGGCGGAAAGCGCCTTCACGGCGGCTCCATTTGAACGTCCGATGATTGTTGGCGCGCCGGGGGTAAGTCCGAATTCGATGTTGCCCGCCAGCAGCGCGCGATAGACCTTCGTGCCATCGCCGAGCGATACGATTTCGACATCAAGGCCCGCCTTTTTGTAGAGGCCGAGTTCCTTGGCTACGATTGCCGGCATATGGACAATGTTCGGCGGCGACGTGGGAATTCCAAGGACGATCTTTTGCTGTGCACCGGCCGTTTCCGGCAGAAACAACGCGCCAACAGTTGTTAGGAACGCGACAGTTAGACAGAATCTGTGCATGTCATCCTCCCAGACTATTTTTTTAAGCACCCGCTGGAACGGCCATTTTGCCCGATCATCACCGTAAAAACAACGAACCCGGCCTCTCATCCGACGGCCGCGGCCTCTCTAGACCCGCCTTTGACCCTGGGTGGCGGGCATGCCTAATTGCCTGCAATGCATCAGGGTTCAGTGATGGTCAGATTCGTCGTCGAGTACGGTAGAGACAGCGAGCCGCCGGCACCTGATGGCCGGCTGGATGCCCCCACCTTTCATCGCAACCATGAACCGATTTGGTCCGCGATCGCCGGTTTTCTCGAAAATCAGACGGGCGATGTGCTCGAACTGGGCAGCGGCACCGGGCAACACGCAGTCGCTTTCGCGCGGCGCTCGCCCCGGCTGGTCTGGTGGCCAAGCGATATTTATACATCCCATATCAACAGCATTACCGCCTGGCAAAGGTACGAACCCCTGACCAATTTGCGCACGCCGCAACGCATCGATCTGAGTGATCCCAACTGGAATTGGCAAGGGGACGAAAGGCCTAACAATCCGCTCACGGCAATCATCGCCATCAATGTCCTGCACATTTCGCCCTGGCATGTGTCGCAAAATTTGTTTTCCGGAGCTGGACGATTGTTGTGTGCCGACGGCCGATTGTTCCTTTACGGGCCCTTCATGCGTGAGGGAAAACACACAGCGCCAAGCAATGCCGCTTTCGACGACGCCCTGAGAACGAACAATCCGGATTGGGGAGTACGTGACGTCGGCGATTTATGTGTGCTAGCCGACAAAGCAAGGCTTTCACTCACCGGCATAACGGAAATGCCTTCCAATAACCTGGTACTGGCGTTCGGCCGCGCACTTCGGCAGAATTAATCCAACCACACAAAGATCAAAACCCATGGCAGCCGAACCTATTCACGACATCGCCCACCTTGGTCATGTCGAAATTTTCACCCCCAAGTTTGAGGCAAGCCGCAAGTTCTTCATTGACGTGATGGGAATGACGCAAAGCGGCGAAAAGGGTGACAGCGTCTATCTGCGCGGGTGGGATGACTACGAACGTTATTCTCTCAAACTTACAGCCTCAAAGACGTCCGGTCTCGGACATGCCGCTTTCCGGACTCGCTCACCGCAGGCGCTGGAGCGCCGTGCGGCTGCATTGAAAGGCTCCGGCTTCGACGTCGGCTGGAACGTCGGGGATCTTGGTCACGGCAAGGCCTTCGTCTTTAAAGACCCGGACGGCCACCAATTCGAGATCTACTATGACACGGAATGGTACGAGCCGCCCCCGGAACTCAGGCCAGCTCTCAAAAATCAGGCGCAGAGATTTCCAGCACGCGGCATCAATGCGCGAAGGATCGATCATTTCAACGGTCTTGCTGTTGACATCAAGGCCAACCGGGAGTTCTTCCAAAACTATCTGGGCTTCATGCTGACCGAACAAATTGTGCTCGATGACGGTAGCGAAGCCGGCATGTGGATGACCGCAACTAACAAAAGCTACGATTTCGCCTACACGCGTGATCACACCGGTACCAAAGGGCGTCTGCACCACGTCACCTTTGCGCTCGAACTCGCGCGAAGACGTTTTGCGCGCAGCCGATATTTTCCTGGAGAATGGTGTGTATATCGAAACCGGACCGCATAAGCATGCGATCCAGCAAACCTTCTTTCTCTACGTCTACGAGCCTGGTGGCAACCGCGTCGAAGTATCCTGCGCCAGCGCGCGGCTGGTCCTGGCGCCGGACTGGAAGCCAATTACGTGGACCGAGGCAGAACGCCAGAAAGGACAAGCTTGGGGCTTACAGACAATAAAATCGTTCCATACCAAGGGAACGCCGCCGATACCCGGCGTCCCGGATTTGTGAGCATGCCAATATGAACCGCCGCAACACACCGCGCATTTCGTTCATCGGGTTTGGTGAGGCTGGCCAGGCGATTGCTTCCGGTCTCCGTGACACCGGCATTGAACGCGTCGCGGCCTGGGATATCTTGTTTCCGGAAAGCGCAGGCACGCCGTTGAAAGCGGCCGGCGAAAAAATCGGCGCGCATATAGCGTCGTCGGCTGGCGATGCAGTGCGCGATGCGGACGTGGTCATATCTGCGGTCACCGCCGCGTCCAGTTTGGACGCCGCGCGGTCGGTAGCTCCCCATCTCAGGGGGAACCCGTATTTTCTCGATGTCAATTCGGTATCGCCGGGTCGGAAGCAGGAAACCGCCAGATTGCTGGATCAACGTGCCCGCTATGTCGACGTCGCCGTGGTCGCGGCGATCCACCCTGCTCGCCATCAAACACCGCTTCTTATTTCCGGTCCACACGCGGAAGAAATTTCGCCCCTGCTGCGGGAGTTGGAGATGCAATTTTCAGTGGTTGGTCCGGCGACAGGTTCTGCAGCGGCAATCAAGATGATCCGCAGCGTCATGATCAAGGGCATCGAAGCTCTAACGCTGGAGTGCTTCTTGGCCGCTTCCCGCGCTGGCGTGCTGGAAGAGGTGACCGCATCGCTGAAGAACAACTATCCGACGCTCGATTGGACCAGGATCGCCGACTACAACCTCGAACGCATGGCCAGCCACGGCGAGCGCCGCGCCGCTGAAATGGAAGAGTTGGCGGCAACCTTGCGGGAGTTAGGCCTTGATCCCGTGATGGTGAATTCAACGGTCCAGCGGCAGCGCGAGATGGGCAGGATTGGCCGTGAGGAAACAGTGCGTAAATCGCTGGAATCAGGGCGGGCAGCCATGCTTGACGCCATCAGCGCGGCGGCCAAGAAGCAACATTGAATTGCGCCTCACATGAACGAGCGTTCAGAATGATGACGGGCTGCACCGCAAAATTCTTGTAATCGTTGCGTGTCACCTCCTACTATGTTCCGTCCAATGTCGGGAGGAATGACATGAACATTAAAAAACTTGCATATGCCACGTTCGTTGCCGCGGCCGCCGTCGCGTTTGTGATCGGTTCGGCCGTACCCAGCGAAGCAGCCAAAAAGAAAAAGGCAGCAGCTGCACCACCAGCACCGCAGCAGGCGACGTGCTTTGTGACTGCGCCTGGCCCCGTTTGCGCGACCAAGGGCGGGCAGAAGTTTACATATTTCAACTCCTGCTACGCGATGAAGGATCAGGCGACAGCCGCTCGACCGGGCGCGTGTAAGGCAGCCAAGGGCGGTGGTGGCGGCAAAAAGATGAGCAAGAAAAAGAAGGCATAAACGTCTACTGCAAAGTTAAACTGAACGGGCCGCTGTATACAGCGGCCCGTTTTCGTTGCGATGGGTATGTTGCTTATTTTTTGCGCGGCGGGATTTGCAATAACTCCACGATCTGTTCCTTCGTTAAAGGCTGTTCAAGAAACTTTAATTTCACAGCATCAGCGATTGCACCGTCCAAATCGGCAAATTTGTCCGTCTGCAGTGCCTCCTTCGGCTGAAATTTAGCCATGGACTCCTTCAGGAGATCGACGGGCCGATGAATTTTGGCCGAATACATTTCGACGGCCTTCGGGTCCGAGTACATCCAGTCCACGGATTCACGATAGGCGTCCACGAAACGCATGATCGCGTCATGTTTTGTCTTCAGCGAATTGGCATTGACGATCAGGGTGCGTACGGTCTGGCCTCGCAGAGAGGGCACGTCGCTGCCATGCGCGACAATGCGGATTTTGCCTTCCTTGATTTCCTGCAATCCGAACGGCGGAGCTGCCCAACCGATATCCACCTGACCTGACATCACCGCCGTGAGGGTCGCAGGCGGGCCGCCTGTGGCCGTTGGTTTAGCTTTGGCGCCCAGCTCGCTGACGAAGGCAACAACAATATTGTTGGAGCTCGAACCGTTGGTGGAATAAGCGATAGTGTTCTCTGCCGTGGTGTCCTTCAGGCTTTTGATTTTGGAATCCGCCTTCACGTACCAAAAAAGATCGCCGGTGCCAGTGAATGCAGGCGCGAGGATGCGCACCGGCGCGCCCTTCGAAAAAGCGCGCATTACCCCGGCGGCACCAACGCCCGCGCCGATATCGGCGCTGCCTGAGATTACGGCCTGGATAGTTTCGCCAGCTCCTTGCGTGCCGGTATTTTCCAGCACCAGCCCATGCTTTTTGAAGATACCGGCGTCCTGCCCCAGCGTCGGAGCCTGATTTTCCCAATTGTTGATCTGACCGATGACCACTTTGAGTGTGTCTTCCGCAAGTGCCGTACCGGCACTCAATACAAGC
This sequence comes from uncultured Alphaproteobacteria bacterium, assembly GCA_963831275.1. Classification (GTDB taxonomy): domain Bacteria; phylum Pseudomonadota; class Alphaproteobacteria; order Rhizobiales; family Xanthobacteraceae; genus Pseudolabrys. The sequence continues at coordinate 48,222 of CAWHPN010000012.1, read as the reverse complement.
GGCAGCATGAGGCCGATCGCGCCGGCAATGCTTTTGAATGTTTTCATGCGGTTCCTCCATCCATGTTTATGTTTTGTCGCTCCCATGGTGGGCGGCATTCAACACCGGACCCAGCCGACGGGAAAGCCTAATTTCAGCGCCGCCGCTTGGCCGCACGCTTCGGTCGAGCCTTGGAACGGGTCGGTTTGGCCTTGTTGCGTGTCGGTTTGGCAGTTCTGGCTGCGGGTGTAAGACCTCCGACCTTGTTGGCAACGCGCATCGACCAATATTCCCACGACCGCGTCAGGCCGGTGGTCTTCGCGCTGATCTGGCCAGCCAAGTTGGCTTCACCGGGAGAAAGCGTGGCAATGTCGGATCTGATCGTCATGGCGCGTACCTGATATTCGGCATTGCGCGCTGAAAAAACCGACCGGAAAACGCAATCGCGCACGCTGGTGCCGGCAACGGTGACCCCATGGCGCATCATCAACACCATCCAATGCGTTCCGAGTGCGCGAGCAAGCGAGGCGCCCTCCTCCGGCTTCACCACGAGCATATTGGTATCGCCGAATTCGTCGCGCTGATCCCAAAATGGCGGCCGGATTCCCCCAACCGCGCCAAGATGGAAAATCGGCATGTAGTCCGTGCCGGTGGCAAGCAGCGGCATGAAGGCTGGACAATGATGGTGACAAACCGCGTTTACGTCCGGTCGCGCCTTGTAGATTTCACCATGGATGACACGCTCAGAATATTGCCCAACACCGGGATCGCGCAGCGGCCGCGAGTCGATGTCATATTCGATGAGATCGTCGGACATCACCAATTCAGGCGCACGGGAGCGCGATAGCAGGTAGCGATTAGGATTTTCGGGATGCCGCATGCTGACATGGCCGAAGGCGTCGATAATGCCCTCGTTTGCGACTATACGGTTAGCGAGCGCAAGCTCGCGACGGGCTTCGAGAAGCGTATTGACCACTGGCATTTCCTTTATTGACGATGCTGGTTTGGTGCCGTCCATTATAGAACAAGGCCAGCGGCGAGCCAGCACTGGGGAGCTTGACAGATTGCCCGGGTTAGAGACGCTTCCTGCTGCCATGGCAGCAACAGCGCAAATCGTCGTCGATCGCGTGAACCACCTCTATCGTCCACAGCGCGGACGTGAAGTGTTGGCGCTCGACCAGGTCTCGCTCGAAGTCGGCAATCGCGAGTTTGTTGCTCTGCTCGGTCCATCAGGCTGCGGCAAATCGACCTTACTTTACCTCATCGGTGGCTTTTTGCCGGTCGAAACCGGCGCTATCTTCGTCGATGGCCAAAAGGTCGCTGGTCCTGGTCCCGACCGCGGCATCGTGTTTCAGCATTTCGCACTGTTTCCCTGGAAGACCGTTCGTGGAAACATTCTGTACGGGCTTGAACGACAAGGCATGCCGAAGGAAGAGCGTGAGAGACGCGCTCTGCAATTTATCGAACTTGTTGGGCTTGCTGGCTTCGAGGACAGCTATCCATCGCAACTGTCCGGTGGCATGAAGCAACGCACCGCCATCGCACGCACGCTCGCCTTCGATCCCCAAATCCTGTTGATGGATGAACCGTTTGGTGCCCTCGATGCGCAAACCCGGGGCTTAATGCAGAGCGAGCTGTTGCGTATCTGGCAACACACCCCGAAAACCGTGATTTTCGTGACGCACGACGTGCAGGAGGCTGTCTATCTCGCCGACCGCGTTGCGGTGATGTCGGCTCGACCCGGCCGTATCAAGACGATCGTTGACACCAAGTTCGACAAGAACGATCCGGACATATTCAAGAACAAGTTTTTCGTCGAAAAGGTCGACGAGATCTGGAATCTCGTGAAAGACGAAGCCATCAAGGCGCAAGGCAAGCGAACGTGAGCGGCAGAGGCGCAACGCCATGAAGCACGCTTTGATCCGCTATCTCCCGCTGGCGCTGCTGGCAATCGCCTGGGAGGTCGTGGCGCGGCTCGGGCTGGTATCGACAACGGCATTGCCGCCTTTGTCTGATGTTGTCGCGGCCGGCGTAGACATGATCAAGGATGGCGAGCTCATCAGCAACGGCGCGTCCTCACTATACCGCGCAGGCGCTGGGCTGGCGCTCGCGATCCTGGTGGGCGGCGTACTCGGCATCGCGATGGCCTGGTGGAAGTCGGTGAATGTGCTTCTCGCACCTATCGTGGAAATCTTTTATCCGCTCCCGAAGTCGGCGCTTATCCCGGTAACCGTAATCTGGCTGGGGTTTGGCGACGGCTCGAAAATCTTGCTGATCTTTCTCGGTTGCATGCTTCCCGTCACGATTGGCGCATTCAACGGAGCGCGCTCCAGTGAACAGGTGCTGGTGTGGTCTGCGCGCAGCATGGGGGCAAATCGACTGCGTATGCTATGGGACGTCGTCCTGCCGAGCGCGATGCCGGAATTGCTCAACGGCGTACGAACCGCGCTTGCGCTTTCCTTTATCCTTCTCGTGTCGTCAGAATTGATCGTAGCCCAAAAGGGTTTTGGCTATTTGATCGGTTTTCTTGGCGCCAATGGCTCTTATGACGGGATGTATGCAGTTGTGCTTACGGTCGCCTTTCTCGGCTTTGCTGCCGACCGGATCTATCTCCAGATCACCAAACGGACCCTCGCATGGCGCGAATAGCTCAGGTGAAGCTTGCCAGCGCGGAGCCCCCGAACGGGGTACCCGAAAAAGCCGCACGGCTTGCCTATATGCTGGCATGGGGCTTTGCGCGCATTTTTTCCGTTCTCGTGCTGGCAATCGCCTGGGAAATGCTCGCACGCACCGGCACCTTCACGCCCTTTCAGCTTCCGGCACTAAGCGCCGTGCTCGAACGCATCTGGAGCGACGCCGTATCCGGCGATCTTTGGATCAATACCGCTCTTACTCTCTATCGCGCGCTGGTCGCATTCGCGATATGTGCCGTCGGTGGCGTGCTCATCGGCATGGCGATGTCGCGCAATGTGTTCGCGCATTGGTTTTTCGATCCCATCATATCGGTCGGCTTTCCGATGCCAAAGATCGCCTTTCTGCCGGTTGTCATTCTCTGGCTCGGCGTCTACGACGTTTCCAAAATTACCATTATCGTCGTCGACGCTATCTTCCCGGTGATTGCCGCTACCGTCATCGCCATTCAGGGCGTCGAGCGTGAATTGATCTGGTCGGCCCGAAACATGGGCGCGAGCAACCGGGAGCTCCTGCATCAGATCGTTTTGCCCGCGGCACTGCCCCAAATCATGACCGGCCTTCAGGTCGCGCTGCCGCTCTCGCTCATCGTCGCCGTCGTGGCTGAGATGCTCATGGGCGGCTATGGCCTCGGCGGCGCCATGATGACGGCATCACGATTTGCAAATTCCACTAGCGTATTTGCCGGTATTGTCGAGATCGCAGTCGTTGGTTACGCACTGGTCAAGGCAATGGCCTTGACCCGTCGCCGCCTCCTGATCTGGCACCAGGAAACGGCAGCTCCGTACACGCGGTAGAAGAATTGCGGTAGGTCTTGCTATATCGAGGCCTGGGCAGACTCAGGCAGATCGCCTGCCGTGGCTGGAACGGTAATCGCAGATGGCTCGTCGGCCGCCACCCGGCGGCACAGCCAGTGACTTGCACCGAGTGCCGCGAATGCAACGGCAGCGCCACCCACCAGATCGATGAAATAGTGCGCGCCGTCGATCGGTGTTGCCGCAATCAACGCAACGTTCAGCGCAATCGCGGGCCACCGGACATATGGCACCGTCCGCAAGGCCCAGATGAACATGAGTGCCGCCGCGGTATGGAAACTCGGGAAAGTAATTAGGCCCTCGAGATTGTCGAGCCGGATCGAATGAAGCGCACCGCTCCGCAGAGCCTCGAGCGTCGGGACATGCGTGTACACCGTGGAAGCGATATTCGCGTAAACTTCTGGCGTCAGGTCGAGATAGACGAAGGCAGCGACGGCCGGCGTGAATATCGAAATGGTGGAAGTGGCGATAAGAGCCAAAGCGAACGCGAGCATCCACTGCCGCAGATGCGGCAACTGATTGGCGATCATCAGCACCATTGGCACCAGTGCGAACTGCGGAAGCAAAGAGAGGTATGCGTATTCCGCGATCGTGGCGAGCAACGGCCGGCTGTTCACAAAATGCAGATAGGCGCGCCGGTCTAATCCCAAGGCCTGGTCGATCGCATAGAGCGCGGCGTCGCGATAAGGAAAATGGGCTGTCATCGCGGCGTAGGTCAACAGGATGCCGAACAGCAAAATAAGAAGCATCTGCGCCGCCGCCTCGGTGGCTGCGCAAAGATGAGGATTGGGACGGCGGTAGCGATAGAAAAAGCTGGCCGCGAGCAGGCAGATGATCGCCAACGGCAACCACGGATTGCTGCTCAGGTCGACAGTGAGGCCAGCGAACGTAAAGCTCGCGATTGTTGCGGCTGCCATGGTGCCAACCAGGCACCACACCAGCATTGTACGTGTTCGGATCATCGACAATTCCTGCCCCGCCTCAACACGGGGCATTATGCGGCCCATCTGCTTAAAATTGTTTTTCGTGCGCCGGCGTGTGGTGCGGCAAGGATGTAAACACTTGATCCGGTTTTTCTCTAAAACTGCCGTCATTTAGACGGTTTGCCATTCGTTAAAGGCTCAATGACTAGAATATTGGCAGTTTTTATTTGTAGCGATTATGCGGTCATCGACAGGCGCCTATTATATCGGCTTGGACCACTTACGGGCGCTTGCGGCCCTTCTGGTCTTTGAGTGGCATTTCATTCACGCCGGCGCCGTGCCGCTTGAATATGTTCCGAGTTTTTTCCCCGCCGCCATAATCGATGAAGGACACTGTGGCGTCGCCCTGTTCATGTGTCTGAGCGGCTATTTGTTTGCAAAGTTGCTCGACGGCAAACAGATCGACTACTCAGGCTTCCTGTGGAACCGTTTCGTTCGGCTGACGCCGCTACTCGCATTCGTAGTTCTAATTTCCGGCCTTAGCCTTCACCGAAACGATCTGCTCGAATATTCAAAATCCGTCTTGCAGGGTGTCATTCTGCCGACGCTACCAAACGGCGGCTGGTCGATCACTGCCGAAGCCCACTTCTATCTCGTCTTGCCGTTGATACTTCTTTTGCTCCGGCGTCATGTTGTCTACGTAGCGCTGATCGTCGTTGCGGCAATTTCGCTTCGTACCGCGATGTACTTCTACCGCGGGGAAGTTCAGACATTTGCATATTGGACAATCATCGGGCGGGCAGATCAGTTTGTCCTGGGAATTATTGCGTTCAATCTCAGACATCACATGGAGCGGCGCCACGTATTGATGTCCGGTTTTTTTATATTTTTCGCGGCGTTCTATTGGTACTTTGACGCGCTCGGCGGGTTTTATAAATCGCCCAGCTATCCCTCCCCCTATCCGATCTGGATTATTCTGCCGACGGCAGATGCGATATTTTTCGCCACGCTCATCGCGTATTACGACAGCAGCTTCGTGCTTCCGGACCGCGGGCTATCTGCGCTGGCGGCGAAAATAGGGACCTACTCCTATTCGATATATCTGATGCATTTCTTCTACGTATTCTGGATGGGCCAGACCTTTTTCTCGGTCTTTCAAACGCACAATTTTTATTTTGCGGTCTTGGGCGGTTTTGGTTGCTTTCTCGTTGCCGCTGCGTTGGCCAGCATCAGTTATCATTACATCGAACTACCCTTCCTGCAGCTTCGCCGGAGATACGTTGTGGCTGACAAGGCAATCCCGGGGCCAGCCATAAAATCGGCCGCTAGGCTTTCACCATCCTGAGCGCGGGCGTGCGCACATTGAACACACGACCTGTACCGGATCGCGGGTATCCAGCCACGTAAAGTCAGGCTTGCCAAAATCAGTTGGACCTCCGACAATCTTCGTTCGCGGCGAGAAGCTTGCTTGCCTTTAAACACGCAAGCCCGGCGAAACTGGGAGGAAAACCATGCGCTATTTGAAATTCGCGCTGGCCGGCGCGTGTGCATTCGGCCTCTTCGGCCTCACGCCTGTTAACGGCGCCGAACCCGTGAAAATCCGTATGTCGTGGGTGGCGCCAGTCGCCAACTGGGCCTCCATCGTTCTCGAGAAGAAGGACCTCGCCAAGCATCTCGGCAAGTCCTACACGCTCGAACCGGTGCGCTACCAGGGCACGCCACCGATGATCACGGCGATTGCCAATAACGAGCTCGAAGTTTCGAACCTGGCGTATTCGTCGCTCGCGATCGCCATCGAAAATGCCGGGCTCGATGATCTCCGCGTCATCGCCGACGAGTTTCAGGACGGCGTACCCGGCTATTACTCGCAGGAATATTTTGTCCGCAAGGACAGCGGCATCAATAAGGTCGAGGACCTCAAGGGCAAGGTGATCGGCACCAATGCCGGCGGCAGTGCGGTCGACGTGGCGATGCGTGCGATGTTGAGAAAGCATGGCCTTGAAGAAAAACGCGACTATACGATGGTCGAGAGCCCGCTTCCGGCGATGCCCGCTGTGCTGTTGGAGAAGAAGGCCGATTTAATCCCGGCAGTGCTGCCATTTGCCTTCAATCCGAAGCTGCGCGAGGAAGGCAAGGTGCTATTCAAGCAAAACGAGGCCCTCGGGGTGACCCAAATGATCGTGTGGACGGCGCGTAAACCGTTTATCGAAAAAAACCGTGCTGCGCTGGTAGATTTTATGGAGGATATGCTGCGAATTACGCGCTGGTATATTGACCCGAAAAACCACGACGAAGTCGCGCAGATCGCCTCCAAAATCACTAAGGCCCCGCCGGAGCGCTTTGGCTGGCTGTTCACCAAGCAGGACACCTATCGCGATCCGAATCTGCTCCCGAATCTCGATGCCTTGCAGCGCAATGTCGACACGACACGCGAGCTTGGCTTCGTAAAAAAGAAAATCGACATCAAAAAGTATTCCGACCTCAGTCTGGTCCAGGAAGCGGCCAAGCGGCTGAAATAGTACGCTCTACCTGTCTCAACATAAGCCCCGGGCTCATCTCCGGGGCTTATTTATTTAGATTCCGTGCGCGGCACATGCTCGCAAGACAGCTCGTGGTTCAATCGTTTGCCGGTCGCTAAGAAATCCAAAAAAATTTTCTCACCCAATTTTTTTTATCACGCTGAATACCCGAGCAATTCTTTGGCACTTCGCTGTTCCCGCCTCTAACCCGGTATCGTATGCGCCAGTGGCATTTACAGGACTGAGCACCGACGCACGCAACCGAACCGATCTCAATATCGCAGCGGCGTACGTCCAGGACCAGATGGAATTGACCCGGTGGTTGCAAATCATCGGCGGCGTGCGATTTGATCGCTTCGATCTCGACTATGTGAACCTGAATGCCCAAAATCCGGCAACACTCGGGCAGACCTTTAACCGGGTCGACAATCTGACGTCCCCACGTATCGGAGTTGTCGTGAAACCGGTCGACCAAGTGTCGTTTTATACAAGTTACAGCGTTTCATACCTGCCGGCGTCCGGCGACCAATTCAACACTCTGACGCCCGGAATAGCGGCGGCCGCGCCTGAAAAATTTGTCAATAAGGAAGTTGGCGTAAAGTGGGACGTGACAGCGAGGTTGGCTTTCACCGCCGCTGTCTACGAACTCAATCGCACAAATTCGCGCTTTCCAGATCCCGTCAACGCCGGCTTCTTTATTCTGAGCGGTGCGACGCAGACGCGCGGATTTGAGACTTCACTGGCCGGTTACATCACGGACAATTGGCAGATGACAGCCGGTTATGCTTATACCGACGCGCGCGTCGTCGGTGCAACGTCGGCCATCATATTGCCTGGCAATCGCGTCGCGCTTGTTCCTTACAATCAGTTCAGTCTCTGGAATCGGTACGACTTCAATGAAAATTGGGGTGCTGGCGTGGGCGTGATCAGCATGGGTAACTTCTACGCCAGTTCAGACGACACAGTCCTTCTTCCCGCCTATACCCGAGTTGACGGCGCCATGTTCTATAAACTGAACAGGAATCTTCGTGCGCAACTTAACGTCGAGAACGTTTTCGGTGCGCGGTACTACCCGACGGCAGATGGCAACAACAACATTACGCCCGGTTCACCGCGCGCGGTGCGCGTGTCGATTACGGCAACCTACTAGGCGCGAAATAACAATTTGATGGTCGTCTTGTTTGGAACGGGTCAAATCTGCAATTTTATTGGTCTTTTCGGTTCAGTGCCCCTTGCGATGCTGCTATAGCTGCGGCCACTCAGAGGGACCGATGGTGCGCTTGGATAAGTCAAAGTTTCGTTGTGATCGCATTCCGCTTTTTGTGGCCTTGCTGGCGGTGAGCTTAATATTGCCGGCGGTGGCAATGGCGCAAACGTCAGAAGCGCCGGTGCCCGACACTTTGCTCAAATTACCGCGCGATCTGTCGCCTTGGGGCATGTTTATGGCGGCCGACATCGTCGTCAAAGCCGTCATGGTCGGTCTCGCTTTTGCATCTGTATTGACCTGGACGATCTGGTTCGCCAAGGCGATCGAACTCCTGCTTGCCCGCCAACGCATGGCGGCGGCGATTGAAGCATTGAACACTGCGCGCTCCTGGACCGAAGTCAGCATAGACTTGAAAAAGCAACGCAATGGCGCAGCCGCATTGATCGGTGCTGCGGATGCTGAATTGAAAATGTCGGCTGGCGCGATTTTACCCGACGGCCTGAAGGAACGCATCGCATCACGGCTCGAACGTCTCGAGGCGGCCGCAGGTCGGCAAATGATCCGTGGTACCGGGATTCTGGCCACCATCGGTGCCACCGCACCATTCGTCGGGCTGTTCGGCACGGTCTGGGGTATCATGAACAGCTTCATCGGTATCTCGAAGTCGCACACCACAAATCTAGCGGTGGTGGCACCCGGCATCGCTGAAGCCTTGCTCGCCACCGCCCTCGGGTTGGTAGCGGCGATCCCCGCAGTGGTGATGTACAACATGTTTTCACGCTGGATCGCCGGCTATCGCGCACTGCATGCCGACGCCGCAGCCGAAGTCTTGCGCATCGTGAGCCGCGATCTCGACCGAGGTGTGTTCGATCGTCCGGGCCGCCGCAGCATCGCAGCAGAGTAAACGTTATGAGCGTACGACTTGATCACGGCGATGAGACGTTGAACGAAGTTCACGAGATTAATGTCACGCCGTTTATCGACGTGATCCTGGTGCTCCTCATTATCTTCATGATTGCGGCGCCGCTGGCGACCGTTGACATCTCGGTAGACCTGCCGGCGGCTAATGCCGAGCGCACACCCCGGCCTGATAAGCCGCTGTTTTTGACGCTGAAATCGGACCTGAGCCTGACGCTTGACAACGATGCCGTCAGCCGCGGCGCTCTGAGCGGAGCGCTTGACCAGGCCACAGTGGGCGACAAGCAACAGCGCGTGTTCCTGCGTGCCGATAAGACCGTACCCTATGGCGAACTCATGGCGCTCATGAATGAGCTGCGCACGGCCGGCTATCTGCATGTGGCACTGGTCGGGCTCGAAGCGGACAAGCCATGACTCTAGCAAGGCACTGGCCGGACAGCGCTCGCTGGAGCGTCTGTTTCGCGCTTGCGCTTGGTTTCCACGTCGCTGGCGCCGCCGCTTTGTTGGCGCGCTGGAATGATGACGGTGATCTAGTGGCGAATGCGCCAGTGGTGATGATCGAACTCGCCCCGCTATCGGTGTCGCCGAATATTACGCCGACTGATGCACCGCCCGATAACGTGCTGAGCAAAGAGGCCGAGCCAGAACCCGAGCCGCCGAAGCCGACCGAAAAAATTGAGATTCCGCCAGCGCCTCAGGCCGCACTAGAAATGATGCCGCCGCCGAAGCCGCCCGAAAAAAAGGTCGAGAAGAAGCCCAGGGAAAAACATGCCAGCGTGAACCGCGCGCCGAGCCCTGCGGAACAGAAGGCCGAGCGGCCGGAAGCGCCGCCACCGGGCGCCCTCGGGCGCAGCATGCGAGCGAACTGGATTTCGCAGATCAGTAGCCAACTTCAGCGCCACAAGCGCGCTCCACCTGACGCTCCCGACGCTTCCGGTACTGCAACGCTTGCTTTCAGCGTCGACGGTAATGGTGGCGTGCACAACGCGCATATTGCGCGCAGTTCAGGGTCCGGCCCGATCGATCGCGAAACCCTATTGCTCATTCAACGCGCACAGCCGATGCCGCCACCGCCACCGGAGGTACCAACCTCCGAACGCACGTTCCAGGTGCCGATCCGTTACAATACGCGTTGAGCGTTCAGCGAGCGCGCTGGCCCTTTCGCGTGGCAATAGCCGGCGCGGGGATCTGCTCGCCGAGACTACGTCCGAGCATGACCAGTAGCGGCCCCGGCAGATCGGCATCCGAAAGGCGTTGAGGCAGTGCACCGATTGGGCCGGATACCACCGCCTGGTCGGGCCGCGTAGCACGGGCAATGGCAATCGCAGGAGTGAGCGGATCAAGCCCGGCTGCGGTGGCCTTGGCCACCAGCGCAGCCAATGTCCGCGTCGGCATGTAGATTGCCGTGGTGGTGGCGGGATCGGCGAGGCCTTGCAAATTGAAATCGCCAGGGAGCGCGCCATCTTTGGCGTGGCCTGTGACATATTGCAGTCGCCGGGCGCGTTTGCGGTCGGTGAGCGGAAGGCCGAGCCTGGCAGCAGCGCCTTGGGCCGCGGTTATACCAGGTACGACGTCTACCGAGATGTTCGCCGCCTGACAGGCCCCGATTTCTTCGGCTGCGCGGCCAAAGATGAGGGGGTCGCCGCCCTTAAGACGAACGACACGTTTGCCTTGCCTCGCGAGGCTCACCATCAAAGCGTTGATGTCTTCCTGTTTGCACGATGGTCCGAAACCGGTTTTGCCGACGAGCATTTTTCGCGCTTCACGTCGGGCGAAGTCGAGGACATCGCGGGATACCAGATCGTCGAAGAGGATCACGTCAGCTGATTGCAGCGCGCGGACTGCGCGCAACGTCAGCAATTCCGGATCGCCGGGTCCGGCCCCAACGAGTGTGACCGTGCCATTTTCAACGGTTGCGCCAAGCCCTCGTACCTCGGCAATGAGGGTGTCGAAGTCATTCTGATCCGGCTCATGGTCGGGATTGGCGACGGCATGGGCGGTGAACAACTGCCAGAACTTGCGGCGCCCGGCAAATGACAGCCCCGATGCTTTCAATAGATTGCGCCAACGCGCTGCCGCTGCGGCCCATTCGGCGAACCCTTTGGGGAGCAGAGCTTCCAGTTTGGCGCGAATTGCCTGTGCGAACACAGGGGCAGCGCCATCGGTCGATATTCCGATCACGAGAGGCGAACGATTGACAATGGCGCCAAATGAAAAATCGCAAAATGCGGGTTTGTCGATGACGTTGACCGGCACTCCGGCTGCGCGTGCCGCTGACGCAAATCCGCTTGCGCCCTCGTCGTCTTCGAATGCACCGATGGCTACAGCAGCACTTTTAAGGTTTTCAGGCGACCAGTTACGCCGATTGATCGTAACGCTACCGCGCGGAGGGTCAGCCGCAAGTTGCAACAACTCCTCACACAGCTCGCTCGCATAAACTTCCACGAGCGCACCGGATGCCGACAACAGTTCGGCCTTCCAAGCGGCTGCTGCGGTTCCACCTGCCACCACGGCTCGCTTGCCTTCAAGTGCAAGAAACACCGGAAGCCGCGCGAGCGCGGCCATGCGCGGGCTTTTGGCTTCGGAAGGAACACGGGGCTTTGTCACTTGCATCACTCTCCTAATAGACGTCAGTTTGGTAGCGGCCAAGTTTTTTCAAGTCTGCCAGGAAGTTGACGGCTTCCGCCGGGCTGCGCGCCCCGTGTTCGGCTATGACGTCAACCAGCGCACTTTCCACATCCCTGGCCATGCGAGTTGCATCGCCACAAACATAGAAATGGGCGCCTTCGGCAAGCCAGGCCCAGAGATCGCGGCCGACCTCCCGCATTCTATGCTGCACGTAGATCTTTTCGTCGGCATCGCGTGACCACGCCAGCGTCAGACGCGTCAGGAGACCGGCCGAACGCATGGCGAGCAACTCATCTTCGTAGAAAAAATCGTGGTTGCTGTGTTGGTGTCCGAAGAACAGCCAATTGCGGCCTGCCGCCTTGGTGACTTGGCGTTCCTGCAGGAATGCCCGAAACGGTGCAACGCCGGTACCGGGACCGACCATGATGATCGCTGTTTTCGGGTCGGGCGGCAGCGCGAAATGCTGCGCCTTCTGGACATAGACCCTGATCCTATCGCCGGGTGATACGCGGCCGGCAAGAAAGGTCGAAGCGACACCAAGTCGGGTTCGCTTCTCGACTTCGTAACGCACCGCATCAACGGTCAACGCGACGCGTCCCGGATTGCATTTCAAAGACGAAGAAATGGAATAGACGCGCGGTTGCAAGGCATCCAGTGACTCCACGAACGCCTCTGGATCGGGTCGCACACCTTGAAACTTCTGCAATGCCGCCAGCACGTCGAGCACAGCTGCATCGCCATCGGGGTCCATGCCGGCCGCAAGCGCTTTGGCTTTTTGCCGGCGGTCGCCTCCCGTCAGGTATGACATCAACTGAAACAGCATGTCCGGTGCGGGAGACAAGGAAACACCATCAGTGAGAACCTCGCGCAGCGTACGTCCGCCGATCGGAAAATCCGGCGGCGCATCAAGCGCAGCGATCACGGCATCGACCAGGATAGGATCGTTGGCGGGAAAAACGCCAAAGGAATCGCCGACTGCATAATCGAGACCCGTCCCGGCCAGATTAAATTCGATATGCCAAGTCTGTTTTTTCGAGCCGGACTTGTTGAGGCGCCGGCGCGACACGAACGTGGCATGGGCAGGGTTATCGCGCGAGCTGCCAACGTCAGAGGACGCTCCAACCGGTTTCTCCACACGAGGAGCGTTTTCACCTGTCGACGCAGCGGGGGCGCGACCGATCTCTTCGTAGAGCTGTTTGAGCATGCGGGCGGTTTCTTTGCCGCCGGGCACGCACAGATTTAGCCGCTCTTCTTTTTTGGCGAACAGCGCTTGTGAGTAGTCGTGACAATTATAGCCGCACTGGCCGCAATCCTGCTGGGCCATTGCCGCCATCATTCGCCGCGGCAAAGGACGGCCCTGCGCAAGTCTCATGCGATCGGCCAGAGCCATGGCGGGGTCGTGCCACGGCGCGCCGTCGTCGATTTCGGCAAGTGGCGCATCGCCAACATCGATAAACCCCGGCAAGAGTTTGGCGACGTCGGCGCTTGAAAGCGGTGTAACCCCCTCCTGCAGGCCAAATACGCCGGCAAACAAACCGTTGAGCCAGGTGCGCTGCTCAACCGTGAAAGGGGCAGATTCGGGAATGAAGGACGGAATCGGGGGACGCTGCGTTACGCTCATGCGACCTCCCGATCGGCCAGTGCCTTCAGTGCGTCGATCTCGTGTCGGCGGGCAAAGGCGATGAAGCTTTCTTCACGCGCGGCGCGATTCCTAATATAGGCCTTCAGTATCCGTTCGACGGTGTGCGGTGCATCTTCCGCCCTGACGTCACGATAAATCTCCCGGCCGAGGGCCGCCTGCGTGCCGAAGCCGCCGCCGATCAGCACATGGTAGCCCTCCACGGCATCGCCATCGGGACTCGCCTGGACCTTGCAGGCCAGGAGCCCGATTTCGCTTACGAAATGCTGCGCGCACGAATGATGGCAGCCGGTCAGATGGATATTCACCGGTGTATCGAGAGACACTCGCGTTTCGCACCAGCGCGCGATGTCTTCGGCATGACGTTTGGTGTCGGAGGCGGCGAACTTGCATCCGCTGTTGCCAGTGCATGCGACAAGTCCGGACCGGATTGCGTTCGTTTCAATCGCAAGCCCAAGGGATTCGATCCTGGTCCGCGCAGCCTTCAATTTATTGGCCGGCACGCCAGATATAAGCAGGTTTTGCCAGACCGTGAGCCTGATATCGCCGTCGCCGAGGTCACGCGCGATATCTGCAAGTCCACGGATTTGCGCGGCAGCGAGATATCCGACTGGGACGACGACACCAATCCAGTGCAGACCGTCCTGCTTCTGCCCATGAACGCCGATATGCGCCGTCCGGCTGAAAGCCGGACGCGGCGCTAAAGATCCCGCCACCGCGCGGTCAAGATTTCGGCCGAACTTCTCTTCGAGCAGACCCAGAAACTTCTCCACACCCATGGCGTCGAGAACGTATTTCAGCCGCGCCTTTGTTCGATCCGTTCGGTTGCCATGATCGATGAACACTCGCACCACAGCATCCGCTACCCTGCAGGCGTCAGCCGGCTTCACAAGGATCCCGGTATCGCGTGCGAAGTCCTTGTGGCCGGTAAGGCCACCAAGACAGAGTCGAAACCAGATGCCCGGTTCGAGACCAAAACCTTCTTTTATCGCCACAGCCTGGAAACCGATGTCGTTGGTGTCCTCCAACACCGGGATCGCCCCAGCTCCATCGAATGCAACGTTGAACTTACGCGGCAGACCATAGAGCGAGCGATCGTTGAGAACGTGAAAGTGCCATTCGCGCGCAAAGGGCCGCGTGTCGATCAGTTCTTGTGGGTCGATACCAGCCGTCGGCGTGCCGGTGACGTTCCGGATATTGTCCGCACCCGACCCGCGCGAACAGAGGCCGACATCCTGGATGCCTTCAATCATGGCCACGGCATTCCCGGCGGCGATTTCGCGAATCTGAAGGTTGGCCCGCGTTGTGACGTGCGCATAGCCTCCGCCAAACCGCTCAGCGAGGTCCGCAACGCCGGCGAATTGCGCCGCCTTCAGGATCCCGTTCGGAATGCGAAGCCGGCACATATAGGCGTTCTGGTTAGGCGCCACATAAAACAGGCCGAAAAACCGCCAGCGGAAATTGTCCGGAGGTTTTGGATATTCGCCCTTCGTGGCGTGCGCCTTGAGCCGTTCATAGCTATCGAATGGATGCTCTTCGCGCTTGAATTTCTCCGGATCCGAAAGTTTCCCGCCTGAGGCAAGCACACGATTTTGGGCCTTGAGCGCGGCAGCATCCGGCCCTACGGGTTCGGCAATCGCCGGTGCGCCACCGGTTGCCGGTGGCGCACTCACGCCGCTGACGCTCTTGGCCGCTTTTGCGATTTGCAGGCCGGCAACGAAGCCTTCCAGATATCGCTTCTGTTCGGGCTCGAAGTCGCCGGCCTGCTGATCTGCTGCGAGCGTACGATCGATATCCGTGCCGCTCATTCCGCGGGCACCTGCTTCGGCGCTCGGAGAGGCGCTGGCGCGGTCACGCGAGGCCGGTGTGTCAGGTAGAGCGCCAACCCGGTGAAGACGAAGCCGCCGACCAGGTTGCCGATCGTGACCGGAATTTGATTCCACAGCCACCAGTCGGCGACCGTCACCTTGGCGCCCATCATCATGCCCGTCGGGATGACGAACATGTTCACCACCGAGTGCTCGAAGCCCTGCGCGAAGAAGATAAAGACCGGCATGTAGGCGGTGGCGATCTTGCCGACAGTTGATGTGGTGGTCATAGCGGCGACGACCGCGAGGCAGACCATCCAGTTGCACAGTATCGCCTTGACAAAGACGGTGATCAGGCCGGCATGGCCGATGGCCGCATAGCCGATGGTCTTGGCTTCCGCGAGCGCGATGATCTTCGCCGCAACGCCCGCCGGCGCCGCCGTGCCGAAATTGGTGAGCGCGATCGCCAGCAAGGCGCCATAGGCCATGCTGCCTATCAGGTTGCCGATGAAGACGTAGGTCCAATTCGTCAGCATGCTCGCGCTGCTGGCGTCGCGCTCGATCCACGGCAAAGGCAGCAAGCCGAAGCTCCCCGTCACCAGATCGAGCCCGAGCAGCACGATGAGGATGAGGCCGACCGGGAAGATGAGCGCACCGACGAGCGGCTGGCCCGTCTGCACAACTCCGGTCAACGCGAGGCTTGTCGCTGCTGCGAGTATGCTCCCGGCGAGCGCGCCGCGTATCAAGAGATCGGTTGGCGAAAGCGCAAGCTTGCGACGCCCAGTGTCGACCATGGCGGCAGCGACATCCGCCGGCTTCACGTAATCCATTCCGCAACTCCTTTTCCTGGTCGGCTGCCACATCCCGGGCAAATGCGGATAGCCATTGCAAACCTATGCTGCATAGCAGCAAGGACCGTGCCAGTTGGGAGGTAGTTGATTTTACTCGTTTATTTCGAGCCGCATGAATTGGCTGGGCAAAGGTGCTGCGCATTGCGCCGGCAATGGTCGAATTTTTGGGCAGCAGCGCCAGCCTTGTCACAGTGCTCAACGAGCAGGCATGCGCGCCGGCGGGAGCCTGACGTTGGCATGGAAGTCGGCACCGTTGCCGCTCGCGGCGACGTAGCCGGCGCGGATGGTGAAGTCACCAAAGTGCTCGCCCTTCTGCCGCTCCTTGACGTAAGCCGCAAACAACGAATCGAGCGCGGTGACGATGCCAGCGTGATCGAGATCTTCAGCGTAGAGCTTGTTCATGCGCGAGCCATCGAAAGCCGCACCGAGATAAAGGTTGTAACGGCCGGGACCTTTGCCGACCAATCCAATCTCGGCGAGATAAGGTCGCGCGCAGCCGTTCGGGCAACCCGTCATGCGGATGACAATGTCATCGGCGGAAAGCCCAAAGGCGGCGAGGCGCTCGTCAAGCGCGGTGAGCAAATCCGGCAGATAGCGTTCGCTCTCGGCAAGCGCGAGCCCGCAGGTCGGAAGCGCAACGCACGCCATTGAATTTCGGCGCAAGCCAGACCAGGGCGGGAGCAGACCTGCTTCGCGGACGATATGCTCGATCGCCGTCTGCTCGCTGGTCGGCACGTTTGCGATGACGAGATTCTGGTTCGGCGTAATACGAAAACCCCCTTCGTGCCTTTGGGCAATTGTTCGCAGCGCGGTTTGCTGGGCTCCAAGCGTACTGTCATGAACGCGCCCGTTCTGAATGAACAGCGTCAGGTGGCTGCGTCCGTCAGTGCCTTCGCTCCAGCCGTAGCGATCGCCTGTCGAACTGAAAGTAAAAGGCTTGGCCTGGCCGAGCTTAACGCCAGCACGACGCTCAACTTCAGCACGGAATGTATCGAGCCCGCGATCTTCGATCGTGTATTTTAGCCGGGCGTGCTTGCGGCTTTTACGGTCGCCCCAGTCGCGCTGCACGGTAACGACCGCCTCGGCAATCTTTACAACGTGTTCGGTTTTACAAAACCCCATGATGTCAGCGGTGCGCGGATAGGTATCAAGTTCGCCATGAGTTCATGCCCATGCCGCCGCCGACCGTGACATTCCAGCCGATAATATCACCGGCATCGTCCGCGATAGCGATGTAACCCAGATCGTGCGCGAACACGTCGACGTCGTTTGACGGCGGCACCGCCACGACGACCTTGAATTTGCGCGGCAAATAGGTCTTGCCATAGATCGGCTCGACCACCTCCCCCTCACCGCCCGCGATGCGTTCACCATCGAGCCAGATTTCGCGATAAGCCGGCGTGTGCGGCAATAGATGATCGGAAACGGTGCGCGCCAGCTGGATCGCCGCAGCGTGCGCGCGCGATAGTTCCGGAAGCACGTTGCACATGACATTGCGGTTGATGTCGCCGCACGCCGCAATGGAATTGAGAAGCACGGCGTCGATCGCCTTCAGTGTCGCCTTCAGATTCGACTTGATAACGCCATGCAGCTGCACGGTCTGCCGCGTGGTCAGCCGCATCGTGCCGTTACCGTAGTCGCGCGCGACATGATCAAGGGCAAGCCATTGCTTGGGGGTGAGCACGCCGCCCGGGATGCGCACACGGATCATGAAGGCAAAGGCCTTCTCCATTTTCTTTCGCGTGCGCTCAGGCCGCAGATCGCGGTCGTCCTGGAGATACATGCCGTGGAATTTGACGAGCTGGGCATCATCCTCGATGATCGCGCCGGTGATTTCCTCGCGCAGCCCTTCGGCCAGCGTCCCGCGCAGATAATCGCTCGCTTCCTTGATGCGCTCGTTGCGCGATAGTTCGTCGGTCATGGGCCGTCCAAAGGGCGCAGGATCAGTACGTATCCTGCAGATAGCGCTTTTCGCGCTCCAGTGTCACCACCGCCTGCTCGGCCGCCGCGGCGGAGATGCCCTTTACGTCGGCATAGGCTTTAACCAGGGCAGCCCGCACATCCTTGGCCATCGCCTTGGCATCCCCGCAGACATAGAAATGGGCGCCGCCATCGAGCCATTCGATCAGTTCGACGCGCCGATCCCACAGCTTGTTCTGGACGTAAATCTTCTCCGGCGTGTCGCGCGAAAATGCGACATCCATGCGCGTGAGCGCGCCATCCTTGAGCGCGTCCTGCCAGTCAAGTTGGTACAGGAAGTCGTGTGTGAAGGTGCGGTCACCGAAGAAAAGCCAGCTTCGGCCTTTCGCTTCGATAGCCCGGCGTTCCTGCACGAAAGCGCGAAACGGCGCAACGCCCGTGCCAGGGCCAACCATGATGACGTCCTTCTCGGGTGCCGGCAGCGCGAAATGCTTGTTGGGCTTGAGCTTAACGCGTACCCGGCTGCCGCGCTTGAGCCGCTCTGCCACGTAGTTCGACGCCACCCCTTTGCGGGCACGGCCATGGGTCTCATAGCGGACGGCAGAAATCAGTAGATGCGCTTCGTCGCCGACTTCCCGACGCGACGAGGCAATGGAATAAGCGCGTGGAGCAAGCGTGCGTGTCAGCGCGCGCAGCGTCTCGGCATCCAGGGCGATTGGGAACATGGCGATCAGATCGATGAGCTGGCGACCCGCGATCCATTCCTTGGCCTGGCCGTCGACAAGCATGGCCTTCACGTACTGGTGGCCGGTTTTTTCCGCATAAGTCTCTACGGTCCTGAGCGACAATGTCGTGACGTCACGCGACGTGATGAATTCCGCGCGTAGCTTGTCATCGCTCGAAACCCCGGCAACCTTGAGCAACTCGTCCACATAGGCCGGATCGTTCTCGGGATAGAGATCGAGCGAGTCGCCCGGCTCGTAGGGCGGGGTTCCGCCTTCGAAGCTGAGCGCGAGATGGATCGTCTCTTTGTCAGAACGCGAAGAGTTGAGATCCACATGTTCAATGACCTCGGCCTCATAGATGCCCGTGGCCGGCGACACAGCCGGCTTGCTGCCGAAATCGACCTCGATGACGCGCCCGCCGGCATTTGGCGGCGTAAGGACCTTGACCGCATCGCCAATCCAGCGGGCTGCCGGCTCGGCAAAATCGAGGTCGCAATCGACACGATCGACGACGCGCTTGCCGCCGAGCGCCGCCAGTCGCTCATCGATCTTCTTGCCGATCGCACAGAATTCCGCGTAGGCAGTGTCGCCGAGCGCGAGCACGCCGAATTCGACACCATCCAGGCGTGGAGCGCCCTCACCCATTAGCTCGTTGTAGACGCGTGCCGCCCGGGCTGGGGGGTCGCCCTCGCCCCAGGTCGCCGCGATCACCACCAGCCGTTTGGCGGAGGCCAAGGTGGAAAGGTCCAGATCGGCCATATCGACGGTTGTCGGCTTGAGGCCGCTCTTGCGGGCTACCTTTGCAAGATCCATGGCGAGCTTTTCCGAATTCCCGGATTCGCTCGCGTACACGATCGTCAGCGGCTCGGCTGGACGCGCCGGCGCTGCGGGCTGCGGCGCGGCGATTGCTCCCGCCGTTGCTGCATCGAGACCTGCCAAGAAGCCGGCAAGCCATGCCCTCTGGTTGGCACTGGCAGGACCGACGACGCGGTTGAGGAGATCGATCTCCTCTTCGGCGAACGGCGCGGTCTTCGGAATTGGCGACATTTCCACTCTCATTTCTCGGCGGCGCAACCGGCGCCGTCGTATTGCAAGGCGTTAGAGCGCGACCGGGTAGAGATGATTGACGATGGCAAGGATGATGAGGAGGACAACGCCGATGCCAAGGCTCCAGCCGATCAGCTTTTTTTCGACCGGTAGCAGCGGTTCGGCCTGCGTTTTGCGGAATTCCTCGCCGACATTGATTTGCGACATAATGTGCTCCTCCCTCAACTGGCCAAAGGCGGCTTCACACCGCTGAAAAACAGCCAGGAAATCAACAACCCGACCCAGATGACGAACCCGAACAGGCTCACAAGGTAAACCGCGGCGAGCCGTCCGATGCCCTCCTGCCAGAGCTTCTTGAAATTCGAGAGCACCCCGATCGAGAAGAAGGTCATGATGAAGAACACCACGCGAATTGTGTTCGCCTCCCCCATCGCCGCGGGCACTTTGGTCGCGATATCGGCGGGCGTCGCCAACGCGAGATAAAGCCCGACTGCGAAAGTCACCACGAAGCCGATGACAAATTTTGGAAACCGCTCCCAGATTTCCCGCGCGTTCGCCTTATCCGAAGTTCGGTTGATGTGGTTGGTCCAGATGTAGCCGAGCACAAAGGCCCAGATGCCGATAAAGATGTCGATAAACACCTTGATCGTCGCCGCCGTACCGAGAATCCAGCCGGGCTGATATTTGATGCCTTCGGCGGCGTTCTGGGCGAGGATCAGGGATTCCGTAATGGCACCGCCGGCGATCGCAGCACCGTCAGTCTTGATAGCAAGACCCATCCATGCACCTGCCACGAGTGGCTCGTGCGCAAGGAACGTCTGCGCAAGAAAGGGCAACAGCAAGACTTCGACCACCGCGAAGATGACGACCAGCGAAGACACTAGGACCGGCACCATCGGCCGCGCCCGGATCGCGCCGCCCGTGGCGATCGCAGCCGACACGCCGCAAATCGAAATGCCGGATGCAAGAGGCGCCGCCCACTCGCGATTGAAGCCGAAGTATTTGCGGGCCACGAAATAAACCACTGCCCAGTAGATTAAGTAGGCCTCGATAATTGCTGCAACGCCGCGCAGCAACAGCGAACCCGCCAGCGATAATTTTCCTGCGGCTGTGACCGCAAAGAAGCCGCCAAGGATCACGATCGCGATCTTAATGTAGAGTTCTGGGCGGACCGCGTCCTTAATCGCTTCGGCAAACCGCGGAAACACATTGGCGATGAGCAGTCCTGCAATCAGCGCAAAAATATAGGCACCTTCATTGGTCAGCTTGAGCGACCAGCTGATGCCGAACTTCTGCAGCTCGGATGGTGTCACCGCCGCGAAATTCGCGTAATTGCCCACAATCCAGCTGGCATAGGCGATCCAAAATACTGCCGTGAACGCGAGGGCAAATTTCTTGATATCGCTCTTAAGTGCGATCGCAGCCGCGCTCAGTATGACAAGCAGCCCGATATAGGTGGAAACCAGCGCGCCGAAACCGCCAAGCGAAGCGTAGGATTTCGAAACCGTACCGAGCGCCTTGCTCGCGTCGTTCCATACGGCGGTCGTCACAACCCAGCCAAGAAGGTCAAGATTGGCAATGCCGGCGAGCGCTAGCACAAAAATAAACAGGCCGATAATCAGGGATAGCCAATCCTCGCTAATGCGGGGCGCCAGTTCGACATTGTCGGAGCGAGGCGGCGTGGTGCCAGGCCAAGCGATGGCACGTGCCTCGGTTGAGGTTCTCATGGACCCGTGTTCCCCTTTAACCGACAAGATGCGGCAGAACGCCGAGCACGATGAGGGCGACCAGCGCAGTCGCGATCGCCACCGCCCAATTGTCGAGCGCGCCTGGTTGCGTGATGCTGTGGCGCTCGTGGGGAAGGTCAGTCATCAGTCAGCTCCTGTACAAACAGCAGGAACTGCTTAAATAGGAGACTATTCTCCAAAACCGCAATAAGTGCCGTAAAATAAGAACAAAATTGCTTTGTTAGGTCTGTAACGCATAACATTTTCTCTTTGTTGTTGTTGTGGAGAACGCCAGTACCACTCGAATCCCGCTTTTACATATGCAAAACACGCGACGTGTTGCTCATGCTGGAACCGTCCGCTTAACCGATGGAAAGCTACCGACAAAGGTTGCGGGCGCTGCTGACGCCGCACGAGCACCGAACGTTCGTGCGCCTCAATACGCCGCAGAAGATTCAGAACTTCCTCGACCGGTTGCCGGTGAACTTCAGCCTCGAGGGCGACACAGCAATGTCACCGCGCCGGGTACTCAAGGCACGTGTGGCTCATTGTGCCGAAGGTGCGGTGTTTGCCGCTGCTGCGCTCGCCTATCATGGCCGGCCGCCGTTATTGATGGATATCCGTGCTTTGCCCAGCGATCAGGATCACATCGTCACTTTATTTCAAGAGCACGGGCTGTGGGGTGCAATCAGCAAGACCAATCATGCAATCCTGCGCTGGCGCGATCCAATCTATGCGAGTCCGCGCGAGCTTGCGATGACATATGCCCACGAGTATTGCCTTCCCGGCGGCAAGAAATCGATGCTTTCGTTTTCCAAACCGTTCTCGCTCGCGCGCTATTCGCCGCGCAGCTGGGTGGTCACGTCAGATGATCTCGATCAGCTCTTGGTCGATCTCGATACCTCCCCGCACGTGCCGATTGCCCCGAGACACGCACTGCGCAAACGACGCCGCTCCTCCCGCGTCGAGATCCTGTCGCAAGAGATCGTGGAGTGGCCTCATCCGCGCAAGAAAAAGATAACGCGGAAGAAGGCGCGGTTGTGATGCGAGTTGACGTCAATTTACCACTGCACTGAAGATGGATACACTGTTCACAACATAGCTGAGGCAAATTACGTGGTGTCGTTCGCTTTCCGAAGACAGCTGACGATCGAATGGGGCCAGTGCGACCCAGCCGGCATCGTGTTCAATAGCCGATTTTTCGAAATGTTCGACACTAGTACCTGGCACATGTTTCACGCCGCGCTCGGAGTCGCGCCCCATCGGCTTGCATCAGCGTTCGGCATCATGGGGATCCCATTGGTCGACGTGCGCGCCAATTTCCTCAAGCCCATCAAATTCGGCGATGTCGTCGAAATGGTCTCGCGCGTAAGCGAGTTCCGCCGCTCCAGTTTCGACGTTGAACACCGGCTCTCGGTTGACGCTGAATTGGCAGTGGAAGGTGGCGAAACCCGCGTCTGGGCGGCCCGCAGCAAAGATGATCGGGAAAAAATCGGCGGTACCACGATTCCCCCTGACGTAATCGCAAAATTCGAGCCGCGGTAATCGTTCCAGCCATTCCCAGGAATTGGTCTGCAGAAGCCCTTCGGCCGAACGGACCGCAGGGCTATTATCGACAAGCTAAAATAAGAACAATGAAATGAAATGACGCAGATATGCGTCGAGGGGACGAAACGCTTGGCCCGGCTGCTTGAGTGCACCCTCAATGGGCGCGGTCGCACCGATGCGATTGCGGACAACATCTTGTTGCTCGACTACCTGCGCGAAAAGCTGGGTTTAACCGGCACCAAGACCGGTTGCGATGGCGGCGAGTGCGGTGCTTGCACGGTGCTGATCGACGACCGACCGGCGCTCTCCTGCCTCACGCTGGCGGCAACTGTGCAGAGCAAGCGCGTCGATACCATCGAATCGCTCGGCGCTGACGGTCAACTCTCTGCTGTCCAGCGCGGTTTCCACGAGAAACTCGGGTCACAGTGCGGCTATTGCACGCCAGGCTTCATCATGGCGTCGGCCGGCCTGCTGCGGAAAAATCCAGACCCGACGGACGAGGAGATTCTCGCGGCGCTCGGCAGCAACATCTGTCGTTGCACCGGTTACGTGAAAATCATCGAGGCCGTGAAACTTGCCGTGGCGCTTGGCAAGCAGGGTATCGCTCCATGAACAGGCCTGTCCCCGCGCACAATATCGGCGGCTATATTCCGATGATCGACGGGCCGGAGAAGGTTTCCGGTCGCGCCAAATACACTGCCGACATTCTGGCACCGAACCAACTTGTCGGCCGCATTTACCGCAGTCCACACTCACACGGTGAAATTGTCGACGTTGACACTTCGGAAGCGCTCAAAGTCCCTGGCGTGATCGCGATCGCCACAGGCGCTGACTGCGACAAAACCTTTGGCGTCCTGCCGATCGCACGCAGCGAATATCCGCTGGCACGCGAGAAGGTCCGGTACCGCGGTGAACCTGTTGCCGCAGTGGCAGCACTTGATGATGCGGCCGCCCGCGAGGCCACCCGTCGCATCAAACTGACCGTGAAGGAGTTGCCCGCCTATTACACTACGAAGGATGCGCTCACACCCGGTGCGGCGCTCCTGCATGAAAAGAAACCCGGCAACATCGAGCGAGACGTGCTGTTCGAACTCGGTTCAACCGCGCAGGGTTTTACCGACGCCGATCTCGTACGCGAAGGCACCTACAATTGCGCGGAAGTCTGTCAGAATCAGATGGAGATGCACGCGGCCGTGGCCGAATACGACGCCATACGCGACCGGATGACAGTGCACGCGTCCACCCAGGTCCCCTACTACGTCCACCTCATGCTGTCACAGATCCTGGGCATGGAGATGTCGCGCATTCGCGTGATCAAACCACATGTCGGCGGCGGCTTTGGTTGCCGCACTGAGACACTCAACATTGAGCTGATCGCAGCACTGTTGGCTCGCAAGGCCAGTGCCGCCGTTCGCATAGTGACAACGCGCGAAGAGACCTTCATCACGCACCGCGGTCGTCCGGAGACCGACATCCGCTTGAAGATTGGCATGCGCAAGGATGGCCGTATTACCGCGGTCGACTGCGATTGCGACCAGCGCGGCGGTGCGCATTCGGGCTATGGCGTGGTGACGATCCTCTATGCGGGCTCGATGCTCTACGCCATCTACGAGCTGCACAATGTAAAATACACCGGTCGCCGCGTTCTCACCAACACTCCCCCCTGCGGAGCCTTCCGCGGCCACGGCACGGTCGACATCAGGTTCGCATTCGAGGCGCTAATCGATGAAATGGCAGCCGAACTCGGTCTCGACCCGTTCGCGGTGCGCCGCGCGAACCTCCTTAAGGCCCCAACTTTCACCGACAATGACTTGATGGTCAACAGTTATGGATTGCCGGAATGCCTGGACTGGGTCGAACGCGAGAGTGGCTGGAAGACGCGCAAGAACGAGGCGGTGGGTAAAGGTCCAGTTCGTAAAGGACTTGGGATGGCCTGCTCTCATTACATTAGTGGCGCCTCGAAACCGGTTAACTGGACCGGGGAGCCGCATGCAACAGTGAAGATCAAGCTCGATTTCGATGGCTCGATTGTCGTTCTTTCCGGTGCTGCCGATATCGGCCAAGGCTCGACGACAATCCTGGCGCAGACTGTCGCTGAAGTACTCGGACTGGAGCTTTCGCGGGTCCGTGTCGTGACCGGCGATAGCGAGGTTGTTCCCAAGGACAACGGCTCCTACTCTTCGCGCGTCACATTCATGGTAGGCAATGCGGCACTGGACGCGGCACGCAATCTCAAATCGGTGCTCGTCAATGCTGCCGCCCGCAAACTCGAGGCACGAGCGGAAGACATCGAGTGTCTGGGTGAGGTCTACCGCGCTGGCGCGCAGGACAAGGGTGCGACTTTTGATGACGTGGTGACCGAAGCGCTTAAAGATACCGGCACCATAACCGTCACCGGTAATTATTCGACGATCCCGGAGTCGCACGGTGGCAAGAAATACCGCGGGGCTGCCATCGGCGGAACCATGGGTTATTCGTATTCGGCGCAAGTTGTCGAAGCCAGCGTCGACGAAGACACCGGGGTCGTCACGGTCGACAAGGTGTGGGTCGCGCATGACTGCGGCAAGGCACTCAATCGCCTAACGGTCGAAGGTCAGGTGCAAGGCTCTGTCTGGATGGGCATGGGCCAGGCGATGAGCGAGGAGGCCGGCTATCACAACGGGCTGATGGTTACCGCCAATATGCTCGATTATCGGGTGCCTACCATTCAGGATTCCCCGCCAATAGAGGTCGGGATCGTAGAGAGTAACGATCCACATGGACCCTTTGGCGCTAAGGAGGCGGGTGAAGGCTCGCTCGCGGCGTTTCTGCCTGCGCTGACAAATGCAATCGCCGACGCCATCGGCATCCGGTTCAACAATTTGCCGGTGACGCCCGATCGCGTGTTCGAGGCGATCGAAAGGCGCCGACGCGCGACGGAAAAGCCACTGAAAATCCCGAGGGACAGCTGATGGACGCCCTCCCCGAATTTCATGTGCTCAGTCCGAGAACGATCGAGGAAGCAATCACCGCCCGTGCGCATAATCCGACGTCGATGCCACTCGGTGGCGGCACTGATTTAGTAGTCAATATCCGCCGCGGCATCGTTGCGCCTCCAGTACTTATCGACATGAACCGTGTGCAGGAACTGCACGCGATTAGGGTCGACGAAAAGACGGTCGAACTCGGTGCGGCGGTGACACTGAGCGAAATAGCCGCGCATTCCGGCATCCGCAAACACTATCCCGTGCTCTCGCAGGCGGCAGCGCACATAGCAGGCCCTACCCATCGAAATATGGGGACCGTCGGCGGTAATCTCTGTCTCGATACCCGCTGCATCTTTTACAATCAAAGCGAATGGTGGCGGAACGCCAACAATCATTGTCTAAAAACTACAGGCACAATCTGCCACGTCGCGCCTAAAAGCCGCGGCGTTTGCTTTGCAACTTTCTCAGGCGATCTCGCTCCTGCCCTTCTGACCCTTGGCGCGAAAGTCGACATCGCTGGGCCGCAAGGGCGCCGCACGATTCCACTCGAAAAACTTTACATTGGCTTCGCGCGCCCAGACGTACCGATGACCGAAACGCAGGGCGACGGCAAGTTCTACCTCTCGCTCCGTCTCGGCGAGATCGTCACTGCCGTCCGCGCGGAGAACACGCCCGATTTGCGCTCGGCCTACGACAAGATCCGCATCCGCCGTTCGATCGAATATCCAGTTGCCGGCACCGCCGTTGCGCTCAGGAAAACCGCGGGCAAGCTCACCGAGCTGCGCATCGCCGTCACCGGCACCAACCCACGTCCAGTGCTACTCGCCGGAACCGCCGGCCTGTGTGGCGGACCGCTCGATGAGCGCGTCTTAAAGGGCCTCGAGGCGCTGCTACGTGACCAGATTATGCCTATGAAGACGACGTTTACGCCCGGTCACTATCGCCGGCGTGTCGCGGGTGTTCTGGCGCGCCGGCTACTCACGCGCCTATTCGACAGCTGAGCGAACGGGGGCTGCTGCGTGTTGGAGAATTTCATCGAGCGTCGCCCTTACAATGCAGTCACTGATTTCGTCGACGCCAATGTCGCCCGCGGCCTTGCCGACAAGGTCGCCTTCGTAGATCCTGACCGCTCGCTAACCTATGGCGAATTGCAGACGCGCAGCATTTGTTTTGCCAACGCATTGCGCGCCCTTGGCGTGGTACACGAGCAGCGCGTTGCGCTACTTTTGAACGACACAGTCGATTTTCCGGTAGCATTCTGGGGCACGGTGCGCGCCGGCTGCGTGGCGATTCCGCTCAACATTTATCTTACGCTTCCGCAATACGCCTATATTCTGTCGGATTGCCGCGCGCGCGCGCTGGTCGTTGCGGCGCCTCTCGTGCAAACCATAGCGCCTGTACTCGACAGTTTGTCGCAGTTGAATACGATCATCGTCGTCGGGACCGAGAAAATATCCGGTCGCACAACGTATTTTTTTGACGACCTCATTGCGCAGACCGATGCGACGCCATTTACCGCCGACACGAATTCCGATGAAGTCGCGTTCTGGCTATACACCTCGGGCTCGACTGGCGATCCAAAAGGCGTCAAACACGTTCACTCCAACCTGATGGCAACCGCAAAGCTATTCGGCCAAGGTATCCTCGGCATTGGCGAGCGTGACGTCGTGCATTCAGCGTCCAAGCTTTTCTTCGCCTATGGGCTCGGCAACGCCATGACGTTCCCTCTCTCGGTCGGCGCCACCGCCGTGCTATGGCCGCATCGTCCTTCGCCGGAAGGCGTATTCGAGACCCTGCGCAAACACCGGCCGACGATCTTCTACGGCGTACCGTCGCTGTATACAGCACTGCTCTCGCACACCGACATATGCAAGGGTGCCGGCTCTGACCGATTGCGCATTTGCGTTTCTGCCGGCGAGGCTCTGCCCTCTCATATCGGCACGCGCTGGCGGGATGTGGTCGGCGTTGACGTGCTCGACGGGCTCGGTTCGACCGAGATGTTGCAAACGTTCCTCAGTAACAGTCCTAGTGACATCCGCTACGGCTCCACCGGAAAGCCGGTACCTGGTTACGAAACGCGCATCGTGAATGAGAGCGGACACGAAGTCGGAACCGGCGATATCGGGGAATTGATTGTGCGCGGACCTTCGGCCGGCGAAGGTTACTGGAATCAGCGGGCGCGGAGTCGCCGCACCTTCGTAGGCGAGTGGACGCATACCGGCGACAAATATCGACGTGATGCCGACGGTTATTTCTACTACTGCGGACGCACCGATGACATGTTCAAGGTATCTGGGATGTGGGTATCGCCCTTCGATGTCGAGGCCGCGCTCGTTTCGCACGAAGCTGTTCTAGAAGCCGCCGTTATCGGTAAGGAGGATGCCGATGGGCTTGTCAAACCGAAGGCCTTCATCGTGCTGCGCAATGGCTTTGCAAGTAACGATGGGCTCATGGAAACACTGAAGAATCACGTGAAGGACAAGGCGGGCCCTTGGAAGTTTCCGCGTTGGATCGAGTTGCGTAGCACGCTGCCGCGCACCGCGACTGGAAAAATCCAGCGGTACAAGTTGAGGGAGGAGGATCTGGCAGCGGGGCGGTAAACCGAGCTCTACGGCCGGCTATACAATTTTTACGTATTCGAAATCGCCCGGTTTGTTGTCGATACCGACCTTCGGCGGAGCGATCCAGCTGGCAAATTTGGCCGGCTCCGTCTCAGGCTTCATGAGACTCTCGATGAAATTACGGTCGCTGTCCGACGGCAGGAATTCTCCGCGACGTTTGTCCCAATCGCCGTCGCTGAGCAGGTTGCCGCTCACGTCCGCCTTGATGGACGTAAACTCGCCGATGTGACGGTGAAAGGCGACGTGCGGTAGCTTGATTTCGAACGGGACGCCGATCTCCGCGATCACCTTGTTCCAGCGTCCGACGCCGGCATTGCAATCCACAACATAGTCATCACGCAACCGCATATTAAGTGCGGAAAGCGCCGGCGAGTCCTCATTTTGGATCTTGCCATCGATCAATCGTAGCACCGGGTAAGTGCCGCCCTCCAGTTGATGATCGTCCTTGAGACGATCCTCGCGATAGCGGCCTTTGAGCCCGGTATGGAAGGCATTCGCAGCATTGGTAGAAATCTCATTGCCGAACAGATCGAGCGTCAACGAAAAATGGAGGTTGGCCTTTTTCTGGATGGTCGGTAGATCGATAACGCCCAACTTGCGAACTTTCTCGATGTCATTCGGATCCCTGATCCCTGCCTCTTTCATGGCCTCACAAGTGCGCTGAATCACGCGCGTCACACCTGTTTCGCCCACGAACATATGGTGCGCTTCTTCGGTCAGCATGAAGCGGCAGGTACGCGAGAGCGGGTCGAAGCCGGATTGCGCGAGCGCCTCGAGCTGCATCTTTCCGTCACGATCTGTGAAATAAGTGAACATGAAGAACGACAGCCAATCCGGCGTCTTTTCATTGAAGGCGCCGAGCATGCGGGGCGTATCGGGGTCGCCGGAGCGGCGTTGCAGTAAAGCTTCCGCTTCCTCCCGGCCATCAGTGCCGAAATATTTCTGCAGCAGGTAGACCATGGCCCAGAGGTGACGGCCCTCCTCCACGTTGACCTGGAATAGATTGCGCATGTCGTAGAGCGAAGGCGCGGTCTTGCCGAGGTAGCGCTGCTGCTCGACCGAGGCCGGCTCGGTGTCGCCCTGAATCACGACTAGACGACGTAGCATGGCACGATATTCGCCTGGCACTTCCTGCCAGGCGTCTTCGCCTTTGTGCATGCCGAAATTGACTTTCCGGCCTTCCATCTGCGGCGCCAGTAGCACACCCCAGCGATAGTCCGGCATACGCACGTAATCGAACTTGGCCCAACCCTTCGGGTCAACGCTCACTGCGGTGCGGAGATAGACTAGCGATTCCTGGAAGCCTTCCGGGCCCATGTCGTTCCACCAGTTGAGATACCCGGGATGCCATTTTTCAAGAGCGCGCTTTACACGCACGTCCTGCCCGAGCGCGACGTTGTTCGGAATCAAGCCGTCATAGTCGACCTGGGCGATGTTCATGGCTACACCCTTTCCTTATTGAACGTCGGTGAGACGCCGCTGCCGTAGAGCTTCAGCGCGCCCTGCTCGCCGATGGCATTCGGCCGCTGAAATATCCAGTTCTGCCAAGCTGTCAGGCGCCCGAAGATCTTTGTTTCTATCGTCTCCGGGCCTGCGAAGCGCAGGTTTGCTTCCATGCCTGTCATGGCATCGGGGGAAAAGCTCGTGCGCTCTTCCAGCATCACGCGCAATTCGTCATCCCAATCGAAATCCTCGTATGCGGCAGTGACGATCCCCAGCTTTGCCGCTTCCTCGCCTTCCACCACCGCACCCATCTTTCCTTTCAAGGTATCGAGTGTTTTCGGCTCTCCCAAAAACCGCGTCTGAAGGCGAGTCAGCCCGTTTCCCATTGGATAGAAGCCGAAATTCGCCTGCCCCACCGTGATCGCAGCGGGCTTACGATTGTCCCCTTCACGCGACCCGGTCAGCATCAAAGACCGGTCAGCCGCAAAGGCAAGCTCGGCGAGTGTGCCAGCAAAACACGAGCCCGGTTCGATCAGTGCGATCAGGCTCTTGGCGGTGACATCCACTCGCTTTAAGACGCGCTTAAGATAATGTCGTATCTCCCGCATCAGCCAATCGCCGTTGGCTTTCGCAAGAAAATCATCGTACTCAAGCACCGCCTGCGCACTGCCGTCGGTCCGGAATAGCATGACGCCGATCGCCGCTTCGTTGGTCCGCAGATGCAAAATCGCATCTTCCAACTCGCGCGCCACCGTAAGTGGCCAGAACTTGGCGCCGAGCGTGTGCGCCGCCGCGACAGACGCCGGCACGCCACTGGACGGCCCGCGCACAGTCACTGTTACATGCCCGCGGGCGCGGTCGATCTCCGCATCCACATGCGAGTAGGATACACGATCTTTTTCGATTCTTCGCTCGAGTGGCGTGAGTGTGATGCCTTGCGCGTCTTTCGGTCGATCCGAGCGCGAGGCGATTTGCTTCGCCCGCGCCGCCACAGTTTCTTTCCATTTCGAATTCGGTACCACTTCATCAACCAGCCGCCACTCGACGGCCTTGACGCCGCGCACTCCTTCTTCGATCGAGCAGAAGACGTCGGCGCGATCGCGACGAACTTTCCGCTTGTCAGTGACACGGGTAAGCCCGCCAGTACCCGGCAACACCGCAAGCAGCGGCGTCTCCGGCAGCGCCACTGCCGAGCGACGATCATCGACAAGCATGATATGATCGGCGGCAAGCGCGAGCTCATAGCCCCCGCCGGCGGCATTGCCATTGATCGCGCAAACGTAGACCTGCTTGGAATTCTCCGACGCGTCCTCGATGGCAAGACGCGTCTCATTGGTAAACTTGCAGAAATTCACTTTCGCACCATGGGTCGCCTTGCCGAGCATGCGAATATTGGCGCCCGCGCAGAACACATTGTCCTTGCCAGACTTAATGACAACGCAGCGCACTTCTGGATGCTCGAAACGCAGCCGCTGCACCGCATCGTTCAATTCGATATCGACACCAAGATCATAGGAATTGAGCTTGAGCTCGTAGTCGCCGAGGCCGCCAGCCTGATCGACGTCCATAATCAGGTAGGCGATGTCGCCGTCATGCTCAATTTTCCAATGGCGATATCGGGACGGATCAACCTGGTAATCGATTGTGTGCATGGAAATCACTCGGCCATGGCGCTATGCTGCGCCTTCCGCCATCTCCCTGTATGCATTATGTTGCATAATCGTATCACCGCAGCCATATCGTAACAATAGTGCCTATCAGCGTACGGTTCCGGTGAACTATTGCTTGGCAATATAATGCATGTTACTCAAAGCCTCATGAAAAGCGCCCGCCAGAAGCCTGTCACTGGCCGCGAGACCGATGCCTATCTTCGCCGCCTTGGCGAGCGAGTGCGTACACTGCGCAACCAGCGCGGCATGACGCGCAAGGCGCTGGCCCGGCACGCCAAGGTGTCAGAGCGCTACCTGGCGCAGCTTGAGGCTGGCCTTGGCAATGGCTCTATCGTCCTATTGCGGCGGATCTCGCGGGCCATCGGCCTCCCTGTGACACAACTGTTGCATGAAGGCTCCGAGCCTGCCCTCGATCTCGTGCTGCTGTCGCAATTCCTGGAGCGGCTCTCTCCGACTGCGCTTGCGGAAGCACGCGACCTGCTGCTCAACCATTTTGCCGAGCCTTCGCACGAGGAGCGCCGCCGCCGCATCGCCCTCATCGGCCTCCGCGGAAGCGGCAAGTCTACACTCGGCCGCCTACTCGCCGAACGCATCGATGTGCCCTTCATCGAGCTCGATCGCGAGATCGAGAAGCGCAGTGGCGCCACGTTGAGCGAAATCTTCGATATGTTTGGCCAAGAGACCTTCCGCCGCGCCGAGCGCGAGGCCCTGGACGACGTATTGCGCCAGCACAAAAGCTTCGTTGTGGCCACCAGCGGCAGCATCGTGACTGAGCCGGGCACACTCGAACTTCTGCTCGCCTCCTGCTTCACGGTGTGGGTCAAAGCCGAGCCGGAAGAACACATGAAACGTGTGATGGCGCAGGGCGACATGCGGCCGATGGCGCACAGCGCCCGCGCAATGGAAGACCTGATTTCGATCTTGCGCAGCCGCGAACCGCTTTATGCCAAGGCCGAGATCGCGCTTTCCACAAGTGGACGCACCCCGGAGCAGAACCTCATGGAACTGTTGCGTCTGATCGAAGTTCCCGATAATCGCATCACGCGCTGGTCGGCATGACAACCTAAGTAGTGAGTGAGGAGCCGGCTGCTGCCGGGATGAGATTATGAGCGAAACGATCAAGACCGATGTGTTGATCATCGGTGCTGGCCCCATCGGACTGTTCGCGGTGTTCGAGCTTGGCCTGCTCGACATCAAAGCACACCTTGTTGACATTCTCGACAAGGTCGGTGGCCAGTGCGCTGAGCTTTATCCAGAAAAGCCGATCTACGACATTCCGGGGATTCCGGTTATCACGGGGCATGGGCTGACCGATGCCCTCATGCAGCAAATCAAGCCGTTCGAGCCGACCTTTCATCTCGGCGAAATGGTAACCACACTTGAGAAAATTGGCGGTCCGCTCTTTCGATTGCGCACCGACGGCGGCAAGATATTCGAGGCAAAATGTGTAGTGATCGCGGCCGGCGGCGGCTCATTCCAGCCCAAGCGGCCGCCTATTCAAGGCATCGAGCCCTATGAGGAGAAGTCCGTCTTCTATGCGGTACGCAAGATGGACGCATTCCGCGGCAAGCGACTGCTGATTGTCGGTGGCGGCGACAGCGCGCTCGATTGGACGCTCAATTTACATCCGATTGCACAGCGTCTGACGCTGGTGCATCGGCGCGACGAATTTCGCGGCGCGCCCGACAGCGTCAACAAGATGCGCGCGCTGGTGGCGGCTGGCGGCATGGATCTCAAGATAGGCCAGGTGACAGCGCTCGAAGGTGCCGACGGCAAGCTTACCGCTTGCTCTGTCAAAGGCAGCGATGGTGCGCTCACGCGCGTCGAAGTCGACGCCGTGCTCCCGTTCTTCGGCCTCACTATGAAACTTGGGCCTGTTGCTGACTGGGGTCTGAAGATGGAGGACGAACTGATCCCAGCCGACACCGGTACCTTCGAAACCAGCGTTCCCGGTCTCTTCGCGATCGGCGACATCAACACCTATCCAGGTAAGCTCAAGCTGATTCTTTCCGGATTTCATGAGGCCGCGTTGATGGCGCAGAAGGCGCACCGTTACGTCTATCCAGAGAAGAAGTTGGTGTTTCAGTACACGACCTCATCCACCAGTCTGCAGAAGAAACTGGGCGTGGCGTGATTTCAAGTGCGCACCAGCACTTGTTGCCGATCGCGTCCCGGAATGGCGAGAGCCATTGGTACTGATGCCCAAGATCACCTATATCGAACACGACGGCGCCCAACACACGGTGCAGGCCGAGCTTGGTTCAACCGTGATGGAAACCGCGCTTCGTAATGACATTGCCAGCATCGTCGCCGAATGTGGCGGCTCCTGCACCTGCGCCACCTGTCTCGTGCACGTCGACGAGAAGTGGTTTGCGGTCGTGGGTCCACCCTCGTCCGATGAAGAAGAGCAGCTTGACGCCGCCTTCGAGGTTAAGCCGACCTCGCGACTCTCCTGCCAGATCAAAGTGACCGAAGCACTCGACGGCCTGATCGTGCACACACCTGCTTATCAGGGACGGTGAAGTTTCTCCCTAGGCAGCGCATACGGCCGGCACAATAATCCGTTTTAGAAACTGAACATTTTCTTCAATTCCCCGACCAAGGAAATGACCGGGGCGACGGCCTTCTTCACGCCCGAAAGGAACGCGCTTCCGCATTTCGTCACATCGCTTTTCAAGCTCGTCCAAGCGGTACCAAAGCCTGAGTTCCACCAATTTACGAAGAAATTATCGAGCATGTCTGTGACGAATTGGCCGGTCGTAAATACAGTGCCCCCAACAGCCAAAAGGATGAGGAGGATAAGGATCCCTACATCCACATAAAAAAGTATCCATGCGAGGCTTACACCCACCCCGGTCCAGTCGAGTGCGCCAATCACAAGAGCGATGAGCATGCCAATTGCCGCAAGAGCCATGGGCAACAGCACGCAAATATCTCCGAACCATTCGCCAATTTGTGCCCAACCAAAACCTATTTTCGACATGCTCACCTCCCCTCGCAGTTTCGGCCTATAAGTCCTGAACTGTAGGCACGGTCGGACGACCCTTTTGCCGGCCGATCTGTCAGGTCAAAAGGCCATTCATCGCCTGTGCGCCCCTAGCGTCCCTGGTGCGTCCCCCGCAGCTATACGCTATGCTCCGGCCGTTCCGCTGGGGAGTAGGGCGATGTTAGTAACGGAACGCATGCAGGCGCTGGGAGACCACGCCAAAAGCAGCCATCAACCGCCGTTGCGCGAAAGGCGTGCCGCACCCAACGACGTTAGCGTGCCTAGACGCGCGACCATCAATGAGAGCGCATCTGACGATGACGCGGCACAACCGCATATTGCACGCACAGATGACGAGGACGCCACGAAACGCGCCATCATTCACGAATGGGAAAACTGGTCAGCCTTGCATTCGGATGAGTTGGACGACCCCGTTGTCGGGAAATATTTTTTTCGCCATTTGCAGGAAAAAAAACTACCCCTCCTCAATTTCCCGTCGGATGACAAATGGCAGTCTGTCCACGCCTGGCTGGTGGGAAACGGCAGCGTGAAAGACGTCTCATCGTGAGAAGCGGCGAACTACTTTCATTAGGCCGATATTTCACCGGCGCCTGGTTTACCTATTTATGCAGGTGCTCACGTCGACGGACGCAGGCCGGCCGATGCCAGCACCGAGAGTCTCGCGGCGTCTGCGTTTGCCGGGAAATTGTACGGTCCGCACATTTCTAAAGCCGCGAAAAAGGTCAGGCTGGTCGCGCAACCCGCATATCAATTTCACTGCGCAGCATTCCGAAGTCGATCGGCTTTGTGAGCAGCGCCTCGGCCCCGTTCTCCAACGCCTTGCGCTTGGTTTCGGCATCGCCATAGGCCGTGATCATGATGATCGGAACGTCCGGCCGTAGCGCCTTGGCCTTAGGCAGTAGCTCGAGCCCGCTCATCCCCGGCATATTAATGTCCGACAGGATCAGAATGAGTGAGGCCGCCGTTGCCGCCTCTATGCATTGCAGCGCCGCCGGTGCCGATGGCGCAAACTCCATCGTGAACCGGCCGGACCGCAGGTCATGCCGGAATTGCTGCCGAAACAGCATCTCCACGTCAGGCTCGTCGTCGACTACAAGAATAAGAAGCTTCACGTGCGTCCTCCACCTGATGTCGCCATCGCTGCCGCGCTGCGCGGCAGGATGATCTTGAATTCGGTATATTCTCCAGGCTGCGTCTCGACTTCGATCGAGCCGCCATGCTGCTTGACGATGATGTCATGGCTGATCGAAAGCCCCAACCCGGTGCCCTCCCCGGCCGGCTTGGTGGTAAAGAATGGGTTGAACATGCGCTCCTTGACCTCGGGCGGGATACCGGTGCCGTTGTCGCGGATGCGAATTTCCACCTTGTCCCCGAGATCACGCGTGGTGGCAGCGAGCGTCGGCTCGTAGTCGCCGCCGTTTGCATCGGCCTTGCGCTTGGTGGCTGCATAAAACCCGTTGGAAATGAGGTTAAGCAGCACGCGGGTGATCTCCTGCGGGAACAAGTCGACTTCGCCGGCTTTGGGGTCAAACGCGCGCTTTAGGGTGATATTGAAATTCTGCCTCTCAGCGCGCGCGCCGTGATAGGCCAGATTGAGGCTCTCCTCCACGATCGAATTGATCTCGACCGGTCGGTGCTCGCCGGAGCCTTGGCGTGAATGCAGCAGCATGTTCTTCACGATAGAGTTCGGCGCGTTTGCCGTGCTGTACAACTTTGTCGAGATTTCCCTGCAGCATGTCGGCGATTTCACCGATCTCAGCCTTGAGACTGTCGTTGAGCTTGGCGGCGACCAGTGCCTGGCGCAATTCGTCGATCAGCTCGATCGAAACAGCTGAGAAATTATTGACGAAGTTGAGCGGGTTCTTGATCTCGTGCGCGATGCCGGCTGTAAGCTGCCCCAGCGAGGCCAGCTTTTCCGTCTGTACCAGACGGTCCTGCGCCGTGCGCAGATCGTCCAATGAGCTCGCCAACTCCCGTGTGCGGGCCTCCACGCTTTCGAAGAGTTCTCGCGTTCTGTATGGCCAAGACCGATTGTGCGGCGAAGGTTTGCAGCAATTCGATAGCACTTCTGGAAAATTCGCCGGGCTGTTTTCGTCGTACAACCAAAGCACCGACAATCCGCTCAGCGCCGAGAAGCGGCACAATCAACAATGCGCGGAAGCCCGCGCGGACGATAATATCAATTGTGCTGGTCGGATCCGCCTGAATGTCGGGAACCTGGAAAGGCGTGCGCCGTAGAGCGGCTTCACCCATCGCGCCCTCACCCATGTGGATATGGCGGTTGCGAAGCTCTGCTACGGTTGCGTCTTCCAGACCATATGTCGCCCGCAAACGGAATTCTTGGCTTTCGTCGTCGAAAACATAGATTGCGCCGGCCTCGGTGCTCGACAGCTGTGTCGCCTTGGCCACTATTGTCGTCAGGACGGTCTCAAGATCGACGGTCGAATTCACCGCCTGTGTAACTTCGCCCAGGGCGCGCAGCTCCCCGACGGACTGGGCTAGTTCGCGGGTGCGCAATTCAACTTTTTTCTCTAGGCCGGTGTAGGATTCCTCCAACCGTCCGGCCATATCGTTGAACTGATCGGCAAGTGCCTCGAGTTCATCGCCCGTTTTAACAGAAATACGTTGCGACAGGTCACCGCCACCAAGTCGAGCTGCGCCCGCTCGCAACGCCTGGATTGGAACGACCATTCTGCGCGCCAGAAATATGCCCGCCAGCGCCGCTAGGCAGAGCGCGCCCAATAGGACGAGGATCGAGCGCTCCATCGAAGCGATCAAGGGCTGATAGGCTTCATCTACCGGTAGTTCAACAAAGACAGTCCAGCCCAGCGGGGCAACCGGGGCAAAAGCCGCCAGCACCTGTCGTCCCTGTATATCGACGGCAGTCTGCTCATCTGTCGAAACACCGCTTACCCCGCGTTGGGCCGCCTGAACCTGAGCAAGACGCGTCATATCGGTGTTGCGCAGAACCAAACTGATGTCGGGGTGCGCAATCAAACGTCCTCGCGCGTCCACCACATAAGCCTGGCCCCGATCGCCGACCTTGATCTTGGAAACGACGTCCCAGATGAGCTTGAGATTGACCTCCGCAATGCTCACTCCAGCGTCCCGTCGCGTGCCGGCAAGCGACAACGTCATGTACGGCTCGGATTCCCGCCGAAAATAGACCGGGCCATAGTAAACCTTGTTTTTTACAGCTTCGGCGAACTTGGGTTCTTTCGAGAGGTCGAGACCGCTGCCGACAACATCCATCGCGAGCCGAGAGACACGCAATTGTTCCTTGCCGCTCGCGTCCACCTGCGAAAGCTCGGTAATTGCAGGTACCTGACGCAACAAACGCAACGCATCAAACCGCCGCTGTTCGATGGTTTCGACGGACCAGAGCAGCTGGGTTGTCCACCCGACTTGGCTTTCGATCTCCTTGATGAATTGACCAATTTTGGTTGCTGCCAATTCTGCCTGTTCCCGTTGAATCTGGATCAATGCATCTTTGTGCTGCCGATATGAAACCCATATTTCGAACAGGCCGTTGGTGACCAGGGCGACACAAACGACCGCCACGAATAATCCGGCATATTTCAGAAAAAGACGGCTGCGGATTTTCCGTGGGTTTGGTATGTCAGCCTGTGTTGTTGCGGCGTGATCCGTCATTCGGTCATCTCTCGGCGCAACCTCTCGATAAATTCTCTGAAAGCGTCGAATTTGGCCGGTTGCTCTCCGGCCGCATTGGGCTGCGTCGCCAATGTATCAAGGACCGTCAAAGATTTCCCGCCGCCTTATTTGTGCCCCCGGGGCTCGGGACAGCATCGTACCCGTTCGAACCGGCACACTGGAAGGGCCCAGTGACTTTGGGAGGCAAGGCGCCGAAAGGTGCCGTAATCAGGGGCTGTGACGGCGCTATGCGACCTTCAAAGCTCACCTAGAAAGACAGAGGTCTCCAGCGTTCGGCCGGAGACCTCATCAGCGCGAAAAGCTTGATCAAAGTTTAGACAAAAGACCTCAACCGGGGCAAACCGACAGGCCACTGCAGGCCCCGAGAGTGAAGTTCGCCTTTTCCTTCGACGTTCCGGCCGCAATCTCCAGTGCCTCATCGGAAATTACGCTGATGAGGAGATCTTCTTCGTTCCGGTCGAATCCAATGGTCTTGCTAGTCATGATATCTTTCCTTTCATTGCACACAGTTACGGGCCGCGGCCCTTCTTCGGCCATTCACGGCTGCCAGAGCCACTTCAAAGCTTCCGTTCGGGCTTCGCTCTTGCCAAACGGCAGGTGATAATCGCTTGAGATTATCAATTCATTCGAGCTGTGCGACAGGCGCCGCCACTCAGCGACACGTGCTGCGATAGCGACCCGGCTGGTCCAGTTCATGAAAGTGACCGACATAGGTGCCTCCAGTCCGAATTCTCATGTTTCGAACATAGATCAGGACCCGTGTCTCGACTGTGATGGGGGTCACATAACTGTCGATTATCGCAGCAAACCATGGGACGGTATAAAGCGAGAAAATCCGAGACTACTCCATCGCAATTCGGCTGCCACTCGCCCCGTTTAACAGACGTCTGAGATGAAAGGCCGCAAGTTGATCATCTCGGTGTTTGCCCACGTGCGCTGCAAACGCGGTGAGAGCGCCCGGATCAACTGCTTCTAATTGCGCAAATGCTTCCAAATAACTTTTTGTAGCCGCATCATTGTATTGTTCTGCGCCAAGTGGTTCAAAGGCACGCATTGCCTCGGCTTTCCCCCGTAACACAAGATCGCCGATGGGACGCCCTCTGAAATCCTTTACCTCTTCCGCGAGAGCGGCGCTTACACAAATACGCGTACCAAGCTGCTTGTTCGCTGTTTCGAGCCTTGCGGCAACATTGATAGTATCGCCGTAAGCGGTGTAATCGAAAAATCGGCCACCGCCGAAATTGCCGACTATCGCTGGTCCCGCATGGACACCGATACGCGTAATACCCAAAACGATGCCTTTTTTCTTGCACCGCTCACGGAACAACTCCGCAAATTCGTCGAGCGATAGTGCACAGGCCACAGCACGAGCCGCATGATCAGGCTGCTCTCCTGGAGCCCCGAACAGAACATGCAAAGCATCCCCAACAATCTTGGCAACCGTACCATCTTGCGCGAATACGATATCGGTCATCCCGGTCAGGTACTCATTGAGAAGCGGACCAAGCACGGTCGGTTCAAGCGTCTCTACAAGGCCCGTGAAACTTTCAATGTCGGTGAACAGCGATGCGATCTCCCGACGTTGCCCTCCCAAGTCGAGTGAATCCGTGTCGTGAACCAGCCGTTGTGCAATGTTCGGAGAAAAATATCGTGACAGCGAGGCATATGCCCGCTCTGCCTGCGCCTGTCGGTCACGTGCTTCGCGCAAAAGCTCGACGTGACGAATGGTTTTAGCGATTGTTGTTTCAAGATCCAGGAAATCGATCGGCTTGGTCACGAAATCAAAGGCACCGCGATTCATCGCCGTGCGAATATTGGTCATGTCGCCATACGCCGAAACAATAATTGTCGAAATATGGTCATCGCCCTCTTGGAGCTTTTGTAGGAGCGACAGCCCGTCCATTCTTGGCATGTTAATGTCAGTGACGACCAGATCGACGCTGCCATGCGCTTTCAACGCTGCCAGAGCTTCAACGCCATCACGAGCGAATAAAAAATTTATTGATCCGTCCCGAATTTGATGCCGGAACTTCTGTAGAACGAGAGCCTCCAGGTCCGGCTCGTCATCAACGACTAAAATCTGTGCCGTCATAAAGCGCGTTTAACCCGCATCTCAATCCGATTTTCAGGACTATTGCAGCACGGTTTTGAATGGTTGGAAACCGGCCTAAGGCTTTTACTGGTCGGCAAAACTCGATCAGGGCCTTGCACTGCCGGCATTTTTCACCTGCAATCCACTCTTTTAGAATTTCTGCGTCGGAGCAAAGGTGACGCTGATGAGCCGATGGGCAGAAAACCTATTCAAACCCTCACAACGCGCCTCGCTGACTAAAGCGTAGCACTTTACCGGACGGCGAGCGAGAAATCGGGCGTCACGGGCGGACATTCGATCATCTCCACTTTCCGCTTAATCTTGAAAGTGCAAGTTGTCAGCACAAGCGCAGCCGGGCGGTCGGTCGGAAGCTTAAATCGAAGGCGCGCTTTGGCCTTTGGACGGCCGAAAAGAAAGAGGCCGCCAGATAGAGGCGGCCTCGAAAGAATGTGATGTACTTGGTCGGTGCGATTACCAGGTCGTCCAGCGGCGACCGCTCCAATACCCGCGGCCCTCGTGCTCACGCCACCTGTAGTGTTCGTGCCGGCCCCATTTCCAGCCGTCTTCATGAACGACGACACGGGCGGACGCCGGATATTCATGGCGCTCGTGTGTGTGCCAACAGACGTTGCCGACGCAGGCAATTGCAGCGGATGCGCTGACCGACGAGAGCGCCAAAACGCCCGCGCCAACTAGCGCCCCGAAAAGGGGCTTGTTTAGCGATTTCATGTTCCATCTCCGTTGTTCCAGTGCTCAAACAACGGCAAAACTTCGCATAAGTTCCGCCTGGAGAGCATCAGGCCAGTCCCCTCAAGTTTGCCGAGAGGGTTCCGCTAGGCATCGATTTAGAGCTGTTAAAAGTATTCTCTCACAAACCGCCGGCCCTTCAAGCTTGCCTGATCATCGTAAGCGCCCTTGTCCGAACGCTTGGGTAGTTTGACCTTCGGCCTGTGAATTTCCTTGTAAGGAATGGCGTTCAGGATGTGCGAGATGCAGTTGAGGCGGCCGCGGCGTTTGTCTTCGGAGCGGACAATATACCATGGTGCGTGCTTGCTGTCGGTTGCCTTCAGCATCTTGTCGCGCGCCCGGGAATAATCGTACCAGTGCGAATAGGAGTCCACATCCATTGGACTCAACTTCCATTGCCGGAGCGGATCGTCAATGCGAGCGGCAAACCGCTTTTCCTGTTCCGCCATTCCGGCTTCAAGCCAAATCTTAATTAACGTGATGCCGCTATTGACGACGTGTCTTTCGACTTCCGGGCACAGTTCCAGAAAGCGATTGCATTGTTGCTCGTCCACAAAGCCCATAACGCGCTCAACACCCGCGCGATTGTACCAACTGCGGTCGAAGATTACGATCTCGCCGGCCGCAGGAAACCGCTCGATGTAGCGCTGGATGTACATCTGCGTCTTTTCGCGGTCGGAAGGCGCGGGGAGCGCTACGACTCGAAATACCCGCGGGCTAACCCGCTCGGTCAGCGCTTTGATTGTGCCGCCTTTGCCGGCGGCGTCGCGCCCCTCAAAGACGATAATGATCTTTAGTCCTTTGGCCTTCACCCATTCCTGGAGATGACAGAGCTCGACCTGAAGCTGGAGAAGCTCCTTTTCATAGAGCTTTCGCTTCATCTTACCATTTTTGTTCTTTTTTTCTTTTTTGTGCTTGGCCATGTGGTCTCGCGATCTCGACGCAACAACAGCGATCAACTCCAAATCAGCGTTATGCTGATGTCCCCGGGCATGCCATTCGGCCAATCTGCAATCTGGTACTTCAAGCGGTACCCGCGCGGTTGCAGATGCACCTTCCAGAATTGAAAAAGCTCCTTCGGCAGGCCGGTGAGCGTATTTTCCCAGCCAGGCTCTTGCTGGTTGATGGCACGGCCCCCGTCGCTACATAATTTGTTTGAGAACCGGCCGACTTCGACCTCGCTCAGGCCATTGTTCACGGCGCGTTTGATGATGGCAGCCGCCCGCTTCATGCGCTCTTCGTCGCTCACGCCGGAAGGCTTGGCGAGCCGATCAAGCAACTCCTTTTTTTCGGCCTCAACGATCTTAAGCTTGCTAATATACTCGCTGGCTTTTTCGGCCTCCATTTCCGCGCTCTTTTTGCGGCAGTCCAGTGCGGTCGGCAAAGCGTCATCTATTTCGGGTGCCATACGCATCTCCAATACTCGACACGCAGCGGGACGCTGCATCTACTCACGTACACCGTGCGGCGACTTCTATTTAAGCGATATGGTCAACCCGGCCACACTGATGGATGCCTCAGGGCCAACCTGTTTTCCTTGCAATTGCAGAACTACGCCGTTCACGTTTCGCAGTACAGCTGCCTTTGCCCCGGCCGCAACTGCAATCCCGGTAGAGACGGCCGAATAAGTACCTGCGATGTCCGCCGCAAACCGTAGATTGGAGGCGGTGCCAGCGGCACCCACAATGAGCCCGACCTTAATGCGGACTGAACCGGTGTCAGCGTAAGACCGCGAGGGCGCACCCGCGAGCAGGATCGCCGCCACCATAGTGGCGGCACAGAAATTCATTCCACCAAAGAGACGGCCCATATCAGTGTCCGCTGAACACCAGCGTCTGGAAGGGAAGTATCAGCGCCTGCAGCCGTAAAATTATGGCGTGTACGAGAGCAAGCGCATCAACAGCGTGCAAAGCGATTGCACGTAATGCGCCGGTGTCCTTTGCCGCGATTATGTCGTGGTTATTAGAATAGGCATTGGCAATACAACTGCTGCCCGGTGTGATGCCTTCGAGCCCGCCTTTGAAAAGGGGCTCTAGAAAGACAAGAAGGGTGCCCGGCCGCGCCACCTGCTGCACATCAATGA
This sequence comes from uncultured Alphaproteobacteria bacterium, assembly GCA_963831275.1. Classification (GTDB taxonomy): domain Bacteria; phylum Pseudomonadota; class Alphaproteobacteria; order Rhizobiales; family Xanthobacteraceae; genus Pseudolabrys. The sequence goes on along the minus strand of CAWHPN010000012.1, from coordinate 4,976 downwards.
GTTGCTCGCCGCCGCGAAACTGGCCCGCGGCGATGTAATCCTGCACAGCTGTCACCACCATCGGGATGACGGTAAATGGCTTGGACACGCAGGTGACCTCTGCGGCCATCCCGACTTTCATGATCTGCGCCTCGATCTGCCCGAAACCGGCCTGCAAAGATCGCGCACCCGCTCCGTCGGGGATCAGGATGCCGGCTGGGCGCATCAGTGGATTGACGACGTCGCCGACCCGCAGCGCGAACTGCTCGACCCGCCCGTTCACTCCCGCTCGGATCACTGTCTTGTCGAGCTCAACCTGGGCCTGGCCCAGCTCGGCTTGGGCGCTCGCTTTCTCTGCCGGCAGAAGCGTGGATATCCGCTCCTCGGTGCCCTGTTTCGTAGCAGTCGCGGCAGTGATCGCGCCGAGCTGCCCCTGGGCTCGTTCCTGCAGGCGCTCGATCTCGCGGAAGGGAACGTTTCCCGGGTTGCGTCGATACAGTTCCTGCTTCGCCTCAAGTTCATCGAGCGTCTGCTTGTGCGCGCTCCTCGCCTCTTGCAGCTGCCCGTCGGCTTTCACCACGTCCGCCCGCGCTACCAACATTTGCGCTTCGACCTCTGCAATTTTGCGTCGCGCCAATTCGACCGCAGCCTCCTGTTTCGCGCTATCCAGCCGAAAAATCGGTGCGCCCTTCGTGACGGGGCCGCTGATGTCGAGGTGAACTTCGGCGACGCGCCCGTTGGTCTCGGGAAGGATAGGAACTGTGCGGAAGAAGAGTGTCACGTTGGTCGTTGACGGGTGGTTGTAAAATACAGTCGTAATCAGGAGTACGGTCAGGATGAGGCAGCCCGTGATGCCCCACCGGAGCTCGAACCACACCGAATAGAAGGTTATCTCCTTGCCGAGTCGCTTTCCCTGAACATAGCGGCGGTAGAGATAGTCCGGAAGAAGTGTCACCAGCGAGCAGAGAAGCATCTCAAGCATGGTCGAGCTCCTTCGTGCCAACACGCGCGGGTTTTCGTGGCGCAGATACCGCGTTGTCGGCGTGACCGCCACCTGCCGCATGCGACGGCGTGCCGCGGTCCGGCACGCCGTCCGCGCCAGCGCCGGGCTTCATACCGGCCATCCTCTCGACTGAGCCCGCGATACGCCCCAGGAAGCCACCGAAGTCGGGAAGGTCGATGAACGCCAGCAGCAGCCCCGCGATCCAGAAAATGTGCATGTGCGTGAAGAGAGCAATCAGGCCCAGGATTGCGACAATTTCGAACTGCACTTTTTGGCCCTTGTGCGCTATGTGCTCGGGCAGCGCATGCAAGCGGAAGTACAAGATACCGAAACCCAGAACGGACGCGCCAAGGATTGCAGCCGTAACGACCATGAGCACGTCGGTCTCACCCGGCGCGGTGATGAACGCCGGAAAATGGTGAGTAGCGGCGGGATGCAGTTGCTCAGCCATATGGAATCCTATTTGCAAATAGAGCGAAACATACATTTGTCGATACGTTCAGGTTGAGATCATTACATAGCTTCCTCTATTTTGCGAGAGAAGTGATCGGCCGTTCCGCATCACACGAGCTCCCTATTGATGTACCGCCGCTTCTTCGGTGCAATGCGTGAATTTTCGGAGAAGGGACACTTCCTGAATGTCGACTTTGTCAGTCATGTCGCGGTCTCATACTGACGCGTGCGGACGTTGTCCGCGCCGCTTTGGTCAAACCATTCGGTATTTCATCGTCGCGAATGAGGGTGCGGGTCTTGAGAAGGAACAATTACTTAATCGAGCCAATTCTGACGCGGAAAATCGTCGCGTACAATTGATCAACACTGGCAAATAACGGCGAACTGCGGCGTGGTACCGAACTGGCGCGATCGAGGCGATTCGAACGATGCAATGTCCTGCTGTTGGGCCTTAGCGGACAATTCGCTGGCGGTGTGCACGAGGTCTAGCTCGCCGAGATTGCAACCATGAAGCTCGAAACAAAACTGTAAACGGCCCTGTAAACCGTGCTCGATCTGTTCGAGTGCGCTTCAGCCTAAGCTGTTGAGAAGATTGGTGGGCGCACAAGGACTCGAACCTTGGACCCGCTGATTAAGAGTTCTCATCTTTTTCCATTCATCCCAGTGGCTTAATTTCAAACTAATGCACTTTGGTGCCATTACAAAACAATGGGTTACAAAGGATATGCAAACTGTCGGTCCGCCCTTTATAGAAGGCAATCCAAATGAAAGATCAGCGAACCGATATGTCGTCCACGTTCTTTCTCTTAATGGCCCAATATAGTGGTCGCACCATAGTGCCGATCGATCAGGTCTGTCGTGACTTTTTCGGGCATCTGACCGTCGATAAACTTTTACGCAAGGCCATACGTGGCGACCTCGCACTACCGATTGTCAGAATTGAAAATAGTCAGAAGGCGCAACGGGGCGTCCACCTGGTGGACTTGGCGGCCTATATTGATAAACGTCGTGAGGCTGCTTTGAAAGAATGCCGCCAATTAAATGGTACAACATGAGTACGACTTCGGTACGACAAACCGAGCCAAAGGCCCAGAAATTCAAGTTGCGAGGCGAGCGTCTTGGGACGCCGCCAGTGGGTAGCGCGTGGATCGGCAGGTGCCAAACCGTCGGGCATGGCCGCTACCGCATCAGTAATACCGGTATCCCAAAGCAGCCAACCTTGCGTGTGATGCATCAGGTAACAGTTATCGACGAAATCCATTGACTTGCCGACATTGACGGCTGGTGACCACCGAGAAATATCGCCAGCGACGCCTTCTCCGCAGTTGAGAATGTAGAGTTTGTCGACGCCAGACTTGTTTTGCGCCCCGCTTGTCAAGGTAGAAATTACCGACACCGCAAATGCGGCCAGACAAATACCTAATCTTTTCATAGTCGATCCCCGCACTGAGCTGTGCCCAAACTAGCCGATGATTTGCTGCTTCGGAAGCGGCAGGCTGGCTGTACTACCAAATTTCATTCAATTTCCGCTTTGGGTCAAAAGCAGACATGTGCAGTGCAACTAGCGATGTCCGCTTTGTGCCAATAGCGGACATCGCGAGCTACTCATTTTCGATTATTTCGCCGACGCGCCAACTCGTGACAATAGCTCAGCAGCAGGCCAACCCAGCTTGATGCCTTGGAGAATTCCCGCTCAGGCAGTTGCGCATTGACTGCCGGAGCACGACTAATACACTCTCGCCATTCGTGCCTTGAATTGTAATTTTTGCGCCGAAGGAGGGCACGTATGATTGCGCATTCTCGGTTCGTTTGGACTCTTGCTTGGGGCCTATGCGCGCTTATGGCATGCATGATGTCACAGCCCGCGCGTGCGGATACACGCGTAGCACTGGTCATTGGCAATTCCAGTTACGAATACATCCCGACGCTTAGTAACCCCGCGAACGACGCCAACCTGATCGCCAAGACGCTAGCCGATCTCGGTTTCACGCTGGTCGGAGGAGGCGCGCAGCTCAACCTCGACAAGACGGGGTTTGACCAGGCCGTGCAGGACTTCGGCAATGAGATCCAAGGCGCCGACGTAGCTTTGTTTTACTATGCGGGCCACGGCGTGCAGGTGCGCGGCGCAAACTTTCTGGTACCGGTGAAGGCCAATCCGATCAGGGAAGTCGACGTCGATTTTCAAATGTTCGACGTCAATCTGGTGTTACGCCAGATGGAATACGGCCGCGCGCGCCTCAATTTGCTGATTCTCGACGCTTGCCGCAACAATCCCTTCGGCGCCCGTGGACTGCGCTCGACCAGCAGCGGTCTTGCGCAAATGCAGGCACCCGAAGGTACGCTGATTTCGTTTGCGACCCAGCCGGGCAACGTCGCGCGGGATGGCACCGATGACAACAGCCCGTTCACCAAGGCGCTGGCACAAACGATCCGTACGCCTGGCCTCGATATATTCCGCGCATTTAATGAAGTCGGACTTGTTGTCGCGCGGGAGACTGGGGGTGAGCAACAGCCGTGGGTGTCGCTGTCGCCGATCAAGGGCGACTTCTATTTTGCGGGTTTGCCAAAGAAAGAGCCCGATCCGATGATCGAGCAAAGCCGCTTTTACGAGGCGGCTGCGCGTATCGACACAAAAGAGGCCGGACGCGTTCTTGAACGTTTACAAATCCGGGTACTACGCCGAGCTTGCGCGCGCGGAACGCACAAAGGTCATCGCCGCGCAGGAAGCCCAGTCGAAAGCCGAGGCCAATGCTCGCGCGAAAGTCGAAGCGGAAAGCCGGGCGAAAACCGCCACTCTTGAACAAGAGAGACGAGAGGCCGAGGCCAGAGCTGCGCGTGACGCGGCATTAAAAGCGGCGCGCGAAGCCGCGGCCACTGATAAAGGTCTCCGCGAAGCGGAGGCGAAGGCCGCACAGGAGGCGGTCCAAAAAGCCGAACGCGAGAGTGCCGCTGCAAGGCAAGCTCAGGAAGTCGCCAAAGCGGCGCAGCTTGCAGCCGAGAAAGCGGCGCGCGAATTACAGGAGGCGCTCGAAAAGGCCAAACAGGAGACGGCCGCTCAAGCCAAGAAGCAAATCGAGGTTGCCGCGCTGACACCGGGGCAAACTTTACCGGCTGCAGTTTTGAATCCGACCGATATCGTGCGGCTGATGAAATTGCAGTTGCGGCAAGCTGGCTGCGATCCTGGCGACGATAGCGGTATTTGGGACAAAAAAGCTCGCCGCGCACTCGAAGAGTTTCGCGTGCATGCACGCATGGACATCAACATCGATACGCCGAGCCTCGATGCGCTCAAGACGCTGCAGGGCAAGGAAGGGCGCGTTTGTCCGCTGGTTTGCGGGGCCGGTACACGGAAAGAAGGCGACCGCTGCGTTGTCATCAAGCCGAAATCCGACGACAAAGGATCCGCCAAAACGCCTGCAGCTAGCCGAAGCGCATCAGGTGGCGGCTCCGCCGCGGAATTGCTTGCTCGCTGCCGCAGCCGCGACCGCAGTGCTTGTATGACGCTCTGCAGCTTGGGCTTCAATGGGGTGTGTCAGAAGAT
>CAWHPN010000011.1:0-843427 GCA_963831275.1 uncultured Alphaproteobacteria bacterium | reverse complement strand
CGCAACCGCCGCGATGGCGGTGGTGACTTCTTTGGTCGGCCAAAGCAAATCGTCGATCAGTGTGTTGACCGAGGATTCCATTTCGCCCCAGGCGCCGTGAGGGGTGCCGAATTTGACGCGATGCCGGGTTTTTCCTTCGCGGCCGACAACCTGGCCGACGCGCTCGAGCTGCTGCGCCATGCGCTCGTTGGAAATGACGATATCGTTGAAAGTATCCGCGATCTTGCCGAGGATGCCGTCCTGCTCAACTCCCATTCTTACGGAGAAGTCTCCGCCGCGCATTGCGCGCAGGGCCTGCAGCAGATTTTGCAGTTCGATAGAAGCCGTTGCATCGCCAGCATCGTCGCCGGACCGGCCCGACCGTTTTTTGGAGAGCACGCCATTGGCGGCTTTCTTATTGCCGATTGTTGTTTGTTCCACAGGCACCTCCCGAATAAGCCCCTCCATCCGGCGCACCCCAATGCGACGGAGCCGATCTTCGGCGACAAGGTCCGAGCCTCATGGCCAGCCACCGCAGGTACGCAGTCGCAACACCATGATGCATCGGCACGCTTCTTTGGGGCAGACCCAACCTCCCGCCGCTCGCAGCTAGTCACGCTGGAGCGCCCGCCAGCAATTAAATCCGCTAATTGAAAAAAAGTTCCCGGTTACCGCCAACTTTTGCCCACCCCGCCAGGCCATGCCTGAAAAACATTTAATATCTTTGTAAAACAATAACTTAGCGCCTCGGCGGGGCATCATTCCTTTGGCACGGGTTCCTCCGACAGCACACGGATAATGTCGTCGTGCACCTTGTGCCGGTCCGCCCCGCTCGCGCCTGGGTCGAGGCGTGCTTCATAGGCAATGCGCGCCGGCCGATGGAACACGAGAACGCGGTCGCCAATCTCCATAGCCTCGCTGATCTGGTGCGTGATGAAGACGGCAGTCTTGTTGTTCTGCCGTACCAGCCGGACAAACTCGGCACGCAGGTCGCGTGCGGTCATTTCGTCGAGTGACGAAAACGGCTCGTCGCACAGGAGAATTTCCGGGTCGACCGCAAAGGCGCGCGCGATTGAGACACGTTGGCGCATCCCGCCGGACAATGCGTGCGGGTAGTCGTTCTCGTGGCCGGACAGGCCCAGCCGCGTGAGCCACTGCCGCGCGGTGGCGTCGGCTTGCCGCGGATCGGCCTGCAGGATCTGCAGTCCGAGCTGGACGTTGTCGAGTGCCGACCGCCACGGCATCAGCCTGTCGTTCTGGAACACGATGCCGATTTTGCCCCGAAAAAAATCGAATTCTTCGAACGGATTGTGACCGACCACCGTGGCTTGTCCGGAACTCGGCTCGATCAAGCCCGCGACGATGTTGAACATCGTCGACTTGCCGCAACCGGTCTTGCCCAACACTGCGACGATTTCGCCCTTGTCGATTTCGAATGACAGTTTGTCGACCGCGACAAAGTCGCCGCGCCCGTCCGGGCGACGAAATGTCTTGCTGACATCGTTGAAGCGGATGACCGGCTCGGCGCTCGTCATGCAATTCACATCGACCTTTCGGACACGGCCCGATAGCGCAGCGCCCAATTTTCAATGGCGCTGATGGTCTGCTGCATCACCAGCACGAAGAGCACGAGCTGCAGCGTCCAGGCCATGGCCCCCGCCATGTCGAACAATTGCTGCTGACGCAGCAGTTGATAGCCGACGCCTCCCGTGGCGCCGACCAGCTCCGCCACCACCACGACGCGTGCGGCGTTGCCGAGATTGACTTTCCATGCCGTGAAAATGCCCGGCACGATGGTTGGCAAGATCAGAAAGCGAAACAACGTCCAGCGACTTGGCCGGAAAGACATGGTCATCTCGAACAGATCCTTCGACATCGAACGAAAGGCGTCGAGAATCTGGAAAGTGAACGCGGGTAGCGTGGTCATCACCATGATGAACAGCACGCGAAACTCAATGCCGTGAAACCAGATAATCGCGAAGACGACCCACGACAGCGCCGGGATGCCCTGAAAGAAGGTGAGGACCGGCGCAACGAAGTTCTCGGCGGTCTTCGATTGTCCGATCACCAGTGCGAGAATGCTGCCAAGTATAAACGCGCCAAATAGCCCACCGAAGATGCGCCCCGCGGTGAGCAGCACATCGACCAGCAGTGAACCGGTGATCAGCACTTCAATGGTGCGCGAAATGATCTCCGGCACGGGCGGGAACAGATACGGCGGAAACACCATCGACAGAATCTGCCAGCCCACCGCCAGAACAATCATGCCGGCGGCGGCCTGGAACGCGCGGATGGAGCGCGAGGTCGTCATTTCATCGGCTTGGCGTAGATGGTGTCGTCCGAGGGCAACGACTTGAAATAACCCACGTCCACGCCGGCCTTGTAGACGGCCGTGATCTGCTTGGCGACCTCGCCCGCCGGCACCACGCTCATGCCGAGCCGGTCGTTGGCCTTGATCAGGGATACCAGCGCTTCGCGGTCGGCCGGCGACGATTTAGGCGCAATCACCGCCACGGCCTCCTCCGGATGCGCTGCGATGTATTCGCCCGCCTGCCGATAGGTTGCATAAAGCTTCGGAATCAAAGTCTGGTTCTGCTCGATCCAGTCGGCATGCGCGGCGATGCCCAGGTAGGGAATACGTTCGCCACCGGCGAAGCTCTTCCATGTCTGGTTCATGCCGGTGTCGAGGATCCGGATGTCCGGCTTTTTCGCCTTTAGCAGCGTGTATGCCGGCTCCCAAAGCTGCACGGCATCGGCGCGGTCTGCCAGCGCATATCCGACGAGACCGGGGGGCGCGGTATTGACGACTTCGATCTTGGACACGTCCACGCCCTGCTTCTTGGCGAAAAATTCGGACATGACAAAATTGGTTGTCGAGCGCGCGGCGGCGAGCTGCTTGCCTTCAAGATCCTTGACCGTCTTGATGCCCGGCCGCGAGGTTACAATGGTCCCCCAGAAATCGAACAGGTTGAACAGATACTTCACCTTGACGCCGCGTTGTTCGGCCAGACCAACCGTGAGCAGTGCCGCGCTGCCGCCGACCTTGAACTCGCCCGAGTTGAATTGCGTGGTATAGGCGTCGGGCGGGCGCTCGACGAATTCGATGTCGAGCCCGTTCGCTGCGTCGAATTTCTTCGCTTTGATCACCGGCGGCATGAAGGCGCCGAGCGAGGGAAAGCCGAACACGACGATCTGAATTTTGGCCGGCGCCTGTGCCGAGACCGGCGAAATCGCCGAGAACGTCAGTGCAAAGAGCGCCGCAGCCGCGAGAGCCGAAAATTTCCTCATGTGATCCTCCCTTTCGCTTTTAGACTTTTGTTCTTTGCTTCATTGAATCCGGAATAGGCGTGCCGCCAATCCGCCGTTGACCGATGCAGCCTGATCCTTCGACAGGCCGGCAGCGGCGACGATCTTCATTGGCTCGGTGTCGCCGATCGGGAACGGCATGTCCGAGCCCATCATCAGCCGATCCGTGCCGACCATTTCGACGACGAATTTAAGGACACGCGCATCATGCAGGATCGTGTCGGTATAGATCTGCGACAGTGCTTCGACGGGATCGCCAATGCCGGGCGTGATTGCGGCATTGCGCTTGAGCCGCCCCAGCACGAAAGGCAAGGCAGCTGCGCCCATGGGGGCGAAGAATTTCACGTTTTTATAGCGCGCGACATGGCCGGCGCAGATCAGCCGCGCGACCGCCACGGCTGCGTCGGTGATACGGCCGAGACCGTTGGCAAGGCCGAAATCGTTCACCCGCACATCGCCGGCGTCGAAGCTTGGATGGATATGAATTGTTGCACCGGTTTCGTCGGCGGCCTGCCAGAACGGGTCGAGGTCGGCGGCATCGAGCGTTGAGCCAACGCCGCGCGGCAGCGTGCCGATCATGGCGCCCGAAAATCCCGCCGTCATTGCATCCTTGAGAACAGACGCGGCGCGTGCGCCGTCCCCCAGCGGCACGGTCGCGAGCGGCACGAACCGTGGTTCGGCTCTCGTGGCAGCGAGCAGGCAGTCATTGGCGAGCCGGCTCCACGTTTCCGACTCCGCCCCGGGCAGCTCATAGCCGAACATGTCGACCCAGCCGCCCACGACCTGTTTGTCAATTCCCTGCGCGGCCATCCACGCCACCCGGGCTGCAACGTCGGACAGTGGTTTGGATACCGGTCGCGTTGGTTTGCCTCCCCCAAAGGCGAGCGCGAGGGAGCCACCGTCCTCGATCTGCCGGACACTGGGAAACTTCGCGGCATCCTTGCGGATCACGGCGAGCAGATTGGGCGGCACCAGATGGGCGTGGCAATCGACAATCATTGCAATTCCTTCGCGCGCGCCGCGGCGATCAGGTCACCGAGCTTTGATACGGTCAGCGGCAACGTATTGATCGAAACGCCGAGCGGCCTGAGCGCGTCGTTGACCGCATTGGCGACAGCTGCCGGGGCGCCGAGATAACCGGACTCGCCCGAACCCTTTTGGCCGAGCACGGTATGCGGCGAGGGCGTCTCGTGGTCGATGATGTCGACGGCGGGCACTTCGTGCGCGGACGGCAGCAAGTAATCCATGAAGGTCTGCGCGATGAGCTGGCCTTCCTCGTTGTATGTGAATTCCTCGTGCAAGGCGGCACCGATGCCGTGAGCGATGCCGCCCATGCTCATCCCGCGCACGATCTTCGGATTGATCTTCGTGCCGCAGTCGTGGCCGAGCCGATAGCGCAAGATTTCGGGCCGGCCGAGATTCGGGTCGATGCTGAGCAACAGCAGGTGAAACTCGAACGCAAAGCACGGATACATTTGGACGCGCCCGTCGGGCGTCGGAAGCGTGCCGCCGGTGGGCACCTGGTAGACGTGCTCGGCCGCAAGACCCGGTTCGAAACCTTCGGGCATGCGGTGAAAGTTGCGGTGCGCGATGGTCACGAGGTCAAGCCATGCGCGTCTGTTCGAGGGTGTGAGGCGATCGAAAACGTCGCCATGTTCATACACGGCGCGCTCAATCGGGATCCCGAGGTCGTGCGCGCCGATTGCGATGAGCTTTGCCTTGATTTTCTGCGCGGCGTGGAACGCCGCCCCGCCGAGCATGATCGCCATCCGGCTCCCGACCGGTGTACCGCTCGGAAGTGAATTGAGTGAGTCCGGACGCGTCACGCGCACACGGTCGGGGTCGACTTGCAAGGCCTCACCGACCACTGTCCCGACCAGCGTTTCGTGGCCTTGGCCCGATGACGTGCTGTGCATCGTGGCGACGATGGCGCCGGTCCCATCCACATTGATGCGGCATGAATCCATGGACGTGGATGTGGTGATTTTCGGGTTGAGCAGCGGCTCAAAGGTCGTGTTGCCGCCGGACGGCTCCAGGCAGGCTGCGATCCCGATGCCGGCAAGTTTTCCTTCGCTGCGCAACCGGTCACGCTCGGCCTTGAGCCAATCGTAGCCGGTATCGGCGAGCACCTTGTCAATCACCGTATGATAGTCGCCGCTGTCGTAAGTGGTGCCGCTTGGGATCAGATAGGGAAACTCGTCGTGCCGGATCAGATTGCGGCGGCGGACCTCGAGCGGATCGAGGCCCAGCGCATGTGCGACTTCGTCGATGCAGCGTTCAAGCGCCAGATTGGTCGGCGCTTGGCCAAAGCCCCGGACGGCATCCTGTGTCGTCTTGTTGGTGACCACTGCGATGGCGCGGTACTGCACGCTCTTTATCTTATACGGGCCGACGATGGCGCCCACGGGTTTGCCTAATTGGAACGGCGAGCGGCCGGCATAGGCCCCGACGTTTTCCAACGCGTGCATTTTCATCGAGCGGACCACGCCGGTGTCGTCGAAGGCGACATCAACATCAAATAGACGCTCGGGCCCATGAGCGTCGCCGCCACGCATATTTTCGAGGCGGTCCTCGATCAACCGGATTGGAAAGCCGAGCCGGCGCGCCAGGTATCCGCACAGCACCGTGTGTTTGATACCGCGCTTGACGCCATAACTGCCGCCGACATCGATATCGTTGTGGACGCGCACCGATGTGTTCGGGATTTTCAACGCGATGCCGATCTGGTCGGCAAAGCGCGGCATCTGGATGGAGGCGTAGACGTCGAGTATCTCGCGCCAGGGGTCCCAGTTCGCCACCACGCCGAAAGTCTCAATCGGCACAGTCGATGAGCGTCCCCATTTCACTCTCAACGACAGATGATGTGGGCTGGCAGAGAAATCCTTTTCGACGTCACCCCACACGAATGTCTTGTCGAGCAGAACGTTTGAGCCGTGCGCCTCGTGGACCAACGGAGAGCCTTTTTGCAGCGCCTGTTCGGCATCGAGCACAAAGGCAAGCGGCTCGTACGTGATCCTGATTTCCTCTGCGGCATCCTCCGCCTGTGCGCGGCTGTCGGCGACCACCGCTGCAACCCACTCGCCGGAATAGCGGGCGACCTCGAAGGCGAGGGGCCGGCGCGGCACGTTCGGCGTATCGAGTCCCGTCATCAATGGAAGCGTGGCCGCCGCAAGTTCGGCGCCTTCGATGACGTAATGCACCCCGGGCATCGCAAGGGCTGCGCTTTTGTCGATGCTCGTGATACGCGCCGCGGGATGAGGACAGGTCACTAAGGCCACGTGCTTGGTGTTGGGAAGATTGATGTCGGCGACAAATCGCCCTTTGCCGGCGACAAAGCGCCGGTCTTCGCGCACCCGCCGGTCGGTCGATACGAAGCGATGGCGGCCTGCGCTCATTTGCGCAACTCCGTTGGCCTGTTGGCGCCGCGCATGCGCTCTGCAGCGAGCGCTATGGCCTCCACGATCTGGGCGTATCCGGTACAACGGCAAAGATTGCCGGATATGGCCTCGACGATGTCTTCGCGCGTCGGTGCCGGATTGTCGGCAAGCAGCGCGTGCGCGACCAGGATCATGGCCGGCGTACAGTAGCCGCACTGCAAGCCGTGCGTTTCACAGAATGCATCCTGCACCGGCGACAATTCTCCGGCTCCCGGGGTGACGCCTTCGATCGTTGTGATCGTGGCGCCCTCGGCTTGCGGAGCGAACAACAGGCAGGAGCGCACGGCGATGCCGTCGAGCAGGACCGTGCATGCGCCGCAAACGCCGTGCTCGCAGCCGGCATGCGCGCCGGTGAGACCGAGATGGTCGCGCAAACAATCGAGCAAGGTGGTGCGAGGCTCGATGTCGAGCGTGTGGTCGCTCCCATTGACGGTGAGTTTAATGTGCATGGGTTTTTTCCCGCGCACTGGCTCGCGCGTCGGCAATGGCGCGTTCAACAAGCGTTGCTGCCACCCTGCGCCGGTAGGCGGCCGTCGCGTGCAGATCGTCAAGCGGCTCCATGCCGCGGAGCGCGGCGCGAACCGCATCTTTGACCTTGGGTTCATCGAGCATCGTCGACGTCAATTGTTTCTCGGCGCTGTCGAGACGGATCGGAACGGCAGTCGCGGCGCCGACGGCGATGGCGATACGTTTGCATTTGCCGTCGTCGGCAAGCTCGACCTGCGCGGCCGCGGCCACGAAGGCAAAGTCGCTACGCCGTGCGTTCACCTCATGGAAACCAATGCCGACTTTGCCGCGCCAAACCGGAAAGCGAACCCCCGTCAGGCACGCACCGGCCGGCAGCGCCGTTGTCATCAGTCCGGTGAAGAAGTTGCGCGCTGAGATATCGGAATCCGTCCTGCCGAGGCGATAGGTCATGCGGGCATCCAGCGCCAATGCGATCAGCGGCAGTTCGGCTGCGGGGTCGGCATGGGCCAGCGAGCCGCCGATGGTGCCGCGGGCACGCGTCGCCGCATGGCCGATGAAAGGTACGGCATGCGCGAGTAAAGGCAGCTTGCTTGCGACCAATCGGTCGCGCTCGACGGCACGCTGGCGCGTGGTCGCGCCAATCGCGATGGCATCGCCGTCTTCGCGGATGTAGGAGAGCGCGGCGATCCGGTTGATGTCGATCAGCCGCGTGGGCCGGGTGAGCCGCATCGCCATCATCGGCACCAGGGTCTGGCCGCCGGCGATCACGCGTGCGTTCTCGTCGGCGGCAAGCAACGCGCAAGCCTCGTCGACGTCGCCGACGCGTGAATAGTCGAATGGCGCTGCCTTCATGACCGGGTACGCAGCACTCGGAAAGGTGCCAACATTGGTTAAGGTCTCTTTCGCATGTTTTCAACCGCTGGAATACAACCTGGCGGCGTCGATCCAGTCGCCGTTAAAGCCACAGGATTTTCTTTCGATAGGTCAAATCGTCCAGCAGCGGTTTTGCCGGTCCCTGATGCACGACCGCCCCACGCTCAAGGGCAAAGACCCGGTCTGCCAGCGCCAGCACCAAATCTAGATTGTGTTCGACGATGATGATCGACAGCTGCGCACGCAATCGGTCGAACACCTTGAACAGCTCGATCACGACCGTGGGCGCGAGGCCTTCAAACGGCTCGTCAAGCAACAGCAGGTTGACGTTGCCGGATAGCGCGCGCGCGACGGCCACCATCTGCTGCTCGCCGCCGGACAAATAGTCGGCCGCGACATGCATCCGTTCTTTGAGGTTCGGGAAGTAGGCGAGGATCTTCTCCTCGGTCCAGACCACGCCCGTGCTGCCGTCGCTTTTGCGTGCCAACCGGCCGAGCGCCAGATTGTCCGCGACGGTCATGCCGGCGAACAATCCACGCCCCTGCGGCACGTAGCCGATGCCCATGCGGGCGATGTCGGGGGCAGGCAGGCCGGCGATATTTTTACCATCGAACACGATCGTGCCGGATGCCGGCTGCACCAGACCGCACAGCGTCTTGAGCAATGTCGACTTGCCGGCGCCGTTGCGTCCCAGCAAGGCGACGATTTCACCTTCGCGCACGTCGAGCGTCGCGTCGTTGAGAATGTGGCTTTTCCCGTAAAAGGCATTCACGTCGGCAAAGCGCAGAATGTGCTTTTCACCCGCTTGACTGGATGCGCGCAGGGTGGACGGCGGCACGCCTGTCCCCGTGTAGATCTCCTGAACGCGCCGGTCGGTTCGCACGGCATCCGGCGTGCCGGTCATGAGGACGTCGCCCTGGTTCATCACGGTCACGCGGCGCGAGAAACCGAGAACACGATCAATATCGTGCTCGACCACCAGCACCGGAATATTGCTGGCAATATTCCTGATGAGGCTCGACACGCGTTCGCGTTCGGCGGCGGCCAGACCCGCAAGCGGTTCATCGAGCAAAAGGACCTGAGGCTTGGAGCCAAGCGCGATGCCGAGATCCACCAGGCGCTGCCCGCCATAGGACAGCTCGCCGGCCTGTATGGTTTCAATGCCTTCAAGTCCGAGGAACCGAACGAGCTCCACAGTTTCCGTGTGGATGTCGGAATAACTGTCGGTATCCCGCCAGGCGTTGAAGCGGCCCGAATGACGCGCCTGCAGCGAGAGGCGGATATTCTCGTAGATGGAGAGCGTGCGGAAGAGACTTGTGATCTGGAACGATCGCGCGAGGCCCTGCTGACAGATGCGATCGACCGGCAATCCGTGAATGTCTTGTCCATTCAGGCGTACCGTTCCGCTGTTGGGCGGAAACAGGCTCGACACGAGATTGAACAAAGTGGTCTTGCCCGCGCCATTGGGGCCGATCAAGGCATGAATTTCTCCCGCCTCCACGGTGAGGCTGGCATTGGAGACGGCGCGAATGCCGCCGAAATGCTTAGACACGCCGGCGACATCGAGAACCGTGCCCTGCGACTGTTGCGGCCGCAGGAACGCGGGTAGCGGCAAGCCTTCGTAGATCTTGCGCTTGCTCATCGCCGCGACTTCTTCCGGCCGCGGCCGCCAGCGATCGCGCAACGTGATCCAGATGCCGATCAGGCCGCTCGGCGAGAACAGCACAAAGCCGACGAATACCAGGCCGAACCAAAGCAGCCAGTTCGCCGTCCAGATCGAAAACAATTCGCGGAAGACGATGAAAAACAGCGCGCCAAGGGCCGGCCCCAGGAGGTGGTGCATGCCGCCAATGACGACCATCGCCAGAAGTTCGCCGGAAAAAGGCACCGACACCGCTTCCGCCGAGACCAGATAGGTCTGGAATCCGAGCAGCGCGCCGGCAATTCCGCATATGACGGCCGACAGGACGAAAACGCCGAGCTTGTATCGCTCGACGGGATAGCCCTGGAACGTGGCGCGCAACTGATTTTCGCGGATCGCCACGAGGACATGTCCGAACGGCGAGCGCGTGACGCGCAGCAGCACGTACAACACAGCGAGCCCGATCAGCGCGACCAAGATGTAATAGGCGCGCGGATCGTCGAGGTAAAATGGGCCAATGCTGCCACGCTTGAGGCCGCTCAGGCCGTCCTCACCTCCGGTCACTTCGGTCCAGCGGAAGGCGACAGTGTAGGTGAGCGCCGCCAGCGCCAGGGTGAGCAGTGAAAAGTACACACCGCGTCGTCGCAGGATGAGAATGCCAGCCACCGTCGACAGCGCTGCGACGAACACCATCGACAGAATAATCGGTAGCCAGATCTGCTCGCGGAACCAATGAAGCTGGAGCAGGCCTGCGGTATAGGCGCCGATGCCGAACCAGATGCTGTGGCCAAACGAAACCAGCCCGGTGTAACCGACGCACAGATTGAGGGCCATTGTCGCGATCGCCAGGATGACGACCATGGTCGCGGTATTCAGCGCAAGCCCCAGTGCCTGCATGGCGAGCGGCAGCGCGACGAGCGCCAGAATTGCAAGCCACAACGGCCGATACCTGGACAATGCCCGGCCGTTGCTCATTCGAACTTCTCAATGCGCTCGCCGAGCAGCCCGCGCGGACGGAGCAACAACACGAGGAACATCAGTATGTAAATCGAGGCTTCACCGGCGGCGGGGACAAAGTGGATGGTGATGCCGCGCACCACGCCGACCAAAAGTGCGGCCAGCACCACGCCCCAAAAACTTCCCAAGCCGCCGATCACCACGACAACGAAAGCGACCGTAATGATTTCGGCGCCCATCGCGGGATGCACGATCGTGATCGGAGCAAAGAGCGCACCGCCCAATGCCGCCATCGCGACACCGAGGACAACGATGGTGGTCATATAGGGCTGCAGCCTGATGCCCAGGGCGGCCACCATGTCGGGCCGCTGAATGCCGGCGCGAACGACGCGCCCAAACGATGTCTTGTGCAGCAGCAGCCAGATGGCGACGAGAACCAGGACAACCACGCCCAGCAGCAACAGCCGATAGCGCGAAAACAGGAAGTCGCCGAAGATCACCGAGCCCTTGAGCTGTGGCGGCATGGTGACGAACAACGGCGCAGCGCCCCACAAAATCCGGATCGCCTGCTCGGCGATCATGGCCACGCCAAATGTCACCAGCAGGCTGAGAATTGGGTCGGCGGTGTAGAAGCGGCGCAGGATGAATTGTTCGAATAAAATGCCGAGCAGGCCGACCGCCACCGGCGACAGCACTATGGCCGGCCCGAAGCCGAGATAGTTTGCGATCTCGATCGAGGCATAGGCGCCCAGTGCGTAGAATGCGCCGTGCGCCAGATTTACAACGCCGCCCACGCTGAAAATCAGCGACAGGCCGAGCGCGATCAGCAGGTAATAGCCTCCAAGGACGAGGCCGTTGACGACCTGTTCCAGCAAGAACATGAGCGGCGTTCTCAACCCAAATGCACGAACAACGATAGCGGTGTGATCAGGCCGCCGGCAAAGCGCGGTTGCCGGACGCGAGCGCCTGAGCGCCCGCGTCCTTCAGTGTCCGTCTACAGGGTACAGGGGTTCTGCTCTTTCGTCGGGTTGATGACCTCAAGCGGCTCATTCGCGGCCGGAACGGCCGGACCCAGCGCAAGGAAATCCCATTTGTCTTTCGCCTTGCCTTTCGGCTTGACCGTAAACGGGTAGGCCTCCTGGATCAGTTGATGATCCCATGCCCGGAAATAACCCTTGCGGCCCTTCAGGATGTCGAACTGGGATTGTTTTTCCAGGTGCGCGATCAGCTTTTCGCTGTCGGTCGATTTAATCTCGTTCATGGCGTTCGCCATGATCTTGAACGAGATGTATTCGATCCAGGCGTGGTTCTCGGGCGGTTTGCCGTTTTTCTTGATGAACGCCGCCACGAACTCTTTCGAGGCCGGTACATCGAGGTCGTGATGCCAGACCGTCGGCCAGGTGCCGCTCAGATTGCCTTCGCCCGCGGCCCACGCATCCGCCGTGTTCAGGTTGAATCCGACGATAGGGTAGGGCAATCCGAACTCGGCATATTGCTTGATCAGGTTGGTCACCTGATTGCCTGCCAGATTGCAGCACACGACGTCGGGTTTGGCTTGCCGCACTTTCAGCAGATAGGGGCTGAAGTCCGTTACGTCGGTCGCGATCAGCTCGTCGCCCAGCAGCGTCGCCTGATTGGCGTCGAAGAATATCTTGGCGGCCTTGAGCAAGTCATGGCCGAATATGTAATCGGCTGTCAGGGTGTAGAACTTCTTGCCCTTGACCATGTTGTCGCGCTGCAACGCCTTGCCGACCGCGTTGACCATCACGGTGTTCGGGATGTCGACATGGAAGGTGTACTTGTTGCAGTTCTTGCCGCGCAGGGCGTCGGAGCGTGCGCCGATCTGCATGTACAAGCGCTTGTTGCGCGCCGCGACCTGCATGATTGTTATCGCGGAGGCTGAACTGATCTCGCCCATCAGCACGGTCGCGCCGTCCTGGTCGAGCATGCGTTGCGCTTTCGTTGCGGCGGTGGCGGGATTGACCGAGTCTTCTGAGATGACCTCGATCGGCCGTCCCATGACGCCGCCGGCTTTATTGATCTCCTCTTCGGCCATGCGCATGCCCAATTGGGCGTAGGCACCGAGCGCGCCGAGGAAACCGGTCAACGGTGTGAGGTGGCCGATTTTGATCTTGTCCGTCTGCGCGCGGACGATTGCCGGAAAACCAAGAGCAAGCGTGCCCGTTAGCGCAGCGCCGCCCTGCAATAGACTCCGTCGTGTCTTGGTGGTCATCCCTGTCCCTCCCGTGTTCTGTTTATGGCGGCGAGCACTGCCGAATTTTTCTGACCGCTTTGGGCCGGCTTTTTTGGGCCTGCCGGACGTGGGCGAAGCATCTCACAATGTCAGAATGGCTTTCAAGTCTTGAGATACGCGCTCAGCGGGCATAATCTCCCGCCCTGGTGCTAAACCAGCCGCGCCCGTCATTATGTGACGGGGGGTCAAAACCAACGACGGGCAGGGATAAATAATGCCGAAAATGAAGGGCGCCGAGCTGATCACCGAATACCTCGTTGCCAACGATATCCCGTATGTCTTCGGCATTTGCGGTCACGGCAATGTCGGGATGCTGGACCCCCTTTATGAGGCGCGCGACCGCATCACGCTGATTTCGCCGCGTCACGAGCAGGTCGCCGCACATATGGCGGACGCCTATTTCCGGGTGAAACACAAGCCGGTCGCGACGCTGACCTCGTGCGGGCCGGGCTCCTGCAACATCATCATGCCACTCGCCTGCGCGCTATCGGATTCCTCGGCGATGCTCGCGATCACCGCCAACGTGCCGACGTCGCAGTTCAATCGCAGTCCGTTTCAGGAAATCAACAAGCATTTCCAGGCCGACTTCGTGAACATCGTGCGGCCGGTGGTCAAGCGCAGCTATCAACCGACGCGCGTCGACATGTTGCCGCTGGCATTGCGGCAGGCGACCACGACCATGCTGTCAGGCCGGCCCGGTCCGGTGAACATCGACGTGCCGTTCAATGTGTTTCAGGAAGAAGATGACGTCGAAGTGCCGCCAGCGGCACCGCCGTTGAATGCGCAGCGCAGCGGCGCCTCGCCTGACGAAATCTCCAGCGCGCTCGATATGATTTTGAAAGCGGAGCGCCCGGTGGTCTTCATCGGTCACGGCGTTACGCTGTCGGAGGCAAGCCGCGAGCTGACCGAGTTTGCGAAGAGGCTTGGCATCCCGGTGATTTCCTCGCCGAACGGGATGGGCTGTTTCGACATGACGGATCCGCTGTCGCTCGGCTTCATCGGGCGCAACGGCGCGTTTCCGGCGAATGAAGCAGGACGCCGCGCCGACCTGGTGATCGCGATCGGCGCGCGTTTCGACGACCGGTCTGCCTCGTCGTGGATGCCCGGCTATTCGTGGAATTTCCCGACGACCAAACTCGTCCACGTCGATGTCGATCCGGCCGAGGTCGGCCGCAACTATCCGCCCGATCTCGGCATTCTTGCCGACGCCCGCACGTTCCTGCGTCAATTGCTTGGCGAGCTCGAGCGGCGCGGCAACAAACGCGGCAACACCAAAGCATGGCTCGCCGACATCGCGACATGGCGCGCGGAATGGGACAAGTTTACCCGCCCGAATTTCAATATCCACGCTTCGCCCATTCGCCCCGAGCGCATTGTCGCGGATTGCCAGGCGGTCCTTCCGGACGACGCCATTCTCGCCTGCGACGTTGGCGTCAATCACAATTGGTACATGCAGTTCTGGAATGCGCGGAAGCCCCAGACCATGCTCAATTCCTGGGGCTTTTCGGGAATGGGTTTCGGCACGGCCGGCGCGCTTGGCGCAAAGCTCGCGGCGCCCGACCGCCCGGTCGTCGCAATCGCCGGCGACGGCTGCTTCACGATGGTGCCGCACGTCCTTTGCACCGCGGTCGAATACAATATTCCGGTGGTCTGGGTGATCTGGAATAATTTCGGCTGGGTTTCCATTCGCGATATTCAGCTCGGCATGTTCGGCGGTCGCGAGCACGGCACCATGTTCCACCAGGGCGACAACAAGAAACCATACAATCCGGATTTCGCCGCCTGGGCCAAGGCGACGGGCGTCGAAGCGATGACCGTCACCAAGTCGCAGGATTTCAAGGGCGCGCTTGAACACGCGGTGAAAGCCAACAAGCCGTTCGTGCTCGACGTGCACGTCGACGCCGAGGTGCGGCCGCCGTCAACCGGCGCCTGGGAATTGCCTCCGACGCCTTACAAGGAACCGGTCTTCGGGCAGCGCTGGCTTCCCGATGCTGCGCCGGTAAAGTAACGAAACCACGTCCAAGCACGCCTGAACTGTTGGAGCATTATTTTGAGAAGCCGAGTCAAATCGAAACCCAGTCCCGAGCGAGGGCGTCCCGCCCCTGGGCGCGCGGCGATCGCGCGCATTGTCGAAAGGGCCTTGCCCGATATCGACGATGACGTTGAAGATCGTGCGCGCGGCGGGCTGCAATCGATTGGCCGCGCTTTCGCTATTCTGGAAGAGGTGGCGCGCAATCGTGACGGGATCGGACTGGCTGACCTCAGCAAACGGGTCGGCTTGCATAACAGCACGACCTTTCATCTTGTGAAGACCCTGGTCTCGCTCGGCTATATCCGTCAGATCAAGGAGAGCAAACGCTATCGCATTGGCCGTCCGCTTTTCGCGCTCGCCGCTAGCGCGCTCGACGAGATGGAAATGGTCAGCATGGCGACGCCCGTGCTCGACGATTTGTCACGCGAGACCGGCGAGAGCAGCCATTTTGCCGCGCGCATGAGCGATGCCGTCGTCGTTATGGCGCGCACGCCGGGCCCGGGCGCGTTTCAGCTGACCGATCGCGTCGGTGTTGTGCGGCCGGCGTACTGCACGGCGCTGGGCAAAGTCATACTCGCGGCTTTGCGGCCGGACCAGCTCGACCGCTACCTCGATCGCGTCGAGCTGAAATCGCTGACATCGAAAACGATTACCAGCCCGCAACGGTTGCGGCGAGAGCTTCAGGAGGTCCGTCGCGCCGGTATTGCTTTCGACGACGGTGAATTCAACAATGAAGTGCGCTGTGCGGCCATGCCCGTGCATGATTTCAGCGGCCAGGTTGTCGGCGCAATCGGTATTTCCGCGCCGGTCTGGCGTGTGTCGTTACCGCAGCTGCAAAACAAGTCGCGCGATCTTAATGCCGCGGCAAAACGATTGTCGGAAGCATTCGGTGCCTCTCAGGCGTCCACAGAGTAATTCCCATGACACATGTCGTCGTCGCCTACTGGCGTCCGCGTGACGGCCAGATTGAAAAGATCGAAGCGATCTTGCGTGAGCTGACGCAGAAAGTGCGCCATGAGCCGGGGAATCTGCAGTTCGTCGTTAACAGGTCGCACGACGACCCGAATGAATTTCTGCTGTATGAACAATACAAGAGCGAGCAGGCGTTCCTCGACCATCAGCAGACGCCGCATTTCAAGACACTGGTGCTGGAGCGCGCGGTGCCGCTTCTAGAACGACGAGAGCGGCACGCTTATTCAATTCTCACGTAAGGTCTCGCAATGCAGCTTGCAGGTAAGAAAGTTGTTGTCATCGGAGGCTCATCTGGCATCGGTCTTGCGACCGCCGAGCTCGCCAAGAAGGAGGGCGCCGATGTCGTGATCGCTTCCCGAAATGCCGAACGGCTTAAAGCGGTTGCGGATAAATTTGGGAGCACGGCGATCCCGGCCGATGTCACGAGCGATGACAGCGTCGCCAATCTCTTCCGCAAATGCGGTCCAGTCGATCATGTGGTTGTAACGGCGGCGCAGTTGCGCACGGGACCCTTCAAAACCGTGTCCATGGACGACGTGCGCGCAACCATGGAAAGCAAGTTCTGGGGCGCCTGGCGCGTCGCGCGCGCGGCCGAAATCCGTGCGGGCGGCTCGCTTACGCTGGTGACGGGTTTCTTGAGCATTCGCCCTCGGCCCAATGCAGCCATTGTCGGCGCGGTGAACGGCGCGCTGGAGTTGCTGACGCGCAGCCTGGCGCTCGAGCTGGCGCCGGTCCGGGTGAATGCCGTATCGCCGGGCGTGATTGACACGCCCATACGCTCGTCCATGCCGGAGGCCGCGCGCCGCGAGATGCTTGAAAAGACCGCGGCCGCCTTGCCTGTTGGCCGAGTTGGCGTGAGTGACGATATCGCGCAGCAAATCCTCACATTTATGACGGTCGGCTTTGCGACCGGGTCGATCGTCTATCTCGATGGTGGCGCGCTGATCGTCTGACGCCCCGTCTCCAGAAATCGGCTATAGTGGCGCGTTGAACCGTTAAAAGGAGAGGGCAATGGCACGGCACGCGACTTACGTACCGCAGGGCGTGATCCCGGCAGTGCTGCTGCCATTCGACAACGATCTCGCGATTGACGAGCCGAGCTTCCGCAAGCATCTGCGCGATGTCGCAGCGGTCGAAGGCCTTTCAGCCATCACCATCAATGCTCATTCTACCGAAGTGGCCTCGTGCACCTTCGATGAGCAGAAGCGCATTCTCGATATCGCGCAGGATGAAATCGGTGCGCGTCTTCCGCTGGTCAATGGCATTTGGGCCGATGGCAGCATCGAGGCCGCGCGCATCGCTCGCATGGCGGCACAGGGCGGCGCGTCCGCGTTGCTGGTGTTCCCACCGGCGCCGTTCACGCTCGGCCAATCGCCGGCGATGGCGCTCGCGCATATCAAGCGAATTGCGGACGCAACCGATCTTCCGCTGATCGTGTTTCAATACCCGCTCGCAACCGGACAGGGCTATCCGAAGGATACGCTGTTGAAGATGTGCGAGGAGGTGCCGTCGATCCGCGCCATCAAGGACTGGATCGGCAACGTACCGCATCACGAATGGCACATCCGCACGCTGCAAAGCCTGCCGCGGCCGGTCAACGTGCTCACGACCCATAGCTCGTGGCTGGTCTCGTCGCTGGTGCTCGGCTGCAACGGATTGTTGTCGGGGTCGGGCAGCGTGATCGCCGACTTGCAGGCAAAACTATTTCGTGCCGTGCAAAAGAACGACATGGCGGAGGCTAAACGCCTCAACGATCGTATCGAGCCAACTGTGCGCGTGTTCTACGCCGATCCTTTCGTCGACATGCACAACCGCATGAAGGAAGCGCTGGTGCTGCTCGGCAAACTGCCGCGCGCCGTCGTGCGCCCGCCTTTGGTGAAGATCGAGCGCGGCGAGATCGCGCGCATTCGCCAGGCTCTGATCGAGGCGGGATTGCTGGAGAAGAACGCGCGCGACGCGGCGTAAAGCAGCTTGTCACGCCCGGGCATGACGACTGAGAGGCGAGGGACGTAAACTCACATAATCGCGAATTCGGTATTCTTCCGGTCGGTCACCAGCATGCTGCCCGGATAGTGTGTAATGCAGAATTCCGGCTTCACCGTCGCGATCACCGACTGCGGCGTGACCCCACAGGCCCAGAACACCGGCAATTCATCGTTACGCACCTCAACGGCATCGCCGTAATCGGGCTTCTCGATATTCTTGATGCCGATCATCTCCGGCTTGCCGATATGAACCGGCGCGCCGTGCACCGACGGAAAGCGCGTGGTGATCTGCACCGCGCGGATCGCGTCGCGTGGCGTCAGCGGCCGCATCGAAACCACCATCGGTCCGTGGAAGGGGCCGGCCTCCTGCGTTGCGATCGAGGTACGGTACATCGGTACATTGCAGCCGCGCGTAATGTGTCGCAGCTCGATGCCTTCGGCCGTCAACGCTTCCTCGAACGAAAACGAGCAACCGATAACGAAGCTCACGAGATCGTCGCGCCAGAAATCGCGGATGTCCTCCGGCTCCGCAACGAGCTCGCCGTTCTTCCAGACGCGGTAACGCGACAGGTCGGTCCGGATGTCGAGATCAGCCGCAAGTGCCGGCACGCCCGGGTCGCCAGGCGCGGACGTTCCGATCAGTGGACATGGCTTGGGATTGAGTTGGCAAAAGCGGAGAAAATCGGCAGCCAGGGCCTGCGGCAAAATGGCAAGATTGCCCTGCACATAGCCGGGGGCAAGACCGGCCGTCGGGCCGCGATGCGAACCGGCTCTGATCGAAAGCCGGGCCGCCTGGCCAGTGCCGGGCGCGGACTTATCCTCTCGGCGCAAAGGAGTGACGGCCATTCGCCTCGTCCTGTCCATTTCTGTGCGGCGACCCTAGCATTGCACGGGGCAGCATTCGAGCGTCCTGCGCAATCCGCAGGGATTCATGCGACCACGTGAGTTGGCTTGCATCAATATGATATTGCAGTTGAAACTTGTTGCGGGATCGCGTTTGCTAATGGGCAATGAAGAGCCCGCCAAGGGCCGGCAGGGGAGGAAATGGCAATGCCCCGTCATGCCATCCGGCATGGGCGTGCAGTGACCGTTCTTGCGGCCGCGTTCGTCGCTGGCCGTGCTGCCGGCGTGCGAGGCGGCAATCACGTTTTTCAAAACAACTTTTGTGTCGATGGCTGCGCATCTGCGTCGCCGCCGATCGGCACGTTGTGATCCAGAGGGAGGACACTCAATGACTGAGAAATGGAAAGACGAGGCTTGGGCGCAAGACGTTTGGTACAGCGGCAAGACGACCCGCCGGCGCGTTGTCGGCTGGGGCGTAAAGGCTGGCGCACTCGGCGCTACGATGCTGATACCAGCTCCCTGGCGAGAAGCTTTCGGCGCTGCCAAGGCTTACAAGATCGGATCGGAGCAACCACTCTCGGGCGCCGGTGCGCTCGGTGGCAAGACCGCGCTGGTCGGTCTTCAAATGGCGGTCGACCGCATCAACAAAAACGGCGGCATCAATGGCCGGCCGGTCGAAATCGTCGTGGCGGACGATGAGTCCAAGCCCGACGTTGCACGCCGCAAGGTCGAAAAACTGCTCGTTGAGGATAACGTCGACGTTCACGTCGGCGGCTTCCTGTCGAACATCTGTCTCGCCTGCATGCCGGTGTTCGAGGACAACAAAGTCGTCAACATGATCAGCGTGTGTCTCGACACCACGCTCACCACCAGCAAGTGCAATCGCTTCAGCTTCCGCGTCCATGACTACGCGCCGGCACAGGCCGTCGCATTCGGGCCGACACTCTCGAAAATGGGCAAGAAGTGGCACATCGCCTATGCCGATTATTCCTGGGGTCAATCGACGCGCGATGCCTACGCGGCCGAAATCAAGAAGAATGGCGGCGAAGTGGTGGGCACGACCGGCATTCCGCTCGGCACCGCCGACATGACGCCGTTCCTGTCGAAGATCAGCGGCAATTTTGACGGACTTCTCGGCATCTTCTTCGGCAAAGACGGCATCACCATCGGCAACCAGGCCTTCGATCTCGGTCTCACCAAGAAGTACAAGTGGGCGGGCGATGGCGCGATTGCCGAGTCAACCAATCTTCCGGCGCTCGGCGACAAGATCAACGGGTTTGTCGGCATCAACCGCTACATGCCGGTGTTCCAGGGTCCGTTCGATACGCCCTATCATCGTCACTTCTTCGACGATGCCGTCGTGCGGCTCAAGAAAATGGATCCGTCCGGTCCGCTGCCGGACCGCTACGTCCAGGCCAACTTCGAGGCGATGAACGCGCTCAAGGTCGGCATGGAGAAGTCGAAGTTCGAGGGACGGCAGGACACGATGAAGCTGATCGAAGCGCTCGAAGGCCTGCAAATGAAACTGAGCGACGATTTCTTCACCGGCGACAAGGTGCTCCGCAAGGAAGACCACCAGGCGTTCCCGCTCGAAGTCATCTTTGAAATGAAGGACGGAAAGCCGATCATCACCGAGACGATCCCCGGTGAAAAGACGGTGGCTCCGCCGGCCTGCAAGTTCACCACGGCGTAAGTGACGGCAGCTCCTTCGATCGATGCCCGCCCCCCTGAAGTCAGCAGGGGGGCGGCATCGGACCCTGTTTTGCGGACCGACATGCTGACGGTCCGCTTCGGTGGCCTGGCGGCGCTGAACCAGGTCAACTTCGAGGTGAAGCGCGGGGAAATCCGCGCGATCATCGGGCCGAATGGCGCGGGGAAAAGCACCTTCTTCAATTGCCTGACAGGGGTGCTCAGACCCACCTCGGGCCGGATTTATTTTGCCGGTGAGGAGATCACCGGGCTCCCGTCCGACCGCATTTCCCAGAGGGGCATCGCGCGCTCGTACCAGATCACCAACATCATGCCGAACGCCACGGCGCTCGAGAATGTGCGGGTTGCCGCGCAGTCGCGCCGGCACAGCTGGAACATGGTGCGCCATCGTCTGGCGTTCGGCGATCTTCTCGAAAACGCCGAGCGCGCTCTCAATTCCGTCGGGCTGCTGTCGAAAGCGAATGACCTTGCGTCCAATCTTTCGCACGGCCAGCAACGCAACCTCGAAATCGGGATCGCGCTTGCCACCGAGCCGACTTTGCTCTGTCTGGACGAACCCACTGCGGGGATGAGTGCTGCGGAAACGCACGAGACCATGGCCCTGGTGCGCCGCATCGCCGAGAACTTCACCATTCTCATCGTCGAACACGACATGCCCCTGGTGATGGAGCTCGCGAGCCGCATTACCGTCTTCAACTACGGCACGGTGCTGGCCGAAGGCACGCCGGCCGAAATCCAGAAAAATCCGCGGGTGCAGGAGGTTTATCTCAAGACATGAGCACGCCCGCGCCCGCAACCGAGCCTTTGGTGAAGGTCGATGCCCTTCATACTTACTACGGCAAAAGCCACATTCTTCACGGCGTTTCGTTGCAGGTCGGCCGCGGTGAAGTTGTCGGCCTGCTCGGACGCAATGGCGTAGGCAAGAGCACCACGCTCAAGAGCATCATCGGCCTGGTCGCGGCGTCACAGGGCGATGTGTTCTATGAAGGCCGTTCGATCGTCCGTTCTCCGCCGCATATTTTGGCGCGTATGGGCATTGCCTATGTGCCGGAAGATCGCCGGATATTCCGCCTGCTGACGGTGATGGAGAACCTGCGGACCGGTCTTGACCGGGACGGCGTCTCCGATACGCGAAAAAAAGAGCTGCTCGACAAGGTCTTCGCCTATTTCCCGGTCCTGGCGGAGCGGCGCAACCAGGCGGGCGGCACCCTGTCGGGCGGCGAACAGCAGATGCTCGCCATCGCGCGGGCGATGATGCTCGAACCAAAAATCATTCTGCTGGATGAGCCGACCGAAGGTTTGATGCCGCGCATGGTGTCGCAGATCAGTCAGATCATCGATGCGTTGCACCGCGAAGGTGTTGCGATCCTTCTGGTCGAGCAAAATGTGCCGCTGACGCTGGAAGCCAGCCAGCGCATCTACATCATGGAGAAGGGCGAGGTGCGCCACCACTGCGACGCGTCGGAGATCGATGTCAATCACGCCGTCATCAAGCAGTATCTCGGGGTCTGAGGCATGGATCTGCTGATCGGATTCATACAGTCCATTCCGCTCGACCTTCTGCTCATCCAGACGGTGAACGGCGTGGTCACCGGCATGATTCTGGCATTGGTCGCTTCGGGCCTGACACTGATTTTCGGCATCATGGACGTTGTGAACTTCGCGCACGGCGAACTGTTCATGCTCGGCGCCTATGTCGGCGTCATCGTATTTGCCCTGACGGGAAATTTCTGGCTGGCGCTCGTCGTTTCGGCATTGATGGTCGCCATCTTCGGCGCCGCGATGCAAATCCTGACGTTGCGGCCGTTGATCGGACGCGACCCGCTCAACACCATCCTTGTTACCTTCGGTCTCTCGCTGATCCTGCAGAACTATGCGCTTTGGCAATTCGGTCCGGTCGCGCGCAAGATTTCCGAGCCGATCACCAGCCATTTCGACCTCTTTTATCTGGAATATCCCTGGTACCGGCTGGTGATCGCCGGCCTGTCGGCAGCGATCATCGGCGTCTTCTGGCTGTTCCTCAAACACAGCAAATTTGGCGTCTGGATCCGCGCGACCACGCAGGACCGCGTGATGGCGCAGGCGATGGGCATCCCGGTGCCCTGGGTCTACACCGGCGTGTTCGCCATCGGCGCCGCCATGGCCGCGGCAAGCGGTGTGCTGTTTGCGCCGATGGCCGGCGTTACGCACACGATGGGCCTCGATTGGGTGCTCAAGGCGTTCATCGTCGTCGTCGTCGGCGGCATGGGCAGCCTCGGCGGCTCGATCGCGGCGGCGATCTTCATCAGCCTGCTTGAAGCCTATGCGGCGATCTGGGTCAGTCCGGCCCAGGCGGTGATCGTGTCCTTTATCGTCCTGATCCTCACGCTGCTGTTTCGTCCAACCGGTCTTTTTGCGCCGACACCCAGATGACACGCCACGACAAAATCTACTGGGCCGGCTTTTGCGTCATCCTGGCGCTGCTGATCGTCGCGCCGCTGGTGCTGCCGGAGTTCTGGCGCCGCTTTCTGACGGAAGTGCTGATCTGGGGTCTGCTGGCGATGTCGTCGGATCTGTTGATCGGCTACGCGGGCATGGTCTCGTTTGGACATTCGGCCTTTTTCGGACTTGGGATGTATGGCGCCGCAGCCGCGCTTTTGACCGTAAGCCCGCCCAATCTGTGGCTGGCGATCGGCCTGGGTCTTGCGGGTGCTGCCGGCGCCGCGCTGTTCGTCGCCTATTTTTCGACGCGGCTGCGCGACATCTATTTCGCCATCACCACGCTTATCTTCAGCCAGATTTTCTACGTCATTATCTTTACCTGGACGCCGGTCACGGGCGGCGAAAACGGCCTGATCTTCTCGCGCCCGCATTTGTCGATCCCGTTCCTCTATGACGCGCGCTTTTCATCGTCGACGCTGCACTGGTTTGTGCTGGCGATGGTAACGGCCTCCTATTTGATCCTGCGCCGCGTCACGCAATCGCCATTTGGCATGGTGCTGCAATCGATCCGGGAAAATGAAGCGCGTACGCGCGCCATCGGGTATCCGGTTGAGCGTTACAAGATTGTGGCGGTCATGCTGTCGGGGATTTTTGCGGGATTGGCGGGCGTCCTCTACGCCATTCAGAATGAGTTCGCCGCGCCGGACTTCGTCTATTTCATCACCTCGGGCGATACCGTCATCTTCAATGTGATGGGCGGTATCGGCACGCTGGTTGGGCCGATTGTCGGTGCCGGTTTCTTCCAGCTGTTGCGCGAGCTCATGTCGCGGTTGTTCGGCGACCAGTTTCCCTATCTGATCCCACTTGGTGTCATCTTCATCGTGATGATCATCTTTCTGCCGCAAGGCCTGCTTGGCTTCGCGCGGCGCTGGCTGAACCGCTAACCGGGAGATTAAATCTTGGCTGTCCGCAGGCTCGGCATCGTTATGTACGGCATCACCGGACGCATGGGCCTCAATCAGCATCTGGTCCGCTCGATTGTCGCGATCCGCGAGCAGGGCGGCGTGGCGCTCCCCAATGGCGACCGTGTGATGCCCGATCCGATCCTCGTCGGGCGCAACGCGGAGAAGGTTGCGGCGCTGGCGACGCAATACAAGATCGAGCGTTCGACCACAGACCTCGATGCCGCGCTGAAAAATCCCGACGACACGGTGTTTTTCGATGCGGCGACCACCCAGATGCGCGCCGACCTCCTCACCCGCGCCATCGAGGCGGGCAAGCACATCTATTGTGAAAAGCCGGTGGCCGACGACCTCAGCAAGGCCATCGTGGTCGCCAAACTGGCCAAGGCGAAGAAAATCAAGAACGGCGTGGTTCAGGACAAGCTATTCCTGCCGGGCCTGCGCAAGATCAAGGCGTTGCGCGATGCCGGATTCTTCGGCCGCATGTTCGCGGTGCGCGGGGAGTTCGGCTACTGGGTATTCGAGGGCGATTGGGGCCCGCCGGCGCAGCGGCCGAGCTGGAATTACAAGAAGGCGGAAGGCGGCGGCATCATCCTCGATATGCTGTGTCACTGGCGCTATGTTTTTGACAACCTGTTCGGCAAGGTCAAAGCCGTGAACTGTCTGGGCGCGACCCACATTCCCAAGCGAGTCGATGAAAGCGGAAAGGCCTACGACGCCGACACCGACGATGCGGCCTACGCGACGTTCATGCTGGAAAACGGGGTGATCGCCCACATGAACTCATCATGGTGCGTGCGGGTGCGCCGCGACGATCTGGTCACGTTCCAGGTCGATGGAACGCACGGCTCGGCGGTAGCCGGGTTGACCAAATGCTGGATGCAATCACGCGAGAAAACGCCGCGGCCGGTCTGGAATCCCGACGTACCGCAGACGATGAACTTCTACTCGCAATGGGATGAGGTGCCCGACAACATCGTCTATGAAAACGGTTTCAAGTTGCAATGGGAAGACTTCATCCGTCACGTTGCCGCCGATACGCCGTGGCACCATGGTTTCATCGAAGGCGTCAAAGGTGTTCAGCTTGCGGAGCTCGGCATGCAGAGCTGGGCCGAGCGGCGCTGGGTCGACGTGCCGGACATCAAGTTATAGGGGACACACCGTGGCGACACTTGCCTTGCCAACGACCGACCGGAAGCTCGAGCCCTATACGACGGGCGAGCCGATCGTGTTTCCCGGCAAGGAAACGACCAAAAATTTCAACCGCATTGCCTTTGCAGCCGCTCATGTCGTCGCCGATCCGTTGGCCGACACCGACCCGTGGCTCGACACCGCGATCGACTGGGACAAGACCGTTCATTTCCGCCACTACCTTTGGGACCTCGGCCTTGGGGTTGCCGAAGCGATGGACACAGCGCAGCGCGGCGGCGGGCTCGATTGGCCGAATGCGCGCGAATTGATCCGTCATACGCTCGCAGCCGCCAAGGGCCGCCCGGGCGTGAAGGTCTGCTGCGGAGTCGGCACTGATCATCTCGATCCGGCTGCGGGAATTCGCATCGATGACATCATCCGCGCCTACGAAGAACAGATCGAGGCGATCGAGGCCATGGGTGGCCAGCTCGTCGTGATGGCAAGCCGCGCGCTCGCCGCCACCGCGAAAAGCCCGGGCGATTACGCAAAAGTCTACGGCCGCATCCTGCGGCAGGTGCGCGAGCCTGTGATCATTCACTGGCTGGGCGACATGTTCGATCCGGCGCTTGCCGGATATTGGGGAGCGGCCGATCACGCCGCGGCGATGGAAAATTGCCTTGGGGTCATTCGCGACAACGCGGCGAGGATCGACGGCGTGAAGATATCGCTGCTCTCGAAAGAAAAAGAAATCGAGATGCGCCGGAAACTGCCGCCCGGCGTGCGGATGTATACCGGCGACGACTTCAACTACGCCGAGTTGATAGCGGGCGATGAAGAAGGATATTCGGACGCGCTGCTTGGAATTTTCGACGCCATCGCGCCTGCCGCGTCTGCCGGCCTCGCGCGGCTCTCTGCCGGCGACTTGCAGGGTTTCCATGGAATCCTCGAGCCGACAGTGCCGCTGTCGCGGCATATCTTTCAGGCGCCGACGCGATTTTACAAAACAGGCGTCGTGTTTCTGGCCTGGCTCAACGGCTTGCAGGACCATTTCATCATGGTCGGCGGGCAGGAAAGCGCCCGATCATTGCTGCATCTGGCCGAGCTGTTCCGTCTCGCCGACAAGGCGCGCGTGCTGCACGATCCGGAATTGGCTGCGGCGCGCATGAGCAAGCTGCTCGCGGTGCACGGGCTCGGATGAACACCGAAAATCTGTCCATCAATCTCGCAACCGTGCGCCAGCAATGGAATATGCGCGAGGCGGTCGAAGCCTGCGCGCGTCACGGCATCAAGGCGGTCGACCCCTGGCGCGATCAGGTTGCTGCGCTGGGGCTCGATAAATCGGCGCGCGTGATCAAGGCCCACGATATGCGCGTGACCGGCTATTGCCGCGGCGGCATGTTTCCGGCGGCGGACAAAGCCGGGCAGCTTGCGGCAATCGATGACAACATGCGCGCCATTGACGAGGCTGCGACGCTTGGCGCCGAATGCCTGATCGTGGTGGCCGGTGGCCTGCCGAAAGGAATGCGCGATATCATTGCCGCGCGACAGATGGTGACGGAGGGCATTGCCGCAGTCCTGCCGCACGCCCGCGCCTGCCGGGTGCCGATTGCGATCGAACCGCTCCACCCGATGTATGCCGCGGACCGCGCCTGCGTGAACACGCTCGCGCAGGCGCTGGATCTTTGCGATTTGCTCGGCGAGGGCACAGGGGTTGCCATCGACGCCTATCATGTCTGGTGGGATCCCGCGCTTTCAGCGCAAATCGCGCGGGCCGGAGCGGACAAACGCATTCTCGCCTATCACATTTGCGATTGGCTGGTGCCGACCCGCGATATGCTGACCGATCGCGGCATGATGGGCGACGGCGTGATCGACCTGCCGCGCATTCGCCAGTGGGTGCAGAAGGCCGGCTATCGCGGCTTTGTCGAGGTCGAAATTTTCTCGGCCGAGAACTGGTGGAAGAGGCCGGGCGACGAGGTGCTGCGCACTTGTATCGAGCGGTTCAACACCGCGTCGTGAGCTAGTCACACCGCGCGACCATCCCGCCATCCACCACGATCTCCGTTCCCGTGATGAAGCGCGCCTCGTCGGACGCGAGGAACAAGGCCGCGTTGGCGGTGTCACGGCCATCGCCCATAAAGCCGATCGGGATACGGTCGAGCCGCGATTTCAGCAGCGCGTCCACGTCGCCGCCGGCGCGCTGCCTGGCGAGGCGCGCCTCCACCATCGGAGTATGCAGCTGGCCGGGCACGACCGTGTTCACGCGGATGCCTTTGTCGGCATATTGCACGGCGACGACGCGCGATAGCTGAATAACGCCGGCCTTGGTCGCCGCGTAACCAACTTGCGCTGAGCCGGTCCAACGCAGGCCCGAAGTCGATGCGATATTGACGATGGCGCCGTTCTTTTGATTTTCCATGACAGGCAGCGCATGTTTGAGCGTGAGAAACACGCTCTTGAGATTGTAATCGACCTGAGAATCCCAGTCGTCCTCGCTCAACTCGACCGGCCCGCCATGGGCGGAGCCGCCGACATTGTTGACCAGCACATCGATGCGGCCGAAACGATCGAGGCAGGTCTTCACCATGACGTCGACCGAAGCCGAGCCGGTGACGTCGCATTGATGGGTGACAATTTCACCGCCGGCTGCTTTCACGCGCTCGACGGTTTCCTTGACGCTATCAAGATCGCGGTCGACCGCAAATATTTTTGCACCTTCTTCGGCAAACCGCACTGCGGTGGCGCGGCCATTGCCCCAGCCGGGGCCGATGCAGCCGGCGCCGGTCACGATTGCAATACGGTCATGCAGGCGGCCGCTCATGCTTGAATTCCTCTAGGTCAGTTTGCGTGCCGGCGCGAAACGGTAGAACCGCTG
Organism: uncultured Alphaproteobacteria bacterium; assembly: GCA_963831275.1. Taxonomy (GTDB): domain Bacteria; phylum Pseudomonadota; class Alphaproteobacteria; order Rhizobiales; family Xanthobacteraceae; genus Pseudolabrys. The sequence continues at coordinate 815,580 of CAWHPN010000011.1, read as the reverse complement.
CGGGTTCTCGACCAGCAGCGCCTTCCGCGCGCGCTCATGCGGCGCGATCTGGGCAAGACTATCAACCAGCACGCCGTCGTCGACCACCGGCGGTTCATGATTGGGATGCGGCCAGTCGGTGCCCCAGACGACGCGATCGCCGAATTCCTCGACCAGTTTCCGCGCGAACGGTATGGCATCGTTGTAGGGCGGGCCTTGCCGCGTGGCGCGGTCGATCCCGCTCACCTTGATCCAGACGTTCCTGTTTTGCATCAGCGCGAGCAAAGCGCGAAACGCCGGCTGCTCACGCCCGAGCGACGCGTCGATGCGGCCGATATGGTCGATCATCACCGGCACGGACGAGCGTCTGATGGCCGGCGCGAGCTCGGCGATGTGTCCGCCATCCATATGGATTTGCAGGTGCCAGCCGACATCGGCGAGCCGCTTGCCGAAAGCGATCGCCTCATCGATCCGCGGCCCAGCCGCGAGGTGCTCCATGTAGTGAAAGCGCGCGCCGCACAGGCCGGCGGCGGCGAGCCGTTTGAGTTCGGCGTTCGCAATCGCGATGTCGACCAGCGCCACACCCTTGTAGGAGCCCCCGGTTGCGGCGACCGCATCGACCGTCACCGAATTGTCATTGCCGTGACATGCGGGCTGAACGATCACGCAGTGCTGGATACCGAGCAATTCATGCAACGCAAACAGCAATTCCTTTGGCGCGTCGGAAGGGGTGTAACGGCGCCCTTCGGCAAAGGGAAAGCGGGCGCGCGGGCCGAACACGTGCACGTGCGCGTCGCACGCGCCGGGCGGCAACTTCAATTTCGGCTGGCTGGGCGTCGCCATCCAGTAGGGCGGCTCGGCCGGCGTGCCGGCATTGTGCTCCATCACATGTCCTTGGCGCGCGTATGCTCGAACGCGGGCTCGTGCTTGGAAAACCGGTGCAACCAGTCGACCAGAGTAGGATAAGTGGGGCGCCAGTCGACCTGCTTGCGCCAGTCGAGATAGCCGAGCGCGCATGAGAGGCCGATCGAAACAATGTCGGTCTTATCGGGATTGGGTGGCGATGCCTCGAATGCGGCCAGTCCGCGCCTGATTTTGCCGCGCTGGTGCATGAGCCAGCGCGGCGATTGCGGCAGATCGGGACGAAAGCGGGTCTCGTAAACGACGAGGATTGAGGCATCCATGATTCCGTCGGCCAGCCGCGACTGCGTGAGCGCCCGATAACGCTCCCGCCCGCGTAACGGCAACAGCCGGTCGGTGCCCGCGGCATCCTGCAAAAACTCTATGATGATGCCGCTGTCATAGATTGTGCTGCCGTCGGCGAGAACCAGACAGGGCATTTTGCCAAGCGGGTTCTGCTGGCGAAGCGTGTCGTTCTCATCGAGTGGATCGGCAGGCGTGACTGTGATGCGCCCGCTCAATCCGAGCGCCTCGATCGCCATTCGGACCTTGCGGCCGAATGGCGAGGTCAGCGTCGAGCGCAGCTCGAAATTTTCAGTGATCGACATCGGCGCAAACCAACCGGTTATTTTTCAGTATGCACGCCGGCGTCTGCGATCACTTTCGCCCATTTCTTTGTTTCGCTGTCGATGTAAGCGCGGAAATGCTCGGGCGTATCGCCGACCAGGATTGCGCCCTGGTTTGCGAGCTTCTCGACCACGGTTGGATCCTTCATCGCCTCCACCGCGGCCTTGTTGAGCGCGGCGACGACCTGAGGCGGCGTCTTGGCAGGCGCAACCATGCCGTACCAGTTTTCGGTTTGCAGATTGGCCATGCCGGCTTCGACAGTGGTCGGCACCTCGGGCGCGCTTGGCACCCGCTGCATCGTGCCGACCGCTATCGGCTTGAGTTTGCCAGCCTTGATCTGTGGCAACAGCACCGGCAAATCGAGGAATACCATCTGGACCTGCTGCGCGAGCAGGTCGTTCACCGCAGGAGCGGCGCCGCGGTAAGGCACGTGCACGATATTGATGCCGGCTGTGAGTTTGAGCAGTTCGCCGGCGAGATGCGGCATGCTGCCCGGGCCGGACGATGCGAAGTTGAGCTTACCCGGCTGCGCCTTGGCGAGCGCGACCAGCTCTTTCATGTTGCTCGCGGGAACGCTGGTCGCCACCACGAGCATTTCCGGCACCTTGGCGACGAGTGTGATGGGTTGCAGGTCCTTGAGCGTATCGTATGCGACCTTCTCCATGCTCGGGCTGATGGCGAGCGCGCCCGCGCTGGCAATGGCGATGGTGTAGCCGTCCGGTTGTGACTTCGCGACCACGTCGGTGCCGACCACGCCGCCTTGTCCCGAACGATTGTCGATGACGATCGTCTGTTTGAGGATCTCCGACATGCGCTGCCCGACCACGCGCGCAATGATGTCGTTTGGTCCACCAGGCGGGAAAGGCACGATCAGCCGGATCGTCTTGTTCGGGAAATCCTGTGCGCCTGCGAGTGCCGGGCACAGCAAGGCCAGCCCGATCAGCAACGGTCTCAAGGTTTTCACGGTTATCCTCCCCAATATTTTTTATGTGTCCCTGGCGGGTTCGTTTACCTGCTTTATTGCGAGCTTACGTCTTTGCCAAGCGCAGAGGCCAGCCGGCCGGAACCCAAACCGCCGCTTGACTTTAATCCTATCATTGAATATAGTCCTACTATCCTGCTCGAACGTGAGGGGCGTCATCTAGAGGCGTCTTGATGGTGGGGCAGGGTGCGGCGCCTGCGGGCGTGCTGGATTTACGCACAGCACGCACTCGGGCGGCGCCGGGGCTCCGCCCGGCGGCCACTACGGGCTGCCTGCCAGGAGCTTGGCTGACGGATGGCCCGCGCGTTGCGCTGGTCAACGAAAAGCGCGGCCGGCGCCGGAAGGAAGACGCTGCGATGGCGCGCCGAGAGGCGCCCGTGCTCTCGAGAGGGAGTACGGCACTGAACGAACAATGGTTGCGCCACTTGGCGCGCCATCCCCCCTCAATTGGAGGGGGACAAAGAAAAGGGACTACGGCGTACCCGGCGCCGCAAAGAATACGGGCGGCGGAGCGTTGGCTATGAGAGAGTTTAAAGAAATACGGAGGAAATAATGGACATCGATCTGCCGGACGCGGTCGCGGAGGTGAGGGCGGCATTTGAGCGCTATGAAAGAGCGCTGGTCTCAAATGACGTGCCGACGCTCGACGAGCTTTTTCACGATGACGGCCGCACGATCCGCTACGGCGTCAATGAAATTCTCTATGGCTATATCGATATCAAGTCATTTCGCGGGGCGCGATCGCCGGTGGCGCTCGGTCGCAAATTGTCGCGCACGGTTATCACGACCTACGGCCGCGATTTCGCGACCGCCTCGACGCTCTACGAAAGGCCGTCGGCGCCGGGAAAGCTGGGCCGTCAAATGCAAACCTGGGTGAAGTTTCCGGAAGGCTGGCGGGTCGTGGCGGCACACGTCAGCCTGATGGACAAGCCGGCGTAACCTAAAGCGCCGCCACCGCTTGCACTTCAACCAGCAAGGCTTCCTGCACAAGGCGGTCGATCATCAGCAGGGTATTGGGCGGATAGGCGCCATTCGAAAACATTTTTGGAAATTCGCGCAGCCGATACTTCATGAACTTTGGAATATCCTGCGAGTGCACAAGATAAGTCGTGAACTGCACGATATTGCTCCAGCCAGCACCGACGGATTTAAGGGCCGCCTCGATATTGGCGAATGTCTGGACGCATTGCGCGTCAAAGTCGTCGGCGCTCACGACCTTGCCGTCGCGGTCAACGCCGACCTGGCCGGCAATGAAGACGAATTCCGACGCCTTCACGCGGGTCAGATGCGAATATTGACCGAGTGGTTTGCCGAGCGCATCGGGGTTGAGAATCTTGATGTCGGCCATCGTCGACTCCTGTCCCTATGCGCTCGGATACTGCCGCCGCGGCGTCCGCGTCATTCCACCTGCACGCCGCTTGCCTTGATCGGGGCTTCCCACTTTTTGATTTCGTCGGCCACGAACTTGCCGAGATATTCCGAACTCTGCCGCTCAGGTCCGACCAGGGTCGCACCGAGCCCCTGCAAGCGGTCTTTCACCGCCGGCGTATTCATGGCGGCGACCGCTGCATCATGAAGCTTCTTGACGACGTCCGCCGGAGCGCCCTTGGGCAGGAAGATGGCATTCCATGTGTAAGCCTGCACATCGAGCCCCTGTTCGCGCGTGGTCGGCAGGTTCGGAAGCACCGGAGAGCGCGCCGTTGTCATGATCGCCAGAGCCTTGACGCTGCCGCCATCGATCTGCGGCTTGGCGGTCGAAACGATCTCGCACAGGAAATCGATGCGGCCGCCCACCAGATCCTGCATGGCGGGTCCGGTGCCCTTGTAAGGAACGTGCGTGATATTGGTGCCCATCGCGGAATTGAGCACGACGCATCCGAGGTGCGTCGCCGAGCCGGCGCCGGCCGAACCGAACTGCATCTTGCTCTGGTTCGCCTTGGCGTAGGCGACAAACTCCTTCAGGTCATTGACGGGCAGATCCTTGCGCACCAGAAGAGCGATCGGAACTTCCGCGACCAGGATAACCGGCGTGAAGTCATTGAGCGCGCTATAAAGCGGGCGCTTATAGAGCGTCTGCCCCTGCGCGTGCGTGCCGACCGTGCCGAGCACCATCGTGTAGCCGTCGGGTTTGGCATCCGCGACGCGTTTCGAACCGGTCATGCCACCGGCGCCGCCGACATTCTCCACCACGACCGTCTGGCCGAGTACCTCACCCATACGCTGCGCCATGACGCGGCCGAGCACGTCGGTCGGGCCGCCCGCGGCAAACGGGATGACCATGGTCATGGGGCGTGTCGGGAAGTCCTCGGCGATCGCCGGTCCGCCAAACGTCAGCGCGGCAACCGCCGCTGCCAAGAATGCTTTTTTCATTTTTGTCCTCCACCAAAGATGCGGAGACTTGCCCGTGATCGCCTGCCGGTCAAGCCGGAGCAGGCGTTAACCGACTTCCACGACCTCTTCGGGGAACTGGTGCAGCCGGTCGCCCGGCCCGTTGCCCCCGATGAGATAATTGTCGCACAGCCAGTTGAGATAGCCGGCGTGGATATAGGTCGGATGGACGACGATATTCATGTCCTTTTCAATCGTCATCGGCTCGTCGTTACGCACCAATGGCCGCTCCACAAGGTCGTAACCCTGGCCATGGCAATAAAGCCGCGCTTCGACCGGCCGGCCGTTCTTGCTCATGAATTCGTTGAAGCCGTCCCAGATGTCCTTGCAGGACGTGCCCGGCTTGAGCAGATCGAGGGTGAATTTGCGCGAGGCCTTGCAGAACTCCAGTTCATCTTTCATCGCCTGCGGCACTTTGGCGCCGACGACGCAGGACCGCCCCAGCTCGGTGTACATGCCACCCGGGCCATTGTCCTCCACCAGCAACGCGATCTGGTCGCCCTTTTGGATGACGCGATTCTGCAAATGCCGGTTGGCAAATTTCGACGGCTTTCCGAGTGGCATCGATGCGCAGAGATAAATTCCGTTCTCGCTGCCATGACACTGGCTGTAGTGCTGCGCAACGGCGGCGACCTCGGTATCGCGCATGCCCGGCTTCGCGGCTGCGAAAGCGGCGCGCATGGCGCCGTCCTGCATCAGCGCGGCACGCTTGACCAGCTCCATCTCCTCGGCGCTCTTGATGACCTTGATCTGGTCGACCATATCGGTGGCATCGACAAAGCGCGCCTGCGAAAATGCGCGCTTGATGTAATCGAGCATCGCAAAAGACATCTGGTAGGTGCCGACGTAGCCGATGGTTGCGCGAGCGAATGGCTTGAGCGCGCTCGCGGCAAGCTCGGGATCGTATTCTTTTGTGTAGTGTGCGGAGGCATAGCTCGGCGTCGTGAGGATGCGTTTGACGCCGCGCCAATTCTGATCGCCTTGCGCGGTCGCTTCGTTGCCGCCGAACGGACCCTGGCACACCACGGTCATGTCATCGTCGCGCGGGAAGACCACTGTGTTGGGATAACCATTGGTCGCCGGCATGTCGGTGAAATAACGGACATAGCCGCCCATGTGGTCATTATTGTTCTGCATGAGCAGCACGTCGATATTTTCCTTTGCCATGGCCGCGCGCACGGCGCGCCAGCGGCGCTCGAGCTCGCCGGTGGAGATCGGGGTATTCAGGCGTTCGGACAAGGCCATGGTCTAGTCGCTCCAGGAGGAGGGCTTGCGCACAATATTGATCATAGACTTCAGGTCGCCGACGAGAAACTTCGCCATGTTGCCGGCGATCGTCGGCATGGCGCGGTCCTCGTACCCCTGCGAGTAGCCGCCCAGATGCGAAAAGATCGTCACGTTCTTGGTCTTCCACAATGGGCTGCTGGCCGGCAACGGCTCCTGCGCAAACACGTCGAGTGCAGCGCCCGCAATTTTGCCGGCTTGCAATGCGGCGATCAACGCGGCCTCGTCGACGACACCGCCACGCGCGACATTCACGACATAGGCCGTGGGTTTCATGGCGGCAAAAACCTTTCCGCCGACGATGCCGCGCGTTTCGGGGGTGAGGGGGGTGAGCGCAACGAGAAAGTCGAGCTCCGGTGCGACTTTCACCAGCTCATCGCGATGAACCATGCGATCGAAGCCCTTGGTGGCGCGCGGGCTGCCGCTGATGCCAATCACCGTCATGCCGAGCATTTTGCAGATCGGGGCCAGATATTCGGCGATCAAGCCCACGCCGAGAATGCCGACGGTCTTGCCGGACAGGAGTGCCGCCGGCCAGCGCTCCCATTCGGCCTTGTCCTGGGCGCGAGTGGCGCGCGGAAGGTCGCGGGCGAGCGAAAGCATATAAGCGAGCGTCGCCTCCGATACCGGTGGCCCATGAATGCCGCGGACATTGGTGACGACCACGTCTTTGCCGAGCGAGGGCAAGTCGACGATGTTATCGACGCCGGTGCCGAGCGCCTGGATCCACCTGAGTTTCGGGGCATCGCGAACCACGTGATCGGCCATCGGCGGCGAAAAGCACAGCAGGATGTCGGTGGTGGCGACGTAGGGGCCGACATCGTTGTGGTGACCGACCACGTTGATCGTCAATTGCGGAAAGCGTTCCAGCAGCATCGCCTTGTAGCGGGCGCGCATGCCTTCCTGGACTTCCGTGAGAATGAGAACATTATGCATGGCGGGCGCAGATATAGCGTGTCATCCCGAAAAAATGGAACCTGTTTTCGAACGGGCCGCAAGCTGAACAAGCAGGGTGACCCGCATCGCGGGTCTGCGCTAAGCTTGTCATCTCATAGTGGGGACCGTGATGCCAATCGATCTTGCTCAAGTGGACTGGCTGTATATTGCCGTACTGGCGATATTCGTCTTTCTCGCGACCTTCGTGGCCGGCGTTCTGTCCTTCGGGCATCGCTGGACAGCCGCGGTGCTCTCGGCAGTGCTGTTCGTGATCCTGTTTGTGTTCTGGACCTATTATCCGCACCGCGTGCCGCTGCCGCGCACGATCTCCCTGCCGAATTCGGCAACCACGACGGCACCGGCGCCAGCCGCGCCGGTTGCGCCCGCGGCGCCGCAAAAGCCACGCAATCCGGTCACCGATATTACGCCGCCGCAAAATCCGATTACGGATGTCACCCCGCCATCCACGCCGCCAGCCACTCCGGCGACCCCGCCTCCGGCGCCGGCGCGCTAGGCTTGCAATCAACCGCTGGAATGATGTTCTGTCCGGCACGAGACAGTCAGTAGAAAGCGGAAAAGCCGCATGAAGAAAGTCTATCCCGACGCGAAAGCTGCGCTTGCAGGTCTGCTCAAGGACGGCATGCTGATCTGTTGCGGGGGCTTCGGGCTCTGCGGCATTCCGGAAACGCTGATCAAGGCGATCCGGGATTCCGGCGTGAAAAATCTCACCATCGTTTCGAATAACGCGGGCGTCGATGGCGCGGGTCTGGGGCTTTTGCTCGAGACGCGACAGGTCAAGAAGATGATCTCGTCCTATGTCGGCGAGAACAAATTATTTGCCCAGCAATATCTCGCGGGCGAACTCGAGATCGAATTCAACCCGCAAGGCACATTGGCCGAACGCATCCGTGCGGGCGGCGCCGGTATTCCTGCTTTCTTTACCCGCACGGGCGCCGGCACCGACATTGCCAAGGGCAAGGAAGAACGCGTATTCGACGGCAGCCGTTACATCATGGAGCGTGGCATTATCGCCGATCTATCGATCGTGCACGCGTGGACCGGCGATACCGAAGGAAATCTCGTCTATCGGAAAACGGCGCGAAATTTCAATCCGATGATGGCGACTGCCGGCAAGGTTACCGTGGCCGAGGTCGAGCATCTGGTTGAGCCCGGTGAGATCAATCCCGACCACGTCATTACGCCCGGCGTCTACGTCAAACGCATCGTGTCTGTGCCGAATGCCGTAAAACACATCGAGCAGCGCACGGTGCGCAAGCGGGCCGCTGCAGCAGGAGTGGAAATCTGATGCCCTGGACTCGCGATCAAATGGCCGAACGTGCGGCTAAGGAATTGCGCGATGGTTTCTATGTCAATCTCGGCATCGGAATTCCGACGCTGGTGTCGAACTACATTCCTGCGGGGATGAGCGTGCAGCTGCAAAGCGAGAACGGCATGCTCGGCTTCGGGCCTTTCCCTTACGAGGGCGAGGAGGATCCCGATCTCATCAATGCCGGCAAGCAGACCGTCACCGAACTCCCGACCACGAGCTTTTTCTCGTCGGCGGATTCATTTGCGATGATCCGCGGCGGCCATATTGATCTATCCATACTCGGCGCGATGCAGGTCGCGGAGAACGGCGATCTCGCAAACTGGATGATCCCAGGGAAAATGGTGAAAGGAATGGGCGGTGCCATGGATCTTGTCGCCGGCGTGAAGAAAGTCGTGGTCGTGATGGAACACACCGCCAAAGACGAACCCAAGCTTCTTCACAAATGCAAGCTGCCGCTCACGGGTGCCGGTGTCGTGGACATGGTCATCACCGATCTCGGTGTTTTTTCCATCGACAAAAAGGCCGGCAACATGATGCTCACCGAGGTGGCCCCCGGCGTGACCGTGGATGAAATCACAAAAAAGACAGAAGCCAGTTTCAAGATCGACCCTAAATTGAAGCACTAGCGGGAAAGTTGGAACTAAAAGCCGTGTTTGGCTTTTGTCTCTCCATGGATCGCACCGACAAGTTTGACCGTGAATTGGATCGGCTGGAAGCCCATTTGCCGAAGTGGGCGCGCGATACGTTTCAGTATGCGCGCGCGCCAGGCGCCGTACGGATGCGAGCGCTTATAGCGGTGCTTCTGATCATCGGAGGGATCGTCGGCGTCTTTTTACCGATCCTTGGATTTTGGATGGTGCCATTGGGATTGGCATTGCTCGCCATTGACCTGCCGTTCCTTCGCAGTCCTCTGGCCCGGCTGCTGGCCTTTATCAACCGGAGGCTTGCGCCGCAGGCGGGCTGAGCGTCGGGTCAAGTCGCGCATCATTTGATTTTCTCCTGAGACCCAGTACAGGATCGCCCTCGAAAGAACGAAGGGGGGCACAATGCTATCCGAGGCCGACCGCAAAAAGGCCGCAGATATTCTGGAGGCCGCTCAGAACGAGCGCAAACAGGCAACCCAGCTGCACATTACATTTCCAGGCATTACGATCGAGGATTCCTACGCAATCTCGACGGAGGTTGCGAAGCGCAAGATAAAGGCCGGCGCCAAGTTGATCGGTCACAAAGTGGGGCTGACCTCGAAGGCGATGCAGCGCTCCTCGATGATCGACGAACCGGATTATGGATATATTCTCGATGACCAGCTCATCGCCGATGGCGCCAAGGTCAAACACGCGAATTATTGCAAGCCACGGGTCGAGGTGGAGCTCGCCTTCATCATGGGCAAGACGCTGAAAGGGCCCGGCGTCGGTCTCACCGATGTTCTGCGCGCGACTGAATACGTGATCCCCGCGATTGAGATCGTTGATGCGCGCTTGCAAGACCAGCGCAAGATCGTCGACACGGTTGCGGACAACGGTGCAGCTGCCGGGATTGCCATGGGCGGCCGTCCGGTCGGCCCGATGGATGTCGATTTGCGCTGGGTCGGCGGCATCATGTATCGCAACGCCGAAATCGAGGAAACCGGGCTCGCCGCCGGCGTTCTTGGCCATCCCGCGCTCGGTGTTGCCTGGCTTGCCAACAAGATCGGCCCGCACGGTCACGCACTTGAGCCCGGTCACATTGTGCTCGCCGGCTCATTCACGCGCGTGGTCTTCGCGCAAAAGGGCGACACGCTGCATGCCGATTTCGGGCCGCTCGGCGGCATCGCAATCCAATTTGAGTAACCAACAGGGTCATCATGGTCGAATTTCAACGCAATGCCTTCAAGCACGCACTTGCCCAGGGCAAACTTCAGATTGGTTTGTGGTCGAGCCTTTGCAGCAATATCGCTGCCGAAATCATTTCCGACAGCGGGTTCGACTGGATCCTGCTCGATACGGAGCATTCACCGAACGAGATTCCGGATCTGGTAACACAGTTGCAAGCCGTGCAGCGCGGAACGGCAACACCAATCATTCGTCCGGCCTGGAATGATGCGGTGCTGGCCAAACGCACGCTCGATATTGGTGTCCAGACGTTATTGTTTCCGTATGTCCAGAGCGTGGAAGAGGCAAAACGCGCCGTCGCCTCGACGCGTTATCCGCCGCAGGGAATTCGCGGCGTATCGGTTGCCGCGCGCGCCAGCCGTTACGGTCGAGTGCCCGGGTATCTGACGAAAGCGAACGATGAAATATGCGTTCTTGTGCAGGTCGAAACGCGGAGCGCGCTCGATCAACTGGAAGCGATCGCCAAGGTTGAGGGTATCGACGGGGTGTTCATCGGCCCGTCCGATCTTGCGGCGTCTTTGGGTCACCTCGGCAATCCGCAGCACGCGGAGGCGCAGCAGGCCATGCATGATGCCGTCAAGCGCCTCAAGGCCATTGGCAAGCCGGCTGGAATTCTTACCGGCAATGAAGAAGAGGCGCGCCGTTACATCGACTGGGGCTATCTGTTTGTTGCGGTCGGAGCGGATGTAGGCCTGCTTGCGCGCAATGCGGATGCATTGGCAAAAAAATTCAAGGGCGGGTAGTGTGGGCCAATCCCAACACAGGTAATATTATCAGTCACTTAGCCGCAGGGCGGACCTTTAGTAGGCCTTGCCGGCCGCGGCGAAAACCTGCCAAGAATGGATCACCAGGGGCCGTCGCGAAATGAGTGAAGAGTTGATCCTCGCGACCGAGGATCTCACCAAGGACTTTGCCGGCTTTGTCGCCGTCAACGGCGTCAGCCTGCGTGTCAAGCGCGGGACGATCCACGCATTAATTGGACCCAACGGCGCCGGCAAGACGACCTGCTTCAATCTGCTCACCAAGCTCCTGAGCCCGTCGCGCGGCCGCATTCTGTTCAAGGGTCAGGACATCACCGCGATGGAGCCGGCGGACGTCGCGCGGCTTGGTCTGGTGAGATCCTTCCAGATTTCCGCGGTGTTCCCTCACATGACGGTGCTGGAAAACGTACGCATCGCCCTGCAACGGAAGCGCGGTGGCTCGTTCGATTTTTGGCGTCCGACGTCAGTGCTTAACGATTTGAACGGAAGAGCCATGGCGCTGATCGCCGATGTCGGTCTCTCGTCTGTTGCCGATTGGACCGCAGTCGAACTCCCTTACGGTCGCAAACGCGCACTGGAGATTGCCACAACACTTGCGCTCGACCCGGAGATGCTGCTGCTCGACGAGCCGACTGCGGGCATGGGCCATGAGGATATCGACCGTGTCGCGCAATTGATCAAGCGGGTCTCGGCCGACCGGACCGTTTTAATGGTGGAGCATAATCTTTCGGTCGTCGCCGATCTCTGCGATCGCATCACTGTGCTTACGCGCGGGCGCGTGTTGGCAGAGGGCAACTACGAGACGGTGTCAGCCAATGCAGAAGTGCGTGAAGCTTACATGGGGGTAGGGCATGCTTGACGTGCGCACTCCGCTGCTTGCCGTCAAGGACCTGCAAGCATGGTACGGCGAATTGCATATTTTGCACGGCGTCACCTTCGATGTGAGCGAGGGCGAAGTCGTCACGCTCCTTGGGCGCAACGGCGCCGGAAAAACGACCACGCTCAAATCGATTATGGGCATTGTCGCTCACCGCTCGGGTTCGGTGCGTTTCCAGGGCGAGGAACTGATTGCGCGTAATTCCGACCAGATCGCGCGTGCAGGCGTTGCCTTTTGTCCGGAAGAGCGTGGCGTGTTCGCCAGCCTGAACGTCGAGGAAAATCTGCTGCTGCCGCCGGTGGTCAAGCCCGGCGGCCTTGCGCTTGATCGCATTTTCGATCTGTTCCCGAACCTCAAGGAGCGGCTGACCTCTAGTCAGGGCACCAAGCTCTCGGGCGGAGAGCAGCAAATGCTGGCAATCGGCCGTATCCTGCGAACCGGCGCGCGGCTGTTGCTGCTCGACGAGCCGACCGAAGGACTTGCCCCTGTCATCATTCAGCAAATCGGCAAGACCATCCGTGCGCTCAAGGAACAGGGCTTTACCATTCTGCTCGTCGAACAGAATTTCCGTTTCGCTGCGACTGTTGCCGATCGCTACTACGTCATGGAACATGGGCGTATCATCGATCAGTTCGCCAATACCGAACTGGACGCCAATGTGGAGAAGCTCCACGATTATCTGGGTGTTTAGCGAAACTCGTCACTTGGTCAGAAAGCAGGGAGGATACGTCAATGAAAAGAATGATTGGCTTGACGGCCCTTGCCGTCGTGTTGGCCTGCGGTACCGCCAGCGCGCAGCAGTTGAACGTAAAGATCGGCGTCCTCACGGACATGTCGAGTCTTTACGCCGATGCCACGGGTATCGGCTCGGTCATTGCGGCCAGGCTCGCCGCGGCCGATTTCATGAAAGACCATCCTAATGTGAAAGTAGAAATCGTCAGTGGTGACCATCAGAACAAGCCGGATATCGGCACTCAAATCGCCAACCAGTGGTACGACGTCGACAAGGTGGACATGATCGCTGACGTCCCTAATTCGGGCGTAGCGCTCGCCATCAGCCAGGTCACGCGCGACAAAAACAAGGTGTTCGTCGCATCTGGCCCGGCCAGCTCCGATCTCACCGGGCCGAAGTGCAGCCCGAACACAGTGCACTGGACCTATGACACCTGGATGCTGGCGAACGGCACCGGCAAGGCGGTGGTCAAGACCGGTGGCGACACCTGGTTTTTCCTCACCTCGGACTACGCTTTCGGTCATGCGCTTGAGCGCGACACCACGGCGGTGGTTGAGAAGAACGGCGGCAAGGTGCTCGGCAAGGTCCGCCATCCGCTCAACACCAACGACTTCTCCTCGTTCTTGTTGCAGGCGCAGGCTTCCAAAGCCAAGATCATTGGCCTCGCGAATGCTGGGGGCGACACCATCAACTCGATCAAGCAAGGCGCTGAATTCGGCATCGCAAAAGGCGGGCAGAAATTCGCCGGCCTTCTCGTGTTTGCCACCGACGTCGCGGCGCTTGGCCTGCCGACGGCGCAGGGCCTGGTGCTCACCGAAACCTTCTACTGGGATCTCAACGACGCCACGCGCGCCTGGACCAAGCGTTGGCATGCCGAACGCAATGCGTCGGGCAAGTACCCGGCGATGAATCAGGCGGGCGTCTATGCTGGCACGCTGCACTACCTCAAGGCAGTGACCGCGCTGAAGAGCGCGGCCGACGGCAAGACCGTCGTGGCCAAGATGAAGGAAATGCCGACCGATGATCCGCTTTTCGGCAAAGGCACCATTCGCGCCGACGGCCGCAAGCTGCACCCGGCCTACCTTTTCGAGGTCAAGAAGCCGGAAGAGTCAAAATATCCCGGCGATTTCTACAAATTGCGCGCGACGATCCCGGCGAACGAGGCTTTTCGTCCGCTCAACGAGGGCAACTGTCCGCTCGTGAGCGGCTGACTTTTCACCAATCTCGAAACAACAAGGAGGATGCACTGATGAAAAGGACTTTGGGACTGGCGGCGTTGGCCGCCGTTCTGGTCTGCGGAGGGGCGAACGCCCAGCAGGTGAACGTCAAGATCGGCGTGCTCAGCGACATGTCCAGCCTGTACGCCGATATCGGCGGCCCGGGCTCGGTCGCTGCCGCCAAGATGGCGATCGCGGATTTCACCAAGGATCATCCGAATGTGAAAATCGAGATGATCAGCGGCGATCATCAGAACAAGCCTGACATCGGCACCCAGATTGCCAACCAGTGGTTCGATGTCGACAAGGTCGACATGATCATTGACGTTCCGAATTCGGGCGTCGCACTGGCGGTCAGCCAGGTTGCCAGCCAGAAAAACAAGATCTTCATCGTCTCCGGCGCCGCTGCTTCGACGCTGACCGGTGAGAAGTGCAACGCCAACACCGTGCACTGGACTTACGACACGTGGATGCTCGCCAACGGCACCGGCAAGGCCATGGTGAAGACCGGCGGCGATACCTGGTTCTTCCTCACGGCTGACTACGCCTTCGGTCATGCGCTCGAGGCCGACACGATGGCCGTGGTCGAGAAGAACGGCGGCAAGGTGCTCGGCAAAGTCCGTCACCCGCTCAACACCAACGACTTCTCGTCGTTCCTGCTGCAGGCACAGGCGTCGAAGGCCAAGGTCATTGGTCTGGCGAATGCCGGTGGCGACACCATCAACTCGATCAAGCAGGCGGCCGAATTCGGCATCGTGAAGGGCGGCCAGAAGTTGGCCGGCTTGCTGGTGTTCGCCAGCGACGTGGCGGCGCTTGGCCTGCCGACCGCGCAGGGTCTTGCGTTGACCGAGACCTGGTACTGGGATGCAAACGACACCAACCGGACCTGGACCAAGCGTTGGCACGAGGCGGGAGCCGCGGCCAACAAATATCCGACCATGATCCACGCCGGTGTCTATGCCGGCATCATGCACTATCTGAAGGCGCGCCTGGCTATGGGCCCGGCGAGCATGACGGCAAATCGGTGGTCGCCAAGATGAAGTCGATGCCGACCGACGATCCGCTGTTCGGCAAAGGCGAAGTCCGTGCCGATGGCCGTGTCATTCACCCGGCCTATTTGTTCGAAGTGAAGAAGCCGTCGGAATCGAAGTACCCAGGAGACTTCTACAAGCTCCGCGCCACCATTCCGGCGAACGAAGCCTTCCGTCCGCTCAACGAGGGCAAGTGCCCGCTGGTGACCGGCTAATGTGATAACGGTCCCGGGTTGCAGCGCATTGCGGCGCTGCTCCCGGGACCGAGCACAGAAGAACCGCGATCATGGTCGAAATCTTCGGAATCCCGTCGCAGGCACTCTTCGGTCAGCTGTTGATCGGTTTGATCAACGGCTCGTTCTATGCGCTGCTCAGCCTCGGGCTGGCCGTTATTTTCGGCATGCTCAATATCATCAATTTCAGCCACGGCGCCCAATACATGATGGGCGCATTTGCCGCTTACCTCATCCTGCAATATTCCGGGCTCGGGTATTGGCCGGCCTTGATCATCGCACCCATTCTGGTTGGCATCACTGGCATCATCATCGAGCGGGTGTTCCTGCAATGGCTTTACAAGCTCGACCATCTTTATGGGCTGCTGCTGACTTTCGGCCTGGCGCTTATTCTGGAAGGCGTTGCGCGCAATTATTTCGGGTCCGCGGGCTTGCCCTATACCGTTCCGGAGTCGCTGCAGGGCGGTCGCAACCTCGGCTTCATGTTCCTGCCCAACTACCGGGCGTGGGTGATCGTTGCCTCCCTCACAGTTTGCATTGGGACCTGGTTTGTCATCGAGCGCACGCGGCTTGGCGCCTATCTGCGGGCCGCCACCGAGAACCCGACGCTGGTGCGAGCCTTCGGCATCAATGTGCCGCGCATGATTACGCTCACATACGGTTTCGGCGTGGCGCTTGCCGCGTTCGCCGGTGTGATGGCGGCGCCGATCTACAATGTGTCGCCACAGATGGGCTCAGAGCTGATCATCGTCGTGTTCGCTGTGGTCGTGATCGGTGGCATGGGTTCGATCCTGGGCGCGATCGTGACCGGCTTCGGGCTGGGCGTGATTGAGGGCCTTACCAAGGTGTTCTTCCCGGAGGCCTCGAATACGGTGATCTTCGTGATCATGGCCATCGTGCTGCTGGTGCGGCCTGCCGGTCTGTTCGGGCGGAGAGGGTGATGGAACGCGTCGTCGACCCGCTCGCCAGGACGCCGTCGGCCTTGCGCACGCAGAGCGAGACCATCGCTTTTGCGGTGATGGCCGTGGCATTGGCGGCCGCACCGTTCTTTACCTATCCGCTATTCCTGATGCAGGCGATGTGTTTTGCGCTGTTTGCGTGCGCCTTCAACCTCCTGGTCGGCTATGTCGGATTGCTCTCCTTTGGCCACGCGCTTTATTTCGGATGGGCGAGTTATTTGTCTGCCTATTCCGCCAAGACCTGGGGTTTCCCGCCCGAACTGGCGATCCTGACGGGTACCGCGACGGCTGCTGTTTGCGGACTGGTTGCCGGATCGCTCGCCATTCGCCGTCAAGGTATTTACTTCGCCATGATCACGTTGGCGCTGGCGCAAATGATGTATTTCTTTGCGTTGCAGGCGAAATTCACCGGCGGTGAGGATGGCATTCAGGCTGTACCGCGCGGCCATCTCTTTGGCTTTATCGATCTTCGCAATGAGATGGCCATGTACGTCGTGGTCCTCGTCATCTTCCTTGCGGGTTTCATGCTGATATACCGGATCATCCACTCACCATTCGGCGAGGTGCTCAAGGCGATCCGCGAGAACGAGACGCGCGCGATATCGCTCGGCTACAAGACGGATCGCTACAAGCTGGTCGCTTTCGTGCTGTCGGCAACACTTGCCGGCGTCGCAGGGTCCACCAAAGCAATTGTCCTGCAGTTAGCCTCGCTGACGGATGTGAATTGGCCGATGTCCGGTGAAGTTGTGTTGATGACGCTGGTCGGCGGTCTTGGCACGATCTTCGGGCCGATTGTGGGGGCCTTCGTGATCCTGGTGATGCAATTCAAGCTTGCGCCCATTGGTGAATGGGTGCTGGTCATTCAAGGCGCGATATTCGTGGCCTGCGTGCTGTTATTCCGCCGCGGCATCGTCGGCGAACTTGCCAACAAGTTGCGGATCCGCCTCTAAGCCAGAGTTAAATCAACACATGCCCAGTACTTTATTTACGCCCTTTCGCGTGGCGGGCCTCGAGCTTGCCAACCGCATCGTCGTTTCGCCGATGTGCCAATATTCGCGCCGACGACGGCTGCGCCAACGATTGGCACCTGATGCATCTTGGCATGCTGGCGCAATTCGGGCGCCGCGCCTTGTGATCGTCGAGGCAACCCATGTCGAGCGGCACGGCCGCATCACCCACGGCTGCCTGGGCCTTTATTCCGACGACAACGAGGCGGCGCTGGCGCGCGTGCATTGCGCAGTGCGCGGCGCATCGGCACCGCCAAGTTCGGCATCCAGATTGCGCATGCCGGCCGCAAGGCGTCGGCGCAGCGGCCCTGGGAGGGCGGCGGCCGCGCTCAAGGCCGGCAGCCGACCCGTGGCCGACGATCGCGGCCTCGCCGATCGCCGTTCGGGCGAAGGCTGGCACACGCCGCGCGAAGTGACCGAAGCCGACATGGAGCGCGTGCGCGACGCCTTTGTCAATTCCGCCAGCGCGCGCTGCGCATCGGTTTCGACGAGATCGAGCTGCATATGGCGCACGGCTATCTCGCGCACGGTTCATGTCGCCGATCTCGAACAAGCGCACCGACCAGTATGGCGGTTCGCTGGAGAACCGCATGCGCTTTCCGCTGTCGATCGCGCGGGCGGTGCGCGCGGTGGTGCCGAAAGACGTTCCGCTCGGCGCGCGCATCACCGGCAGCGACTGGCGCGAGGGCGGGCTGACGCCGGACGACGCGGTCGCGATTTCGCAAGGCGCTGAAGGGTGAGGGCATCGATTTCATCTGCATCTCGTCGGGCGGCGTCGCCGCCGACATCCGCAATCCGACCGAGCCCGGCTACAACGTGCCGATCGCCGCGCGGGTGAAGCAAGCGAGGCCGGCATCGCGACCCGCGCGGTCGGGCTGATCGTCACGCCCGAGCATGCCGAGGCCATCGTCGCCAAAGGCGAGGCCGACATGGTGTCGATGGCGCGCTGCTTTCCTCGACGATCCGCATTGGGGTTGGCATGCGGCCAAGGCGCTTGGCGCCGATGTGGCGCGACCGCCGCAGTACCAGCGCGCCGGCCCGAAACTGTGGGCGCCGGCTGCGACGAAGACGCAAGGCTAGATCACCAGGCCGCTTGCGGGATCGATCAAGTGCATGTGGTCGATGTTGGCATAGAGCCGCATGCTGACTCCTGCATCACCGGCACTGCTCGGCTCGCACCCGGCCGCAGATTTCTGTGCCGTTGACCGTGAAAAATACCATCGTTTCCATGCCCATGGGCTCGACAACATCGAGCGTTACCGTGAAATCGCGGCCATCCTCGCGTCCATTGTGGCGCGGCTCGGTGATGTGCTCCGGACGTAAGCCCAGCAGTAAGGTCTTTTCCGACCATGCGCCCGGTAACGGCGCTTCTCTGATGCGGGAACGGGAAATGCGATCGTATCGGAAATACGCACGCCGCATGCCGGCGCCGTTTTGCTCGAGCCGGCACGGGATGAAATTCATCGCCGGCGAGCCGATAAAACCGGCGACGAAGCGCGTGCTGCGGGCTGTGGTAAAGCTCCTGCGGCGTACCGATCTGCTCGATGCGGCCGTTGTTCATGACCACCACGCGGTCCGCCAGCGTCATCGCTTCGACCTGGTCGTGCGTGACATAGACGGTCGTGGTCTTTACCTTCTGGTGCACGCGTTTGATCTCTGTGCGCATCTGCACGCGCAGTTTGGCGTCGAGATTCGACAGCGGCTCGTCGAACAGAAACACCTTCGGATTGCGCACGATGGCGCGGCCCATGGCGACGCGCTGGCGCTGGCCGCCGGAGAGCGCCTTCGGCCGGCGGTCGAGCAATTCGGTGATGTCGAGAATGCGCGCCGCGTGCTCGACCCGCTTACGGATCTCCGCCTTCGGAGAACTTGCGCAGCTTCAGCCCGAACGACATGTTCTCGAACGCAGTCATGTGCGGGTAGAGCGCGTAGTTCTGGAACACCATGGCGATGTCGCGGTCTTTCGGCGGCAGGTCATTGACCACTGCGCCGCCGATCGAGATGTCGCCTGACGGTCAATTCCTCGAGCCCGGCGATCATGCGCAGCGTCGTGCTCTTGCCGCAGCCGGACGGCCCGACCAGAACGACGAATTCGTTGTTCGGGATGTCGAGGTCGATGGCGCGCGACGGCTTCGACTTCGCCATATTTCTTCACCACTTGACGCAACGCGACTTCGGCCATTGAGCTTCAGCCTTTTGTGGCTCCGGCAGTCAGGCCGGCAATGTAGTAGTCCATGAGGAACGCGTAGATCACCAGCGGCGGCGCGGCGGCGAGCAGCGCGCCAGCCATCAGCATGCCCCACTTGTAGACGTCGCCGCGGATCAGGCTGGTCACGGTGCCGACCGTGAGCACCTGCTGGTCGGACGAATAAAGGAACGCCATCGGATAGACGAAGGCCGCCCACGACACGGTGAAGGCGAAGATCATTGCCGCGATGATGCCGGGCAGCGCCACCGGGATGAATATCTTCAACAGCATCTGCATGTGGCCGGCGCCGTCGATGAGCGCGGCTTCGTCGAGCTCTTTGGGGATCGATTGGAAGTAGCCGATCATGATCCAGGTACAGAACGGCACCGTCAGCGTCGGATAGACCAGCACCATGCCCCAATAGGAATTGAGCAGGCCGATCGATTTGACGATCTGGAACATCGGGATGAACAGCAACGTATCCGGCACCAGATAAGTGAGGAAAATCCCGGTGGCGAGCACGCTGGAGCCCCAGAATTTCATGCGGCCGAGCGCGAATGCGGCCAGCACGCTCACGACCATGGTGATCGCCACCACGCAGACGGTCACGATGGCGGTGTTCTTGAAGAAGATCAGGAAGTCGGTCTGGCCGAGCAAGATCCTGAACTGATCGAGCGTCACGCCGTCGAAGATGAACCACGGATTGGTCGCGAGGCGCGCCATCTCGGCGTCGCTCTTGAGCGACGTCACGACCATGTAATAGGGCGGCAACAGGAAAAAGATCGCGAACATGATCGAGGAACACGTAAGACGCGATCAGCGCCCAGCGGCGACTGCGCTGCAGGCTGGTGCGGACGCTGGCGCGCTCGCCGGCGGGTGCACGGCGGTCAGCGTGCTCATCCGATCTCCCTTCCGCGCTTGCGCACGCCGCGCAGGATGAAGACCGCGGCAATCGCCAGAATCGGGAACATGAACAGCGACGTCGCGGCGCCGAGCGGCAGGTCGCCGGAGCGGATGCCGAGCAGGAATGAGTAGGTCGCGAACATGTGCGTCATGTTACGCGGGCCGCCCGCGGTCATGATCTGCACGATGTCGAAATTGGCGAAGGTGACGATCAGCGAGAACAGCACGGTGATGGCGATGATGTTGCGCATCATCGGCAGCGTGATGTGGACGAATTTCTGCCAGGCAGAGGCGCCGTCGATCGAGGCCGCCTCGTAGAGCTGCTCGGGCACCGACTTGAGGGCCGCGAGGTACATGATCAGGAAGAACGGCGCGCCGTACCAGACGTTCACCAGGATCACCGAGAAGCGCGCCCAATAAGGATCGCTCAGCCAGGGAATCCTTCGAAGCCGAGGCTTTTCAGCGTGTAATTGAACGCGGAATTGGTCGGGTCGAACATCCACCACCAGCCGAGCGTGGACAGCGCCAGCGGGATCACCCACGGCACCAGCAGCATGCCGCGCCATTTGCGCTGGCCCTTGACCGGCAGGTTGTTGACCAGATGCGCGGTGATCAGCCCGATCAGCGCCTTAAAGAACACGGCCGACAACGCAAAGATCGTCGATTGCCAAACCACCATCCAGAACGTGTCGCGCGACATCAGAAAGGTGAAATTCGACAGGCCGATGAAGCGCGTCTGCGCCTTGTTCAGCATCGACAAGTAGATCGAATAGAAGGCCGGATAAATGATGAGGCACGCGACGATGAGGATCAGCGGCGTGCACATCAGCAACGCAATCGTCGAGCGCCGCCGCATGAACAGCTGCAGCCGTTGCGCTTGCCGGCGCCGGCGCGAGTGCACCGCAGCGCGCCGATTCCATGACTGGACGGTATCGGCCATGTGCTCGCTCTGCGCTGTCGTTAAGAACGCTGCATGCCGGCCGATCGCGGCCGGCATGCACTGTTCGTCAGCGAGCCGAGAACGCTCAGGCGCGCAATGTGCCTTCGAGCTCCTTCTCGGCCCACTTGATGACGTCGTCGAGCTTCTCCTTGCCCTGCGTGAACTTGGAGATCATCACGGTGTTGATCGCCTGGTTGTACATCTGCGCGCCAACTTCCGAGCGCGCCGGCGCACCGAACATCGAGGTCTGCTCGTCGCCGCGCGGCGGATAGCCGTACACGGTGCCGACCGGCGGCTCGACCGTTCTTCCAGGTGTCGAGGTCGTACATGGTCTTGAACGAAGGCAGGTCGTAGCCGTTCGAGGCCGCGACCAGCTCGGCGACCGATTCCTTCTGCGAGATGAGCAGCAGCAAATCTTTCGCCGCTTGCTTGTTCTTGGAGAACTTCCACACGCCATAGAACTGCGGCAGCTGCCCGACGAAGCGGCCCTTTGGGCCCTTCGGCACCGGATGGGTCCAGCAATTCTCCGCCACCTTCGGATTGTCGCGCTTGGCGACCGACCAGGCGCTCGGCGGATTCATGATGCCGGAGCCCTTGCCGGAGATCAGCCAGCGGTTGTTGCCGGCGTCGTCCCAGGCGAACACTTCCGGCGGGCTCGCTTCCATGATCTTGCGGGCGACTTCCATCGCCTGCCGGGTTTGGTCGGAGTTGATCTTGATGTTGTCCTTGCCGTCGATGAACACGACGCCGTAGGCATTGAACAGGCCGCCGACCCAGTCGACCGCGTCGGAGGTCTGGCCCATCGGCAAGCCGACCGGGAAGCCGGCCTTGTGCAGCTTCTGCGCCGACTCGACATAGGCATCCCAGGTCCACTTGTCGGTCTGCGCCTTGTCCATTTCGATTCGTCGGCCGGGAACATGGCTCGCAGATCGAGGCCGGCGTGCTGCTTGTAGAGATCGAGACGCGAGCAGCACGGCTTCACCTGGCTGCCGACCGCGGTCGGAACGCCGAGCCACACGCCTTTGCTCTTGGCGAGATATTCGGCGACCGGGCTGATCGGGCCGTACTTCTTGATCAGCGCGGCGATGACGTCGTCGAGCGGCTCGAGCTGCGCCTGGTGGATGCGGATGTTCCAGTCGCGATGCGACATGATGTCGTGGCCGGTGCCGGCTTGCGCTTCGGCGGCCGCGGTCAATTTGTCTTTCTCGCCTTGCGAGGTGATGTAGTCGATGTGGACGTCGACTTTGTTCTTGTCGCCCCACTCTTTGCAGATCTTGTCGAGTGCCTTGTTGGCGCCGGGGACCCAATGGTCCCAGCAGCCTAGGGTGAGGGTGCCGGCGGCATAGACGCCGCTGACATAAGGCGCAGTAATTGCTGCCGCAGAACCGAGGGCAGCGGTCTTGAGAACGGCACGGCGTGAAAGGCGTGAACTTCCCATGGTCTCCTCCCGGATGTTTTTTTCGCTTTATGAAACGATACTCTCGCCCCGCGTGGTCGGCTAGTCACTAAAGGATTGGGCCGCTATAAATTTGCGGTTTCTTTTGCGCTGCAACGGATGCGCTACTAAAGTCGGTGCCGCTCATGCCGCCGCGCATCGAACTCGCCCCAAGGGAACGCAATCTGCACAATCCAGTCGATTGCCGGACCACCTCTCGCAATAGAATTTGCTGATGGAAAATGCCGTTTTCCTTGCGGTTTTGTTCGCTGCCGCCTGCCATGCCGGCTGGAACGCACTGATCAAGGTCGGCCTTGACCCACTCTCAACGACGACCCTCATCTCCATTGGCTCGGGCGTTGTGGCGCTGGTCATCCTGCCGGCGGTGGGCACGCCGAGTTGGGCCGCCTGGCCATGGCTGGTCGCATCGGTGGTCATTCACCTGGTTTATTTCGCGTCATTGATCGAGAGCTACCGCACCGGGGATCTTGGTCAGGTCTACCCGATCGCGCGCGGGTCGGCGCCGTTGATGACAGCGGCAGCGACGACAATCTTCGTCGGCGAGAAATTGAGCCTGACGGGGTGGTTAGGAATTCTTGCGCTTGTGGCCGGAGTGCTTCTGCTCTCGGCGCGCGGCGGCCGCGCGCTCGCTGAAATCGACCGCCGCGCCATAGGTTATGCGCTTTTCACAGCGATCACCATCTGCGCTTACTCCGTTGTGGACGGCGTTGGCGCTCGCCTTTCTGCCAATCCGAATGCCTATTCCGTTTGTCTGTTCATTGGCATTGCTGTGGTCATGGTGCCTTACGCACTGTACCGCGACGGCCGGGATGTCATTCCTGCGATGCAATGCTATTGGCGGCGCGGTTTCGCAGGCGGCGCCCTCCAGGTTCTTTCCTATGGGATTGCAATCTGGGCGATGACGGCAGCACCCATCGCTATTGTTGCGACATTGCGCGAAACGAGCGTGCTGTTCGGAGCCGTCATCGCGGTCGTAGTGCTCAAGGAGCCGCTCCGGCTCGCGCGTATCGGCGCCGCATGTCTGATCGTCTGCGGTCTGATCCTCATCCGCCTGCAATAATAGTCAAAGCTTGAGCTCGGGGTACTCGCGTTCAAGACGCCGAAGGTCGTTTTCGGTGTCGACGTCCCAAAGGGGAAGCTGCTCGGTCAAGGCGAGGCGATGCTCCATGATGCGCGCGCGGGTTTCGGTGAGGACGTTCCCTGTACCCCAATTGATTCCTGCAAATAGCGCGGGCTGCACTGAGTACGTGCCGACCAGGACATAACCGCCGTCCTCGGCGGGAATGAGAACAACATCGCTACCGTTTCGAAGAGCGACGGCTGCTCCGCGCAAGTGCGTATCAGCAAGGGCGGGGCAATCGGATCCGATAATCAGCGTCGAACCATTTTGGGCACTCGAAGCAGCAAGCATGCGAACGCCGAGATGCCCGCGGGCTGTGGCCTCAGCGTAATGCGCAGCTTGGCCACCAAATCGAGGAACGTGGGATGCGTGGCGTCCGGCGCACACCACACTGTCACCGGGCCAATGTCGGCAGCCAGTGCAGTCATGACCGCACGCTCGGTCAGCCGTTCCTGAAGTATTGCGGCGGCGTGTGCTCCGATTGCGGGAATAAGGCGGGTTTTGACCAGTCCCGGAACGGGGGCCTTGGTAAGGACCGCGACGGAAATGCGACTATTGCTCGGCGGAGGCATAACCATAATGCCGCGCTAGTTGCGCCGGGTCGGCACCGAAGAAGTATGCAAGCCGCAACCCCCACATCAGAAAAATTGTCCGAAAAGTCCCATGCTTTCGCCAACGGCGGCTGGATGTGGTGGCGCGCGCACGAATGCACACAGGACGGCTGATGCGTTTGAGCTTCGCGGACAGGGCAACGTCCTCCATCAAGGCGATCGCGGGAAAAGCGCCAATAGAATCGAACGCGGCACGGGTTACGAACAGGGCCTGGTCGCCCGTGGCAATTCCGGTCAAGCGCGAGCGTAAGTTCATCATGCCCGCGACAAGGCTCGGCAATCCGCGTCGATCAAATCGTATGTCGAAACGTCCCCAGGCGCGCCCGGACCGCGCGAGCCCGTCCAGTATGAGAGTGTCAAAATTATCGGGCGGGCGTGTATCCGCATGCAGGAACAACAGAACGGCGCCGCACGCAACGGCACGGCCTGCATTCATCTGCACTGCGCGTCCGCGCGGTGCGGCATAGACGTGATCGGCGAGCGGACGTGCCCGGGCAGGCGTGCCGTCGCGACTCCCGCCATCCACAACGATCAACTCAACACCACGGCTGCGATAAGGCGAAAGCGCCATGAGCAGAGATTCGATGCCGTCCACCTCATCAAGAACGGGTATGATGACGGATAATCTGGTGGCGCTCATTGCGCCGCCTCTTTCAACGCGCCGCCGCAGCTTGAACCCTGGCCTGCGGTGCAACCATAGCAATGGCCCGCAACGCGGACGGGATTGTTGTCGATTGTGTCGTCCAGCAAGTCGGTCAAATGCACGCGTCCATGTGTTCCGCGCGTCATGGGCAGATCAAGCATTTGGTTGAAGTCACAATCATAAACGTAGCCACGCCAATCAATTGAAATCAGGTTGCGACACATGACGCCGTCGAGGTTGGCGTCGAGATGAGCATCCTGCAGGAGTTGGAGATAGCTGTCGAACTCGCCATTGGTCACAAGCGTCGAGCCAAAACGCTGGATTGGCATGTTTGCGAGAACATAAAGCTTGTCGAACACAATGCCGTATTGTTCCCCAAGCACCCGCCTGTAGTCCGCTTCCAGCACGGATTGCGATGGCGGAAGCGATGGGCCTTGGGGATTATAAACGAGATTGAGGGGCAGCTCCGGTTTGCGCCCATAGCCTGCCGCGTTGAGGCGATGGAGACCGCGTATTGAGGTGTCGAAAACCCCGTTGCCACGTTGTCGCTCGACGTTGTCCTGCAGGTAACAGGGCATCGACGCGACGACCTCGACGCGCTCGCCTGCCAGGAATTCAGTTAGGTTTTCCTGACCTGGTTGCTCGAGGATCGTAAGGTTGCAACGGTCCACCACTTTGGCGCCAATCTTGCGTGCGTCGCGCACCAGCCGGCGAAAATGCGGATTGAGTTCTGGCGCGCCCCCTGTGATGTCGAGGATGGGAATCTTTTTGCGTCTCAGGAAATGCAGCACCAGTTCGACGATGTCGGCCGCCATTTCCTCGGTCCGGGTGGGGCCCGCATTGACATGGCAATGGAAACAGGACTGATTGCAGCGATAGCCGACATTGACCTGTAAAGTTTCGAGCCTATCGCGGCGGATCGCGGGGAAGGGAATCTTCTCGAGCAGGGGAAGCATGTCGCGCATCGGGGCCTCGGCTGTGCAACTTGCCATGACGCACGCGCCCGCGTCACCTCGGATAGGGCGGCGGCAAAACAAATCGTTGTGAGAGATTGGGAAAATCAGCGCGCCAGTGCGGTCGTGACCGGAGATTTCAATGCCGATGCGCCCATAGCCAGGAAGCTTCAATCCCGGGCGACGCAGATCCAGGCCAGAAATAAGGCCCAAAAAATTCACCTCGATGCCTTCGACCCAGCCCACCTTAATGCCGGCATAACCGTTGAGGTTGATCTCGAAGCCGGTGCCGCTGTCCGTCCGCCCGGCGTAGAGGCCGTGCCGGAAATCGCGCCCGAGTGCGTTTGGCGGCAACGCCACACCCAGCTCCGGGACGGCGCGCAAGATCGCGGCGACGAAGCTGTTGCTGTTCGGCCCCGGCCAGATGCGATAGTCGCCAGCCTGCGCGTAGTCATACGCCGTCACTGCATTTTCGATACGCGGGATAAGTTTTTCCGCCTCTGCGCCGGAAATATCGGCGAGCATGATTGGCGTGTTGCCATACCAGCGCCCGTCTGCCGGCCAGTTATTGCGGCGGACGGGTTCGCCCCAGCCGACGACGTCATAACGCGTCCATCGGGTCTCATTCGCACGCTTCAGGACGACCCAGCTATGCACAGAGAAAATGCCTTTCCAGGCGCCAGCTGTTCCGGTGAAGAACACAAGGCGAGCAGGGGCAAAGTCGCCGGCGGCCGGCAGCATCCCTGTGCTGGACCAGTTGGCATCCCGCCATGAGCGCGGATCACTACTGACCGCATAAACGGCGGCGCGGGCGAGGAGGGGTGCGAAAAACAAAAGAAAGAAGATGAGCATAAAGGTCTTGCGGCGGGTTGGCGGTTGAAGGCTGGGCATGGCGGTTCAGGTATAAGCGCATTCCGGCCTAAACGTGGCATTCACCGGGCATGATTGTTGGCGATGGTGAGCTGCGGATAACGCTCGATGCCGTCCCTTGTCAGATCGCCGCTCACCACCTTCGCCCATGCCATGCCGACGATGGCACCGTCTTTGGCCCCCGAAATTACGTTGCCGGAGATCGCGGCGTCACCCGCACCGGGCGCGACCGAAACGGCGATGCCGTAACCGGCATTGCGCACAACATTGCCGGTTACGCTGACGTTGCGCAGATAGGGCCCCCATCCGGCGCGGATGCCCGCAAACAGCGTGTTCTCGATTGTATTGCCTGTGACAGCGGTGTCCGCCTCAACGCCGATGCCGACGCCGCTCCATTCCGGCGGCGTATCCGGCCGGCGTCGGTTGATGTTGCGCAGAAGATTGCCATGCACGACGCCAAGTCGTCCGCCATTATTGAAATTTGTCACGGCAATTCCGTTTTCGGCGCTATCGATCACGTTGTCGGCGATCACCGCGCCTTCGAAATCAAACTCGGCATACATCGCGCATTCGACAAGCTCCGCGCAATTATTGCCGATGATGTGGAGATTGTTCGCGGCATTGCCGCGCACGGCGGAAAAAGCCGCTCGTCGGATCATATTGTTTCGCACAATCACGTCGGCCGCGCGAAATACATTGATGGCATTACCGTTCTCGCCAGTGCCGCCGGCGCGTGCCTTGGTATCCTCAATAGTGTTGTCGGCGATCAGGCTTCCATCGTGGCGTTTGACGCTCTGCCAAACGCGGATGCCACCGTTACCCGAATTGAGGACACTGTTGGCCGTGATCACGAGCCCGGCGTTGTCGGTGCAGAAAATGGCGTTGTCGGCGGCGTCGGTGATGGTATTACCCGTGGCATGTCCCGTGCAGCGCTCGAATGTGATGCCATTGCCGCCACTTCGATCGACCGTACAGTCCAGAATGCGGATGGCTCTCGTCGATGTGAAATGGACAAGCCCGCGGTTCTGCGGCAGGGCTTGATTGCCACCGTCGAGCGCAAGGCCAGACAGAGTGATGCTGCCGCCGCCTTCGGCAGATAAAAGTGAAGGGCCATGTGTCATCACCAGACGCGTGGCGCCGCGCACCCCGAGAAGCTGCGCTCCGTCTGGCAGCTTGAGATCGCCGGCGCGATAGACGCCGGCTGCGAGTACGAGTGGCGTGCGCGCGCGAGCAGCCTGCTCGATCGCCCGCTGCAGCCCGCGGGTTTGGTCCTCCGCAGCTGAAGGACGGACGCCAAATTGTGCTGCATCGACACCATAGGCTGAGAATGGCGCGCCGAGCGTGGCTATGCCGCTTGCAGAACCGATGAGCAGGCGACGGCGATCGATTATCATGCCGGCATGATGCGCCCGGGAGGTTAACGACGCGCTTCCGCTGCAATGGCAACAACAAAGCGGCCCCCTGCGCGCGCCAGATCGTCGAGCGTAAATCGGCGCCGTTTTCCGAGCCGCCGAACAGTGCGGCCAACAGGCGGCACGTGAATGAAGGCTGCAAGGCGCAATCCATTCTTTCGCGCGGCTTCCTCGGACCGCTCGCCAGCAGAGATAATTGCAAAGATAACGGCCTGCATCGCGCGACAGCGTCACCGGAACACGCGTGCCGCGGATACCCGCGAGCAACTGCCGCGTGCGAACTGGAAGCGCGCAAAGCGGGCGGCCCGCCACCAACAATCAGATTCCGGCGAAGCGTCTGTCCCGAAACGTCGCGGAGGTGCGTCAAGGTATTCCGTGCGCGGGTTTCGATGCGGAGTGTTTTTGCGCGCGGGGCAAGCCCGAACATCAGCAGCGCATCCGGTCGGTGCCAGGCGATCAGCGTTGGCAGCTTTCGGTCAACAGCAGCGTAGCTGGTGGGAAAGACGTATGGGATGATTGTCACATCATCTAGCGCTGGCCGGCGCATGCGCGTGAGACGCTCGACCAGCGGACCGGTCGGATTGAATGGTGCCCCTGGAAATGGCCCAAAGCCGGTGACAAGGACGGTAACGGCCATCTAGACGCCAAGCAGTTTCGCGATGTCCTCAACCGCAAGCGTCGGCGCGAGCTTGCCGGCAGCGACCTGGGCCTCGGCCTGTCGCAACTTCGCTCGTACCGATGCGTCGCTGCGCAGCCGAGCCGTCAGCCGTTCTTCGAGCATCGTCCACATCCACTTCACCTGTTGCTCGCGGCGCCGCACTTCCAGTTCGCCTGAATTCGTCATTTTCTTTTTGTGAGCGAGAACCTGAGACCACAATTCGGGAATGCCATTTTGCGTAAGCGCCGAGTAGGTAATGACGGGCGGATACCAAGTTGCGGATTGCGGACGTGAGGATATTGAGCGCCCCGCGATAATCTGCCGCGGCTAGCCTGGCGCGGTCGACATTGTCTCCGTCGGCCTTGTTGACCGCGATCATGTCGGCAAGCTCGACGATGCCTTTTTTCAGGCCCTGCAATTCATCACCAGCGCCGGGGAGCATCAGCACCAGGAAAAAGTCGGTCATGTCGGCGACCGCGGTTTCCGACTGTCCGATGCCGACGGTTTCCACCATCACCACATCGTAGCCAGCGGCTTCGCACACCAGCATGGTCTCGCGCGTCTTGGCGGCGACGCCGCCAAGCGTGCCGGAGGACGGGGAGGGGCGGACGAACGCATTCGGATCGCTCGAGAGCTGCGCCATCCGCGTTTTGTCGCCAAGAATCGAGCCGCCGGTACGGGTGGATGACGGATCGACCGCGAGCACCGCAACCTTGTGGCCTTTACCCGTGAGGTAAGTCCCGAGCACATCGATGGTGGTGGATTTACCGGCGCCCGGCGCGCCCGTGATACCGAGACGCACGGCCTTGCCGGTCTGCGGCAGCAGCTCCTGCACCAGACGATGGGCCGTCTTGCGGTGGTCTGCGCGCTTGCTCTCGATCAGTGTAATCGCACGCGCGAGTGTTGCACGATCGCCGGCGCGGATACCGCGGACAAGATCCGAAGGCAGGAGATTGCGCGCAGCCATCGGCGTCCCTAGCGCCCGCCTTCCGAGCCGGTCGCAAGCCGAAGCACCAGGCCGCCTGCGGGTTTTTGCTTTGCGCCTGTTGCGTGTGCAAAGGCATTCAGCTGTTTTCGCGTGGTAATCCGGCAATAGGAATTGCCCACCCGCCTACACTGCTGTTGGCGCGTGGTGATGTCGGCATCATTTTCGTCAATCGCTATGACCTGATAGACGCCTTCGGTGAGCTCGCGGGCGACTGCATATTCAATGATATTTGGCCGCTTGGCCGCCGCGCTTTGCACGATATATGTCCGGCCCTCAAGCTTGTGCACCGTGAATGAATTAACGTCGTTCATGCTGCCGGCGGTATGGACGTATCGCTCTCCGTCCCATCTGAAGGAAGCCTGTTCAGGTTCATCCACAAAGCCTTGGCGAAGCGTGTAGAACTGAAGTTGCAGGTCTTTGCCCAGCAAGGGCTTCGCATTCGGCAAAACCGGACCATCGGAATCCACACACCCGCACAGCGACAGCGCGCAAACCCCGGCTGCGAGTGTCAGTGCGAATGACCGGTTCACTCTGCCGCCTCTTTGCCGTGTCCGAGGCGCTTGTTGAGGGTTTTGAGAAGTTTCTCGGCGGCTTCCGCGATCACGGTGCCCGGCGGAAAGATTGCTTCGGCGCCGGCCTTCACGAGCGCGTCGTAGTCCTGCGGTGGCACGACCCCGCCAACTACGATCATGATATCATCACGACCTTGCCTGGCGAGTTCCGCCTTCAGTTCCGGGACGAGAGTCAGGTGAGCCGCAGCAAGGGACGAAATACCGAGAATGTGGACATCGTTCTCGACCGCTTGCCGTGCGGCCTCCGCCGGTGTCGCGAATAGAGGGCCAATGTCGACATCGAATCCCAGATCGGCGAAGGCAGAGGCAATTACCTTCTGGCCGCGGTCATGGCCGTCTTGCCCGATCTTGGCGACCAGCAGTCGCGGGCGCCGGCCTTCCGCCGTCTCGAATGTCTCGACGGCGGTGCGGACGCGTTCGACGGCGCCGGTCATGCCGACCTCCCGCTTGTAGACCCCGGTGATCGCTTTAATCTCGGCGCGATGTCGGCCGAAAACCTTTTCGAGCGCCGACGAGATTTCGCCGACAGTTGCTTTCGCCCGTGCAGCGTCGATAGCAAGCGCCAGGAGATTTCCGTTGCCGCGATCGGCGGCGCGGGTAAGCGCGTCGAGCGCCTCCTGCAAGGCAGACGGGTCGCGCTCGGCCTTGAGGCGTTCAAGCTTCTCGATCTGATGCGCGCGCACGGCCGAATTGTCGATCTTGAGCACCTCGATCGGCGCTTCATCGGCCGGCGGATACTTATTGACGCCCACGACCGATCTGCGCGCCGGCGTCGATGCGTGCCTGCGTCTTGGCGGCCGCTTCCTCGA
This sequence comes from uncultured Alphaproteobacteria bacterium, assembly GCA_963831275.1. Lineage (GTDB taxonomy): Bacteria > Pseudomonadota > Alphaproteobacteria > Rhizobiales > Xanthobacteraceae > Pseudolabrys. Next base: position 784,342 of record CAWHPN010000011.1, on the reverse strand, counting down.
TGCGCAGCTTAGGAATGCCGGCCTCGATCGCCTTGGCCATGCCACCGAGCGCCTCGACTTCTTCGATATGGCCCCAGGCCTTGCGCGCGAGTTCATAGGTCAGGCGTTCCACGTAATAAGAACCGCCCCACGGGTCGACGACGCGGGTCGCGCCCGCTCTCCTGCTGCAGGACGATCTGCGTGTTGCGCGCGATCCGCGCTGAAAAATCGGTCGGCAACGCGAGCGCTTCATCGAGTGCATTGGTATGCAACGATTGTGTCTGCCCCTGAGTGGCCGCCATCGCCTCGATCATGGTGCGCGCGACATTGTTGAATACGTCCTGCGCCGCCAGCGACCAGCCCGATGTCTGGCAATGAGTGCGCAGGGACAGCGAGCGCGCGTCTTGGGGCTTGAACGGCTTCATCAGCTTCGCCCACACCATGCGGGCGGCACGTAGCTTGGCGATCTCCATGAAATAATTCATGCCGATCGCCCAAAAGAACGAGAGGCGCGGCGCGAATTGATCGATGGTGAGACCGGCCTTCAAGCCCGCGCGCACATATTCGACGCCGTCGGCAAGCGTGTACGCCAGCTCGAGATCCTGCGTCGCGCCGGCTTCCTGCATGTGGTAGCCGCTCACAGAGATGGAATTGAACTTCGGCATTTCGGCCGACGTGTAGGCGAAATATCGGAAATGATGCGCAAGCTCGGGCCCGGCGGGTAAATATAGGTGTTGCGCACCATGAATTCTTTGAGAATGTCGTTCTGGATTGTGCCTGACAGCTTTTCGTGCGGTACGCCCTGTTCTTCTGCCGCGACGATGTACAGCGCGAGCACAGGCAGCACCGCGCCGTTCATGGTCATCGACACGCTCATCTGATCGAGCGGGATGCCGGAGAACAGCGTGCGCATGTCGTATATGGAATTGATCGCGACACCCGCCATGCCGACGTCGCCGGAGACGCGTGGATGGTCGCTGTCATAGCCGCGGTGGGTGGCGAGGTCGAAAGCGATCGAAAGACCCTTCTGTCCGGCGGCAAGATTTCGGCGATAGAAGGCGTTTGAATCTTCGGCGGTCGAGAAGCCGGCATATTGCCGGATCGTCCAGGGCTGCGACGCATACATCGCCGGGTAAGGGCCGCGCAGAAACGGCGCCTTGCCGGGATAGGTATCGAGGAAATCGAGCCCGGCGAGGTCCTGCTCGCTATAGGCTGGCTTCACCACAATGCCTTCAGGCGTTGTCCATGGCGAGACGACCTCGTCTTGCGCGGCCGCCGCTGGTTCGCGCCATTCGACCTTGGTGAAGTCGGGGAGACTTACACGCCTGCTCCAAATTGCGCCAGACGACGCTCACATTGTGCGATCTGATTTTCAATCAATTGCATTTTGCTGCCGCAAATCAGGATTTTAGCCTCAATATATCATGCGCGGCCTGTAAGGTCGAAAGCACGTCACAGCCAGCGTAAATGAATGTTTTCACCCCCGCCTGGCGCAGTACCGCTTCTTTTTCACCGGGCCGCCCGGCAAGGTGGACAATCGCACCGGCCGCGGTCGAGGGCGTGGGCGGCGGCGGGAGCCTCGCTCTCATAGACTTTGTCCGACGAACAGAGGCAAACGAGCTTGGAACCCGAGGCCTTAAACGCGCTAACCATCACGGCCTGCTCCTTGAAGCCGTCGTTGTTCGTCGCTTCGATGCCACCGGCCTCGTAAAAATTTTTCGCGAACGTTGCCCGCGCGGTGAACTCAGCCAAGCTTGCCGAGCGTGGCAAGGAAAACCTTGGGCCGTGCGCCGGTTTTTGCGAGCGCGCGATCGGACGCGTCGCGCAATTTTTCGAAGGGGCCGGCAAGACGGATCGACGGCAACGGCTCGGCCGTGGGCGTGGCTGATGCTTCTTTGGGAGTTGTCTGCGGTGCGACATCGAGCACCGCCGGGGACCTTTCGTGCAGGTCGGGATAGTCGCTGGTGCCGGTGATAGCGTCCTTGCGATGCGCGACGGCCTTTTCCCGCTCCGCGCGCACGCGGGCCACATGTTTCTGGATCAGGCCGTGCTCGAGCGCGATCCATGCGCCTCCCACTTTCTCGATCTCCTGAAATTGCGACCATGCCGTGGCGCAAAGCTTGTTCGTCAAATCCTCAATGGCGCCGGAGCCGGCGGCAGGATCGGCAACCCTGGCCAAATTCGATTCCTCGAGAAGAACAAGTTGTGTGTTGCGGGCGACGCGCCGCGCAAACGCATCGGGGAGACCGATCGCGGCTGTGTGCGGTAGTACCGCGATATTGTCGGCGCCACCGAGCCCGGCCGCGGCCGTCGCGATGGTCGTGCGCAGCATGTTCACGTAAGGGTCACGCCGGGTCATCATGCGCCAAGCGGTTTCCGCGGCAACCGTGACGGGGGTGGGGGTTAGGCCGCAAATCTCTTCAATGCGTGCCCACAATTTCCGGATGGCGCGAAATTTCGCGATGGTGAAAAATTCATCGGCATCGGCGGCGAGCCGAAAATAAATCATGTGGCGCGCCGCATCGAGGGGCGTGCCACCTGCATCCAGCGCACGGAGGCAATCGACCGCGGCGGCCAGCGCGAACGCCAATTCCTGCGCTTCCGAGCCGCCGGCATTGTGGATGATGCGTCCGTCCGCCACCATGAAAGGTCCACGAAAGCCCTGTGCGGCAAGGTCGTGCACGGCTGAAGCGACGGACCTGGATAACTCGCTCCACGGCCGTGGACTGAGGCCGGTTGCGGCAAGTCCGCCGATTGGATTCAAGCTCGCGCGCAGATCAACCGAGGCCGGCGCAAGCTTGCATGTTTTCACCAGCGCGACGAAATGCTGTACAGCCTCGCGCGTTGCCGGGCTGAGATTGAAATCGAACGTGACCCCGGCATCGAGCTGGATGTCCTGGAGCGCGCGCGCGAGCGTTTGGGGCGTGGCGGCAAGGCCGTAACCATTGGCGTTGAGGGAGCCGGCGAACACCAGCGTGAGCCCGTTCGCACCATTTGCAAGATCGTCAAGCGCCTGCGCATTGGCGGCCGCCGGATCGGGGTGATCGATGCGCTGGAGAATTTGCCACGGCTGCGCAGGCCGTCCGGCGACTGGTTTTGCGCCTGCCGCACGCGCATAGAGCGGCTCGATGCGTAGGCCATCATAAGTTTTACTGACCAGCCGCTTGTCGAAATCGGCGGCCTTGAGCGCGGCATCGACCAGCTTGCGCCATTCGACGTGCGTCGTCGGCGGAAACTCGCTCGCCAAAGGGAGTTCGTCACTCATGTCGACAAAATGGCACAGGACCCGTGGGGGAACCATGGCATTAAAACGAAATGCATATCCGGGACGTCCATGCGGCTAGGGCAGGCGGTGAATTTCGGCCGTGTCGATGGCTCTGGCAGTCGCGTCCACCCGCCGCCCGGCGATGACACGGTCGCCAGCGATTTCGGCAAGCGGCAGCAACACGAAAGCACGCTCGAACCAGCGCGGATGTGGCAGCGTCAGATTGGGCTCGTTCAAGGTCACATCATCGTAGGCGATAATGTCGATATCAGCGGTGCGCGGTCCGTTGCGCTTTTCGTGCACGCGGTCACGCCCCAGCTGCAATTCCACCTCTTGCGCCCGCGCCAGGAGTTCGTGCGGGCTTAAGGCAGTTTCGACTGCGATCGCGAGGTTGACGAAGTGCGGCTGGTATTTGAACCCCCAGGGAGGCGTTCGATAGTCAGACGATCGAGCGATCAGGCGCACCTGCTTGCCATCGCAGAGCAACGCGATGGCGCGGTCGAGAATGGCGCGGCTATTTCCGACATTGCCACCAAGCGCGAGCAGCGCCTCAGCCATGACGGCTCCGCACCAGCGTTATTCCGACGTCGTCAAAAGTGGCAGCGATGGGGGCATGCGGTTTATGGATCGTCACCCGTACGGACCGCACGCGGGTAAACGCAGCGAGGACGGCATCAGCAACCCGGCCGGCAGCGGCCTCGATCAGGCGGTAGCGTTGCGTGCAAAATGCTTCGCTCACGCAATCGACCACCTTGTCATATGACACTGTATCCGCAACCTTGTCCGAGTGGGCTGCGGCCGACAGATCAATTTCCAGATCGAGGTCGAGCGTGAAGGTCTGCCCAACCTTGGCCTCGTGCGCCATGACCCCATGGTTGGCGTGCAGTGCGAGGCCTTTAACGAAAATACGGTCGCTCATGACGTGCCCCCGGCTTGCCGCTCGATCGCGGCGCTCACGCGCAACGCCTGTACCGTTTCGGCAACATCATGGACGCGCACGATCGCCGCGCCTTTTTGAACAGCCAGCAGGTGGGCGGCAATCGAGCCCCCAATGCGCTCGTCCGGGGAAGAGGGGGTTACCGTATTGATGAAACGTTTGCGGGAGGCGCCGACCAGAAGCGGTAAGCCGAAACGCTTGAACTCCGCAAGGCGCGCGAGGCACATGATGCTCTGCTCGGGCGTCTTGCCAAAGCCAATGCCAGGGTCGAGCACGATGCTTTCCATTGTGATCCCCGCACGATCCGCAATCTCCAGTGAACGGGAAAAAAAAGCCAGCACGTCGGCGATGATGTCTATCGAAGCATCGGCGGCCTCTCGATTGTGCATGATGATGACCGGCACCCCGCGTTTGGCAATCATCGGCGCCATATCCGGATCCCGTTGAAGCCCCCAGACGTCATTGACTATTGCGGCGCCCTGATCGATCGCCCAGCTGGCAACGGAGGTCTTGATTGTGTCGATCGATACCGGCAGCCCAAGCTTGATCACTGCCGGAAGCACCGGCGACAGTCGAGCCTTTTCATCGTCTGCCGAAACCGTGACCGCGCCGCCATACGGGCGTGTCGACTCCGCACCGATATCCAGGATGTCAGCACCCTGCTGCACCATTTCGGCGGCATGGGTTATGGCGGTTGCCGGATCGAGAAACCGGCCACCGTCCGAAAAGGAATCCGGCGTGACGTTGAGGATGCCCATCACCAGCGTACGGCCCGGCGAATACAGTGCGGAAGGCGAATTCGACGCCGATTTTGTCGCGGTTCCAGCGTTTTTTTCGAGGGTTCGGGTGCTTCCCATGCCGGTCGCTTTGCGCGGTCGACGGGGGGCTGTCAAGCAGCCCCGCATGTCGCCTGCGGGCCGGGCCTGCGTCTTCAGTAGGTAATTTTCAGCGGGAGGAGTTTGGCGTTTTCGATCCAGCGCTTAACCACCTTTTCCGACGGCAGCAGGCGGACCAGCTTGCGGCGCTTGTTGGCGTCGGCCATTGCCTTGGCGAGATTGCGCGGATTTCGATACTTCAACTCTTTCACGGTATCGACGCCCGCGGCTTGCAGTAAGCTCCGCATATTCCTTCCGCACACCCTTGATGCGCATTCGGTCGGCGACGTTGGCCCAACACAACAATTTTTTCTCTTCGAAACCTGTCTTCTCAGCGAGTGCTTTGCGTCCTTTTACAGTGCGGGCGGCCTCGAGCAGACGGTCTGTCGATCTAATTCCCACCGATTTGAGAGCGACGACAACGTCGCCGTCGATCCCGTCGATATCGGTGATGGGATAAGACATTCGTGCCTCCTCCGCCGTCTTCTTATGTTTATGTTGCCGTAAAACGGTTCAAACGAACTGACTTAATCCAGGAACAGCGCCGACGATTTCCCCGACTGCATCGTCGCCGATCTTTTCGCGGGCATAAGCGATAGTTTCGCGCGTAACACTCTGCACCTGGCCCATGCTCAGGCCGGCTGCCATCATCTTGGTACCGGCGCCCATGATGCCGCCCATGGAAAACATGCCGCCGCCCGCTTCAGCTTGTTTTGCCAGCAAGGCTTCCGCCCCAGGAAGCCGGTCAAGGAGGGCCTGTACCTTGTCGGCAGGCCCCTCCTTACGCAGGAAGTCGAGGATAATGACGACTGCTTTTTCAGCGACACTTCGTTCGACGCCAACGTGGGCGACGAGACGCCCGATCAACTCATCCATGATCCCCTCACGCCCCCCGCACTTATTGGCGGAATTGAGATTATATTGACCGCCGTTTCCCTGGATGACAAGCGTGATGCTTGTTCATTTGTGTTTGGCTGCCGCGCCTACGGCTGTCGCGGAAGACACAGTCAAGCAAGAAATAAATCACCGCTATGAAAACATGTCGCACCTTACCGTGCGCCTGCGCGGGGCTTGCCACAATGTGGCAGCCGATACGTCGAAAGCATGATGGAGAAGGGCGACGATGTTGCGTTATCGACACGCTTGCTCGCTACTTTTTTCCAACATTGAAATAGCAATTGATAGCTGAATTGCATGGTGTATATGCTCAAAAAAATCCTGAAAGAAGAAGGATATAGAACCAGTTCGGTTTGGCTGCGTGCGGGAGCTTCTTAAGCTCCCTGGATGCGGTTGGTGGCAGAGGGTGGCGTTGATGAAATCGATAAGGGTGTCCCACATCGTTGTCGTGGGGGACAACGATCATGGTCATGTGTTGGCTGCCCGTATTAGGCGGATGGAGGCGGCAACAGTGACTGCGGTAAATGGGCTCGAAGAGGCGCGGCTATTATGTCAGTCAGGTCGTGCCGATGCCTGCCTGGTGGCTATCGATAGCGCAATTCCAGACGGCGTTCCGGTAACGGAGAGTGACGCTCCGGGACGTTTTTGCGGCATTCCGGCTTTGATGGTTGCCCCGGTCATAACGCCTCACCTGCGCCGCACCGCCCGTCAGTGCGGCTATTTGGCCGCTGTGGCGGCGACGCTCCCGCCTCGTATGCTTTACCGGCGCATCGGCGCCGCACTCCAGGGGCGCCGGTCGGCCCGTATGAACTCAAGACCCGCCTTTAGGGTGGCACCACCTGTCAGCGTGTCGAAAGCGGCCGCCTTTGCAAAACCGACGCTGCATTGACGCTGCTTTTCAGACCGGCCGGGCGTTGCTAGTTTCGGACTCCTGCCTCTAAGGAGTTCCCCCATGAAGATCCTCGAGGCGGTTTTGAACCGCATCGATCACGATATTGACCAAAGCGTCGAGCGTTTGTTCGCCTTGTTGCGGATTGCTTCGGTGTCGACCGATCCCGCATTCAAGGATCAGTGCCGTGTCGCTGCCGAGCACGTGGCTGCCGACCTCAAGTCGATCGGTTTCGAGGCCACCGTTCGGCCGACCGCCGGCCATCCTGTGGTGGTCGGAAAATCAAATGGCGCAACCGGTCCGCGCGTTTTGTTCTACGGACACTACGATGTGCAGCCGGTCGATCCGCTGAATTTATGGCAGACGCCGCCGTTCGAGCCACGTATCGAGACCTTGCCAGACGGGCGCAAGATCATCGTCGCGCGCGGCGCCTGCGACGACAAAGGCCAGGCCATGACGTTCATTGAGGCCTGCCGCGCCTTCAAGGCCGTCACCGGCAAACTGCCGCTGCCAATCACCATGATGATCGAAGGCGAGGAAGAGTGCGGCTCCAAAAATCTTTTCGGTTTTGTGCGCGACAATGCCGCCGAGTTTAAACTGGACCTGGCGCTGGTTTGCGATACGGCCATGTGGGATCAAAAGACGCCGGCGGTGACAACATCGCTGCGCGGGTTGGTCTATGAGGATGTGAAAATCACCTGCGCTGACAGGGATTTGCATTCTGGCGTATTCGGAGGCGCCGCACAAAACCCGCTGCGATTGCTGTCGCAAATTCTGGGGCAAATGTGGGACGACGAAGGACGCGTCACCATTCCAGGCTTTTACGACGGCGTGAAGGATTTGCCAGCCGATATCAAGGCCGACCTGAAAAAGCTCGACCTGACGGCGGAAAAATTTCTCGGCCCCATCGGTCTGAAAAAGCCGGCCGGCGAACAGGACCGCCTGCTGATCGAGCAGATCACCACGCGGCCGACCGCCGAAATCAACGGCATCATCGGTGGTTATACAGGTGAGGGCGCCAAAACCGTCATCCCTGGCGAGGCTAGCGCAAAGGTTTCTTTCCGCCTGGTCGGTGAGCAAAACCCGGAAAAAATCCGCGACGCCTTCCGTACCTTCGTGAAGGCGCGGCTACCGGCCGATTGCAAGGTCGAATTCGGCAATTTCGGTCTGGCGCCGCCCATCCAGCTTTCGTTCGACAATCCGGCCCTCAACAAGGCGCGGGCTGTGCTCGCCGAAGAATGGGGTCACAAAGCCGTCGCGGTCGGGGCCGGAGGTTCAATCCCGATCGTTGCCGACTTCAAGAACGTGCTCGGCATGGATTCGCTGCTCGTCGGGTTTGCACTTGACGACGACCGCGTGCACTCGCCGAACGAGAAGTTTGACCTGAAATGCTATCACAAGGGCATTAGGAGCTGGGCGCGCATCCTCGATGCACTGGCAGCCGGCTAGACGGTTTTACTTGAGCTGATCGGCAACTTTGTCGATGCCGGCCTGTGCACACTCGTCGTCCTTGCCGGGCGAGCCCGACACGCCGACCGCGCCAATCACGTCGTCGCCAACCTTGATCGGCAGACCACCCCCCAGCGCAATCACGCGCGTGTATTGCCTAAACCCGGCAACGGCGGGCTCATCCTGGATGCGCTTGACGAGAGCTGTTGACGGCTGGCGAAACGTGCGAGCCGTATAGGCCTTGCGGTCGCTGCTTTCGACAGTGTGCAGGCTCGCGCCCTCATCGCGCAACATCACCAGCGCGAGACCGCCGCGGTCGAGGACAGAGACTGAAATTTTGTAACCCAGGCTCTGGCATTTCGCGATCACGGCATTTGCAATGGTCTGAGCCATTGGCAGCGAGATGCTCTTTTGGGTGATGACGCCCTGTGCCATGACGGCTGATGACAGCGTGGCAGCGATGGTCATTCCGGTGGCGGCTTTTGCGATCTTGGACATAAGTGGCTCTCCCTGATGTGCCTGGCGTGAGTGCGTGAAGTGAAAACCCCGGTCACGCCAGGTTATTTCTTGAGTTTGTATCCGGTCCTGAACATCCACCATACTGTCGCGAGGCAAGCAAAGAGGAATAGCAGGGTCATCCCGACGCTGACGCTGTGGCTTACATCGGAGATCTCAAAAAAGCTCCAACGGAATCCACTGACCAAATACACCACGGGATTGAACAGCGCGATCGTCTGCCAGAGCGGCGGCAGCACGCTGGTCGAATAGAATGTCCCGCCGAGGAATGTCAGCGGTGTGATGATCAGCAGAGGGACAATCTGAAGCCTCTCAAAGCCCTCGGCCCAGATTCCGATGATGAAGCCAAGCAGGCTGAAGGTTGCGGCGGTGAGGATCAGAAATGCCACCATCCAGAACGGATGCGCGATGTGCAGCGGTACGAACAGCCAGGATGTTGCCAGAATGATCAGACCCAGAATAATCGACTTGGTGGCGGCCGCGCCGACATAGCCGAGTACGATCTCGAACGGCGACACAGGCGCTGACAGTATTTCGTAGATCGTGCCGGTGAAGCGCGGAAAATAGATCCCGAATGATGCGTTCATCGTGCTTTGCGTGAGCAGGGTCAGCATGATGAGGCCGGGCACGATGAAGGCGCCATACGAAACGCCCTCGATCTCGGTGATGCGAGAGCCGATGGCTGCTCCAAACACCACAAAATAGAGCGAGGTGGAAAGCACGGGGGATACAATGCTTTGCCAAATGGTGCGCCCGGTGCGAGCCATTTCGAACGTGTAGATGGCGTTGACTGCTCTCAGGTTCATCGTCTGTCGCTCACCAATCCGACGAAAATGTCTTCCAGCGAACTCTGCGTCGTTTGCAAGTCGCGGATGCGCAAGCCTGCGCGCGACAGCTCGCCGAGAAGTGTTCCCACGCCGGTGCGCTCTGCCTTGGTGTCGTAGTCATAGATGAGAGTGCTTCCATCTTCGCCGATGGTGAGTTTGAAACCGGAAAGTTCCTGGGAAATCGTTGTCAGTTTCTGTTGCAGCTGCAATGTCAGCTGTTTCCTGCCGAGCTTGCGCATCAACTCGGCCTTGTCCTCAACCAGGATGATTTCGCCCTTGTTGATCACGCCGATACGGTCGGCCATATCCTCGGCTTCTTCGATATAGTGCGTGGTGAGGATGATGGTGACGCCGGAATCGCGCAGATCGCGCACGACTTGCCACATGTCCTTGCGCAGTTCGACGTCGACGCCGGCGGTTGGCTCATCCAGAAACAGGATTTGCGGCTCGTGCGACAGCGCCTTGGCGATCAGCACCCGGCGTTTCATGCCGCCCGACAGCGTCATGATCTTGTTGTCCTTCTTGTCCCACAAGGACAGCGCCCGAAGGATCTTTTCGATATAGGCGGGATTTTTCGGCTTGTTGAACAGACCGCGGCTGAACGAAACGGTCGCCCACACGCTTTCGAAGGCGTCGGTGTGCAACTCCTGCGGTACCAGCCCAATCAAGGAACGGGCGGCGCGATAGTCGGCGATGATGTCGTGGCCGTCGACCGTGACCTTACCCTGGCTAGGCACCAAAATGCCGCAAATGATACCGATCAGCGTGGTCTTGCCGGCGCCATTGGGCCCAAGCAAAGCGAAGATCTCGCTGCGCCGGATGTCGAGATTGATTCCGCTCAGCGCCTTGAAGCCGGACGCGTAGCTTTTCGAGAGGCCTTGAACGGAAATGATCGATTGCATGGGGATAGCGGTTGAGGGAGGGACGCAGCCGCCATATAGACCGCGGAACCCGATCGCGCCAGCCTGTTCATGCGACGAAAATACTCACGCAATCTGCGCCAGGGCACTGAGGTCGCTGAGCGTCTGCGCCGGCGGGAAATCCTGATATTCATCCGGCATATTGGCGCGGTTGACCCAAAGGCCGCGAAATCCGACGCGAACGCCCGCCATCACATCCCAGCGGTTCGACGAGACGAAGGTGACATCGCCCGGCCGACATTTGAAATGATCGGTGACGAGCGCGTAGACCTCCGGCCTTGGTTTGAACATTTTCAACGTGTCGACGGAAAGTACGGCATCGAGGATGTCGCCAATGGCAGCCGCGTTGACTGCGCCGGTGAGCATGGCCGGCGAGCCGTTCGACAAAATCCCCGTCTTGCAGCCCTTCGCTTTCAGCGCCTTGAGCGCCATTCGTGCATCGGGAAATGCGTCGAGCTTGAAATATGAGTCCAGCAACGCCGGCTTGAGGGATTTGTCCACGCTCGGCACCAGAGCCAGCGCATAGTCGAGGGCGCGCTCCGTCAGCACCCAGAAATCCGCGTAGTGTCCGGCGAGCGTGAGGGTCCAGCTGTACTCGAGCTGTTTGGTCCGCCACATCGCCGAAACGCGGTCGGCGTCGGGGCCCGCCTGTGCGCGGTGACGCGCGATCGCCGCATGAACGTTGAAGAGCGTGCCGTAGGCATCGAAGATGAAAATAGATGTCATGGTATCCCTCGCGCTGGGCCGCTATGGTCGCAAAGTTGGCCGCCGGAGCAAAGACCGTTTGCGGCCGTGATTGGAGTGTTGAATGGCGCCGGGACAAGGGTGGTCGAAAACCTGGACCTTTTATGAAGGCGATTGGCACGAGGGCAACGTCTCCATCATGGGCGTGCGCGATCACGCCGCCTGGTTGTGTTCTTCAGTATTCGATGGCGCCCGCACATTCGAAGGCGTCTCGCCCGATCTCGATCTGCATTGCGCACGCGTCAATGCCTCGGCGCAAACGATGCATCTCAAGCCGGTCGTTTCGGAAGAGACCTGGATGGGACTTACACATGACGGCATAAAGCGCTTCGACAGGGATGCGGCACTCTATATCCGTCCAATGTATTGGGCCGAACGCAGCGGTACACTGCTGGTTGCGCCGGATCCGGAATCGACCAAGTGGTGCCTGAGCGTATACGAGGCGCCGATGCGCAAGCCGGAAGGCTTCTCTGTTACACTTTCGCCTTATCGCAAACCAAGCCTTGAATGCATGCCGGTCAATGCCAAGGCCGGTTGCCTCTATCCCAATAATGCACGCGCGCTCATCGAGGCGAATGCGCGCGGCTTCGGTAATTGCGTGGTGCTTGATCTCCTCGGCAACGTGGCGGAGCTCGCCACAGCCAATATTTTCATCGGCAAGAACGGCGTCGTGTTCACGCCGGCACCAAACGGAACATTCCTTAACGGGGTCACGCGCCAGCGCGTGATCCAGCTGCTGCGCGATGCCGGCGTCGAGATCGTCGAAACCGTGCTGAGCTATAGCGACGTCGAAAAGGCCGACGAGATTTTCTCGTCAGGGAATTATTCTAAAGTGATGCCGGTCAACCGCATCGGCGAACGTTCGTTGCAGCCCGGACCGCTTTACCGCAAGGCCCGCGAACTCTACTGGGACTATGCTCATGCGTAGCCGGGATTGCGTCCGGCGATGAGCTCGCCTGTTGCCATCATCGGTCTCGGGTTGATGGGCGAGGTCTACGCCGAGCGCCTGATTGACGCGAAAATTCCGGTTACCGGTTTCGACGTCGATCCGGCACGGCGCGTTCGGCTTGCCGAGATCGGCGGCCGTCCAGCGTCGTCGGTCGGAGAATTGGCAAAGCCGGCGCGCTGCATCATCATCGCGGTATTCAACACCGATCAGGTTGAGGATGTCGTCGAACAACACCTGTTGCCGGCGCTCGGCAAAGGATCCGGCAAGATTGTGCTGTGCATGAGCACCTGCGATCCCGATCGTGTTGCGACACTCGCCGCGCGCGTGGTTCCGCGCGGCATCCGCTATCTGGACGTGCCAGTTTCCGGCACCAGCGATCAGGTGCGTCGCGGTGATGGCGTTGCGCTGATCGGCGGAGACATTGCCATTGCTAATGATGTCAAAGACGTTTTGGATGCTCTGTTCGCCCGCCGATTCCATGTCGGCAAAGTCGGCGATGGCGGGCGGGCCAAGCTGGCGGTCAATCTGATCCTTGGGCTCAATCGTCTCGCTCTCGCGGAAGGTCTCGTGTTTGCCGAGCGGATGGGCCTGAATGCGGCCGCTTTTCTTGAGGTGGCGCGGGGTTCGGCCTCATACTCGCAGGTCATGGACACGAAAGGCCCCAAGATGGTGACTGACGACTTTTCGGCGGAAGGCCGCGTCAAACAGACATTGAAAGATGTACGGCTTATGCTCGACCAGGCCGCCGCTTCCGGGCAGGAACTGTCCATGCTCGATGTGCACGCCGATGTACTGGAGGCGTGCGTGCGCGCTGGCGAAGCCGATCTCGACAATAGCGCTGTCATCAAGGAAGTGCGGCGCCGGAGAAAGCAGTAGAAAGCCTGGGAGTGGGGGAATGAAGAAAACGATCGCTTTGCTTGTCACTGGCATGTCGTTCGCCGTGCTGTTCGCCATGGCGGCTCCATCGCCGGGTTTCGCCCAAGAGTGGCCGCAGCGGCCAATTCGCATCATCGTGTCATTTGGGCCTGGAGGCGGCGCCGACATCATCGGGCGCATTCTGGGAGATGCAATGCAAACCAGGTTGGGCAAGCCGGTCGTCATCGAGAACAAGCCCGGTGCCGGTGGCACCATCGGCAATGAGGCAGTGGCCGTTGCCGAGCCCGACGGTTACACGCTCGGCATCATGACCGCCGGCCAGATCATTGCCGCCGTCACCCGAAAAAATATGCGTTATGACACTCTGGCTGCTTTTGCACCGGTCGGGCAGGTCGCCACTGCCAGCCTGCTCATCGTCACGCGTCCGGATTTTCCAGCCAACAATGTGAAGGAACTGGTGGCGGCAGCGAAAGCCGATCCTGGCAAGATTGTTTTTGCGAGTCCGGGTTTTGCCGCCACTCAGCACTTTGCCGGCGAGATGTTCAAACAGGCGGCAAAAGTCGATTTGCTCCATGTTCCCTTCAAGACGTCACCTGAGGCGATCAACGCGACCCTCGGCAAACATGCCGATGTGTTGTTCGATACGGTATCGGCCCTGATCGGGCACGTGCAGTCCGGTCAGCTCAAGGCGCTTGCGGTGACCGGCAAGGACCGCTTTCCGGCGGTGCCGGACGTTCCGGCTGCAAGCGAATCCGGACTCCTCCCGGGTTACGACGTCACAACCTGGTATGGCCTGTTCGCGCCGCGCGGCACGCCGGCGCCGGTGATTGCCAAGTTGAACAAGACAATGAATGACAGCCTGGCGGACGACACTGTGCGCCAGCGCATGGCGGCCGCAGGCGTGGTGGTAAAGACGTCAACGCCGCAAGCGTTCGGGGATTTCATGGCCGCCGAATACAAACGGTGGGATGCCGTGCGTGAGGCCGCGGGAATTCCGCAGCAATAACTCAACCACGTTCCGCGGGGGAGCTAGCTCCGCGCGACCGCCACTGGCTTGCCTTCGTTGATGGAACGGATGACGGCGTCAAACGCGCCGACGACATCCAGCATATCGGATGTCGAAACCGGAAAGGGCTTGCCGGTCTCGATCGTCTCGGCGAAAGAGTCCAGCAGCACGCCAAGCAAATCTGCCGGCGGATAGGTTCTCGTTTCGGGCTGCGCACCCATGACCGAGACGGTCAGCGACGTTTCCTCGCGCGCCTCCGCCGAGCCGTTGGTGCCGAACACCATGATCCGCCAGTACATCGGCGCAGCCCGCACAGTCGCGAGCAGGCCGGTGGCGCCACTTTCGAACTGCATCATCGCGGCCGCCGCATCGCGCGGGTCGGGCGGGGGCTTCTGTGAAAAGACCCGTGCGTCTACTTTGGCGATTGGCCCGCCAAGATTGACGAAAGCGTCCAGCACATGCAGGCCGGCTCCAGTCATGCCGCCGCCGGGAGATTCGCGTGGGTCATCGCGCCAGCCGCCGATCACTCGGGTCGAATGCTCGTTACTGAAATTGCCCTCGATGTGCAGGATATTTCCGAGCGTGCCATCGGCGACGATGCGCTTGAGTTCGTGCATACACGGAAAACAACGTTTGTTGTTGCCGAGCGCGAAAGGCACGCCGGCCTTTTGTGTTGCGGCAATAGCGCGTTCGGCGTCCGCGCGCGTGAGGGCCAACGGCTTTTCGCACCAGACCGGTTTACCGACCGCCGCCACGGCGGAAATTTGCCCTACGTGCAGGGAATGCGGGGTCGCGAGGAAAACCGCCCTGACACGCGGATCAGCCACGGCCTCCTCGAAGGCGGTAGACAATTCAAAGCCTTTGGCGGCCGCAAAGTCGCGGACCAGTTCGGGCTCCTTGCTGACCCCGCGGACAATACGCAAGCGCTTGCTTTTGCCCTGTATCGCCTCGACGATATTTTTCCCCCATCGGCCCAGGCCGATTACGGCGGCGTCGATCATGGGCAGGTGGATGGTCTGGCAGGACGAAATTTCATGGGTGGCGCATACTAGACAAGCTCGCGCGCCAACGGCAACGGGGTGGGCGTCACAGGAGGAAGGCCATGGACAACAAGGAGCTTTATGACCGCGGGCTCAAGCTGCGCACCGAAATGTTCGGGCGCGAAGCCGTCGAAAAGCGCATGAACGCGTTCGGCGATTTCGGCAAACCGCTACAGCACATCATCAACGCCTATGCCTATGGCGATGTATGGCAGCGTTCGGCTTTGCCACCGGGGGTGAAATCATTGGCGATGGTGGCAATGATGGCTGCGGCCGGTCACGCAAACGAATTGCGCGTGCATCTCAAAGGGGCGCTGAAGAATGGCTGCACGCCCGAGCAAATTCAGGAAGTGCTGCTGCTTTTGACTTTGTATTGCGGCATCCCGGCCGCCAACGAAGCGCACCGCATCGCTGCCGAAGTGCTGCAGGAGAATTCGCGATAGGCGCAATCGGGGTTCAGGGTTCGGTTCAGGGTGGCGGTTCAGTGAGCAAGTTCGGGACCGGTCGCCCGCGCATGTCGTAGACCCTCGCGTATTCGATACCTTCCCGATCAATTTCCACCAGCACCGGGGCCGTCAGGTCACGGCAATAAAATGTGCCCAGCATCATCGCAAAGTCCGCGCGTTTGCGATCCCAGGTCGTTTCAAATTCGGGCCCGAGAGCAACTTCGGCCGGACGCTGTGGCCCGCAGATCTCGATGGTCCATCGCCGCCCGGGCGGCGGTTTGAGGTGCATCGCATCGAGTTTGGTGTGCAACGCTTCGGCGGCCTGTTTGAAGGCGAGGCCCCAGAAATCGAGCATGTAGTTGTCGCGTGCCATGGCAACACCGCCTGACGCCCGGTTGAACGCAGAGTACTGATACGGATGCAGCCGCACCATGTCGGTCACGGGAAGCGCCAGTGTGCCGATGAATGCCGCGATAAGCGCGCCGGCGGCGACTTTGCCGAACGCGCAGGTGCGCTCGAAAAGCCAGGCGCCGGCGAGGCCTCCCAGCACGGCAAACGGCGGCACCACGAAAACGAAATGGCGCAGCCCGTTGTAGAACGCCGGGTGCGCCAGGGTCGCGAGCAGAACCGGGAAAATGGCGGCGAGCGCGATCAGGACATAGTTGGCGCGCAGATTGATGGGCAGATTACGGCGAGCGGCAGCGCCAATAGCGACAATCGCGCCGATGACGCCAAGCGCCAGCATGATTTCCGGAAGCTTGAGCGCGAACAGGCGCAGCAGATAATCGACCGGCATGGCGGTCACCGCGTAGAGCTTCCCGGCATACATCTCGCGCCAGGGCTTTTCGAAGAAGGTGTCGAAATATTCCGCCGCCCGTACCGGATTGAGCGGTGCCAAGATCGACCACGGCCACAGCAGGCCCATGATCAGGTAACCAAGCGCCAACGCCGGCAGCAGCCGCCAGACAAACTCCCCGGCACGCCCCGCGCTGGCGCGAAAACCGTCCGCGCGCGCGTCTGCGATAACGATCACCAGCAAGGCGCCGAGCGCGCAGGGCGCCGCGATGCCGGCGAGAATGCGGGAGCCAAAGACCAGACCGAGGCCAACGCCGGCGAGCGCGACCGAGCGCGCATCGGGACGCGGATACTTGTCGAACAGCCGCACCATGCCGAGCAACAGCACCGCCATGGCGGCGGCAAAGGGCGCGTCCTTGGCGTTGATGAACATGTGGCCGTAGTAGAGCGGACAGGTCGCGAGCAGCACGAGCGCAATCAGTCCGGCGATCGGTCCGCCGACGCGGCGCCCAATCCGCCACGTTGCGATCAGGCCGACGATGCCGATCGCCGCCCCGAGCAGCCGGCGCGTCTCGAACAGCTCGAACGGCAGCACCTTGGCGGCAAGCGCGGCGGCCATGTCGAAGCCGCCGCCATATTTGTAGAGATTGACGAAGGACAGCGCGCGCTGATCGGTAAAGCCCGAGCCGTAGAGCTTGAGCAACAACTCGCCGTATTGCGAATGGGTGTAGTCGTCCCAACCCAATCCGTAGTCACGGAAGGTCAGACCTGCGATCGCCGCCACAGCAAGGAGAACGA
Organism: uncultured Alphaproteobacteria bacterium; assembly: GCA_963831275.1. Taxonomy (GTDB): domain Bacteria; phylum Pseudomonadota; class Alphaproteobacteria; order Rhizobiales; family Xanthobacteraceae; genus Pseudolabrys. Next base: position 767,134 of record CAWHPN010000011.1, on the reverse strand, counting down.
TAATGGCCAGCCGGTCGGCAGTCAGGACTGCCGACTTTGTGCCGGAGTGGCGACAGGTGAGGGTCGAAGTTGTCGCGATGTTTATTTGCTCGCGGCGACGAACATTTCTTCCACGTGCTCCCAGTTCACCAGGTGATCAAGAAATGCCTTGAGATAATCGGGCCGCCGGTTGCGGTAGTCGATGTAATAGGAATGCTCCCAGACATCGCAGCCGAGGATCGGCGATGCGCCATGCACCAGCGGACTTTCCCCGTTTGGTGTCTTGCTCACGATCAATTTGCCGTCCTTGACCGCGAGCCAGGCCCAGCCGGAGCCGAATTGGGTCACGCCGGCCTGGGCGAAGTCCTCCTTCATTTTGGCGACGCCACCGAGATCGCTGTCGATCTTGGCTTTCAGTTTGCCCGGGATTTTGTCGCCGCCACCGTTGGGCTTCATCCACTGCCAGAAATGTGTGTGGTTGTAGTGCTGCCCGGCATTGTTGAAGAGGCCGGCATTTTTGCCGAACGAGCCCTTCACGATCTCCTCGAGCGATTTGGTTTCCAGTCCGCTGCCTTCCAGAAGCTTGTTGCCGTTGTCGACATAGGCCTTGTGGTGCTTGTCGTGGTGATATTCGAGTGTTTCGCGCGACATGTAGGGCGCGAGCGCGTCATGGGCATATGGCAGGTCGGGCAGCTTGAACGACATTCTGTCCTCCTCGGGTAACACAAACGATGATGATAACGTTGATAGCGATGATGATGTTCCTCAAACATTAGTTAGGCGGTCGCGCGGCCTGGGGCAACGGCAAAGCGGGAAGACGACTGGACCAAGCAATACCGGGCGAAGCTGTCGCGCCGATCCAGGATCGCGCCGCAAACATCTTGTACTGTCGCGCTCGTCACAGCTTTTGGTGTTGCCGCCGGCCTGCGAACAAGCGAGAATTTACCGTCGCCAGAAGAATTTAGCCGGTTGAATACGGCGAAAGTCGCTGGTTCAGGAGAGGATATAATATGCCGGCTTTATTGTATGGCATCGGGGCCTTTGCCCTTTTTGCGGGCCTCGTGATGATCGGATTTGGCGTTCCGATCAACGAATTCAGCTTCGGAAACACACTGATCGGGGCCGGCACGACGGCAGCGATTGGCGGCCTGATCATCATCGGGCTCGGCGCGGTGGCCGGGCAGCTGCGGCGGTTGGCCGAGACGCTCGCCCTCCAGTCGACGGGCCGGTTTGCGCCAACCGACGTCGAGACCGCCGGTGCGCATCGCCCAATTCCGGCTCAAGCCGCCGGCCGCGCCGCACATCCGGCCCGACCGAAGACCGATGTCCACGCCGACGGCGCGGGTTTCGCGCAAGGCGCGGGTATGCCGTTCGAAGACAGGGATGAGTCCTTTGCGCCCACCCTGCGCAATCCCGATGAGTCACCGGTCACCGTGGAGGACGATGTTTCGCTTTCGCCGCGCCATCCGGTGACGCCGTCCGCACCGACTCGCGAGCCCGGCCGAGAAACCAATCGCGAAACCATGTCCGGTTGGCGATCCCACCCGGCGCCGCCGCCCTCTCCACCGCCGCAGGCGCGGCCCATCCCCACCGCCAATTTCGATGCAATGTGGCCGGCGCAGGAGAAGCAGCCCAAGGGTCTTGGTAACGACAAGAGTCTTGGAAGCGATAAGGCCATCGGAAACGAAGCGCCGCACGGCTCGAGGTCCGACGCAGCGTCGAGCGACGCAACTCATGCCAAACGCGACGAGCACGAGACACAAAAACCGCGCGCGGTCGCTATCCTGAAATCCGGTGTCGTCGACGGAATGGGTTACACGCTTTACGTCGACGGTTCGATTGAAGCGGAATTGCCTCAGGGTACCCTACGTTTTGCCTCAATCAACGAATTGCGCAGCCACCTCGCCAAAAACTCATAGGAATGCAGGGCGTGTCACCGTCGGCAAACCTGTTGTCGCGGCTGTATTATTTTGATTTGTCTTGTTGCAGTCGCGGTTAACCAATATTTGTCGCATTAGACAGCGATCTTTTTCTTGCGACTTGTGCAATCGGATAGTAGTTTTAAATATAACGAATAGATCTCGATACATGTTCGCATCGGATCCACACGGTTCACCTTGTCCGGGGTCGATGTAACGCGTGATTTTGCAGCGGGATAAGACCGGGGCAGCGCAATGGGCGATACCACAGCCAATGGCAATTTCATTGAACTGACCGCGGAGATCGTTTCCGCCTATGTCAGCAATAATACGGTACCGGCCGGCGAGATTTCCGGCCTGATAAATCAGGTGCACACGGCGCTCAGCAGGGTGTCGGGCAACTCGGCGGAAGGTCCGGCTGAGCCGCTTAAGCCGGCGATTTCAGTCAAGAAATCCATCACCCCTGAATTCATAGTGTGTTTGGAGGATGGAAAAAAGTTCAAGTCGCTGAAGCGGCATCTGCGCACGCAATACAATATGACGCCCGAGCAATACCGCGAGAAGTGGGGTCTCAACACCGACTATCCCATGGTCGCGCCAAATTACGCTGCCGCGCGCTCGCAATTGGCCAAGCAAATGGGACTGGGGCAGCAACGCCGCCGCCGCGCGAAGTAGTCCACGCAAGTTGCGTGCAATGGTCCGTTCATCTCCGCAGACGCGGGATACACGGGAAACACGATCCCGGCCTGCGATCACTCGCTCCCGCCAGCAGAACGAGCGTTGACCTGACTGTCACCCGCACGCGCCGATACGGATAAATTCCTAAAAGTTGTGGATATCGTCACGCGCAAGTTTCGCGAGGCTTTCCTTTTGCGCGTCCTATAGGTTAATAATCCTAAAGGAGATCAGCCTCTCGACCATGACGCAACAATCCATGCCCCGGCCGCGGCATAGCCGGCCGAAACGTCGCGGTAAGCGGCGAAAATCGGCAAGCCGTATCCCGGCGCCGCCGCAGCCGATCGTCGATGCCTTCCGCGCGCAGCACCTTGCTTTGGCGCAGCGGCAAATCATGACGGAATTTGGCCGCGCCACCATCACCGTCAATGAAACTGAAAGTCCTTTGGTTTGGCTCGCGCGCAGGCGCGGCCGCGACGGTCGCGCGTTGATCGAGCTGCATCAATTGCAGGCCGGTGAAAGGCTGCGCACTGATTTCACGCAGGCCCACCTGATGCCGCGCACAACCTCCAACTGGTCGAACCCGTTGTCGGGCGGCCGCGATGGCGGGTTCGCCGACGGGGCCGGCGTATTTACCGAAACGATGATCGCGGCACGGCAGCGCGTGCATCGCGCGCTTGACGTGGTTGGCCCCGAATTCGCAGGTCTGCTCCTCGACATCTGCTGTTTCCTCAAAGGCCTTGCGGACGTAGAGCGCGAGCGCGCCTGGCCGACGCGTTCAGGCAAAGTTGTCCTGCAGCTGGCTCTCGCGCGTCTCGCGCGCCACTACGGCCTGAGTGCGCAGGCGCGCGGCCCGGCGCGCGTGCCGGTGAGAACCTGGCTGGCCGATGATGCGGCCTTTGGCGTTGAAAGTTGACTTATGCGACGGTGGCCAGTGCCGTCCTGGCCTCGGTCCGGATGCGCTCCACCATCGAACGCAGGCCGTTCGAACGCTGCGGCGTGAGATTCTCACGCAGCCCGATGCTGTCAAAGAGCGCGAGCGCATCGGTCGCCAGGATCTCTTGCGCGCTTTTGCCGGAGTAAAGCGCGAACAGGATGGCAATCAGCCCGCGCACGATATACGCATCGCTGTCGCCTTCGAACGACAGCACCGGTCCGCCTGCGCCGTTCGGTCTCACGTGGGTGAGCAGCCAGACCTGGCTGGCGCAGCCCTGCACCTTGTTGGCATCGACATGCGCACTCTCCGCCAATGGCGACAAGGTGCGGCCAAGCTCGATGACATAGCGATAGCGGTCATCCCACTCATCGAGCAGCGCGAAGTTCTCAACGATCTCGTCTATAGCCGTCATGATTCACATATATAGGCCCGCGCGGGCCGCGTCACAAACGGAGGCAGAATGCGGGGATACAACGCCAATGTGTCCATTCGTCCCGTCTCGCGCAGGCGGCGACGGGATTGAGCGGCGAATGTTCGCAGAAACCAACCGCGATTAGGCCGCGGGGCGGCCGTCGCGCGCTTCCCGGCGCGGTGGCAGCGGCACCGGGGCATGCCAGGCGGGCGCCATATCGGTCGAGGTCAACGTGCCTTCCGATCCGGGCTTGCCGGGTTTTTCGCCGGAGGCTGACTTTTCGCGCAGCTTGGTGACGAACTCATACAGGGTGCGTGCACCGGCTTCGGCCTTGTGACCGAGGGCGACCGCAACTTTTCCCCGGTGACGCAGGCATCCGGTTGCCGCTCGCAAAATCCACGCATGTCGGAAACGGCCGCGCTCGCGAGCGTCACAGCTTCTGATGCATCGATCTGTGCGTCCGGCGAGGTGGATCGTCCGCCGCTCGAGAGCAGCACGCACACGACGCACAGCCAAAACGCCATCCGCAAAAGAAAAAACATGCCTCTACCCGTCAATTTCCCCGGCGGACTACGCCGCCTTTGAACTAGACCGTAACAGACAGGCCTGAACCTGTTGTTGGTAAGGTCCGATAAAATCGACGAGAGTTTGATTAAAATTTTAGGGACCGGGTCGCTCTCTATTCTTCCGCTCATCCCCGCGGCGGCTGGAGCGGGGCCGATCGGCGAGCGGGCTTTGGGCACGCCATCGAGCTGCTCATGGTTACCGCATCGATAACAAAAGTCTCCGCCGGTATCGCGCGCCGGTGGATGGCAACCGAAATTTCACCATGCGCGGCAAATGGCGTCGGAAAAATCCGCCGCGCGGCACAACGACCGCCGTTTGGAGGTCGCGAAAATTCGCGCCTTAGCGTTCGCTTAATCCGCACCACTCTAAGCTTTGCAATGAACTAGGGGCGCGTCTGTTTCGGCGACGTGAGACAGGGACAGTGAGTTTCCTCACGCCAATATGGGGTTATGTCGACGCACTGGTGCACCCGACGGCGCAACAGGACGCGCTGACGGCGGCGCGTCATCGCGTCTTTATCGCGCCGCGCCTGTTCGGCTGTTTTGCCGCGCTCGGCAGCCTGCCGGTCTATATCGCCCTTCGCGGCGTGCCGAGCCCGCTGGAAGTGGTCGTGTTCTCCTGGCTGGCGCTGCCGATTCTGATCGTCTTCTACCTGTCGCGGAGCGGCCGTTACGAGCGCGCGCACGTGCTGTCATCGCTCGCGCTGACCGGACTTGCGACGATCGTGGCCCTGTGGTCGGGCGGTATCGCTTCATTCGCCGCGATCTGGCTGGTGATCGTGCCGGTCGAAGCGGCGCTGTCATTTTCACGCCGGGTCATCCTGTCGGCCGCGCTCTTTGCGCTCGGCGGCGCCGGCCTATTGCTGGCATTCGGCGCGCTCGGCCTGCTTCCGCAACCACTGCCGACACCCGAACAGCAAATCGCGCTGTCGGCGCTGGCGCTTATCTCGGCGACGCTTTACGCCGCCGGCCTTGCGCTCGGCGTCGAGGGGCTCGCCCGCACCGGCTTTGGCCTGCTTCATGCCGAGCAGGACCGCTACAGAATGCTGGCCGACGACATGACCGACACTGTCATGCGCCATAGCCGCAACGGCTCGCTCCTGTCCGTCTCGCCCGCGGTCGAGACGTTGATTGGCGCGCCGGCCGGCGAGCTTCTGGGCAACGGCCTGTTCGACCGCATCCATGTCATCGATCGGCCGGCCTATCTGGCGGCGCTGTCCGACGCGGCCAGACTGAACGAAAAACGCTCGCTCGAGCTTCGCATCCGTCGCGGCACGCAAGCCCATCAGGCCGGCCAGTTCGTGTGGGCGGAAATGCATTGCCGGCCGCGCGCGGGAGCCGATGGCGAGCCCGAAGTGACCGCGGTCCTGCGTGACATCAGCGAGCGAAAGACGCAGGCGCGTGCCATTGAAAACGCCCAAATGGAATCGGAACGCGCCGAGGCTGCGAAAAGCCTGTTTGTTGCTACGATGAGCCATGAGCTGCGAACGCCGCTGAATGCCATCATCGGCTTCTCGGACATGCTGATGAACGAGTCGCTCGAGCTGGTCGCCGCCCGCAAGCAGGAATACGCGAAACTGATCAATGATTCCGGGCGTCACTTGTTGTCGCTGGTCAACGGCATTCTCGATGTCTCCAAAATGCAGACCGGCAATTTTGAAATCACGCGCGAGCCCTTCGCGCCCGCGCCCGCCATCGAAAGCTGTGCAGACCTGCTCGCCCTCAAGGCGCGGGACGCCGGTGTCGATCTCAGGCTCCGCCTTGCCGCCGATCTTCCGGAGGTGACGGCGGACCGGCGCGCGTTCAGCCAGGTGCTGATCAATCTGTTGTCGAATGCCATCAAATTCACCCCGCGGGACGGCCGCGTGACGGTCGGCGCGCGCCGCGACGGTCGTTACCTCGTTGTCACGGTCGACGACACCGGCGTCGGTATCGGCGAGGCCGACATGCCGCGCCTGGGTGAGGCCTTTTTTCAGGCACGCACATCCTACGATCGCCGCCACGACGGCAGCGGCCTCGGCCTGTCGATCGTGAAGGGTCTGCTGCACCTGCATGGCGGCGAACTCGACATCAGCAGCCGCCTTGGCGAGGGCACCCACGTGATGGTCCGGCTTCCCATTGAATGCGACAGGGACATCGCGGCCGATCCGGTCAAGCTCATGACCGAGCGCAAGCGGACTATTCCTTTGGTCAACGAACGAGTGAAGAAAAGTGCGTAGACGGTCCACCCGCAGTCGAACTGCGATCCAGGGTGCCGGTCTGCTCGCGGCAGCGATCAGCCAGCATCCGCGCGAATTCGTCGCCATCCTCATGGCGACGATTGCGGTCGTCACGATTGTCATCAACGCGCTGTTTCTGCAGAAGGGTCCGCATCCGTCGCCGATATTTGCGGCCCGAACGCTGCTCCAGCAGGAAGCCGCGCTTGCGCCGCGCCTGCAGGCTGCTCACGCGCTGCCGATGGCCGAACCCGCCGCCCCGAGCAAGCTTGCGCTCATCGTCAACATCCAGCGCGAACTCACGCGCAAGGGATTTTATGATGGGCCGGCCGACGGCCTCTGGGGCGCCAAGACCGACGCGGCGACGCGCGAATTCATTCATGCCGCGGGCCTGAAGATCAATCCGGAAGCAAGCGATGCGCTGCTCAAGGCCATTGCCGCATTCAGTGCGAAGCCGGCGAGCGCCGCCCCGGCGCCGAGCCCGGCATCGTCCGATGCGATCGCCAGGCTGATCGGGCCGTCCAAACGCGTGACAGCCATCCAACGCGCGCTTGCCGACTTCGGCTATGGACAGCTCAAGCCGACCGGGGTTTTCGATCCGGATACCCGCGCGGCCGTCGAGAAATTCGAACGCGACCGCCGTCTGCCGATCGACGGACAGATGTCGGACCGCTTCGTGCGTGAACTTGCCGCCATGACGGGCCGTCCGCTGGAGTAGGGGCGGGCGCGCGCACGCAAAGCCCCCGAATAGCCCCGCGCCAAGCGCCCGTGCTACGAAAAGCCCATGCGATTGAAATCCGCGATATGGGTTGCGGCCTATCTGCGTCGTTGCAATGTCGAAGGTGTCTTCGCCGCCGTGCGCCGGCGCGGCGCGGAAGAGGCAGGGGCGATCTTCATCAAGATCAACCGGCTCGACGGCACCGGCACGCTCTATGGGCCGGCGCCGCAAGCTGCATTCGATGATGCGCGGCCGGCGGACCGGATGTTTGTCGCGGCCATTGGGCAAAAGGCTCCCGCACCCGATGCCGATATTGAAGCGCGCCTGGTGAAGGAGATCCGCTTCGATCCGGATGTCTGGATTATTGAAATCGAGGACCGCGCCGGGCGGAATTTTCTCGACAATGTCATGGGGTGAGTTTTCCCGCTCATGACAGCGGCCCAGCGGGATTTTTCGTCCGCTCATTCCCGCGCAAGCGGGAATCCAGAGCAACACGATCTGAGGATGAGACTCTGGGTCCCCGCCTTCGCGGGGACGAGCGGAGAGGTTAGCACCTGGGTCCTTCGCGGGGACGAGCGGAGAATTGCTACTTCGCCTTCCACTGTGCGGGCGCGCGCGGCTCGCGCGTGCTGCCGGCACGCGGTGAAGCCGTTGCGGCAGCCCGCGCTGACGGCGTCGCGGCCGCGCGTGCGTTCGGTCTCTCGTCATTCCAGTAAACCGGCGCATGCACCGGATTGCGCCGCGCCCCCTTGCCCCAGATCGCCAGCATGCGTTCGGCCGTCGCCGGCTTGAGGTCGTCGAACAGGCGCGCGAGCTCATAGAACCGTTGGGCCGATTGCCCGGCGGCCGGATTGATGAACAGGAGAATGCGCTGCAGCACCTCGGCCGGGATGCCGAGCGCCTTGGCCGCGACGACCACCGGCTCGCCGGATTGATCGCGCGTGATCCGCTCGGCGAGCTCGCGGCTGATGGTGAGCGCGCGCTCCAGCACGCGGCTGAACTCACCGGCGTTGCGCTTGAGCGCGGCGTTCTCGAGCCGGCGCATCAGTTCGCTTTCGGCCGGCATCGCACGGCGGGCGTTGGCATCGGACGTCGCATCGAGGCTGATCAGGATCAGCCTACGCTCCTCCGGCGCGGCGGAAAAAAACAGCTCGGTCAGATCATGACGCCCGCTCTCCACCGCGGGTCCGGAGGCGGCGATGCCGGCAAGCTTGCGAAGGATGATGGCGGGCGCGGTCGGGTAGCCGGAGAGTGTGCTTGCTACCGCCGCGCGTGTCTGCGGGTCGACCGCGTCGATCAGCCCGAGCGCCAGCTCGACGAACTGGGTTTCTTCTTCGAGGCTGTGGATGGGTTTCTGCACGTAGAGGTCGGCGAGGACGCGCAGCAAAGTCGGGCGGATCTCGACGCCGTCACGGCACGCCAGATCGACCAGGCTGTCCAGCGGATTGGACGCGAAGGGCTTTACCATCACTCGAACGCTACGCCACTGCGGAATGGCTCACATTATCCGCGCGTCGTTAGCAGACCGTTAACCTTGCAAGTCCTTTAATTGCGAAAAGGTGCCGACACCGGCGGCCTCGAGGAGGCAAGCACCGGAGCGGCAGGGGGAACTGAAATGGGCGAAGTCATCCGATTTCCCGACGAGGCGAGCCCGCGCGGCAAATTTGTCGACGCCAATACCGAACCTGCGACCGTCATCATCCTACCGGTGATCCGCATCGACCGCGGGCCGGACGGAACGAACGGGCTTGAACCTGACAGCGGTAACAATACGGGGCGCCGTCGCCGTCGTCGTGCCGCGCGCTGATTGCAGCATCGCGAACAATCCAGATGATCCGTCCGCTCCCGCTGCTGACACAACTCCGAGTCCGGCGGACCGTCTTTCTCCTCGTCGTCGCAAATGTCCTGGCGAGCGGCCTCACCGGTTGCGCCAATAGCGATTTCGGCGAGGTCAACCAGACGCTGGTGACCGACGATATTCATGGCTGGCTTGGCCGCGGTGCGCCGCCTGCGAAAGCAAAGCCCTCGAGCTTCGAATATACCGATGACGAGCGCGCGCTGCGCGACAACGCCTATCCGCTGATCGAACCGCCCTACGACCGGCAGCAATGGTATTCGGTCGCCGGCGAGTACGGCTTGATCAAATTCAATCTGGCGGATCATCACAGATACTTCGACCGCATCATGGACGAATGCCACCGGTCGACGTCGGCGGTTTACGCGCGGCTGACCGATGATATCCGCAACGATTCATCGCGCCTGCCGCAATTTTTCGAGACCGCCGGGCGCGTGATCGATCTCGATCAGAAGCGCCAGAAAAGTCTTCCCTACGTGTCGGAGCTGAGCAAGGCCGACCGGTACAACGCCTTGCGCCGCATTCACGAGAATATCCACGTGCTCGATATCGTGCGCATCAGCCTGGAGAACCGGCTGGCGTCCTATCGGTTTGCGCTGGAGCACCTGGTGGTCTCGGCGCCATCGGTGCAGGCGGTCGAGGCGGAGCGCCTGCTCAATAAGCTGGAGTGGCAGATCGGGCGCTACCACACGCTGCCGCCGACCTGGAAGCGCGAGCCGAGCCTGGTATCGGCCAACCAGTAGCGGCCGACAAGACTTGGCTCTCATTTGTCATTGCCGGGCTTGACCCGGCAATCCATGCGGCAGCGCCACAGGTCCATACGTTCTGATATGTCTGTGGAGACTACATCATGGATCGCCGGGTCAAGCCCGGCGATGACAGCTGAGAGGGTCTCATCCGCTCATTCTTGTTCCCGTCTGGGCGAGAATGAGCGGAGGTGAAGTCCAGCGCATCCAGCAATCTCCCGCTCATCCCCGCGCAAGCGGGGATCCAGACCTACCGCCTCTGCCGTTGTTGCGGCGGGGGAGGTTGCGGCGCGGGGCGCGCGGGTGGCGGCGGCGGTTCGGGTTGCGCAATGCCGCAACGCGCGCCGGCAACGGTGGCTTGCGCCACCCGCATCAAGCCCGGCTCCGGCGACATCGACCGGATCGCGATCAGGCCGGTCGCGGTCGGCGATTCCACGATCAGCCGGTCGGCGGCGGTGATTTCCTCATCCTCCGGCACCAGGTCGTGCTGCGCTTTTGTCATCAGGTCGAGCTCGATCACGCGCCGTCCCGCCGCGCGGTCATTGATCGCGTAATAGGCGATGTCATAGCGCGTATAGAATGAGACGGACGTATAGGCCGGGCTCACCGGCACCGTCAGCTTGAGCGGGCCCTGCGCCAGGTCGTAACGGCACACCGCGCTGGCGAAAGCAGGATCCATGAACGGCATCACGGCTTTCTCGGGCGTGGGCGCCGGCAAGGCGACCACTGTGTTCACCGGCGCGAGCGGTGCCAGGCGCGCGAATGCATCCTGCGTGGCGGTGCGCGGCAGGATGATGACGGTTGCAAGATGCACGATGCCACCCAGCAAGGCACCGCCGAAGATCAAAAGCAGCCACCGGATCATTGCCACATCCTCATGAGACAGCTCATGGACAGCTCTTGGTGGTGACGTCCGGCATCGGCACTTCGCGTCCGGCTTTGGTCGAGACGCCCACCGCGGTGTCGTAGAGGCGCAGCACCAGCTCATAGCGGTCGACGCCGCCGGTCGGCAGCCAATTGCCGGGATTGGCGCGCGGCGCCACCACGATCTCGAAACTGCCGTCGGCGTGACGCACGATCTCCTGGCTGGTGAAGCCGTAGCGATTGGTCGAATTGGCCACCAGCCCGCCGTCGCGATTGTAGAGCGTCAGCGTCCAGAAGCGCGCCACCGGCGTGATGCCGGAGATGAGGACTTCGCAGCGCCCGTCGAGCGCCTTGTCCTCGTCATCCGATGTGAGCGTGAAGGACACGCCGTCCCCCATTGCGGTCGGCAGGCGCCCGGTGCGCGCGATCGCGGCGCGCGCATAAGGATCGGCGTCGATGGTGCCGGTCTTCGGCCAGGCGGTCCAGCTTTCGATGGTGAGCCCGCCAAAGGTGGCGCCGCGCGTGAGCGAAAAGTAAGTCAGGCCGAGGCCGACGGCGGCGGCAACGGCGAGACCAAACAGCGTTCCGAAAAGCAGCCGCACAAAAAGGGTCCGGGGTGAGGAAGTCTATTGCTGGGTTGTGGAGAATACGCTGCCGCGGAGGCGAGAGCCAATCAGTTGTGCGTGCCGAAGGATTTGCCTTCCAGCGAGGAGGCGAGCGCATCGCCGGCGCGTTGCGCCGCGGCGTCCTTCTCCTTGCCGGTTGAGACGGTCGGCCGCGCCGGGCCGAGCGCGCGATTGGCATCGTCCATCAGCCGCTCGACGCGGACCAGCGCATCGGCGCCCCGCTTGGTGAGCAAGGCGGGACGGGGCGGGGGCGCCGGCTCATTCTTCGTCGGCTTGGCTTCGGCTACCACCGGCTGCTGGCGCACCTGCGGCACCGCGATGCCGGGCAATTGTTTCACTTCGATGCCCTGGTGCGCATAGGCCATGATCTTGTGCCACGTCATCGCCGGCAGCGAGCCGCCGGTCATGCGGTTGGTCACCTGGTAATCGTCATTGCCGAACCACACCCCGCACACGAAATTGCCGGTGTAGCCCATGAACCAGGCATCGCGGTAAGCGTTGGTGGTGCCGGTCTTGCCGGCGGCGCCGATGCCATCGAGGCGGGCGCGTTTGCCGGTGCCGTTCTCCACCACCGAATTCATCATCTTGATCATGTCGGCGGCGACGCCGGGCGTGAGCACCTGCCGCGGCTTCGGCCCGTCGCGGTCGAAGCGCCAGACCAGATCGCCGGTGCCGGTGCGCACCTCGAGCAGCGCGTGCGGCGTCACGGCCTTGCCCAGATTGGGGAAGGTCGCATAGGCGCCGGTATGGTCGAGCACGGTGACTTCGTCGGCGCCGATCGGCAGCGACGGCGTATCCGGCAGCGGCGTGCGGATGCCCATGTCGTGCGCGGTCTTGACGATCTTGGCGCGGCCGACTTTGGCATTGCCGTTGCCGATCGAGATCGACAGCTTCACCGCGATGGTATTCACCGAATGGGTGAGGGCCTGGATCAGCGACATGGCGCCGCTGTAGCCGTGGCCGTAATTGTGCGGGCACCAGTTGCCGATGCACACCGGCCCGTCGACCACGGTCGAGCTCGGCTTCATGCCGTTGGCGAGCGCCGTCGCATAGACATAGGGCTTGAATGAGGAGCCCGGCTGGCGCATCGCGTCGGTCGCGCGGTTGAACTGGCTCATGCCGTAATCGCGGCCGCCGACCATGGCGCGCACGGCGCCGTCGACATCCATCAGCACGGCGGCGGCCTGCTTGGCGTGATATTCCTGGCCGTATTGCCGCAGCGAGGATTCGATCGCCACGTCGGCATTGGTCTGCAAGTTCGTGTCGAGCGCGGTGCGCACCACGAACACGCGCTCGGTCATCGATTTCGGGAAGGTATCGACCAGCTTCTTCATCTCGTCGAAGGCCCAGTCGAGATAATAATTCGGCTGGCGGTCGTCGCGCCGGTCGACCGGCGTTGCCGGATGGCGGCGGGCGCCGAACACCTGGCCTTCGGTCATCATGTTGGCTTCGACCAGGTTGTCGAGCACGACGTTGGCGCGCGCGCGCGCCGCCGGCAGGTTGATGTGCGGCGCGAACTTGGTCGGCGCCTTGAACAGGCCGGCGAGCATCGCCGCTTCAGATAAGTTCACGTCGCGCGCCGACTTGTTGAAGTAATACTGCGCGGCCGCGTCCACGCCGAAGGTGCCGCCGCCCATATAGGCGCGGTCGAGATAGAGCTTGAGGATTTCGTTCTTGGTCAGCCGCGCTTCCAGCCACATGGCGAGGAAGGCTTCCTTCACCTTGCGCTCGAGCGTGCGCTCGTTGGAGAGGAACAGGTTCTTGGCGAGCTGCTGCGTGATCGAGGAGCCGCCCTGCACCACGCCGCCGGCCCTGGTGTTGGCGACCAGCGCGCGCGCGGTGCCGGGGAGGTCGATGCCGAAGTGTTCGTAGAAGCGCCGGTCTTCGGTGGAGAGCACCGCCTTGATCAGGTGATCGGGGAACTGGTCGAGCGGGATCGCGTCATTATGCTTGATGCCGCGCGAGCCGACCTCGTTGCCGTAGCGGTCGAGGAAGGTCACCGCCAGCTCGGATTTTTTCAGCCAGTCGTCATCGGAGGTTTCGCGGAATGCCGGTACCGCCAGCGCCAGCATGAACACAAGACCGACGGTGCCGAGCGTGGCGCTTTCCGAGACCAGCTCGTTGAGGCCGCGCCGCCAGCCCGACACATGGAAGCGGTCCATGAAGGTGGAGAAGCGCTCGTAGCTTTCGCGCAGGCCCGAGAAGCTGCGGAACACGCTGAAATCGACCCAAGCGTCCAGCCCGAGCAGGAACCGCTTGATGCTGAGCTTCCAGTCTTCGGGAAAAAGGTCGCGCAAGTGCTTTGCCGCTCTTGGGTTTTACCGCCGGCGGGAGCGCCGGGCGGATCCAATTTAGCCGATCGGGCAACCCGCGGCCAATGCCGCGGTTCCGCCTGTGTGGAACTGGGTAAATGGAAGGTGTGGTCGAAAAGGGGCGGCATTTACCCGTCATGGCCGGGCTTGTCCCGGCCATCCACGTCTATAGCGTGGGGACGAATCAAGGCGTGGATGCCCGGCGCAGGGCCGGGCATGACGACTGAGAACTCCATATGCCCGACGAACAGATCCCGTTCTGGCGCCGCAAGGCCATGTCGGAAATGACACGCGCCGAATGGGAGAGCCTGTGCGATGGCTGCGGACGCTGCTGCCTCAACAAGCTGATCGACGAAGACACCAACGACACATTGTTCACCGACGTCAGCTGCAAGCTGCTCGACTGCAAGAGCTGCCGTTGCAGCGACTATGCCCGCCGCCAGGCCAAGGTGCCCGATTGCGTGCGGCTTACGCCACGCAATGTGCGGCGGCTGAAATGGCTGCCGCCGACCTGCGGCTATCGCCTGGTGGGGGAAGGCAAGGATCTCGCCTGGTGGCACCCTCTCATTTCTGGCGATCCCGAGACGGTGCACACCGCCGGCATCTCGGTGCGCGGGCGCGTGGCAGCGAGCGAGAAGGACGTGCCGGACGAAAAGCTCGAGGAATATATCGTCAGCTGGCCGGGGAAATGGCCGAAGGGGGCGAAGAGGCGGGTGCCGGCAAAGGCGAGGCAGACCGCGAGACGCGCGCGCTCGTAAATTCAATGGCCGCTCACGCGGTCGAGAGCAGACAATCAACAGCTTGTGAACGACCGGCGCCATGGCAGCGAAGGCTGCGTTTATTGGCCTTACCCATAGGTCTGCATGTTTTGACTCACATTCGATTCTTTTATGTAGCCACATTTAAATCAGCTGGAACCACCCTTGGACCAATGTCTGGACCACGTTGCGCTGCCTTCGGTCAGGTGAGCTTTTCAAAACCTAACGGATGGGCCCATAGGACGCCACATGCATTCCGGTGCGACTGACATCCCTCGCGTGAGCTGCGCCAGATGTGGCGAGCGGCTCTATTTGCCCGAAGTGTCCGAGCTGTCCGAAGCGCGCACCGTGCGTCACCGCTGGAAATGCGCTCCCTGCGACCACGTCTTTGAGACGACCGTCAACCTCGGCGCGGCACGCGGCCGGCGCCGGTCCGACCGGCAGCAAGCCATGAGCGCGTCTCGCCAGCCGTGGTGGTGAATTCACGTCAACCTGTCAGGAAACAAGCCATGCGCGAACTGATTGGAAAAATTCAGACGAGAGACCCCGCGATCACCGAAGTGGTCTATCTCACCGAGATGGTCCGTTGCCTGGAATGCGAGCAGACGCGGCCGGTGGGCATCGAGGTGGTCACGGTCAAAAAAAGTGGAGAGTCCAGGAAAATTCTTCGACACGTGTGTTACTGCCGCGGACATGGTTTCGATTACGAAAGAAAGGCGCAGAGCCAGCCCATTCGCCCCCATGGTCAATGTGAGGCGTCGCTCCGTTTCGACAATTCAACCTGGAGCAGGCGTGACGCCTTCCGGGACCAGCGCGTTGAGCGTCAGCCCGACACATGGAAGCGGTCCATGAAGGCGGGGAAACGCTCGTTAATTTTTTAGCAAATCGTGTGGCTGCTCGCGCGCACCGACAGTGCTGATTCCGGGAAGGCGGGTAGGCCCCCCGGGGTATTGGACAGGCCACTACCCCGTGCCCGGCTCTTGTCAGGGACCCATCTCTTATCTAGCTCGAGAAAAACCCAATGTAATTTTCATGTAACCATAGAACCACGGCATCCTCTCCCTCATTCCCAAAAAACTAGAAACCCCAAAAATCCGAGCCATTTCTATCCACGGCGGCGTATCTGAGGTCCGTTGCTTTCCACCCTACCATCGCGAATAAGGCCATTTATTACCGAACGAGCAGCATCTTCAATGGACGGTCCGGTACGACGGAAGCCCAGCCAGCGCGCAAATCTGCGAATGCTTTCCTCGCGCTCAGCCCAGGCGTGGCCGAGCTGGCAATGCGAGCGATGACCCGCTACGCAAACTTGTCGGTGTGAGTAATAGTGGCGGCTTCCGTTATTTGGGATCGCTCGAAAACCTCAGGCTCGTAGTCTTGACTACTTCCCTCTCCGATCTCAATTGGCCTGACGAGATTGATCGTGAAAACGGCGTCTTCACATACTATGGAGACAATAAAAAACCTGGCCGAGAGCTCCACGACACGCCGAGATTTGGAAACGAGATTTTGCGCCGTCTTTTTGAGTTCGCAGCCAACACCCTCGATCGCAGACGAGTCCCCTCCGATCCTTTCATTTGCTAACACCGGCACTTATCGAGACGTGTCATTTCTGGATTAATGGTGCCGGGGTCACCCGGCCATTCCGCAACTGAGGATCTTGCAGCGATCTGGCATACAAGCGAAGGCCGAAGGTTCCAAAACTATCGGGCTCGGTTTTCGATTTTGAATGTTCCAGTCGTCCATCGCAACTGGCTGACTGATGTAATAGACGGAAAGAGCCCCCTTTCGAATTTGGCGCCGCAACTATGGTTAGACTGGATAAAGACGGGCCGACCTAAAAATTTGCTAGCTCCGCGAACGGTTGAATACCGGTCAAAAGAGGAACAGCTTCCATCCGAGCCAGCGTCAATCAAAATTGTGGAACAGATATTCACTCACTTCGCGCCAGATCCTCACGCCTTCGAGTATTGTGCTGCGGCTATTGCAAAAATGATGTTGCCAGGAATTTCAAACATTGACGTTACCCGGCCATCTCGCGACGGTGGTAGAGATGGCGTTGGTCTGCTGACGATAGGAAGTGAAGCTGCGTCGATCACAATCGATTTCGCACTCGAAGCAAAGTGCTATTCGACGTCAAATTCTGTAGGCGTAAGGGAAATGTCCCGACTGATTTCGAGGCTACGCCACCGCCAGTTTGGCATTCTGGTGACGACCAGCTATGTCGATAGACAAGCGTACCGCGAAATCAAGGAAGACGGTCATCCGATTATCATAATCTCAGCTGTAGATATTGTGGGTATCTTAAAAAAATCGGGAATTGGGACGGTGCATGATCTGAAAACTTGGCTTGGTAGTTTCCAGAAAATTGAATAACGATTTAGCTGAACCAATCAATTTTGATAGCCCTCGCTTCTTGCCGCGGATACCTTCAAGGCGCAGGTGCCATGGGTCGGCGGGGCGAAAATGCTTGGGCCCGCGCCTGCTCAATAATTCGCGAAATGACATCAGCTCTCTCCACCGTCCTACTCGGTGCCGCCGCAGGCAAATTTAAGTGTCTCAGCCATAAGCGCTCAAGTGACTTTAAGAATAAGCAAGAGCCGTAACGGGCGTCGGCATCGAAACGCCGCGCGCCGGCCTCCAAACTGCGCGTTGACTTTCCAGGTCCTCCCCCAAATACTGGTTCGAACAACAGAAAATAACAACCAGCCGCTGAGGCTGGGTATCCGGGAGGGATGCGATGAAAATCTCACGCAGGTCACTGCTGAAGACTTCCGCCGCCGCAACCGCGGCGATGAGCTTCGATTGGCGCCATGCCAGCGCACAGGCGGAGACGGTCCGCCTCGGCGTCATCTATGATCTGTCCGGCCCGTTCGCGGCCGGCGGCTCGGTCGCTTCGGCGATCGGCGCGCAAATCGCGATCGATCTCTGCAACGAGCGCGGCGGCGTGGACGGAAAATACAAGGTCACCCCGGTCAACGCAGATTCGCAAAGCAAGGCCGATGCCGCGATCAATGAAGTCGAGCGGCTGATCAATCAGGAAAAGGTCGACATCATCGACGGTGTCTATTCCAGCGCGCATGCCGTGCCATTGTCGGCCAAAGTCGAGGCGCAAAAGAAAATCCTCTGGATCACGACCGCGGTGTCGACCGCCGTGTTCAAGGACAAGAATCTGAAATACGTGTTCCGCGCGCAAATCCACTCCGACCAATATGGCCAGGCCTTCGCGGGCTTCCTGGCCGAGAACGCCCAGGCTAAGCTCGGCCTGGACGCCAAGGCCGTGAAGGTCGCGCTCATCCATGAAGACGGCCCCTATGGCGTCGGCGTCGCCGCGGCCGACGAGCAATACTCCAAGGAAGCCGGGCTTCAGGTTGTGCTGCGCGAAGGCTATTCCGCGGCCGCCCCCGATCTTTCGGCACTGGTGACCAAACTCAAACGCGCCAACGCGGATGTCATCTCGCATGCCGGCTACAATCCCGACATCACGCTGTTCCTGCGCCAGGCGCGCGAGAGCGGCTTGCGCTTCAAGATGCTGATCGGTGCCGGCGCCGGCTACAGCCAGCTCGACAAGCTGCGTGCGACGTTCGGCAAGGACATCGACAACTTCTGCAACATCGACCCGGTGCCGGCACAACTTCTCGATCCGAAGAAGCTCGCGCCGGGAATGGGCGAGCTGATCAAGATCATGGTGGACCGCTACAAGGCCAAGGCCAATGCCACCGACGTGCCGCCGCATTGCTCCATGGGCTTCAATCAAACCTGGATCCTGCTCAACAATGTGCTGCCGGTCGCCAAGGCAAAATACGGCGGCTTCGACCCGGAGGCGGTCCGCAAAGCCGCGCTCGACGTCGACATTCCCGCGGGCGGCACGATCCAGGGCTACGGGGTGAAGTTCTTCCCGCCCGGCACGCAACTGTCCGGACAAAATGAGCGCTCGACGCCGGTGGTCATGCAGAATGCCGGCGAGCACATTTCCGTGGTGTACCCGACCGCTATCCAGACCCAGGCTGCCGTGCTGCCGTTACCGAAGACGTCGGTCTACGCCATGTAGCGGCGATGCTGACGGTCGAGGGGCTCACCAAACGCTTCGGAGGATTCCTGGCGGTCAGCCAGGTGTCCTTTGAGGTGCGCGAGGGCGAGATTCTCGGTCTCATCGGGCCGAACGGATCGGGCAAAAGCACAACCTTCAACCTGATCGCCGGCAATCTGCGCCCGAGCGCGGGCTCGATCCGCCTGGACGGCGCGGAAATCGGCGGCCTGACGGCGCACGCAATCTGCCATCAAGGCGTCGCGCGCACCTTCCAGATCCCGCGGCCGTTCCGCAAACTCTCCCTGCTCGAAAATGTGACGCTCGCCGCCTATTACGGCCAGGCGGGACGCATCGGACGCGCGGAAGCACAGCGGCGGGCGAAGGAGGCGCTCGGCCTTGTCGGCCTGCCGGCCAACCCATTGGCGCAAACCAGCGGACTTGGCGCTGCCGCGCTCAAGAAACTCGAGCTCGCCCGCGCACTCGCCACCAAGCCGCGGCTGCTGCTGGCCGATGAAAGCCTCGGCGGTCTGGATTCGACCGAGATGGAGCACGCCGCCGATCTGATCAACAGCATCCGCACCCACATGGGCATCACCATCGTCTGGGTCGAGCACATCATGGGCGTGCTCATGCGCATCGTCGACCGGGTCATCGTGCTTGATCACGGCGTGAAGATTTTCGAGGGCGCGCCCGCGCAGGCGGCGATCGATCCGCGGGTCACCGAAGTCTATCTCGGCAAGGCGCGGGCCTGATCGCATGCTCTCCCTCGCCGACGTGTCCGCCGGCTACGCATCCTTCCAGGCCCTGTTCGGGGTCTCGCTCGAAGTGCCGCAGGGTGAAGTTGTCGGTGTGATCGGGCCGAACGGCGCCGGCAAGACCACCCTCATGCGCGTCATATCCGGGCTGGTGCCGATGCGCGGCGGGGCGATGACGCTCGACGGCCACCCGACCGGTGGCCTGGCGGCGCACCGCATCGTCGAGCAGGGCATTGCGCACGTCCCCGAAAACCGGCGGCTGTTTCCGCGCCTGAGCGTCGAAGAAAACCTGCGCATCGGTGCCTTCATCCCGCGGGCGCGCCGGCATTTCGCCGAGCAACTCGCGTGGGTCTACACTTTGTTTCCGCGGCTGAAAGATCGCCGCGAGCAGCTGGCCGGCACGATGTCCGGTGGCGAGCAGCAGATGTGCGCCATCGGCCGCGCGCTGATGTCGAAGCCGAAATTGTTGCTGATGGACGAGCCCTCGGCCGGGCTGGCGCCGCTGGTCGTGCAGCAGGTGTTCGAGCTCGTCCGCCGCATCCGCGCCGAGGGGCTCACCGTGCTCATCGTCGAGCAGAACGTCCAGCAGGTGCTTGACGTCGTCGACCGCGCCTATCTGCTGGAGGTCGGCACCGTCAAACTTGCCGGGACAGCGGCCGAATTCAAAAACAATGACCTGATCCGCAAGTCGTACATGGGTCTGTAATCATGGGTCTGTAATAATGGATATCTATCTCATCGAGGCGATCATCAACGGCATCCTGCTGGGTGGCGTGCTGGCGCTGCTGGCGCTCGGCCTCAACCTCGTTTTTGGCGTGATCGACGTGGTGTGGATCGCCTATGCCGACATCGTCATGTGCGGCATGTATGCGCTCTATTTTCTTTACGCCGTCTACGGATGGCCGTTTCCGCTCGCGTGCGCAGTCACGATCGCAGGCGTCGCATTGCTTGGCGTGTTCGTCCACCTGCTCATCATTGCACCGGTGCTCAACTCGGCCCCGATCAACCAGCTGCTGGCGACCGGCGGCCTGCTGTTTTTCCTGCAGAGCTTTGCGACGCTGCTGTTCGGCACTGAATTTCGCAATATCGGCATCCGCCTGCCGATCATCGAGATCGGCACGATGTTTGTGAGCTTCGCGCGCCTGATTGCATTCGTGGTCGGGCTGGTCGGGGCGGTCGTGCTTTTTGTGTTTCTCAAGCGCACCTATATCGGCACCGCGATCCGCGCCATCGCACAGGACCGAGAGATCGTCGGCCTTATGGGCATCGATCAACGGCGGATCTATCTGGTGACGTCGGCGATCGGCGGCGCGCTGGCCGGTCTCGCCGCGTGCATGCTGGCGCTGCAATATGACGTCCAGCCATTCATCGGGAATACGTTCGGGCCGGTTATTTTCATGATCTGTGTGCTCGGGGGACTTGGCAACATGATCGGCGGCTTTGTCGCCTCATTCATCATCAGCCAGATCATCGCCATCGGCGGTTATTATTCCAACACCGAATTGTCCTACGTCCTCTCCTTCACGTTCTTCATCGTGCTGATGTTCGTGCGGCCACGGGGGTTGTTTGCGCGATGAGGATGTCGCCTCTATCGGCGCTCGCGGGTGCGGCGGTTCTGATCGCGCTGCCCTTTGCCGTCCCGACGTATTTTCTCCACTTGCTGATCCAGATCCTGATCTGGGCATTCATCTACACGGGCTGGTCGCTGATGGGCCGCTTCGGCTTCGTGTCGTTCGGTCATGGTGCGTTCATGGGGGTCGGGGCCTATGTGCCGGCGCTGCTGTGGAGTTATTACGGGGTCACGCCATGGATCGGCATTCCGGCCGGCGTCGTGGTGTCGGCGCTCCTTGCGGTCGTGATCGGGTTTCCGTGCTTCCGCCTCAAGGTCGTTGGCCATTATTTCGCGCTGGTGACGCTGGCGCTCAGCCAGGTTGTGCTGCTTTCGCTCGTTGCCGCGCGCGATATCACCGGCGGTTCGCTCGGGTTCACGCCCAATGCCGTCGGCCATTCCTGGTACGCGTTGCAATTTCCCGAGAAGGGTTATTTTTACGGCATCGCGCTCGTGGTGTGGGTGGCAGGGCTCGTGGTGTGGGATCTGGTCGACCGCGGCATAAGCCGTGAGGCGCTCGAAGCAATTTCCGAAGACGAGGACGCCGCCGCGTCGGTCGGGATCAATGTCCTGCGCGAAAAGCTTCGCGTCACCGTCATCAGCGCGGCATTGACCGCGCTCGGCGGCGCGATCTACGGGCAATACATGATGTACCTCAACCCCAAATCCGTGTCGGGCATCGCGGTGTCGCTGCAGATCGTGTTCGCGGCTGTCGCCGGCGGCGTCTATTCGATGCTGGGACCGACGGTCGGCGCGGTGCTGACGATTTCCTTGACCGAAAGCCTGCGCGTGTGGTTCGGCGTGACCTACATCGGCGCCGCCAATACCATTTATGGCGTGCTGCTCGTTCTCTGCATCATTTTCATGCCGCAAGGCATTGTCGGCACGCTCAAGCGTTTCAGATTTCACCGGCCGCCGGCCAAGGCCACCGCGGCCGAATGAGAAGCGGCCAGCGCATGCAGTCTACAGCGTGATCCGCCGCCCTTCGTCGGCGGACCAATAGCCGGCGTAGTTCATCTTGATTGTTTCGTAAGCGAGATCGAGGCCGGCGATCGGCTGCCGCCCGAGCGCCGCGCATTCCATGAAATCCTGAATCTCCTGCAGGTAACCGCGCGTCCACTCCTCCTCGAGGCAGATGTATTGCCAGCCGGTCTTGCGGTCGACTTTCTCGGTGATGTACACGCTGGAGAGTTTTTCCTCGTCGGTCAGGTAGCTCATCATGTGATTGTTGGGCGTGATATTCGCAAACAGCGAGCCGCCGCTTGTGTAAGTCTCGACCAGATTGCGCACGCCGCCCATGATCATGTCGCCGGAGAACACCGTGGCTTTGGTGCCGTCCGAAAAGGTCAACGTCAGCATGCCCCAGTCTTCGACGTCGACCGGCCTGGCCTTGATGTAATTGCGGTCCTTCGCCGGCAGGCAGGCGGCCACATTGCCGACGTCGGCCGTCACGCTCGCAACCGTTATGCGCTCGCCGCGCGCCTTGGCCTCGATCTGCTTGAGATAGAGCACCGCCGACAGCGGATGACATCCCATCCGGATCAGCGAGCCGCCGCCGGTCATGGCCCATTGGGCGGCATGAGCGGCGTGCGAGCCGCTATGACTTTCCTCGGCTTTCATGAAAAGGATCTTGTCTTTGGTGGCGTTGAGGACCTCGACCGTTTTTGCAACCGCCGGCGCGTAGATCCAGTCTTCCGCGTACATGAATAGCCGGCCGGTGGCCTTGATGGCTGCGCAGGTTGTCTCCATTTCCTGCATGACGCGCTCGTACATCACCGATTTCGGCACATGCTTGCCGATCGGTTTGCTGTCGCCGCTGCGCCCGAAATAGCCGGCAAATGGTTTTTCGCAGATCACGTGTTTGCCGGCCTGCATCGCGTCCACGATCATCGATGCGTGCAACATCGGCGGTGTGCAGATGTCGATGACGTCGATCTCGCGGTCGGCGATCAGATCGGCAAAGGTGCGATAGGTCGTTGCCACGTGATGTTGCCTGGCAAAATCGACGACGTGATCGCCTCGTGCGGCCACTGCCCGGACGTCCGCGTCGAGGCCATAGACGCGTTTGTAAGCATACATGTGCAGGTGCGCGACAAAGCCGCACCCGACCAGACCGACCCGCACTTTTGGCATCGTTGAATGTCCCCAATAATGTCCCGACAATATTCCGATGGCGATATTTGCAGCGGCAGTCTATCGCAGGGGCTGCCAGCCATCTTGCAGGATTTGCATCACGTGACCGTCTGTTCGTGCATCACCCCGCGGCAATCCATCTCGTAGTCAAGACCGGCAACCGGAGGGCGGTTGAAATGCCAGGTCAGGCCTGAGCGGGCGGCGCCGCGACGGACGATCTCGTCAGCCAAAAATGGATACAGATCGTGCACGGTGTAGACCTGGGTTGCCGTCGTGTCGGCCCAGCCGAAGCCGAGGGCCGACATCCGGTTTTCCATCTGACCGAGGACGAACACGGCCTTTTCGCGCATGGCCTCGGGTGTGGTTTCGCCGCGGCGAATGGTGCGCTCGCGATAGCTCGCACCGCCTTCCATCGCTTCTCCGCTGCCGGAGATGACGAAGGAGGGCGCAGCCGTGGAATCCGGAACGGTGAACGAGACGGCGTGAAATGACGGCGCCGCCGGCGGGTCGATCTCGGGACACACATTGCTGCGCGCGACCGGATTGGTTGAGCCGTCGAACAGTTTCCATTTTGCCAGCGTGGCGACATAGTCTTTGTTGAAATCCGTAAAGCCTTGCTCCGAAAACGGTGCTGGGGATCGCAACTCGCAGGCACAGAAGGCCGTGGTGGGACGGTCGAGCTCTTTCAGGATCGCCGCGATGCGGCGGAATCCGTCCAGCAATGGCAATGGCGACATGAAGCGCACGCGTGTGATGCGATAGCCGGGAAGGGCGGCGACGCCGGCCGAATATTGGAAAACGCCATTGATGAAGCGATATCCGCCGGCTGAGAAATCAGTCGTCTGCATGCCAACTCATCGCCCCCTGGGCCAGATCGCAAAATCATAGGCGCGCGGCTCGGGCGCGCTGAATGAATAGTGCCACCATTCGCGGAAGTAATTGGCAAAGCCGTGGCGGCGCATGGCGGTGTGGAGCACGTTGCGCCAGCGCCGCTGCTCGGGGGTGATGGCGCTGCTGGCGAGATAGCTTTTGACGTCGAAGCAATCGAAGGCCGTGCCCATGTCGATGCCGGTGTCGGGCGCGCGTTTGGCAGCGGGACCGGTGCAGGGGCCGTAACGCGCTGCCGGGTCGAAGCGCTCGGACGCGGCGGCCGGCAGTTTGATCAAGGTGAGGTCGACGGTCGCGCCGGTCGAATGGCGCGACTGCGATGCGATATAGCCGAGCGCGAACAGATTGCGCTTGTGCAACGACGGATAAAAACGGCGGGTGAGCTCGCTGTCATCCCCGTTGTGGGCCCAGGCTTCCATCGCGCGCACGGCGCGGGTGGGGCGGTAGCAATCGTAGACTTTCAAACCGAGACCGAATCCTGGCGCATGATCCAGTCCGAAAACCGGTTTCCACTTTTCGGGATCATGCGCTGCTTTCGACAGATCCGCCTGCACGCGGCGCAGTGCCGCGGCCACCTCGCGGCGCAGCACGCATTCGCCGGCGTTGTAGCCGGGCAGAGGACGGCCGGTGAAATTATCGGCGGTGGCGTAACGCATGTCCTGCGCGATGGTGGAGTCGATATCGCGCAGATAGACGAAGCCGGGCGGCAGCATGTCGCGGGCGTCAGCGGGGGTGGTGAGGAGGAGGAGCGCGGAGAGGAGGAAGGCGGCGAATTGCGACCGATGTTTCATGTCTGTTATTAGCGCTCGTAATGGCTTGCCAGCCTCCGCTCATTCCCGCGCAAGCGGGAATCCAGAGGGGCACACTCCGCATCCGTTGTCTATTGCCCTGGACCCCCGCTTGCGCGGGGGTGAGCGGAGTGAGGCTCGCGGCAGCGCCTCGGGGTCATTGCCCGGGCTTGACGTTAAATGCACTGCCCCTCATTTGTCATGCGCGGGCTTGACCCGCGCATCCATGATGCGATTCCACGTACGCAGGTCGTAATGATTTCTCCTGCTGCAATTCATCATGGATTGCCGGACATAGGCGAGCGAAGCGACGCCGTCCTTCGGCCGGCTAAGCCCGGCAATGACGGGCGGAAACGCATTGCCTCTTTCTTGTCATGCCCGGCCTTGTGCCGGGCATCCACGACTTGAGTGTCTCAGCCAGGAAGACGTGGATGGCCGGACCAAGTCCGGCCATGACGGCTGAACGATGATCGCCCATCACCCCGGTCCGCGCCTGCCGGTCTGTCTTTCCCTCTCCCGGAGGGAGAGGGTGCCCGAGCGAAGCGAGGGCGGGTGAGGGGTTCGTGCCTCTCGACGCCATAACCCCTCACCCGTCTCGCGCTCGCTATCGCTTCGCGCTCGCCACCCTCTCCCTATGGGAGAGGGAAGAACCTCCGCGCGTGCTGATCTGTCGTTCCCTCATCCCGGAGGGAGAGGGTGCCCGAGCGAAGCGAGGGCGGGTGAGGGGTTCGTGCCTCTCGACGCCATAACCCCTCACCCGGCTCGCGCTCGCTATCGCTTCGCGCTCGCCACCCTCTCCCTATGGGAGAGGGAAGAACCTCCGCGCGTGCTGATCTGTCGTTCCCTCATCCCGGAGGGAGAGGGAAGAAGCGCGCGTAACGCACTGTGGCGTCCGACATACCACCTCCGTGCCTTTCGTTCCCTCTCCCGGAGGGAGAGGGTGCCCGAGCGAAGCGAGGGCGGGTGAGGGGTTCGTGCCTCTCGACGCCATAACCCCTCACCCGGCTCGCGCTCGCTATCGCTTCGCGCTCGCCACCCTCTCCCTATGGGAGAGGGAAGAACCTCCGCGCGTGCTGATCTGTCGTTCCCTCATCCCGGAGGGAGAGGGAAGAAGCGCGCGCGACGCGCTGTGGCTGCCGACATACCACCTCCGCGCCGGCTGGTCTTGCGTTGCCGGAACTATCGAGGCATTGAGCGGGTTGGCCCGCGCGGTTCGAAGTCTTTTCAAGTTCAACCAAAGCTGGACGTCATCGACTCAAAGCAGTGCCGGACGCTGCGTTTTCTCCGACGAATGCTGCATTTGTTCAACTTAAAGCTCCACTTCCAGCTTCACTTTAACGTCGCCCGATGACCGCCGGAAAACAGAAACCAAAAGCGGACCCCGAGAAGCAGGACGCCGGGGCGAAGCCGCATGCCGTCAAACTCGAGGCGCAGGGCCGATCAGAGGTCAAATCGGGCGGCAAGCCGCAGGCAAAGCCCGAGGCGGCAAAGCCGCCAATCAAGCAAAGCCCGGACGCGAAAGCGCAGGCCAAAGCGGAGGCCAAGCCGGACACAAAGCCGGACGCCAAGCCGCCGGCAAAAACCGAGGCGGCGAAGCCGCAAGCCAAATCGGATGCAAAACCCCGCGCGGCCAAGCCCGACGCAGCGCCCGAATTGCGCGCGCTTACGCACCCTGAAATCCGCGCCATCGTGCTCGGCATCATGCTGGCGATGTTCCTCGGCGCGCTCGACCAAACCATCGTCGCCACCGCGCTGCCGACGATCGGCCGCCACTTCGGCAATATCGACGACCTCTCGTGGGTGGTGACCGCCTATCTGCTCACCGGCACGGCGGTGACGCCGCTCTACGGCAAGCTCGCCGATATCCACGGCCGGCGCGTGACGATGCTCACGGCGATCTGCATTTTCGTGGCCGGCTCGGTGGCCTGCGCGCTGGCGCCGAGCATGACCGCGCTGGTGTTGGGACGCGCCGTGCAAGGACTCGGCGGCGGCGGCCTGATGGCGCTGGCGCAAACCATCATCGCCGACATCGTGTCGCCGCGCGAACGCGGCCGCTACCAGGGCTATATCGGCGCGGTGTTCGCGACTTCGTCCGTCGGCGGCCCGGTGCTTGGCGGTTTCCTCACCGAACACATCGACTGGTCGCTGATTTTCTGGATCAACCTTCCGCTCGGCCTCGTGGCGCTCGGCATGACCTCGAGCGTGCTGCGCCGCGTGCCGTTTCATCCGCGCAAGCATCAACTCGATTTCATCGGCGCGCTGCTGCTCATCGTGGCGGCCATCGCGCTGCTGCTGGCGCTGTCGTGGGGCGGGCGGCGCGACGACTGGATCTCGCCGACGATCGGCGCGCTGCTGCTGTCATCGGCAATCCTCTGGGGCCTGTTCGCCTGGCGCCTGGTGGCAACGCGCGAGCCGTTTCTGCCGCTGGCGGTGCTGGGCAATCCGGTGGTGCGCTGCGCGGCGCTCGCCGGCGCCTGCAACATGGGAACGCTTGTCGGCATGACGATCTTCGTGCCGCTGTATTTCGAGGTGGTGCTGCATCTCTCGGCCAGCCAATCGGGCCTCGCGCTGATCCCGCTGATGGCGGCGACCGTGACATTCTCCACCATCACCGGCCGCCTGATGACGTATGTGGTGCACTACAAGCGCATGTCGCTCGTCGGGCTTGCGATTTCCATTCTGTCGCTGGTGCCGCTGGCGATCTGGCCGGCGTCGATGCCGACCGCGCTGGTGCTGCTGCTGTTGCTGATCATCGGCGCCGGGCTCGGCACGGTGTTTCCGGTGTCGACGGTGTGCCTGCAGAACGCGGTGTCGCGCTCGCAAATGGGCATCGCCACCGGCGCGGCCAATTTCTTCCGCGCGCTGTTCTCGGCGCTGGTTGTGGCGGTGCTGGGCGCGATCGTGCTGGGCGGGCTTGGCGGCGTCGCGGGCATGTCGGTGGACATGCTGGCGCGCACGGCCTCGGCGCCCGAACTCGCCTATGCGTTCCGCTTCGTGTTCCTCGCCTGCGCGCTGGTGCTGTCGTTCGGCATGGCGTTCCTGATCGCGATGGAAGAGCGGCCGCTCAAAGGGCCGTCGGCGCCGTCACAGGCCGCCACCGCGCCGACAGCTCCGGCGACGCCGATCCCGACGGGCCGATAGCGCCGCTTATGGCCGCGAGATAAATTTTTCTCCGCTCATTCCCGCGCAAGCGGGAATCCAGAGCAGCGTGTTCGGAATTGTTGTCCCTACGCCGCCGACACCTTGCGGCAAAACAGCCCCACCGCCCAGATCGCCGCCGCGACCACGAACGGCGCGAGCGGGATCTTCGGCTCGGCGGTGCTGAACTGATAGAGGACGTTACCGACGGCGAACACGATGATCAGGCCGGCGATCATCAGCGACGCGCGATACAAAATTTCACCGAAGGTCATCTCAGCCTCCATTGATCAAGCCGCCGGCGGCTGATCACGCTGCCGACGATCGCCAGCACTGCGACGTAAACCACCGCCCCGCCGATAAAGCGCGCGATCCATGGCAACGCATGCACATCCGCATTGCCGGAATGCCACTCTGACGCGCGCGCACCGATCGCCATTTCAAAACCTCGCGACTGAAGTCCTTCTCGTGCAACGGGATAATTCGTTTTGCCGGAGAAATGTTCCCTCACGCGATCGCGGCGTATGGTGCCAGGGCAAGTCTGTCTTTAACTCCGCTCACCCGCGCAAGCGGGGGTCCAGAGACACAAACTCAAAGCAAGCGGCCCCTGGGTCCCCGCTTTCAACGGGGACGAGGGGAGCAAGGTGGTGGCGCGGGAATGAGCGCATGTGAGGTCGCCGCATCCGGGGCACGTGAAAGAAAAAAAGCCCCGGCATCGGGCCGGGGCTTTTCCTGTTGTGCACGATCTTTATTGCGGACGCGTCACGTGGTGCCGCATGTGGTGATGGTGCGCGGGTGGCGGCGCAGAGGCAAAATCATTGGCGTAGAGATGCCCCAGTGTTCCCGGCATCACCGGGCCGCTCGGCGGGGTGCTGGGATTTTTCACGATATTTCCCGAGCCCACCGATGGATCGTAGGACTGCGCCATGGCCGAGGAGGCCATCAGCGCCGCGACGGCCGCACCCAGCATGATTTTTTTCAACATGGAATTCTCCATTTTTTTTATCGCCGGTTGGAAAACGCCTGACGGGGACCGCGGGTTCTGCCGGAACCATGACGGAACGGTAATGTGCGGCGTTTTTGCAGGGCAGGGGCGCAGGAATGAGCGGGCAGAGGATGGCCGCTCATTTCCGCGTGGCCACCAGTTTCCGCTCATCCCCGCGGAAGCGGGGATCCAGGAGCGACAATCTCATCGTCAGCAATCTGCACTCTGGACCCCCGCTTTCGCGGGGGTGAGCGGAGTTAAAGACAGACTTGCCCTGGCACCATACGGCGCTCATTCCCGCGCAAGCGGGACGACGAACGGTAGTGCCTCTCGTTTGTCATGCCCGCGCTTGTCGCGGGCATCCACGTCTTATGGGCTTGCAGTGAAGACGTGGATGGCCGGGACAAGCCCGGCCATGACGTTGAAACGATAGCGGGGTCATAGGCGAGCGAAGCGACGCCGTCCTTCGGCCGGCTAAGCCCGGCAATGACGGGCGGAAACGCATTGCCTCTTTCTTGTCATGCCCGCGCTTGAATGCACTGCCCCTCATCCGTCATGCGCGGGCTTGACCCGCGCATCCATGATGCAATTCCACGTACGCAGGCAGTACTGATTTCTTCTGCTGCGATTCATCATGGATCGCCGGGTCATAGGCGAGCGAAGCGACGCCGTCCTTCGGCCGGCTAAGCCCGGCAATGACGGGTGAGAGGGCCCGCGGGAATGAGCGGGTGCTCGCAAACTCCCACCTCGCCAAACTCCGCGAATCACCGAGACTTCGCCGGCCCGCAGGGGGGCGCAGGCGAATGATGACCACTTAAATGTCGGGCCAACCGTCGAAACTCGCGCTGGCGATCAACCGTGCCATCACGTCCTATCAGGCGGGCCAGCTCGGCGAGGCCGAGCAGATCTGCCAGAAGATCATCTCCAAGAAATCGAATTTCTTCGACGCGCATCATGTGCTGGGCGTGATCCAGGCCTCGCAGGGCAAAAACGATCAGGCGCTGACCAGTTACAACCGCGCGCTGGCGATGCAGCCCAATCACGCCGACACGCTGAGCAATCGCGGCAATGTGCTCAAGGACCTGCGGCGCCTCGACGAGGCGCTGGCGAGCTACGACCGCGCGCTCGCCGTCAAGCCGAACCACGCCGGCGCGCTCAACAATCGCGGCGTCACTCTGTCGGTGATGGGCCGCTTCGACGAAGCGCTGGCGAGCTTCGATCGCGCGCTGGCCGCGCAGCCGAGCTACATCGACGCGATCTGCAATCGCGGCAATACGCTCAATTCACTCGGACGCTATGACGAAGCGGTCGCGGCCTACGATCGCGCGCTGGCGGTGCAGCCGAATGCGGTGGCGGCGCTGTGCAATCGCGGCAACACGCTGCGGCTGATGCGACGCTACGACGAAGCGATCGCCAGCTACGACCGCGCCATTGCGGTGCTGCCGACGCTGGCCGAGGCGATGTCCAACCGCGCCGTCACGTTGGCCGAGATCAAGCGCTACGACGAGGCGCTGGCGGATTTTGGCCGGGCGCTCACCCTGCGGCCAACCGATGCCGAAACCCTCAACAAGCGCGGCGTCATCCTTGGCGAGGTGAACCGGCACCACGAGGCGCTGGCCGATTTCGACCGCGCGCTGGCTTTGCTGCCGGATTATACCGATGCGCTCTACAATCGCGGCAATGCGCTGCACGAACTCAAGCGGTTCGAGGAGGCGCTCGCCTGCTATGACCGGCTGATGCCGCTACGGCCTGATGACGGCCATACGTTCAACAATCGCGGCAAGATCCTGAAAGAGCTCAATCGCTATGACGAGGCGCTGGCCTGTTCGGCGCGGGCGCTGGCCTTGTTGCCGGATGACATCATCGCGCATTGCAACGAATCCTCGATGCGGCTGCTCACCGGCGATTTCGCGCGCGGCTTCCAGGACTATGAATGGCGCTGGAAGAAGGCCGACATGGCGCCGGCGCAGCGGAATTTTCCGCAGCCGCTCTGGCTCGGGGAGGGCGAGATCGCCGGCAAGACGATCCTGCTGCACAGCGAGCAGGGGTTTGGCGATGCGATTCACTTCTGTCGTTACGCAGGGGCGATCGCCGCGCGCGGCGCGCGCGTGATCCTCGAGGTGCGCGCGCCGTTGCTGCCGCTGATGCGCACGCTCGCGGGGCCGGCAGAGATCGTTGCCAGCGGCGCGCCGCTGCCGGATTTCGACCTGCACTGCCCCTTGCTCAGCCTGCCGCTCGCCATGGGAACGCGGCTCGATAGCATTCCGGCCGCGGTGCCTTACCTGCAGGCCGCGCCCGCAGCGATGGCGGAATGGAGCGCGCGGCTGGGCACGACGGGCACGCCGCGGATCGGGCTCGCCTGGTCGGGCAATGTCAAACATGAACGCGACCGCGAGCGCTCGATCGGGTTGCGCAGTTTCCTGCCATTGCTCGATCGCGACGCGACGTTCGTGAGTTTGCATCCGGAGCTTGACGCCGACGACGCGGCGATCGTGACCGAGCGCGGAATCGTTCATGCGGGAGACTTCCTGAAAGACTACGCGGATACGGCGGCGCTGATCGCGCAGCTCGATCTGGTCATTTCCGTCGATACCAGCGTCGCGCATCTGGCCGGCGCGCTGGGCAAACCGGTGTGGATCCTGGTCACTTACGTGCCGGACTGGCGCTGGATGCTCGCGCGCGAGGACAGCCCCTGGTATCCGACCGCGCGGCTGTTCCGGCAAAGCGCCGCGCGCGAATGGGCGAGCGTGATGGCGCGGGTCGAGCAGGCGCTGGGTGAGTTTGTCAAAAGCGCGTGATCGTTGCGCCGCGCAGCCCCTGCCGCGTGGAAACGCATTGCCTCTTTCTTGTCATGCCCGCGCTTGAATGCATTGCCTCTCATCCGTCATGCGCGGGCTTGACCCGCGCATCCATGATGAGGTGCCCTACACGTACGCAGTACTGATTTTAGCTGTTGCGATTTGTCATGGATTGCCGGGTCAAGCCCGGCAATGACGGGCGGAAACGCACTGCCCCTCATTTGTCATGCGCGGGCTTGACCCGCGCATCCACGTCTTCCTTTCAAAGACGTGGATGGCCGGAACATAGGCGAGCGAAGCGACGCCGTCCTTTGGACGGCTATGTCCGGCCATGACGCGTGGAAATGCATTGCCTCTTTCTTGTCATGCCCGCGCTTGAATGCATTGCCTCTCATCTGTCATGCGCGGGCTTGACCCGCGCATCCATGATGCGGTGCCCTACACGTACGCAGTACTGATTTTAGCTGTTGCGATTCGTCATGGATTGCCGGGTCAAGCCCGGCAATGACGGGCGGAAACGCACTGCCCCTCATTTGTCATGCGCGGGCTTGACCCGCGCATCCATGTCTTCCTTTCAAAGACGTGGATGGCCGGAACATAGGCGAGCGAAGCGACGCCGTCCTTTGGACGGCTATGTCCGGCCATGACGCGTGGAAACGCATTGCCTCTTTCTTGTCATGCCCGCGCTTGAATGCACTGCCTCTCATCCGTCATGCGCGGGCTTGACCCGCGCATCCATGATGCGGTGCCCTACACGTACGCAGTACTGATTTTAGCTGTTGCGATTCGTCATGGATTGCCGGGTCAAGCCCGGCAATGACGGGCTGAAACGCACTGCCGAGCCGTCCTTTGGACGGCTATGTCCGGCCATGACAAGGTAAGATGACACGATGAACGGTGGGCCTTGCCTTGGCTTTTCACGTTTCACCGCAAAGGGCCGGCCTTCCATCCCCTTGCCATCCAAAAGACAAACTGAGGTGCATTTTTACCGGCAGAAGCGGTTTGCGACGTCGCAGGCGCGATCGACGCAAGCCGCAACCGAATGGAGCGCAACTTTGCGAGGTACAGACATGTCACAGACGATCAGAAAATTTCTGCTGGCGGGCGTGGCCGCGAGCACGCTCGCGCTGACAGGCGCCGTTTCCGCGGCGCCGGTGAGCGGCGCATATGTCCTGAAAAATTCCGCGCCGCAGGCGGTCGAGCCTGTGCGGTGGCGCGGGCACGGCGGCTGGGGATGGGGCGGATGGGGTGTTGGCGCCGGACTAGCCACCGGCGCGATCATCGGCGGCGCGTTGGCTGCGCCCTATTACTACGGCGGCGGTTATCCCGCCTATGGCGGCGGTTATTACGCGCCGGGCCCCGGCTACTACGCCGAGCCGTATGACGAAGGTGGTGGTGACGACGCCACCGGATACTGCATGCAGCGCTTCCGGTCGTACGATCCGCGCAGCGGGACTTATCTCGGCAACGATGGACGCCGGCATCCCTGTCCGTGACGATCGCGGGTTTCTTGTCCCGCTGAGGATTGCAGGCTTGTAAAATTCAAAACCCCGGCGAAGCGGCCGGGGTTTTCTTTTTTGCCCTCTCATTTGTCATTGCCGGGCTTGACCCGGCAATCCATGAGGCAGCGCCACAGGTCCAGACATAAGAGTGAGAAGGTCGTCTGTTCTCAACGGTGCGAGAGAGCGCGACGCTAGTGCGAAACGTGAGCGCCACCGGCGCGCGGCCGCCGTGTGTCCAGCGATGCGCGCACCGCCTGGGCGAGCGCGGACATCTGATAGGGCTTGCGCAGGATCGGCAGGCCATGCCGGCCAATCAGGGCCTTGGCATAGCCGCTGGTCAACAAAACGGGCACGCGCGGATGACGCTCGTTCACGGCCTTGGCCAGGCCAATGCCATCGATGTCGCCGGGCAGCATCACGTCGGAGAACACCAGATCGACGGCGGTGTTGCCTTGCAGGATATCGAGCGCGGCCTTGGCATTGCCAACGGCCAGCGTCCGGTAGTTGAGCTGTTCCAAGAGCGCGATGGCGACGGTTTTCACTTCTTCGTTGTCTTCGACGACCAGAATGGTTTCGCCCTGGCCCGGTGAATCCGTGCGCGTTTCGATGGTGACGACGGTCAGAGGGGCGCGGCTGCGCGGCAGATAGAGCGTCGCCTGCGTTCCCTTGCCGATCCTGCTGCGCACGCCCAACGTCCCGCCCGACTGCTGCGCGAAGCCATAGGCCTGCGACAGGCCCAGACCGGTGCCGTGGTCTGCGCCCTTGGTGGTGAAAAACGGTTCGAAGATCTTCGACAGAAGTTCGGGCGGGATTCCCGTTCCGGTATCGCTGACGGTGAGTGCGACGAATTCACCCCGGATGCCCTCAAGGGTTTCGCTGCCACGCAACGTGACGTTTTCGGCCGACAGCGTGATGACGCCGCCATCCGGCATGGCGTCGCGGGCGTTCACCACCAGATTGACCAGCGCCAGTTCGAACTCCGGGATGTCGATAGACACCGGCCAGACCGTGCCGGGAATGTCGTACGTCAATTCGATCTTGCCGCGGGCCGAACTTGACAGCACGTCGCGGAAGGCCGTGACCGACTGATCAAGATTGACGGTGCGCGGGTTGTGGTGCTGGCGGCGGGCGAAGGTGAGCAACTGCCGCGTCAGGTTTTCGCCGCGTGAGGAGGCCGTCAGGATGGCTTCCAGCGCGCGGATATCTTTTGGATCGCTCACCCGGCGTAACAGCGACTGCGCCTGGCCGCTCACCACCATCAGAAGATTGTTGAAGTCGTGGGCGACGCCGCCGGTCAACTGGCCGAGCGCCTCCATTTTCTGCGTCTGGGCAAGCTGCTGCTGGGCGCGTTCGAGCGCCTCCTGCGCGGCGCGCCGCTCGCTCACGTCGCGGGTGATCTTGGCGAAGCCGATCAGCTTGCCGGTATCGTCGCGGATCGGGTCGATCACGACGTTGGCCCAGAACAGCGACCCATCCTTGCGCTGGCGCTGGGCTTCCGCCTCAAATCGTCCGGTGGCGGCGGCAAGCGCGAGCGAACGGTTCGGCAGGCCGGCCTGGCGATCGGCCGGCGGGTAAAATTCCGAAAAATGCCGCCCGATGATTTCCTCGGCCCGATAGCCCTTGATGCGCTCGGCGCCGGCATTCCAGCTCGACACGATGCCGGTCGGGTCGAGCATATAGAGCGCATAGTCCGTCACGCCCGCGACCAGCGCGCGGAACTGCTGGTCGCTCTCGCGCAGCGCGTTGGCCGATTGCTTGTCGGATGTGATGTGGTGACCGATCACGTAGATCAGCCCCGCATCGGCCGTCATGGTCCAGGCAATCCAGCGCCAGCTGCCGTCGCGATGACGGAAACGGTTTTCCATGCGCACGGTCGGCGCGCCCTGCACCAGGCGGTTGCGGCCGGCGATGGCGGCCGGCGCATCGTCGGGGTGACGCAGCTCGCTGACGTGCATCGCCTTGATCTCGTCCTCGGTCCAGCCGAGCAGGGTGGTCCACGCCGGATTGACGCTGACGAAGTAGCCGTCGAAGTTGGCGACGCCGAGCAGGTCCTCCGACACGTTCCAGATGCGGTCGCGTTCGCGCGTGCGCTGTGCGACTTTTTCCTCGAGCTGGCCGGACAGCTCGCGCAGTTTCTTCTCGTTATCGCGCAGCGTCTTCTCGTTATGACGCATCATCTTTTCGTTATCACGCAGCATCTTCTCGTTATGACGCAGCTTTTTCTCGTGATGAACACGTGCGGTCGTTTCAAAGGCCGTCGCCAACACCCCGCCGATACCATTCGTTGCCGACGCATCGGGGATCGGGCTGTAGCTGATAGTGAAATAGGCGTCCTCCACGAGCCCGTAACGGTTGAGCTGCCAGAGGTGATCATCGGCAAAGAACTGGCCGCGCTCACCACGCAAGATGGCTTCGTTCATGGGACCGAGTTCGCGATAGATCTCGGGCCAGATGTCGCGCAGCGGTTTGCCCAAGGCTTCAGGATGCCGGTCGCCGAGCAGGGCCGAATAGGCATCGTTGTAGATCATGACGAGATCGGGCCCCCAGCGCACGGACATGGGGAAGCCGGATGCGAGCACCAGCTCGACTGCCCAAATGAGCGATGCAGGCCAGCCGCACCGCGGGCCCAAAGCAGTCGCAGCCCAATCGAACGCGGCCACGCGAGCGCGGAGATCGCCTGCGCCGGTCAACGCTTCCATGGCAGTGCCGGATGTGTCATCGCGCCAATGGCGCATAGTTTAGCCCCTTCCGCCCACCACAAAACGCCTTTCGGGGAGAAAAAGTTCCAAGGAAATCAATGTTGTTGCTGCTCTGGATCCCCGCTGTCGCGGGGATAACGGGTAGGCGCGGGGACGAGCGGAAGAGACCGGGGACGGAGCGAGCGGACAAGCCTAACCCTTGATGAAAGCCCCGCTGCGGAGGTCGGCGACAGCCTGTTGCAATTCCGCTTGGGTATTCATGACAATCGGGCCGTACCACGCGACCGGCTCCTGGATCGGCTTGCCCGATACCAGCAGGAAACGGATGCCCTTGTCGCCGGCCTGCACCGTGATCTCGTCGCCGGAATCAAACAGCACCAGCGAGCGGTCGCCGACTTTTTCGCGCACCAAAATTTCGTTGCCATCGACCTGTTTCTCGCTCAGCACGCCGAGCGGCTTCGAGGCGGAGTTAAACGTGCCATCGCCTTCGAACACATAGGCGAAGGCGTGACGCTCGACCTCGACCTTGAGCGTCTTGCGCTTGCCGGCCGGCACGAACACGTCGAGATAGCGCGGATCGGAGGCAACGCCCTCGACCGGACCTTTTTTGCCCCAGAAATCACCGCACACGACGCGCACGCGCGTGCCGTCATCGTCGGTGACTTCCGGAATGTCGGCGCCCTTGACGTCCTGATAGCGCGGCGCGGTCATCTTCAACGACGCCGGCAGATTGGCCCACAACTGGAACCCGTGCATGCGCCCCTGCGCATCGCCCTGCGGCATTTCCTGATGCATGATGCCGCGGCCGGCGGTCATCCACTGCACGTCGCCCGATCCGAGCGTGCCGCGATTGCCCAAGCTGTCGCCGTGTTCGACCGTGCCGTTGAGGACATATGTGATGGTCTCGATGCCGCGGTGCGGATGCCAGGGGAACCCGGCCAGATAATCGGCCGGCCGGTCGTTGCGGAAATCGTCAAGCAGGAGAAACGGATCGGTTTCCGCCGTGTCGCCGAATCCAAACGCCCGTCGCAATCGGACACCTGCGCCTTCGATCGTGGGCTGCGACTGCACGATGCTTTTGATCGGGCGGATGGACATGGTTTGACGTGCCTTTCGTTAGGCGCGGTGCGCTGCGAGCCGACAATAAAGGCCGAAATTTGCCGCGCACTGCGCACCACGCGGCGGATGTTCAAGCCAGATTGCCATTCATATACGGAACTTCATATAAGGCTTTCGTCCATGAAAAAAAGAACCGGACTCGGACGACATGTCCTGGTCTCAACGGCACTTTTCCCTATTCCATCCTCTGATCGGAGGAGGAGACGGGAGGGGTGGCGGGAGACACCCAGGGTGGAATCGGCTAGAACCGCGGCATGACACTCGCCGCGCGCGCGACCGCCGTCATCTGTCTGGTTTTGCTTGGCCTCAGTCTCGGCAGCTGCACCAGGTGCGGCTGGCTGTGGAACGATCAAGGCCCCGGCACCTGTCGCTCCGACGCGCCGCGGTCATAAATCCCGATTGAACCGGCGTGACGTCCGCCTATTGCGAGCGGACGAAATTGAGCAGCGCGCCCACCAGCCCGATCAAGAGCGCCGCCAGCAGGACATATTGCAGGATCGCGAGCGCCCGGCTGGGCGTCTCGGTGGCCGTTGCCATGTCGTAAATCTGCCAGCCGGCCACGGCCGCGAACGCGACAATCATGACGCCGGAATTTTTCGTCGGTTTTTCCGCCAAGCCCAGTCCCCCAGTCACGCCAAGCTATTGGATTTCGCGGCAAGACTCCATGCGTGAAGCGGCAGTGGCTTGGCTTAAAGGGGGTCACTTGTCGCCCCGCCACGCGATGCACGCCACCCCGTTCCGAGAAACAGGGCCAGCCAAATCCACAGCTTGTAAAAATTCCTAGGAAAAAAGTCTTGACAGCGTCGCGCTCCTTCGCTATCACTTGCGCACGCTCCACATTTGCGCCCGGGCCTTGTTTTCGTCCCGGCTGTCCCCGCGGGAACAGCCGTGCGCAAAACGCGTTGTCACTCCGGCGACGCATGGGTAGCCGCATGGATTTCAGGAAATTCGAAGAGGATTCACCGTATGCCGCAGGTC
This sequence comes from uncultured Alphaproteobacteria bacterium, assembly GCA_963831275.1. Lineage (GTDB taxonomy): Bacteria > Pseudomonadota > Alphaproteobacteria > Rhizobiales > Xanthobacteraceae > Pseudolabrys. The sequence continues at coordinate 729,129 of CAWHPN010000011.1, read as the reverse complement.
GAAAACGATCGCATTGTGGAAAATACCACCGAGGCGCGGGCGGCCGTCACCGGCCATAACGTGCGTTACGTGCTGGTGGTTGGCACGCTGGCAGTGATCGTGCTGTTCGCGGTGGCCTATATCGCCACGCGCTGGTGATCGCCGCTTTCATCGCTTTTCTGTCATGCGCCGGGATTTTTCCCGGCGCTTCTTTTTTGGAGACTTCCGACCATGCCAGCGCGCATCGACTTTTCATCCGAGGCTCTCGCCAAGGGAAAATATCTCTACGAAGACACGCTCATGACGCTGCATGAAATCTGCCGGGTCATGAAAATTTCGCGCAGCACGCTTTACCGGCTGGTGGACGAAAACAACTGGGTGCGCCGGCGCTACGCCAGCACGTTCGGGGAGTTCGATCCGGTACCGGCGGCAAGCGATGAAGCAACGGCGCCGGTCGAGGCTGTGGCACACGAGCATCCCGCCGCGCTCGCCGTCCGGGTCTATGCGGCCATGCAACGGCAGATGGACACCATCGAAACCATCCAGCAAACGCTGAACCCGCAGCAGGACCTCCAGTCGGAACGCACCGTGCGCATCCTGGCTGCTCTCAATCGCGCGCTGCGCGAGATCGCCGTGATTACAAAAATCGACGAGATGACCTTTCCCGATGCAGCCGACAAAGACCCCGTACCCCCCGACCTTGACCAGTTCCGTCACGAGCTTGCGCGCCGCATTAGAGGATTGGTCGACACTGAGCGAAGCCGGCCAGGCGAAAGTCCTCGCCGGCCTCCCACCCCATTGGTTCGATGATTTCCGCGCCGAATTCGAAACCTTCGCGCACGAGCACCAGCGCCCGCCGCGCCTCGCCAATAGCGGCGTGGCGTGGAGCACTTGGCTCGTTCTCGGCGGGCGTGGCGCCGGCAAGACCCGCGCCGGCGCCGAATGGGTGCGCAGCATCGCGCTGCGCGACCCCGGCGCACGCATTGCGCTGATCGGCGAGGGCGAGCACGAAACGCGTGAAGTGATGGTCGAAGGGGTCTCCGGTCTGCTCGCCGTGCATCGGCAGGTGGAGCGGCCGCTTTGGATGCCCGCGCGGCGGCGGCTCGAATGGCCGAACGGGGCGGTCGCGCAGACGTTCTCGGCGCAAGACCCCGAAAGCCTGCGCGGCCCGCAATTTTCCGCCGCCTGGTGCGACGAACTCGCCAAGTGGCGCCAAGCCGAAGCAACCTTCGATATGCTGCAATTCGGGCTGCGCCTTGGCGAACGGCCGCGGCAGGTGATCACCACCACGCCGCGGCCGATCGCGCTTCTCAAGCGGCTGATCACCGACCCACGCACGGCGATCACGCGCGCGGGCACGGCGGCCAATGCCCATAATCTTGCGCCGGCGTTCCTCGAAACCGTGCTCGCGCGCTATGGCGGCACCCAGCTGGGACGGCAGGAAATCGACGGTGACATCATCGACCAGCGCAGCGATGCGCTGTGGTCGCGCGCGCAACTGGAGCGCTGCCGGGTGACGACAGCGCCCGGCCTCGTGCGCATCATCGTTGCGGTCGATCCGCCTGGTTCCGCTCGCAAAGGCGCGGATGCCTGCGGACTGGTCGCGGCCGGGCGTTGCGAGGAGGGAGACATTTACGTGCTGGCCGACGAGAGCGCGGCCGGCCTGTCGCCGCAAGCCTGGGCCATGAGGGCGATTGCGCTTTGGCGCCGTCTGAAGGCCGATGCGCTGGTGGCGGAAGTTAATTTTGGCGGCGACATGGTGCGGGCAGTTATTGGTGCGGCCGACCGTTCAGTGCCGGTGGCGACGGTGCGCGCCATGCGCGGGAAATATCTGCGCGCCGAGCCGGTCGCCCAGCTCTACGAACAAAACCGCGTGAAGCACGTCGGCACCTTCCCGGCACTGGAAGATGAAATGTGCGACTTCGGCCGCGACGGCTTGTCGTCCGGCCGCTCGCCCGATCGTCTCGACGCATTGGTCTGGGCGGTGTCGGCGCTGTCATTCGGTGCGCGCGCCGAGCCGCGCGTGCGGGCGCTCATTTGAACCATGTCTGAACCATTTCGTGAACCATGCCGGCGCGCATTGGAACAAAGCGGACATGATTGTTTGCACGCGAACGTCTGCTTTTGACCCAAAGCGACGCCCGGAGCTCCGCGGGTTGATTCAAATGAACCCGGTGCCCAACTCAAGGGGTAAGCGCTCGTCGCGCGCGATGCAGCGGAACAACGACATGGAATAACGATACAAGGAATAGTGGCGATGCCCCGCTTTGGACTCCCTCGTCAATTTCCCGATGAGCAGACAAACAAAGTTGCACAGATAAATTGGCGGCGCGGATTATTGCGCATCTGGCTGTTGTTGTCCGCCGCATGGATTATGGGGTGGATGGTCTATTTGATTATCTATGGGGTTCAGGGCGGATTCCAAAGCCCGGGAGAATACCTCGCGATACCGGTGCTGTTGATTGGCCCGCCTATCGCCCTCTTGCTATTCGGATTGGTAGCCGGCTGGGCGTTTCGTGGGTTCAAACCGGAATGATGGCGCATGCGGTTCAAGTCCGCCTTCAAGGGTAAAGCCGACTTGGTCTTTACACTGCGGAATGTCCGCTTGTGACCCAAAGCGGACATCGCCGACATTCGGTATACTGCTGCGATTACATCACCCGCCGCGAAGGTTGGTTATGCAACGGCGCGAGTTCGTCACGTTTCTCGGTGCCGCAGCCGGCTGGCCGCTCGCGGTGCGTGCGCAACAGCCGGCGCGGGTGCGGCACGTCGCTTTATTGATACCTTTCCCCAACGACCGTGAACCATTGGTGAAGGAGTATCTTGCGGCGTTCAGGCAACGTCTTCACGAACTTGGCTGGGACGAAGGCCGCAACATCCGATTTGACTTCCGTTTCACGGGCCAGGTGCCCGAACGTATGCGCACTGGCACTCAGGAGCTGATCGCACTCGCGCCAGACATCATTGTAGTCTGGGCCAACCCCGCCGCTGCAGTCGTGCGAGAAGCGACGCAGACAATCCCGATCGTGTTCGTCACAGTTTCCGATCCGGTGGGAGGCGGCTTCGTCACCAAATTGGCACGTCCGGGCGGTAACATTACGGGCTTCCAGAATTTTGAGACGGCCATCGGAGGAAAATGGCTGCAAGTCCTCAGGGAGATTGCGCCCGACGTGCGCCGCGTGGCATTCCTGCACAGTCCGGACATTTCCGCGCATGTGGCTTTCATGCACACGGCGGAAGCAGCGTCCATCATCCTCGGGGTGACAGTGACATCTGTCGGCGTGCGCAGTGCGGCAGAAATCGAAACTGCGTTGCGAGCCTTCGCGAAGGACCTGGTTGGCGGCGGCCTCATCGTGGCGCCTAGTCCGTTCAACACAACGAACCAGGCGCTCATCCTTGCTCTGGCTTCCGAATTGCGTTTGCCGGCAATCTATCCGTTTCGTTACTTCGCTGAGAACGGTGGTCTGGCCTCGTATGGCTTCTCTCCGGTCGAGCAACATCGTGGCGCCGCTTCATATGTTGACCGCATCCTCAAGGGCGAAAAGCCTGGCGACCTTCCGGTGCAGGCGCCGACGAAGTACGACCTTGTGATCAATCTCAAGACTGCAAAGGCGCTGGGCCTCAAAATCTCACTGCAACTGCAGCAGCGTGCCGACGCAGTGATTGAGTAGCATGTCCGCTAAGGGCACTTAACGGACACTCCACCCGCCCGCTGAATGTCCGCTTGTGACCCAGAGCGGACATTTGATGCAGCGGCTCTGTCAGGTTCAACGTTACCGGAAGGCCCCGGCACAGCGACGCTGAAGGCTGAAAGCCCTGCCGCCGAAACACATTGCCCGAGCGTTGCATAAATATCACATTTGAAAACCATCAGTGTAGATGTCCCCAGTGCGGCTCCCCTGTCTGAGGTTTTTTGCTACCACTAATGCAGATCCTTGTCGTTGAGGGGGTGATCATGCATCGCTTACAACTTACCTTGCTCGCTGCTGTTGCTGTTGTCGGCTTCGCTTCGATCGCGTCCGCCGCCGATATGCCGGTAAAGGCAGCGAGGGCTCCGGTGGCCACGGTTTACAATTGGAGCGGCTGCTACATTGGCTTGAACGCAGGCGGAGGCTGGGCGCGGACGCAATTTACCAACACCGCCAACACAACGGCATTCGGTCATCTCGACCCTGGCGAAAGCTTCTCCTACACCTATGATGGGTTTGTCGGTGGCGGCCATGCTGGCTGCAACTACCAGGTCAGCCAGTGGGTGTTTGGGATCGAGGGATCGTTTGACGGCAGCAGCATCAAGGGCGATGCGACTGACTTGGCCATCCTGAATGACGACATCTTCACGACAAAAATAAATAGCCTCGCGACAGTCACCGGCCGCATCGGTTACGCTTGGAACAACGTCCTGCTATATGCCAGGGGAGGTTACGCTGGCGGCCATGTCGAGTTTTCCGTATCTGACACGAATTCCGCCTTGGGCTCTCCCGTCGGTGCTGGGAGCCAGTCGCGTTGGCAAAGTGGCTGGACGGTCGGGGGCGGCCTTGAATACGGACTCACGCCGAATTGGATAATCGGCGCGGAGTACAATTACATTGATTTACGAACGGCGAACTACGAAGTTGGCGGCGGCGCGGGCAGCTACGCCTTCGACGTCAAAACGCATATCTCAGTAGCGCTCGCACGTGTCAGCTACAAGTTCGGCCCGTAGCACCCGAGACAACTTCGAATCAATAGAAAGCCTCGGGCAATGCCCGGGGTTTTTCTTTTTTGGGAAAGCCACGCTCTTTGATGTCCGCTATTGGCGCTGCAAATGTGCGCTTGTGACCCGAAGCGGACCTCGATCTCGCATTGCCCGTAGCAGCACCATTCCGACAACAACGCCCCGGCGAATTTGCCGGGGTTTTTTGTTAGTGAGGATGCCACGCTCGATGTCGGCTTATGGCCCTTGGCGGACATGACCTGGTACACCGCAAATGTTTGTCCGCTTTGCTCCCGAAAGCGGACATTGATGACCACCATTTTGAGACCGAATTTATGCGCCTCAACTGGAGAGTTTATCTAAGCTCCTTCATAACTAAAAAGGGGGAGCCCGATGCAATCGAATTACAAAGTAGCTATCGCACTCGTTGCCGGGGTTACAATCGGGGGCGCGGCCGTCCAGGGGCTTCATGCCCAGGCCAAGCCGCCGCTCTACGTTATTGGGGAGATCGACGTCTCAAACCCGGACGCCTATGCCAGGGAGTATGTTCCGAAGGCGATGGCGATCAACAAAGCGGCGGGCGTTCGCTATCTTGCGCTTGGCGGGAAAGTAACCGCGCTCGAAGGTGCGCCGCCAAAATCGCGCGTCATCATTCAGGTTTGGGATAGCCTTGAACAAGTTCAGGCCGTGCGTAATTCGGCGGACTTCAAGGAAGCCAAGCAGATCGGCGATAAGTACGCCACGTTCCGCGCCATTGCCGTCGAGGGCCTGGCGAAATAACGCTCATCATTGCGAGAGATCATCAGAGGCCGTCTTAGTCGGCGGCACTTTTCACTGCGTTGAGCCACGGCCAATGTCCGCTTTTGGCCCTAGCGGCATGGCAATCGCGGAGACAAATGTCCGCTTCTGACCCGAAGCGGACCTCGATCACCTATCGCCCCGATCGATTGTAAAACGCAAAATTCCATCCCGGCGCATGCGCCGGGTGACAGGAATCTCATGCTCAACCGTCTCAAAACATTCCTTCGCCCCTTCGAAACAAAATCCGTTCGCACAGCCGGCCTTGTCGCCTTTGAAGCGGCGTCGCACGCGCGCTGGACGTCGCGCAATTACGTGGCCCTGGCGCGCGCCGGCTACACGCGCAATGCGATCGTCTATCGCGCCGTGCGTTTGATCGCCGAAAGTGTCGGGTCGCTGTGCTTCGACCTGTATGAGGGCACGGCCGAGCGCGACACGCATCCGTTGCTCGATCTCATCCGTCGGCCCAATCCGCGGCAGGATGGCGCTTCGTTCCTCGAAACTGTTGCATCGCATCTTCTTCTTGCCGGCAATGCCTATATCGAGGCCGTCAGCCTTGAAGGTGACGGCGGCACCGACGTCCGCGAACTCTATGCGCTGCGGCCCGACCGCATGAAACTGGTGCTCGGTGCCGACGGGTGGCCGCAGGCCTACGAATACACGGTGGCGCGGTCGACCGTGCGCTTCGACCAAAGCGCGGCCTTGCCGCCGATTTTGCATGTCACATTTTTCAATCCGCTCGACGATCACTACGGTCTCGGCCCGCTCGAGGCTGCGGCCACAGCCGTCGACACCCACAATGCCGCTGCCTTGTGGAACAAGACGCTGCTCGACAACGCGGCGCGGCCATCGGGCGCCCTTGTTTACAAAGGCCCCGACGGCATGCCGATGGCCGTCGAGCAATTCGAGCGGCTGAAGGTTCAGTTTGATGACGAGTATCAGGGCGCCAGGAATGCCGGGCGCCCGCTGGTGCTCGATGGTGGGCTCGAGTGGAAGCCGATGTCGCTGTCCCCCAGCGACATGGATTTCCTCAACGCGAAACATGCGGCCGCGCGCGAGATCGCGCTCGCCTTCGGCGTGCCGCCAATGCTGCTGGCGATTCCCGGAGACAACACATATTCGAACTATCAGGAAGCGAACCGCGTGTTCTGGCGCCAGAGCGTCCTGCCGCTCGCGGCGCGGATCGGCTGCGCGCTCACGCACTGGCTCAGTCCGGCCTTCGGCGAAGGTCTTGTCCTCGCCGTCGACACCGACAGGATCGAAGCACTGGGCGCGGATCGCGCGGCACTTTGGGAACGGCTCAATCAAGCTGCGTTCCTGAGCGTCAACGAAAAACGAATCGCGACCGGTTACGCGCCGGTTGAGGGCGGCGACGTGTTCCATTCGCCGCAGTAGGAACAACATCGCGTCATGACCGTTTCCGTGGTGAAGCCTCGCTGTGCGAGGCCAACAACTATGGAACCCGAGGTGGAACTATGTTCAGAACTTCCGCAATTTTGGCCATTGGCCTTGCGGGCGCGCTTGCCGCGACCGGCGCGATGGCACAAACCAAACAGGCTGACAAGGACAGCCAGAAATTCATCAAGGCAGCGATCCAGGGCGATATCGCCGAAGTCGATGTCGGCAAACTTGCCCAGGAAAAAGGTCAGAGCGATGCCGTGAAGCAATACGGCGCGATGCTGGTGAAGGACCATGGCGCGCACAAAACCAAGGCCGAAGAGGTTGCGAAGCAACTCGGCGTAGAGCCGCCGACCGGCTCGAGCCTCGGAGCGAAAACGACTTACGCCAAGCTGAAGCTGCTGTCGGGTGAGTCCTTCGACAAGTCCTTTGCGAAGTCGATGGTCAAGGACCATCAGGACGACATCAAGGAATACAAGAAGGAAGCGTCGAAGAGCGACGTGGCCGGACAGTTGGCGAAGGAAACATTGCCGACGCTGCAACACCATCTGCAGGCCGCGCAGCAGCTTACGGCGCGTACCCAAAAGCAATCATCTCGCTAGTGCGATCTGCTGCAGTCGCGGTAGATCGGTAAATGGCGCCCGTTTGCAGGTCCCCGCAACCGGGCGTCATTTTTTGTGGGAACGAACGAAGCGGGGGAGGAGGGGCGTGATTTAGAACCTCGACGGGTTCGCCCAGCGCGCCTTCAATTCCTTCATGGCTTGTTCGCAGCTCACGGCGTAGCCGCGATTTTGCGTGCTGTCCGGCCGGGCGGTGATCGCCCAATACCACGGCATGCCCTGCGGCGCTTTCGGGCTGAGGACGATACGGCCGATCTGTTGCTCGCCGTCAAACACGTCGTAGTCGTCCGATGGCCATTCGCCCTCGCGGTTCCTGACGGCGCGCGAGAGGGTCAGTCTGCTCACGTCGACCGCGCGCGATGATTTTGCCGAAGCCAGATCCCGCGGCTGCTCCGGTTTCTCACGTTTGCGCGAAATGAAGAAAGGGTCCTTCATTCGAAGACCTCGTCGGCGGCGATCACGAGACCTTGCGGAACAGTGATGCCCAACGATTTTGCGGTTTTCAGGTTGATGAAAATCTCGACCTTCGACGACCGCTGGACTGGCAGGTCGCCTGGCTTTTCGCCATTCAGAATACGGCCGGTATAGATGCCGGCAAGATGATAGGACTCAGCAACGCTCGACCCATAACTGAGGAGTCCGCCGGCTGCGGCAAATTCCCGGCCGTGGAAAATTGCCGGTACGCGGTGACGGGTGGCCAGGGCGGCAAGTTTCGTGCTCTCGCTCAGGAAAAATGAGTTGCCCCCCGCGATCACAAGGCCGCCCACCTGTTTCGGCAGATTTGCGAGTGCGCTGTCAAATTCCGCTTCGGTCCTGGCCCGCAGAATCTCAAGCTGGACGTTGAGGGTGCGTGCGGCGTCCTGTGCGTCCCGGATTTGCACGTCCGCAACGCGCGGATTATTCGGATTGACGGCGAGAGCGAGCACTGTCGCCGTGGGAAAGAGCTGGTGCAAAAGCTCCAGCCGTTTCGGACCAAGCTCCATCGTAATTTGCGTGGCGCCGGTGACGTTGCCGCCGGGACGCGCCAGGGCGCCGACCAGTCCGAGCTCGACCGGATCGCTGCCGGTGGTGAAGACAAGGGGAATAGTGGCGGTCGCTTTTTTCGCCGCCAATGCTGCGGGCGTGCTGGTCGCCGCAATAACGGCTACGCGCCGGCTGATCAGATCGGCCATCAATTCCGGGAGCCGTTCGTAGTGACCTTCCGCCCAGCGATATTCGATTACGACATTTTTTCCCTCGACGAATCCCATTTCCTCCAGTCCGCGGCGGAATTCGCTGACGAATTTGACGTAGTTGTTGGCGACGGCGGCGTTGAGGAAACCAACCACCGGCATCGATGCGTGTTGCGCGCGTGCGGCCAGCGGCCATGCCGCCGTCGTACCGGCAAAAGCCAGAACCTGGGTGAGGAATTGGCGTCGCTGCATGCGCCCCCTTGTGCCCCCTGAAGCTTGCGCGTCCCGCCGATAATAACAGGTTGCGACGCTGCGCGAAAACAGCGGTTTGAGCAGTTGATCGAGGCAGCGCAATCGCCGCAGAAGACAGGCGCTTTGCGGCATAACGGCGAGCGCCGGGGGCGCGGCAATGACAGACCTGATCCGGATATTCAGCGAGCGTGGCGATCTTGCCCATCTGGCCTTGCTGCTGTGGGCGATGTCGGCGAGCGCGCTTGCCTGGTTCGCGCTGCGCGAACTCGCCGCCGCCAGCCGCCGCTTTGACGATTTCGTGCGCGAGCTCGCGCGCTTCAACGAGCTTTTTGGAGGTCATTGATGGACACGTTCAATTCTGTATCGCGCCCGGCCCGCCGCGAGGCGAACGAGCGGGCCGATCATCTCGACATCTTTCGCGAATTCCTCGAGCACCTCGGCCGCGGATCGCATCGCTGCCCCGATGAGGCGACGCCCAACGATCGGCGCGTCGCGAAATAACCCAACCTCTTTTTTCGTCTTTTTTTCGTCCTGGCGCGGACCCGATCGCGGGTCATGGCACGCGCTTGCGCTTGCTCGTTCCCGGACGAACAGGAAATCCTGTCATGCTCGCACTGTCACCTGAGCCTACTGTCGCCTCCGTTTTTGCGCCGCGCACGGCCATCGATGCCGAGGGCAGGGTCGAAGGCTATGCCAGCCTGTTCGGGGAAGTCGACCAGGCGCGCGACATGATCATGCGCGGCGCCTTTGCAGAGACGCTGACGGCGCGCGGCGTCCGTCGCGTTCCGATGCTGTTTCAGCACGATCCATCCGAGCCGGTCGGAATCTGGCTCGAGCTGCGCGAGGATCACCGTGGACTGTTTGCCCGCGGGCGTCTCATTCCTGAGGTGGCGCGCGGGCGCGAACTCCTGTCATTGTTGAAGGCCGGCGCCATCGATGGCCTGTCGATTGGTTTCCGCACGGCAAAAGCGCGCATCGATCCCAGGAGCCGCATCCGCCGCATCTATGCGGTCGATCTGTGGGAAATTTCCATCGTGACTTTTCCGATGTTGACGGGGGCGCGCGTGCACGCGGTGAAACATTCACACGCGCGTGCGCGCGCCGAGATGGAATGGACGCGTACGCTCGGCACGTCCGCTGGCAATCTGCCGGCCCGTCTGCACAGCCGCCCGCTTGTCAGGAGCGCATTATCCAGGCGTATGGCCCCGCGGCCGCGAGGCAACCCGCATGGCCCACATGGCGCGTCTGCGGGATTTTGACTGGCATTCGCGGCATGCCGCCTTGGCGGCGGAACGCGCCGGTTTCGATTTAACGACGTTCGATTGAGCGTATCCTAACGGCGTGAGCGCGCCTTGGTCTTCTTGCGCCTGCGCGCCACCGGGGCTGCCGCCCTTTTTCGGCGCGCGGTCGATCGCCTCGCTCTATTTGCCTTTTTTCGCCGTGCCGGCTTGTCGACGCTTCGTTTGGCGGCCTTGCCTGCGGCACGCCTGATCGCCGGAGCCGCCTGCGACAGTTTTGCCTTTCCGCTGGCAAGCGCTGCGGCTGTTCTTTCAAGCACGACGTCGGTGGCGGCCTTCGCTGCTGCTCCCAGCGCTTCGCCTGCGACGGTTTTTACATTTTTGGCGCCGCGTTGAGCAGCGTGAGTGATCGCATGTCTGGCTCTCGTCGTGATCCGAACCATGGTCAGATTGCCTCCCTGTCGCCTGAACAATGCGGCTGCGAGGCCGGAGTTCCATAACCGCCAAGAAAAGAAAGAAGTAAGAAATCTTTCCACAGTGGCCCGGCGGATACATCCGTCAGGCTCGCGACGCCTTATGGTGGCGGTCGAGCGGGGGGACGGGGCTTCCGCTTGAAGCGGTCGCCAGCCGGGCGGATGAGCCACAACTGCTGCGGCTGGGACCGCTTTCGTTACCGCCTCGACAACAAAAAACGGGGGGAGACAATTTTGCACGGGGTAACCGCGACAAAGCCGCTTGCTTTCATGACCATCGCAATCGTGACGGCTCTTTTTTGCTCCAGCGCCGTCGCAGAAACGTCCGAGGAACGTTCGGCCTGTATCGGCGATGCTTTCAGCGTCTGCTGGTCGGCCATCCCAAATCGCGATGACGTGTTTCACTGTTTGCTGGACAACAGGAACCGGCTCAGCGTCGCCTGTCGAACCGTGATGGATCAATATAGGCGGCCCCGCCACAGAATCGTGCGATCGCGACGGTCCGCGCATACCAGCCGCGTCGACTAGGCGTCCTGTTTTGCGAAAGGGCTTGCGGTCGGTGATGGCCTCTACAAGCCGCTGGCCTTGTCCATTCGCTCGATCATCAGGCGAGCCTTCGAGCGTGTGATCTGTTCATATTCCCGCATCATGCCGAGAGCGGAGCGCGCGATTTTCGTCGGGTCGCGCTCGCCCACCTCAGTCATTATATGAATGTACCAGCGTAACTTGTTCGGGCCGCTCATTTTCTCGTCGGGAGTCAAACCGCGTAGGGCGGTGAATTCCCGCCATGCGACATCGTAGGCAGCCCGGATGATTTCAGCGGTACCAATTTCCTGGATGGACATGGCACATACCTCCCTTGCGCATTAAAGCCGGGGCCATGTGAAAAGTTCCAAGGCGGCTGGCTTTGACAGACGTGCCCTCCGCGGCGGCAGTCGCACAATAATGAAGGACGTATTTAGCCACCCGGCGTCTGACGCGATCAGGTCGGCTCCTTGAAGCGCGCGCACCATTTTGGCCTGAACCGTACCGCCACTTTTGGCGAGCAATTGATCTTGCAGGACTCGGTCACGCAGTCCATCAGCTCGCCCGCGCTTTCATTGGCGTCAGCCGGAGCCGCGGCCGTTGCTGCCGGAGACAGGTTGCCCCTGTTCGCGACGGGCGGTGGAGCGGGCGCCTGCGGCGCGGCTTCGCTTGTCAGCGGTTCGGGCCTTGGTTCTTCGCGTTGAAACCAGTCGCCCCCGGTTGTGCAACCAGCGAGGACCAGAAGGAGCAGCACGTTATGGAGCTGTCGCACCTTATCCCTCGTATCGTGCGCCAGGGCGCTCGGCAGGTTGTGGGCGGAATCTGAATAATCGCACAGGATGATGGCGAACGCCATTGCCGCGATCGGCCCCCGGAGTACGGGGCATTTGGCGCAGCATTGTATCATCTGGCCCTGGATGGCCGCTTGACCTATCATTCCTCGCATTCGCAGTCCTGCGAACTCATCCATAGACCCGAAACGCCGAGTGCCTGACCATGCTCTTACATTGTCTGTTCGATGTTCGTGTTGTTGCAGCGTGCCTTGCGGCCTTTCTCGTGCTGCCGCTTGCGGGTGCGCGCGCCGAAAACGAAGATGTCTGGGCCCTGCTTAAAAAGCCGGGCACCATCGTTTTACTGCGGCATTCGTATTCACCGGATTCTCCGGAAGTCGAGCCCAAATTCGGCGACTGCTCGACGCAGCGCAACCTCGATGAATCCGGACGCGCGCAGGCCGGCCGGCTCGGCGATGAATTCCGCAAGCACGGTATCAACTCCGCAACTCTTGTGGCGAGCCAGTATTGCCGCGCAATCGAAACCGCGAAGCTGACGAAGCTCGGTCCGGTGCGCGAATTGCCGGCGCTCAATCAGGTGTATATGGCTGGCCTGCGGGACGCCGAACAGCAGGGCAAACAATACATGAAGACGATTCCGGCGAACCAGCTGACGATTCTGGTCTCGCATATTTCAAATATCCAGGCGATCGCGGGCGTGAATCTCTCCGCGGGGGAGGCGGCGGTCGTCCATTTGGAGACATCCGGCGCGGTCGTTGTCGACGGCCGGATTATGGTGAAATAGGCGCCGACTCGTCTTGCGAGGTCAGCTCGCTTTGCGGTGCCGCGAACTTGCGCGCGACCGCTTGCGAGTTTTTTGCGTCTTGCGCGAGCGGCCGCCGCGCCGCGTGCCGGAATGCCGCTGCTCCTGGTCGCCTTTAGCGCTTCGGCGCAGCGCGTCCATCAGGTTGATCACCTTGCCTGTCTCGCGTTCCGGCGGGGCCTCTATTGTTTCGCCCTTTTGTTTTTTGCGCAGCACGTCCTTGAGCGCGTCCTCATACCGGTCTTCAAAAGTCTTCGGATTGAAGTGTCCTGTCTTCGTCTTGACGATGTGCGAGGCCAGCTCGAGCATGTCCTTCGTCACCCGCTCGCTGGGAATGTCATCGAAATAGTCTTTTTCGTCGCGCACTTCGTAGGGATAACGAAGGGTGATGCCCATGATGCCTTTGCCGCGTGCCTCCAGTGCGATGACATGCTCGCGCGAGGTGAAGACGACGCGTCCCAGCGCCACCATTCCTTCTTTCTCGATGGTGTCCCTGATCACCGCGAAAGCCTGTGTGCCCACATCGCCGTCCGGGACGATGTAATAGGGGTTCGCGAAGTACAGCTCGTCGATCTCCTTGCGCGGCACGAACTCGTCGATGTCGATCATGCGCTTGCTTTCGATTGCCACGGCCTCAAGCTCGTCGGGCTCGAGCTGAACGTAATCGCCTTTGGCAACTTCGTAGCCTTTGACGATCTCGTCCTTGTTGAGCTCATCGCCGGTTTCGGCATCCACCTTCAGGTAACGGACGCGGTTGCCGGTATCCTTGTTAAGCTGATGGAATCGGATCTTTTCCCGCTCCGACGTCGCCGGGAAAAGGGCAATCGGGCAGGACACAAGCGAAAGGCGAAGAAAGCCTTTCCAGTAAGCACGGGGGGCCATCGGGAACTCCGTATTATCGCACGTCAACGTTCCCTGCCAGCAGGCGTTCCCGGGTGTACACGCGGGAACAAAACGGCTGAGTCGCGGATTCATCCACTGTCATGGCTGAAAAGAACAAGATGCAAACCTACCACGCGACGATGCTGGTCACGCGCGCGGAAGAATGGTGCGTGCAGGCCGGGAGTGCCGAAGAGGCCAGAGCGCTGCTCGAGCAGGGCGAAGGCCATCGCTGCGCTGCGGGAGACGTCTTTGCGGTGGAGCTTGGTGAGTTGCTGTCGGCCTGACGTATGCCTTGGGGTGTCCCGGACCGGGACCAAAATCGGGGCTAACCCTCTACCCAGACGCGGTTTTGCAAATCTTGTCCCTGTGTCTTGCGCGCAACAGACCGCTGGTTCCGGCGCTGCTAGCATGCGATCAGGAATTGCGCCGCTTTGGCCGCTACGCCAAAGTGCACCGGGGGCTTTGCCATGACGAAATATCTCCTGACAGGCTTCGCACTCTTCGGCGTGCTCGGCGGTGCGGCTTTTGCGGCGGACATGCCGGTCAAGGCACCGGTTGCTCCGGTCGCCGCGCCTTACAACTGGACCGGCTTTTATGTCGGCGCAAATGTGGGCGGCGGTTGGGGCAACCCTCATGTCGATTTTTCGCCGAATGATCCCTTCACGCTCTTTTTCTTTGACTCCGCCAGTGGCAGGCCGCCGGCGACATCGTTTCGCACAACCGGCGCGGTCGGCGGGCTGCAGCTCGGTTACAATTACCAGTTCAACCGTAACTTTCTGCTGGGGCTGGAAACCGATTTCGATTGGTCGGGCATCGAGGGATCGTCATCGAACGCGGTTGTCTTCCATCCTGCCCCTGTGGTCAGCGTTCCCTTGACGCAAAAGGTCGACGCGAAAATCAAGTGGTTCGGCACGGTGAGGGCGCGCCTGGGTTATCTGCCCACGCAGAATTTGCTGGCCTATGTCACTGGCGGGTTTGCCTATGCGCGCGTCGAACAGACTGGAATATATGCCGACAACGACGGCCTCTCTGGCTTCGGAGGTTTCGGCTTTTCGTTTCTTTGTTTGGGCGGCGGTTCGGCATGCTTTGCCGGCTCAACAAGCAACGTGGCAACCGGATGGACCGTGGGCGGCGGACTGGAATATGCCTTCTGGCAGCATTGGTCCCTCAAAGGCGAATATCTCCATATCAGCGTTGAGGGCAAATCCCTGACGGAAACGACGCTGCTGGTAAGCCCGGGTACCTTGCCGGCGTCTTTCAATGCGAATTACAGCCGGACCAATTTCGATGTGGCGCGCGTCGGCCTGAACTATCGATTCTAGGCGCATCCGGACAATTTTCAGAAATAACCAGCCGCCTTTCCGGGCCGGCTCGGCGACCATATTTGTCACGCAACGCTGAAAATTTGGCGTAGGGTGTGCCTCTTTCAGGAACCGTTTGCTTTCTCGCGACGTTCTATTTTGCGCGGGTATTGGAGTTTCTCCGGTGAAAATCGCTCAGATCGCACCCCTTATCGAGAGTGTGCCGCCGCGCACCTATGGCGGGACGGAGCGGATCGTTTCGTATCTCACGGAAGAACTCGTCCGGCTGGGCCACGATGTCAGCCTTTTTGCCAGCGGCGATTCCATCACCGCCGCGCGCCTGGTGCCGTGTGTGCCGACGGCGCTACGGCTTGACCCGCACGTCCGCGATACGATTCCCTATTACATGCTGATGCTGGACCGCGTGCGCGAAAGCGCCGACGATTTCGACATCCTGCATTTCCATATCGATCAATTCCATTTTCCGCTGTTCCGGCCGCGTGCCGGGCGCACGCTGACGACCTTGCATGGACGGCAGGACCTTCCGGATCTGCGGCCGCTTTATTTCGGCTTCAGCGAGATGCCGCTGGTCTCGATCTCCGACGCGCAGCGCGGGCCGATCCAGAACGCCAACTTTGCGGCCACGGTCCATCATGGGCTGCCCGTTGACCTGCATCGCCCGACATTCAACCCGCGCGGCGGCTATCTGGCTTTTCTTGGCCGCATATCGCCGGAGAAAGGCGTCGACCGCGCCATCAAGGTGGCGCGCACGCTCGGCATGCCTTTGAAAATCGCAGCCAAGGTCGACCGCGTCGACGAAGCTTATTTCCGCGAGCAGATTGCGCCTTTACTGGAAACGCCGGGCGTCGAA
Organism: uncultured Alphaproteobacteria bacterium; assembly: GCA_963831275.1. Lineage (GTDB taxonomy): Bacteria > Pseudomonadota > Alphaproteobacteria > Rhizobiales > Xanthobacteraceae > Pseudolabrys. Next base: position 713,334 of record CAWHPN010000011.1, on the reverse strand, counting down.
TTCATCGGCGAAATCAACGAGCAGGAAAAGACCGCCTTCCTTGGCCAGGCTTTGGCGCTGATGTTCCTGATCGATTGGCCCGAGCCGTTTGGCCTGTCGATGATTGAAGCGATGGCCTGCGGCACGCCTGTCCTCGCATTCCGGCGCGGTTCGGTCGGCGAAGTCGTCCAGCACGGCGTCAGCGGCTGCATTGTCGACAGTCTCGAAGAAGCCGTCCTCGCGGTGCCGCAGGTCGTGACCCTCGATCGCCGCGCGGTCCGCCGGCAATTTGAAACGCGGTTCAGCGGTGCCCGCATGGCGAAGGATTATGTGCGGGTGTATAAATCCCTGCAGGCGCGGGGCCTCGACCGCCGGGTTGCGGACCTTGCCGTGCCCGCGCGTATCGCGCCCGCGCGCCGTTCCATTGAGCCGAGTGAGTCCGCCGTTTGATCATTCCCGCGTTGCGGACGAAGGCAGCCGCACCGGCTGCCGTCGCCGATGAATCGTTTTACATTCCCGCCACGGCGTCGCCGTCCAGGCCGCGCCGCGCGCTCAAGCATGGCGACAGTTTTGCCGTCGTCGACAGCCACGGCGATATCGGCGCTTCGGGCGGGGCGCAGGACGGCATCTTCCATGCCGATACCCGCTATCTCTCCCGCTTTGAGCTTTTGCTCAACGGCAGGCAGCCTTTGTTGCTCGGGTCCAATTTGCGCGACGACAATTCGGTTCTCACGATCGATCTGACCAATCCGGACATCTATTTCAACGGTCAGCTCGCGCTGCCCAAGGACACGATCCACATCGTGCGCACGGTTTTCCTGTGGCGCGGCTGCGCGTATCACCGGTTCGACCTTCACAACCACGGCGATGCCCGGCTTGCGTTCAGCATTTCGCTGACCTTCGACAACGATTTTGCCGATCTGTTCGAGGTGCGCGGGCTGCATCGTGCCCGCCGCGGCAAATCCGAAATGACGTGCGATCCTGCCGCCGGCCGCGCGGACATTGCCTATCAGGGTCTCGATGGCCGCGCGCGCCGCAGCGTGCTGATTTTCGATCCGCCGCCCAGCGAGCTGCACAACAACATCGCGTCCTATCGCTTCGATCTGGCGCCCGGCGAAAAGAGTTCGCTCTGTCTCACGCTCGAATGCACCGCGGAGGCGCAGGATCGTCGCCGGACATTTGTCGGCAGCATGATTGCGGCCGCCCACGAGCTCAAAGCCGTGACGCGCCAGTCAGCCGCGGTGGCGACATCGAACGAGATCCTCAACCGGATGCTCTGCCGGTCGATGTCCGATCTCTCGATGCTGGTGACCCAGACACCGCAGGGCCCTTATCCCTATGCGGGGATTCCCTGGTATTCCACCACGTTCGGCCGCGACGGCATCATCACCGCCATCGAGATGCTGTGGTGCGACCCCACGCTCGCGCGCGGCGTGCTCAGGCGTCTCGCCGCGTATCAGGCCACCGCTGTCGATCCGCTGCGCGACGCGGAGCCGGGCAAGATCCTGCATGAAATGCGCACCGGCGAAATGGCCGCTCTCGGCGAGGTGCCGTTCGGCCTTTATTACGGCAGCGTCGATTCGACGCCGCTTTTTGTGCTGCTGCTTGGGCTCTATGTCGAGCGCACGGGCGACGTCGCGACGTTGCAGGAGCTGTGGCCGAACCTCGAGGCTGCGCTGAAATGGATCGACACCTATGGCGATCTCGATGGCGACGGCTTTGTCGAATATCAGTGCAAAGCCGATCGTGGCCTTGCCAATCAGGGCTGGAAGGATTCCTTCGACGCGGTCTTTCATGCCGATGGCCGCATCGCCGAAGGGCCGGTCGCGCTTGTCGAAGTCCAGGGCTATGTCTACGCCGCCAAGCTGCTGGCGGCGCGTTGCGCGCGGCGGCTGGGCGATATGGTGCGGTCGCGCGATCTGGAAGCGCAGGCATCTCGCCTGCGTGAGCAGTTCGACGCCGCGTTCTGGTGCGACAGCATCGCGACCTACGCGATCGCGCTCGATGGAGACAAAAGTCCGTGCCGTGTGCGCACATCCAACGCCGGCCAGGTGCTGTTTTCCGGAATAGCGTTGCCCGAACGGGCGGCGAAGATCGCGAAAGGTCTGATGGAACCGCGCTTCTTTTCGGGGTGGGGCATTCGCGCGCTGGCGCGCGATGAGCCGCGCTACAACCCGATGTCCTATCACAACGGCTCGATCTGGCCGCACGACAACGCGCTGATCGCGATGGGTTTCCGCCGCTACGGTTTCACCGATGCGGTCGATCGCGTCTTCGCCGGCATGTTGCAGGCGGCGTCCTACATGGAATTCCAGCGTCTGCCCGAACTGTTCTGCGGTTTCCGCCGCCGGCAAAATCGCGGCCCCACGCTCTATCCCGTGGCATGTTCGCCGCAGGCTTGGGCGGCTGCCACTCCGTTTGCCTTGCTTGGCGCCTTGCTCGGGCTGGAATTCGATCCCGATGGCAAGGAAGTCAGGCTGCGCAATCCGCATCTGCCGCCGTTCATCGAAGACCTCACGATCGAGGGGCTCCGTCTTGGCGGAGCGACTGTCGATCTCGGCTTGCGCGGCCGCGGCGACGACATCGCGATGCGGGTCTTGCGCAACGACGGTAGCCTGCGCGTGACGGTGATCTACAGCTAGCGCGCGAGCCGCGCCGCGCGACAAGAACCGGCATTTTGTCCGTTCTGCCCGGTGCTTAACAGCCATGTGATCGAATTATCACCGGTCTTGGGATTCACGGATCATCTCCACAGCCTCTATAGGCCCGGGATCGGCCTGCGCGTATTTTATGGAACTCGTCTACTGGGGGCTTTTTCATGCGTTATTTGTCGATTGCCGCCATCGCGGCTGCCGCGGGCGCAGTTGCGCTCGCGCAGACTGCGTCGGCCGCGGACATGCCCGTCAAGGCTCCGGTCAGCAAGGCGCCCTATGCCGTCCCATACAACTGGAGCGGATTTTATGTCGGCGGACACTTCGGCTATTTGTGGGGTCGCACGCGCGTCGAAGAGGATGGCGTGGTCACTGACGACCACGCGCCGACCAATGGCGTGATCGGCGGCGTGCTCGCCGGCTACAATTGGCAGACCGGTCAAATTGTTCTGGGCCTGGAAGGGGATTTCGGCTGGACCCGTGCGGATGGCACCGGCGCTGTGGTGCCGCCGCCGGTCGTCGTGGTCGAGACACCGAACACGTATAGATTCAACTGGACCAGCCATGTGCGCGGGCGCCTGGGTTATGCGGTGAACAATTGGCTTCCGTTCATTGCGGGCGGCCTGGCCATTGCCGATTTTGACTTCCACGAGGGCGGCGACGTCAGCGTTCCGGTTGTCGGAGCCAAATATGTCGGCTGGTCGATCGGCGGCGGTTTCGATTACGCATTCACGCGCAACTTCCTCGCGCGCGTCGAATATCTCTACGATGATTTTGGCCACAAGAACTACACCGGCGCCGATGGCGATCCCTACCGTGTGTCGTTGAAAGGCCAGACGCTGCGCGGCGCGCTGATCTGGAAATTCGATCAGTCCGGCATGCCCTGACGACGGCCGGCTCGTACGAAACAAAAATCCCGGGCACGACCCGGGGTTTTTTGTTTGCAGCCTTTTGTTTGCAATCTTGGCTAGTCGGCCAATACGTCAGACGGGTTAGGTCTTACCGCGGTGCATCTCCGGATATCCTCGTCTACCCGGTCAACTCGCCCGCCGAAACTAATTTGTTTTGCGGAATGAAGTCCGAACTATCGCGTTGCCGCGGAAGCGTCGGGATCCTGCAAAAGCAGGAAGGCGAGTTCTTTGTGCGTGCTCATAAGCTCCCTGACGTCGTCCTCAATCTCAAGGCCGGGATGGACCACCGTCCAGAAATGAGCCGATCGGATAAACGCAAGAAGCGCCAGCAAATATTCGTAGCGCTCACCGCCCAGTGCGTGCCGCAACCCCTCCCGCGCACGGTCGGACTGCGTCGGTTCTACAAAGACCACCGCGGTCACCGTGAATATGCGGTCTTCCATTTCACTGTTGGGGGCGGGCCACGCGATGGGCCTGTCGAGGGCTGCCAGTGCGTCATAGATCGGCTCGAGTTGACGTCGCCACGGCGACGGTCTTCTGAGAAGGTCGATCACTTCCTCGATTGTTTGCGCGGCAATCGCGGGGTCGCCAGATGCATGACCATAGCCCAGCAAAAACCCGCAATGACGGATGATACAGTAGCGCACCGGGCAATAGCGCGAGAGAAAGACGAACAGCCGCTCTTTAAACAGCGTTGGGACAGGACTGTCGAGATAGGCGGCCTTGGCGAATTCCCAAAGCTTCTCGACGACCATCGGCGCATCCTTGGTCGACATGAAAAAATTGGGAACCAGCCCGAAGCGCCTCGTGACGTCTTCGTGGAATGGACTTTCGCCCACGCCCGGCCTCTTTGTTGAGCCACTGTCAGTTGCCATTGTCACTCGTTACAGCGGGCGGGATGCCCGGATATTTCCGGTCGGCTGAATTCGATTCCGTCGGCTCAAGACCGGTTGAACTTGTCGTTCAACCCGATGCGGGACCGGTCGATAATCACCATGGTGTTGCTGGTGGCTTGCAGCGCAGAGACTGGCACAGGAACGCAGCCCCGATAGCGTCCGGGCCGGATTGCCTGTCATCGCTTAACCCCACAAAAAATCGTGCCCATCTCAAGGAAAAATCGAGGGTTTCTCCAAGTCATCTGCGGCCGGGGGCTTTAAGCAAGCGCCATGAGAAAACGGCATCGGATGATTCTCGCGTGCCACACGAGAAGCGTCCGTCTGCCGTGCGGGCGGGCCCGGTTCGCAATGGCCGGGCCCGCCATGCTTGCACTTCGATTGCCGCTGCCGGCACGCCGGGCAGCAATCCGGGGCGGTAACCCGATCCGCTGAGAAGCCCGCAAACAAAGCGCGCCCAGTGTGAGCCGGCTCACAAAGCCATGGCGCCGTCCGGCCGCATGATCCGGGATGAGAAAGAGAAATTCAGGAGGCTCACATGCGTAAAGCCCTATCGATCATCGTGATCGCCGCTGTGGTCACCATCGCTTTCCTGGCGCTGCTCAACTCCGGTGAAACCTTCGCCGGACGGGAAGCGGCCAGCGACCCGATCCAGAACAGCATCTCGGTCTACGGACTGCACGTCGCATTGCCGGAATACATGACCAACTTCCCGCGCGAGCTGGTACCGCTGCCGTGAGCGGCCCGGATTGCCGGCGCACGATCGTCCGTATTTCACGGCTGGCCGCGGCCTGATAGACAAGGCCGCGGCCGAACGGGCCGCTGAAATGATCGGGCAGGGACCGGTTGGCCAGAAAATCCGCCGCATGGTCGGCACAGCGCCGTGCTCTGGCGCAGCGCATCGCCTCCGTCGTTTACGGCGTGATCGCCATCACGACGGCCGACCTGGTCGTGCAGCCGGATAACTTCCGCCATCGCGAAGCCGTGGAGGGCGCGCTGCTGATCGGTCTTGCCATGACGGTGACCCGTACTTTCGTGCGCATCGTTACGCGGGAATCCGAAACCGGGGTGCATTTGCCCGCCGCCCAGGCCGGCGCGATCTTGACCAATTCGATGCTGGTGATGCTGTTTCCCGCGGCGGCGGCGCTCGCCATTGCCGCGGCCTCGTTCACGGCCGTGCGGCCGGTGCTGCTTCTTGATGTCGTATTGTACGCCGGCATGGCGAGTATCTTCGCCATCGGCTTTCTGTCGCGCTATATTCTCGACCGTGAGCTTTGGCCGGCTTTATCGCGCGGCGGCCTCTGGACGATCCTGAGCCTGATCCTTCTGGCGGCGAAGGTGATCGTCTAGGCGGCGCGCATGTGAAACGGGAGAGGGCGATGAATGGACAACCGCGAGCGAGCAGTCACCCGCTGGCCGGCGTCACGAAGAGCGACGCCTATCTGCTGGGGACGATGGTGGTGGCCTTTGTCATTCTCACCGGGCTGATGCTCCAGTTCGCGCCCGGTTCGATTGCGGGGCTCGCCGGCCTCGGCATTACATTTGTTCTGGGCCTGGTCCCGACCATCGTGTCGGCGATGAGCACGTAAACCGGACTCAGCGGGATTCGTCTGCGCGCTGGAAGCGTGTGCCGGGGACCAGACCCGGACCTCGCTCGTTCGTTCAATCACATCATTGGTGCTGGCTATTAGCTCAATCGATATGGCAGCGCGCGAAGTATTTATGCCCAATTTACGTCATTTGTCGTGCGGCCCGACCTACAAGCTGTTCGGGGCGCGCCGGCAGCAATAGAGCCAGTTAATGTGGATCTTGATCGTCTATCTTTCGATTGTGACAATCTGCGAACTCTTCGTCGTCGGAATCGGTCTGGTTTTGGACCGCGTTTACGCCGTGGCGAGTTTGCCTGTGTCGCTCACGCTTTTTTTCGCCGTGCTCTGGTTCGCGTGGGTTCTTGCAGTTCGTTGGACCGAACCGAAGCACGTGAAGGGCGCCAAGCTCGCAAACTGAAATTTTTCGCTGCAACGCTTCGGCCGGATTCGGCGCGCGCGCCATTCGGTCCGTCATGCCATGCCGCGCGCACGGGGGAGCTTTCGCGATGATGCCGGCTATTATCGGCGCGGTCCTGGTTGTGGGCTCGGGTGTCGGGTTTTGGTCGATTTTGCCGCGCAACGGCAAGGTGCATCCGCTTGTCGAAAAGTTCGATGGCGGCTCGCTGATCACGCTCGCGATCATGACCATATTCACGATTGGCGTGGTTCTGTTGTGGTCCATATTCCTCGGCTAGGTTGGGGATACGGCCACCGAACGATGACCGGACCTATCGTGCGGCCTGCGCTTGCGGCCAGCCTACGGTTGCGATCCAGATGCCGGCAAATACGGCGACTAATCCGCCGACCAGATTGAGCGTGATCGGTTCTCCGACCAGCTGTGTTGCCAATAATCCGGCGGCGATCGGATTGAGCGTCATGGTATTCGCCACCAGCGTCGGCGTCGCGCGCTGCAGCGCCAGCACCCAGAGGATAAAGGCGAGCGCGCCGCCGCCGATCCCGAGATAGATGCCCGCCGTCCACTGCGCAATGCCGAAGCTCGCCAGCACGGCGATGCGCCCGGTCAGCAGACCGACCAGCGTCAGTACGCCGGCGCCGGCGCCCATGCCGACGCACAGAAATCCAAGCGCGCTCGATCGCTGGATGAATCTCCGCGACCACACACTGTAGAAGGCCATGCAAAGCACGGCGCCGGTCATGATCAATTCGCCGCGCCAGGCACCTGCCGGCGCCGCCGTCACTCCGGATGCCAGCGCCGCGAAGACGCCGAGCATGGCAATGGCGACGCCGAGCATCTTGCGCGCGGTCAATGGCTCGATGCCGAGGAGGGCACCGACCACCATGGTCTGCAATGGCAGGGTGGACAAGGCGAGGCTGGCGCGCGCCGCGGTCGTATATCCGACCGCAATATTGTACAGAACGAAAAACAGCCCGAAGAAACACACGCCGAGCATGACGACGGCCGGCAGGTCGCTCCGCGGCGGCCACTTCGCGCGCAGCAGCACGGCGATCGGCAGCACGCAAAGAAAACCGATGCCCCAACGCAGGATGGCCAGCGTGATCGGATCCGCGTTGCCGACCAGGTAACGGGTAACGGCCGCCGCCGATCCGCCGAGGCAGCTTGACGCGATGGCGATCAATACCCCGGCCGTCTGGTCCAATGGCGCCCCCCGTTTGTCCGGCGAGCTATACCATCAGGTCCGGCGCGCTGGCCGCTTTATCGACCGGTCAACTCTCTTTATACGTGACGGTGACAGTTTCGGCGTAGCGGCACTTTGCGCATTCGAAGGTTCGACAATCCTGCCCGGGTTTGTCGGATGGCGCGATAACCGACAGAAACATTGGAAACCCGCACGTCGCGCATGGCCGCAGCATGGCCTTGGGCCTCTGCGCATCATCGTCGAGATGAAACTGCGTCATGGTCCGCTCCATTCGAAGTTCAGGCGGGAGCGCGGAAGCGGTCTCTCAGTCATCGGCGCCTGCGCAACGCCACGGCCGGTGATGGTGCGATTGGGCTCCCGGCCAAGGGCCGAGTTAATCCGCGAACGCCGCCATCGGCGTAAAATGAGTAAGTGTCCGCTACCGGACATTGCTCGCGCTGTTTATTTTGTTTTTATCTGTGCGGCCACGCCGTTCGACCGGAGCCTTTGATTAATGGATGCTCAGGTTGCTATGCGGGAATTCAGCAAAGCGATGCGGACGCCACGGTGTGGAATTATATGGCGTTGAATTGTCGGTTGCTGCTTTTTGCCTGCGTGGCGCATCTGCGGCCTTCACCGGCCTGGTGTCCGGACGTTCGTGTGCGGCTGCGAAATTGACAGCGGTCACTCGCGCATGGTCGGGCTCCCGCTCGGCTTTGATTTTCGGAATACCGACCGTTTGCGACGTCATGCGCGCCGCGTCACCCGGTGGGCTTTCGGGTCCGAACCAGATGAGCAGTCCGGTGAGCACGCTCCCGACCACCAGGAAATAGGATAAAATCGGCATTCGCATGGAGTCCTCCAACGGGCAGATAACGCCTGCACTTTGGTCGCGTTCCGTATGCGGAACTTCAGATCAGCACGTTCGGGTTTTAACGTTAGCGGCCGTCTCTCAACCGTGACGCCTGGTCATTGTTTGGTGACCACGTTCAGATCGACGCCGGAACTTTTGACCCGGACGCGCAACGGGTAGACCCAACAAATGCGAGCAGTTGTTCGATCTCATTGGCGCGCTGAAAAAAGAAAGACCGCTTTTGGGCGGTCTCTCGATTGCGACGGTTCGGGGTTTTATCCCCGTTATTCTCAATATTGCTTGCTCAGGCCGCCAGCGAAATCAGCTTGCGCCGGGTTTCGCGCGACAGTTTGCCGTTGCGGCAGGCTTCGCCATAGGCATTCGTGAATGCCGACTGGTCGATGCCCGGATGGTTTTTCACCGCGCGGAACGCGAGGCGGGCAACGCTGTAGGTCGCCTTGTTGTCGGGGCACGTCGCCTGCATCAGCAGGGCCCACGGCAGCATGAACGGACAGGCCGCCGAAGCCCAGCCCGCTTCCGTGATGGTCAGTTGCCGCTGGTCTTTCTTGTCGTTGGCTTTGATAACGGTGCCGAACATCAACGCTCCGGCCGACGCGATGCCGCAGCCCACGGCCAGCGGGCCGTGATTATGATGACCGTGTGCCGTTGCCTTTGGCGGCGGCGGCTTCTTGGGCTGGTAATACCAACCACCTTCGCTCACCACGGCTTGGCTCGAGCTCAGCGGGATCGCCACCGCTGTGACGGCGACCAGCAGAGCGGTGAGAGTCAGATACTTACGCATCAAAATATTCTCCTCGAATGCGCAGCACTGCCTTCCGTGCTGAGCGAAATACCCGCGGCGCGTTTTGGAGAAATGAGTCACACGGCCGCGTCAGGCGCGGACGTCATAGCGTGCGCAAAACGCGCGTGGATTTCAATCGCTTGGTAACCTGACCTGGTAACGTGACCAAGTAACGTGACCAAGTAACGTGAGCGAGTAACCTGACGAAGTAAGGTTAAATGCCGGGGAGAGTAAAAGAGCGCCGGCGCGCGCGGTGCAATTCCAGGTTTTTGCTTGTTGCTTCAGTGAATCGTGCACGCTGTCTCACCCCCGGAGGGTCGCGTTAAAAAAGATTAAGAGCCGCAATGATGCGAGATCACTGCGGCTCTTCCATGCGGGGACTACTTTTTCGGTTTTGAGTTGTCCTTGTTGACGCCTGCGCCCGGCGCTGACGTGCTGCCCGAATAGTCCATGGCTTTGGCTTTCGAGCCCATGCCATTCATGTTTTTTGCATGCTTCTGCTTCTTGTGTTTGGTCGCGTGTTTCTTGCCTTTGGTCATGCCCTGCGACATGCCCTGGTCATCCTTGGCAACGCCTGCGCCCGGAGCCGAGGTGCTGCCGGAGTTCATGGTTTGCGCGAACGCGGCGGGCGCACCCAGAACGAGCGCGGCCACCATCAGTGCCGGAAGAGTAATTTTCATGAGAGCCTCCTTGTGTTGAACGAGGCTCAACTCGACAACAACGGCGGCCGTTCCATGAATGGACATTCAGCAAGGAACCGCGCGCCAACGGTGTCAGCGTCGCGCGCGAGGCCCGCGCACTACGCCAGGATTTTGTAGCGCACCGAGGTTTGCGACGCTTCGTTCAGGCCGCGCGGCCGCATTTCGTCATGAAGCTTTTCTTGGCGGCGCCGTAGAGCGGCTTGCCTTCCTTGCTCATCGCCTTGCCTTCGCAGGCATCGCGTTTGCACTTTTTCATGAAGCTGGTCTTGGCCGCGCCGTGCAGCGCCTTGCCGTCGCTGCCCATCGCGCGGCTTTCGCATGATTGCGCCAGCGCGCTGCCGGCGGCGAAACAGGTGATCAAGGCGGCGAGAAGAATGCGCTTCATCGTGTCCTCCATTTTGCAGCACTGACTGGTCGCAACCCTCATGTGACCACGCGGCCGCGCCGTCCTCAAGGGGCGGGCAGGGCTTGCTGATCGATCACAACTTTTGCCGCTCCGCGGCTTACACAATCCATAACCAGGGAGAAAATTGTATGGATATCGACACTGAAACAGGGCTTGAGATGAAGGCCGGCTTGCCCGCCGAGGCCGTCGTGACGCACGCCGAAATGATGCGCGCGTTCGAAGAGTTCAAGGCGGCGAACGATCAGAAGATCGCCGAAAAACGATCGGGCGACGTCGTCCTTGAGGAGAAACTTGCGCGCCTCGACAGCGCTCTCACGACCCAAGGCCAGAGACTGGAAACGGTTGAACTCAAACAAGCGCGTCCTGTGCTCGGCTCCGATAGACCGGATACCGGGAAGGACAACCAGCCCGCGCTTGAGCACAAGGCGGCCTTCGAAGCCTACGTCCGCTCTGGCGAAAGCGGCAACCTCCGCGCGCTTGAACTGAAGGCCTTGTCTGTCGGGTCAAATCCCGATGGCGGGTTTGTCGTGACGCCGGAAATCGAGAACCAGATCGGTGAACGGCTTCTTGCCATTTCTCCGATCCGCTCGCTCGCGAGCCAGCGCACGATCAGCAGCAATGTTTACAAAAAGCCGATGATGATCGCAGGGCCGGGCGCGGGCTGGGTTGGCGAAAGCGATCCGCGGACCCAGACCGCTACGCCGACATTGGATGCGCTGTCGTTTCCCGCGATGGAGCTGTACGCCATGCCGGCGGCCACGAAAACCTTGCTTGAGGACGCTGCGGTCGACATCGAGGCATGGCTTGCAGGTGAGGTGGACCAGGTCTTCGCTGCTCAGGAAGGCGCTGCCTTTGTGAGCGGTGACGGCAACAACAAACCGAAAGGCTTCCTGTCTTATACGACCGTCGCCAACGGATCATGGACGTGGGGCAATATCGGTTATGTCGCGTCGAGTGTTGCCGGAGGCTTCCCGGCCAGCAACCAATCCGACGTGTTGATCGATTTGATCTATGCGGTGCGTGCAGGCTACCGGCAAAACGCCGTCTTCCTGATGAACCGCAAGACCCAGTCCGTCATCCGCAAGTTCAAGGATTCGACTGGCAACTACTTGTGGCAGCCGCCGGCGACGCCCGGAAGCCGGGCGAGCCTCATGGGCTTCCCGCTCTATGACGTCGAGGACATGCCGGATATTTCGGCTGGCTCGCTCGCGATTGCGTTTGGTGATTTCGCGCGCGGCTATCTGGTTGTCGATCGTACGGGCGTCACCGTGTTGCGTGATCCTTATACCGCCAAGCCTTACGTGCTGTTTTATACGACCAAGCGCGTTGGCGGCGGCATTCAGGACTTCGATGCCATCAAGCTGATGAAGTTCTCAGTGAGCTGATTTTGAAATTGTCATCGGGCCGGATACGATCAGTCTGACCCGGTGACTCATCGAGCTAGCCATAAAACACCATCCACAAGATGAAGGCGACGCACAGAAGAAAAGCGTTTCTGGCTAGCCTTTCCACTTCGCCGTTCTCCCCGAATCTCGGTGGAGTTTTATCGGCGAGCTTACCGAGGCTTAGTCCGTACTTTTGTCCGTATGCTTCTACGAGTTGCCCCGGCGTGAGGCCCGATTCTTTTGCCCGCTCCAGCGTTGCTGCAATGACCTCGATGTCCTCCAGATCCTGAACCAGTTCGTCCAGTACCGGGTCAATGCGAGTTCGGGTTTGAAGCCGCCAAAAATCCATTTGCCGCTAGCTATAGACTGTCGACTTATAAGCATCAACGGCTTTGCCTTGGCCTATGGCGACGGCAAAACCCGGAAAATTGCGACAAGTGTTGGCGAGGAATATTCGCCAGCTGCGCACGAACCTTGGGGTGAGCCAGGAAGAACTTGCCCATCGCGCAAAAGTGCATCGCACTTATATGGGCGCCATTGAACGCGCCGAGCAAAATATTTCAATTGATAATATCGAGAAAATCGCGAAGGCCTTGGAGGTCAAGCCCCACCAGCTTTTGGATGACCGGCGCTAACCCGGCGGCGCAAAAAGCAGCTTAAACCGAAGCCTAAAATTGTGCGATATTAGCAGTCTCGCAAACCGGTTTAACCGGAGGATCTGACATGCTCGCCGAAGCCGTAATGGGCGTTAGCGCTCTCAATACCGCTTTTAATATGGCGAAGGGATTAAAGGAGATGAATGACGCCGTCGTTCGCAATGCGGCGGTTATAGAACTTCAAGAAAACATTCTCTCCGCACAAGAGGCGCAAGCGGCCCTGGTTAAGCATATAGACCAGCTTGAAAAACAAGTGGCTGGCTTTGAAGCATGGGAAACTGAGAAGAACCGCTACAAAATGCAGGACTTTGGAGGGGGAACGATCGCTTACGAACTTAAGCCAGAAGAAGCACGCGGTGAACCGTCACATCGCATATGTCCCAATTGCTATCAAAATCGTCATGTCTCTATTCTTCAGCCTCAGGGCCGAAATGCCTATAAGCAAGTGTTTTTTGGTTGCCCGAATTGCAAAAATCAATTTGCATTAGGCGTGCGGCAAGAACCAAATATAGGGCGAAACAGCTACAGCCCGCGCTAGCCTGTTATGTTTTTTTATTTCTGGCTTTTACGCTTGCGAGTCATGCTTTTAATCGGCTTGGGTGCGGCGCGCCACGCGATGCGGCTCACAGCACCGCCCCGTTTCCTTGTCCCAATAGTTTTCATCCTTGGATGGTTTTGCCATGACTACTTCCAGTCCGCTTCCACAGTGGCTTGATCCTTCAGTCCCGAAACAAATCAAGGATCAAACTGACAGAGGGGCCGCAATTATTGGCGGCTCACTTGTCGAGCACAATCTCGAAAAGCTACTTCAAGCCCGCATGAGACCCGATCTTTCCAAGAATCGGAAAGAAGAATTATTTGAGGGCCGAGGCGCGTTAGCCGATTTTGCCCCCAAGATCGAGGTGGCATTTGCCTTCGGGCTATTCGGTCCAGAAACCAGAAATGATCTGCTGCAAATATGCGGCATCCGCAACAAATTTGCTCATGAATTCGAAGGTCCTGAACGGACTTTTGACCACCGTGTCATCAAGGCAAAGATAGACGCCATGGGATACATTAAACGAATTGCTCCACCATCATCATCGGACATCCAGCCACCGGTAGATATCAGGGGGAAGTTCATTGGCGGAATTTATTTCTATTCAGCGCAGTTGTATGGCGAATTGCTCACGAACCCCCAAATCCCCTTCACTCCGAAATATCTACCTTAATTGATACTTACCTTCGCTGATGCAAAGACTGAACAACATCGTCACCATCGCCTCAGTCCGCGTTCACGGCGTGACTCCTCGTCTTCTGCATTGGAAAGCGCACAGGCGGTTGGCCGTGCCATCATTCTGGAAACCTATCGATTGATAGTTTCCATAATTACGAAGCGTTGCGCGATATCCGACGTCTTCGCCGATGCACTTGCCGAAATCCTAGGCGAAATTATTGCATTCCCGTTCTGGTTGTCTCATGATTTTGACGGGGGACCGGGGTGGGGAACTTTATGTTTTTGCGAGGCCTTTTCGCCGCGTTTTTCGTGGTCAGTCTAGCTGCGTGCGCGTCAGTCGTTCGCGGAACTGTCGAACAGGTTCAGTTTGATTCCGAACCGCCGGGCGCCACGATGCGCTCGATCATCGCCTATGAGTGCGGGGGACCATGTCCACAGCGTGATGAGCGCATCGGATCAGACACAGCTTATATGAACGATGACATCAGGACCCCTGAAGTGCCCGGGCCTGCATGCATCACACCCTGCACGGCTCAGGTCGCTAGAAATCAGGATCTGATCGTCACCTTCACCAAAGACGGATATGCACCGCAGACTGTGAAGCTGACAGGAAAACTTTCTGGCGGTGGTGCGGCGGGAGTAGCCGGCAACATAATACTCGGCGGCGCGATCGGAGCGGTCGTCGATACGGGCACAGGCGCGGCCCTGGATCACTATCCAAATCCGCTAAAAGTTGTGCTCGTGGCTATTAAATCAGGGCCTGCAACGAACAAACGGTCAAAACAAACCCGCTAAATTGCTGCGGTGGGCAAGTGCGAAGGCGCAGTGCCACGTCCAGATGAAACCACGAAGAACTAACCGTGAGTTTGCTTTGCGAGATAACGCAGACGTGACCCGAAGGCCGAAAAATGTCCGCTCCGCGCCCTTGGCGGACGTTTTGATGCGCGCCGCTCCGCATTAAGGTTTTTTCTTACGGTAAATTGCAAGGTGCGACCCGATTACCGTGGATCGACGGGCGACTCATCGGATAGTTATCCGCAGTCTACCTGCGAGGACAGTATGAAAGTCGCCCCACTTGTAGCCTCACTTGTCGGCCTCGGTGTGCTCGTCGCGCTGTCGGCCGACGTCGACCAGCACGCTTGGCAAGAAAATATGTCGCTGTCCGGCGAGAATGACGGACGCTCGGCAACTGTTGCCGTGGCCGCGCCCGCTCTTACCGAGACTGCGTCCCCATCGAGCAAGATAGCACGCCCGCACGACCGCATAGCGCGGACATCACCCCGCCTCGACGCCAATGGCAGCAGCGCGATCGTGACTGTGCGCACAGCGTATGGCTTCAACATCCGCGTGCATGCGGCCTACGCCGGCAAGTTTCAGAGATTTTTCGCGCTCCTGAAGGAGCACGGCTATAAAGTGCCGGCCAACATCACAAAGTGCTGGGCACCGCAGGGCACTCATGTCCCGGGCTCTAACCATTACATCGGTGCGGCCTGCGATATTCAGACGGGTTGGAATCGCGGGCCTGCGTTCGTGTACCACATGAGCGACATCGTCAAACAAGCCGGCCTGTACGATGGGTGCTCCTTCCGCGACTGCGGTCATGTCGAAGCGGTCCGTGGCACGCACAACAGGGCGCCCAATCTCTACGCCGCGCTGGAAAAATTCAAATCGGAGCAAGCGACAGAAAACTTTCAACCATGAGCGATTTGCTCGTGCCTGTTCAATCAGCGCCGACAACCAGCAAAAGGTCAAAGCAAGCCGACTAAACTTTGCCGCTAACGCGGCGCCGGTTGGCGCATGCCTTTTTCGTTTCGCCCCGCACGTCGATGAAGCATTCGTTTTTGTTTTTGCTTGTCCGGTGGAGCGATTTCGGATTTTTGTTCCGGGCCATAACTAAAGGTGCCGCCTAAACTTGGCTGCATGATGGACTGAGCCGCCGCCGGTAATTCACTGGCGAAAAACAGCGTCAGGGCCATGAAAAGTTTGGTGGATTGGGTCATTGGCAGCGTCACACTTAATCTTATAACACGTCGACGGTCCGTTACCCGCTAGAGCAGAAAAACCCGTCCCTCTCGGGACGACTTTAAGGTAAGCAGGGGGTCGTGATTTAAGGTGAAACGAAGATGCCCGTCGTCGCGGCAAAAACGCTCCCGGCACAGCGGCTGGATCCGAAGGCCTTCGCGCCCTTTGGCGAGGTGATTTCCCCGCGTGGGGCCGGCACACAATTCGACAGCAATCCTTATGATCCGGAGCGCAGCGCGGACGAAGCAAGTTTGACTTTAGCGAACGGCACGCCACGGCTATGGATCATGCGCCTCCAGAAAAATGGGCTGTCGTTCTCCAAAATGGCCAGGCATCGGCGCGTCACCCAGTGTCTTGGCTCCATGCAGGGCAAGGAGTGGTTTATCGCCGTAGCGCCGCCGAACGATCTCGCCGACGGTACGCGTCCGGACGTTGCGCAAATCGCCGCGTTTCGAATTCCGGGTGATTGCGTCGTCAAGCTTCATGTCGCGACCTGGCACGCCGGGCCGCATTTCCTGCACGACGAATGTTTGTTTTTTAATCTGGAAAATCTCGATACAAACAAGCGCGATTTTGAAGATCGCGATCTCCCCAACGCGTTTCACATTTCGGCCTGACCGCAGCGACACCGAAGGGTCCCAAGGCCAACGCCGGCGTGTGTGGCGACCATCCTCAAACATTGGTGAAGTCGGAAACGCGCGGCCGTCGTGGTCATTGACGTTATTATGCGGCGGTATCACTTCCATATCATCGACGACGTGAGCGTCTTCGACAGCCACGGCACGAGGCTCCCCACCGATGGGGCAGCGCGCGCTTATGCGGAAAAAGTTGCGATGGAACTGAGCCAGTCCAATCTGTTCAACAGGAAGGCCACAGCCGTACGCGTGACCAACGATGTCGGGGAGGTGCTCTTCAGGGTGCCGTTCAAGCGTTCGGTATAACCAATTGGTGCAGCTCGCATATGACGGCTGAGTTCTGCGAGCGGTTGTGTACGATATCCGACTCAGTCCGGACTTGGTCCGACCATTGCAGCGCATTGTATTGCTGTGCGGTTTCAGCCGCATATAGTCGTTCGCTATGGGGAGCATTGAAGAGTTCGTTGCAGACGGGGCCTTCGACCCGGAAACGGTGAAAATTCTCTGTGAGGCGTACGACAAGGCGCGCCGATCGCTGCACGACCGTGGGCGGCAACCGCATATCGTCAACGAAGTCATCGCCGGACGAATCATCGCGCTCGCACAACAGGGCGAGCGTGACCCCGACCGCCTGTGTGCCGCAGCACTCACGGCGCTTGGCAACAAGGCCGTGTTCGAAAAATAGCGCAGCGGGGGCAGCTTAATTCCCTGCTGGGGGGATGCTGACGACTGTTCGCTTCGGTTGACCCATTGCGGGCGTTTGGTTGGTCGGCACCAAAAGCGGACCGAATGAGTTCCAAAAATTCAGCAGATAATTTCAGTAAATTTCAGAACATGCCATGGCGTTGTGCACCGCAGCAATTATCTGATGGGAAACAGGGAATGAACCGTCATGATAAATCTGCGGCATGCACTCAACCAAATAAATCTGCGGCATACATTCAACCTCGGTGGCGGCCGGGGCGGCTGGCAAAAGTTGCTTCGAGCACTGGTTCGTGGTCGTGCCAGCGATGGAAGCAATGGCAGCACACGTTTACGGGAGGTCCTTGGGTTCGGGTCGAACCCCGGCAATCTGCGAATGTTCGGCTATCGACCGCCGACCCTTGCAGACAATCCCGCATTGGTGGTCGTGTTGCATGGATGCACCCAATCCGCAGCGGGATACGATCTTGGTGCCGGATGGTCGACGCTCGCGGACCGCTACGGTTTTGCATTACTTCTGCCCGAGCAGCAGCGATCCAACAATCCGAATGGCTGTTTCAACTGGTTCCAGCCCGGGCACAGCCGGCGCGATCAAGGAGAACCGCTTTCCATTCGGCAGATGATCGAAAAATCCGTTGTCGATCACGGCATCGATCGGCGTCGGGTGTTTGTCACCGGCCTATCGGCGGGAGGCGCGATGACCTGCAACATGCTTGCCTGCTACCCCGAAGTATTTGCCGGAGGCGCGATCATAGCGGGCCTTCCCTATGGTGCCGCCACGACGGTGCAGCAAGCATTCGAAAGTATGTTTCAAAGTCCGTCCCGCCCGGCACGCGAGTGGGGGAACCTCGTACGTAAAGCCTCGTCTCACCGCGGGCGGTGGCCACGCGTTTCGGTCTGGCATGGAAACGCCGACAAGACGGTGATCCCGTCGAACGCGCTAGAAATCCTCAAGCAGTGGACCGAGGTGCATGGTCTTCCTCTGTCTCCCTCGATGAAAACCCGGGTCGACGGCTTTCCACGTGACGTTTGGATCAATGAAGCTGGTGATGAGGTTATCGAGGCGTACACTATCACGAACATGGCGCATGGCACGCCGTTGGCGACCGGCGAAACCGAGGGTGCGTGCGGTGCTCCCGGACCGTTTCTATTGCCAGTGGGGATTTCTTCATCATATCACATTGCAAAGTTTTTCGGGATTGCAGTTCCTCGCGCTTCAAAGATATTGACGGTGTCTCCTGGATTCCAGCACGTCGCGGCGGCGGAGCCGGTGCTGGAGGGTGAAGTGCTAGACAAGAATGACGAGCCAATATGGCAGCATGAACCGGCGCCGCCCTTTCCCGACATCGGCGCCGTGATCAACAAGGCACTCAGGGACGCCGGATTGATCAAGGGCTGAGCGGAAAACAATCGTTCCAGTGATGTCCGCACGAGCCTGGGCGGCAACCGCATATCGTCAAAGAAGTTATCGCCGGGCCCCGCGTCATTGTCAGCCGCGGGGCTTTAGCTTCGCTTCCTCCCTTCAAATTGAATTGGAGTGCTTCGGACGTGCCCAGTTATAAAAAAAGCCGCCCTTTCGGGGCGGCTTTAAAGTACGCAGACGTCGTCGAGGAGAATGCTTACTTGAGCTGCGTCGAAACACCATTGAAGGTGGTGTTGAGACTGGTGCCGATCGCATTCACGCTGGCGATAATGACAATCGAGATCCCGGCGGCAATCAGGCCATATTCAATCGCGGTGGCGCCTAACTCGTCCTTCAGGAACGCTATAACTCTGGACATGTGACACTCCATGTGGCCTGACACTGGAACACGATACCGTTGTGTCCCTTAACAAGACCCTCTCGCAGTTCTCGCGAAACTGCGTCGGATTTATCTCAAACTTGAGCGGCTCGCGGCTTTCAACCCACCGGCCGCGCGCCTTTTGCAAAAGAAGCCGCCGTTGCCGGCGGCTTCTTGTTTCCAGCCACGAAGGAAAAATTACTTCAACTGCGTAGAAATGCTGTTGAACTTGCCGTTGAGGTTGGTGCCGATCGCATTGACCGTCGCGATGATGACAACCGAAATGCCAGCGGCAATCAGGCCGTATTCAATCGCGGTAGCCCCAGACTCATCCTTCAAAAACGCAACGACCTTGGACATCTGACGCACTCCATGTGGATCGAGATTTGTACAGTGGTCAGAATAGCCCGCAACTCTTAAGAAATAATCTCGCAGCCGAAGGACAAGTTGAGTCTCGCGCCGGTCGAATGCGCGGGAAAAAATTTACGGTGCATTAGCCATCGTCGCGGGTGCCCTGTCACAAAGCCGCTTGTGATAGGCGTTCCCTTAAACGCCATCCGGCGGAACTCCGGAAAATTTCTGGTTCCTTTATGAGGCATCCGTTAACCGCATTTGGTTGCTGAGGGGTTCTTGAAGAGAAATTGGCGCGCTGCAGGCGATTCGTTCCCTCAGTGCGCGTCAATTTCAGTGTCGCGCGTGAAACAAACACATCACAATCCGGCCGCCAGCAGGTTCCAGGAAAAAAGCACAGGTTTTCCGGAACGCCCCTACGCGCGCCTGCGTTCTCCACGGGCGGGCAACAAGGAGGTTCCTTATGAAGAAATTTGCAATCGGACTCTGTGGCGGCGGCCGGTATCGCCCTGTCGGCGCCCGCAATGGCGCAAGGCGTGTTTGTGGGCGCGGGCCCGGTGGGCGTCGGCGTTGGCGTTGGCCCTGGCTGGGGCTGGCACGATCGCTATTACGAACCCGGCTATCGCAGCTACGCCTATGACGATGGTTATGCCTCTCGCCGACACTGCCGCGTCGTGCGTGAGGATTTCAACGGGCGCATAAGGCACGTTCGCCATTGCTGGTAACGCGCGCTTAGGCGCTTTAGGGCAGAGGCTCCGGACTTCCGAGTCCGGGGCCTTTGCTTATTTGGCGCCGCGCTACGCCGCCGTGGTCGGATCGATCACGTTTTTGACCTCGGAAACCTTGCTGGCCGGAAACCCGCTGATGTCGGCGTGCTTCTGCACCAGCGCGGCATCGCGCGCGAGATAAAAGCAATAGACCTTGTCCTGCGTGACGTGGGATTCGATCCACTGGATGTCGGAGCCGAGCTCCCGCAAAACCCAGGTTGATTGGATGGCCGCCTCCCGCAGCTGCTCGTGCGCCAGCGCGCCAACGCCCGGCATGTCGCGCTCGATGACAAAACGCTTCATGGTCGATCTCTCCATATTGGATGCACCCGGCACCAAGCCTTCGTCGCGGGAGACTTATATCGAGAGTGCGATAGTGCTGCGTCCTCCAATTGGATGAGGGGTCCCGTCCCGGCGTTTACGGCGCCAGCGGTGAATTGAGCTTGCGCGCGGTTTCCAAAACCCAGTCGCGATACAGCAACAGTGGTGTCACGCCGGTGAGGCCGCCGCAGCCTTCCTCGTCGCCCGGCGCGGTCGACCAGCTCACCACCCCGATGACGAGGGGGCCGTCGCCATCGAAGGCCGGCGCGCCGGAATCGCCGGTGCAGCCGCCAAGGCCGATGCGCTGGTTGCGCGTGGCCATGTCGTAAAGCCTGATCTGCAGCGAGCCGGGCTTGCCAGTCACGGTCAGCGTTGCCATGCGGGGCAGGCCAAGCCCGCGCGCGGTCCCCGCCAGTGTGACGCCGAAGCCGGCAATGGTGAGGGTCTCGCCGGCGGCGACGCGCCGCGGCGCGGCAAGCGTTGCCGGCAGCACGACGTCCGGCAGCGGCGCGGCCAGCTTGAGCAAGGCAATGTCAGCGGTCGCGCGGCTGGCGGCATAGCTCGCGTAATCGAAGCGCGGGTGGCGCACCACCGCTCGCACGGCAATCGGCACGCCGGTCTGGTAGGGCTTGATCGTGTAATTGACCGGCCGGTGCACGCAATGCGCGGCCGTGAGCACCAGATCGCGCGCGAGCGCCGTGCCGGTACAGAGGTCTTCGCGCGCATCGACGATCATCACGATCGGCCGCGCTGCCCAAGCGGCGGCCGGCGGTGCATTGCCGGTGACGGCCCGCGCCGGCGCCGCGAGCAGCAAGACAACCAGAACAATCATGACGGAAGGGACGCGGGACATGGTCCCGCGAGACTAGCACATGGGTTCGATTTTATTGACAGGCCCCGCCACCGAGCCGTTGTCGCTCGATGAGGCAAAGATTTTCCTGCGGGTCGAGCACAATGTCGACGATCCGCTGATCGCAGCGCTGATTGCGGCGGCGCGGCTGCATGTCGAAGCGCAGGCGCAGGCCGCGCTGATCACGCAAAGCTGGCGTTTCACGCGCGATGGCTGGCCATGCGATGGCCGGCTGCCGGTGCGGCCGGGTCCACTGCAGACGTTGGTTGCTGCGCGGGTTTTCGACGTGCAGGGCCATGCGCAGGCGCTCGACACGCAGGCCTTCGTGCCCGATCCGGGCGCCTCGACGTTGTCTTTCATTCCCTGGGCACTGCCGCTGCCGGGCCGCATCGCGGCCGGCATCGAGCTCGACGTCACGGTGGGTTTCGGCGATGCGGCAAGCGACGTGCCGGAGCCGCTGCGGCAGGCGATCCGCCTGCTGGTTGCACATTGGTACGAGAACCGCGGCCTCCTCGCCGATACCGGTCAAACGGCCGTGCTGCCGACAACCGTCGCGGCGCTGATCGCGCCTTACCGGATGCTGGCGCTATGACGGCGCCTGGCGATCTCAACCGCCGCCTCCTGCTGGAAGCACCGGTTGAAAATGACGACGGTGCGGGCGACGTCTCGCGGCTCTACGACGTGGTGACGACGCTGTGGGCGCAGCTCGTGCCGTTGTCGGCGCGCGCAGATGTTGCGGCCGACAGGACGGCGGCCGCCGTGCGCTATCGGATCGTGGTGCGCGCCGGCCCCGACATCACGACGCGCCACCGTTTCCAGGACGGCGCGCGCATCTATCAGGTTGTCACCGTGCGCCTCAGTGCCGACCGCCGCTTCCTCGTGATCGACGCCGAGGAGCTCCAGGACTAGTTCGACTCGCTCGCTCCGCCTCCCAGACATTGCAAATACAATTGAGAGAATCCCATGCCCACCACTTCGTCGGCGGCGCTGCGCGCGGCGGTACACGATGCGCTCATCGCCGATGGCGCGCTCAATGCCGCGCTCGGCGGTCCGAGAATCTATGACGAGCCACCACGCGCCGCGGCGTTTCCCTATGTCACGCTCGGGGAGGCACGCATCTCCGTTTTTTCTGCGGGCGGCGAGCCGGCTGAAGAGCATCAGCTCACGCTGCACGTCTGGTCGCGCCAGGGCGGCCACCGCGAGGCGCATGTCATTACCGGCGCGCTGATGCAGGCGCTCGATGACGCGCCGTTGACGCTTCCCAACCATCACCTGGTCAATTTCCGGTTTACCGTCGCCGACGTGCGGCGGGAAGCCGACGGCCGCACCTATCACGCACTGGTGCGCTTCCGCGCGGTGACCGAGCCGGCCTAGGACGCGGCGCTAGCGGGAATCCAGAACAACACACAAGGACCATCAATGACTGCTCAAAAAGGCAAAGACCTTCTGGTCAAGATCGCAGACGGCGCCAGCTATACGACCGTCGCCGGCCTGCGCACGCGCAGGCTCGCATTCAATACCGAAACCGTCGACGTCACCCACGCCGAAAGCGCCAACCGGTGGCGTGAACTGCTGGGCGGCGCCGGCGTCAAGCGCGCGTCCGTCTCCGGCCGCGGGCTGTTCAAGGATGCCTCCAGCGATGCGCTGATGCGGCAGGCATTTTTCGACGGGACGATCGCCGGCTACCAGGTGGTCATTCCGGATTTCGGAACGGTGCAGGGACCTTTCCAGATCACCAGCCTGGAAATCGCCGGCGAGCATAATGGCGAAGTGACCTACGACCTGTCGCTGGAGTCGGCCGGCGAGCTGACATTCGCGGTGGCGTGACATGGCCAATCGTCATCGCGGGGAAATCGAGGCCGGGATCGGCGGCGTGACGCGCCGGCTCGTACTCACGCTGGGCGCCCTTGCCGAGCTCGAAGATGCCTTCGGCGCCGACGATCTGGTGGCGCTCACCGAACGGTTCGGCTCGGGGCGCCTGAAGGCGCGCGATCTCACGCGCATCATCGCCGCCGGTCTGCGCGGAGCGGGCGAAACCGTGAGCGATGAAGACGTTGCCGCCATGACGATCGAAGGCGGCGCGCACGGTTACGTGCGGGTGGCGGCCGAATTGATCGCGGCGACATTTGACGGAGCGGACGCATGACGCCGTTCCCATGGAGACAGGCGATGGGTTTTGGCCTCGGCGTGCTGCGGCTGTCGCCCGAACAGTTCTGGCGCATGACGCCGCGCGAGCTGACCTGTGCCATCGAGGCGGCGACCGGGCGTATCGCGCCTCTCGACCGCCGGTCGCTTGCCAGCCTGATGAAGAGATATCCCGATGACCGATGATTTCGATTCCACCGACAGTACCCTGCCGGGATTTTTGCCCGAGACGGTCGACAGAGTGCACGAGAGCACCAGGGCCCTGGGCGTCAGCACCACGGCCTTCGCCAAGGCCATCAGCAAGGCTTTCGCGGACGCGACCGTCGGCGGCAAGCAATTCGACGACGTGCTCAAGCAAATGGCGCTGCGGCTGTCCGGCATGGCGGTCACGCAGGCCTTCAACCCGGTGGCCAAAATGCTGGCGGGCGATCTCGGCAAGGTGTTCGGCGGCGTGTTCGGTGGCGGGGTCGAATCTTCGGGCAACGCGCGCAGCGGCACGGTCATCCCGTTCGCGGCCGGCGGCGTCATCGGCGCGCCATCATATTTTCCACTGCCAGGTGGAACGGGACTTGCCGGAGAGGCCGGGCCCGAGGCGATCGTGCCGCTGACGCGCGGATCCAACGGACGGCTGGGGATTGCCATGAGCGGGGCGGGGCAGGGTCCAAATATCACAGTGCAGATTGCCACCCCCGATCTCGACAGCTTTCGGCGATCGGAAGCCTACATGACGGGCCAGATCGCGCGCGCAGTCGCGCGCGGCCAACGCGGATTTTGAGCGATGACGGCTTTCCACGAAATACTCTTTCCACTCGATATCGCGCTCAAAAGCTCGGGCGGCCCGCAGCGCCGCACCGATGTGGTGCTGCTTGGCTCAGGCGCCGAGGAACGCAATGCGCGCTGGGCGCATTCGCGTCGCCGTTACGACGCCGGTTATGGCGTGAAGACGTTCGACGCGCTGTCGCAGGTGCTGGCGTTTTTCGAGGAGCGGCGCGGGCGGCTCTACGGGTTTCGCTGGCGTGACCGGCTGGATCACTCATCCGCGACGCCGGGCGCCGTGGTGAGTGCAACCGACCAGGTTATCGGCACCGGCGATGGCGCAACGTCCGTATTTCCGTTGAGCAAAACCTATGGCGCGCTTTATTCGCCCTATCGGCGGCCGATCGCCAAGCCGGTGCCCGGCAGCGTTCGCATCGCGGTCGCCGAAGTTGAGAAAGTCGAGGGCGTCGATTTCACGCTCGATGCGGTGACAGGCGTCGTCACGTTTCTGGCGGGCCGCATTCCGGCGAGCGGCGCGGCGATCAGCGCGGGGTTCCTGTTCGACGTGCCGGCTCGTTTCGACAGCGACTATCTCGAGCTGGATCTGTCCGCCTTCGCTGCCGGGGCTATCCCGAAAATCCCGCTGGTGGAGATCAGGCCGTGAGTTTGGCCCTAGCAGTATGTCGGGCCGATTTAAGCTGCTCGAGCATTGGATCAATGATCCGGCAAATGGCGGCTGCATTGTGCGGCTGAGCTCGGATGTCCGCGCTCAAGAAGATCCCGTCGGACCACCCGGCTGTGATACGGTGTCCTGAGCAGCCTTGAGGTGGAGCATTTGCACCGCATTCGCGAACAAGATGACCAAGTAGTCTGACGTAATCCCGGGGACGCGACATGACCATCATGTACCACGAGGGTAACCGGCGCCTGCAGGATCGGTTCGAAAGCCGGCGCATCGCGGACCGGCTGGCAGAAAAACTGACGCGTACCAACTTCACCGACGACGACAGGACATTCATCGAGAATGCCGTCTTTTTCTTTATTGCCACTGCTGACGCGGAAGGCCGGCCAGATTGCTCATTCAAGGCCGGCATGCCCGGGTTCGTACGCGTGACCGGTGCCAGTGAACTGGCTTTTCCCGATTATGATGGCAACGGTATGTTCAAAAGCCTGGGCAATCTGGTCGTCAATCCGAATATCGGGCTCCTGTTCATCGCAATGGATGACAAGCCAAAGCGATTGCGGATCAATGGCACGGCGCGTGTGAGCGATGTTGATCCGCTGCTTGGCGAGACTATTGGCGCGCAACTCATTGTCCGGGTCGAAGCGCGCGCGATCTTCCCGAACTGTCCGCGTTATATCCCGTCGATGCAGCTGGTGGCTCCATCGGCCTACACGCCGCAACCGAAATGCGAAGCGCCTGAGCCGGCCTGGAAAAGCTTCGATGTATTCAAAGATGTCGTTCATCCACGTCAGGTGACGTGGAAAGGTTGAATTCCTGCTGAAAGGATAGCGGTCGGAAAGACGTCGTCCCCGTTCAACGGTTCTTGGCAATCCTCACAATCGGCCCGATCGATGTCTGCGTTTCAGGGAAAGCAACGTTCATGTGTGAATGCTCGCAGCGCGGGCATTGGAACGTCAGCTTTTCGTAGGCCAATTTCTCATGTTGAACGCGAAGACCCCATATCGGCGCTCTGCATCGAGGGCAGAGCGGACGACCGTTGGTCAATTCCAGTATAAAATGGCCACGGCTGGTGAGTGCCATTTGCGCCTCCAGTGATCAGGCGAAAGCGCGACTGTCTCTCAGCCATCGACGCATTTAACGTTCCGGAATACGGAAACCCTGCGCCAATTACCGCGATTTAATGTGTGTCGGCGGACATCGTAATCGCACTGCCGACTGTCTTCCGCTTTTGACCCAAAGGTCGCTAGGATTCTGCAATGTCTGCCAGCTTCGCACCGAAGACGTCGCGGAGGCCACGCCGGCCGGTGTGGGTCAGACGGACGATGCGCGAGCCATGCTGGCGCGTAAGCCAGCCCTTCTCGATGCAGCACCGGCAGATTTCGGCGCCGACATGACCGGCGATGTGATATCGCCGCTCGCTCCAGTCGAGGCACGGCCGGCAGAAAATGCGCCGGCTGCCGGAGGTCGGCGTGAGCGTCACACCAAATTGCGACAAGAAGCGTTTGCCGGCGGTCGTTAACTCGCCGCCTTCGTCGCTCAGTACGGTGTAATTTTTTTGTACGAGCGCGTCGGCGATAGCCACTCCCAATCGTCCGGCGAGATGATCATAGCATGTACGCGCGAAGCGCAGCGCGTCGTCACGTGCGGACCGCGGCTGGTAGCGGGGCGGCACCTCCAGCGCGGCCACGGTTTTGATGGTTTCCAGCATGTTTGCCACCAGTGGCGACGCTATGCGGTAGTAGCGGTTGCGCCGCTTCTGCGTGACGGCGAGCAGCCGCGCTTGCATGAGCTTGTTCAAATGCCCGCTGGCGGTCGCCCGCGACACGTGCGCGAGCCCGGCGAGTTCGCTGCTGGTCAGTGCCTGCCCGCCCATCAATGCGGAGAGCATGGTGGCACGTGCGGTATCGCCGACCAGCGCCGCGATCTCGACCATATTGGCAGCGGCGACCATGCGGCATGTTACCGTGGCGCCAATTTGCAGGGCAAGCAGCGATAGTTCGGCGGTGGCCGAACCGTCTGCGCGCCGGCCGCCCTAGTCTCCCGTTATCCGATGGGAGACGTGCCATGATGCAGCGACTGCGGGTAGAACCCTATTCAAGCTATCTCGAACGTCGACGCAAAGGGCCGATCTATCCGGTCACCTGCGCCGGCGGCTTCGTTTTCTTGTCTGGCCTGCCGCCATTTGAGCCCGGCACTGGCGAAATCAAGCGTATCCCGTTCGAGCTTCAAGCCGAGATCGTCCTCTCCCAGATGAAAGTATGCCTGGAAGCGGTCGGCTCATCGCTGGCCCAGGTGCTCAAGTGCAATGTCTATTGCACGCCCGAGCCGTCGCACTTCACCGCGTTCAACACTATTTATGCGCGGTATTTCCCGCGTGAATTGCCCGCGCGTATCTTTTTGCATGTGCCAAGCTTCACCGGTCCGTTCGACATCGAAGTCGATTGCGTAGCGGTCACCTAGCGACCTCGAGCTTCCGTTTTTGATTCCAGGCGCCCATCGGTCAGCCGGTGGCGTATCGCCCACCTTTTTCTGCTTCGGCACTCGGCTCTCCCTTTCCATGGGGGAGGGCAAAGGAAAACTCATGCGAAAAATTCCCCCTGCGCTTCAAGCCAAACTGGATTCCGGCGTTACGACGCTCTGCCGTTGCTGGGTGATCGGGCGCATTGATGGCGCGACGCAAGGTTTCACCGACCATGACGAAGACGTGGCGCTGGGCGATGTGGTTTGCCGCGCCGGCAGCGGCTTGTCCGGCAGCGAGGCAACTCAAAAACTGGGTTTTTCCGCCGACAGCTCGGAAATTGCCGGCGCGCTTGCCGACGATACGCTCAACGAGGCCGATCTCGCTGCCGGACGTTACGACGCCGCCAGCGTCGAAGTTTGGCTTGCGGACTGGACCGAGCCTGGGCTGCGCGTGCTGCTGGCGAAGGGCACGCTCGGTGAGGTCCGGCGTGAGGGTCCGGCCTTCTCCGCGGAAGTGCGTGGGCAGAGCGAGCGGCTGTCACAGGACAGCGGCCGGCTCTACACGTCGACCTGTGCGGCCGACCTCGGCGACCGGCGTTGCGGCATCGATCTCGCCGATCCGGCGTTTCGCGGAAGCGGCTCGGTGGGCGCCCTCAATGCCACGTCAAGCTTCACGGCGAGCGGGCTGGACTCCTTCGACGATGACTGGTTCAGCGCCGGCAAACTCACATTTACAAGCGGCGCCAATGCCGGCGTGAGCGTCGAGGTGAAACGCCATCGCAAGGATGCCGCCGTCACCTTCGAACTGTGGCAGACAATGCCGGAGGCGATCGCCGCGGGGGACACGTTCATCGTCACCGCCGGCTGCGACAAACGTTTCCAGACTTGTCATGACCGCTTCAACAACGTGCTGAACTTCCGCGGCTTTCCGCATATTCCCGGCAACGACTTCGTCATCAGCTATCCGCTTCCGGGGCAGCCCGGTAACGATGGCGCCAGCCGCCAAAGCTGACCCATGACGATATCTCGCGCGGATATTGTTACGGAAACGCGACACTGGATCGGCACGCCCTATCGTCATCAGGCTTCGCTCAAGGGTGTCGGCTGCGATTGCCTCGGCCTGGTGCGCGGTGTCTGGCGCGCCGTGATCGGAGAAGAACCGGAGCAGGCGCCGCCTTACGCACCCGACTGGGCCGAAGCAACCGCAGAGGAGTCGCTCGCACGGGCGGCGATGCGCCACCTCGTGGCGGTGCCGTCCGCCATCTTCGCGCCTGGCGATGTGCTGCTGTTCCGCTGGCGCTCAAACCTTCCTGCCAAGCACGCGGCGATCGTCACCGCGCCGACTCTGATGGTGCACGCGCATGACGGTGCAGCCGTCACGGAAGTCGCGATTGCGCCGTGGTGGCGACGGCGTCTGGCTTACGTTTTTCGATTCCCTGGAGTTATCGGCTAATGGCCGCACTTGTTCTCTCAGCAGCCGGCGCTGCCGCCGGCAAATCCATATTCGGCCCCGCCGGCGCGATCGCTGGCCGGCTGATCGGCGCAATCGCCGGCAACGCGATCGATCGCGCGCTATTCGGCGGCCGGCGTGACATCGCCCAGGAAGGGCCGCGTCTTGCCGATCTTGAGGTGATGGCGTCGACTGAAGGGGCGCCAATTCCGCGGGTCTATGGCCGCGCACGCCTGTCGGGCCAGATGATCTGGGCGACCAATCTCGAAGAAGTGGTCAGCACCAGCTCACAGAATACCGGTGGTGGCAAAGGCATGGGTGGCGGTCCGGCGGTCACTACGACAACCACGACCTATTCCTATTTCGCCAATCTCGCTGTGGGTCTGTGCGACGGCGAAATAGGTGCCGTGTTGCGTGTGTGGGCCGACGGAAAACTGCTCGATCTCTCGGGGCTCACCCTGCGCACCTATACCGGGAGCGAGACGCAGACGCCCGACCCGTTGATCGTCGCCAAGGAAGGCGACGCGCCGGCCTACCGAGGCCTCGCCTACGTCGTGTTTGAACGGCTGCCGCTCGCAAGTTTCGGCAATCGCATTCCGCAGCTGTCGTTCGAGATCGTGCGCCCGGTAGGCCGGCTTGAACAAATGGTGCGCGCCGTAACGCTAATTCCCGGCGCAACCGAATTCGGTTACGCACCGCAGACCGTGGTGCAGATGCTCGGACCCGGCCAGTCGGCGCCCGAAAACCGGCACATCGCGTACGCCCCGTCCGACGTCGTCGCGGCGCTCGATGAATTGCAGGCGGTGGCTCCGAATGTCGAGCGCGTCGCGATCGTCGTTGCCTGGTTCGGCACCGATTTGCGCTGCGGGTGGGGGCGGGTGATGCCCGGCATCGACAATCGCGACAAACAGACTTATGGCGCCACCTGGTCGGTCGCAGGGCTCGACCGATCCGGCGCACACCTTGTCTCGAGGATCGACGGTCGCCCGGCCTTCGGCGGCACGCCGTCAGACCAGAGCGTGCGCGACCTGATCGCCGAACTCAAGGCGCGCGGTCTCAAAGTGACGCTCTACCCGTTCCTAATGATGGATATTCCGCCGGACAATACGCTGTCCGATCCATGGACGGGCGCGGCCGCACAGCCGGCTTACCCGTGGCGCGGCCGCATCACCTGCGATCCGGCACCCGGCCGCGCGGGTTCACCCGACGGCCTTGCCGCCGCGGCGGCGCAGGTCGATGCGTTTTTCAACGGCGGTCCCGATCAATGGACCTATCGTAACATGGTCCTGCACTATGCTTCGCTCGCGGCCGACGCCGCCGGCGGCGTCGATGCCATCCTGATCGGCTCGGAATTAAAATCCTTGACCCGCGTACGCTCGGCATCCGGCGTTTATCCGGCGGTGAACGCCCTCATCACGCTCGCCGCGGATGTGAAAGCGATCGTGGGCAGCAGCACGGTCGTCACGTACGGCGCCGACTGGACCGAATGCGGGTCGCATGTCGTGGATGCCGGCGCCAGCGAGGTGCGTTTCCCGCTCGACCCATTGTGGGCTTCGCCGTCGATCGATGCCGTCGGCATCGACTACTACGCCCCGTTATCCGACTGGCGCGATACCGGCGATCAGCGCGACCGCATTTTGACCGACAGTCCGTATCGTCTGTCCTATCTTGCCGGCAATCTTGCTGCCGGCGAAGGCTACGACTGGTACTACGCCGATGACGCCGCGCGGAATGCGCAGAGCCGCAGCACGATCAGCGATGGTCTCGGCAAGCCGTGGGTATTCCGCCAGAAAGACCTCTGGAATTTCTGGTCGCAGCCGCACCGCGAGCGCGTCGGCGGTGTTGAATTCGCCAACGCGACGGCGTGGATACCGAAGTCGAAACCGATCTGGTTGACCGAAATCGGTTGCCCGGCCGTCGACAAGGGCGCCAATCAGCCGAGCATATTTCCCGACCCGAAATCGTCCGAAGCGGGTCTTCCGCATTTCTCCAACGGCAAACGCGACGACCTCATTCAGCGCCGCTATCTCGAAGCGGTGCTCGGCGCCTTCGATCCCGCGTTCGGCGATGCTGCGCTCAATCCGGTATCGCCGATCTACGGCGAGCGGATGATCGCGCCCGCTAGCATCCATCTGTGGACCTGGGATGCACGGCCCTATCCGGCATTCCCGGCCTCAACCGATGCGTGGAGCGATGCCGTGAACTGGGAGACCGGACACTGGCTCACCGGCAGGCTCGGCTCGACGCCCCTCGATGGCCTTGTGTCGAAAATCCTTATGGATTGCGACATTACCGGTATCGACTGCAGCGAGCTCGGCGAAGGCGCGGACGGTTACGTGGTAGACCGCCCGATGGCGCCGCGCGCCATGCTCGATCCGCTGGCGCTGGCTTTTGCCTTCGATGCTTTTGAACAGGACGGGCTGTTGCGGTTTCGCCAGCGCGGCGGCGCGCCAGCCATTGAATTGACCGAAGACGACCTGGTTTTGCCGGACGACAATCCTCTGGCGCGTTTGATCCGTGCGCAGGACATCGATCTGCCGCGCGAGGTCACCATCGGGTTCACCAATGTCGGCGCCGACTACCAACGTGGCGCCGCGGCCTCACGCCGCCTCGTCGGTGGCTCCACCCGCAGCGCACACGCCGATATTGCCATTGTCACGAACGACGCGGAAGCGAAGCGCCGCGCCGAGATCTGGTTGCAGGATCTATGGGCCGGACGCGAAAGCTTGGATTTCATTCTTCCGCCGAGCCGCCTCGCGCTTGCCGTAGGGGACGTCGCCGGTGTGATAGTCAATGGCCGGCGGCGGTTGATTGAGTTGCAGCAGATTACAGATGCCGAAAGTCGCGCCATCAAGGCGCGCTCGGTCGACCCTGAGGTCTTTAATCTTGCGCTCGCGCCGCCGCGACGGCGCGGACCGGCAGTCCCGCCGCCAGCCGCGCCAGTGCATGCGTTGATCCTCGATCTTCCGGCACTTGGCGGGGAGCCCACCGTACTGGCGCGGCTCGCAGTCTTTGCCAGCCCTTGGCCCGGTCCCGTGGCTGTGTGGGCTTCGAGCGACGGATTGAGCTACAGCCGCGCGGGTCTCGCGTTGACACCTTCGATTGTTGGACAAACGCTCGACGATCTGCCGGCGGGTCCCACCGCGCGCTGGCAGCGTGCGAGTTTTCGCGTGCAGCTTTACGGCGGCGCACTCGCTTCGGTGTCGGACGGTGCGCTGTTTGGCGGCGCCAATGCCGCGGCTGTCCAGCATGTGGATGGTGCGTGGGAAGTGATCCAGTTCGCCAATGCCGAGCTTGTGGCCCAACGCACGTATTTGCTGTCACGGCTCCAGCGCGGGCAGGCCGGAAGCGAAAGGGCGATGGGCGCGCCGCTACCGGGGGGCTCGCCCTTCGTGCTGCTCGACCAGAATCTTGTTCCGATCGCTAGCGGGCTCGACACGCTCGAGCGCAATCTCCAGCTCCGCGTCGTGGCCGCCAGCCGCGATCATGGCGATCCCACCGCGCTTGCGCTCGTTGCGACGCCGCAAGCGACGGCGCTCAAGCCCCTCGCGCCGGTGCATCTCAAATGCAGCCGCAATGGCAGCGGCGTGACCTTCACATGGATCCGCCGGACCCGTATCGACGGCGATACCTGGGTCGGGGAAGTGCCGCTCGGCGAAGATACCGAAAAATACGCACTTGATATCCTGTCGGGCGCCAATGTCCTGCGCACAATCACGACAACTGTGCCGCTCGCGCTCTATGCCGCGGCCGACGAGATTGTCGGATTTCGGCACTCTGCAGGCAAGTCTGCATGTCCGCGTCACGCAACTGTCCCCCACTGTCGGTCGCGGTTTCGCGGCCGACGCTGTTCTAGCCCCGTAAGAGATCATGACAAATACATCGCGTCTCGGTCTGCCGGTGATTGAAGCCGCGCAGGCGCAAAAACACGTAACTCACAATGAAGCGCTGACGTTGCTCGATGCGCTCACGCAGCTTGCGGTCGAAAGCCGCACGCTCACAACTCCGCCTGGCGCTCCGCCCGATGGCGCCTGCTACATTCCCGCGGCGGGCGCGACCGCTGCCTGGGCCGGTTGGAGCGGGCAGATCGCGCTGTTCAGCGGCGGCGGCTGGATACGCATTGTTCCAGTGTCGGGGCTCAAGGCTTGGGTGAAGGCCGAGCGGCTGACCGTCACCTACGAGGATGGCATTTGGCGGGACGGAATTGCGCTGACCAGCCATGGCGGCCGCGTTACGCTGCGGGCCAAGGAAGAAGAGCTCACGCTCGCGGGTGCGTTTGTTGACACCGCCGATACTGCGTTCATCCCGGACCGGGCCATTGTCCTCGGCGTCGCATCGCGCACGACGCTCGCCATCACTGGCGCAACGTCATACGGCGTCGGTATCGTGGGCAACACCACCCAGTTCGGCAATCTGCTGGGGGCGGGGCTCAATTCCACCAACAATGGCGTTATCGGGCCCACCGCTTTCTACGCCGATACCAAGGTGCGCATAACTGCCAATGGTGGAAATTTCACCGCCGGCAAAGTGCGGCTCATCGTCTATTTTCTTGAAATGTCCGTTCCCGGGACGTGACGCGATGCGTTCAACATATGACGTCTGCCTGCCGCTGCTGCTTGCGCACGAGGGCGGCTACACAAACCATCCGAGCGATCCCGGCGGCCCGACAAATTTCGGCATCACGATTGCCGACTATCGCAAATACGTGAAGGCAAATGCGACGGCCGCCGATGTGCGTGCAATGCGGCTCGACGACGCGAAAACCATCTATCGCGACAAATACTGGAACGCCCAGCGCTGCGATGCGCTTCCGGTCGGTGTCGACTACGCGATTTTCGATTATGGGGTAAATTCCGGCATTGGCCGCAGCGGCAAAGTGTTGCGCCGCGTGCTCAACCTGCCCGACGATACGAGTGTCGTTTCCGACGCGGTGATCGCTGCGGCTCAATCGGCCGACGCCCGGAGCCTCGTCGCCGCGATTTGCAACGAGCGGCTGCGGTTTCTCCAATCGCTCAAGACCTGGCCGGTCTTCGGAGCCGGCTGGGGCCGCCGCGTAGCTGATGTCAAGTCGGCAGCGCTGGCGATGGCAGTGGGCCCTTTCAAGGCCGCCGGCGCCGCACGCCAATAATCACGTATCAGAATTTGGAGACTTTACTCATGTGGAACAAGATCAAATTTTGGTTCAAAAACTCTGCGACAATCGTATGGGCACGTATTCAAGTGGTGACCGGGCTTGTCGCCGCCGCGCTTATGGCGCTTGCGTCTGATCCCAACGTGACCAGCGCGATCCAGGCCGCGCTGCAGCCGACGTTCATTCCGTATTACGTCATCGCGATCGGGCTGATCACCGAGATTGCGCGCAGACGGACAGCCGGGGGCGGCGAAATGATATCCTGCATACTCGCATGGCTCGGCAATCTGCTTGGCGGGCCCTTTGCAAAAGCTGCGCTTGATGCGTATCGGGCCAAACTTGCTGCGAACAATACTAGCGAAAAAATCGCTGCCGATCTTGCCGCACGCGAACTGTCGGTTGAACAGCGCGAACGCGAACTGGCCACGCAAGTTGTGTCGCGGAGCAGGGCCGCTGGTACAGCGCTCTCCGCGGCCGCTATTCGCCTTCGCTTTTGTTATCTACGTCTGGAAGGTCGTGGTCTGGGACAAGGTGCTGGGATTTGGCACGACCGACCCACTGTCCGGCGATATATCGCAATGGGCCTTGATCGTGCTCACGGCCTATTTTGGCGGCCGAAGCCTCGAAAAAGTTGCGCGGATTTTGGCGCGCTGAGCGGGGCCGCTGCGGCTTCACTATCCAATAAAAAAAGTTCAGGAGCGGATTCGCGATGAGGATCTATGTGGTCGATCATGAAGAATTATTAGAATTTCGTAGAAATCTGACTGCCGCTCGTGCCGAACTCTTTTCGATTAAGAAACTTCTTCGCGCGCGCAGGATAAAGTTCAGCCCGGATCAGCCGCGCGTTCCGGCGGGTCAACGCGAGGGCGGACAGTGGACAAATTCAGGCGGGTCGGCTGCTGCTGGTCAAAGAGAAAACGTTTGACACGTTGATGTTTCATTTGATTTTGATTGATGCGGCTGTAGATGGCGCGAACCAGAACGTTCAGCAAATTGCTTCAAGGAAAGTAGTCACCCTCGACTATTCGAGGGCTCTCACCGGTATTTCAACAATCGACAACGCAACGAAAGCGCTCAGTAAATCGCTGGCGCAAACGATGGAAAGCGTTGACTTCATTCCAGGATGGACACCGCGGGTATATGGAACCGCGGTTCATGTCGATTTCGCTGCTCGCGTAAGATCGGAGGGGATTCCGGGCATAAGTCCGAAAGATCTCGAGCAAAGTTTTTTTAAAGGAGACGAAGCTGATTACGGCGACCCGGGCAGTATTCGGACAGACGTTATTTTGAGGAATGACACCGGAGATCCTATCGCTATTTATGACGTGAAGACCGGTGGCGCAGTATTGACTCCGGCCCGAGTTCGGCAGCTTCGCGATCACACGGAGGTTGGATTGGAGGTGCCGATCATAGAACTTCAGGTCAATCGCGGAGCAACGCTCAAAAGCCGCATTGCTCACCGACGCCATATCGGTAAGATTACAGCTTGGCTCTGGAATCCAATGCATCGAGGCAGTGTGGGTCGGGCGGCAGACGCATGAGGTGGCGCCGTTCCCCGATGAGGTCGAGGATTCTGGTCCGAAAAAGCGCCCGCTGGTCAACAATGGCGGCCAAGCCTGCGCTATCTCGCTTTAATTTTTCTACGTAGTCGTAGCCATAGGTTTCCATTGTTGCCAGTCTTTCGAAGAAAGAGTGGGCCAATGGCAGGTCCCCAATTAAGCCCGATGAAATCGCAGCATTATGGATCGTCCAACAGTTACGACGCACATGTTTGATGATATGGTCGTGAATATTTCTGAATGATTCGAATTGCTTTCGTACTTTGACGACTTCGGTGGCGGCTGTCTGCGCCATCTCTGCAATTCGCGGAG
Source organism: uncultured Alphaproteobacteria bacterium (assembly GCA_963831275.1). Lineage (GTDB taxonomy): Bacteria > Pseudomonadota > Alphaproteobacteria > Rhizobiales > Xanthobacteraceae > Pseudolabrys. Next base: position 677,767 of record CAWHPN010000011.1, on the reverse strand, counting down.
TGAATTGATCGACATTCACAAATGGTATGAAGTCGCAAGGGCGGTAGTGCATCGAATAGCCACGAGTTGTTTTCCAAAGCCACGCGACGAAAATATTCAGATAACTTCCTTTCGACCAACCACTCGGCTGAAACTCGACCGCGATAAGCCAATAGCGTTGGTCCGAGTACCAAACCCGCGACTGCCCTTTTCGTACGCAACCCAATGGGAGTAAGGCGGCTTTTGCCGCGGCAGCGATCAATCGGCCATGCTCGTTAGTTTTTGCCATTTGATGCCGATCGTGGTCGAGCCTGTAGATGCTGCTGCCGACTGCGCCGTCGAAAGCTGAGTTCGACTTGCGCATTCAATGTATCGAGGCAGTCTGGGTCGGGCGGCAGGCGCGTTAGGTGCCGCCGTTGTCCGATGAGGTCGAGTATCCTGGCCCGGAAAAGTGCCGGCTGGTCGACAATGGCGGCCAATGTTGCGCTATCTCGCTTTAATTCTTCTTGCCAGTCGTAGCCAGGGGTCACCCATGCTGCCATCCTTTCGAAGAAAAAGCGTGCTGATGTCAGATCCCCAATCAAGCCGGATGAAATTGCAGCGTCGTAAATTGGCCAACCGTCGCGACACGCATGTTTGATAATATAGTCGTGAATATTTCTGAATGACTCGAACTGCTTTCGCACTTTGACGACTTCGTTGGCCGCCGTCTGCGCCATGTCTGCAATTTGCGGACTAAATTGATCAACGTCTACAAATGGGATGAGGTCAAAGGGCCGGTAGTGAATTGAATAGCCTCGACTTATTGTCCAAAGCCAAGTGACGAAGATATTCAGATACCTTCCTTTCGGCCAGCCGCTTGGTTGAAACTCGACCGCGATGAGCCAATAGCGTTGGTCTGAGTACCAAACCCGCGATTGCTCCTTTCGTACACAACCAAGCGGGAGTAAGGCGGCTTTTGCCGCAGCGGCGATCAATCGGCCATGCTCATTGGATTGTGCCACTTGATGCGTCGCCCTTGGCAATAATGTGCAGCCGATGCACGTCTATGCCATCGCAGGAAAGGGCATTGAAGAGCCTGGAGCGCTGGTTGCTCGGCATACGGCGACAATGCCAATCGGTCGACATCATGCTAAGTCAAGCGGGCTAAGCTGGTCACAGAGACCTTTTGGGGGGGACATGAGAAAATTCATTGTTGCAATGGCGCTGACGGCATTGGCCGGTATCGCTTGTGTGCAGGCGCAGACCTATCCGTCGCGGCAAGTCACACTCGTTGTCCCGTTCCCGCCGGGCGGTTCGACCGACGTTGCCGCCCGCATCATGGCTGAGCGCATGCGGGCGCCGCTCGGACAGCCCGTCATTATCGAGAATGTCGGTGGCGCCGGCGGCAGCATCGCGGTCGGGCGTGTCGCACGTGCCGCACCGGACGGCTACACCTTCGACATCGGTCAATGGGACACCCACGTCGGCAGCATCATCTACAAGCTCGACTACGATCTGCAGAAGGATTTCGAACCGATTGGCCTGGTGTCGAACAATCCGCAGTTGATGGTCGCCAAGAAGAATCTTCCCGCCGACAATTTGAAGGACATGGTTGCCTGGATGAAGGCTAACCCCGGCAAGATCAATTTCGTTAACCAGAATGCGGCGGCGAATGTGACCGGCGTTCTGTTCGAAAAACTCACCGGCCAAAAGGTTCAGTTCATTCCTTATCGTGGCGCCGGTCCAGCCATGACCGATCTGGTCTCGGGCCAAGTCGATCTTCTGGTGGTGCAGGGCGCGGTGGCGCTGCCGCAAATCCGCGGCGGCAAGATCAAGGCGCTCGCAAATTTGTCACCGCAACGGTCGGCCTCGATGCCGGACATTCCGACCGCGGATGAGACCGGGGTTAAGGGTCTCTATATGTCGGGCTGGTTTGGATTCTGGGCACCGAAGGGAACGCCGAAGGGCATCATCGCCAAGCTTAATGCCGCAATGGTGGAGGCGCTCGCCGATCCGGCCGTGAAGGCCCGTTTTACCGAACTGGGGTTGGACGTCGCTGCGCGCGAGCAGCAGACGCCCGAAGGCCTCGCCGCATTCCAGAAGGCCGAGATCGACAAGTGGTGGCCGATCATCAAGGAGGCCGGCATCAGCGCGCAACCGCAGTGAATTTCTTTAACTTAATACTCCCGCTTTGTGCGTGACGACCGTATTCGCCCTCGGCAAGCGGATGCCCCTTGGCACATGGCGTTCCGCTGCCCACACTGTGGCGAATCCTGCGGAGCCCATCCATGGACGTCCTCGAAGCCGTCGCCTCGCGTTATTCATGTCGCGCTTTTCTGTCCAATCCCGTCCCTGAAAAGATAGTCCGTGAAATCATCGAACGTGCGGCGCGGGCGCCGTCGGCGGGCAATATGCAGCCATGGCGGGTGTATGCCCTTGCCGGAAAACGCGTTGAGGAGCTCAAGGCGCTGCTGGCGCCGCGGATGGCGACCGATTTGCCGAAAGGCGAGGGCACCGACTACACAATTTACCCAGAGCCCCTGACCGAACCCTATCGGTCGCGCCGCTTCACGGTCGGCGAGTCGCTTTATCGGTCGATCCGTGTGTCGCGCGAGGATAAGCCGTCGCGCTACAAGCAGTATTCTCGCAACTATCAATTTTTCGGCGCGCCTGTCGCTATCTTTTTCGCGCGCGAAAAAACGCACGGACCTGCGCAATGGGCCGATATCGGCGGTTACCTACAAACCGTTGCGCTGCTGGCGCGCGGATTCGGCCTGCATACCTGTCCGCAGCAGGCCTGGGTTTCTTTCCATCGCACCGTGCGGCAATTTCTCGAACTTCCCGATAATTTGATGATCTATTCGGGCATGGCCCTCGGCTACGAGGATAAAGCCGCCCCGATCAACTCCTGGCGCTCTCCGCGCGAGTCCATTGACGTTTATGCGTCATTCGAGGGCTTCGAAAGTTAGCGGAAACGGCCATTTCAGGCCTTGCGTTCAGGCAGCGTTCACCGGCGCGCCGTTAACACCCCACCCATGCCGGCTTCCCAACTCCTCGCTACCGTTATGATTTTCGGCGCGCTTGGCCTCCCGGCCATTGCCGCCGACGCCCAGCACCATGGCGCCTGCCTTACAAAAGCCGAGCAGCGTGCCGCCGTTGACGCCAATCGGGCGATTTCCCTGGCTCAGGCAATCAAATCACTGCGCCAATACCGCAAATATTCCGAAGTCGTTCGCGCGCGCCTGTGCAAGCACGATGAGAAACTACTCTATGTGCTGACTCTGCTCGGCCGTAGTGGCAAAGTGGTCAACGTGACCGTCGATGCCGTGAGCGGTGAGTATCATGCCGGCCCGTGACTGGAGAATAATGCCTTGCGCCTCCTCGTGATCGAGGACGACCCGGACCTAAACCGCCAACTCGCCACCGCGCTGACCGACGCCGGCTACGTCGTCGATCGCGCGTTCGATGGCGAGGAGGGCCACTATCTGGGCGAGTCCGAACCCTACGACGCCGTCATTCTAGATATCGGTTTGCCGAAGATGGATGGCATCTCCGTGCTGGAAGCCTGGCGCCGCACCGGGCGCGCCATGCCCGTTCTCATGCTCACCGCGCGTGACCGCTGGAGCGACAAGGTCCAGGGGTTCGATGCCGGAGCCGACGATTATGTCGCCAAGCCATTTCATCTTGAGGAAGTGCTCGCGCGCGTGCGCGCGCTGCTGCGCCGTTCGGCCGGTCACGCCAAGAGCGAATTTAATTGCGGGCCGGTGCGGCTCGACACGCGCACCGGCCGCGTGTCCGTCAACGGCAACCCGGTCAAACTCACCAGTCACGAATATCGGCTCCTTGCTTATCTGATGCACCACACCGGGCGCGTGGTGTCGCGTACCGAACTGGTCGAACACCTTTACGACCAGGACTTCGATCGCGACTCCAACACGGTCGAAGTATTCGTAGGCCGCATCCGAAAGAAACTCGGAGTCGAAATCATACAGACCGTGCGCGGCCTCGGGTATTTGCTCACACCACCTGATGCACGTTGATGGGATGCGCGCCAATTCCCTAGCGCTGCGTCTTTTCCTGTCGGCCACCGCCTGGGCGGTCATTATCCTGCTCATTACCGGGGTCGTGCTGTCGTCGCTATACCGGCAGGCCGTCGAGCGTGCCTTCGATCGTCGCCTCGGCGTCTACCTGCGCACGCTGGTAGCGGACGTCGCCTCGCCGGAAGAAGCAGGCGAAAAATTTCCGCAGTCGCTCGGTGAACCGTTATTCGAGTTGCCGCTGTCCGGTTGGTATTGGCAGGTGACCCAACTCGATCCCGCAAAATTCGACGTGCGTGCCTCGCGGTCACTGTGGGATGGCGGCCTGCCGCATTTGCAGGATCGCGGCGTTGCGGCGGGACCCGACGGTTCGCGCGAGGGCTATGTGTCCGGACCCGAGGATCAGCGGCTCCGCCTCGTTGAACGCAATATCGATTTGGGGGACGAAGGCCATTATCTGGTGGCGGTGGCCGGCGATGCCGCCGAAATTTCTGACGAAACCCGGTCCTTTGACCAGGCGCTGATTATCACCTTTTCCATACTCGCCGCAGTGTTGCTGCTGACCACGACATTTCAGGTCCGGTTCGGATTGGCGCCGCTCAAGCGTATCACCAATGGGTTGGCTGCAATCCGTTCGGGAAGTGCGGAGCGATTGGCCGGAAAATTTCCGGAAGAGATCGCGCCGCTGGCGCGCGAGACCAATGCCTTGATCGAAGCGAACAAGGAAATCGTGGAGAGGGCGCGCACGCATGTCGGCAATTTAGCCCATGCGCTGAAGACGCCGCTTTCTGTAATGGTCAACGAGGCAACGGCCCGAGGCACCGAACCATTCGCGCAGAAAGTCCTCGAGCAGGCCGATATCATGCGCGATCAAGTAGCCCGGCATCTTGAGCGTGCCCGACTGGCCGCCCGGCTCACCGTTGTCGGGTCGGTCACCGACGTCGCGCCTGTCGTCATTGCGCTCGCCCGCACCATGGAAAAGATACATCGCGATAAAAATCTCAGCATCGATGTCCACGCCGATGACAAAGCCCAGTTTCACGGCGAGCGTCCCGACCTCGAAGAAATGATCGGAAATCTTGTCGACAATGCCTGCAAGTGGGCATCATCACGGGTAACGATCGAAGTGGTGCGGGAGCGCATCGATCCGAGCAGTGATCGTCAGGTCGTGCGCATCGTTGTTGATGACGACGGCCGCGGCCTTTCGCCTTCCGAGCGCGAACAGGTAGCCAAGCGAGGCCAACGGCTCGACGAGACAAAGCCTGGGTCCGGCCTCGGTCTGTCGATCGTGGTGGAGTTGGCCGGCCTTTATGGCGGCGGATTGACCCTCGGCAGCGCCCCGCTGGGTGGGCTGCGAGCGCAGTTGGTGCTGCCGGCAGCGCCGTCCTGACTATCTATTTTTGGACAAGCCGCCGGAGTTTTGCCCCATTCCTGCGTTCCCGATAGCATCCGATAACGAGGGAGATTTGATCCCTTGTCGCCTTTCCCGGGGGCCGATATGTCTTTTGCAAAATTTGCCATTGTCGCCGCCTTCGGCCTTTCGCTTGCGGCCTGCGCCGGCAGCCCGGATGGAATGGGGCCAGGGCCGAAAGAAAATACCGGGACTTTGCTTGGGGCGGGGTCGGGCGCGCTGCTCGGTGCTGCCGTCGCCGGCGGCGGCTCGGGAAATAGGCTTGCAGGCGCGGCGATCGGCGGCGTGCTGGGTGGCTTGATCGGCAACCGTATCGGTGCGGCTCTCGACGACGAGGACAAGCAACGCGCTTACGCTGCACAACTGGAAGCACTCGACCGTGGGCAACCCGGCGCTCCCGTATCCTGGCGCAATCCCGATTCCGGCCGGTACGGCACCGTCGTCCCCGGCCCAACTTATCAGCAGGCCGGCCGCGGCTGCCGCTCCTATACGCACACCATTTCTATAGACGGGCAGTCGCAGACCGCCCGTGGCACCGCTTGCCGCAATCCGGACGGCACCTGGACGGCGGCCGGCTAAACCGCCCATCACGCTTAACAACCTATTAACGCCCGGCACCGTATCAAGCCAAAAGGCTTGAATTCGGATAGACCGAAGATGGCGGGCGCCGAAACGACCGTCGAGCGGCTGCGGCAATTTCTGCGCGAGCTTTCGCCAGGAGCGCGTTCGCTGCTGATCGGCGAGCTTGAGCGCAGCGTGTTGCGCGGCGAAGACGTTTCCGGCGCAGACCTTGTCCTGCAGGAATTGCGGCGCATCGTGCGCGAGCAGCGGGATGGCTCTCTTCGCATCGAGGACTCCGCACAACTGCTGTTCAAGCCGCTTGAGCCGTTCCTCGTCCACGACCGCGGTGATCATCATCATCCAGGCCGGGTTGCGCGCTCATCGCTCGAGCCACTGTGGAATTGGATCCAGCGCGATCTGCTGCCCGACGCGAGTGACCTGGCCGCCGACGTCAGTGAAGCAATGAATGCAGGTGACAAGGTCAGGACAGAACGCCTTGCCCGCATTTTTCAAGACCGAGTCGCCGCGGCCATCGAAGTCAACATGAGTGCGGCTGCGGACGACAGCAAAATTCTCCGACGGATATTGCAGCAAATCGGAACACCGCGGGCAGGCGAAGAGCTGACCGCATTCAAATGCGCGCTCAAAGGCCGGGATGTGCTTGCCTCGCTTTCTGCACGCCTGCCGTTGCAGATCGGAAACCTGGCGAACGATCAGCTCGACGAGTGCAAGGCATTAATCGAGAGCGCGGCCGCGCGTGACGGTGAGCTGTTCCTCTATGCGTTATTGACGGTCATGAACCGAATGGCGGCGCCGTGGCAGCTGATCCGGCTTGGAGTCAAAGCGGCCGGGAGCGATACAGCAGCGCGCGTTGCCGGCTCACACTACGGTGTCGCTGTGAACATCGTTCTGGCGGAGCTTGAGCGAATGGTCGCGGAATTGCGCGACGATCTACGCAGCGGTCAAGGGATCGCCGTCGGCGCACTGCTCAAGACCATCCATGATTCAGCGCGCGGTCTGCGGACTGAACTGGAATTGCCGGTCGACAGCACGTGGGGCCGCGCACTTGCAGCCCAGCGAACGCAGATCTCGGAGCTCCTGCGCTCGGAAATAGAGTTCGATGCCGAGTCGCGTGCAACGCCTTTTGCGGCCGCGACCGTCCAGGGAAATTCATCCCGATTCAGTTCTGGACCCCAACGAGGTCGCTGAAGTCGAAGCTCTGGTCGAATTTGTCGGAATTTGTCGTTATTTTGCCGGCGAGCTCGCTATCAATGAAATGACCCAGCGGGCCCTGACCGAACTGCGACAATATCTGGACAACGGCACGCAGGCGCTCCTGGAGGGTCTGCGGCACGCGGACAGCGCCGACCGGAGTTTCAGGCAATCTCAGGTCGACGCGGCCGTGCGCTTTTGTGCAAAGGTGTTTGGCCGTGAGTATGCGGCCTTGCTGGGCAAGGCGGCAGACGTTGCTGGAGCCGCAGAAAGCAAAGCATTGCGTGCGTAAAGCCCGCTTTACGGACTTTTCCGCGATTTGATCTTGCTCATTGCCGCCACGATCAAGCGTGATGTATGCCCTGTCCACTCAATGTGTGGCTAAGTGGGTGTAGGGCGCGATGCTCCTCTGGGTCCTGTTTGCACTGATGACCGCGGCAGCAATTTTTGCCGTTTTGTGGCCCCTCGGCCAAACAGGCGAGGTAAAAGCCGGGAGCGATCTCGCGGTCTACCGTGATCAATTGGATGAAATCGAGCGTGATCGAAAGTCAGGCCGGATCGGAGAGGCGGAAGCGCAGGCGGCGCGTGTCGAGGTGTCGCGTCGCCTTATCTCCGCGGCCGATGCGGCCGAAGGCACACATCCGTTGCCGGTCGCGCCACGGGGCCGCCATCGCCGCGGAATAGCGGTCGCCACCGTGGCATTGATGCCGCTTGCTGCCGTTGCGCTCTATCTCGTGATCGGTTCGCCGCAATTGCCTGGTCAACCGCTGCAAGCGCGGTTAAGCGCCGTGCATGAAAATGCCTCGATCACAACTCTGGTGTCCCAGGTCGAGGCGCATCTCGCGCGCAACCCCGACGATGCGCGGGGCTACGAAGTTCTGGCTCCGGTGTACCTCCGGCTCGGCCGTTTTGCCGAGGCGGTCAATGCCCGTCGTAAATTGCTGGCGTTGGAAGGGGAAACGGTCGAGCGGCAGTCCGATCTTGGCGAAGCTCTGGCGGCTGCCGCAAACGGTATCGTTACTCCGGATGCAAAGTCGGCTTTCGAGCGCGCGCTCGCGCTCGATCCGAACGATCTTAAAGCCAAATTCTTTATCGGCATGGCAGCCGAACAAGACGGGGATAAACCTCAGGCGGCGACAATATGGCGCGGCATGATCGACAAGGCACCCGCTGATGCGCCTTGGCTGCCGATGGTTCGAGAAGCATTGACGCGAGTAGGCGGGTCCCCGCCGGTTGCCGTTTCGCCTGGTCCGAGCGCGGAAGATGTCGCGGCCGCCGGCAACATGAGCGAGCAGGATCGCGTCGAAATGATCCGCGGGATGGTGTCGCGGCTCGCTGATCGTTTGAAGCAGAACGGCAATGACCTCGAAGGGTGGCAGCGACTGTTGCGTGCCTATATGGTCCTTGGTCAGCGCGACAAGGCGAACGCCGCCGTCGTCGATGCGAAGCGGGCGCTTGCGCCGGATCCGGACAAGCTTCGCCGACTCGAAGACATGATCAAGACTCTGGGACTTGAAGGCTAAATGACCCGCAAACAACGACGGCTTGTATTGATTGGAGCCAGCCTTGGCGTCCTGGCAGTGGCCGCTGCATTGGTGCTCAGCGCGCTGCGTGACTCGATTGTTTTTTTTAATTCGCCCAGCGATGTGGCCGAGAAGCACCTCGCGCCCGGTACCCGCATGCGCATTGGCGGGCTGGTAAAGTCCGGCAGTTTGGAACGAGGCGATAATTTGCAGGTACGGTTTGCTGTGACCGACGGCAAGGCAGATATTGCGGTTCACTATCAGGGCATCGTGCCCGACCTGTTTCGGGAAGGGCAGGGTGTGGTCACAGAGGGCAGACTTGAACCCGGGGGTGTGTTTGCAGCCGACACGGTGCTTGCCAAGCACGACGAACGCTATATGCCGCGTGAGGTCGTCGATGCCTTGAAAAAAAGTGGGCGGTGGCAGGAAGAAGAAATGAAAAATCCAGGGAGCTCGCCGCGATGATTGCGGAGCTTGGTCAATATGCGCTGGTCTTGGCGCTGGGGCTGGGGTTGGTCCAGTCTGTTGCCCCGATCATCGGAGCGCGAACTTACGACAGCGGCCTGATGCGGCTCGGTACCTCCACCGCGCTGATGCAGTTCGGCTTTGTCGCGATTTCATTCACAGCACTCGCTATTTGCTACGTGACGTCGGATTTTTCCGTCGCGACAGTCTATGAAAATTCCCACTCACTGATGCCGCTGGTCTACAAGATCACAAGCGTATGGGGCAATCACGAAGGCTCCATGCTCCTCTGGGTCCTGATTCTCTCTTTGTTCGGCGCGCTGGTCGCCTTCTTCGGCAACAATCTCCCGACGATATTGAAAGCACAGGTCCTTGCGGTCCAATCATGGATCGCTTGTGCCTTTTATTTATTTATTCTGCTAACTTCCAACCCCTTCTCGCGGCTCCCGCAGGCACCCTTTGAAGGGCGCGACCTCAATCCGATCTTGCAGGACATCGGTCTCGCAATTCATCCGCCGCTGCTCTACCTCGGCTATGTCGGCTTCTCGATTGCATTTTCGTTTGCCATAGCTGCCCTGATCGAAGGCCGTATCGATGCCGCGTGGGCGCGCTGGGTGCGTCCGTGGACGCTTGCCGCCTGGATGTGTCTCACAGTCGGCGTCGCCATGGGTTCATATTGGGCCTACTACGAACTCGGTTGGGGCGGCTTCTGGTTCTGGGATCCGGTCGAGAATGCTTCACTGATGCCTTGGATTGCCGGCACCGCGCTTCTGCATTCAGCGGTGGTAATGGAGAAGCGCAATGCGCTGAAAATCTGGACCCTGCTGCTCGCGATTCTTACTTTTTCTCTTTCGCTCATTGGCACGTTTTTGGTGCGATCGGGTGTGCTCACATCAGTGCATACTTTTGCGAACGATCCGGCGCGCGGGGTGTTTATTCTCGGCATTCTGGTGTTTTTCATCGGTGGCGGTCTGACGTTATTCGCCTGGCGCGCGCCGATGTTGAGGCAGGGTGGACTGTTTGCGCCGATTTCGCGCGAGGGCGCATTGGTTTTGAATAACCTGCTCCTGACGACGGCCTGCCTGACCGTATTTGTTGGCACCCTGTACCCTTTGGCACTCGAAGCCATGACAGACGAAAAAATTTCGGTCGGCGCGCCGTTTTTCAATCTGACTTTCGCGCCGTTATTTATTCCCCTGTTGTGTGCGGTGCCATTTGGACCGCTCCTGGCGTGGAAGCGGGGTGACATTCTGGGAGCTGCCCAACGATTGATATCCGCCTTCGGCATCGCCATCATTGTCATCGCCGCAATATTTGCGGTTGAAGGAAAAACGTCGTTTCTGGCGCCATTCGGCATCGGTTTGGCATCATTTGTAATGGTCGGTGCGTTGATGGATGTTGTCGAACGCATTGGCGTATTCCGCATGCCGGTTGCCATCGTGCGCCAACGAGCGATGGGGTTGCCGCGTTCAACATGGGGCACCGCGTTCGCGCATTTCGGACTTGGGGTAACGTTGCTTGGGATTGTCAGTGTGAGCGTCTGGGCGAGCGAACGCATCGTGTCGCTCAAGCCATCTCAGACGGTTTTACTTTCGAACTACGAACTTTCGTTCGACGGGCTGCTACAACGATCTGGACCCAATTACCAGGAATCCGTGGCAAAGTTCACGGTGCACGAGGGCGGGGTTGCGATCGGGGTGATGGAGCCGTCCAAGCGCACCTTTGCTTCGCGCGCGACGACGACAACGGAAGCGGCCTTGATGACACGGGGTGTCAGCCAACTCTATCTTTCGCTCGGCGATATCAATAACAATGGATCGATCTCGATCAGGCTCTATCATAAGCCGATGGTGCTGCTGATCTGGCTGGGCGCGGTTGTGATGGCCTTTGGCGGTGCTCTGTCGCTTTCCGATCGAAGGCTTCGCGTCGGCGCACCGAAGCCGGCCGCAAAGCCTGCGATGCAGCCCGCGGAGTAACTTATGTGGCGCTTGGGATTGGTCATTCTCGTTCTTTCTTTCGGTGGGTTGGGTGTTGCGCAGGCGGTGCAGCCGGACGAGATCCTGAAAGATCCGCTGATGGAGGCCCGTGCGAGGGATTTGTCGCGTGAATTGCGTTGCATGGTTTGCCAAAATCAATCGATAGACGACTCCGAGGCGCCGCTTGCACGCGACCTGCGGCTTCTGGTGCGCGAGCGGCTTACCAAAGGTGACAGCGACCAGCAGGTGCTTGATTTTCTTGTTTCGCGCTACGGTGAATTCGTGCTGCTCAAGCCCCCGCTCAAATGGCACACGTTAGTGTTGTGGGCGTTGCCGCCAGCAGCGCTCATTGCGGGTTTGATTGGCCTGCTTATGAAGGCCTCCCAGCGCCGTCCCGCGGGTTCCGAGCCAGTCGCTCTCAGTCAGGAAGAGGAACGCCGCGTTTCGACTTTGGTCAACTCCGCGGCCCGGGATCGTTGAATAATCTGTTGAATTTGCACGCGATTTATTGTCCACACCTTACAAAAGTTTAATCCTGCCGACAGGACGCTGTAAGGCTCATCGCCCCATCTTGAGGTTCGAAACGGTGCGCAATCGCGCCAACGAATCCCGATGGAGATTTCCTGATGAAGCCGAGCTTCTTCCCAGACAGGCCGAGCCTTTTGCGTGCTCGCCGGTTCATACTTCTCGCCACGACAGTCGCGGGCCTCGGCGCTGCCGCGCTTGTGGTTGCCCCCCAACTCAATTTATCCGCCAGCTACCCGGCTGCGGTTGCACAAAATCTCAGTGAGCAGGCTCGCAAGCTGCAAGCGCCTGTCGGCTTTGCTGACATCGTCGAGAAGGTCAAACCCGCAGTGATCTCCGTACGGGTTAAGGTCGACGGCGCTTCGCAGACCAATGGACTTGGCGCGAACGACGTGCCTCCTGGTTTGCGCGAATTTTTTCGGCGTTTTGGAATGCCCGATGCCCCGAATGGCCCGGACGGTATGCCTCGGAGTCGTGGCCGCAATGTTATTACGGGCCAAGGATCGGGCTTTTTTATCTCTGCTGACGGCTATGCAGTGACCAACAATCACGTGGTCGAGAAAGCCGAAAGCGTTCAAGTAACCACGGATGATGGCAGGATCCACAAGGCCAAGGTGATCGGTACCGATCCGCGCACAGATCTTGCGCTGATCCAGGTGGACGACGGACCATTCCCGTATGTGAAACTGTCGGATCGGTCGCCGCGTATCGGCGATTGGGTCATTGCCGTCGGCAATCCCTTCGGTCTTGGCGGTACAGTTACAGCCGGCATCGTATCCGCGCGTGGTCGCGATATCGGCGCCAGCGCCTATGACGATTTCATCCAGATCGATGCTCCGGTCAACAAAGGCAATTCCGGTGGCCCGACATTTGACACCGATGGCAATGTGATCGGGGTCAATACGGCGATCTTTTCGCCGTCCGGCGGCTCGGTAGGTATCGCCTTTGCCATTCCCTCCGATACCGTGACGAACGTCGTCGCTCAGCTCAAGGAGCACGGCTCAGTCACGCGCGGCTGGATCGGCGTTCAAATTCAACCGGTGACGCAGGACATTGCGGACAGCCTTGGCCTCAAGAAGGCCGAGGGCGCCCTGGTCGCCGAACCGCAAGCAAATAGTCCGGCCCAGAAAGCCGGTATCGAAGCCGGGGATGTCATAACTTCAGTCGACGGCAAGGAAGTCAAAGATGCGCGTGATCTTGCCAAAAAGATCGGCGCGCTGGCGCCAAAGACTTCGGTAAAGTTGACGGTCCTGCACAAGGGCTCCGAGAAAGCAGTCACTCTGACGCTCGGCGAACTGCCGAATACCAAGGAGGCGCAAGCCGGCTCCGAAGATCGCGAGACCAATTCCGATCTCGGCAGGCTTGGACTTACGCTTGCTCCGGCATCGCGTGTTGCCGGCTCTGGCTCTGACGGCGTCGTGGTTACTGGTGTCAACTCAGCGGGCGTCGCCGCCGACCACGGGTTTTCAACCGGCGATGTGATCCTCGAGGTCGGAGGCAAATCCGTTTCAACTCCGGCCGACGTGCGTGCGGTCGTTGCGAGCGCGCGTACGGAAGGCAAGCGCAGCGTGCTGATTCGCGTAAAGAAAGGCGACAACACACGCTTCGTCGCGCTGCCGCTCGGGCGCGGTTGATACAAGTTTGGGGACATCCCGCCGGCATCCGTCGCCCCCGCCGGTAGGTCTGCCCTCAACGGGACGGGTGCGTTGTTGCCCGTCCCGGCTATTTCGGACGGTGGGTGCGTCTAACCGCGCGGCCGCCGAAACGAGCTCCAACCCTGGCATCCGTCGCCCCCGCCGGGGTGGGGTCGCTAAGGGGGTGGCGGTTTCCGCCACCCCCTGGCGTACGCAAGGGCCGGCTGTTTGGCGATTTAACTCCGCCACCGAAATGACTGGAATTGGTGTGACCGATGGCTCCTTATACGGATACTAACGGGCAGCGTCTTTTCGGCCGCACGGCGGAGGCGCAACCGGATCGGGTCACAATGCGCCTATTGGTCATAGAGGACGACCGCACGGCCGCCGACTATCTTGTCAAGGCGTTCCGCGAGGTCGGCCATGTCGCAGACGCGGCGACCGATGGCGACGATGGGCTGGCCATGGCGCTAGACGGTCAATATGACGTGCTGATCGTCGATCGCATGCTGCCCAAACGCGACGGCTTGGCGGTGATCGGCGCGCTCCGCGACAAAGGCATGGAGACACCTGCTCTCATCCTGTCGGCCCTTGGCCAGGTCGATGATAGGATCAAAGGTCTGCGGGCGGGCGGTGATGATTATCTGCCGAAGCCCTATTCGTTTTCGGAGTTACTTGCGCGGGTTGAAGTGTTGGCCCGGCGCCGGGTTGGCCGCAGCGAGGAAACCGTGCTTCGCGTCGGAGATCTCCAGCTCGATCGGCTTTCACACCAGGTGCACCGTGGCGAGGTGGAAATTTCACTGCAGCCGCGGGAATTTCGTCTGCTGGAATACCTGATGCAGCACGCTGGACAGGTCGTTACGCGCACTATGTTATTGGAAAACGTATGGGATTATCATTTCGACCCCCAAACCAATGTGATTGACGTCCACATCTCGCGCTTGCGTTCGAAAATCGATAAAGGTTTCTCCCAGCCGCTTCTGCATACCATCCGCGGCGCGGGATACATGATACGTGACGGCGCTCGGTAAGCTCTTTCGCACGACGACGTTCAAGCTGACGTTGGTCTATTTGACCGTATTCGCGTTGTTTGCGGCATTCTTGCTGGGCTATTTTGCCCTCAATACCCGCCGCTTAATCACCGAACAAATCACCGACACGGTCAATGCCGAGATCACTGGTCTGTCCGAGCAGTATCGTCTGGGAGGAATCCGCCGCCTGGTTGTTGTTGTAGATGCGCGGGCTCGACGGCCGGGTTCCAGTCTTTACCTCGTGACCACCTTTGCGGGCAAGTCACTGGCCGGCAACGTCACGTCGTTGCCGCCGGGCACCCTCGACAACGCCGGTTGGGTTGAAACCGGCTACCGCCGGCTCGATGAAGGCGATGCCGCGGAACATTCCGGGCATCATGCCCTGGTGCGTGTCTTTCAGTTGCCAGGGGGATTCCGTCTGCTTGTCGGCCGCGATCTCGACGAGCGCGAGCGTCTCTACAATATCGTGCTGTCGGCAGGCCGCTGGTCGATCGCTATCGTCATCGTGCTCGGCCTTGCCGGCGGGCTGTTTGTTACACGCCGTGTGCTGCGTCGTGTGGATGCCATGACCGAAACCACTCGCACGATCATGCGGGGTGATCTTGGTGGACGGTTGCCGGTTGCCGGCACGGGCGATGAGCTCGATCGACTGGCTGAAAATCTCAACGTCATGCTGGAACGTATTGAAGCGCTCATGGGCGGGTTGAAGGAGGTATCCGACAATATAGCTCACGACCTAAAAACGCCGCTCACGCGTTTGCGCAATCGTTCGGAACAGGCATTACGCTCTGCCAAGAGTGAAAATGAGTATCGCGCTGCGCTCGAAAGCACCATTGAAGAGTCGGATGGCCTGATTCGAACATTCAACGCACTGTTGATGATCGCCCGCGCTGAATCCGGTCAGGCGCGCGATGATATGAGCGAATTCGACGCCGCGGAAATCGCCCATGATATTGGCGAACTTTATGAACCGCTCGCCGAACAAAAGGGAATTGATCTCAAAGTAGATGCCGATACGCCCGCGCCGTTGAAAGGAAATCGCGAACTCATCAGCCAGGCGCTCGCCAATCTGGTCGATAATTCCATCAAGTACACGGAGCCGCATGGTGCTGCCGCCAACGGTGCCCCGGCGCAAATCGTTGTCCGGGCTCTAGCGGATGGTGATCGCATCCTTCTGACCGTCGCCGACAGTGGGCCGGGCATACCTGAAGCGGACCGTGGGCGCGTGGTTGAACGTTTTGTCAGGCTGGAACAAAGCCGGTCACAACCCGGCTCCGGCCTTGGTTTAAGCCTGGCCTCCGCTGTTGCGCGGCTACATGGCGGCGAACTGATGTTGACGGATAACCAACCAGGACTCAAAAGCGTCATTGCCTTGCCGCGGGGAGGGCCGGTACAGATTGCGGGATGAAGCGCCCCGCCAAACACAAGGTCTCCCGCAAGGCGGCTGGCGCTAAATCTCGCGTTGGACCGGGTGCCAAAGGCACAACATTAGCCGAACACATCGCGAATACACCGCAGCCTCTCGACCCAAAAACGGCGCAGGCTCGCCTCGCGAACTGGCTTGCGGCTCTGAAATCAGCCGAAGCAAAGTCGTTCAAGGCGTTGCTCGCCAAAAATCCAACTGTCACCACACTGTTGGAGACTATCGCCGAAAGTTCGCCTTACCTCTCCGAATTGATTTCCCGGGAACCTCAGCGGTTGCTTCGGCTTCTCCAGGCAGACCCGGAGCAGCATTTCAAAGTTCTGTTGCACGAGCACGCCAGCGCCGCTGCAGCCTGCGAAGACGATGCAGAAGCAATGCGGGTGCTGCGGCGCATGAAAGCCGAGGCGGCGCTTCTCATTGCCCTCGTCGACATCGGCGGGGTTTGGCCGATCATGCGGACCGCCCAGGCCCTCACCGAGCTCGCCAATACAGCCGTCGATTCCGCCGTGAGGTTTGTCCTGGCGGAAGCCGTCCGTGCCGGACGGCTGAAAGTAAAAGACAAATCGCGGCCGCAGCTGGGCAGCGGTTATATCGTATTGGCGATGGGGAAAATGGGCGCGTTCGAACTCAATTATTCCAGTGACATTGACCTTATCGTTTTGTACGACCGGGAGGCGCAAGGGTTGCCCAAAGAGGCAGACGCCTCGACCCTTTTTGTACGCATCACCCAGCGCCTGGTGAAATTACTGCAGGAGCGCACGTCCGACGGCTATGTTTTCCGCACGGATCTGCGGCTCCGCCCTGACCCGGCTTCGACGGCAATCGCAATATCCACTGCAGCTGCAGTTTCCTACTACGAGAGTGTTGGGCAGAACTGGGAACGCGCGGCCATGATCAAGGCGCGCGCCTGCGCCGGCGACATCGCGGCTGGCGAGGCCATTCTCAACGAGCTCTCGCCGTTCGTGTGGCGGAAATATCTGGATTTTGCGGCAGTCGCGGACGTTCACGCGATGAAGCGGCAGATCAATGCGTACCGCGGTCATGGTGAAGTCGCTGTCGAAGGCCACAATATCAAGCTCGGGCGAGGCGGGCTCCGTGAGATCGAATTCTTTGCGCAGACCCAACAGCTCATTGCCGGCGGACGCAATTCGGGTCTGCGCGACCGCGATACGCTCACCACTCTGGACAAACTTCACGGCGACAAATGGATTGATACCGCCGCACGCGATGCGATGAAAGAAGCCTATTGCTTCCTCCGCACAGTGGAACATCGCCTGCAAATGGTGAGCGACGAGCAAACACAAACATTACCGGTCGAACGGGCGGAGCTGGAGCACTTTGCGCGATTTCTGGGCTTTGCCGGCCGTGATGCCTTTGCGAAGGTGCTGCTCCGCCATCTCGACAAAGTACAGCACTACTACGGACGCCTGTTCGAAAAGCGGCCAGATGTCAGCCGTCCCGCGCTGCAATTTCCATCCGATCACGACGATCACAAAACGGTCGATCGGCTCTCGAAGCTGGGCTTCCGTGCGCCGCTGGAAGCGTCGAACATCATTCGTCATTGGCTCGACGGCACCCACCGACACCTCAAGAGCGAAGTTGCGCGCGGGCATCTTGCAGAGCTATTGCCGGCGCTCCTCGAGCATCTGGCGCGCACCGCGAACCCCAACTCGACGTTGGTGGTTTTTGATCGCTTCCTTGCAAATCTGCATGGACCGGCGCGACTTCTGTCTTTGCTGCGCCAAAACCCGGACCTCATTGCGCTGATTGTCTTGGTCCTCGGGATCGCTCCCCGTCTCGGCGATACACTGGCGCGCCACCCCCAGGTTATGGATGCGCTGGTCGATCCCAGCTTTTTTGGCGCTTTGCCGGATGCGGCCGAGCTTGCTCGACGTTTCGATGCGGCTCTGGCGCAGTCGCGTTACGACGAGGACTTGCTCGAGCGCATCCGAATGTTTGGCCTGGAGTATATGTTCTTGATCGGCGTGCGCATCCTCTCCGGAACGGTGACTGCGCGGCAGGCTGGAGAGGCATTTGCGCGGCTCGCTGACGCGGTGATACGGGCCGTACATGATGCGGTAGCCGATCACTTCGCGATTATGCATGGTTGCATGGCAAGACAAGAAACCGCGGTCGTCGCGATGGGAAAGCTGGGTGGTTATGAAATGACCGCCACCTCCGATCTCGATCTCATTCTGATTTACGACTTTGATGACGAAACTCCGGAATCGAGCGGCGCGCGGCCACTCTATGGCGCTCAATATTTTGCCCGGTTGACCCAGCGGTTGATCAACACTCTGACTGCGCAAACAAATTACGGTGCGCTTTATCAGGTTGATATGCGATTGCGGCCATCCGGTCGCGCCGGGCCCTTGGCAACACGTCTCAATGCCTTTGCCGACTATCAGGAGACGGAGGCCTGGACCTGGGAACACATGGCCCTGACGCGGGCACGCGTTGTATCCGCATCACCTGCATTCCGGTCACGGGTCCAAGACACCATTCAAAGTATCCTGCGGCGACCACGCAATGCGGAATTGACAGCAGGCGACGTTGTCGAGATGCGTGCGGCTATCGCCAAGGAAAAAGGCGACGGCGAGCGATGGGATATCAAATACGTTGCCGGAGGTTTGATCGATATTGAGTTCATCGCACAGTATTTGCAGCTCATTCATGCTCATCAAATGCCTCATATTCTTAATACTTCCACGGCTCGCGTGCTCGACAAAGCGTGGAAACTCCGCGTGCTGACAACCCAAGATGCGGAAATTCTTCGCCCTGCCGTGCAGCTCTATCAGGATCTCACGCAAATTCTTCGGTTGTGTCTGCCGGGGCGGTTCGATCCAAAAACCGCCGACGCCGGCCTTCTACGATTGTTGGCGCGCGCGGCGGATGTTCCGGACTTTGCCACGCTCGATGCGACTTTGATCGATACGCAGACGAAGGTGCGCGAAAGTTTCGTGCGGATATTGGGAAAGGCGCCTTAGGCCGCCTCTTCTTTTGGCAGGAGACACTGAGGTTCAAGCGGCAGCCGGACGACAACCAGTGTGCCTTTACCCAGGGTCGAGCGGATGCGCATGCGGCCGCCATGCAGCATCACCAGCGATTTCGAAATCGCGAGCCCCAGCCCCGAGCCCTGATGGCTTTTGGTGAGCTGACTTCTCGACCTGCTCAAAGGGGCGGCCGAGTTTGGCGAGCGCGTCCTTGGCAATGCCGATCCCGGTATCGGCAATTGCCAGCGTAATACAATGTTCGGTCGCCCGGCCACGGACGGTGACGCGTCCTCCGGCCGGAGTGAATTTCACGGCATTCGCTAGCAGGTTCAATACGATCTGTTTGAGCGCCCGGCGATCGGCGCGCAATTTGAGGTCGGGTGATACCCGTGCCGTGAGTTGCAACGCCTTGTCTTCCGCGCGCGCGGCAACAACGCGCATGGCATCTCCCAGGAGTGAATCGAGGCTGAGATCTTCAAAATCGAGCCGGATACGTCCGGCCTCGATCTTCGACATATCGAGAATGTCGTTTATGACTTCGAGAAGGTATTGGCCGCTGCCACGGATGTCGCTGCAGTATTCGTGATATTTTTCCGCGCCCAGGGGGCCGAACATTCCCGATTCCATGATTTCGGAAAAGCCGATGATGGCATTGAGCGGAGTACGAAGCTCGTGACTCATATTAGCGAGAAATTTCGACTTGGCCTGATTGGCCTCTTCGGCGCGAGTTTTTTCCTCGGCATATTTTTCGGCGAGTTCGGCCGTGTGTTGTTGCGATGCTCGGAGATCGGCGACCGTCGCCATCAGTCTTTTTTCGCTATCGACCAGTTTTTCTTCGTGCGTCTTGAGCGCCGTTATGTCGGTCCCGACCGATACGTAGCCGCCATCCTTGGTGCGCCGTTCACTGATGTGGAGCCACCGTCCATCCTCAAGCTGTGCTTCGAAAGTGCGGGCACCGGGGATGCTCGGGCCGCCCGTAATAGTCTTGTTACGGACGACAGGCTTGCTGCCTGCCGCAACCACCGATTCATATGATGCGCCGACAGTGATCGTTTCGTCGGGCAGATGATGAAGTTCCTGAAAATTGGAATTACAAAGGACAAGACGATTGTCCGCGTCCCACAGCACAAAGGCCTCGGGGATAGTCTCGATGGCGTCCCGTAGCCGCATATCGGCGGCGACTGTTTTTTCCACGAGGGTTTTCTGCTCGGTGATGTCGACAGCGATGCCGATCAAATGCAGCCCGGGTTCGCCATGTTGACGCACCAGCTCACAGCGCGCACGTAGCCATACCCAGTGGCCGGCGGCATGACGCATGCGGAAAGCGTGATCAATCGTGGCCGTGTTTGCGTCGGCGACTTGCGCGGCGAGTTCATAGAGTCGCACGTCGTCCGGGTGCACCAGCGCGTTCACATCCCCGAACGACAGCAGATCATCCTTGGTGTCCAATCCGAGGATTTCGAACATCGATTGCGACCAGAAAATGCGGCCGCGCGCGAGGTCCCAATCCCATAGCCCGCAGCGACCCCGGTTGAGCGCGGTATCGATGCGGCTGCGAACCGTTTCATAGATCAGATCCGCTTCCCGCGCGCGTGTCGCTTGCCAGTGGAAAGCAAAACCGAGAATGAGCACGACAAAGCCGGTGGTCGCCGACAACGTGACCGTGAGCGTCGTGAGGGAGCGCCAGGAGGCGAGCGCTGCATCTCGCGACTGAATAATGGCAAGCTGGCCGAATGGAACGCCAAGCGTTCGCACCGTTGCCAAAGTGCGCGTATCGTCGGGCAAGTATATTTCCATCACACCTGCGCCGGCACCGAACGTTGTCAACGGTTGGGTCACACCCAAGAGGTCGACCAGTCGCCGGCCCAGCGTTGCGTCGCCGGCAGGTGCAGCGGCGGTGACGACGCCCTCCGCATTGGTCAAAAGGAAGCGTCGGCCAGCTGCCGTCGCCCAGGTCGGGAGAACCTGCGAAAGTGCACGCTGCGGTTGGTCCGCCGCGGGAGACTTTTTGAGTTGCTGCAGGCGCTCGGTGGCGAGATCAGCCACGGCCTCGAGGGACATGATGTCGTTGCTGAGAGTCTGCCTGCGGTGGTCGAGCACCTGCACGAGAGCGCCGACGCAGATCGTCCCGAGGAAAGCGATGATGAGGACCGGCACCGCCCGCCGAAGCAGCGGCTCAGCGTTAAGCAGGCGCCGATACGCCGGTTTGGCGATCGATTGCGCGAGGCCCTTGATAGAATCGGGATGTGCAGACGCACTCGCCGCACCGGCGCGCGCCATAGAAGGCCTCCGTTCGGAATTTCCCCTACCCTGGAAACGGAAGGATGTGCCGCATCGCTGTCCGAATCACTTGCCGATTGGAATCGATGGGCGGTGATTTGTCGAGAGTCGGAAGAGTCAAATATTTAAAAAATGTTACCCACGAATAGTTTTTGCGGCATTTCGGTGCTGCGCAACCATCAAGCCGGAGCCAAGGCGCGTTCCAGAATGTCGGTCAGGTCCCGGGAAAGCCCTGGGGTGGCCTTCATGCGGTTAAGGGCCGCTTCCGCCTTGTCGCGGCGGGTCTTTTCGAGGGTCCGCCAAGTGCGAAAGGCCGTGGCGAGCCGTGCTGAAATTTGCGGATTTTTAGGATCGAGGGCGAGCACGATCTCGGCGATGAAATCATAGCCAAGGCCGTCGATCCTGTTGAATTGGGTGGTATTGCCCTGCGCGAATGCGCCAATCAGGGCGCGCACACGGTTCGGATTGGCGAGGGAGAAGGCGGGGTGCCTTGTCAGGTTGCGCACGGTGTCGAGCGTTTCAGGCTGCGGAATTGTCGCCTGGAGCGAAAACCACTTGTCGACCACCAGCGCGTCCGACTCATAGCGCTCGTAGAAATCGGCCAGAGCCTGTTGGCGTTCTGGCGCACCATGCAGCGCCAATGTCGCGAGCGCGGCCACACGATCCGTCATGTTGTCCGCGGCTTGGTATTGGCAATATGCCCTGGCAAGATCGTCAGGATTTTCTGTGGCGGCAAGCAGGTCGAGCGCGACATTCCTTAATGAACGCCGCCCAGCGCTTTTGGCGTCCGGCGAGTATTCCCCCGATTGTGCCATCCGGTCGTGGATTGCGGTTAGCGTGGTACGAAACTGCTCCCCGAGTTCAATCCGCAATTCGGTGCGGGCCCGAAAGATCGCATCGGGGTCAATGTTCTGGCCGATTTCGCGCGCGATATCGCTTTCGGCCGGCAGGACAAGAGCAAGCGCAATGAAGGCAGGCTCCAGTGCGGGATCCTCAATAATGGCGGCAATGGCTTGCAATAACCTGTCGTCCTTGCGCGTCGCACGGCCTGAACGCAAAGCGGCCACGTTGTCGATAAGCAAACGCATCGCGATCGATTGAAGCGCCTGCCAACGGTTGAACGGATCTCCATCGTGTGCGGCCAGAAAGGCGAGGCTGTCAGCGTCGAGATCGGTGACAAGCTTGATTGGCGCAGAGAAACCACGGTTTATGGATGTGACGGGACGTTCCGCGACATCGCCAAATTCAAAGACGGCCTTCTCGTCGGTCAAGACAAGAACGTGTTCGGTTCCCTGTTCACCTGTTGAAAGCCTGAGCGGTAAATCGCGGCCGTCCTTGCCGACGAGACCGAGCGAAAGAGGGATGACCATCGGCTCTTTGACAGGCTGCCCCGGGGTCGGCGGTACGGCTTGCGTGCATTCGAGGGAGAAGCGCTTTCGCGTTGCATCGAATTTTCCGCGCGCTGTGACCTCTGGGGTTCCGGCCTGACCATACCAGCGCAAAAACTGCGTCAGATCGTGGCCGCTGGATTCGGCGAAACACGCGATGAATTGCTCGACAGTGGCGGCCTCGCCATCGTGGCGCATGAAATAGAGGTCCATGCCGGCACGAAATTTTCCCTTGCCGATCAGCGTTTGCACCATGCGGACCAATTCGGCGCCTTTTTCATAAACGGTCGTCGTGTAGAAGTTGTTGATCTCCTTGTACGTCTCCGGCCGCACCGGGTGGGCCAGCGGTCCGGCGTCCTCGGTAAATTGCGCCGCACGAAGGCTGCGCACGTCGGCAATCCGCTTTACTGCGCGTGAACGCATATCGGAAGAAAACTCCTGGTCGCGGAAAACAGTGAGGCCTTCTTTCAAACACAACTGGAACCAATCACGGCAGGTAACGCGGTTGCCCGTCCAATTGTGGAAATATTCATGTGCGATGACGGCTTCGATTTGCGCAAAATCGGTATCCGTAGCGGTCTCGGCATTCGCCAACACGTATTTGTCGTTAAATACGTTGAGGCCCTTATTTTCCATAGCGCCCATGTTGAAGTCGGACACGGCTACGATCATGAAAATATTGAGATCGTATTCGCGGCCGAAAGTTTCCTCATCCCAGCGCATCGCACGTTTGAGCGAATCCATTGCGTAGGCGCAGCGGTTCTGTTTGCCGTGCTCGACATAGATGCGCAGCGTGACGTTACGACCAGATATCGTGAGAAAGTGGTCCTCAACGCAGGCCAGATCTCCGCCGACCAGTGCGAACAAATAGGATGGCTTGGGGTGCGGATCGTGCCAGACCACGAAATGGCGTTCATCGCTGATATTCCCGCTCTCGACGAGATTGCCATTCGACAGCAGCACTGGCGCTTCCCACTTGTCGGCTTCGATGCGGGTTGTGTAGACGGCCATCACATCGGGCCGGTCCGGGAAGTATGTGATGCGACGGAAACCTTCGGCCTCACATTGCGTGCAATAGGCGCCGCTGGAACGATAAAGGCCCGATAACTGTGTATTGGCGGAGGGATCGACGGCTGTTTCAATTTCCAGCGTCAATAGGCGGTTCGGCGGCTGCGAAATCGTCAGGCCGTCGGGCGTTGCGACATAACGATCGGGGGCAAGCGTTTTTCCGTCGAGCTTGAGCGAGATCAGCGACAGTCCGTCGCCATCCAGAATCAGGGACGCCGCCGCGCTTTCAGGATTCGGCTTGAGAGTGAGTATTGTGCGGACCCTCGTCGCCGTCGGATGAAGGCTAACGTCGAGGGATACCGTTTCCACCAGCCAATCGGGCGGGCGATAGTCTTTCAGGCGAATAGGCTGGGCGATATCTGTACGCATTGGCTTTGATAAGGGTGTTTCGTGGTCTTGCCAGACATTAGCGTATCGGTTCGGCGTGGCCGATCACACGCTTGATTGATGGCGATTGCTGCTTCAGCGCACGTTCCAGGGCGTCGACATTTTCGTGGACGCTCTGCACGCTCAGTTTTGGGTCGACGCGACAGTGGAAATTGACGATTTCGCCTTCATCGGTCTCGCGCACACGAACATCATGGATGTCGCGGATATTGTGCCCTTCCGCCGCCAGCTCCGTCAGGGCGACGGTGACTGCTTTGGCCCGCTCGGGCGGCGCCTCGCGGCCGGAGGCGTCCTGGGGCTGCAATGGCTCGATATGTGTCTCAACTTCGACGCCGGGGCCGAACTCCGCCGCGATCGCGGTCTCCAGGCCGTCAGCCAGGTCGTGGGCGGCGCGTAACGACAGCTTTCCGTCCACTTCGAGGTCGAGCGATATCGCACGCTTGTCTTTGAGTTCGTAAACCGTGACATGGTGCACCGCGAGTGCGCGGTTGCGCGCGATAACCATGACACGATCGAGAACAGTTTCGTTATTGAGCGCGACCGGTTCAGTGGTGACCACCGGCTCTGCTCCCGGCATCTCCTTGCGGATTGCCGCAGCGACGTCATCCTTGAGCGCGCTACTCGGTCGAGCGGGAGCGTACGGCTTACCGACACGCCGAGATCGATGAATGTCTGCTCGCCGACCGACCGAGCCCGCACGTGCTCGACGCCGACGACCCCGGACACGCGCGCTGCGGCGGCTGTGATCTTTTGTGCGGCTCCGGGTGGCGCGACGTCGGTCAGGGTTTCAACGGTTCGTTTCCCCAAGCGCCAGCCGGCGACACAGACCAAAGCCGCCACGATAAGTGCAGCGACCGAATCCGCCCACGTCAACCCGTAGTGAACGCCGACAAGCCCGATCAGCACGGCCAACGACGACCACAAGTCGGACGAAAAATGCAGCGCGTCCGCTTCGAGCGCGTGGCTGGAGGTCTTTTTCGCGGTACGCGACAACACGCGCGCGCGGAAGAAGTCGACGACGATCGACACGATGACGACGCCGAATGCCCAAACGGTGGCTTCAACCGCGTAGCTCTCATCTGCCATCAGGCGCTTGCCCGCTTCCCAGAAGACAATACCCGAGAGCAGAAAAAGCAATGCTGTCTCGGCCAGTGCCGACACCGATTCGAATTTGCCATGGCCGTAGTGATGCTCTTCGTCAGCCGGCTTTCCGGAAATCCGTACCGCGACGTAGGTCATGACCGTGGCGCCGAGGTCGATCAGCGAATGACCCGCTTCCGACAGGATTGCCAGAGAGCCGGTGGCAAAGCCAACTAGTGCTTTGGCAATCGTCAAGCCGGCCGAAGCCGCGATAGAGGAAAGGGCGACCTGTTCTTTCTCAGTCTGCATGCGGCGCCGGTCTAGCCCAATCTGACGAAAATTTCGAGGATGGCTGTGCCCCGGATCTTATTGCGTCATTGAAGTTCCGCTAACAACAGCAAAGCGCAAATAAGGCAAGAGATCACTCGCTCGCCTTCGTGCGCGCATCTAGCTGTTCCGGCTGGCTCAAAATGTCCCGAACGACCGCGAGAAAACGCCCAACTTGTTGCGCGTCCACAAGGCGGTGGTCGGCTCGCAGGAACAACGGCATGACATTGACCGATACAAATTGACCGGCGCGGTCGACCACCTTATTTTCTGGCGGTCCCAGAGTCAGGTTGAACGAGTCCGCGTGATCGGGAAATCGCGTGGGCTTGTACATCCGCATCGGCGGCGCGCCGGGAAACGACAAGTCATTCACGGTGGCGCAGCTTGCGCGCGTCGCATCGAGTCTGCCGAGTGTGGGCAGGCGCAAATGGCGATCGAGAAAGCCGTACAATCGCAGGACCTGCCGGAACCAGAATCCGGGGAGACGACGCAACCTTGCGAGATCTCGATCGCGGCCGCCTTCACCGCGCCCGGACTGCAGGAGCCGCTGCCAAATTTCGGCGCCAATCTGCTCCAGGCTTTTAGAATCCGCGTGCGAAACCATCAGCAGATCCATTTCACCATTTCGGCGATGGAAAAATGCCATCCGGATGTTCACGCTACGAAAAGCATAGAGGTGGCGTCCAACGAACCGAACGTTCATTTCGGGGAAGCGCGCAAATGCCAATGCGGTGGCGCGGATCAGGGCATGGGCGGCAGTGATCAACACTCGCCCATCGCGATTTCGTTCGCGCAGAAATGTCTGCAAATTGTCCGCGTCAATCTCGGTGCCCCACACCATAATGGGGTCGACCTGGCTCGCACGGGCCGCATGAAGATAGAAGCGATTGTAGAGCGGAATTTGGCGATCGAGAATCGCACGCTTGAGCAAAGGCCACTTCATGGTCGTATCGCCTTTAGGCGCCGGAGGCGCGACGCACCGAGGTGCGATCAGTCGGGTTGTCGTCGCGGTACCTGGTCCAGCACGAACTTGACGATATCCACAATCCGGCGAAAGTTCGCAGGGTTGACGTGGTCGCTGTCAAATCGAATGCCATAAACTTCTTCGATATGAAATATTAAATCCATCAGCAGGAGGGAATCCAGCAGGCCGCTTTCTAGCAGGTCTGTTTGCGAAGTCACTTCCGCGTGACGGGAGCCGCGCGACCGCACGAACTGCAGCACATCCGCTTCGAGTTGGGTTCGGTCGACAGTCATCGGGATTTTTCCAAAGAATCAGCCGGTTGAGGCTTTCGCCCGCGCGACAATGCAGGGCCATTGGTGCTTGCGGGCTGGAGAACCTGTGGGGCGAGCAGAGCCAGCGCTGCCCGATCGATCTTGTATCCGGACGTCAACGGAAACCGGTCAATGACTTCGTAGTGCAGAGGGACCTTATAGGCCGGAAGAACGCGCTGGCAGCTGGCGCGGATCTTGGCGACATCGACCGGGCGCTTGTTTCTCGGTGCCAAGAACAGGATAAAACGTTTTTCCTCGCCACGATCCACAGGAATAGCGACCGCCGATGTTTCGGGAAAATTTGCTTCAACCACGCTCTCAATCTCTGCTGGATGCACGCGATATCCCTGAACTTTGACCAGTAGGTTGGCGCGTCCATGCAGATAGAAAAACCCGTCTTCATCACGATGAGCCAAATCGCCGGTCTGTAGCCAGCCATCGCCGGAGAGCACATCAGCCGTAGCCGCGGGATCCTGCCAATAGCCGAGCATGACGTTGTCGCCGCGTGCGCAGAGCATGCCCACGATGCCAGGTGGCAGTTCGCGCATCGCTTCGTCCAAGACAGCGAGTTCGACGCCGGATATCGGATTGCCGATGGACCCGCGACGAAGATGGAACTGCTGCGCCGGCAGTGCTGCCAGGCGAGCCGTCGCTTCCGATTGGCCGTACATCACAAAAAATGACGCTGGCGCAATCCGGGCGGCGATATCGGTCGCTGCGGCGTAGTTCAGTTGGCCGCCGGCCACTGTCATGTATCGCAGGGCAGGGAGCGGATGCTCGCCGAGTCGCCCGTATCGCAACAGCATGCCGTATATTTCGGGCACGCCCGAGAAACTCGTGGCGCCGAATTCACGTAAGGCTTCAACAATCGCGGTAGGGAACGTCAAAGCCTTGTCGATGATGAGGGTGGCACCCGACAAAATATGGGTTTGCAAAATGGAATTGCCGAACGCGTGACAGAAGGGCAGGACTGCCAATGTTCGATCGTCCGCGGAAATCGGCAGCGCGCGCAAAATGGAGTCAGCATTGGCCAATAGATTGCGGTGGCTCAACATGACTCCTTTCGGCATGCCGGATGATCCGGACGTAAAAAGAAGCATCGCCAGGTCGGTTTGCTGGCGATGGGGGGCAGAAAATGAAATCGCGCTGTCGCTGCTCTCGGACAACGTCAGAGTCGCCACCGGCGCCTCGTGGCCCCGCGAATTGAAATCCTCCGCACGGCTGATCAGGACGTCTGGTTGGCACAATTCGACGATCTTTTGCTGGCGTTGTTCTTCCAGCGAGACGGGCAAAGGGACGACGACGCAGTCGGCCAGCAGCGTTCCGTAAAACGCAGCGAGATATTCGGGCGAATTGGAAATCTGCAGCGCGACGCGGGCCCCGCTTACGTACCCGGGCTGTGCGCACAAATAGTTACGTACGTGATGGGCCGCGCGAAGGACCGAACTATAAGAGAAATTGCCGGCCTTCGTCGCAATGGCCGCATGAAATGCCCGGGCATTCGCCACATTGGAAAAAGCCGTTCCCAGATTTGTTGCTGTCGCCGGGCCGGGGCCTCGATAAGCCGCCGCGTCACGTTCGGTCGGTGCTTCGACGGACGCGCCGGCTTGCAGCAGAAGGATATACATCCCCATCCCACGGCCCCACCGCCGTTTGTGAGTTTGAAGTGAGCCCCGCGCTCCTGGCATTGCCGGGCCGAAACGCAAGTGTATACGCGGTCAGCGCACGCCAGATCAAATCAGAAATGGCGAACGGTAAAGGGAAGCTCGAGTTCCCGGCGCGGAATCACCGCTGAAATGGCTGATCAGTAGATTCCGGGAATGACCCGATATGTCCGTGCCATGTAGGCACGGTACTCATCGCCGAACGTTTCCAGCATCATGCGCTCCTCGTGGCCGACGCGGGCAAAGAACAACGTCCCGAAACCGACCAGGCCGGACAATCCGGCAATCCAGTTGGGCAACAGGAGTGCCTGGGAGAGCGCCCACAACCAAAATGAGGCATACATCGGGTGGCGCAGCCGTTCGTAGATTCCCCGCGTAACCAGGGTGTGCCGATCGCGAATCTCAAGCGTGATCGACCACGCGCGGCCGAGATCGCGATGCGTGCGATAAAGGAGAGCCATCCCGGCAACCAGCACCAGCACGCCGAGCCAAGCTTGCATCGGTTGAAATGTATAGCTGGCAAATTTGGGCTGGTCTGTGAGCACATAGATAAGGGGAATAACGAAGAGACCGGTGTAGGATGTCGCCATTAATGCCCGTTCCCGCATGCGATCGCGGCGATCGGCGGTCGGCGTTTTATTGGCGCGGCGTTGATGTGGATAGCGAATAATGTAGTACGCCAGACAACCCAGACCCCAGATAGTCTTGGCGATAAAAAGCGTCATCGGACTGCGCTCGCTATTTGCCCTGCGCCATCAATAATCTCTCGTTGCGTATTAGTCATTGGTATCATGACAGCCGGCCGGAGGCAGATTGATCCTGGGTTGGACCAATTCGAGCAATCAGAGCAAAAAAAGCCTGGGGAACCGCGACCCATGACGTTCTACGCATTGGCAGGTCCGTGACTTGATTGGTATTGATTAACTTCGATCAGATGCAATAGATATCATATCGCTGTCGCGCATTAGTCAGTCATGGGGGGAGGCGGTGCGTATCTGGATATTATTGGTTGCCGTTTTCGTCGGCTTGACGACCTTGTCGAGCAGTGCCCAAGCGGCCGGTCATATTTACCTGCTGAGAGGGTTCGCGGGCATTTTTTCCACCGGGCTGGACACGCTGGATGAAAAACTCATTCAGCGAGGTTACACGGCGACCGTTCACGGTTACGACGACTACGAAGCCCTCGCCAGTGAAGCCGCTCGTTTGCAGAAAAGCGGCAAAGGTCCAATCATAATTATTGGCCATTCGCTCGGAGCAAATGCTGCAATTTTTATGGCGGAAAAAATGAAGGCTGCCGGCGCTACGGTTGCTCTGGTCGTGACCTTCGGGCCGACCGTCGACCTCGCGGCACCCTCGAACGTGTCACAGGTCATCAACTATTACACCGGTAATACGCTCGTGGCGAAGGGACCTGGATTCAGGGGAACTATTTCCAACGTCAATCTCAACGCGGCTCCCGACATCAATCATCTCAATGTCGAGAAAAATCCCCGTCTCCATGCAAACGTTATTTCAAGAATTCAGGCGATTGTTGGGTCCCGGCATGCCGGTCCCGCTGCCGCTCAATCAGTTGCGCAATGATTGGTCAGGAACTCTTGTCACAGAATAGTTGATAGATAAGTTTCCGTAAGTTCGCTTCCGATCAACGCAGCCGCCAGTGGCAGTTTCACGCCAATTCTGTATCGCACCCATGATGGACAGTGAAAGCCGACGAAAACTCTAATGGCTCAGGTAGGTAGGGCAGGGGCATCGTAGGACAGTCGTACCGCCCGTCGTACCGTTCAGGAAAATTTCCGCCGGCGCGGGCATCAATGTCCGCTATAACCAAAGCGGACATCAAGTGAAAATACTAACCGACAGCGTTAGATCGCCTTCAGGTGGGATCCGTTCATATTTTTCGCCAATGCTCTTGATGTGGTAGCAAGCGTCGCCCGGATTGCGGTCCATGGCGGGAATGAGATCACGATTTCATATGGACGGGGGGCGGATGATCGAAGATGCCTCGGCGCAAGCTCGACCATTTGACCGATAGTGAGCTTATGCGCCATGCGGCGTTCCTTGCGTGATATCTGGTTTGGAAACGCAGTCGGCGGGGTTCCCTCTATCCTTTTGCTTATGCAGGAAGCGGGCAATCTGGGCTCTCAGCGCAGCCGATTTCAGCACGTCCCCCATTGAGCCTGCGGTGTCGAAGAGTTCGCGTTGGAGTTTCGTTGGAATGGTGTTCCATTGCATGATGACGGCCGCTCCAAGGCAGCGAAGAATGCGCTCTTCGACTTCGGCGACGGTCGTATCGGCGACAGGCTGTCCAGCGGCGTTGTCCTCTGGAGGAACGCCCTGCGAATGAATGATTTTGTCGAAATTGTTCGCCAACCAATCCTCGTTTTCCGCTAGCGCACTGAAGCTTTCCTTCGATCGCTGAAATTCGCGTATTTCGCTCGGAACGTCAGTGTGTTTGAGTGATTCGGCGGATTCCGCGGCTTTTGCGCGAAATTGCTTTGCCGTGAACATGGGACGCTCCCTGCCTGGCACGCGCCGAGCGGGTCTCCGCTCGACGGTGCTGTTGTTTCTGTTTGCCGGATGGACGCCATTGACCTCCACAGCGGCTTCGGACTTTTTGCGCACGGTGCATCGTTTACTGAACATAAGAAAATTAGAAGTCCATGCCGCCCATGCCGCCGCCCGACATCGCAGGAGCGCCTTGGTTCTTTTTCGGCACTTCGGCGACCATCGCTTCGGTGGTGATCAGCAGACCGGCAACCGACGCCGCACCCTGGATCGCCGAGCGCACGACCTTGGTCGGGTCGATAATGCCTTTGGTGACGAGATTGCCGTATTCGCCGGCCTGCGCGTCGAAGCCGTAGGAATACTGATCCTTGTCCATGATCTTGCCGACCACGACCGAGCCGTCCGCGCCGGCATTGATCGCGATCTGGCGCGCCGGCGACTGGATCGCCTTGCGCACGATCTCGACGCCGTGCTTCTGGTCCTCGTTCTCGGTCTTGACGCGCTTGAGTGCCTCGACTGAACGCAGCAGGGCCACGCCACCACCCGGCAGGATGCCTTCCTCGACTGCGGCGCGGGTTGCGTGCATCGCATCATCGACGCGATCCTTTCGCTCCTTCACCTCGACCTCGGTGGCACCCCCGACGCGGATCACCGCAACGCCGCCGGCGAGCTTCGCCAGCCGCTCCTGCAACTTCTCCTTGTCGTAGTCGGACGTCGTCTCCTCGATTTGGGCTTTGATCTGGGTAATTCTGGCCTCGATCTCGACCTTCTTGCCGGCGCCGCTGACGATGGTTGTGTTTTCCTTGTCGATCATCACCTTCTTGGCGCGGCCAAGCATGTTGATCGTGACGTTCTCGAGCTTGATGCCGAGATCTTCCGAGATCGCCTGACCGCCGGTCAGGACCGCGATGTCCTGCAGCATGGCCTTGCGGCGATCGCCAAAGCCGGGCGCTTTCACCGCGGCCACTTTGAGTCCGCCGCGCAACTTGTTGACCACCAGGGTCGCAAGTGCTTCGCCCTCGACGTCCTCAGCTACGATGATGAGTGGCTTGGAGGTTTGCACTACCGCCTCCAGCAAAGGCAGAAGCTCCTGGAGGCCCGACAGCTTCTTTTCGTAGATGAGGATGTAGGGGTCCTCCATCTCCGTTCGCATCTTGTCGGCATTGGTGATGAAGTAGGGGGAGATGTATCCACGGTCGAATTGCATGCCCTCGACCACGTCGAGTTCGGTTTCGAGCGATTTTGCTTCCTCGACCGTAATCACGCCCTCGTTGCCGACCTTCTTCATCGCGTCGGCGAGGAACTTGCCGATTTCGGCATCGCCATTGGCAGAAATTGCGCCAACCTGGGCGATTTCTTCGTTGGACGTGACCTTCTTCGAGTTTTTCTTTAGGTCCTCGACGACGGCCTCGACGGCAAGATCAACGCCGCGCTTCAAATCCATCGGGTTCATGCCGGCGGCGACGGCTTTGGCGCCCTCCCGCACAATCGCGTGAGCGAGGACGGTCGCGGTGGTGGTGCCATCGCCGGCCTGGTCTGAGGTCCGAGATGCGACTTCACGCACCATCTGCGCGCCCATGTTCTCGAATTTATCTTCGAGCTCGATCTCCTTGGCGACGGTAACGCCGTCTTTAGTGATGCGGGGTGCTCCGTAAGACTTGTCGAGCACCACATTTCGTCCCTTTGGGCCGAGCGTCACCTTCACCGCATTGTTGAGAATATCGATCCCACGCAGCATTCTGTCGCGGGCATCGACCGAGAATTTAACTTCCTTGGCAGACATTTTCCTACTCCTTGAATTCCTGTTTCGGTGATGGCAGCCGCTCAAGCGGCCTTTTTCTTGGCTACTGTTGTCTCCTGCAGCACGCCCATGATGTCGGACTCCTTCATGATCAGGAGATCCTTGCCGTCGATCTTGACCTCGGTGCCGGACCATTTGCCGAACAGCACGCGATCGCCTGTCTTGAGGTCGATAGGAATGAGCTTGCCGGCTTCGTCGCGACCACCCAGACCTACGGCGACAATCTGGCCTTGCGACGGCTTCTCCTGGGCGCTGTCGGGGATGAGGATGCCGCCAGCGGACTTGGTATCGGCATCAATACGCTCGATAACAACACGATCGTGTAGTGGGCGGAATTTCATAAGTGTGCTCCAACATTTTGACTGGTGATAAACGCGCGCCGCAAGCAGCGTGCGAATGTACAGACACAGATGCTGACGGCACCCGAGCCGAACGAAACTAATTTGAAGTATTATTATGCCTGCCGACGGCACCAGCGCTGCCACTGGAGGAAACGGGGACTTCGGTAGGTCCGCGATTTTTGGGCAACTTTCGAGACAAGCAACTGCTTGTCCTTTCCATATATGTGGGGGTACCGAACTTAAGGCACAAGAGTGGGTAGAGATTTAAACGCTAAAAACCTTTTTGCCGTCTAGCGTAATGGGACCATAGCGACGCTGCACCACCAACGAGGTGATCGGGAAAAGGTGGTTCGCGCGCTGAACGGACGATTGGAACGGACGGCAACGCGACTGTAGCGGTAACGCGAAAATAGCGTCGCTTCAAAGCTGGAAATGCAGGAAGCGGCGCTTATGTTTCCGGTTGTCGGCTATTTCAAGACGTTAAGCATCTTGGCGCAGGCTTCGGCAACATTGTTGTTAGGCGTTTCCATGCCAGGGAACGTTGCCCAGCCGCCCTTCTCGATGAACGTGTCTTGTTTCCACGAATCAGTCGCCTTGAGTTCGGCCAAGGTCGTCTTGGCCGCGGCGGCATGCTGGAAGTTATCGACGCAGATCGGCGCGAGTACTGACACAACGGCGTTTTTGGCACTCTGCTCCGCCATTTTCGTGGCCGTATTTCCGAGCGTCCATCCGCCCCATCCGAAGCCGATGACGACTGTTGCGAGAAAGCCCGCGAAGGCTCCCTGCATGAGACGAGTTAGCGACTCGCCTTGGAAGATTTTAGGCAACTGCATGACGTTTCCTTCCGCCCGACTTGTTTCGGGGCGAGGTTACGGGCCCCCATGGGGGTCCACTCATAAGGTGATATGAAGGGCCGGCCGCTTTGCGTTGGCGTTTCGGTCGGAGATACTATCGACCCTTGCCGGGCTGAAGTCGATAGTTATTTGTGCTTGTGCGCCATTTCTCACTCGCCGCCCCGTCGCAAAGTGCTAGGCTTTAAGCCTTCACTAGGTGTGTTTTTCAAGGGGCCATGAAGCGGCGCGCGTTCATCACGCTTCTCGGAGGCACGGCGGTTGCGTGGCCACTCGCGGTGCGGGCGTAGCAATCTCCGGTTCCAAGACGTATTGATCTAATGGCAAATCTGCCTTTGCCGCTAGTTCAAAGGGGACGACTGTTCGGTGCAAAGCGTCCGGACGGCCTGGCAACTAGCTAGTTTGCAAGTGCTCGATTTCGAAAGGAAGCTTCTACATGGCTTACAAACCGAATTACGGTCTGCAACGCGCTGATCGCAACCGTGCGGCACAGGCACGGAGCGAGCAAAAACAGAGTAAGAGAGAGGAAAAATCTGCGCAACGCAAAGCCGAACGTCCAGTAGAGATTAAAAGCTCATCTGACGATGAGACGGCACAATAAGGAGAGGTCGATGAACGCCGCCCAATCTAAAGGTCTCAAGAAGGGCAGCCGCGTTTATTGGCGAGGTGATGCCACTGACGGCGGCATTATCACCGAAATGAGTTGGAATGCAGTCACGATCGCCTGGGACAATGGTCAGGTGGCCACCGTGCATCATGGGGACATGCGCGAGATGGAGCAAGCGCCAGCAAAACCTACTATTGTGTAGGCGATTGGTCCGGTCGAAGTTCTGTTTCTGATGGCATAAGCGGACGCACATTCGCCGCCGAATGCATTGGCAGCGGATGACCTAAGGCGCGAAAGCGCCCGCCGATCATTGACGGGCCTTGCCATTGGTACTATGCCGCAATTTATGGATACGCGGGACCATCGCGCTAGCTCGATTCGGCGCATGTAGCGGTCGTTTTCAGAACAAATTTTCCTCGAAGTGCAGGAGCGAGCCATGGCCCGTGTCACCGTAGAAGATTGTGTCGACAAAGTTGAGAACCGCTTCGAACTCGTCCTTGTGGCGAGCCACCGGGCTCGCATGATTTCATCGGGGTCGAAGATAACCGTTGAGCGCGACAATGATAAGATTCCGGTCGTGGCATTGCGCGAAATCGCCGAAACCACCGTGTCACCTGGCGACCTCAAGGAAGACCTCATTCATAGCCTGCAGAAATACGTCGAGGTCGACGAGGCGGAGCCCGAGGAGCCGTTGATCGGGACCGGTAACGCCAGCGTCGACTCCGGCGATACCGAGGTGACATCCGAGCACATGACCGAAGAAGAGCTGCTTAGGGGTATCGAGGGCCTGGCGCTAGTACCGCGGGAAGAGCCGGAGGAAGAGCCTCGGGACGAGGACGTCAATCTCCAGTATTGAGAATTGAGCCGCCCAATCGCAGCATCTGATCGGATTTCGGAGAGACCGCCGCGAAACGATCTTTCCGATTGTTAGTACTATTCCCTTCAAATCCTCGGGGGCGACGATGAAGCGGCGCGACTTCATCACTCTGCTCGGCGGCTCGTTGGCGTTTTGGCCGACGGCGGCGCGGGCCCAGCAGCGAGGAAAGCAGCCGACAATCGGCTACCTAGGCGCAAACTCTGCTTCGGCCCAGAGCGACTGGACTGCCGCATTCGTGCAAGGGCTGCGCGAAGTCGGATGGGTCGAGGGCCAAAACGTCACGATGCAGTACCGCTGGGCGAACGGAGCCGGCGAGCGTTACAATGAAATTGCGGCCGAGTTCGTCCGGCTCAAAGTTGATGTGATTGTCTCGGCGGAAAACGAAGCATCCGCCGCGGCAAAGCAGGCGACGTCGGTCATCCCGATTGTGTTCCCAGTCGCCGGCGATCCAATCGGCACCGGTCTTGTCGCAAGTCTTGCCCACCCGGGGGGCAATGCCACTGGCATATCGATCCAGCAAACCGACCTTGTCAGCAAGCGTCCGCTGTCGGGAGTGGAGCGGACATCTTCTCAGTCGGCTCGGCGCGTTGGGACTGCTTGGGTGGAGAAGGAACCGAAAAACGAGAACGACAGCACAGATCTGAGCGTGTTGTGGCAATCACGCCCGGATAGGCTGTCGTTCCGGGTTCCCCTCGTACCTGAGAACCCGTGCACATAAACACCTGATGCAATTTTCTATTCCTCGCGCGGCGGCCGGAACGCAGCAAGCGTTGCCCTAACGTTCGGACGACTGTCGAGCAGAAACCGATGGTGGTTCTTTAGTCACGATCGCGTGGTGGCTTGTGTTACCTGCCCACATAAATGAAATAATGACGAACAGGACAATCGCTGTCTCGATCGTAACGCGTGGGAATTTTTCCAGAAAAGCCTCCCGTCAGGATTTGGGAAGCTAGACCACTGCCGTCACGGCGGCATCGTCCGATTGGATGAGGTAACGCTGCCTGTTGCGCTCCAAGCTGCCAAAGTTCGGATGGCTGTCGTTTTTGTCCTAGTGGCTGCTTCGCGGCCTGTTCATCGTCCGAGCGGGTGAGGCCAGCCAAAAGAAAAGAGCCGCAGGGTTTGGGAAACGCCAATATCTGGACTCTTTCGCTTGCGGGAAGCCGTTAAGGCCTTTACCTGCGACTTCAATTCTTGGGCCCCATACAATAGCAGGAACGCGGCTGTACTGGCCCACAGATCGTTGAGGCGAAGGCAGCGAGGGCAGCAAAAATAGCCCCTTGACAGCATACCAACTAGTCGGTACGGATAATGGATGGACGCAAACGGCCGACCAGTCTGCGCCTGACCCGAAGTTATGCCGAACCAAGAAGGCTCTGGCTATGGACACTCTCCTCGTCGCGACCCAGATCATTTGCTACGGCGTCGGCATCGTCTCGGCTTCCCTGAACATCGCCAGTTTTGTGCAACGGCGCGTCAAGTGTCGTCGCCTGCACACCATTGGTGAGGTGAGAAGGTGAAATGGAGCCAGACATGTCGGCACGCCAGCAAAAGCAATCGGCGAGGGGCAAAATTCTCGACGCCGCGCTCATGGTGATCCGTGCCAAGGGCTATACGGCAACGACTGTGGACGATCTTTGCGCTGCCAGCGACGTCACCAAGGGGGCCTTCTTTCATCACTTCAAGAGCAAGGACGATCTGGCGATCGCGGCCGCCGACTATTGGTCGGAGATGACCGACAGACTTTTCGCAGCGGCGTCCTATCATACCTATCCGGATCCGCTCGACCGCGTGCTGGGCTACATCGACTTCCGCAAAACAATTTTGACCGGCACGGTGCCTGAGTTCACCTGCCTCGTAGGCACGATGGTACAGGAAACCTACGACAGCTATCCGGCGATCCGCGATGCTTGCGCGCGCTCGATCCGCAGTCATGCCGAGAAGATCGAAGCGGATATATCCGCTGCAATCAAAGTACACGGCGTCGAGGCGGGATGGACCGCTCGCAGCCTGGCTCTGCACACTCAAGCAGTGCTGCAAGGCGCTTTCATTCTTGCGAAAGCCACCGGTGGACCCAAGCTCGCGGCCGAATTGATCGATCATTTGCGCCGTTACATCGAATTACTCTTCAACCGCCCGCAGAAGAAAAGCTGATCGGCTATCCAAACACCGCCATGTAATCCTTTGCTGCACATTGTAGCACGAGCACAAAGCGGCCGTCGCACGCGCGCAGGACACGTAATACAGAGCGTGGCCCAACAACTGGAGAGCTACGGCGATGAACCAAGACGGGGTCACGTTACTTGTCGGCACGACGAAGGGTGCCTTCATGATATCGAGCAGAAGCGACCGGAAAGGTTGGACAGTTAATGGGCCATTCTGCGATGGCTGGCCCATCAATCACATCATCGGTGATCCTGCCACGCGGTTGTTGTGGGCTGGTGGGGGTGGCGAATGGCACGGCGGGGGTGTGTGGCGCTCGGAAGACTTGGGCGCAACCTGGGACGTTGCAAAGCTCACAAAAGGACAGATCGATGACTGGGCGGCCAACGATCCGCAACTCGCCGCAATGATGAACTGGACTAACCAGCCGTTGCGGTTTGCAGATCAGTTCTCGCAAATCTGGTCGCTTTGCTACGCCCACGGCACGCTATATGCCGGCACCAAACCGGCAAGATTACTTTCGAGCCGAGACGGCGGCAAAAATTGGGAAGAAGTGCAAGGTTTGCGCGACCATCCTTCTGCCGACAGTTGGAGCCCTGGCGCTGCCGGATTGGTATTGCATACGATCTTGTTTGATTTCAGCAAATGCCAAAAAGCTCTGGATCGGGATTTCGGCAGCTGGCGTCTTTGCGACTGAGGATGGAGGCACGACCTGGGATCGCCGCAATCGTCTATCAAATAAGGAGCCGAGCACTGAACACTCCCACCCCGCTGCCCCCCGCGACGGCGAAATCGGACATTGCGTCCACAACATGATGCGGGCACCAGGCCCGGCTGACCTGCTTTATCAGCAAAATCATCGTGGCGTCTGGCGTTCTGCCGATGGGGGGCGGAGTTGGGACGACATCACTCGCGGCCTTCCGTCAACTTTCGGATTTCCGATTTGCGTTCATCCACGAGATCCTGACACCATCTGGACTGTGCCTTTGAATGGTGACGTGGCAGGCCGTTTTCCGCCCGGTGCCGCTGCGGCCGTATGGCGCTCAAGAGACGGGGGCAAGACCTGGCAGGCCATGCGCGATGGATTGCCACAGGAAGCCTGCTACTTCACCGTTCTTCGGCAAGCCATGACTCGTGACGAGCGCGAGCCGGTGGGACTCTACTTTGGGACCAATAGCGGCTCTGTGTTTGCCAGTCTCGACGAGGGTGAGAGCTGGTGCGAGATCGCGCGTCATCTCCCGACCATCTTGAGCGTCGAAGCGCTCGATTGCGGATAGTGAAGGATCGCGAAACGGGCGAATGTAACCGGGCGAACTTTGCAGTTTTGAATTGATGTCCGCTTTTGGCACCGTCATTTCTCAGCCACTCTTGAAAAGCGGACACAGATGCGTGACGTGCTGGGTCGAACCGCTACAACGACAAACAAGCATTGACCCGCCCCAGTCTGGACGACTCAGGAAAACTATTTTACGTGTTGGCGAGGGCCCTTGCTGAACATGGCGCCATCGCCTCTACCGAACATAAAGCCAGTCAACGTACCGCAAACGTACGTACAGGCTCTCAAACTGCATCAGCAGGGACACCTTGCCGAAGCAGAACAGCTCTACGCGGCCATCCTGTCCGTTAGGCCGGATCATTTCGATGCCCTGCATATGCTGGGAGTGATTAAGCTTGCAGGTGGCCGGCTCAGCGAGGCCCTTCAGCTGATTGCGAATGCCATGCGCTCAAGAACGCCATCGCCGCAGGTCTTGTTGAACTATGGCCTTGTCCTCAATGCGCTCAACCGTCACCAGGAGGCGCTTGAAAACTTAGACCGTGCGATCAAGCTAAAATCAAGATTTCCTGAGGCCCACAACAATCGCGGTTGTGTGCTTGTTGCACTCGGACGCGCCGAAGAGGCGCTCGCTAGCTGTGATCGTGCCATCGTCTTGAGGCCGGATTATGCCGAAGCGTGCTTTAATCGCGGAATCGCCCTGGAACGATTAAAACGATTTGACGAAGCGCTGGCGAGCTATGACCGCGCAATCTCCTTGCGCCCGAACCTTGCCGAGGCGCTTAGCAATCGCAGCGGAGTTCTACGCGAGTTGGGACGTTTCGACGAAGCGCTCGCTAGCTCAGACCGGGCGCTCGCTCTACAGCCAAATCTTACCAAGGCGCTCGCTACTCGCGGCAGTGTCCTGAATGGCTTAAAGAGATTTGATGAGGCATTGATGAGTTACAACCGCGCGCTGATGGTGCGGCCGGACGATGCTGAGGTGCATTACAATCGCGGTCATACCCTGACATCGCTGAAGCGGTTTGACGAGGCACTTGCGAGCTACGATTGCGCAGTTTCCCTGCGGCCGGATTATGCCGAGGCTCATTGGAATGAGGCCTTACTGCGGCTCCTTATCGGGGATTTGAGTGGTGGGTGGGCCAAATATGGGTGGCGATGGAAGGGAAGTTCGTCGTCCCTCTCCAAGCGTAATTTTCTTCAACCGCTGTGGCTCGGTGAGGACACAATTCGTAACAAAACCATCCTGCTTCATAGTGAGCAGGGGCTCGGGGATGCAATTCAATTCTGCCGCTATGTGCCATTCGTGACCGCGCGGGCCGCCCATGTGGTTTTTGAGGTTGAGCGGCCGCTCCAGAAACTTATGAGCAACTTTGCTGGCGCGGCGCACGTCATATGCAGGGGCGATCCTCTACCCAATTTTGACATCCACTGTCCTTTGCTCAGCCTACCCCTGGCATTCGGGACCCGGCTAGAGACGATTCCGTCGAGCGTCCCCTACCTGCAAGCGTCATCGCAAGGTTCGACGAATTGGGCCACTCGGCTGGGGCCAAAAGACCGACCCAGAGTCGGCCTTGCCTGGTCAGGCAGTGCAATAAACACGAGAGACGGGGAACGCTCAATCGGCTTACGCAACCTTTTGCCGCTTTTAGAGGTCGAAGCAAGGTTTGTTAGTTTGCAGAAAGACGTTCGCAGCACTGACGCGGCACTGCTCAAGGAACGCAGCGACATTCTAAATTTCGGCGATGAAATACGAGATTTTTCCGATACTGCGGCGCTCATATCGGAGTTGGATCTCGTTATCTCGGTGGACACCAGTGTCGCTCATCTCGCCGGAGCGATGGGAAAACCGGTTTGGATATTAGTGACCCATATTCCCGATTGGCGCTGGCTGCTCGATAGAGACGATAGTCCCTGGTATCCAACCGTGCGACTCTTTCGCCAACCGCGCATAGACGATTGGCAAAGTGTGATTGCGCGCGTTCACGAAGCGCTTAGCGCAGTCGAATAGGGGACAAATGTCGCGGGGGTTAAGCGGACATGGCTCGGATTTATTTCGCATATCTTCAAATTGTGGAAATAGCCGTTTTATAACCGACCCCGTCCGCGAGTGACGAACGCTTTCGTCAATGGGCCGTTATTTCACCAGCTGATTCCACCATTTATTGTGGAAGCCAAAATCGTCCCAAAAAAAACAGATAATACAACCATCCAAAGACAAACTGCCGCAGCGCTATAGATCCTTTGTGTATATTCTTGGATCATGAATTGAAGTTCACGTCATAAATTGGACACAGCATCATCATCGTCACGCGATATGAAAGAATTGTAGCCATGGAATCGTGAAGCCGACCACGAAACCAGTCGCCGCTTGGATTATGTATAGTTGTGCTGCGGCTTTGATGATCGCCATAACTACATCCTCTTACCGCTGTGAGGATGCTATCGGTTTGATACAACTCGCAACGAAACCACGTTATTAAGATAAAGCGTCAACCTTAAAATCCCAATGCCCTCAGCGAGGCTGCTGCGGAACCCCACAGGCAATGTCCGCTATTGGTCCAAAGCAGACATTGCCGGCGCACCACATTCTTCCAATGAGTAGCTGGCGCCGGTACGATTGCTGGCTTGAACAATCGAGAGCGGGGTGCTTCGCGTGCAACAGGAACGTCGTCGAATAAAGTCGCGAAGCGGACATTGCTTAGACCGCCCTCGCATTGATTTGTGTTTCGTTAATAAAGGGAGGGACGCGCGATTGTTCAGTGGTAGCGTGGTGGGTTGCATGTGCCGTTTTTGCCACTTTATGCAATAATTTTTGGTTCGTAGCGCAGAGTTGATAATTCCCAATACGTTGGCGCGTTATACCCGCGACAGAGACGGATAGGTCGCGCGCGCCTGCGCTGGCGCAAGCGCTAAGAGGAGGGAACCGAGATGCAAAAACATTCTTTGATACTGCTTGCTGCCGCGACAATTGCTCTGACCGCAGGCCAGGCGTTGGCAGCTGATCTGCCAAGAAAAGCTCCGGCTTACGTGCCACCGGCCCCGCCTCCAATAACTTGGACCGGATGCTACATCGGCGCCAACGTCGGCGGGATATTTGGCCAAGGCGATGCGACTTTCGCTGGCGTGGAAGTCTCTGATAACAATTCTGGCTTTGCTGGCGGCGGCCAAATTGGCTGCGATTATCAATTCGCTGGCGGATGGGTGGTTGGCATCCGCAATATGTTTGATGGGACAAGCCTGAGTAGGGGTCGAACTTTCTTCGATCCAGTCTCAGGTTTTAGTGGCACGGCTGACTTCCACGTTCGTTGGTTCGACACCCTGACGGGCCGCCTCGGCTATGCATTTGCACCTTCCTGGTTGCTCTACGGTCAGGGCGGCGTGGCCTGGGTTAAATCCAGTACCGACGTCACCTTTGATGGTATTAACTTTGGCAGTGTCGATAAGACCAGAACAGGCTGGACGGCCGGTGGCGGTGTTGAATGGATGTTCGCGCAGGGCTGGTCGGCGTTTCTGGAAGGCAACTACATGGACTTCGGCTCGAACGATCATAGTGTCTTCGACCCCGTTGCCTGTCCGGCTAGTTGTGTCTTTAACACCCACGCAAAAGCAGCCACCGTCTTGGTCGGCGTGAACTACAGATTCGGATGGGGCAGAGCGCCTTATTAAAGTCCCTGCCTTAAGCAGATCTACAACGACACTGAGCATCATATATTTGTGAAACGTATTGGGGCCGCCTCGCTTGGCGGCCTCTTTCTTTTCAGACCAAGCATCCGATGTCCGCTATTGGCACAAAGACATGGGTTGTTGCACCGCAAATGTCCGCGTCCGCTTTCGCGGTAAAGCGGACATCGCGCAGACATGTCGCAATGTCTGCTTTTGACCCAAAGCCGGCATTCCAGCTACAAAGCTTGACGGCTGTATTCTCGAAACTGCATTCTTGAATCTGAGCTGGGGACAGAATGCGGAAAG
Organism: uncultured Alphaproteobacteria bacterium; assembly: GCA_963831275.1. Taxonomy (GTDB): domain Bacteria; phylum Pseudomonadota; class Alphaproteobacteria; order Rhizobiales; family Xanthobacteraceae; genus Pseudolabrys. The sequence goes on along the minus strand of CAWHPN010000011.1, from coordinate 635,159 downwards.
CCTACAAATTTTTCTTGGGTCGCTCCGACAGTTATCACTTTCGACATCGCGACCTCCTAGGTTGTTTGTCACCCCGGAGCCCCTGAGGCCCAAACTAGACCTGCAATCAACAAAGTCACGTTGGACTGAAGTCCAACCGTATTGCCCTACCGCATGTATGTTGGAGTGGCCGTCGCGCCGAAAACGGTGACGCCATTGCAACAATGCCGACCCATCGCCTGTTGATGTCCGCTTATGCACTGAGCGGACGTGTGCGAATGCACTGTGCATGTCTGCTTTTGACCCAAAAGCGGACGTACTTTGCGTCTCCCCAGATTTAACAATTACCCCTATGCGGGTCCTGCGAAAAGAGCAAAACTACACCCTTGGCAATGCCTTTGCGTTATGTTCTCGACAACAGCAATTATCCCAGCATGGATAGTATTTTGCAGCTCCATTTTTGAAGATGACATATTCGTTCGATTGGTCGTGCTTGTCATTCCGAGCGCGACCTTGGTTGCAAAAAATGAGAAGTAAAATGAGCGCGAGCAAATTGGGTGCGATTACTACATTTCTGGTAGTTCTGCTGTCGCTCGTAGCCGTTCGCCTTGCCACTGCGGCGGATAGTGAGGTCCTCAAGGCGGTCAAAAATCGCGGAGCGCTCAACTGCGGCGTTAGCGAAGGCCTCTATGGCTTCTCCGCGCGTGACAAAGAGGGCAATTGGAGCGGTTTTGACGTCGACCTTTGTCGCGCGATCGCGGCCGCGATCTTTAACGACGCAAGCAAGGTCAACTACACGCCGCTCGAAAGCAGTCGTCGATTCGAGGGGCTTCAATCTGGCAGCATCGATGTCCTCTCGCGCAACACCACATGGACGATGTCGCGCGAAATTGAGCTCGGACTGAGCTTCACAGCCACGAATTATTACGACGGCCAGGGCTTCCTCGTTCGCAGGGCCATGAATAAAGAAACCGCACTTGACCTCGATGGCGCGAAAATCTGCGTGCAGACCGGAACGACGACCGAACTCAATCTCGTCGACTATTTCCGCGCCAACAAAATGAAATACGAGGTGTTTGCTGCGCCTTCTGCGGAGGCTGCAATCAAAGAGTACGATTCCGGGACATGCAATGTTTTCAGCGCGGATGTCTCGCAGCTCTTTGCGATCAGGCTTTTGCTGTCGAAGCCAGACGAGCACGTCATTCTGCCGGATGTCATCTCCAAGGAGCCGCTTGGCCCGGTGGTGCGGCAGGACGATTTGCAATGGTTTAACATCGTAAAATGGGTGCAATTCGCTATGGTGAATGCTGAAGAGCTCGGCGTGACGTCGCAGAATATCGACGAGGCGTTAAAGTCGGCAAAACCCGACGTCAGGCGTCTGCTCGGTACCGAAGGCAATTACGGCGAGAGAATGGGACTTACAACGGATTGGGCGGCCCGCGTCATCAGGCTCGTCGGTAATTATGGCGAAGTTTACGAGCGGACTGTCGGTGTCGGGTCCGCGCTGGGTATCCCACGCGGAATCAACCAGCTGTGGAGCAAAGGCGGCATTCTCTACGCCCCGCCAATTCGCTGATTGGAACGCAATTGTGATTTAGCCAGCAAGCTAATGCGGCGCTAAGCTCATTACGTACCGAATTTCGCCCGCGGCGGAGGCCAAGTAGCCCAAGGTAGCGCAATCGGATGGTCGAATACTACTCGTTGTTAGTTCGCGCCGTCTCAACGCTTCGTCCAAATACCAAGGACCAGCGCCACGCTCTCTATGATCGCGCCCGCACAACCCTGGTCGAGAAGCTTCGCACAACCGACCCGACATTGGCGCGCACAGATCTGAAAGCGGAAAGGGCGGCACTGGAAGCCGCGATTCAGCGCGTCGAAAAAGAGGCGGCACACCGCGTCGCACCGCCTCGGCCAAATCCGGCGCGTCCCGTCTATGAGGCACCTGGCGGACGATATCGGGACAGGCCGCCATTGAAGGATACGAGAAGGCGGTTGCCAATTATTGCCGGCGCGTCCAGCGCCATGCTTATTTTGATCGTCGGTGCGGCAATCTACTCTTACTGGCCAAGCATCGTGTCCGGTGCGCGCCATATCCACAGCCAACGAAACATCGCCGTCGTTGCTGCCGAACCTCCGGATGCGAAGACAAATTATGTCCGTCTGCGGCAGCTGGTTTACTATCGGACGAACCAGCCGGCGGGGACGATCATCGTCGATAAAACGCAGACTTTCCTCTACGTCGTCCGGCCAAATGTATCCGCGTTGCGTTACAGTATTGGGGTTGGCACACAATGTACCGCACTGGCCGGCCTTTATCACGTTGTGCGAAAGGAAGAATTGCAGGACAGATTGAGCGATACCGCCGCCGACCAGATAAAAAATCTATTCGGTGCCCGCGTGCTCTATCTTGGTAACGATTATCGTATTCACGGGTTCAACGCGGCTACCGCGACCGGCCAACGTCTCCCCGAAGGCTGTATTCGGCTCGTCAATGACGACGTGATCTACCTTTACGACCATACTCCCCTGGAAAGCCGCGTCGTCGTAGCGAACTAACCATGTGATGCGCTGGTATTGTTCATAAGATGCCCGCAGTGGTCGGCCAAGCATTCATCTTTGGCCAGAGAAAATACGATTTGGTGATGGGACCGACTGATTTTCGGAATGTCCGCTTTTGGGTGTAAGCGGATTGACTTGTTGCGCTGCGAATGTCTGCTTATGACCCATAGCGGACATCCGACCGAGCCATACCGAAGGCCCGACGCTTGGGTGGCGGCATCCATTAACTCGAACAAGCCGAGGACCGCGGCGAGAAATTTTCGCCGCCGTGTGCGACCCCGGGCTGGAGGGCATCGTCTACAAGAAGCTCAACGCGCCTTATCGCTCTGGCCATCGAGAACTTGCATCAAGGGTCAAAACCCAAGGCTGCTGATCCGTAAACTAACTCCTTTACCTCCCCGGCCCAACGCGATTGACGCCCCCGTTTGCATTGCCGCCGGCATTGTGCCGGACTGCCGCGCGCGCCACCGGACGCGGCCTCAGCACGACGCCGGCCCTAGCGACGCAACTCTTCGGATAATCAACGTACTGGCAGTACACGACTGCGCCAGCTGGTGGTGCACTGAGAGTGACGGCTGCAAGTCCCAACAAAACGCTGACCGCAATCCCTGTAACTGTCACTGACTTACTCGAAAGATGCCTTCTCCGATGCATGACTGATCCTCCTCATGCTTTGCGAACTGAAAGGTGACGGGAGCCGCTCCTTGCGGCTGAACATGGTGTGAGCGCAAACGTACGGTGTATGTGAGCGCGTGACATTGACGTAGGTCAAAAAGTGATACGACACTCAAGTGCTAAGCCCCAATTTAAATTAACGTCGATAAATGGTGAGAACTGCCGGTAACCCAGTAATAGTTGGCCCAAGGTCCACTTTCAAAGCACGTGGATAGCGCGTTCGCTTAGCAAAGTACGCCATGTGCATGCCAATCCTTGCTTATTTCAGTGTAATGGGGACCACGCTGCTCCTGCTATTGAACTTGTCCGGCTATGCGCTTCCCGATGTCGGTCCACCAATCAAGACGTCGCAATTGGTGGGGCTGCCGATGATTGAACCCCGGCCGGACACTGAGCCGGCGTTAATGTCCACTTTCAATTTCGGAGCGCGCGTTGCACAGGAGAGCGTAGACACAAAATTGCTCGACACGATCTACGCAAAAGCTACGAGCACGCTCAAACCGCAGAACGTGCATCTAGCGAAACAACGACAGCCAACAAACAAGAGCCACCTAAACGCAACGCACGAGCGTCGGGTCGCAACAGTGTATTCGCACGACGTCATGATGGCGGCTCACTGAAGTCGGTGATCGTACACACCGCTTTTGAAACGTGCGCGGCGATTGAACCATGTCTGCTTCTGGCACTTAGCGGACATGCCGTTTTGCGCTGCAAATGTCCGCTAATGACCCAAAGGGGACAGGCACATAGGCGAACATTTAGGGATTTGCGGCAGTCGTGATCTTCACAAGGAGCAGCGACAGGCGTCTAACTACCGGGATTGCGGAGGACCACACAATCGCCCCCGGCCAGATGAATCCTTTTGCAAACATCATTTGCAGCCGCCCGCGAATCAGCGCCGACCCTGACTTGATAGCGGGGAAGGGAACCCCGCCCGCGTTCAAGCACGATCGGGTCCCGTCCGATAAGCACTGCAGCGAACCGACGCTGGAGTGCGGCATATCGATCCAAGATTTCCGGGCGCGATTTGTCCGCGCCGAGAATGGCACCCCAGGGTTGGGTCGCGCCCATCACCACGTGTTGCTGAAGCGCTGCCAGGAAAATCGTTGGCGGTTGCTTGAGCTTCGCCATCAGCGTTTCGCAACTAATTCCGCTTTCGGCTTTGGCTTCTGGGCCCCGACGCGCTGCCCAGTCGTCGACCGAATTGCCGGTTATAGCCTGCACGTAGGTACGGGTCTCGGCAGGCAGTGAGGCTGCGCCCGCCATCCACGCCCGGACACGACCGGGCCCTGCATTATAGGCAGCTGCCGCAAGTCCAAGGTTGCCAAACTGGCTGCGCAAATCCTTGAGGAACTCGGCTGCCTTCGGTAACGCTTCGATGGGATTGAGTGGATCAAGCAGGTTACGTTCTGCTGCCGTAGCCGGCATGAATTGCGCAATTCCCAAAGCGTGCTTTCCGCTCCGGGTCAACGGCCCGATCGCGGTAGGCCGGAATCGGCTTTCCCGCCAAATCAATCGAACAAAAAATTCAACCGGTAATCCATTGGCATGAGCCGCCGATTCTAGGGAGGCAGACTGACTTCCGCACTTGTCGAGATTCGCCGTTAGTTGTTGTTGGAGTACGCTCAGGAGGTTCGCCGACTTCCTGGGCCGTCAGGCCGGTTGCCGTCGGCAGCAGAAGAATGCATGCAACAAAGCGCAACATCAGGCGCTCTCGACTTTTCAATTCTGCCAGCAATGCTTGAGCGGTTCAAGAACGACTTCGACTGACGATAACAGTGAACCGACCGCAGAATGTCCGCTATTGGCCCTCAGCGGACATCGGCTAGTGCACTGCACAGGTCTGCTTTGATCCAAAGCGGACATTCTTCACATAAAAAAACCCCGCGTTTTCGACGCGGGGCAATTTGGATTTAGGGTAGTATCCAAAGGACTTGGATACATTTCAAAATGTAGCATACGACCATTGTCCGCGAATACATTAAAATTTTTTAATCTAGCCTGGGCTGCCTTCACATGCTTTCTCGCCAACGGTTTTTATAGTTGCACGCTATAGTTATGCTCAAATCTCAAAGACTTGCGCCCAAACGCATGTTGACCCTAGCCTGACCAGTCTAAGCGGTCTAGAAATGCGTAAGAATTTGAAACAACAAGCGATTAAATCTGGGAGGAGTGCCATGCGAACAGATCATCTTCGAAATGCAAACGCCACACGTCGCCATTTGCTGAAAGCCGGTGTCGGCGCGATCGCCGGTGCCGCCATTGCTGCACCGTATATCGGAAACGCGGAAGCCGCCACGACAACCACGTGGAAAGTGCAGACGTCTTGGCCGGCGGGTGTAGGCCTCAACACTTTCAAGACCTGGTGCAACAGTATCAAGGAAAAGACCGGGGGTGAACTTGAGTTCAAACCATTCGCAGCCAAGGAAATCGTCGGAGACTTCGAGCTCCTTGACGGCGTAAGGAATGGTGTTCTCGAGGCGATGAATTCGTTCTGCGTGTACTGGGTCGGCAAGATTCCTGCGACCGCGTTCCTGTCATCTTATCTGATGGGTCTGCGCTATCCGCACGAGTGGGACATTTTCTTCTACGGCAAGGACGGCGTGAAGATGGCCCGCGAGATCTATGCCAAGCAGGGTTTGTTCTGGGTCGGCCGTATTCATCACGGACCGAACATCATCCATTCGAAAAAACCGATCCGCTCGATCGAGGACTTCAAGGATCTCAAGCTGCGTGTGCCGGGTGGCATGATTGCCGAAGGCTTCGCGGCTGCGGGCGCCCGCACAACACTGTTGCCGGGCGGTGAAGTGTTCTCAGCGCTTGAAAAAGGCACCGTGGACGCGGCCGATTACACTGGACCGGCGGTAAACTGGGACCTCGGCTTCCAGCAGGTCACCAAATATATCTGGACCGGCCCTCCGGGACTCGAGTCAATCTATCAACCGGTGGACTTGATGGACCTTGTGGTCAACATGGGCGTCTGGAACAAGCTCTCGCCTGCGATGAAATTATGGGTTGAGAATGAAGTGGAAGCCTATTCGGCGGTCCACTTTGGCGCCATCCAGAAAGCCGACATGGAGACGTGGCCGAAATTCGAAAAGGCAGGCACCACGATCACGCGCATGCCGACCGAGGATCTCGACAAGTGGCAGCGCATTGCGACGCCGATATGGTTCAAGTGGGCAAACAAGGACAAGGACGCTGCACGCTTGTTCAAGGCACAACTAGAGATTATGGAGTCACCAACGGTCGGCTACGTGACGCCTGATATGTACAAGGGCCAAAAGATCGATCTCTAAGCCTGCGACAATTTAGACGTTCGCGGCGGAGATGATGCCTTCAGGCATCTTCTCCGCCGTCAATTCGACTACGGGTCTGGGGACCAACCATTATGCCTCATCTGAATTTCATACTGCCGCATTGGCTGTATTGGGGCACACTGCTGCTGTTTCCTCTTGCCGCGATGTATCTGGTGAAGCGTCAGCGACGGCGTGGCGTGCCGCGGGGGCCTTCGCTCTTCATCACCTATATATTCTGGCTCTGTTCGGGATTGATGGGGCTACACCGGTTCTATCTCAAAAGCATGTGGGGCTTCGCCTTCATTCCGGTATTTCTCGTCATCCTGCATGTCAGCGATACGATCCGGGATCATCGCGAAGACGTTTCTCGCACGCACGCCGCCTACGAGGCGACGCTGATCGAGATGAACCGCGCGAAAATTCCGGCCGGTGTGCCTGCAACTCCCGCGATGACCGATCGTCTGCAAAAAGCCCAGGCGGCGGAGACCAAAGCCAAAACCGAGGCCGACGCCGAAGTAACTGAGATGGCTCGCTGGCAGAGCTATTCTCATTGGCTCGCAATTCTGATGGCTGTGATGCTGGCGGTCGATGCCGTGCTGCTTCCCGGCCTTGTGCGCCGTGCCAAGCAACGCGAGGCGGCGGAACGCGCCAATGCGCTTCCGGAAGTTGCCGTGCCCGACGTGCCGCAGATCGGGACGCACGAAGACCCGACCATGCACTTGCACACGCGGGTCACCGACAAGCTCGAGTGGCTGAATGTCCGTATCGGCGAATTTGTTGCCTATTGGGCTGTGATTTCTGTGTTCGTCTACTACTACGAAGTGATCGCGCGTTTTGTGTTCAATTCGCCGACGAACTGGGTGCACGAGAGCATGTTCCTGATGTACGGGATGCAATACATGCTGTGTGGCGCATACGCCTATCGAGAAGACCAGCATGTGCGGGTGGACGTGTTTTACACGAAGTTCACGCCGCGCGGAAAAGCCATCGCCGACATCGTCACCTCGGTCTTCTTCTTCATCTTCATTCTCACCATGACGTGGACCGGTTTCAGATTTGCGATGGATGCCATCAACAACAGCGAAGTGTCGTTCACAGAGTGGGGTATTCAATACTGGCCGGTCAAACTTGCGCTACCGGTCGGCGCCGCGCTGATGGCGGTGCAAGGCCTGTCGAAGCTCATCAAAGATATTGTCTTTGTGACGCGCAGGAGCGCCTGAGTTATGGGCCTCGAAATCGACATCGCATGGCTGACCGTCCTGCTGTTCGGATCGCTGGCTGTGTTGTTGGCGCTTGGCTTACCGATGGCGTTCTGCACCGGCAGTCTCGCGACCATTTTCCTTTTCGTGTTCGGGACCCCGGCGATCCTCAACATGATGCCGTCGCGCATCTTCCCGTTTATGACCGACTATCAGCTTTCCGCCGTTCCGCTGTTCATTTTTATGGCTGCGATGCTGGAAAAAGCCGGCATTATCGAAGAACTGTTCGACGCGGTTTATAAATGGCTCGGTTCGGTGAAGGGCGGTCTCGCAGCCGCGACGGTGCTGGCTTGCACCGCGCTCGCCGCAATGGTTGGCGTGGTCGGCGCCACCGAAGTGACCATGGGCATGATTGCGCTGCCGGCTATGCTCAAGCGCGGCTATGACGAGAAACTTGCCTGCGGGTCCCTGCTCGCCGGAGGCACGCTCGGTATCCTCATCCCGCCATCGGTAATGGCGATCGTGTACGCCGTGGTGGCGCAACAATCGCTCGGCGAACTCCTGGTCGGTTCGATTTTCCCGGGTCTGCTGCTGTCGGGCATGTATGTTAGCTACGTAATCGTCCGCTGCTATATCAATCCGAAACTTGGACCAGCGTTGCCGCCCGAGGAAAGGGTAAGCGGACGCGAGAAGCTGCGGCTTCTTAGGAACACCATCGCGCCGATCCTGCTGATAATTCTGGTACTCGGCATCATATTCGTTGGCATCGCAACGCCAGTCGAGGCAGCCGGCATTGGTACCTTCGGAGCGCTGTTCGTTTCCGCGCTGCATCGGCGGTTGAACTGGCCGGCGGTTCAAGAAGCAGCCATTGCAACCTTGAAGGCGACCGGGATGGTGATGTGGATATTCTTCGGCGCCACGATGTTCGTAGGCTTCTTTATTGTGAAGGGTGGCCAAACCTTCGTTGCGAATTCAATCCTCGGTACTGGCCTGCCGCCCTATGGCATCTTGATGCTGATGATGGTGATCCTTTTCGTGCTCGGGATGTTCCTCGACTGGGTCGGCATCCTGCTACTGACAGTGCCAATTTTCCTGCCAATCATGAAGGGCCTTCCATGGGTAGGGGTATTCGGGCTGCCGGGTGTGAAACCAGATGATGTGCCGCTGTGGTATGGCGTCATCTTCATGGTCAATATGCAAATGGCTTTCTTGTCGCCGCCGTTTGGTTATTCGCTCTTCTATCTCAAGAGCGTGGCACCGCCGCAAATCAGCATGGCTACAATTTTCCGCTCTGCAGTGAATTTCATGGTGCTGCAGTGGATTGGCGTCGGCTTGTGCATCATATTTCCGCAGATCGTCGTTTGGCTGCCAAGCATCACCTACGCTGGACACTAAGCGATCGGCGCTAAAACGGACATGCCTTATTGCGGCGATGCCCGCTTCTGACCTAAAGCGCTCGTTCAGGCGGCCTCGTCGATTACCTGATTGGTTGTGTTGTCAATGACGATGGATTTGATTTTCAATCCAGTCGCGATGCGAAATTGCATGCACCAATTTCGTCTCTTTGGGCATCCAGAAATGTACAGACCCGCAATGAGGGCAGCGCGTTTGGCTCGGCACCTGCGGGAGCCGGGACAGGGTTGCCGAGTTCGATCTGGATGCCGGTGGAAAGAACAACCCCGGTTTTGGGGCATTTTATGAGTAACACTCCCATCTACGCTCTCTGATTGGCAGGCGGGTCCGGTGGATATCCAGCTAGCGCGATTTAAGAGTTTATGCGAAATTTATATCGTGAAAACACCAGAAAAATCAATATTGAAGATCCGTTGTCAAGCGTGCAGGCACGCGATGAAACACCTCGTGTGCATCGATCGAGACGATGGCTCGGAAACAAACTATTGGCATTGTTCCAACTGCACGCAGGTTCAGGTTAAAATCACAGAGCGAAAGCCAAGAAAGAAGGTCTTACACGACATTGCCTGAACCAATTCTTCTCTACGGAATTCCGTTGGACTTCATCTTGTTTACGCTCATCTTGCTGGGCATTGCATTATTTCAGCGTCATACCCTGCCTGTTGCTCTTGCAGGCCTCGTTGCTATCACTGTTTACAAAGTGGTTTTCACTGCATTTAAGGAGGGTGCAGGGTTGGTCGGGTTGGGCCTTCATATAAGCCATGAATTTTCGCTCCTATCCAATTTATTTCTCCTGCTGATGGGCTTCGCACTCCTAGCGCGACATTTTGAAGAAAGTGCCATTCCTGACGAGATGCCGAGGCTGCTGCCCGACAACTGGATGGGTGGCGTGCTGCTCCTCGTCATCGTGTTCGTGCTTTCGAGCTTTCTCGACAACATCGCAGCGGCGATTATCGGTGGGACTGTTGCGCGGCACGTATTTCGGGGAAAGGTTCACATTGGCTATCTCGCCGCGATTGTTGCTGCGTCTAACGCGGGCGGTTCTGGTAGCGTAGTCGGCGACACCACGACCACCATGATGTGGGTTTCCGGAGTTAGCCCGCTGAGTGTCCTCGAAGCCTATTCTGCCGCCATTGTCGCGTTGCTGATCTTCGCTATACCCGCATCATTACAGCAGCACCGCCATTCGCCTATCATCAAGCATGCAAGGCGCGGGATCATCATCGATTGGACACGGGTCTTTATCGTCGCTGCGATACTGATCGTCGCGCTTCTGGTGAATATCGTGACCAACCTACACTTTCCGGAATTGCTTGGTCGCGTACCTGTGCTTGGCCTATCGGTTTGGGTAGTGCTATTTGCAACCATGCCCTTGCGGCGGCCAGATTGGAATGTGCTGCCCGAGACATTCAAAGGCACGATCTTTCTGCTCGCGCTCGTTACCGCGGCATCGATGATGCCCGTCGAGACGTTGCCAGCGGCATCCTGGGAGACCGCGTTCGGTCTAGGCGTTGTCTCAGCAGTGTTCGACAACATACCGCTCACGGCGCTGGCGCTTAAACAGGGTGGCTATGATTGGGGGTATCTTGCGTACGCAGTAGGTTTTGGCGGCTCGATGATCTGGTTCGGTTCGTCCGCGGGTGTAGCGCTGTCAAATCAGTACCAAGAGGCCAAGTCCGTTGGGCTTTGGCTCCGCCACGGCTGGCATGTTGCGGTAGCTTATATAGTCGGATTTTTTATCATGCTGATCCTTATCGGATGGCACCCCGATCCTAAACTGCAAAGACACACAAATACATTCCTATACGGAGTTCTAATTTCCTCCCATGCCTAGTCGATTATCGCTATACGTTTTTTTGGCTTTGCTTGCGGCTTGCGTACTCTCCGTCTCGACTGGCACCAGTGACCTGCCAGAAAAGATAGCTATTCATTTTAATGCGAGAAACGAAGCGGACGTTTGGATAGTCCGCGATCAATACCGCTTTCTAATTTTGTTATGTCTGATTGGGTTACCATTAATACTGGTTTGGATAATGGCGTGGTTACCCCGGCTAACTGGTGGAAAAGGGCAAATCCCCGATCATCAGTATTGGTTTGCACCTGCGCGATGTTACCGAGCGCTTTTTATTAGCACATGCCTGTTGGCTCGGATGTTTTACGGTCGCGATTGTCTATGGAATACATATTTCTATACAAGGCGCGAATGCGCAATCTCCGGCAGCAATGGACCTTGGCGAGTGAAGGTGATGGTTGCAATGTATTTATGCGGGCTTGTTGGCTAGTTAGTTTTCTTGGCCATTTCCAGAGACCGACAGCCAGTTGAAAGCAAAAAGCGTACTGGGACCCGCTCGCCCAACAAGAAGTATCCATCGCGGCCTCGACGCATCGCCCCTGTCTTTGTCACGTATTTGAGCGCAAAAGGTCATTAGAACTGTAACTCGTATCTCGCCGAGATCGCTGTTCCTAATCGTCTTGAGGACCTGGACTTTGGTCCCAAGCACCGCGTTTTCGACTCCGCGAGGTCGATCACGCCGAAGAGAAGCGGATCTTCTTTCCGGACGAGTCCGCCGGGCTGTTTGAGCTCGGCTTCGCGTTTGACGACCTACGCATTGGCAGCCTGTTTGCGGTCGAAGGTCTGCGCTTCGCGGTGCACGATCGCACCGCCTTTTTTGAAGACGATCTGGGCGGTAAACGCTTTAGAGCCGTCTTTGGGAGTTCGTTCTATAATTGAACCCATTTTTGTCGTACCGAGTTTGCGAGTTTGTCGTGTCTGTCGGTCCAAGAAAAAGCCGATACGACACGAGATAAAGTACGACAATGTCGTACTACAAACGGTAAAATCGGGTAAAATGAGCCCGAAATGGTACGACATCAGCCGTGGATAAAGATTCACAAGAGGCTGCAAAATGAAGAAAACGTCTCTCAGTCTGTCCCGCCGTTTTTGTGTCGCCCCGATGATGGATTGGACCGACCGGCATTGCCGGTTCTTCCATCGGCTTTTGACGCGTCGTGCTCTGATCTACACGGAGATGCTGACTACCGGCGCAATCCTGCACGGCGATTGCGAGCAGCTGCTGGGCTTCGATCCGTCCGAACATCCGGTCGCACTCCAGGTGGGCGGTTGCGATCCGCGCGCGCTCGCGCGGGCAGCGCGCATCGGTGCGGATTTCGGCTATGACGAGATCAATCTCAATGTTGGCTGCCCGTCCGACCGCGTACAGGAAGGCCGCTTTGGCGCGTGCCTGATGGCGCAGCCCGCATTGGTCGGGGATTGTCTTGCCGCCATGAAGGCCGCTGTGGCAATTCCAGTGACGGTCAAATGCCGCATCGGGATCGACGATCAGGACCCGGAGCAATCGCTGTTTGCCTTCGCTGACGCGGTTAAGGCGGCACGCGTGGATGCCCTGATCGTGCATGCGCGCAAGGCCTGGCTCAAGGGACTGTCGCCGCGTGAAAACCGCGAGGTCCCGCCGCTCAACTACTCGCTCGTCCACCGGCTGAAAGCGGTGCATCCCGATCTTGAGATCGTTCTTAATGGCGGCATTGCGACGCTTGACCAGGCGCAAACAGAGGCCCTTGGCCTTGATGGCGTCATGATGGGACGTGCGGCTTATCAGGAGCCGTGGCGGCTTATCGATGTTGACCCAATATTTTTCAATGCGCGCGCGCAGTTTGCTTCGTCCAGGCAGGTCGCGCTTGCGCTCATTCCGTATATCGAGCGCGAGTTGCAAAAAGGCGTGCGACTTCACTCCATCACGCGCCATCTGCTTGGATTATTCCGCGCCGTTCCGGGTGCGCGTGCCTTTAGACGGCATCTGGCAACGCAGGCCGTCAAAGTCGATGCAGGATCAGACGTCTTGATTGACGCACTCGCATTGTTGCTAGACAGAGACGTAGATTTGGCTCACATCGCCGCCTGACTCTGCCCGCCTTTTCCGAGGACTTCATGCTTCTGGGATATCCGACTGGCGAGCTCGCCTTGCTCGCACTTTGGATTGCAGGTGCCGGCATTCTGGTTGGCATTCTTGCCGGTCTTTTCGGTATTGGCGGTGGCGCAGTTATCGTCCCGGTGCTCTACGAAGTGTTCCGCGTGCTTGGCGTGCCAGAAGACGTTCGCATCCAGCTGTGTATCGGTACGTCGTTGGCCATCATTGTTCCGACCACAGTCCGTTCCTATCTTGGCCACAAGAAAAAAGGTGCGGTGATCCCCGAAGTGGTCCGCATCTGGGCGCTTCCGGCGATTGTCGGCGTGGCGATCGGTTCGCTGACGGCTTCGGTTGCGCCCGCCCCGGTCTTCAAGATTGCCTTCCTGGTTTTTGTTAGCTTCATCGCCGCACGTATGCTGTTCGGCGGAGAGCGCTGGACGCTCGGCGACAAATTGCCCGGTCGCGGTATCCTTGCAATTTACGGGCTAATCACAGGTCTATTTTCTGCTTTAGTCGGCGTGAGCGGCGGTGCGATATCGAATGCAGTGCTGACGCTCTACGGTCGGCCAATGCATCAAGCCGTCGGCACGTCCGCCGGGGTAGGAGTTCCGATCACGATTGCCGGCGCGATCGGTTACATGCTGGCGGGCTGGCCACATATGGCGCAAATGCCGCCGCTTTCGATCGGCTTTGTATCGTTGGTCGGTTTTGCATTGATGGCGCCCGTATCAAGCTACACGACAAGCTACGGGGTGCGGCTGGCGCATTGGCTTCCGCGTCGTAAGCTGGAAATCGCGTTCGGTTTATTCCTTATCGCGGTTGCGCTTCGATTTGTCGCGAGTTTATTTTGAGCAGACAATCAGGGTGTTCCACGCATCCGCAGCCTGTCGCCGCGAACTTCCCAGCTTTGCAATCGGTTGAGGAACGTCATGCCGAGCAGATTGTTCTTCAGCTGACCAGGCTGCGCCACCAGAGCGGGTACTGAGCGCTCGGTCAATCCGCCTACCGCGAGGCGGTCGAGCGTCACGGCGGCGGCGCGCGTGCGCCCGTTGGCGGTATCGATATTGACGGTGTAGTTGAGAACTTCGATCGGCAATCCAGCCGCCTTGGCCGCTTCCTGCGTCAGCACCACCGACGTCGCGCCCGTGTCAAGCACCATTGGAACCCGTGTGCCATTGATGTGCGCCGCGACTGCAAAGTCACCGCCGTGCCCGCGAACGACCTCAACGTTTCGACCGTGACCGGCGACATGTCCTGGCACCAGTTCCGCAACCACGCGATCAGCCACATCGCGCAGTTCGAAGCGATAGCTGTAGCCGACCACAAGCAAGAGGCCAATGACGGCCCAAAAGGCGGTCGCCTCGAGAGCTTTGGACAAACGCTCGCGGAACAGCGTCAGCACCAGTCCGCCGACAAAGACCACGAGGACGATCTTTAGCGCGAGCGAGCCGACATCGTGTCGCAACAGGTTGGTGATCGCATCCTGGTCGCTGCTCGCGATCAAAGCCGCCAGCGACAGCGCCACACCAAACAAAAGAGACCAGATCAGACGGCGGGTCACGGCGTTATCCCATTGCCGCGGATGCTTTGGCCTTGTCGCGGGCAACGAGCCGCGAGGGTAACTCGCCCATTACCCTGCTCCGCTCGGAAGCATTCATATTTGCCCAGCGCGCGATCTCATCGATGGTGCGGCCGCAACCAAGACAAACGCCCATACGGGCATCGAGGGTGCACACCTTGATGCAAGGCGTCTCGATCATGCGTATATCCTAGAGTCCGAATTGAGTGTGACCATAAGCACCACGGTCAGGAAGGCAATCGCACGATTGTCGCAAGGCCAAAAAAAATCTAGGTCCCTGCGCGGAAAAGCGGCCGGCGGTTAAGCCGAAGTTTCTCCTCGGGCGTGACATCGGAATCGATAGCCGCAGCCGTCGGTGGCGCCTGCTCGGGCATGGGCGCCATCGCTGCCACAACCCGTTCCGGCGGAAATGTTACGATGACCTCGGTTCCAATACGAAGTTTTGACTTCAGGGCGAATGTCCCTCTATGCAGATCGACGAGGCTCTTGGCGATCGGGAGTCCAAGACCGGCACCTTGTTCGGCTGATTTGATCGAATTCGATCCTTGACCGAATGACGCGAGCACAATCGGGATTTCTTCCTCTGGAATGCCCGGACCGGTGTCTTTCACGCTGATATACTGACCGCCGGAGACCGTCCATCCGACTTTCAACCAGATTTCGCCGGCTTGTGGCGTGAATTTGATCGCATTCGAAAGCAGGTTGAGACAGATCTGGCGGATGGCACGTTCGTCAGCCCATAGCCGCGGCAATCCGGACTCAAATATCTCATGTATGGCAATGCCGCGATTGCTGGCACGCAACTTCAAGAGATGATGGCAGTCCTCAACGATAGCGACCAGTGAGACGGATTCTTCATTGAGTTCGTAGCGGCCGGCTTCGATGCGCGACAGATCGAGAATCTCATTGATCAGGCCAAGCAGATGCACGCCGGAATTGTGGATGTCGGAAGAATACTCTTTGTAGGCCGGCACCCCGTGCGCACCGAAGACCTCTGCCTTCATCACTTCTGAGAAACCGAGAATTGCGTTGAGCGGCGTGCGCAATTCGTGGCTCATCTGCGCAAGGAAACGCGATTTGGCGATGTTGGCAGCTTCTGCGCGCCGGCGTGCTTCGTCGGAAATCGCCTTAGCCTGCTCGAGCTCGCCAATTAACGCGTCTTTCTCGGCGCGCGCTTCGAGCGTTGCCAGCGTGCTGGAATAAAGACGGTATGTCAGCGCGGCAAAGTACCCTTGCGCGGTCAAAGCCATGAGGGCGAGGATATAATCGCGCAATGTTCCTTGCAGGACAAAATCGAGTGCGACCGCGGCGGTAACCGGAAAGCTGGCGGCAAAAACGGCCGTCGGCAGGCTCGAAGCCAGCATGCTCGACACGGCGACCACCATGAGCATGATGAACAACATAAAAGTGCCCGAGCCGTCGTCGACGCTAACCGGATGGATCAGGATGAACATCCAGGCCAGCCCGTAAAACAGATCGAGCGTTACAAAGCGTAGACGCCACGCACGCGATGAAATCTCATTGACCGGCCGATCGCGGAATTGCCGGCACTTAGTGATCATCACGGCGTGAACGATGAGGACGCTAACGGTCCAGATGCCGGCCGTTACCGCGCCTACCCATATGCTAGACATGAAACCAACGGTCGCGCACAAAAGCAGGATAACGAGCGAGGCTGAGAGTCGATTTTGTGCGTATTGCCGCAGTAGCTCGTAGTCGAAGGCTGCGCGTGTGCCGCTGGAGGACGTCAGGCGGTCACGCGCCTCGCGCACATATTGTGCCGCGAGACGTCGATTTACCGGCGAGCTTTCCGGAGGCAACGCGGCAAGATCAGGCTGTTCGTTGGGAATGGGCATTTATCGACGCTGGTACTGGCAAAGGTGACGGCAGCGTCACTCAAAATCCTTAAGACGAGGCTTAAGACCAACCTAAAAACCCTGGTTAACGATTAGTTACACCCCTTTGACAGGCGATTTCCGCCATGTTGGGCTGGAGCTGAGAAATTTGAGCGCCGTATGAAATTCTACGACAGCAAGTTCGCTCCCAATCCGCGTCGCGCACGCATTTTTCTGGCTGAAAAAGGAATTTCCGTGCCAACCGAACATGTTGATATCACCGCCAAGCAGCACAAGACACCGGAATACACTGCGATCAATCCGCTGCAGCGTATGCCTGCGTTGGTGCTCGATGACGGGACGGTCATCACCGAGTCAATCGCGATCTGTCGATATTTTGAAATGTTGCACCCGGAACCGCCATTGTTCGGAGTCGGGCCGAGAGAAACTGCAATCGTGGAGATGTGGAATCGGCGAGGGGAAATGGATTTACTGGCTTACGTGGCGGCAGTGTTTCGTCATACCCATCCCGCTATGAAGGAGCTGGAGGTACCGCAGGTGGCGGCTTGGGCCGATGCGAACCGGCCGCGCGTTGCGTGGTTCCTCGAAATGCTCGACCGCGAACTCGCCAAACGCGAATTCATTGCAGGCGACCACTACACGGTGGCCGACATCACAATGCAGGTCGGAGTCGACTTTATGAAGCCGGCGCGCCTCACAATGCCTGAGGGAGCCGACAATGTGAAACGCTGGCACGCGGCCGTGTCGGCGCGACCAAGTGCCAGCGCATGATATTCGAAAGTGACATGCGCAAAAATTTGGATCAGCGTTCCAGCAGAGCAATCAGGCTCGACGTGTCCCAACGCTTGCCGCCCATTGCTTGGATCTCCGAATAGAACTGATCGATCAACGCGGTGATGGGTAACCGTGCGCCATTCTTGCGCGCTTCACCGAGACAAATGCCGAGGTCCTTACGCATCCAGTCGACAGCAAATCCGAAATCGAATTTATTCGCTGCCATGGTTTTGTAACGGTTCTCCATTTGCCACGACTGCGCGGCTCCTTTGGAGATGGTGGCGATCAGCTTTTCAACATCCAATCCGGATTTTTTCGCGAAGTGCAAGCCCTCTGCCAGACCTTGCACCAATCCTGCAATGCAGATCTGGTTGACCATCTTCGAAAGCTGTCCCGAGCCGGGCGAGCCAAGCAGATTGCAGGCGCGGGCATAGGCAGCGATTATTTTCTCGGCTCGGGCGAAAGGTTCGGCGTCGCCTCCGCACATTACGGTCAACACACCATTCTCGGCACCAGCCTGGCCGCCGGATACGGGCGCATCGATAAATTCAAAACCGCCTTTTTTTGCAGCCGCGTGAAGTTCGCGCGCAATTTCCGCAGATGCGGTGGTGTGGTCCACAAAGACCTTCCCCTTGCCCATGCCGGCAAAGGCACCATTTGGTCCCAGTGTGACTTCGCGCAGATCGTTGTCGTTTCCCACGCATGACATGACAAAGTCTTGGCCTTCGGCTGCAGCTTTGGGAGTGGCAGCAGATTTGCCGTTATGTTGCTTGACCCATTGTTCGGCCTTGGCCGTGGTGCGGTTATAGACGGTCACATCATGTCCACCCTTTTTCTGCAAATGCCCTGCCATCGGGTAACCCATGACACCCAAGCCAAGAAACGCCACCTTCGCCATAGTCATCTCCCTTACAAATTCGCCTTATCCTTGCTGCGATCGCAGCCGATGCCTATCTCCCAATAGGTCATTGTCGGGGCCGGCGCGTCAACCGCTTGGTCATGCCGGATTGACCGGCGCTCCACCATGCCTATGGTGACGCCGATATGTGGATCAAGCGAGGATGTCCGTGAGTATTGAGCATCATGTCCGTCAGTAAAGAGCAGGTTCTTGCAGCCTTGGCGAAAGTACCAACGCCCGGGGGTGTGGCCTTGCCCGATGCGCGTGTACTTTCCGACATTGTCGTTTCCAACGGAAAAGTCTTTTTCTCGCTTACCGTCGATGCTTCCGCCGTGAAGGGGTGGGAGCCGGTGCGCAAGGCGGCCGAAGAGGCCGTGCGCAACATTTCCGGAGTGCAATCTGCATTGGTAGCGTTGACGGCCGAGCGGGCTGCTGTTCCTGCTGCACGCGCACCGCAGACAACTGCGCCGCGCTCCGCCCATCCGGCCGACAAAGCGCAGCCGGGTATTCCTGGGGTCGACGCTGTCATAGCTGTGGCTTCGGGCAAAGGCGGCGTCGGTAAATCGACAACAGCGGTCAATCTGGCGCTCGGCCTGCGCGATCTTGGATTGAAAGTCGGGATGCTTGATGCAGACATTTATGGCCCGTCGTTGCCAAAACTGCTGGCCATCAAGGAGAAACCACAGACTATAGGAGGCACTCGTCTTAGACCGATTGAGCGGTACGGTCTCACGGTCATGTCGATCGGGTTCCTAATCGATGAAGAGACTCCCATGATATGGCGTGGTCCGATGGTCATGTCGGCGATCACGCAAATGCTGCGCGAGGTCGAATGGGGCAAGCTGGACGTCATGGTCGTCGATATGCCGCCCGGAACCGGGGATGCGCAGCTAACGATAGCGCAGCAAGTGCCGCTCAAGGGAGCGGTTATAGTCTCGACACCGCAAGACCTCGCGCTGATCGATGCAAGGCGTGGCGTTGCCATGTTCAATCGCGTGAACGTGCCGGTCCTTGGTGTCGTCGAAAATATGAGTTATTTTCTCTGCCCGAGTTGCGGTACGCGCTCGGATATTTTCAGTCACGGTGGAGCGCATAAGGAAGCCGAGCGCCTTGGGGTGCCGTTCTTGGGTGAGGTTCCGCTCCATATGACGATCCGCGAAAAATCTGATGCCGGTCTTCCGGTGGTTGCTACTGAACCCGATGGCCAGCACGCCAAGATTTATCGTGAAATCGCAGCGAAGGTGCGCGATCAGCTTACGGCTGGCGCTTCCGGCCGCGTTGCACCCAGGATTGTCATCGAGGCCTGAGGGAATCAATTCCGGCTTGCGCTGACGGTATCTCAGACGCATTGTATTGCAGTTTCGGGGGCGTGAAGTCGTCAGTTCAATCATCGTTGAGGGAGGATACCGATGAAACGCCGCCAATTCTTGAAGACCGCCGGCCTTGGCGCCGCCGCGGCAGCAGCTGTTGCAGCTCCAGCCGTCGCCCAGTCGGCGCCTGAAGTCAAATGGCGCCTCGCAGCAAGTTGGCCGAAGTCTCTAGATACGATCTACGGTGCGTGCGACACATTGGCTAAATATGTCGCCGAAGCAACCGACAATAAGTTTCAGATTCAGGTTTTCGCGGCCGGCGAGATCGTGCCGGGATTGCAGGTTCTCGACGCGGCCTCAAATGGCACGGTCGAGATGTGCCACACCGCAACCTATTACTACTTCGGCAAAGATCCGACTTGGGCGTTGTTCTGTGCTTTTCCCTTCGGGCTTAACGCCCGCCAGCAAAACGCCTGGTATTACGACGGCGACGGCCTCAAGCTGATGAATGAGTTCGCCTCCAAGTTCAATCTCGATTGCATGGTCGGCGGCAATACCGGCTGCCAGATGGGCGGTTGGTTCCGCAAAGAGATCAAGACGGCCGACGACTTCAAGGGCCTCAAAATGCGGATCGGAGGTTGGGCCGGCAAGACGTTGCAAAAGCTCGGTCTCGTCCCGCAGCAGATCGCAGGCGGCGATATTTATCCCGCACTGGAGAAGGGCACGATCGATGCCACCGAGTGGGTTGGCCCGTACGACGACGAGAAACTCGGTTTTTACAAGGTCGCCAAGTACTACTACTATCCTGGTTGGTGGGAAGGCGGCACCGCGCTTCACTTCCTCACCAATACTGCCAAACTCAATACTCTGCCGAAAAATTACAAGGCGATTCTGGAAGCGGCAGCTGCTTACGCTAACACCGAAGCGACCGCGCGTTACGATGCGCGAAATCCCCAAGCGCTCAAACGGCTGGTTGCAAACGGCACGCAGCTTCGTCCGTTCTCACTTCCCTTGATGGAAGCATGCCTGAAGGCATCGAATGAAGTTAATGCAGAGACGTCGGCCAGCAACGTGAATTACAAAAAGGTGTTGGACTCGATCGCAGCGTTCCGGGGCGACGCGTATTTGTGGTGGCAGGTTGCCGAATATAGCTTCGACAGCTTCATGATCCGAAGCCGCACCAAGGGCTGAGCGAGAAAAATCTTGAAATTCGGCGGGGCCGGCGAGAAAGCCGGCCCCGTTTGTCTGTAATGGCCATTTCGGAGGGCGCCCCACTTACAACTTTCGTTGAACCAGTGCAGACTGGATTTAGCGAGCGTGCTCAGCCATGGTTCCATGTATGTCTCGGGCAGGAAAATCACCGGGCTCGCGGGTAGCGAAGGCCCCTGCTGTGACAATAACGAGGGGAGGGTAACCAAATGAAACGACGTCAATTCTTGAAAGCTGCGGGTCTCGGCGTTGCCGCCAGCGCGATTGCAGCGCCGGCGATCGCTCAATCGATGCCGGAGATCAAATGGCGGATGCCGGCGAGCTGGCCCAAGTCACTCGACACGCTATGGGGCGGCTGCGAAATCATGGCGAAAGCAGTGGCCGAAGCGACCGACAACAAATTTCAAATTCAAACGTTTGCGGCCGGCGAGATCGTTCCAGGGTTGGCCATTGTCGATGCCGTGCAGAACGGCACTGTCGAAATCGGTCACACGGCATCGTATTATTATTTCGGCAAGGATCCGACCTTCGCCTTCGGCACTTCAGTTGCCTTCGGTCCGAACGCGCGGCTGAACCAGGGATGGTTCACGCTGGGCGGGGGCAAGGAGGTGCTCAATGAATTCTACAAGAAGTACAACTGCACTGCGTTGCTGGTCGGGAATACTGGCTGTCAAATGGGGGGCTGGTACCGCAAGGAGATCAACTCAGTCGACGATCTCAAGGGTCTCAAGATGCGCATTGGAGGATTTCCCGGTCGCGTATTGCAGAAGCTTGGCGGAGTTCCGCAACAGATAGCTGGCGGCGACATCTATCCGGCGCTAGAAAAGGGAACGCTTGACGCGTGTGAGTGGGTCGGCCCGTACGACGACGAGAAGCTTGGTTTCTACAAAGTCGCACCGCATTACTATGCGCCCGGTTGGTGGGAAGGCGGATCGATGATTTTCGCGTTCGTTAATCTCGAAAAATGGAACGCGCTTCCGAAAGCCTATCAGAATGTGCTGGAGCAGGCCGGGGCCTATGCCAATACCTGGATGATGGCAAAATACGATCAACTAAACCCGCCGGCACTTAAACGTCTTCTCGCCGGAGGTACCAAGTTGCATGTGTTCTCGCAGCCGATCATGGAAGCGAGCTTCAAAGCGGCGATGGAGCTCCACGGTGAGATTGCGAAAGAGAATGCGAGTTTCAAGAAAGTCAACGACTCGCTCGTGGACTACACCCGTAACGGCTATCAATGGTTCCAGGTTGCGGAATTGAACTATGACAGCTTCATGGTCCGCCACTCGCGCTGATAGTTGAGACGAAAAAAATAGACCCCGGAGCCCTGTTCCGGGGTCTTTTTTTTAAGCGAATACCAACAACGGCTTCACTTGATCGTCGGCGGCTGGCTAAAATCAAGAGGCGGCAAATCGATTTGCGGAATTTCGATCTTGACCTTGTTGGGATCGATTTTTGAAGCGATGCCCTTGTAGTGCATAACCATGGCCGGGAACAAGATAACCAATAATACCATGATCACCTGGATCACCACGAAAGGCACCGCACCCCAGTAAATTTGTCCGGTCGTGACGCCTTCGGTGCGCTTGCCGGTGAGGCGATCAATGAAAGTATCGCGCGGCGCCACCGAGCGGAGGTAGAAGAGGGCGAAGCCGAACGGCGGGTGCATGAACGACGTCTGCATATTTACGCCGAGGATGACGCCGAACCAAATCAGGTCGATGCCGAGATGCTCGGCGGCTGGGCCAAGCAACGGAATAACAATGAAGGCGAGTTCAAAAAAGTCTAGGAAGAAGGCAAGCACAAAGACAAAAGCATTGACGAAGATCAGGAAGCCCACCTGTCCGCCCGGCAACGAGGTCAGTAAGTTTTCCACCCAAATGTGCCCGCTGACACCATAAAAAGTGAGTGAAAACACGCGCGCGCCTATCAGAATAAAAACCACGAAGGCCGATAATTTGGCCGTGGATTCGACCGCCTGTCGGACCAAATCCCAAGTCAGGCGGCGTTTGATGGCGCCCAGAATCAGTGCCCCACTTGCACCCATCGCGCCGCCTTCGGTCGGCGTCGCGACACCGATGAAGATCGTGCCGAGAACCAAGAAGATCAGGAATAACGGCGGCACCATCACGAAGGTGGTCTGTTGAGCAATGTGCGAAAGGAATCGGTAGCCGACGTAGCGGCTGGTGAGCCAATTGATTACGGCGATGAAAAACGCGAAGAGGATGCTGAAGAACATGGATAGCACGACGAAATCGGCACCATGAGTTTCAGAATCCCGCATCATTATCCAGCCGAACAATCCGCTGACGGTCGCAAGCACGGCGAGCGACGTTAGACCGCGGCGTCCGTCCGGCTCGCGAAATCCGACGGCTTCGGCCGGCAATCCGGGGACTGCATTCGGTGCTACTAGAGTGACAATGAAAACATATCCTGCATAGAGACCTGCCAACGCGATGCCCGGAATAAACGCGCCTTCATACATATCGCCGACAGAGCGACCGAGCTGATCGGCCATGACGATCAGCACCAGTGATGGAGGTATGATCTGCGCCAGTGTGCCGGAAGCGGCGATCACGCCGCTGGCCACGCGCCGGTCATAGCCGTATCGCAGCATAATCGGCAGGGAAATCAGGCCCATGGAAATAACGGAAGCTGCAACCACACCGGTCGTAGCCGCGAGCAAGGCGCCGACAAACACGACCGCGTAGGCAAGGCCGCCACGCACTGTGCCGAAGAGGTGTCCGATAGTGTCGAGCAAGTCCTCGGCCATGCCGGATCGTTCCAACACCAATCCCATGAAAGTAAAGAATGGAATCGCCAGCAAGGTATCGTTGCTCATCACCCCATAAATGCGTTCAGGCAACGCCTGTAAAAAGTCGGGCGCGAATTGACCAAGTTCAATGCCGATCAGACCGAAAATCAGTCCAACTGCGCCGAGAGAAAATGCCGCCGGATAGCCGAGCAGCAGAAAAACCACTAGCGCCATAAACATAATCGGCGCCATATTTCCGATGAAAAAGTGTGTCATTCGCGAATTCCCGCCCCGCTGCTGAGTTCAACGCTTCTCGATCGCCTCAACGATGTGTTCTACCTCGGCTTCGAGGGCATGGACCTGCCTGGCGTGTGGATCTGGGATTAGTCCGCGCATAATTGCAATTCGCTTGACCAATTCCGAAAGTCCTTGGACGAACAGAAGAGCGAACGCAATCATGATCAGCGCTTTGGACGGCCATTGCGGCAGGCCGCCGGCGTTTCCTGACTGTTCATTGATTGAGTAGGACCGGAGGAAGAACGGAACGCCTGTAAGGATCATGATAATGGTGAGGGGAAGCAGGAAAAATGCGTGCCCGACCACGTCAATGCTGTCACGTAGCCATTTGGGCAGCACATTGTTCACAATGTCGATCCGAATGTGCTCGTTCGACAGCAACGTCCATGGTGAGCACAGCAAAAATACTGCGCTAAAGAGCACCCATTGGAGCTCAAGCCATGAATTCGAGGAGGTGTCGAAAACTTTGCGTACAGTGGCGTTGACCGCTGACACGATCACGGCGGCGAGGATCAGCCATGACACCCGCTTTCCCAGCCATGTGTTGACGGCGTCAACAACGCGTGCAATCGGCAGCAATGCTTTTAGCAATGCGTCCAGGCCGCTCACTTGACCAACTCCCCTCTGCCAGCCGGGCAAGTCGCCGAGCGGCTTTTTATTCTTGTTTATTTCCCCTTCGCTCGGCCAAGCGGGCCAAGCAGCGCCCAGCTTAATCCGATGGTGGCATAAGACGTCAATGGAGAATTTGGTAGAATCTGGTAGTTCGATCACTCAGCACGCCGAGCCGGCTGCTCAAAAAAATGCATTTCGTCCCAGCATCTGCTTTTAGCAACGAGGGGTTGGCCGCCCGCAGGTCTACGCTAACCGCCGGTCATGCTCATGTGCCGCGACAGGGCAGGGCTTTGATGTTGTCGGTCTATCACGAAATCATGGCCCTTCGGCTTGCGCGTGATTGCCTCATCGATTGCAGACTGCAGCAGACTATCGCTCTCTGAAGCTCGTAGTGGCGCGCGTAGATCGGCGGCGTCATCCTGACCCAGACACATGTAGAGTGTGCCGGTGCATGTAATGCGAACGCGATTGCACGATTCACAAAAATTATGAGTAAGCGGCGTAATAAATCCTAAGCGTCCCCCGGTCTCTTTGACACTGGCGTAGCGCGCCGGTCCGCCGGTGCGATAGTCAATGTCTTCGAGGGTATATCGCTCGGCGAGCCGGGCCCGAACCAGCGATAGCGGCAAATATTGGTCGAGACGCGACTTATCAATATCACCGAGAGGCATGACTTCGATTACCGTGAAATCCATACCCCGCCCGTGCGCCCACTCGAGCAAGCTTGCGATCTCATCCTCATTCACGCCCTTGAGCGCGACAGTGTTGATTTTGATATTCAGTCCCGCCGCCTGTGCGGCATCGATGCCGGACATAACCTTGTCAAAATCGCCCCAACGGGTGATTGCACGAAATTTATCTGCGTTGAGGGTGTCGAGCGAAACGTTGATGCGATTGACACCGCACGTCTTGAGATCGGACGCAAACTTATCCAACTGAGAGCCATTGGTGGTAAGTGTAAGCTCTTTTAAAGCTCCACTTGCAAGATGCCGCGACAGGGACGAGACCAGCGTCATTATTCCCCGACGCACCAGCGGCTCACCGCCGGTCAGACGCAACTTCGTAACGCCCCGTCTGACGAATGCGCTGCACAGCCGATCAAGTTCCTCAAGGGTCAAAAGATCAGCCTTGGGCAGAAACGTCATGTGTTCCGCCATGCAGTAGACGCAACGGAAATCACATCGATCGGTAACCGAGACACGCAAATAGGTGATGGCGCGCTGAAATGGATCGATCAACGCGCCATGTTTTTCATTGCCGCGGTTGACCTCAATTGTAGAAGTGCGGTTGGTCAATTTGTTGTCCATTCCCTCGGCAGGCCATTGGGCCTCCGTAAGTCGATATAGGAATTCTGGCCGATCTTAGCCATGGCGTCCAGCAAAGGCGGAACGCGTGTCAGGGCGCGCAGTTTTAAGTCGGTGCGGAGAACGATCTATTGCCGCACTGGGGTCGAGTTTGCAGGCCAAGGCGATGCGGCCTGTGCGGGCGCTGCCGTCATCGGGGCGGGGGCGGCGGCTGCCGTCGGTTTGGGTCGGGCAGCGGCCGGCTTTTTCGTCGCAGGCTTTTTAGCCGGTTTCTTGGCTACCTGAGGTGCCGCCGGCGTGAGTTCCACGACAACTGGATTAGGACCCAATCGCGGCGGCTCACCCGTCGACTGTATCAACTCTAATCGTTCCGTTTCCGGCTGGTAGCCGGTGAGCGTAAAGGTCACCGATGAGGCGGCGGCGATCGGCAGCGCCAGCGCGCATGGCGTACGGCATGTTTGGCCGTTTGATGCTTTGGCCTCTGCCCCTGGCGGCTCGGATTCCAGACTGACCGTGTCCAAAGACGGACTTGGTTTGAACGCATCGAGGTTCATCCAATCCGACGTCGATGAACACGCCGCGAGCGTCAACGCGCCGCCAATAATTGTCACAACTCGGTACATCATATTAACCGTCCCGCTCGCACGGCTGCCGCCGCCTGTCCCCGTTAGTAAGGATACGGGCCTCGCCATGCAGGCGCAACATAGGCCACCCCATTAACCTTACCAAATTTATCACAATTTCGTACCACCGCGGCCTAATGCGGACCAAATGGCCGCGATCGACGCCGGCAATTCCGCAAAATGACTGATGACCCGGTCAGGCTCAAATTCGGCGATAGGGCGTTCGTTGTAACCAAAATCGACGGCAATGATTGGAACGGCGGCCGCCCGTGCGGTCCGGATGTCGGTCGTTGAATCTCCGACCATGATTGCGTGTTGTATGGTGCCACCTGCGGCGGCAATCGTACGCCGCAGAATTTCCGGATCAGGCTTCTGAATGCGAAAGGTATCCTGCCCGCATATGGCAGCGAACCGATCGGCGAGCCCAAGCTGATTAAGCAAAAGAATTGACAGGCTCTCGAGCTTATTCGTGCACACGGCGAACCGACAGCCACTCTCAGCGAGCGGGTCGAGAGCTTCTGTCAGACCAGGAAAAGGCCGGGATCGGTCTGCCACATGTTCGGAATAGTACGAGATGAAGTCGGCAAACATCTGCTCCAATTTAGCCGGGGGAAGAATGACGCCTTCTGCCTCGATCCCGCGAGCAATCATCGCTTTGGCTCCGTCGCCCACCAAGTTACGTGCCGCCGCGAAAGGCAACGGCTTGAGTCCCTCCCGCGCAAAAATGACGTTCAGCGTTTCGACAAGATCGGGCGCCGTGTCGACCAACGTGCCATCGAGATCGAAGACAATAAGAGGTAGGGCCATAACGATGATCGCTAACTGTGGTTTGGCATGCTTGCAAGGTGGATTTATCAGCTGCGATGCAAGAGGCAATTTCCGGCTGTTCAGGCAAGACGATCGGGGCTAGATAGACGTGGAACAAGATCGTCGGTCGATGCTCGATTTTTTTAGCCGATACAGATGAACAGCGATGCCCAAAAGCGCGCAGCCGCCGCTCGCGCCGTCGAGTTTGTACGTCCAGGCATGCGGCTTGGGCTTGGTACCGGCTCGACGGCAAAGTATTTCGTCGAAATGGTTGGCGAGCGTGTTCGTTCGGGACTGGATCTTGTCGCAGTGCCGACTTCGGAAGTGACTTTGGCCGATGCAAAGCGTTGCGGTATCAAGTTAAGCACGTTGGATGAGACGCCCGAACTCGATCTGACCGTGGACGGTGCCGACGAGATCGGCCCCAACCTTGGCTTGATTAAGGGTGGCGGCGGAGCTTTGCTGAGGGAGAAAATCGTTGCCGCAGCTTCGGCGCGAATGATCGTGATTGCCGACCAGAGCAAGTGCGTTGCTGCACTCGGTCAGTTTCCGTTGCCTATTGAAGTGGTCTCGTTCGGCCTGATGGCGACGCAGCGGGCGCTAGAGGAGGCAATCAAGGCGGTTCAGCGGTCTGGTCCGCTTACATTGCGTCGCGGCAAAGACGGCCATGTTTTTGTCACGGATGGCGGCCACTGGATCTTCGACGCAGCGCTTGGCCGGATTGACGATCCGGCCGCATTGGCGCATGCGCTATCCTGTGTCCCCGGCGTTGTGGAGCACGGATTGTTTCTTGGCCTTGCACAGCTCGCCATTATAGGCGGTCCGGATGGCGTCAAGATCGTTGAACGGCCCTAGAATCTCGAACTTAATGGAGTTGTCTAAGATGAACGTCATTAAGGCCATTAAGCATGCTGCCGGTGTGGCTATGGTCGCCGTGACATTGACCGTCGCTGGTCCGGTCACCCATGCGCAGCAACCATCGGCTGCTACCATGTCCATTGCACGGGAATTGATTACGATCACCGGCGCGACCGCACTGTTCAGTCCGCTCATTGCCGGCGTGGTCGAGCAGGCGAAGGTGCTTTTCCTGCAGCAGGATCCGAGTCTCGGAAAAGACCTCAACGAGATTTCGGCCAAAATTCGTACCGACCTGCAGCCGCGTTTTAGTGAGCTGACCGAAGAGGTAGCGCGGCTCTATGCCGTCAATTTCACGGAGCAGGAGCTTAAGGAAGTTCTGACGTTTTATAAAACTCCGTCAGGGAAGAAGCTGCTGAATGAGCAGCCGAGGATTGTCGACTCGAGTATGAAATTTGCACAGGACTGGGCCAACAAGCTTTCCGACCAGGTAATTGCGAAAATGCGGGAAGAACTCAAGAAGCGGGGTCACGCCCTTTGACGGCAGGTGGTCCTTTAGTGTGACGAACGTTGATGGCCGATCACGACGTTGATCTTTTCGTTATCGGAGGGGGATCGGGCGGCGTGAGGGCGGCGCGCGTAGCCTCAGGCCATGGCGCGCGCGTGATGATTGCCGAGGAATACCGCGTGGGTGGTACTTGCGTCATCCGCGGCTGCGTGCCGAAAAAGCTTCTTGTTTACGCTTCGCGATTTTCCGACGAATTTGAGGACGCCGCAGGGTTTGGCTGGTCAGTCGGCAAACCAAAATTTGAATGGTCGGCGCTGATCGCCAACAAAGATCGGGAAATAGCCAGGCTGGAAGCTGCCTACATTACGACGCTTGAGCGGCATAACGTCCAAATTGTCAAAAGCCGCGCGGTGCTCGAAGACGCACATACCGTCCGCCTGGCGACCGGCGCGCGCGTGCGTGCCGAAACAATACTCGTTGCGACGGGCGCGCGTCCGCATTTCGGAACAGCAATCGCTGGCGACAAGTACGTCATTTCCTCCAATGAAGCCTTCCACCTGAAAAGATTGCCGAAACGTATCCTCATCCAGGGCGGCGGTTACATTGCCGTGGAGTTTGCTGGAATCTTCAATGGGCTCGGCAGTGAAGTCACATTGGTCTATCGCGGAGAGAAAATTCTTCGAGGTTTCGACGAGGATGTGCGCGAGCATCTGACGCGCGAACTCATGCTACGTGGTATCAAAGTTCTTACCCGCAAGATTGTAACCGCCGTCGAGAAGGTCGACCGCGGGTTTGATGTTGCGCTTTCCGACAACGAGCAGGTCATGGTTGATCTCGCAATGTTTGCGACTGGGCGGAGGCCGAATGTCGAAGGACTCGGTCTGGAGAGCGCGGGTGTGAGGATTTCTGAGCGCAGCGGCATCATAGTCGACGAGTTTTCCCAAACGTCGGTGGCGAACATCTACGCGGTCGGTGATGTCACAGATCGGATTAACCTGACCCCAGTCGCAATCCGGGAAGGCCACGCTTTCGCCGACACCGTGTTTGGTGACAAGCCGACCAAGGTGGACCACTCCAATGTTCCCACAGCGGTGTTCTCCGAACCCGAGGTTGGGGTCGTCGGCCTCACGGAAGCGCAAGCAGCCGAAAAACTTGGCGCAGTAGACATCTACAAGAGCAGCTTCCGCCCGATGAAAGCGACACTTTCCGGGCGGGACACACGCGTGTTCATGAAGCTTGTGGTTGATGGCAAAACCGACAAAATTGTCGGATGCCACGTTGTAGGGCCCGACGCCGCTGAGTTGATCCAGGTCGTCGGGATCGCGGTGACGATGGGCGCTACAAAAGCGGATTTTGATGCGACAATGGCGGTGCACCCGACCGCGGCTGAGGAATTGGTCACGATGCGTGAAAAAGCCACCAGCTACGGCCGGGCGGCGGCGGAATAAGGTCCAGCTAACCGAGCTATTTGGAATCACTGGCCCTCGCAGCTGGCTGTCGTGTATAACGCCGCCCAAATGCCGGAGTAATGCGTAATGGCCGAGCGTTGGGCCCCCGATAGTTGGCGGAAGAAGCCGATTCAGCAGGTCCCGGACTATCCGGACCGGCAGGGGCTCATTGACGTCGAAAAACAACTTGCGACGTTCCCGCCGCTGGTATTTGCCGGCGAGGCGCGCAGCCTGAAGAAGCAATTGGCGCGTGTCGCGAAGGGCGATGCGTTTTTGTTGCAGGGCGGCGACTGCGCAGAGAGCTTTGCCGAGCACGGGGCTAACAACATCCGAGACTTTTTTCGCATGTTTCTTCAAATGGCGGTCGTGTTGACGTATGCCGCTGCCTCACCCGTGGTAAAGATCGGCCGTATCGCCGGTCAATTCGCCAAGCCACGGTCTTCACCGAGCGAAAAACGGGACGGCAAGGAGTTTCCGAGCTACCGCGGCGACATCATCAATGACATCGCCTTCACCGAAGAGGCCCGGCGCCCGGATCCCCGCAGGCAGATAGAAGCATATCGGCAATCGGCTGCGACGCTCAATCTGTTGCGTGCTTTCGCCCACGGCGGCTACGCCAATCTTGCCAGCGTGCGGCAATGGATGCTCGGATTTATAAAGGATAGCCCGCAGTCCAGGCGCTATGTTGAATTGGCGGATCGCATCTCCGAGGCGCTCGGCTTCATGCAGGCCTGCGGGCTTGATCTTGAAGGTCACCCCGAACTGCGCACAACCGAATTCTATACCAGCCACGAAGCCTTGCTCCTTGGCTTCGAGGAAGCGCTCACGCGCGTCGATTTAACGACCGGCGATTGGTACGCGACATCCGGCCATATGCTGTGGATCGGCGATCGCACGCGACAGCACGATCATGCGCACATCGAATACGCGCGGGGCATCAAAAATCCGCTCGGGCTGAAATGCGGTCCTTCAAGCAAACCGGACGATTTACTGCGGCTGATCGACATCCTTAATCCGGACAACGAGCCGGGCCGCCTCACGCTCATCGGTCGCTTTGGCGCCGAAAAGGTCGGTGAACTTCTACCGCCGCTTGTACGAGCTGTGAAGCGCGATGGAAGGATCGTTCTTTGGTCGTGCGACCCGATGCACGGCAACACAATCACCTCCGCAACTGGCTATAAGACCAGGCCATTCGACCTAATTCTAAAGGAGGTCCGCAGCTTCTTCGAAGTCCACCAGGCTGAGGGCACCTATGCCGGAGGCGTACATCTGGAAATGACCGGTCAGAATGTGACCGAGTGCACCGGCGGCGCTCGCGCCATTACAGACGCCGATCTCAACGACCGGTACCATACGGCTTGCGATCCGCGTCTCAACGCCGAGCAAGCGATCGACCTGGCGTTCCTGCTGGCGGAGTTGCTCAAGAAAGAACGGTCTGTCCACGCGAAGCCGATGCCGGCTGCAGCCGGACTCTGAGCTCAGGACGTATTCACGCCATTCGGTGTTAGTGTGGGCGAGGCGAGCGGTGGGCTCGGCGCGCTTGTCGCCGACAGAAAATACACCCGAGCCGGGGGAGACCATATGAAACGCGAGTATTGTCGTCACCACGTCGAATAGTGAGCGGGCTTCGGCCCGCTCGCTATTGAAATAGTGCGCATCTTGAGTTCGGGAGTTGCGATTTTCAGAACCTGTAAAGGTTAAACGCGCCTTCGTTTATTGGTTCTTTAATGATGCCGCCGAGTTGTCAACTCACTCGGTAAAATTGTAACGACTGCGAAAACAATTAGACCGAAAACTCGCTCCCGACGACACGCGGGGGCGTTATGTTCAAAACACAACTACGGGTACCACTGGTTAGTTTGGTGGTGCTTTGTGCCGTAGCCGGATCGCCGGCGGTTGCCAATCCATTTATCGTCGAACAGGAACCCTCCGCCTTCACGTCGTCGTTTGCTTTGCGCTACTGGTACGGGCTCGGCGACACAAGCAAGGACCTGTACGGCTTCACGCGCGATCAGTTGGTTTCGCGGCTGAGCTACACCGGCTTGCAATCACATTCACTCGAAATCTTCACACGCGTTGATCACAACAGCAGCAGCTTTTTCTGGAAGGGATATGCCGGAGGCGGTCTGTTGACCAATGGCAATCTCAAAGATGAGGACTTTCCGCCGCTCACGATGCCATATTCGAGCACGAATAGTACGCTTCAAAACCAATCTCTTGCCTATGCCAGTTTTGATTTCGGCGGCGCGCTGCTGCGCGGTCCCGATTTCCGCATCGACGCTTTCGTCGGCTATCACTATTTGCACGAGCGCATGAAAGCATTCGGCTGCCAGCAGACTGCGGGAAACCCGGGTATCTGCACGGGCGGCATCCCGAATAGTGTTGCAGTAATCGTGGAGGATGATACCTGGCAGGCGGTGCGCGTCGGCCTTAATGCTAATTTCCCTTTGGCCGATCGTTGGCGCCTCAATCTTGAGGGCGCGTATCTGCCTTACGTCTGGTTTTCCGGCGGCGATAACCATCTGCTGCGTCCGGATTTGCCATTGGCGATCCTCGAGGACGGGCACGGCTGGGGCTACCAAGTTGAGGCGCTAGTCTCATATAAAGTAAATGACGCGATCGACCTGGGCATCGGCGGCCGCTACTGGCACATGGAAAGTCGTGGAGACTCTCATTTCGAGAACATTGGCGGAATCCAGCAGCCGCTGGACTTCAAGACCAATATCTACGGAGTATTCGTGCAAGGCAGCTACCGTTTCGGCCCGTTTTGATCGCCTGTCGCGCAAACCAGCGATGCAAACACCCCATTGCCGGGTAGGATACCGAGGCGATAGAGCTTTCTCATGAATGCCCGTCCCGCCGAAAAGCTGTCGATCGCGGCCGCGCAACTTAACTCGACCGTTGGCGACATCGCCGGCAACGTCGAAAAGGTAAAACGCGCGCGCACCGCTGCGGCCGCTCAGGGCGCCGATTTGGTGGTTTTTCCGGAATTGTTCATTGCCGGTTATCCGCCCGAGGATCTTGTGCTCAAGCCGGCGTTTCAGAGCGCATGCCGTTCGGCTGTCGAGGCACTCGCGCGGGAGACCGCTTCCGCGGGTCCCGCTCTATTGGTCGGCACGCCATGGATTGATGGCGGCAAGCTCTACAATGCCGTCGCGCTGCTCGATGGAGGCGCGATCAGTGCGCTGCGCTACAAGGTCGATCTTCCCAATTACGGCGTATTCGACGAAAAGCGTGTGTTTGCGCCCGGACCAATGCCGGGCCCCGTGAATTTCCGTGGCGTCCGCCTTGGAATTCCGATCTGTGAGGACATCTGGGGCGCAGAGGTCGTCGAGTGCCTGGCAGAGACCGGCGCCGAAATGCTGATCGTGCCGAATGGTTCACCTTACTGGCGGCAAAAGGGCGACGTGCGCCTCAATATCGCAGTAGCGCGCGTCACCGAACAATCTCTGCCGACCATATATGTCAATCAAGTTGGCGGTCAGGACGAGCTGGTGTTCGACGGCGTTTCGTTTGGTCTGCATGCGGATTGTTCGCTGGCGTTCCAGCTTGCCGCTTTTGAGGAAGCTGTCACCACGACACAATGGGTTCGTCGTAACGGCACCTGGCGCTGCGAGAACGGTCCCGTGGTTCACGGCGTCGAAGCCGATCATGCCGACTATGCTGCGTGCGTCCTGGGCCTTCGCGACTATGTCAACAAGAACGGATTTCCCGGGGTCGTACTTGGACTGTCCGGCGGCATCGATTCTGCGCTTTGTGCCGCAATTGCGGTTGACGCATTAGGATCCGATCGCGTCCGTTGCGTGATGCTTCCTTACAAATTCACCTCGCAGGATTCCCTTAAGGATGCGTCGGCCTGCGCCAAGGCGCTCGGCGTGCGCTACGAGGTCCTGCCGATTGCGGCTGCTGTCGAAGGGTTCGAAACGGTATTAGCCGCACCTTTTTCAGGCCTGCCGCGCGATGTCACCGAGGAAAATCTGCAGGCGCGTGCGCGCGGCACCGTCCTTATGGCGATTTCGAACAAATTCAATCTCATGGTGGTGACGACCGGCAACAAGTCGGAAATGTCGGTCGGTTATGCGACCCTCTATGGCGATATGAACGGTGGGTTCAATCCCATCAAGGATCTCTACAAGTCCGAGGTGTTTCGTCTGGCTCGCCTTCGCAATAGCTGGAAGCCAGCTGATGCCAAAGGTCCAGACGGATCGGTCATTCCCGACAACATCATCACGCGGCCGCCCACGGCGGAATTGCGCGAGAATCAAAAGGACGAGGATTCGCTGCCGCCCTACGGCGTGCTTGATCCGATCCTTGAACGGTTGGTCGAGCACGAGGAGCCGATATCGGCCGTGGTTGCCGCCGGGTTCGACGGTGACACGGTCATGAAGATAGAGAGGATGATTAACATCGCCGAATACAAGCGCCGCCAAGCCGCCCCAGGAGTTCAAGGTGACGCTAAAGAATTTTGGTCGCGACCGACGCTATCCGATCACCAATCGTTTTCGCGATCCAGGCACACCGATGCCCTCACCGGACGTTTCGTTGATCACGGGCAAGCCGGTGAGGTCGGAAACTTTCGATCTTTAAACTCAGCCGGTCCTTATCGAGCCGGGAGGAAGGTTGGACCAACGGTGCGTACCGTGCGTTTGACGGGATCGGTCTGGCCGGCAGGTTCTGCGAGCGGAGCGGGAGCCGCGGCAGGGGCCGCCGCGGGCGTCGCCGCGCGCGGGTCTGGACGAATTGGCTTACCGTCGGCGCCGATGCGAGGTCGCGATAATTGCTTGGAATTCTGCTCGGTGACGATAACGTCACCGGGCACGATTGTGTCATCAGGACCGATTGCCTTGAGCGCTTGCGACCAACTTTCGCCAGGCCGGCGGCAACTGCATTCGGGGCTTATCGCCTTCCTGTATTGGAACGCTGTCGGCAACTCGGTGTAAAGGCGGCCATTGAGCGAAACGGCCTGCGCCATCTCCTCGCCCGGATTATGGTACGTGTAGAGTGAAACTTCCGACGCAGGACACGTGCGCTGGCAAGTTTGCTCGTCATCATGGAAACGGTCGGGCGAAGTCGAGTACGAAATCGGAAAATAAAATCCGTCGCAGGTACGTACACAGACGGTTCGGAATGTTCCGCCCATCGGGCCGAGCGGCGTCGAGACCACGCTGCCACCCCCATTATCGCCAAACAATCGATCCCAGAAGCCGCCACGCTGCCCCGCGAGGGCGGCCGCTCGGTATTGCGGGCCGCAACCGTTGTCGCCGAGTGCGATCAACAACCCTTGGCGTTGCGCGGCGCGTTCTGTGGTGCCGCCATTGAGTTTTTCCAGATCGTTTCGCATTCGTTCAAGCGCGTTGCGCTGCTGATCGATCTGCCGACTAAGGCCACCGCACTGCGGCGGCGTATTGCTGAAGATCGAGAAAAATCCAGAGCTTTCGCAACCAACGCGTCGCGATTGCGCCACAAGCCGGTCGACCTCGAATTGCTGACGGTTGACCGTATCCTCGATGCGACGAATTTGCTCAACGCGTGTGGGGTCCGCATTGCCACGATCGACCGCCGCAAGTTGGGCCTCAAGCCTTTGACAGGCCGGATTGGCAGACTGCGCGTGGGTAGTGGCGACAGTCGCCAGCGAAACAGCGGCGGCAAGTGCAGACTTCCACGATAAACCCGTCATGGTCGAACACCTTAGTCTGAAAATTGCTGTGGGGCGAGCCTTGTTGTCACTGTGCACGTGCGACTTCAGAACGCAGGTTCCACAATACGCCGGAGACGATAATGAGAGCGCCAATCAGGACGAAGATGTCCAGCCGCTCGCCATAGAAAGCCCAACCGACCACGGCAATGAGCGGAATGCGCATAAAATCCAGCGGCACCACCAAAGTTGCATCGCCGGCACGGAACGCATTGCTCAAACAATAATGTGAAGTGAGCCCAGCCGTTCCCACACCAAGTGCCGGCAGAATGTATCGTGTTTCGAAATGCAGGAAAAAGGCGGGGTCACTACCAATCAGAGAGAGGGGAAATTGAATCACTGCCATCCAGAATACGATGGCAAAAGTGGTCTCGGTCATTGTCAGCATTTTGGTTGTGATCATGGTGATGGCGTATCCAAAAGCAGCCAGCAGGACCAAAATTGCCGCGGGATTGAAACTAGCGATTCCCGGCCGCAGGATAACCAGCACGCCGATTAAACCGAGCACAACCACGCCAAGACGGCTCGGCGTCATTCGTTCGTGTAAGAACCAGACCGCAAGGAGCGCCGTCCAAGCCGGCATTGTGAATTCCAGTGCGAATACTGTGGCAAGCGGCAGCAAGGTAAGGCTGAGTGCCCAAGAGAATTGCGACGCGTAATGTACGATGTTGCGGAAGAAATGGAGGCCCATGCGGTGCGGCAACGCGTAGACGCGTAAATCGGGACGGACCGCCAAAAGGACGACGAGAACCAAAAGCGCAACACCACTGCGGATGGCAAGAATTTCGAAAATGCTCAATCCGGCGCGGGATAGTTCGCGGATCGACACCGCCATAATGGAAAACGAAAGCAATGCGCCGACCATCCATAAGACGACGCGAACAATTTTATTGCCAGTCACTTGCGGTTCACTGTTTGTGGAGAGGAAGTCGATGAGCCGGTAAACGGGCGCGCCGCCGTCATTCGGCATCCGGTTGATTCTCTGGCCTTGCTTTATCGAAAGCCGGAACCTTCTGACAAGCTGCATCTACCGCCACGATTTTAGGAAAATTTTCGAGCGGTACGTTGAGGCGCCGTGCGTTTGCCACCTGCGGCACCAAGCAAATGTCGGCAAGTGTTACAATAGGTCCACAAGCAAAAGGCTCATTAGTGAGCAAGCCTTCCAGCGCGGTGAAACCCTCAATGATCCAATGGTGATACCAGGTATCGATATCAGCTTGTTCATGCTTGAGCTGACGTTTGAGGTATTGCAAGGCGATAAGATTGTTGAGCGGGTGTATGTCGCACGCGATTATTTGCGCAATTGCTCGCGATTTGGCGCGCCCAAGCGCATCGGCCGGTAGCAGGGGCGGATCAGGCTGGATATCGTCGAGATATTCGATAATCGCCAACGATTGCGTCAGGATCTCTCCATTCGACAACACGAGTGCGGGCACGCGCGCCTGCGGGTTGATGGCACGAAATTCCTGCGTGTGCTGCCCTCCGCCATCCCTTGTCAGATGGATGGCCACCATCTCGTACGGGAGCCCTTTGAGGTTGAGGGCGATGCGGACCCGATAGGCGGCGGAGGAACGAAAATAGGAATAGAGTTTCACGGACCGACCTCTTGTGCGGCTGCAATCTAACCGGGACAGCGTCCGTTGGCGATACGGGGAGCGAAGCCGGGCTGAGCATTCGGTGATATTCTACAGGCGCTGGGACGGTTGGTGATCTGGACGCTAAAAACGCTTCAAATTTGGGAAACATCCCAACAAGTGCCGAAGTAAATCCGTCGCGCCTTTATTTTCGCTTGTGCTAACCTTCGTGAGGTCGCCGGTTTGAGGCGACGCGAAAAGCAAGGGGGGAGGGAAGGTCTATGGGAAAACGCGATCAATATAACGATCTCATCGCACTGGCAGCACGCCTTTTCATGGCCTCGCTGTTTGTCCTGTATGGTTATTTCAAGTTGACCGGTTACGCCGGTACGGTTGCTTACATGGGTAGGCAGGGCCTGCCTGCACCTGCAATATTTGCGGCCCTTGCCGTCATCATCGAATTGGGCGGAGGACTCCTGGTTCTTTTTGGTTATCAGACCCGTCTTGTGGCGCTTGGCTGTGCGATCTATGTGCTCGTTGCGGCGCTCATCGCACACCGTCATTTTGGCGATGCCAACCAGATGTCACATTTCTTTAAAAACATGGCGATCGTCGGTGGATTTCTAGCACTGGCAGGACTTGGCGCCGGCCCTTATTCAGTGGACGGCCGCAAGTCGTAACCGGAGATAGAATCCATTTCAGATTCAGCGTGCGCAGGTGATTGCGACGATAGCGCAGGAATTGTCGTTGCAACCGTCGATACCGTTGGCTGGAATTACGCCCGTGATGTCGTCGCGATCGATTTTATAAAAGGTCGTCGCCTGCGCGAATGCCTGTGTCTTGCAGTAAGCATTGGCAGCGGCCGTACCACACTTCTCCCCGGAGGCGAGGCACCGGTCAATGCCGTAGCCATCGGCGTCGTTGGCGATGATGAACATGCGGCGTTCGGCCTGTGCGGACGTAACGAGGCAGAGCCACAGTAAGGCAACGAGAACTACCAAGGCAGACCGCATAGCGAAGCGCCCGTGAATTGGAGAAGCCGGCTGGGCCGGCGCCGATTCCGAGAATGTGTATAAAATCGTTAAGCAGCGATTAACCTTGTGTCCCGCTCTTGGTCATCAAATTTTTCCTGTGTTTTGCACGGGTTGCGCCAAGACCTTGACGGCGCAGACGCGACAAATCATTGTGCCGCCATGAACGGCCTTAACCATATCTGCGGCATTTGCCCGGAGATTATTCGCTAGCGCACCACGCTGGCTGCGGCCGTCTTTTCTCAACGTTGAGATAGCAGGACGCCCGGCCAGCGGGGCCGATGGGTGTCATTTGCTATGGAACTCAAGCTCTACGATACGCTGACACGTGAGAAGCGGTTGTTCGCCCCGCTCGATCCGTCACGCGTGCGTATGTATGTGTGCGGCCCGACTGTCTACGACTTCGCCCACATCGGCAATGCGCGACCCGTCATCGTGTTCGACGTGTTGTTCCGCCTGCTACGGCACATTTATGGCGCGAAACACGTCACCTACGTGCGCAACATCACCGACGTCGACGACAAGATCAATGCACGTGCGGCCGAGCGTAGCATTTCCATCCGCGACCTGACCGAAGAGACCTACAACAACTTCAAAGAAGATGTCGCGGCGCTTGGCTGTCTGCCGCCGACCATCGAGCCGCGCGCGACCGAGCATATCGATGAGATGAAGACATTAATCGAGCGGCTGGTGAAAAGTGGCCACGCCTACGTGGCGGAAGACAACGTTCTGTTCCATGTGCCGTCGATGAAAGATTACGGCAAGCTCTCAAATCGTCCGCTCGACGAGATGATCGCCGGGGCCCGTGTCGAGGTCGCGCCCTATAAGAAAGATCCGCAGGATTTCATCTTATGGAAGCCGTCGAAACCAGGTGAACCGGCGTGGCTTTCGCCTGCCGGAATCAGGACGTCAGGCCGGCCGGGCTGGCACATAGAGTGCTCCGCCATGTCGTGGAAGCACCTCGGCGAGACTTTTGACATCCACGGCGGCGGTATCGATCTCGTGTTTCCGCATCACGAGAACGAGATCGCTCAATCGCGCTGTGCCTTCCACACGCCGGTGATGGCAAATTATTGGATGCACAATGGCTTCCTGCAGGTGGAAGGCGAGAAGATGAGCAAGAGTCTGGGGAATTTTGTAACGATTCACGAGCTGCTCGCCGATTGGCCGGGGGAGGTGGTGCGTTACACGATGTTACAGACGCACTACCGGCAACCAATAAATTGGACCATCTCAGGCTTACGTGAGGCGCAAAAAAACCTGGATCATTGGTACGACCTAACCGGGGACACAAAGCCAGGTTATTTGTGTGCAGACGCGCTTGATGCCCTATTGGATGACATCAATACGCCGAAGGCCTTCGCAGCGCTTCATGAATTGCGTGGCGAAGCGGCGAGAGGCACGAAGCCAGCTGCGGCCTGCCTTCGAGCGAGCGCAGAACTGATTGGTTTACTGCAGCTGCCAAGCGCCGAATGGACGGCGTTTCGTCCTGCCTCGGTGATCGTCGATGAGAGTAAAGTCGTGAGCTTGATTGAAGCGAGGACCGCTGCGCGCGCCACGAAGAATTTTAAAGAATCCGATCGCATCCGTGACGAGCTTGCCGCAATGGGCATAGTTCTCAAGGATTCGAAGGATGGCACCACTTGGGAGATCGCGCGATGATGGCCACTGCGCATCCCAACATCGCATTGCGGCCATTTCTGCCAGAGGACACGCCGTTGCTTCGCGAAATCTTTCGCGACAGCATCGAGGAATTGACTGCAGACGATTACACTGCGGCCCAGCAGGAGGCTTGGGCCTCGGTCGCCGACGATGCGGCGGCCTTCGGCAAGAAGCTCGCCGGCCAGTTGACGCTGGTCGCGACGATGGAAGGTTCGTTAGTCGGTTTTGCTTCGCTTGAAGGCAAGGACAAGATTGACATGCTTTACGTGCATCCGGCAGCAACCGGTGCGGGCGTCGGGGCAATGCTGGTCGATGCGTTGGAGAGACTCGCCGGCGCGCGCGGTGTGGCGAAGCTTGTCGTCGATGCGAGCGACAGCGCGCGTGGTTTCTTCGAAAAACGCGGTTATGCCGCCCAGCAGCGCAACACCGTTTCCGTTGGCGAAGAGTGGCTCGCCAACACAACATTTTACAAGCAGTTAGCCGCCAAACGGGAGGCCTCATGACCAAACCTGACACGCCATTCCCGCGTCATTGGCTTTATTACATCGTGCTCAAATACGGGGTGATCGCGGCGGCAGTCGCGCTCGCGCTCTATGTCGGCTACCGGATGGCCTGATGGAGTTTCAACGCCACCATATCGTGTTCGGTGTGATTGCCCTCGTGGTCGCGGTGGCAGTGGCAGCGAACTATTACCTGTGGTGAAGGCAATGGCCCGCGAACGACTTTATCTTTTCGACACCACGCTGCGCGATGGCGCGCAGACGAATGGTGTCGATTTCACGCTTGCCGACAAGCTGGCGATCGCTGCCATGCTCGACGAACTGGGCATCGACTATGTCGAGGGCGGCTATCCTGGCGCCAATCCGACCGACACAGAACTGTTCGACAAGGATCGCAAATTCGACACGACCTTCACTGCTTTCGGAATGACGCGTCGCCCGGGCCGTTCGACTTCCAACGATCCCGGACTGGCTGCCCTGCTCGACGCTAAAGCCGACGCCATCTGTTTCGTCGCCAAGGCATGGGACTACCACGTCAAGATCGCGTTGGAGACGACCAACGAAGAAAATCTCGCGTCGATCCGCGACAGCGTTCGCGCTGCGAAGGGCAAGGGTCGAGAGGTCCTTCTTGATTGCGAGCACTTTTTCGACGGCTATAAGGCCAACCCAAAATATGCGTTGGCCTGTGCCAAGGCCGCTTACGACGAAGGCGCGCGCTGGGTGGTGCTATGCGATACCAATGGCGGCACACTACCGGATGAAGTCGAAAAAATCGTCAGTGAGGTGGTGAAGGCGATTCCCGGCGATCATATTGGCATCCATGCGCACAACGATACGGATCAGGCAGTCGCCAATTCCTTTGCCGCGGTGCGGGCCGGTGCGCGCCAGATTCAAGGCACACTTAATGGCCTCGGCGAACGTTGCGGCAACGCCAATCTTGTTTCGATCATCCCGACGCTCAGGTTGAAGCCGGAGTTTTCCGAACGCTTTGAAATCGGCGTCAACGACGCGGCGCTCAAGAAGCTCGCCCACGTTTCGCACGCGCTCGA
Source organism: uncultured Alphaproteobacteria bacterium (assembly GCA_963831275.1). Classification (GTDB taxonomy): domain Bacteria; phylum Pseudomonadota; class Alphaproteobacteria; order Rhizobiales; family Xanthobacteraceae; genus Pseudolabrys. Next base: position 593,766 of record CAWHPN010000011.1, on the reverse strand, counting down.
CGAGCGGCTCAATCGCGCGCCCAACCGGCACGCGCCCTACGTGGGCGAGAGCGCCTTTGCCACAAAGGCCGGTATCCATGCATCCGCTATTATGAAGGACCCCGCTACATACGAGCACGTCGCACCCGAGACAATTGGCAACCGGCGTAAGGTCCTCGTCTCGGAACAGGCCGGAAAATCAAACGTGCTCGCCGAGCTTGAGCGGGTTGGCATCAAAGTAGACAAGGATGACCCGCGCATTGGCCGACTGCTGGAGGTCGTGAAGGAGCGCGAAGCGCTCGGCTATGCCTATGAGGCTGCGGATGCCTCGTTTGAGCTCCTGGCGCGTCGCACGCTCGGCAAGGTGTCGAACTATTTTGACGTCACCCAGTTCGACGTCAATGTCGAGCAACGAAACAATGCAAAGGGCGAACGTGTCACCGTCACCATGGCAGTTGTCAAAGTGAGGGTTGGCGACGACAACATGATCTCCGCGGCCGAAGGCAATGGCCCAGTCAATGCGCTTGACCTGGCGTTGCGCAAGGATCTCGGTAAATATCAAAAATACATCGCTGGACTTAAATTGATTGACTACCGTGTCCGCATATTGAACGCCGGTACTGAAGCGGTGACCCGTGTGTTGATCGAAAGCGAGGACGAACGCGGGGAGCGTTGGACGACGATCGGCGTATCGCCGAATATTATTGACGCGTCATTTCAAGCCTTGATGGATTCCATCATATTCAAGCTCGTGAAGTCGGATGCGCCGGCGTGATCGATCACGTCTCTATCGCGGTACGTGATATCGATGCGGCGGCGCGCTTTTATGAAGCGCTTCTTGCGATCATTGGGATGGTCAAACTGGAAGATAGGCCGGCAACAGTCGGCTTTGGAAAAACTTATCCTGAATTCTGGATCAACCTTCGTGCCGGTGAGATCCAGACATCGAGCGGCGCGCACGTCTGTTTTCGTGCCCGGACGCCCCTCATGGTCGACGCGTTCCATGCCGCGGCACTCGATGCTGGCGGCTCAAGCGATGGTATGCCCGGATTAAGGTCTCACCATGGTGAGGGCTACTACGCCACGTTCATTCGCGACCCTGATGGCAATCGCGTCGAAGCGGTAACGTTCGTTGGGTCAGAATAACTACAACCGATCTGCAATTACCGGCGGCATTTCTTTTTCTTCCTCGGAAACATTCGCCGCAGCGTTTTGCAACATCGGCAGAATATCCTCGACGTTATCAGCCACCAGAAGATCAAAGTTGAGGTCGCCGCGAATGAACGCGAGTTTTTTCATGTGGTCGATAAGCGCGCAAAGCGGGTTCCAGAAGTTCTTGATATTCGCAAGAAGAACCGGCTTTCGGTGACGGCCAAGCTGAACCCATGTGATCTGTTCGACCACCTCTTCAAGCGTTCCAATGCCCCCAGGCATTGCGACAAAGGCGTCTGCCATATCGAACATTTTGCGCTTGCGTTCGTGCATGTCGCGGGTGACGACAAGATTGTCAGAACCTTTCATGGCGTGCTCGCGAGCGACGAGAAACTCTGGAATGATGCCGGTCACCTCGCCACCGTGATCCAGCACAGATTTGGCGATCGCGCCCATCATGCCAACGGACCCGCCGCCAAAGACGAGGCCGATGCCGTTTCGCGCAAGGATTGCCCCGAAGGCGCGGCCGCTTTCAACGTAAGCCGGATCGGTGCCAGGGCTCGAACCACAATAGACGCAAATTTTTCGGATTTTACTTGGTTTTTGGCTTCTGTTCATGGGTATGCATGTGCATAGCACTTGCGGCATCGTCAAGGCGCCCGCAAAAAATCGCGAAACGCCGGCTGCAGCGGCGTGGATAGGGTGATTAGTGCCAAGAATCCCCCTATATGAATGTCCTGAATGAGCGATCACCACCATCAGCGACCGTCTGATAGCGAATCACGCGTTTCCGCAAACCGCGGAGCGTTGCTGACGACCCTCATCCACCTGTGGCCCTACATTTGGCCGTCCGAACGGGAAGACCTCAAGCTGCGAGTGATTGGGTCGCTAGTACTGCTGCTCGCGGCCAAGCTCGCGACAGTCGCGGTTCCTTTCACCTATAAATGGGCGACCGATGCACTTGCCGGTCAGGGCACCGCACCAGTAGGCGCTTCCGATTGGTTGCTGTGGGTCATTGCCGCGCCGATTGCCATGACGGCCGCATATGGCGGCACGCGCATTCTGATGGCGGCGCTCACTCAATTGCGAGATGGCCTGTTTGCCAAAGTAGCGATGCATGCTGTGCGGCGTCTTGCGTATCGCACCTTTGTGCACATGCACGAACTGTCGCTGCGTTTCCATCTCGAGCGCAAAACTGGCGGGCTGACGCGCGTTCTGGAACGCGGCCGCAACGGTATCGAGACCATCGTCCGCATGGTGATATTGCAACTATCGCCGACGATCATTGAACTCGCCCTTATTGTCGCAGTGCTGATGTGGCAGTTCGACTGGCGCTATGTGGCTGTCATTATGGTCACAGTTGCCGTCTACATGGTCTACACATATCACGCCACGGAATGGCGCATCGGTATTCGCCGGAAGATGAACGATAGCGACACCGACGCAAATGTTAAGGCAGTCGATTCGCTGCTGAATTACGAGACAGTGAAATATTTTTCGGCCGAAGAACGTGAGGCTGCTCGCTATGATCGGGCGATGGCGCGCTACGAAGACGCCAGCGTGCGAGCCTATACATCGCTAGCGGTGCTCAATGCCGGACAAGCTGTGATTTTCACGGTCGGACTTGCGACTGCGATGGTCATGTGCGCGTTCGAAATCCGGTCCGGGACCAAAACAGTTGGAGACTTCGTGCTGATCAACGCGATGATGATTTAGCTCTACCAGCCGCTGAATTTTATGGGCATGGTCTATCGCGAGATCAAGCAGGCGATTACTGACATCGAGATCATGTTCGCCATACTGTCGCGGGAACCGGAAATCAAGGACACTGCCGGCTCGCCGCCGCTAAAAGTGAGCAGTGGAACGATTCGCTTTGAAAATGTCAGCTTCGCCTATGAGCCGAGCCGGCGAATTCTCAAAAATATAAGTTTCGAAGTACCTGCCGGCAAAACTGTTGCAGTGGTGGGGCCGTCTGGTGCGGGAAAATCGACCATTTCGAGACTTCTCTTTCGTTTCTACGATCTTTCCGGTGGCCGGATCCTGATCGATGGTCAGGATATCGCGAAAGTCACACAGAATTCCTTACGGCAAGCCATCGGAATGGTGCCCCAGGACACGGTCCTATTTAACGACACCATTCGCTACAACATCCGCTACGGCCGGTGGGAAGCGTCCGACGCAGAAGTAGAGGAGGCGGCACGTCTGGCGCAGATCGATCCCCTTATCCGCATCGCGCCGAAAGGCTATGAAACCGAGGTTGGCGAGCGTGGCCTCAAACTATCGGGCGGCGAAAAGCAGCGCGTAGCAATTGCGCGGACTATCTTGAAAGGTCCGCCGATTCTGGTACTCGACGAAGCGACCTCCGCGCTCGATAGCCACACCGAGAAGGAGATTCAGGATGCGCTTGACCGTGTTTCGCGCAATCGCACCACTTTGGTGATCGCACATCGGCTTTCGACTATTGTCGGGGCCGACGAAATTATCGTGCTCGATCAGGGCGAAATCGTGGAACGTGGGACGCACTACGCCTTGCTCGCCAGGAACGGTCTCTATGCGAGTATGTGGAATCGCCAGCGCGAAGCCGAGGAGGCCCGCGAAAAACTAGCGCTCGCCGGAGAAGATCAGGGCGCGCCCAACCGTAATCCACCGCCGGTGGAGGATGAAATAACCGTCGCGGCTGCGACGTCTCCTCTCGAAGCGACCGCCGACGCGGCGGAGTAAGATGCTCGCATGTCGATCTACGATTCGATTCGCGCTCAGGTCGTGCCGGTAACGCCGGAAGGCTATCCGTTCATAGGCGCCTTTGCGCTGATCAGCCTTATTCTGTTCTGGCTCTGGAGCCCACTTGGGTGGCTCGGCACCTTGGCGACACTGTGGTGTACGTATTTTTTTCGTGATCCGCCGCGGGTGACGCCGGTTCGAGACGGTCTGGTGGTCGCCCCCGCCGATGGCCGCGTGAGCCAGGTCACAAGCGCTGTCCCGCCGTCTGAACTCGGTCTCGGTGCCAAGCCACTGCCGCGCGTCTCGATCTTTATGAGTGTATTCGACTGCCATGTGAACCGCAGTCCGATCGCCGGTAAGGTTGAAAAAATCGTCTATCAACCGGGCAAGTTCTTCAACGCCGATCTCGACAAGGCGAGCGTCGACAATGAACGCAATTCGGTCGTTATCGCGACCGCCGGCGCGCGCATAGCCGTAGTGCAAATTGCCGGTCTTGTTGCCAGGAGGATTGTCTGCTCCGTACGCAGCGGCGACCCCATAAGTGCGGGTCAGCGCTTCGGCATGATCCGTTTTGGTTCGCGGCTTGACGTCTATCTGCCCGAGGGCATACCGCCACTGGTTGGGGTGGGACAGACGGCTATCGCTGGCGAAACGGTTCTTGCCGACTTGCGTGTTGGCGATGCGGGGCGGGCCTTTCGCAGCGGGTAAATCGTTAACGAGCTCCCGCGAAAGCGCTGGCCTGCCGTGGCGTTTGGGCGCTCACGAGACTATATTTGGGCTATGGTCTTCCCACCATTTGACCCTGCGCCGCCACCATTCCGTCGCCGCTTCAAGGCGATCCCGGTCCGCACGCTGCTTCCAAACCTAATTACATTGCTTGCGTTGTGCGCGGGTCTCACGGCGATTCGTGTGGCTGTTGAAGACAAGCTTGACCTGGCACTCGCCGCGATTGTCCTCGCGGCATTGCTGGATGGAATTGATGGCCGTATTGCACGTATGCTCAAGGGCACCTCTCGCTTCGGCGCCGAACTCGACAGTCTGGCCGATTTCGTCAATTTCGGCGTGGCTCCTGCGCTAATCTTGTATTTCTGGGGGTTGCACGAACTCAAATCCGCCGGATGGATTGCTGCTTTAGTGTTCGCAATCTGCGCGGGCCTCCGGCTCGCGCGGTTTAATGTGATGATTGACGATCCCAACAAACCGGCTTGGGCGGGAAATTTCTTCACAGGCATTCCGGCTCCGGCCGGAGCAATCACTGTGCTGTTGCCGATCTACCTCTATTTTCTCGGTATATCGGTTGGGACTCATCACAGTGTGGCTTACTTTTATCTACACGCTAGTGATTGCATTTTTGATGGTGTCTCGCCTTCCGGTATTTTCCGGAAAACGCGTCGGCAAGCGTGTGCCGCCCGAGGCGGTCCTGCCGATGTTTGTGATGGTCGTTTTGTTTTTTGCGTTGCTGGTCAGTTACCCGTGGCAAGTGCTTACCGTCGGGACAGTCGCTTATCTCGGCTGCTTGCCGCTGGGCTGGCTGTCTTATCGTGAATATCAACGTCGGGATGCAGCGGCGGCCGCCGCAGCGACGGCGGGCTCCTCAAGCGATGCGGCATACCCCTCCGGCTCAGCCTCGGAGCGCGAATCCGATCATGATCGACCAAGCCGCTTGAACTGACGTCACTTCGTCCCAAGCGGATATCCCGGCATCAGCTCGTAAGGATGCTTCCAGCCCGGTAGCGCTTTCATGCGATCGAGCCACGCTCCGATCGTCGGATAGTCTTTGGCGATATCGAAACCAAACTCTTCGGGCGGATAATAGAGATAAGCAGCCATCGAAACGTCGGCGATGGTTGGCTTGTTGCTTATCAGGAAATGTCGTCCGGTCAGGCGCTTGTTGACGACAGCGAGATTGCCATCGATGCGGCCCTTTAAAAACGCCAGGACCGCTGGATCGCCGGGTGGCTTGGCAAAATTCTTCAGGAACCGGAATGGACCGAGAAAACCGTTGACCTTTTGATTGTCAAAAATAATCCAGCGCAGCGCCTCGAGCTCTTCGTCTTCGTTCTCTGGCCTGAACTTTCCGCTTCGTCTCGCAAGGTAAGTGAGGATCACGCCCGATTGCGACAGTTTTTTCTTGCCATGAACCAGTACGGGCGCCTCGCCCATTTCATTGATGTCGGTACGAAATTGCGGTGTACGCTGAACCATCGCACCAAAGAAATCGACCCAGATTGGCTCCCAATCGGCTCCAATCAGGTTGAGCATGAGCGCCGCACGATAGGCATTGCCGGATTGAGCAAAACAATAAAGTTGAAAGTCAGACATAAAGGCTCCCGGTTGTCATCACTGGCGTGACAATGTAGCCGATATACCAACCGTAGATCGACCTTCGAAGCGGGCGCCGGCGAGCGTGAATTGAGCCACCGGTTGACTCTCATCGCCGGAGATCGTGAGGGCGCCGTTTTCGATCGCCCAGCGCCGGCTCATGTAGAAATTTCCCGGACACCCGCCATCTGGGGACACCGTACCGCCGCGGGCGCCCGGCGCACCGCCAAACTCGAGCCCGCATGATGGCGCATTCGCAGCACTCAAGATCCATCGGCCTGTCATGGAATCTTCAACAGGCGCTGGAGCAGGGGCAGATGAGCCCAAAGACAACTGATCGCCGGCGCAGGCCGAGAGCGTCAGGGCAGCGAGGAGGCCGGTTGCAGCCCTGACGACCATCATCCCCGCGCGACCCCAGGTGGGCTCTACTTCATGGTCGGAATGACGAACTCCGCACCCTCTTTCGTCCCGGTTGGCCACCGCGAGGTGACTGTCTTGGTCTTCGTATAAAAACGGATCGAGTCCGGGCCGTGCTGATTGAGGTCGCCAAACCCGGAGCGCTTCCAGCCACCGAATGTATGATAGGCAAGCGGCACCGGAATGGGAAAGTTGACCCCAACCATGCCGACCTGCACCCGGTTGACGAAATCGCGGGCCGTATCACCATCGCGCGTGAAAATAGCAACGCCATTGCCGTATTCGTGTTCGGAAGGGAGCCGCACAGCTTCTTCGTAATCTTTGGCGCGCACAACCGACAGCACCGGCCCGAAAATTTCTTCCCTGTAGATTCGCATATTGGGCTTCACATCATCGAACAGACAGCCGCCCATGAAATTCCCATTTTCGTAGCCCTGCAACTTGAACCCGCGACCATCAACTACGAGTTTGGCTCCTTCCTTTATGCCGATATCGACATACTCCTTCACCCGATTAAGCGCCGTCTTGGTGACCAGCGGTCCATAGTCGGCTTGCGGATCGCTGGAAGGTCCGATCTTCAGACTTTCGACCCGGGGGATGAGTTTTTCGATGAGAATATCGGCGGTCTTTTTGCCTACCGGTACTGCCACTGATACCGCCATGCAGCGTTCTCCTGCCGAGCCGTAACCAGCGCCAACCAGTGCATCGACAGCCTGATCCATATCCGCGTCGGGCATGACGATCATGTGATTTTTCGCGCCGCCGAAGCATTGGACACGTTTGCCATGCGCACAACCGGTCGAGTAAATATATTCCGCGATCGCCGACGAACCGACGAAGCCGATCGCCATCACGCGCGGATCGGTGAGCAGTGTATCGACCGCTTCCTTGTCACCGTTGACAACGTTGAGAATACCCGCAGGCAATCCAGCTTCGATCATCAATTCCGCAAGGCGCATAGGAACGGACGGATCGCGCTCTGACGGCTTGAGGATAAATGCGTTACCGCATGCAATCGCCGGCGCGAATTTCCACATTGGGATCATCGCTGGAAAATTAAATGGAGTTATGCCCGCGACAACGCCCAATGGCTGGCGGATCGAATACAGATCGATGGTCGGCCCCGCGCCCTCGGTGAATTCCCCCTTCAGCAAATGTGGAATTCCGCAAGCGAATTCGACCACTTCAATCCCGCGCTGGATATCGCCGCGGGCGTCTGGAACCGTCTTTCCGTGCTCCGAAGAGAGAACCTTGGCGAGGGAATCGAATTCCTTCTGGATCAATTCGAGGAATTTGAACATGACCCGGGCGCGGCGTTGCGGATTGGTAGCCGCCCAGGCCGGTTGAGCCGCCTGTGCATCGGCGATGGCGTGCTCGACTTCCGAACGTTGAGCGAGGGCAACCTTGGCCTGGACATCGCCGGTATTGGGATCAAAGACATCGCCGAAGCGCCCGGAACCCCCCTTTACCGTCTTGCCGCCGATGAAATGGCCGATCTCACGCATAGCTCTACTCCTCCGATTATTTTAGGTCCGGGCGGGACCTTGGGGCTTTGGTGCCCATTTATTGCGACTTTTGCAGCTTTTGGCCGACGGGTCACGAGTTTGGCGCCCTTCTTGGGCGTTTTTTGTTTCACGAACGATTAGCCTTTACCCCCCCTTAACAGCGCCGGTCTAGGGTCAAATCGGGACGGATTGCCCCGAGACTGCGTGCGCGTTGGGTGGGTAAGTAATGGATATTTCAACAGGTCTAGGACTGCTGGCTGGGGCCGGCGTCCTCGCAACACTAATTCTGCTCGGCGGCGATATGCGCATGTTCGCGGACATGCACGCCGCCATCGTGATCTTCGGCGGTTCATTTGCAGCCACTCTGATCCGTTTCCCACTCGCTTCGATTTTCCACGGGTTGCCGCTCGGTGCAAGATTCGCCTTCACATTGCGGCGGATGAGCCAACGCGACCTGGTCGACGAATTGGCCGGCCTTGCCGAAGTCGCGCGCAAACAGGGGCCGCTTGGTTTGGAGAAAGTCGAAATAGAAGACCCGTTTCTCGCCAAGGGCGTTCGTTTCGTCGCCGACGGCTACGACGGAAATTTCATTCGCGACAACCTCGAACGCGATCGGGACAATTTTCTTACTCATCTGGATGAAGGTCAGAAAATTTATCGAGCGGTTGGGGACTGTGCGCCTGCCTTCGGAATGATCGGGACATTGATCGGCATGGTGCAGATGTTCGCCAACATGACCGATCCTTCTAAACTTGGTCCGTTCATGGCGGTTGCCTTGCTTGCGACCTTCTACGGGGCCGCAGTTGCGAACCTCTTATGCCTGCCGATTGCCGATAAGCTGCACCTCAAATTGGTGGATGAAGAAATCAACCGCACTCTTATCATCGACGGCATTTTGATGATCCGCGAAGGCAAGAGTCCCACTTTGGTGCGCGAAATGTTGCTTGCCTATCTGCCCGAAAAGCATCGCCACACCGAAGAAGAGGCTGCGGACGAAACGCCGGAGGCAGTGCCGGCTTAGAGCGGCACATTTGAAAGCATCCGATGGCGAGACGTAAGGACGCAGGTCACGGCGGCGGTCACGGGTGGTTCGTCACCTTCGCCGATCTGATGGGCTTGCTGGTCAGCTTTTTCGTGATGCTGGTTGCCTTTTCTACGCAAGACCAAGCAAAACTTCAGGTTGTCGCTGGTTCCATGCGAGATGCGTTCGGTGTTCAGGATCGGGTCCGGTACTCGGGCATCATTGAAGTGCTCGGATTGCCGACGCGGCCCAGACTCAAGAACGCTGCCAATATCGATCCATCGGAGGCTTCGGCGACACCATCGCCTGACGAGCATGATCGTCAGCGCGCATACGGTGCCCGTTTTAAAGAAGATCGAAAATTTTCGCTTGCGTCCGCGTCGCTACGGCAAGCCTTGCAAGAGATGCCGGAGATTACGGAAGCGTCGAAGCATATTATGCTTGAGGAAACCAAACAGGGCCTCAACATAGAAATTGTCGACCAGGACGGACGTTCGATGTTTGCCGACGGCGCGAAAGAACCCCACGAGCGGACCCGTAAACTGATCCAGAAAATTGCACCTCAGCTCAAAGCCATGCCCTACCGTCTGTCCATCGTCGGCCATACGGCCTCCAGCAAAGTGCCGCCCAAGCCAGGTTATGGGCCGTGGGAACTTTCCGCGGATCGAGCGAATGCCGTTCGTCAAATTTTGGATGCAGAGGGTGTGCCCTCAGGAAATATTTTTATGGTCGCCGGGAAAGCTGATACCGATCCCCTGTTTCCCGATGATCCCTATTTGTCGCCGAATTGTCGGGTTACAATCACTTTAATGCGCGAAGAACCGCCATTGCCGGCCGATTTGAAGCCTTGATGCTTCACCTTTGGACGGATTTTTGCGCTCCCGGCGCGGTATTCTCCCGGCCCATGCGATGATATAAGGCCCGCCTTCCAGTTACGGGTGGACGACGCAAATTTTCCAATGAGTGACGGGACGAATCAGACCACGGCGTCCATACGCGCGGGAGACGACGCCCCTCCGGGGCTCTTTCCCTTGGCACTCGGCAGCGTAGGCGTCGTGTATGGCGACATTGGAACCAGTCCGCTTTACGCGTTCCGGGAGGCAGCAATCGCCGCAAGCGGCGATCAAGTTGTTACCCGCGCCGTGGTACTTGGTGTGCTGTCGCTGATCGTGTGGGCACTCATCATCACCGTCACATTGAAATACGTTTTGATCCTGTTGCGCGCCGACAACAACGGGGAGGGCGGCACATTATCTCTCACAGCGCTGGCGACTCGCGCGCTTGGCCGGCGGACCGCATTTGTATTCATTCTTGGTGTAATCGGCGCCTCGATGTTTCTTGGCGACTCCGTGATTACGCCTGCGATTTCGGTCTTGTCTGCGGTAGAAGGCCTAAGACTAGCAAGTCCTGCATTCAGCGAATTTGTCGTCCCGCTGACGGTCATTATCCTTATCGCGCTATTCGCCGCCCAGAGTTGTGGCACGGCGAGAGTGGCGGCGATGTTTGGCCCGATCATGGTGATTTGGTTTCTATCGATCGCCCTCGCTGGCGGGCTGCACATTCGCGACGATCCGACAGTGTTGTTGGCTATCAATCCTTTCTATGGGGTTGATTTTCTTGTTCATCACGGTGCCGTTGGGTTGGTAACGCTCGGTGCGGTATTCCTGGTCGTCACTGGCGGGGAGGCTCTATACGCCGATCTTGGCCACTTCGGGCGCAAGCCGATTCAGATCGCTTGGCTTACCCTGGTTCTCCCCGCGCTACTGATCAACTATTTTGGGCAGGGCGCCAAGGTTTTGGCAGACCCGGCAGCAATCGAAAATCCATTTTACAGACTGGTTCCCGAAACCTTTTTGTTGCCGATGGTCGTTCTTGCGACAGCGGCCACGGTAATCGCCAGCCAGGCAGTCATTACGGGCGCTTATTCGCTTGTCCATCAGGCCATCCAGCTCGGGCTGTTGCCGCGGCTCACGATCCTGCACACGTCCGCCTCGCACGTGGGACAAATCTACATCCCCCGCGTGACCGTCTCGTTGATGGTAGGCGTCTTGCTGCTCGTTGGCTTGTTCCGCACGTCCAGCGCGCTTGCCTCTGCTTATGGCATTGCGGTTGCAACGACTATGGTCGTTGACGGACTGCTCGCCTTTGTCGTGATCTGGAAAAGGTGGCAGTGGCCTCTGTGGCAGGCGGTGTTGCTGATTGTCCCATTTGTAGTTGTCGACATAGTGTTCTTTTCTGCGAATTTTCTCAAACTGTTCGAAGGGGCTTGGGCGCCGCTGTTGTTTGGCGCAACTATGGTGCTGCTAATTCTGACATGGCGACGCGGGACCGGGATTCTCGTAGGCAAGACGCGACGCAGTGAAGTGCCACTCGACACTCTACTCCGCAGCCTCGAGAAAAAACCACCTTACTTCGTATCGGGCACGGCCGTTTTTCTCACCAGCGATCCTGAATTTGCACCGACTGCACTGTTGCACAATCTCAAGCACAACAAGGTGCTGCACGAAAGCAATGTAATCCTGACGATTGTTACGGCTGACACTCCGCGTGTACCAGAAGAGGAACGTGTGCGGATTACGCCGATGTCAAAGCATTTTTCGAGGGTCTCGCTGAAATTCGGTTATATGGAGCAACCGAACGTACCCAAGGCCCTTGCGATCGCTCGTAAGCATGGCTGGCAATTCGACATCATGTCGACTTCGTTTTTTCTGTCGCGGCGTGCGCTTAAGCCGTCGGCCAAATCGGGCATGCCTGGCTGGCAGGACCACCTGTTCATCGCGCTCGCTCGATCAGCGAGTGACGCCACCGACTTTTTCCAAATACCGACCGGGCGCGTAGTCGAAGTGGGCACCCAGGTAACGGTTTAGTGTGTTTTCAAATAACTATTTGATTTTGAACGTAAAATTGCGCTACCGATCACATCTTCTGCATGGCTTGCTGGGCCGCATTGCAGAAATGGCTGAGCTGGGAAGTGCGACGTAGAGTTATAAGCCACGTCCTCATGCTGCACTGCATCAATTAGGCTTTCCATGCTCAATAGCATTGCCGCCGCTGACAGCGGCCAGGTTGCACCTTCCGAAAATTGGGTTGCGCCCGTCAAAATCGGCTTCTGGTCCCTGACGCTGGGGAGTATTGGAGTTGTCTACGGCGATATCGGCACGAGCCCTCTGTACGCTTTCCGCGAAGCGATATTGGCGGCGGGTGGCTCCGGCGCCACGGTGAGCGAGCCCGTTGTCCTTGGCATTCTTTCGCTAATCATCTGGGCGTTGTTACTTGTGGTAACGGCCAAATACGTTCTGATCCTCTTGCGAGCCGACAATAAAGGCGAAGGCGGCACACTCGCCTTGATGGCGCTTGCATCTCGTTCGCTGATGCGACGCGGTGGTGCCGTGATCTTTCTGGGCATAATCAGTGGGGCGCTATTTTACGGCGATGCCATCATTACACCGGCACTTTCCGTTCTCTCCGCGATTGAAGGTTTGAAAGTCGTGACACCGGCGTTCGACACCTACGTGGTACCCCTTACCATCCTCGTTTTGATTGCACTATTTGCAGTGCAATCCCGCGGTACCGCGAATGTCGCAACATTCTTCGGTCCCGTCATGGTGGTTTGGTTCGCGGCAATCGCTATCGCAGGAATTTGGCACGTCTTTCAGAATCCAACAGTGTTACTCGCATTCAATCCTTGGCACGGAGTGAGCTTTTTGGTTCATCATGGCCTTATTGGCTTCTATACGCTCGGCGCTGTCTTTTTGGTGGTGACGGGCGCGGAAGCACTTTATGCCGACCTTGGCCACTTCGGTCGTAGCCCGATTCGTGCCGCATGGCTCGTGGTTGTGCTACCTGCGCTCACCGTCAATTATCTCGGGCAAGGCGCGTTGGTGCTAGCCAGTCCGAAATCGGTCGAGAATCCGTTTTTCCTGCTTTTTCCCGAGTGGGCTCTTTTGCCGATGGTGTTGTTGGCCACTGTGGCCACAGTGATTGCGAGCCAGGCTGTCATCACCGGCGCCTACTCGCTCACGCGCCAAGCAATCCAGCTCGGACTGCTGCCTCGGCTGGAAATCCGGCACACGTCGGAGGCTCTGTCCGGGCAGATCTACATGCCGCGGATCAATATGTTGATTTTGATCGGCGTATTGTTACTGGTCTCCCTGTTCCGCTCGTCTAGCGCGCTGGCTTCGGCCTACGGGATAGCCGTAACTGGCACAATGGTCGTTACTGCGATGATGGCGATTGTCGTCATTTGGCGAGTATGGAACTGGGGGCTGGCAGCAGCTTTGGCGCTCATGCTGCCATTCCTGTTCATCGATCTTACTTTCCTGACCGCCAATCTTCTGAAAATTGTCGAAGGTGGGTGGATGCCTTTGGCGCTCGGTGCGCTTGTGATGATTGTAATGTATACGTGGCGGCGTGGCAGCCGACTCCTCTTTGAGAAAACTCGCCGGCTCGAGACACCGCTCGTATCCCTTGTAAAGAGTTTAGAAAAGAAACCACCGGCGCGTGTATCGGGTACGGCGGTATTTCTTACCAGCGATCCGGTGAGCGCTCCGACCGCTTTATTGCATAGCCTCAAACACTACAAGGTGTTGCACGAGCAGAATGTCATTTTGACAATTGAAACCGCCGACGCGCCTCGCGTTGACCCCGCTGAACGGGTTCGCATCGCGCCGATAGGAAAAACATTTTCGCATATTGTTTTGCGGTTTGGTTTCATGGAGACGCCAAACGTCCCAAAAGCACTGGCGATCGCGCGTAAACTCGGTTGGCAATTCGACATCATGTCGACTTCTTTTTTTCTGTCCCGACGCTCTCTTAAGCCCGCCGCCCATTCCGGCATGCCGCGTTGGCAAGATCGTCTGTTTATCGGGCTTACGCGTGTGGCCAACGATGCCACCGACTATTTTCAGATTCCCACCGGGCGCGTGGTCGAAGTTGGCACACAAGTCATGATTTAGTTGTGAGGCCCGCAAAAGGCTGGTGCGTTACGCTGAATTTCCGGCTAAAAGTTCTCATCGTTGACTAAATGGGGTTCGGCGATGGCCGATGAAATGCCGCGCGCGGATGAGGTCACGAACCTCACCCCTGAGCAGGTCGATATGGGTTTGCGCGAAGGACGCATACTGCTCGTCGATGTGCGCGAACCCAATGAAACTTCGGTCGAAAGCTATCCGGATGCGGTGATCGTGCCACTATCCTGCTTCGATCCGGCCGCGGTACCCGATCCACAGGGAAAGCAGGTCGTATTTGCTTGCCGGTCCGGACGTCGGTCCATCACAGCCTCGGTTGCCGCTCAGGACGCTGGGTTTCCTTACACGGCTCATCTCGCCGGCGGGATTATCGCGTGGAAGGCGGCCGGGCTTCCCACCAAAACCTGAATCCGTTGGGACGAGCATTTATGCGCCGCTTCTTCGCGATTGCCGGCCTGGCTCTTGGCCTCGCCGCGGCCGATTTTGGCAACTCGCTCGCACAAACCGACCTCACCGTAAATGTTTACAATTGGTCGGATTATATTGATCCAAAGGTCCTTGAAGATTTTACGCGGGAAACAGGTATCAAGGTCCAGTATGACACCTTTGATGCCAATGAGACGCTTGAGACAAAACTCCTGGCTGGAAAGTCCGGCTACGACGTTGTTGTGCCAACGGCCTATTTTCTGGAACGACAGATCAAGGCTACGGTCTTTCAAAAGCTGGACAAAAGCAAACTCAAGAACTTAGCCAACGTCTGGCCGAATATCGCCAGGCGATTGGCTGTGTATGATCCGGGCAATCAATATGCCGCCAACTACATGTGGGGCACGACTGGCATTGGCTACAACGTGAAGGCAATGCATGAACGGCTCGGCCCTAATGGCACCATCGATAGTTGGGACGCTGTGTTCAAGCCGGAAAATCTCGCGAAGTTTAAAGATTGTGGCGTGCAGATGCTTGATTCCGCCGACGATATCATCCCGGCGGCGCTGCATTTTCTGCACCTCAATCCCAATTCGGCCGATCCAAAAGAATTGGGAGAAGCTGCCGCGCTGGTAATGAAAATCCGTCCCTCGATACGGAAATTCCATTCCTCCGAATATCTCAATGCGTTGGCGAGTGGAGAGGTTTGTTTGGTCGTTGGATGGTCAGGCGACATCAAACAATCGCAGAAGCGGGCGGCCGAAGCAAAAAATGGCATCGAGATTGGTTACTCGATACCAAAAGAAGGTGCGCAGATGTTTTTCGATAATCTCGCCATTCCAAGAGATGCACGGCACGTTCCTGAGGCGCACGCCTTTATCGATTACCTGCTACGGCCTGAGGTCGCGGCGAAAAATAGCAACCTGGTCGCCTATGCAAACGGCAATCTGGCGAGTCAAAAATTTATTGATAAGTCCGTGCTTGACGACAAAAGTGTCTATCCGGACGACGCCACGATGAATCGGCTGTATACCGTCGGCGCGCGTGACCAGCAAACCCAGCGTTTCGTGAATCGACTTTGGACGAAGATCAAGACTGGCCGGTGATCGGCTGTTGATCTTCCTGTCGCCAGCGGCGATGCAGCCATAGCCATTGCTCGGGATGTTCGCGCACCCAGCCTTCAATCACCGAAGTGACTATTTGCATTGTGCCGCCGATGTCGATCTTTCCTTCTGCGTCGCGGGCCGGCGCGATTTCGTCGGTTAATTCGGCGCGGAAACGGCGGCCCGGCAGGCGTACAATGCGGGTACCGTGAATTGGGCAATTGAAATGGCGCGCAAGGCGCGCCAGAAGCGGGTTTGCCATCGTGCGCCGGCCAAAGAAGGTCACTGGTACGCCGCGCACGTAATATTGATCTACGAGCATGCCGACATGGGCCCCTCGTTGAAGAGCCTCCGCAATCTTGACCGGCGCATAGAGGTCCGTCGAAATCAACTCACCCATGCTTGCTGTGCGCGTTTCTGTCAGCCAGCGATCGATACCGGCAATATTCGGGCGGCGGTAGAGGACAGCGCTGTCGAGCTTGTATGTGGTCGCGCATATTGCCGGCAGTTCCCAATTGGCTAAATGGGCAGCGAAGATCAGTGCAGGTTTGCCGTCGTTTAACAGCCTTTGAAACCGCTCGATATCGGGCGCAGCGAGATCAATGCGGCCTTGTGTCGGATGGGCGGGGTCAAAAACCCACAGGCGGTCAAGGTGCGCAAATTCGGCACCCATACGACCAATATTGTCCCAACAGCCGCGAAGGATCGCGTCGATTTCGGTTTCCGATTTTTCGGGGTAGGCAGCGACGAGATTGGCGCGTCCGATGCGATTTTCCGGGAGCATCCGGCCGATACCCCGCATGGCCCATCCAGCGAAATCGGCCATCTTGTCTGGGTCTGTTAGGCGCAGGCCTTTGAGAATCCCGACGGCAAGCGTTCCGATCAGCGTATCGCTTGCACGCTTAAATTGGCGCAGTAGGCGCGAGATCATTTGCCTCACCGCAATCCGTCTGTATTGTTTTCACGCATGATCTTTGAAGCCGGCTCGCGAATTTTCGGGACCACGCGCTAGAAATTCACGATGACTTTGCCGAATACCTGACGGCTTTCTAGCCGCGCCAGACCGCGTTCGAAATCGGTAAGGGGCACCTCGGTGTCGATAATGGGTGCCATACCTGTCGCGATTTTCGACAGACTGTCGCGAATATTGCGTATAGAGGCCCCGAACGATCCGAGTATCTTGTACTGTTGCTGGAAGAGTTGCATGAGATTAATTGTCGCTATCGGCCCAGCAGTGGAGCCGCATGTCACCAGGCGACCGCCACGCTTGAGACAAAGCAGGGATGCGTTAAAACCCTCGCCGCCGACGTGCTCAAAAACAACGTCAACACCTTTCTTTGCAGTGAGCTTGCGCGTGACTCCCTCAAAGCGTTCGGTTTTGTAGTTGATGACGTGATCGGCACCGAGCGCTTTGGCCTTCTCGGCCTTTGCATCGTCGCCAACCGTCGTAATGACGGTGCAACCGAGCGCCTTCGCCATCTTGATGGCAACCGAGCCAATGCCCGAGCCGCCTGCATGCACGAGAATGGTTTCCCCCGGCTTGAGCTCAGCATTGTCGAATAGCATGTGTTCGACAGTGCCGAAGGCTATCGGTGCACATGCCGCGTCCCGCAGCGAAACACCTGCGGGCACGGGAATTACGAGTCGTGCCGGCAGGTTGATCAGATCGCGTGCGAAGCCATCGATGTGAAAACCCATGATGCCGCCCACGTTTTCGCATAGGTTGTCGCGGCCCTCGCGACAGGCAGCGCAGCGCCCGCAAGTCATGGCGCCATACATTACGACTTTGTCACCGGGTTTAAACGATGCGGCATCTTTGCCGACAGCGGCGATCTCGCCAGAGGCTTCGGCACCAACCACCAGCGGTAACTGCCGTTTGACAAACGCCATGCCGCGAAAGCCCCACAGATCCAGGTGATTAAGCGCCACCGCTTTGATGCGAACTTGGACTTCACCCTCGCCGGGCAGCGGGGGAGCCGGTATGTCAGCAAGTTCGAGCTTGCGATCGGCGATCAGTCTCAAAGCGCGCATGGCGGATTGCTGGCTGCTCAGGCCAGCTCAAGTCCCATGACGAGCGAGACATTTTGTCCGCCAAAGCCAAATGAATTCGAAATGGCGTGCCGCAATCTTGCGTCGCGCGCCTTGTTCGGCACCACGTCGAGAGGGATGGCTGGATCCGGAATTGCGTAGTTGATTGTTGGTGGTATGCGCTGATGCTGCAGTGTGAGCACAGTGAACACCGCTTCGACTGCGCCGGCCGCGGAAAGCGTATGTCCAATCATAGACTTATTTGAAGAGATGGGCAGCGTTTGCATGCGGTCCCCAAATACGTTCGCGCAGCCAAGATATTCCATCTTATCGTTTTCGGGCGTGCTGGTGCCGTGCGCATTAACATAGTCGATGTCGTTCGGTGTTAGGCCCGCATCGCTTATTGCGCTGGCGATGCATCCAATAATCGGTTTTCCGTCGGGACTTGATCGGGTCCGATGGAAGGCATCGGTCATCTCACCGCACCCTTCGACGACGCCAAGGATTGTCGCGCCGCGCGCTTTGGCGGCCTCATAACTTTCAAGCACCAATGCGCCAGCGCCTTCGGCCATCACGAAACCGTCGCGATTTTTCGAAAATGGCTTGGCTGCGGTCTGCGGCGCATCGTTGCTGGTTGACAGCGCAGAAAGCAGCGAGAAACGGATGACCGCTTCGGGGTTGATCGAGCCGTCGGTGCCAATGCATAGCGCGGCATCGGTTTCGCCGCGACGAATGGCCTCTACACCGAGCTGAATAGCGGTCGCTCCCGAGGCGCAGGCGGTGGACAGCGAAATGGGCGAACCTTGCGTACCGAACTTTTCAGCCAGGCTGTCCGCGACGGAACCAAACAGAAAGCGCCTGTGGTATGCGGGGAATTTCGCGCTCACACGCAGCAAATCCGTGTACGCAATCTTGTCATTGGCTCCTGATTTTGCGCCGATCTCGAGCCGTTGCGGCCATTCCATTTCAATTGGGGGGACAGCGAGAAAAAGAGGACCGGGAAATTGGCCTGCGTTGCCGAGCTTCGATTGTGAAACGGCCTCTGAAGCGGCGAGCTCGGCGAATGATTCGGTCAACGCCGCGCTCGATGACTGCGGAGGCAAGTAGTCGATGGTGCCGGCGATCCGTGTCTTGAGCCCGTCGGTAGGAAAACGGGTGATGGCCTTGATACCGGATTTACCTGCTGTAAGCCTGCTCCAGTTGTCGGATTTTCCGGCTCCGAGCGAAGTCACTACACCGAGGCCCGTCACCACTACGATGGGCCGCCCCATCTTGTCCTTACCCGCTTCCATATTCGCTCTCCTCAGCCGATCTGCTCGACCAGCGCGAGGCCTTCACCGCGCCAGTGTCCGATGCCGGTCACCAGAACTTGCGTCAAGCTGCCGTTCATTGGCTGCTCCAAGCCAGTCGAGTCACAGGGCGGAAACAGACTACCATGACCAAGCGCGACAGTGGCTAGCGCGATATTTATGACGAACTGCGGCTCCAGCCCGTGTCCGAGATATGTGCCGGTGGCACGTACAGCAAGGCCGGCGCGCCGCTCAAGAAACGTCCGCTCTTCGGTGGTCGCCGGATTTGCACCTGTCGCTCCTGACAGGATCGCAGCGTGACCAACGTCTATTCTCTCTTTGACGGAATCCCACAGGCGAGAAATGGCCGCTGTGGTCGTCCCAGGCTTTCGGCTGGCGCGATCCGAGATCACGGCCGTGAGGCGACCCAAAGGCTTCGCGCCACGACGCTCCGCATGATCGCGTGCCTCGATCACTAGGAAGGCGCCGAGTGAACCCAACGCAAAACCGCCTGCGCCGTCTTTGCGCTCCCACACCGGGGCATACTTATTTTTGAGCGCGAGGCCCGCAAACTCATAGAGCATCAGCAGATCGGGGCGCTCTCCGTTGTAGGAGCCTCCCACGAGCGCGATGTCACTTTGGCCCGCACCGATACGCGAGTAGGCGATCCGCACAGCATCGATACCGGCCGCTTCTTCGCCCATAAAGGTGCGCGAGGAACCTGTTACGCCGTGAACGATGGAGATATTGCCCGCCAGCAGATTGGGAAGCTGCGCCAAAAATAAGGTCGGGCGCAGATCACTCATCAGTCGTTCATTTAAGAAGGCGGCAGGATCGGCAGCACGTGTAATCCCGGTTAATATATTCGAATCTACATTCAGATCCCGTTCGCCGCCGCCGGCGGCGACAATCATATCCATGCGAGACAGAACGTCCATTTTGCCTTTGACGCCCGCAGAATCGAGCGCAAGTCCCGCGGCATATGTGCCTATTCGCTGCCAGCTTTCCATCTGACGCTGATCGCCCTTCTTTGCAATCTGTGCGTCGTAATTGATGGGTGCCAGTGGATGCACCACGAAGGGAGCAAAAGTGCTGCTGTCCGCAGATGGACGCGCCTCCGTGAGCCTTTCCCAATGGCTGTCCGGTCCTTCACCTAGACACGAAACAAGTCCGATCCCGGTGATCCAGACGTCCCGCGCGCGCTCAGCCATTGGCCGGCACCTCAGCCGGGTAGCCAACGCGGGTCGCGGCTTCGCGCATCCGAAGTTTCATTTGATCGTTTGGAAAATCGAGCACGCGAAGCGTCAGCGTAGCGTCGCAGATCGACTTGCCGTTGAGCAATATGCTCGTCTTTGTCACCGCATAACCGGAGCCGTCATGATCCAGGACAGCCTTCACGGATAGCTTTTGGCCGGGTGTGACAAACATCCGGAATTTGGCGTCTTTGACAGCAGCAAGGAACGGCATCTTTTCGAACCGATTGATGGCCACCACGAGCCAACCTGACGTTTGCGCCATTGCTTCGACCAGCAGCACGCCCGGCATAAGCGGAAAGCCTGGAAAGTGACCTTCGAAAATTGTGCTGGTGGCGGGTACCGTCGCCTCGGTGCTGATCTTACGTTCGGCGATTTCAAGGTCGACGATGCGGTCAATCAGCTGGAAGTACTCAAGACGCATGTGCCCCGCGCTTAAGTCCCCTTTGCAGCGACGAGCTCGTCGATGCGGGCGCTCAAATTCTTGAGCACAAAATATTGATCGGTGGTGGCTTTGCCATCGCTGACTTCCTGGGTCCACTGTTCGAGTGGGAGCTTGATGCCAAAGGCCTTATCGATGGCAAAAGCAATATCAAGAAAATCCAGGCTATCGATGCCCAGATCATTGATGGCGTGGCTTTCCGGCTTGATGGAGTCGCGCGGAATATCGCAAGTTTCAGCGATAATATTGGCGATGGTATCAAACGTCGAAGACATCTGTAACTCTCTGGTTGATTTGGAGTTCTGGCAAAGAGGCGGCCCGCGCGCCCGAGCTCGCGCAAAAACCCCTAATTCGAACGTCCACCGGCTAGCAATTGAATGCCCGTATAGCGAAGCAGAGGGACAAGTTCAATGGTGACGGCTACTTAGGAGAAATGGGCGCACCGTTGCGTTTTGAGACCCCGGGAACCCATACGGGATACTTACCAGCGATCTTTTGTCACCTCGACCGGTGTGCAGCCTCGCCGACCTGACAACACACAATCCTGGTTCTTTCGCATGGCGGCCATGGTGTCCGCGAGCCAGATTCCCGCAATGATCAATCCGATCACGAAAACAAATGCCGTGACGTTGACCACCATCCGATGTCGATAGTCGTCCGAAGCATTGCTACGTTCGTATTTTGCCAGATCTTCAACTGGAGGTGTGGATGGGGTGCGCACGCCGGGGCTGTTGCGGCGAAAGCTGATAACCCGCGATCCGGTGTCCGACGAATTGTCGTTACGGTCAGGCATCAAAACAGCCTACCACATCGGTCGCAGGCGTTCGACTCTCGCCGATGACCTATTGATAAAATACATGGCATTTCCAAAATTTAACAAGCAAGAAGCTACCGGCTATTGTCATTAAGCACTTGTTCCCTTCAAACTAAATACAGGGCGAACTTCGTATTCGTTCTGTGAGAATGCCTTTGCAAGGAGTTGGTACGATGCTCCGTACTTCTTTGGTCGCTGCCGTCATTCTCGCCGGCACTTGGGTCGTACCGGCAGCAGCCGAAGACGTTGTGGCCGGTGGTTCGAAAATTTCAACGGCTTGGGTGCGCGCAACTCCAAAGGGCGCTCCGGTCGGCGGCGGTTATCTGACGGTTAAAAATACTGGTGGCACGCCCGACCGTCTCCTCGGTGGCTCGTCTGACGTTTGTAGCCGCTTCGAGATCCACGAAATGGGAATGGACTATGGCGTGATGAAAATGCGTCCTCTCAGCAAGGGGCTTGAAATCAAGCCCGGGCAAACCGTTGAACTGAAACCCGGTGGTTATCATTTCATGTTTGTCGGATTGAAAAAACCATTTGAAGAAGGACAACACATCAAGGCAACACTGAAGTTTGAGAAGGCCGGTGACATACCGATCGATTTCGCGGTCGAAGGCATGGGCGCACAAACTGGTGGCGCGTCTTCGGGTGCCATGCAGATGCATCATGGCAATTAACAACGAAGGCTGCAAAATCAGGCGATTGTCACTCCACACGAATAGTTAAGGCAGTCCCGGCTATAGCGTCGTGTGTTTATAGCTCGAGTGAGCGGACACATGACTCAGGACACCTTCGACAATGGCGCCGAATTTACCGGTCCACCAGGATCGGCAGCCGCGCCGATGCCAGCAATTGGGCATTTGGATCTAAATTGGCTTGAGGTCTGGTATCAGCCGAAGATTGATCTCAGGCGCAAATGTCTTGCGGGTGCCGAGGCGCTTCTGCGCATCAATCACCCGCAAGCCGGTCTGCTTTGGCCTGAAGACTATTTGAGTTCTCTCGATGATGCAGAGATGGCGAAGCTCACAGAGGACGCACTCATCACCGTGCTCGGTCATTGGTCGATATTTGCCGAGTCAGGCTTCGACTTGCGTCTTGCCATCAATGTTCACGCGACGACGTTGGCACAATTGCCCATCAAGGCAATCGTTACGGAGTACCGCCCGCAATCCAGTAATTGGCCGGGCCTTATTTTGGAAATCAGTGAAGATCAGATCGTGCACAATATTGCGTCAACCCGTGAGATCGCCCGTGAACTGAAAACGGTCGGAGTTGTCATTGCCATCGACGATTTTGGCGCCGGTTATTCCTCCTTCTCGGGCCTTCGTTCTTTGCCGTTCGCGGAACTCAAGCTTCATGGTTCGTTCGTCAAGAATTGTGCGGTCGATGTTACCAATGCAGCGATTTGTCAGACCGCAATCGACTTTGCCCACCGCTTTGGCAGCATGGCGGTTGCTGAAGACATCACCAGCATTGCCGACCTGCAGGCCCTCGTGGTGATGGGCTGTGATTTCGGCCAGGGCATGCTCGTGGCGCCTCCCATGCCAAAAGAGCGGTTTCTGGATGCACTGCGGCGGCACTCGCGATCGTCGCAACCTGGAGAAGGCGCGCAACATGTCGCGTAAATGCTGCAAACGTTTACCGTAATTTTTTAAACTTCCTACAACAGGAAACAATTTGGCGCCTCCTGCGTTTCTCCGAGCCCGGGGGAGACACAGGAGGATGATATGAGGCTGGTCGTACTAGGCGCGGCGGTTGGAGCGTTGCTTGTGGGCGCGAGTGCTGCGTCCGCAGAAGTTGTTGTCCGCGATCGAGACAATGTCGTTGTTCGCGAACATTTCAATGAGGGTCATCATCATGGTTGGTATCGGCATCATGCCGAATGCCGCACGGTACGGGTGAAGACGCGGCTGCCGAATGGCAATGTCATCGTCAAAACACGCCGCGACTGCTAACAGCGAATATCACGAGGCCTGACGGCGAGTCCCGGCGCACAAACATGCGCCGGGACTTTCTTGCGTCGACTTTATTCAACGAATGCCAGTTTTTCGCTTTCCGGCGGCAGCATCCGGAAAACGTTTAGAGTCATCGAAATCAGAGCGTAATAGCCAAGTATTCCGACAAGTTCGACCGTGGCTCCATCGCCCAACAGTGATTGGATCCGTTTATAGGTACGGTCCGCAACGCGACGAGTTTTGTAGAGTTCCAGCACAAAATCGTAGATTGCTCGTTCATCCTTCGGCGCTGATTTTGGCAGCCGGCCGCGGCGCAAATCTTCTATGGTCTTTGATTTAACGCCGGCTTTTTCGGCCATGGGAGCATGTGCAAACCATTCATATTGGGCTCGCCAAAACCTCGCGGTGCAAAGGATGGCGAATTCAGATAACCGGGGTGGTAAAGCGGTTCCGTACCGGCAATGAGCGCCCAGTTTCTGGGCCAGTTCGCCGAGGGTGGGTGCGTGCATCCATGCAGCAAATGGACCCCGGAGCGTCATGGATGCTCCTCGGGGTCCCGCCCGAAGGCTCGCGAGTAAAGAGCGCTGTGCGTCGGTCATGCTCGGTTCATCGATCAGGGTGACGCGGGGTGCCGGGCGCTTCGCGGGCATAAGATATCCTTGAAATTGATGGCGGGGATGAACCGAGGATTGCGGAGTGACTATAACTCAAAATTTGGCCGGCCCCAGGGAGTTGCCCCAGGGGATTTAAGCCTGTGAAAAACATAAAAACCGGAAGTGCCTATTCGACGACTGCGGTTACTTTCATCAATCCCCGGTCCATCATGCGCAGGGCCTTTGCGGCTGCGAGCGATAGATCGAGAACCCGTCCCTTTGTGAACGGCCCCCGGTCGTTGACGACGACAGTGACGCTGCGATGGGATTTAGGGTCGGTGACGCGCAGGCGCGTCCCGAAGGGAAGGCTGCGATGCGCCGCGGTATATTTATGTGGATCGTAGCGTTCACCACAGGCCGTGCGGCCGGAATAGTCCGAACTGTAGTAAGCCGCCACCCCTGAGAACTCTCGCGCTTGCGCCATGGCCATATTGGACACAACACAGCCCACAAATACGACTGTTATGGTCCATCGAAAGCTCATTTCGGCTCCGGGGTGCCCTTGGTTGGCTGGGCTAATCGGCGAACTTGGCAGCGAAACCAAAGTTCCCCAAAATGATTCATAAATTATGAAGACACGGCGACAGCTTTTCTAGGTTGGTGTGCGGCGTTGCGCGGTTTACGACCGTTGGGTGTTTTCTTTGTTCGTCTTTCCAGATGGGTCAACGTTATTTGGGCCCGCTGGCGGCAATCGTCGTGCAATTTTTCAAGTTCTTCGTCGGTAAGGTCTTCGATGGCGGCGAATTTGTTTTCCGCCCCCTTCATTGCAAGAACCAGTTCCGACAATTTCAGTTGGATCGCCAGCGTATCGCGGTTCTGGGTATTTTGGATCAGGAAAACCATCAGGAACGTGACGATGGTTGTGCCCGTGTTGATGACCAATTGCCAGGTGTCGCTGTAGTTAAAGATCGGGCCAGTCACGACCCATACCAGGACTATTGCGACTGCGGCCAGGAAGGCCGCTGGATGTCCCGTCCAAAGCGAGGTCGCGTGAGCAAAATGCGAGAAGTGACCTATGGGGGAGGTCGTATGGTCTGCTTGCGCAGAATGGTTGCTATTTTTTCTCTTCTTCATCGGTGTATCGCCTTTAAAACTCAATGAAAATAACCCGGATGGCCAACGCGGGGGCGGGTTCCCGTGTTCCATGACCTGCGGAAAGCGTGACAAACGTCGTTATTTCAGCTTCGGAAGTGGTTGTTTTACGCGCGCGATATCGGCCCACGGGTCTTTTCGGAGGCGCGACAGCCTCTGCATCAGATTTTGTACGGTGTACTGATTGGCGGCCTTCAGTTTAGTCAATTCAGACCACGCAATCGGCACCGAGACGGGTGCACCGGTGCGTGCACGGGTCGAGTAGGGCGCGACAGCCGTAGCCTCGCGGCTGTTACGCAGATAGTCCACAAAAATACGCTTGTTGCGCTTGGCCTTGGTCGCACTCGAAACATAACGGGCCGGCTCGTCTGCTTCCATGGCCTCCGCGACGCCTTTCGCGAATGTTTTGGCCTCATCCCACGGCGTCGGCTTGATTGGCAATACGACGTGAAGGCCTTTGCCGCCCGACGTCTTCAGGAACGTTTTGAGCTTTAATGAAGACAGGCGTTCACGCACATCATTAGCGGCCGCAACGACATCTTTCCAAGTGGTGTCAGGGCCCGGATCGAGATCGAACACCAGTCTGTCCGCCCGCTCGCGATCGTCGACTGTTGTGCCGCGCGTGTGGATTTCGAGCACGCCGCCTTGGACCAAGGCGATCAGACCGTCGAGATCGTCGACAGATATGATGTTGTCACCTTTTTCCGGGACAAGGTGGAGATGTTCAGTGGGGATGCCGGCGCGTGCATGTTTTTGAAAGAAGCACTGGCCTTCGGCACCTTCCGGACAACGGACGAGTGCAATTGGCCGCCCGACCAGATGCGGTCGCATCCATTTCCATTCCTGCACATAGAATTCGGCGAGATCGTGCTTGGTTATGCCAACACTCTTCCAATAGACGCGGTCGGGATGAGTAAGGTGAACACCCGCCACGCTGACATCTTTTTTCGAGATTGGTGCGCTGCGCTTTACACTCTCGCTGCGGCTTGCAACGGCAACGGCCTTCTCGCGCACGACGTCTCCGGCCATCTTGTCCTCACGAACGCCTTGAAATGATGCCTGCCTGACACGGTTACCGTGGGTCCAACCGTGGAAGTTGACCTCGACAACCATTTTCGGCTCGACCCAAATCGGCCTGCGGGCGCGCCGTTCCTCCGCCGGAATCGCTTCAAAAGGCGTATTTTTTGTCTGTATCGTCTTGAGCTTGCGAAAAAGCGAGCGCGCGACCTGATGGGTAAAGCCGGTGCCGGTGCGCCCCGCGTATTGCAATTTGCCGCGCTCATAAAAACCAAGCACGAGCGCGCCGACAGCTTGCGCATCCGCAGTCGAAGGAACCACACCGGCCACAACGAGTTCTTGGCGATCGGAACACTTGATCTTGACCCAGTCATGACCGCGGCCGGAATGGTAGGGCGCATCGGACGTCTTTGAAATAATTCCTTCCAGCCCCATTTTGCACGCATGTCGAAGCAGGGTTGTGCCCGCTTCCGCAAGCAATTCGCTCAGACGGAGTGGCCCATGCGTATGTTCGCGCCCGAACAGCTTTGCCAGCGCATTTTTGCGCGCGACCAGCGGCTCCGACCTAAGGTCCGCGCCATCGAGATACATGAGGTCAAACACATAGAAGGCCATGCGGTCATGTCGGCCGGTCTTGAGATCCTGTTGCAACAGCGAAAAGCTGGATAGGCCGTCTGTGCCTTCGGTCACCAGCTCGCCGTCGATGAGGGCGGTCTCGGCCGGAAGTTTTGCCACGGCGGATGCGATTGTAGGAAATTTTTTGGTCCAATCGAGACCCTTGCGGGTCAGCAATTTGACCTTGCCGCGATCGAGTCTGGCTTGAATACGGTAGCCGTCGAACTTGATTTCATGGATCCATTTGCTGCTATCCGGCGCTTTATCGATCAGTGTGGCAAGACACGGCGCAACAAAAGCGGGCAGTGCGGCCGTCACTTTTGAGGTGCGGCGCACGCGTTTGCCGGCCGTAGTCCCGGCACCCCCGAGCGGTACCGTCGTCGCATTCGATGTCTTCAACGAGTGGCCGTCTTTTTTCGTTCTATTGGTTCGCCACTCTTTTTTTGGCCCACTCGCAATCTCATCCATCGTGCGTCCGCTCACGGCTGACAGAGGCTCCTCCTCAAGAATGTCTTTGTCGCGGGCAGAGCGCTCAGCCTCGTCGTGTTGCTTGATCAGGAGCCAGTTGTCACGTTTTTCGCTTGGACGCCGATGCATTCGTACGAGATGCCATCCACCGCGGAGTTTCTCGCCGTCGAGCGTGAACGAAAGATGGCCCTTGGCCAGGCCTTTGTGCGGGTCATTCTCCGGCCGCCAATGACCACGATCCCAAATCATCACTGTCCCGCCGCCATATTCGCCCTGCGGGATCGTCCCTTCGAACTTGTTGTAGGCGATCGGGTGATCCTCGACCTCCACAGCAAGGCGCTTTTCGCCTGGCACCAGACTGGGTCCGCGCGTCACCGCCCAACTTTTCATCACACCGTCGAGTTCGAGGCGTAGATCATAATGGAGTCGGCGTGCGGCATGTTTTTGGATGACGAAAGCATTCCCGCGATTGCGGTCGATCTTGCCCTTCGGTTCAGCAGTGATGCCGAAGCGGCGTTTGGCCTGATAAGTTTTCAGTCCGGATTTCTTTCGGGCGGCCATAGCCAGACAGTCTCACCTTTGGCAATTGCGCGCTAGTTGCCGGTTGTTATGCGCTGTCTTCGCAAGAATTAACGATGAACTTGCCGACGGGCAACCCAGTTCCGCGGGTCGGCTATATTGAGATTGCAAGCGCCTGAAATCGTTTTTCTTCCAGCAACAGTACAGGAACTATTGCGGCGCCTCGACGTTGCTCTCGACGAGCGGTCGGCATGGCTCAGGCACGCTGACGTTTGTATGGTAAGCGTTAGTATGTAAGCATTTAATGCGTAAGGCCCTGTGCGACGCTCATCGCGCGGGGCCTTTAGTTTAATTTCTACTGGTCGAGGTTGAAAATTCAGGCTGGCTTATTCGCCACCGCTTGCAAGCACGGCTCGCGTTGTTTCGTCGGGACCGAAGTCTTCCGCGCTATTGACGTGCAGTAGCTCGGCCAGTCTCGTGCGAGCACGGTTGACGCGTGATTTGATCGTGCCGACCGCGCAGCCGCAAATACCGGCCGCTTCCTCATAGGAAAATCCGGAGGCTCCTACCAGGATCAGCGCCTCACGTTGGTCTGAGGGCAATTGAGCCAGGGCTTCGCGGAATTCTCGAAACTCAACGTGACCGTACTGGTCCGGCTGTGATTTCAGCAACTCGGCGTGGTGACCGTCGCTGTCCTCAACTTCGCGTCGACGCTTGCGGTACTCCGAACGAAAATGATTCCGAAGAATGGTGAAAAGCCAGGCGGACATGTTGGTCCCGGGCTGGAAGGAATCGATGTTCGCTAGCGCTCGCAGCAGCGTTTCCTGCACGAGATCGTCCGCGCGATCTACGTTGCCGCACAACGATATCGCGAATGCGCGGAGGCTAGGGACCGCGCCGAGAACGGCTTTGCGAACCAACTCGTCCATGGCCATTATTGCGGGTCCTTTTTTCCGCCACCCTCAAGGCGATCGATAAGGTCATTAAACCGGTCCGGAACGCCCTGGTTCACGACATCGTCGTACATGGCCCGCAGTTGCTGACCGAGCCGCGCTTGCACGTCCCGGCCAAGCTTCGCTGGCTTGGCATTGAGCCTTTTGTTACGGGTCGTTGCGGCTTCCATCGGATTTTGCTGTCCCGCGGGCTTACGTTCGTTCATTGTCCAACCCCAACTTCCGAGCCCCTAGGCAGGCGCCGGTTGTCCCCTTGGTTCTGAGCAAAACCTTTGAATTGGCCGATGGTTCCTCCACAAACGGAACTTTTTTGCGGCGGCCGCGTTGGCGCGCTACAGGATGGTTGGAGCGGGCGGCGCGGCCCCAAAACTGTCCATGGCGCGCATTGATTCGGGAGGGATTTTTGTCGACATCACAGGCAGTTGCTCAACATTTGCCCTATCTTCGCCGGTACGCGCGGGCTCTCTCCGGGAGCCAGACATCCGGCGATGCCTACGTGGCAGCGACCTTGGAGGCGTTAGTTCAGGATCCGAAGATCCTGGACGCCGGACTTTCGACCCGGATCGCCCTCTATAGGCTTTTCACGAAGATCTGGAATTCCGTTGCCATCAACGGTCAGCCATCGGGTAACGGCGGCCCAACCCAACCGGTTGAGCGCCATCTCGCCCAAATTCCACCGAAGCCCCGCCAGGCATTCCTTCTGGTTGCTCTCGAAGGACTGTCCGAAGACGATGCCGCGAAGATCCTTGATATCGACGCGCCGACTTTGCGTGAGCTTGTGGAGGAGTCCGGCCGAGAACTCGCAGCCGAGATCGCGACCGACGTTCTCATCATTGAGGACGAAACATTCATTGCGCTTGATCTGGAAGGATTGGTTGAAGGTCTCGGACATCGCGTGCTCGGCGTTGCGCGCACACATGCCGAGGCAGTTGCGCTGGCAAAAGGCAAACGGCCCGGGATCATTCTTGCCGACATTCAACTCGCAGATGGCAGCTCCGGCCTTGATGCGGTGAACGAAATGCTGCGATCGTTCGAGGTCCCGGTCATTTTCATCACTGCCTACCCGGAGCGGTTCCTTACAGGCGAGCGTCCAGAACCCGCCTTCCTCATCGCCAAGCCATTCCAGCCGGCGACCGTATCCGCGGTTCTGAGCCAAGCCTTGTTCTTCGAGCGCAATGCACGCCGACGTGAGCGTCGCGCCAGCTGAGACGGCGTG
Organism: uncultured Alphaproteobacteria bacterium; assembly: GCA_963831275.1. Lineage (GTDB taxonomy): Bacteria > Pseudomonadota > Alphaproteobacteria > Rhizobiales > Xanthobacteraceae > Pseudolabrys. The sequence goes on along the minus strand of CAWHPN010000011.1, from coordinate 563,842 downwards.
ATCGTCGTCTCGAACGACGTGCAATGAACGATGTTTCGCGCTGAAGTTTAGGGGGCGAGGCTGGATTGTTCCGTTGCAATAGCGTCCGTCATGTAAGCTTGCAACGGTTTGCTGATCCCAGCGTTAGATTTGGCTATGATTAGAGTGCTGCCGCCGCGATCGACAAGGATCGTCTTGTTGACGCGGTATCCGACGAACGTCTTGATAGCGCGCTATAACCTTTTTTGAAGCCAGCGCCCGCGGTGCGCTGCGAGGTGACGAAAACTATTTTTGTGGTGCAATATGTCCGGCGCGCAGGCAACCGAACTTACAAGCCTCGAAAAAGAAAATCGTCGGCTTAAGGATCAAGTCGGTGCGCAGGCGTGGGAGCTGAGCCTTTTGCAGGCTCGCTTCGCGCGATACGAAACGGCTTTGCGCGGTTCTCAGGTTACGGTGTACACGCAAGATCGCGACCTTCGCTACACCTCAATCAGCAACCCGATGCTAGGTCGTTCGATCGAAGAGATTCTCGGGCGTACCGATGCGGAGGTTCTGAAGCCCGAGGGAGGCACCGCTATTGTGGCCGCGAAGCGCGAGGTCCTCGCCACCGGAGAGGCGAAACGGATCGAGGTCTCGCTGGAAGATGCACCCGGAATACGTTGGCACGATTTACACATTGAACCGCTGCGTAACGACACAGGTGAGGTGGTCGGACTGACCTGTGCGTCGGTTGACGTGACCGAGCGCAAGGAAGGCGAAGCTCATCTACGGTTATTGTTGCGCGAACTGACGCATCGATCAAAAAACCTGCTCGCAGTAATTCAGGCTATGGCGCGGCAGACGGCACACCATGCCGGTTCGATTGAGAGCTTCCTCGTTCAGTTTGCGGCGCGGCTTCAGGCTCTTGCATCGTCTCACGATCTTCTGGTGCGCGAAAGTTGGCACGGTGCCTCGCTGGGTGAATTGATCCGATCGCAACTTGGCGGGTATCTCGACGGACCGCCGGACCGGGTGTCGATCGATGGGCCGTCGATCGCGCTCAAGCCCGAAGCTGCGCAAAATCTGGGTCTCGCGTTGCATGAATTGGCCGTCAATGCTGCCAAATTTGGTGCCCTGTCGGTGCCGGCCGGACGCGTATCGATCACTTGGTCTCAGCGCGAGGACGCCGAAGATGGCTCGATCGAACTTGATTGGCAGGAACAACTTGGCCCCAAGGTCAAGATCAGACGAAGGAAAGGCTTCGGCAGCATGGTGATCGAGCGCAATCTGGCCCGCGCGCTCGATGCCGAGGTCAACATGGAATTTGATCCAAGTGGTCTGCACTGCCACATCGTTATTCCCGCGAGTCAAATTCTCGCTTTGCGCTAGAGCCCCCGGAACATAATACAGTCTCCGCCGTTTCCTTTGCGGTCGTGAAGAAGGGCCTAGGACGACGGCGATGCGCAATTTTGTGACGTACTTTTTTGCAGGCATTGCAGCAATTCTTGCAATGGATGCGGTGGCCCCGCCGGTTGGGTTGGGATTGGCCGTGGGTGCGTGGCCTTCCATTCCGGACAGCTTCGTTGGACAGGTTGTTGATCGCACTCACAAGGGCGACCGATTGCAGGTGCCCCTGACAACAGGCCGGCGGATGTCGCCAACGAGCACGCCCGCAGTATTGGTCGGATGTGAACCCGTTTTCAGCTCTCTATCAGCAAGCTCCCGCGCCAATTTTTCGGGCCGCTGCCTGTCCTGACCGTTAACCGGTGTTCCGGTTCAAGCGTGCACGCACGGAACCTTGCGGTTCCCGTCGACGTTGACAGGCCAACATTAATTGAAAGGGAGTTTGATATGCACAGGCCATTGAGCGTTCTTGCCGCTGTGGCGGTCGTCGCGGCGGTGGCAACACCATTACCGGGGATGGCACAAGCTGAGCGGGTGAAAGCCGGCACACTGACGTGCGATATATCCGGCGGTATTGGTTTGATCATTACGTCGCATAAGGACGTCAGCTGCATGTTTACGCCGTCGGAGCCGGGTCCGCGCGAGGTTTACGTCGGCGGGATCAACAAGTTTGGTCTCGACCTTGGAGCCACCGCTGGAGGCGAAATGGTGTGGGCTGTGTATGCCCCGACTACACGGCGTTTCGGCGCGCTTGCCGGTCAGTATAGCGGCGCGAGCGCCGAGGCGACTGTAGGCGCGGGCCTCGGAGCGAATGTTCTCGTTGGTGGGTCCGACCGGACCGTGGCTTTGCAGCCGCTGTCAGTGCAGGGCCAGGCCGGGCTCAATGTCGCAGCCGGTGTGGCAGAGCTTACTTTGCGCCCGGCGCGCTAACACCTTGCAAGAGCTGAAAATACGGCCGCCCTCGACGGGCGGCCGTATTCTTTTTCGCGTCCAGCTTAACCTAACCGAACGAAAATGCGTCGTGGTACGCGCCCTGGACCTGACCACCTGGCACAGGACCGCCGCCGGGCACGTGCACCATGTTGCCGATCACGGCACACGTCGCGCCGTGCAGCCCATGGCGCGGGATCGCCATCGGCGTGAGTTGCTCCCAGGAGTTGGTCTTCGGATCGTAGGCTTCGTTGGTGCCGAACACCTTGCCCGTGGCCTCGCCCCCGAACACGATGATCTTCCCATTGATGTAGACACACGACGGACCGCTGCGAGGCGTCGGAAGTGGTGCGCGGAATGTCCATGCATCTGTCTTCGGATCATAGACCGCATTAAGTCCGGTATTGAAATCATAGGAATCCATGCGACCTCCAATGGCGTGGATTTTTCCATCGACAACGGCAACGCCCATGTGATCGCGTTGGCCAACGAAAGGCTGTGTGCCGGTTGAACCGCGCATGCCGGCGAGGATCGTATATTTATCGGTCGCAGGATCGTAGATTTCGTGCCACTCCACGGAACGGACGTCCCTCCCGCCAAGCAAATGAATTTTGCCGTCGAGAACGATCGCCGACATCGCGCCGCGCGGGCGGCTGAGACCCGCGATGGGCACCCATTGGTCGGTCGCCGTGTCATAGACGAAACACTTGGAATGAGGGCAGCGGTTCTGTTCGATGAAGCCGCCGAACGTATAGATTTTAGATCCGACGGAAACGCCTGCCACGTGATTGCAAGGCAGCGGGAAGGGTGCCTTCAGCGACCAATTGCCGGCCTTGGGGTCGAAAACCTGATGGAAGTTCTGGTCGACACGGTGCTTCGCGTACCCGGCTACGGAGTGGATTTTGCCTTGGCATTCGATGACGGCGTGTTCGCCGGTTGGAATGGGCATGCGTGGTTGCTCAACCCATTTTCCTGGATTGGCAGCTTTCGGGGCGACGCTCGTCATGTACCGCTGTTTCTCAGCGGTCTTGGGAATGTCGGTAATCGACTTGTCATTCAAGCCGAGAAAAAGCGGAAGTTCGTGTTCTGCTGCCATGATTGACCTCAACTGACATAATTCGGAACGGCATCCCGCAATAACTTGCGCGTGAGCTCCACGCCTTCGCGGGCGACATCATAGGGTGAACGGGCCCATTGATCCGGGTTGGGCGCCTCGTAGCTCAGATACCCGGTATAATTTTTCTCTGCCAGAAGGCCGAGCATCTCGCGCCATTTGACCACACCCGCGCCGGGCGGAAGCCGGTCGGTCGGCCGGCGCACGCCGATCACGGGGTTCGGTGACAAATCGCTGTACTGAAAGCAATAAATCTTTTCGGCAGGCACGCTTTCAAAACCACGCCCGCCGGCGCCGCTGCGCGTGAAGTGATAAGCATCGATCAGATAGCCACAATTCGGTTTGTTGGCTCCCTCGATCAACTCGGTAAGCACGTTCAGGCTGTTGAGCACATCGTGTTGTGAATTGAATTCGATCGCGAGTTTCAATTTGTATTCTGCGGCGATATCTCCGGCATCCTTGAGATATCTGATGGCGTCCTTGATCGGTCCATTCACCTGGCCGGGCGCGCTCATCAGCGTGTCGCAGCCTAGTGCCACGGCGTTCTCGCAGGATTCCCGAAAGACCCGGAATAGTCGCTTACTTTCATCGCCGGCAGCAAAGAGCCAGCCATATTCGACGCCCAGCACGCCACACTGAATTCCGCTCTTCTTGATCAGAGCGATAACCTGGGCCGGATTCATGCCGGTATCGAAACAACGCTTGAAATCCGTTCGGCGCAACTCGACGGCGTCGTAACCAGCCTGCTTGGCGGCATCGAGTGCCGTGGCCAGTGGCGTCGTATCGATCGTCCACATATGCAGGGCGAGGCGTCCAAACTTTTTAGACATACGTTCAACGCTCCATTTGCTACTTGCCTTCGTATTGCAGGATATAAAGGCCGGCATTGGTATCGGTAAGATACATGACCCCATTGCTGTCGACGAAGACATCGCACGACTGGATAACCCTGGCGGGGTTCGGTCGCTGGTCAACGATCCGCTCCGGTGGCGGCGGCACGAAATGGCCGATTTCCTTCGGCTGAAATTGGTCGCGAATATCGTAAATCCGCAATCCGGCATTGTGATAGGTCGCAAAAATAAGATCTTCGGTTTGCATCGAGCCGGGGCGGTTCTCATGCAGATTATGCGGTCCGAATTTCGCGCCTTTGGCGCAGAAATCGTCCTCCGAAGGGGTCGGCAGGGTTGCGATCGAAACCGGGTTTGACGGATCGCGAACGTCGATGAGCCAGGTGTAGGCCAAGCCATTGGCGCAATTTGCCGACGTTGCCTCATCGGCAAGAACCAGCAGCTTGCGCTTTGGCAGCGGCAGGGGTGTATGCGCACCGCCGCCAAACGGCGGGGCAAAGTTGCGATGGCTGAGCAGTTTTGGATTCGTCGGATCGCTCAGATCGTGAATGGTGAAGCCTCCGTCGCGCCAGGCGGCATACCCGATGGTGCCGGAGCTGATGAGGTGGTGGAGGGCGGTGCGTTTTCCAAAAGAGGCCGGGGGCGTTTCCCCGCCACCCCTATTCATGCCGGGTAGCCACCAGCGTCCAGCCAGCTTTGGCTTTGCGGGATTTGAGAGATCCACCACCGCCAAAGCATGGTCGATGAATCCTTCGAAATGCACGGACACGTACGCATAGCGGTCGCCAACCCACCATGTCCGATGGGCGCCGAAACCCGGTATGTCCAAAAAAGCCAATTCGCGCGGGGTTGCCGGGGAGGAGACGTCGAAGATGCGCAGGCCGGCCGCGAACGGTTGTTCGGTTTGCACCGAGTCGATCAGCGATTTTGCGTAGTAATCCTGCTGGGTCGCATATTGCTGCATGGCCCAGATATTCGGGCCGTTGACTGCCAGCAAAATGTCACCGTGAATTTGCAGGTGATGTGAACGGGTATTTTTTGGCGCCGCCACGAACGCGACCGTCTTCGGCTGGCGCGGATCGCGCACATCGATGACCGAATAGCCATCGCTGAACATATGTCCGACGAACGCATGTCCTTTGTGCAGAATAACCTGCACGCCATCTGGCTTGCCGCCCTGATCGCTGCGCGCCAGAAAACGGATGTTTTTGGCTGAAGCTGCTGCACTCATTTACGACCACTAAATTCGATTGCGAAGCAACAAGTTGATGCGCCGAGGCCCGGTCGGCGTGATGCCAAACCGGGCCCCGTAGTACCTAATTCCGCGAACGCTAGCCTGTTGGCGGAGCGATCTCGTCAAGTCCTCTTTGCTTCGCCTCGGGTCCCATCTGAGTGACCGAGAACGCGGCAATCAGAAGTACCGCTGTAATGCAGCCGAACACTGCATTGAGCCCCCAGCCGGCCTGGATCCACGGAATCGCCAGATTGATGCCAGCGGTCGACAGACGTCCGACGCCCGCGGCCCATCCGAATCCCGACGCGCGAGCGTTGGTTGGGAATACCTCCGAGGCAAAGATCTGCATCGAGTTTCCGGCCACCTGAATGAAGAAGATCATGATGAATCCGAAAACCAGCAACTGGGTGTCCGTCTGCGCATTGGCAAAAGCGAATGCCATGATGCCTGCCCCGATGAAGGCGCACACCGACGTAATCTTGCGGCCCCATCGGTCAAGCGCGTACATCATGAACAGGCTGGCGCAAGGCACCGCCAGCGTCATGCCGAACGTGTAGGTCAGCGATTTGGTGATCGTGAAGCCCTTCGCCGTCATGATACTTGGCAGCCAGTTGCCCAATCCGATCGCGACGCCGAAAAATGCCGAGAAGCAGATCATTCCGGCAATGACGCGTCCGGGGAACATCTTGAACACTAGTGCGAACGGATCGCTCTTGGTATCGCTGGCGGCGGTGGTCACGAGTGGTTCTTTTGGTGGGGAAATGCCCATGCGCGAAAGAACGTCGAGCGCTTCCTTTCCGCGGCCGTGGGTGGCCAGATAGCGCGGTGACTCCGGCAGCCAGAAGCGGAACAGCCAGACGATCAGCGCGCCGATGCCGATCACGACCCAAACGCCGCGCCAGCCGATGGAATCGCGGAAATACAAAGTAAACAGCGACGCGATCGGCCAAACGCAGGCGCCGCCAATGAAGTGAACGATCGCGAGGATGCGACCGCGGATCGCTTTCGGCGAATATTCGCCGGCATAGGCGAAGGCGAGCGGTTGTTCACCGCCAAGACCGAGACCGGCGATGAACCGGCACACGATCAGCCAGAACACCGTCGGCGCAAGTGCGCCAAGAATTGTAAACACGCCGAAGACCAGGAGGTTGAATTGGTAAACCGTCTTGCGACCCCATCGGTCGCTGAATTCACCTTGGCCAGCCGCACCAATGAACATGCCGAATACTGTCGCGCTGCCAATCCATGCGGCTTCTGGTCTGGTTGCGAAGTTTGATTGCAGCATGTCCGGGATCAGCGAACCCAGAACGATCAAGTCGATCACATCAAAAAAGTATCCGGCTGCGATAAGCGCGACGACTTTGACGTGAAGCGGCGTTATTTTTGCGTTGTCTAGCGAAGTTCCGACAAATCCCTCTATGGTTTGAGCCACGGTGGTTTCCTCCCTAGTCCCGTTTTTAATTAGTCACCCAGCAGCTGCCGTCAGGATGATCTACAATTTCACTATTGGCCAGCCCAATTGGGAATGCTGTGGCCAACCGCGAGGTGAGGGCGACGGCTATTTCGAGCAGTGAAAATAGGATCCATGGGGTGCGAGCGGATCGGCACCCTAACTATCTGAGTTGACAGAAGATCGTCGCCATTCAATGGCACCGGCAACATGTTCCGCGCCAAACTCTTGAAGACGTTCTCGCCGCCATGGGCGCAAGTGCTCACCCGTCAAAACGGATTGACGTAGTTCAATATCGCCATCTGCCGCAGGATAACCTTGCGGATGAGGTGCGCCGCCTTGATTTGCGGGGTGTAGATGGCAGCCTCGCCGGCGGTGCCAGCGGGCAGGCTTGCTGCAAGTTTATCGTCGTCGAGTTTGACGCGCACGGCAAAGGGCGCCGCTACGATCTGCTTCGTGGTCGCAGCTGCGCCCGTGACCAGAATCTGGCCGCTCGAAATTGACTCCAAAAGGGCGACGACTTTCCCGGTGAACACCTGGCCGGGGAGATACTTGAATGTGACTTCGACGTCCTGACCAGGCTCGATATATCGGGTATAGATTTGCTGTATTTCAACGCCAATGGTTGTTTCCGAAGTATTGATGAACGCCATCACAGGCGAAAGCGGCAAATTTGCCACGCGCGCACCCTTCTGAAGCCCGACATTCGTGACGTAACCATCGGAGGGTGCGCGTTCGACGGTTTTGTCGAGATTCCATTTCGCGCCTGCGACCTGAGCCTTTAGTTGATCGACGCTCGCCTGCCGCTGCTGAACGTCGAAAGCGCGGCCAGAATCGCTGTACTGCAATTCGGTCATTTGCGAAAGCCGCAGTTGCTCGAACTTGAGTTGCGCGGCGAGTGCGTCGAGTTGCGACTGGTAGGGGGCAGGATCGATCTTGAACAATACATCACCCGACTTGAGAGGCGTGTTGGCAGTAACCGGCACGTCGATGACCTCACCGGCAACATCGGGCACGATCGCTACGGAACTGCGGAGCACGACCGCAGGGCCCTGCGGGGCACCCCAGCCCATCGGGATGAACAGGCCGACAAGCAGCAGCAACAGCACGATGGCCGGCGAAATTTTCCAGAATAAATTGAAGGGAACGATCTTCATCTTCACCAGGATGAAGAGGATGACGAGATAGACATTCACGATGGCGACGATCATCGCGATGCCCCTTGTTTGCGCGGATCGGGCACATCGACATAGGCCCAGATCAGCGCAACTGGCCACAACGCGAAGCCGCAGATCAACGTCACCCATCCGGCGATGGTAACTGCCTGTGCCCACGGATGGCCACGAGTTTTTGCAATATGCCCGGGCAGCGAACCGGCGATAAAAAACATCGCAATTGCGCTTGCGACGAGGATGAGAAGAACAATCCAGGCGAAAATATCGAGCATCGACGTGCCTTCCCCCCGAGTTCGTACGTCTTGATGGCAAGCCTGCGGTTCCGGTTGGCGCCAGAACAAGAGGCGCAGGTGGCTCGACTACTTCTGGAACGGATAGATCACCTTCCAATCCGATTTCATGTCCACAACAGTCCAGCCGCGTTTGACAGCCGCATCCCAGGCCTCGTCGAGCTTGCCGATCTTCGATTGCCGGTCGTAGGCCCATTCGCGCTCGGAGTTGGTGTGATGCACGATGCCTATGAAATGCGGACCGTTGCCCGATGCCGTCCACTGCAGCATCTGCAGGTCGCCGTCCGAATTTCCGAATGCGAAGATCGGGCGGCGGCCGATGAAACGGTTGATGGCGACTGGCTTGCCGGGTCCATCGTCGACGAACTCAACCTTGGGCAACTTGATCAGCGACGCGTCGCCGTTTGCGTTGATCTGGAATTTGGTGACGCCCGACGAACCCACCACCTGGCCCGGCGGAATTCCATAAATCTTCTCGGTCCATGGCCGCATGAACTCGATGCCGCCGCCTGACACAATAAAGGTCTTGAAGCCGTTAGCGCGCAGATAGGCCATCAGTTCGAGCATCGGCTGGTAAACGAGATCGGTATAGGGGCGCTTGAACCGCGGATGGCGTGCGGTTGTGATCCAATCGGAAACGATTTTTGAGAATTCTTCGACCGTCATGCCGCTATGGGTGGCCATAACGATTTCGAGCAGTCCTTTCTCGCCGGTCGTGGCGACAGCTTTCATGTCGTGCGCGAGCAAACCCTTGAACGGCTGCTTTGTCTTCCATTCCGGATGGTCAGGCGCGAGCGCCTTGACGCGATCGAATGCGAAAGCAACCTGGAAATAGACCGGCTGTTCGGTCCACAGCGTGCCATCATTGTCGAAGGTGGCGATGCGCTGTTCGACCGGCACGAAATCCGGTGCGCCTTGCGTGGTCACACGCGTAACAAAATCGGTGATCGATTTCTTCACTGGCCCGTCACTCCAGGCGGGAAGCGGATCGGTCTGGGCGAAAGCATCAAAATGCGGAAAGGCGACGAAACTGAACGCAAGCAAGGCCACAAAAAAGGCTTGCCGCACGATGGACGCACGAAATGCGAACATACCAACTTCCATACAGACGCTTGAGAATATTTTCGTGTTGCTGAAGCTGCTTCTGGTTTTTCTCACCCGCATGCTCATTACGTCCCAAGGATGCACTGGAATTCAGCGGGCGACCCTTGTGTAGGTCGCCCGCCTGAATCCCTGTCAAAGCCCCAAGCGGTTTACTTGGCGATTGCTGCTTGGGCCGCCGCAATTTTCGCCTTCACCGCATCGAGATTGAAGCTCGCGCCTTTCTGCATCGGCGGAAATTCAATTGCCGTCATTGCAAGCTTCTCCACTTCCTGCTGGACAAAAACGAAGCGCCAGAATTCGTATTTGAACCAATCGAAGTATTGCTGCGCACCGTATTTGGTCCCACTGTCGGGCCAGCCCGTACGCTCGAATGGATCGAGGCGCAGGTTGGTGATGTAAGGGACATCAGGCTTGGTTTTGTCGCCGACCCAACCTGCAGGTTGGTCAATAAATCGGAATTTGTAGTCGTCGATCCGCAAGGCGCCGAGTTCACTTTCGCCGAAGTACCAGATCTCGTGACGGTTCGACGGCCCCTTGCCGGTGATCATGTCCAGCTGGTTGTAGCCATCGAGATGCACTTTGTAGGTGCGATCGCCGATCTGCTTACCCTTCTTCAGCTCTTCGACAATGTTCGGATTGCCGGCAGCCGCAACCAATGTCGGGAACCAATCGAGGCCGGAAATAATGCCGTTCTCGACTTTTCCTGCCGGCACCTTGCCAGGCCAGCGGACAATCGCCGGCACGCGGAAGCCGCCTTCAAAAACGGTGCCTTTGCTCTGGGCGAACGGTGTTTGCCCGCCGTCCGGCCAGGTGAAGACTTCCGTGCCGTTGTCGGTGGTGAACACGACGATCGTGTTGTCGTCCACGCCAATGTCCTTGAGCTTCTTCATGACGATACCGATGTCATCATCGAGTTGCGCCATGCCGGCTTCATGAATGGACCAGCCGTTCTTGGAATTGCGCATCGCCTCGTATTTCGGCGACAGATGCGTCACGATGTGCATGCGGGTTGGATTGAGCCACAGGAAGAACGGCTTGTTGTCGGCCTTGGCCTTATCGATGAACTTCAATGCGAAGTCGCGGATCTCGTCGTCGACGGTTTCCATCCGCTTGGGATAGAGCGTTCCGGCATCTTCGATCCGCTGTTTGCCAACCTTGCCCCAGCGCGGATCGACAGTGGCGTCATCCACATTGGTCGCATAGGAGTGCACCATGTTGCGTGGGCCCACTTTGTTCAGTAGTTCCTGCGGATATGCAGGGTGCGCCGGATCTTCCATCGCATCGAGGTGATACAAGTAGCCAAAGTATTCATCGAAGCCGTGCACAGTCGGCAAAAATTCGTTTTTGTCGCCAAGATGGTTCTTGCCGAACTGACCGGTCGCGTAGCCCATTCCCTTAAGCGCAGTCGCAATCGTCACCGCTTGTGCCGGTATACCGGTAGGTGCGCCAGCCTGACCGACGGTTGTCATGCCGGTGCGGATGGGAAGCTCGCCGGTGATGAAGTTGGCGCGTCCCGCCGTGCAACTCGCTTCGGCGTAGTAGTCGGTGAACATCATGCCCTCGGCAGCTATTTTGTCGAGATTTGGCGTCCGGCCAGCCATCATGCCGCGGTGATACGCGCCGATATTCCACATGCCGATGTCGTCGCCCATGATGACGACGATGTTCGGTCGCTGTCCGGCCGGCGTCGCCGCCGGCTGTTGCGCCTGCGCGGTTTGCGTCTGACCTGCTGTTCCCATCGCCGAGGCGGCGGCGAGTGTTGTGCCGGCGAGTAGAACATTGCGCCGGCTGAGATCATTTTTCTGCCTTTGCTCGCTCTTCGTGCTCATGGTCTTTCCCTCAATACTGTCGTTGTAAAAAATCAGGTTTCAGCAAGGCCGACGTAGCCAACTCGTTTTATGAGGCATTCTTTTCTCGAACGACGCATCGAAACCCGACGTGAACTCGTTGACGTGTCGACCTGCTGGGCGTGGCGCGCCGCCGGCCGATAACGGCGGCAGTAATTCGGCGCGCACAAATGCGAACCGCCTTTGATGACTTTGCGCGGAATTTTGATGTTCGGCTGGCGCGGGTCGAGGCTCGCCTCTTCGCGGCCGCCGCGCGGATTTTCCGGGATGCAACACGCCTTCGGCGCATCGGCTTCATGCTTGGACGAGTACCAATCCTTGGTCCATTCCCAGGTATTGCCGATCATGTCGTGGATGCCGTAGCCGTTCGGCGGGAATGCCGTCACAGGCGACGTGCGCTCGAAACCATCCTGGCTGAGATTCTGGCGTGGAAATTCGCCCTGCCATGTGTTGGCCATGTGCCGATTGCCGGGCACAAACTCCTCGCCCCAGGCGAACTCGGCGCCGTCGAGACCGCCGCGCGCTGCGAATTCCCACTCGGCTTCCGTCGGCAAATTCTTGCCGGCCCAACGCGCATAAATAAGCGCGTCCGCATATGCGATGTGCACGACCGGATGATTGTCGAGCGAATTGATATTGCTTGTGGGTCCGTACGGGTGACGCCAGTTTGCGCCCTTGAGCAACGCCCACCATTGACTCCAGTCGCGCAGATCCACCGGATGGCCCGGCGGCGTGAACACCAGCGAGCCGGCGAACAGCATGTGCGGGAGCGCACCCGGGTAATCGTTCGCATCGGGCGCGATCTCGGCGAAAGTCACATGGCCGGTTGCGCGGACGAATTCCTTGAATTGGCGATTGGTAACGGGGTAGCGGTCGATCCAGAAATCGCCGACAGTCACGCGATGGGCCGGCGCTTCTTCCGGATAGTGCCTGTCGGAACCCATGCGGAAAGTGCCGCCGGGGACCCAGATCATGCCTGTCGAAGGCGCGTTTGCCGGTGTGTTGGTGACGCTCGTTTCTGGCGCTTGAGCGACCGACACGTTGAACTCCTGCACGCCAAAAGGACCAAATAGTCCGTCATAGTGCGTCGATACGCGCTCCAAGTTGAGTTGGACTGTGGTCCAATATGATTTCTCATCGATTGCTGAACTGAAAGTGCAGCGGGGGTGGAGCTGACCAACTCTTCAAGTTGGACTTTGGCTCCGCAAGTCGCGCGGCCCAGCCAACGTCCACTCGGGTCAATCGTTTATGAAACGAAAATTTGTCGCGAGAGCGTGGCTGGTGATCGCTGGCTGGGGAACTAGGATTCGAACCCTAGATTCTCGGAGTCAGAGTTCGTCGCCTATGTTGATTGCCATCATGTGGCGTTTGTGCTCACTGCCAGACGATGATGTTCGTCGTGACCGACGTCAAAACGATTCCGAACGTCGCTGTGACTACGACGATCCAAAGGCTGACAATGGCGACTCCGGAAACGCTTTCGAAAATGTCCCTGATCATGCTGCACCTTTCGAATCGGCAAAATGGCTCGATTCGGCTGCAGTCCGCAACGGAACTCGGTCGTTAAGCTAAAGCGTCAACGTAAATTCGGACCCCTTAACGCGCGGCACGAGCCCGAGCAAAGCAGAATGGGGAATTGGAATAAGTGGGCCGCGCCCCTGCCACTGGGAGCCCTTGAAAACCAAGGAGAACAAACCGCAACACGCGCAACATGAAATCGGCTGGCGTCGTTCAGATGCCGACCGCGTTTACGTTAGTGCGGCAATGAGTTGAGTTTGGCTGGGGAACTAGGATTCGAACCTAGATTCTCGGAGTCAGAGTTCGATGTTCTACCGTTGAACTATTCCCCAACGGACGCTGGGATGCGGACTTAAAAAGCGCAGCAGCCGTTCAAGATGGTCCCTGACATGGGGCAATTCGGCTGGTTTGACAAGTCCATAAGTCCTTTGCGCCGGCGGTCAGGCTGAATGCCGCGGGCGCGTGGCAACGGTCAGGATAGCAATCAGGGTGAACGCCGCAACAGCAAGAAATACCAGGCGTGGATTTCCGTGATCCATGATTGCGCCGAAAATCAATGGCGAAATAATGCCGCCGATATTGAAGCCGGTGGTGACAAAGCCGAAGACCTTGCCAAACGAACCGGGGGGAGTGATTTCGCGCACAATCATATCACGGGACGGCATGATGATGCCTGAGAAAAGGCCGATCAGGGACATGGCTCCGATCAACGCCACCGCACTGAGGTCGATTTCGGCGATCACCAAGATGAACAACGTCATCACGCCAAGACCGAGTGTTGCCACCATGCCGTGACGGGTGGTCCGGCCGACGAGCACGCCACCTAGCAACACGCCAATCGCTGAAAGCAGCAGGTTGGCGGACAGAGCCACGTTTGCGGTGGCGACCGGCGTCGCATAGAGCGCGCCCAAAGCCACGACCGAATAGTTGTAAAGCCCTCCGCTGATCATCGCGAGCAGGACAAAAAAAACGAGATTGAGCAGGATTGGCGCAGACAATAGCAGCCGCCAGCTGGCTGCAGTGGTGTCGGTGTTGCGTGGCGGACGATCGGAACTTGTGTGGCCGGCGGAATGATCCCGCATCGTGACGAGAACGGCCGCGGTCACAAGGCCAAGCACACCGGCGCCAATGAACGCGCCCCGCCAGCCCCACTGGTTCTCCATGACAAGCAAACTCGCCGGAGCGACTGCCGAACCCAGCATGCCCGCAAAGGTGTGGACTGAAAACGCTTGCCCAATCCGGTCAGGTGGCACGTGATGAGAGAGGAGCGAGTAATCGGCCGGGTGATAGACGGTGTTGCCGACGCCGGCGAGCGCAAACATTGCGACCATCACCCAGAACGAATCGACGAGCCCCACGACGATGAACGCCGCGGCGCCAACCGCGAGGCCGGCAACCAAGAGCACGCGTGCTCCCAACCGGTCGACCAGGAAGCCAGCCGGTGTCTGCAGGGCTGCGGAAATGATGTTGAATACGGCGAACGCCAGGCCGATTTCCGTATAGCTCACGCCATATTCGGCGCGCACGAACGGCAACAGGGGCGCAAGAAGGATAATGTAGTAATGCGATACAAAATGTGCCGCGCTGACGGCGCCGACGACCCGCACATAAGATGGTCGGCTCGCGCCGAGAACGTCAGCAGCTTGGCTCATTCTGCCTGAAACTCCATAAGGGCGCGGACTATGCCCCGGGCGGCGCCTCTAATCCAATGCATTTCCAGAGGGTTTCCTATGCCGGCCCGGTATGCGGCTGCGGTACGAATCCCATATAAAAATTTGCTTAACACAAGCGTCTGTGAAGTGAAGCGCCTGCCCGTGGTGTTAGAGTTGTACAGGCTGGTCGCCGATGGGTGGCCGGTTCGATGAGGGAAGAGCGAGGGCTCCACATGATTGCACTGACCGTGAACGGAAAGGCGTATTCGCTAGACGTCGAGTTGGAAACACCCCTTCTTTGGGTCATCCGTGACGAACTCGGGATGACCGGCACGAAATTCGGTTGCGGTATCGCGCAATGCGGTGCCTGCACGGTCCATGTGGACGGCGAGGCTGTCCGCTCCTGCGGCATTCAAGTTGGCGATGTCGCCAACAAGGCCATCACCACGATCGAAGGGTTATCGCCGGAATCAAAGCATCCGGTGCAGCAAGCCTGGCTCGCCGAAGATGTTCCGCAATGCGGCTACTGCCAATCAGGCCAGATCATGGCCGCCGTTGCGTTCCTTAAAGAGCATCCGAAGCCGACGGATGCCGACATCGATGCCAATCTGACCAATATCTGCCGCTGCGGAACTTACGTTCGCATCCGAAGCGCTATCCATCGCGCCGCCGCGCTGATGAAGACGTAAGCGGGGAGCCAGCCATGAACCAAATCATGAATACCGCAATCACCCGCCGCCATTTTGTCATTGCCTCAGCGTCTGCCGCGGGTGGGCTTGCCATCAGCGTAGCGTTCCCCGGCCTCGCCGAGGCTGCCAGCATTGGCGCAAATGCTTGGGGTCCCGAGAGTGCGTCGAACGAGGTCAATGCCTTCCTCGCGATTGGTCCGGACGGCAGCATTCTGATCCGTTCGCCACACCAGGAAATGGGGCAGGGAGCCATCACCGCGCTGCCGATGATTGTTGCCGAGGAGCTCGAGTGCGATTGGTCGAAGGTGAAGGTCGAATATGCTTCGCCGGCGCGCAATCTTCGCGAGAAGGACGTCTACGGTCCGATGACGACCGTCGGCAGCCGTGGCGTGCGCACGTCGTGGCAGATGCTGTTGCAGGCCGGCGCCAGTGCGCGTGAGCGGCTGATTGCCGCCGCAGCACAACGCTGGAATGTCCCGCCGTCGGAGTGCGAGGCAGCCAATAGCAAGGTCACGCACAAGGCGAGCGGCCGGAATCTCGATTACGGCGCTTTGGCCGCCGATGCGGGCAAGATCAAGCTCGACAAGGAGCCGGCGATCCGTACTCCCGATCAGTTCAAGCTGATCGGCAAGCGGGTTGCCCGCCTCGACACGCCGCTCAAGATCAACGGCTCGGCCAAGTTCGCCATCGATACGCAGGTCCCGGGCATGGTCTATGCGGCGGTTGCCGCCTGCCCGGTCTTCGGCGGCACGCTCAAGAGCGTGGATGCGTCTCCGGCGTTGGGCCGTCGCGGAGTTCTCCAGGTTGTCAAACTTGGCGATGCTGTCGCGGTCGTCGCGGACCGCTTCTGGCGAGCCAAAGAGGCGCTGGCCCTGCTCAAGCCAGAGTGGGACGTCGGCGAGGCCGGCAATACCGACAGTGCGCAATTCGCGAAACTCTATCGAGACACTCTCGATGGCGCGATGGTAAGCGCGCGCAATGACGGCAATGTCGATGAAGCATTCGGCAAGGGCGGCAAGATCGTGGAAGCGGTGTACGAAGCCCCGCATCTCGCGCACGCCACCATGGAGCCGCTGAACGCGACAGTTCACCTCCAGCCCGACAAGCTCGAGGTGTGGCTCGGCTCGCAAACGCCGATGGGCACCATTCGGCAAGCGGCGGCCGCTTCCGGCCTCAAACCGGAGCAGGTCGTCATTCACAATTGCTTCCTCGGCGGCGGCTTCGGACGCCGCTCGATCAATGACGAGATGCGCCAGGCGATTTTGGTCGCCAAAGAAGTCGGCAAACCGGTGAAGCTGGTGTGGACACGTGAAGAAGACATGACCCACGACCGCTACCGCCCGCAGGCCGCGGTGCGGATGAAAGCGGCGCTGGGCGCGGATGGAATGCCGACCGCATTTGACGGCAAGATTGCAGTCGGTTCGATTTTGCGCTCGACTGGCATCAACAAGGTCGAAAACGGCGTCGAGGCACAGGCGGTCGAGGGTTTCGCAAATATTCCCTACGCGATCCCAAGCGTGCGCGTTGGCTGCATGCTCAAGAACACTCACGTGCCGGTGATGTTCTGGCGCTCAGTCGGCTCCTCGCAGAATGCGTTCTTCGTCGAAAGCTATATCGACGAACTGGCGCAAGCGGCGGGGCAGGACCCGTACAAGTTCCGACGGACGCTGCTGGCTGGCAAATCCGACTTCCTCGGCGTGCTCGACACGATCGCGGAGAAAAGCGATTGGGGTAAGCCGCTTGGACAAGGCCGCGGCCGCGGTATCGCGATTCACGAATGCTACGGCTCGATCATCGGGCAGGTCGCCGAGGTGACCGTAAGCCAGAAGGGTGAAGTGCGCGTTGATCGCATTGTTGCCGCCGTGGATTGCGGGCATGTGGTCAATCCGGGGATCGTGGAAGCTCAGATTCAGAGCGGAGTCATCTACGGCCTGTCGGCGGCGCTCTATGGCGAGATCACCATCAAACAAGGACGCGTCGAGCAGGGCAATTTCGACGATTATCAAGTCGTGCGCCTGGCCGACACGCCGAAGATCGAGGTCTATCTCGCTCTGTCGGGCGGCAAGAAATGGGGTGGCATTGGCGAGCCCGGCACGGCAGCGACGGCACCGGCGGTGGCCAATGCTGTCTTCGCTGCCACCGGCACGCGCGTGCGCTCGATGCCGCTCAAGAACATAAAGCTGCCGGGTCCGGTCTGATCGCAGTCTTGCAAATTTCGATGGGGCCATCGAAAACGGTGGCCCCATTTCATTTTCACGATACTTGCTTGACCTTGGCGTCCTGAATTGCCTGCCAGATACGCGCAGGCGTCATCGGCATTTCCAGATGCCGGATTCCGTATTGCGACAACGCGTCGATCACTGCATTGGCAACGGACGGCAGGCCGCCGGACGTGCCGGCTTCACCGCACCCCTTGGCGCCGAGCGCATTGCTTTTGGTAGGCACCGGATGACTGAGGACGTGGATCATCGGTGCGTCGTGCGCGCGCGGCATGGCGTAGTCCATGAACGAGCCGGTCACCAGCTGCCCGTCAGAATCGTAGATGGCCTGCTCAAGCAGTGCCTGGCCCAAACCCTGGACGACGCCGCCCTGAATTTGGCCCTCGACCAGCAGCGGATTGACGATGGTGCCAAGATCATTGACTGCGGAGTAGCGCACGACGTGCGTGGCGCCCGTTTCCGGATCAACCTCGACTTCAGCGATATGGCAGCCATTCGGAAAGGCGGAGGGGACCGGATTGTTCACGACATGGTCAACGTCGAGCGAATTGGGTGCGCCCTCTGGAAGTCTCAGGCCACTCCGCAATCGCGTTGCCAATTCGAGCAGATCGATTGAACGGTCGGTTCCGGCGATGACAAAACGACCTGCCTTGAATTCGATGTCGCCGGCTGACGCTTCGAGCACATGCGATGCAATCTGCTTGCCGCGGTCGATGACAATGGCAGCTGACTCCGTCAATGCCGCGCCTACGAACATCACCGATCGCGATCCGCCGCTCCCGCCGCCGAACGCCATGCGATCGCTGTCGCCTTCCACCATCCGGATCCGGTCAAACGGTACGCCGAGAAGGTCGGTAAGGATCTGCGCGTACGTCGTCGCGTGACCCATGCCGAAGTCGAGCGTGCCTGTGACGATCGTAACCGTGCCGTCAGCCTCGAAATGGATCGCGCCGAGCTCCTTGCCTGGCGCTGCCGTGACTTCGAGGTAACAACCGATACCGAAACCGCGCAGTAATCCTCGCTTTTTGCTGTCGCGCTTGCGCTTTTTGAATCCGGCGTAGTCGGCCGCATCAAGCGCCTGTTTTAAAACGCCAAGAAAGTCGCCGCAGTCATAGGTCATGTCCGATGCGGCCTTAAACGGCAGATCGCTTCTGCGGATCATATTGCGCTTGCGCAAATCGATGCGGTCGATGCCGAGTTCACTGGCTGCCACATCAAGCGCGCGCTCGACGTAGTAGTTACCCTCGGGCCGACCGGCGCCGCGATAGGCCGACACGAAATTTGTGTTGGTGAAGACGCATTTGGTCGCCACTTCGATCAGCGGTGTGCGGTACACGCTGGCGATATTCTTGACTTGATTGCCGGTCGACAAAAGCGGGCCGAACTGAGCGAGGTACCCGCCCATATCGCCGTAGCCGGTGAGGCGAAGCGCGAGGATATGCGCATCTTCATCGAACGCTATCTCAATCACCATGTCCTGCGCGCGGCCGTGGTGATCGGAGACGAAACTGCCGGAGCGGTCGTCGGTCCATTTGACCGGCCGGCCGAGCGAACGCGCGCCGTGCAGAATACAGACGTATTCGGGATATACGGCAGCCTTCATGCCGAAAGAGCCGCCGACCTGGCCGGTAACCACACGCACTTTGTCGGCCGGCGCGCCCAGGATATCCATGAGCGAAGTTTTCATGCCGTGGACGCCCTGGCTCGTCGAATAGAGCGTCCATTTGCCGCCGGTTGCATCGTATTCGCCGATCGCCGCGCGCGGCTCCATGGCGTTGACCACCATGCGCTGATTGGACGTCTCGAGCCGTGTGACGTGTTTGGCCTTTGCGAAGGCTTCCGCCACTTTGGTGGCATCGCCATAGTGGTAGTCGAGCGCAGTATTGTTCGGAGCGCTATCGAACACGAGCGGCGCGCCAGGTTTCACCGCGTCCGCAGGTTTGAGCACCACCGGCAGCGCTTCGATATCGATCGCTATTGCTTCCGCCGCATCCTTTGCCTGCGCAACTGTCTCGGCGATGACGCACGCAAGCGGATCGCCCACAAAGCGGACCTTGTCGGTCGCAAGCGCCGGTCGTGGAGTGTAGCGGATCGGCGACCCGTCCCAACTCTTCAGCGGCAAATTGCATTTGAGCGGGCCGTATCCGGACAGATCGGCCGACGTGTAGACCGCAAGCACGCCCGGCATCGACTTCGCGGCTGCGGTGTCGATTGATTTGATCACGCCGTGAGCATCGCGGCTGCGGACCATCACGGCATAGGCTTGGCCCGGCCGGGTGAGGTCGTCGGTGTAGCTGCCTTCGCCGCGCACAAGTTTGGGGTCTTCGGTGCGGCGAACCGGCTGACCGATGCCGAATTTGGTCAGCGACAGTGCGGTTTCGATGGTTCGGTCATCCATTTCGGGAGGGACTTTCGTTGGCGTGCTGTCAATTAAAGCAGCCCGGATGCTTCGACAAGAATGGGTTTCGGGACGGAGGGTTGCGTGCGACGTGGACACTGATACACTTTTCGAGATCGAGAAAACATGGCCACAACCGCGACGCGCCGGGTCTGGCGGCTTGCGGGACCGTAGGAAGGGTTTGAGAGCATGAGCGGCGAGGCCGGGGACATCCCGGGCCTCGACCCCGCTATCAACCAGGCGCCGCTTCCGCGGTCCAGGTGGGGTCGGCGGTCGCCTGAACGTCCGGATCCCGGCTTCGGCCGCGACCGGGGCGGTGCGACATACGCCGCGCTCGATCTTGGAACCAATAATTGCCGGCTTTTGGTGGCGCGCCCGGCGGGCGAGGGCTTCCGCGTCGTTGACGCGTTTTCGCGCATCGTTCGGCTCGGCGAGGGCATCTCATCGACGGGGCGCATAAGCGAACCGGCAATTACCCGTGCGATAGCTGCCCTCGCTATTTGCCGAAACAAGATGAAGAACAAAGGCGTCACCCGTGCGCGGTTGATAGCGACGGAAGCGTGCCGGTCCGCGCAGAACGGTATGCAATTTCTGGACCGCGTCGCTGATGAACTGGACCTTGCGCTTGAAGTCATCGATCGCGAGACGGAAGCGCGGCTCGCCGCGACCGGTTGCACGCCATTGATCGATCCAGAAGCGGATGGCGCGATCTTGTTCGATATTGGCGGTGGATCATCCGAGCTCGTGCGGCTCGCCCGTTCCCAAACGGGGCGGGGCGGGCCGCCATTGCCCCAGATTCGCGGTTGGATCTCGGTCCCACATGGTGTGGTGACGCTTGCCGAGCGCCATGGCGGCATAACTGTCACACGCGAAAGCTATGAAGCGATGGTTGCGGAAATTGCGATACTCATCTCGCCTTTCGTGCGTGACCATGGAGCAGATGGAACGACCGGCATTCACATGCTCGGAACGTCCGGCACCGTGACGACGATTGCCGGCGTGCATCTCAACCTCAAACGCTATGATCGCAATCGGGTTGATGGTTGCTGGATGAGCGCGCACCAGATCACGACCGTCATAGAGCGTCTGCTTGCGATGAGCTACGATGAGCGCGTGGCCAGCCCCTGCATCGGCGCCGAGCGCGCTGATCTGGTTCTTGCCGGGTGCGCGATTCTCGAGGCGATCCGGCGTGCGTTTCCTTGTCCACGCCTGCGCGTCGCCGATCGCGGTCTACGGGAAGGGATGCTGGTTCAGATGATGCGCGAGGATGGCGCCTGGGGCGGTGGAAGCCAGGCGGCGATATCGTGACGGCGCGTGGCAAGGGCGCTGGCCCGCGCCAAAAAGTTCGTGTGCGGGCGGCCGGGGGGCGCACGCCATCCTCACGTCAGTGGCTCGAACGTCAACTCAACGATCCCTATGTTGCGCGCGCCAAACGCGAGGGCATGCGCTCACGGGCAGCATTCAAGCTGATGGAGATCGACGACAAAGCGCGCTTCCTCAAAAAGGGCGCGCGCGTTGTCGATCTTGGCGCTGCACCCGGCGGCTGGAGCCAGGTCGCTGCCGCGCGGATCGGTGCCCCGGGCAACGGCAAGGTCATTGCCATTGATGTTTTATCGATGGAGCCGGTCGCGGGAGTGGACTTCGCTAGGCTCGATTTCCTCGCTCCCAGCGCTCCCGACAAGCTCAAGGCAATGATGGGCGGCTCTGCCAGTGTTGTGCTGTCGGACATGGCGGCCAATGCGACCGGCCATGCCCGCACCGATCATTTGAAGATCATGGCGTTGGTCGAGGCGGCGGCAGAATTCGCGCGCGGCGTGCTTGCTCCCGGCGGCACGTTTCTGGCCAAGGTGCTGCAGGGTGGCACCGAAGCTGCTCTGCTGAGTTCGCTCAAACGCGACTACAAGACCGTCAAACATGTAAAACCGCCGGCAAGCCGCACGGATTCTGCCGAGCTGTATCTCTTGGCCACAGGATTTCGCGGCGCGGGCTAGCCTGCGCGCTGGTCGGATGGCTCCGCCGGTGTCGGAAGCCGATCCGCCATCTCGGCACCGGCTTCGGGCGCAAGTCTTGCGAAGATCAAAACCGAGAGCGCCGAAATTGCTGCGACGGCCAAAAATGCCGGCGGGAAATCGCTGGCTTGAAGCGGGCCGCCGCCTTTGAAGTAAACGGCAAGCTCCACCGCCATGGCCCCGATGGCAACGCCGGCGGAGATGGCCAATTGTTGCGCCACGCTGACCAACGCAGTCGCCCTGCTTATCCGGTTGAGATCGACATCGGCATAAGCGATCGTATTGATGCTCGTAAATTGCAGGGAACGGAAAAATCCTCCGACCAGCAGGAGGATCATCATCAACGATATCGGCGTCGCGGCAGTGAAGCCGGCGCACACGGCAAGAAAGGCCGCGCTGATGATGGAGTTGATGACCAGAATATTTCGAAACCCGAAACGCCGCAAAATGGTCGTTGTCGACCATTTCATTCCCATGGCACCCAGCGCAGTGGCAAAGGTGATCATGCCTGATTGAAATGGCGTCATGCCGAAACCGATTTGCAGCATCAGCGGCAGCAAAAAGGGCAGGGCGCCCAGCCCAAGGCGAAAGACAAACCCGCCGACCACGCTCGCGAAGAATGTCGGTATCCGGAACAGTGAGAGATCAAGCGCGGGATTTTCAGTGCTGCGCGCGTGAACGAGATAGGCCGCAATGAAACACGCCCCACCCACCACGAGCCCAGCGACGAATGTCCAGGGCAAAAAGTTCAGACCGAGGACTGAAAGACCAAACGCCAGCCCGCCAATGCCAAGACCTGCGAGCACCATCCCAACAACGTCAAAGCGTTCATGCTTTTCGGCGCGTACGTCGGGGATGAAACGGGTCGCAAGGAATATCCCGAGAAGACCGATCGGAACATTGATGATGAAAATCCAGTGCCACGTCGCGTAAGTGGTAATGAAACCGCCAATGGGTGGACCTAGCACGGGTCCGATAAGCGCGGGCGTGGTAACCCATGCCATTGCACCGACCAGCTCTCGTTTGCTGATTGTGCGAACCAGCACCATCCGGCCGACTGGGGTCATCATTGCGCCGCCCATGCCCTGAACAATGCGGGCAATGACGAAATCGGTGAGCGAGCCCGACAGTGCGCAGCCGAGAGAGCCGAGGACGAACACCGCAATCGCTGCACGGAACACGGTGCGCGCGCCAAATCGATCGGCGGTCCATCCGCTCGCCGGGATGAAGATTGCCAACGACAGCAGGTAGGACGTGACGGCCAGTTTGAGAGCCAGCGGGTTGGTGCCGATATCCGCGGCGATCGCAGGCAACGAGGTGGCGATCACCGTCGAATCCATGTTCTCCATGAATAGGGCGACCGCGATGATCAGCGGAACGATGCGGTCACGGGGCATGGAGAATATGGCCGAGCTGGGGCGTCATCAGGCAGCGTTCTTGAAGCGTAAAGCGGTGGCGGAAGGAAGGCTCTTTCACGTTTACGAGTTCATAACAGCCATTCGCGATTGCCCTAGGAATCGGCACGATCCCGTGCTATCGACCCACGCCAACCCAAAAGCGGGCCGTGAAGCAAGCGAGGAACCCCTCGCAACGGGCAATTTTAACCCGTGCCGGCCGGTCCGATCGCTTTTCGGGCGAGACGGAGTTGGCGATGGCCGCAAGAAATAATGCAAGTCCACGCGAAGGGCTCACCTTCGACGACGTACTGCTCAAGCCTGGTTTGTCAGAGGTTTTGCCCGCGGACGTCGATATTCGTTCCCGTATCACCCGATCGATCGCGGTCAATATCCCCATCATTGCCTCGGCCATGGACACCGTGACCGAGGCGCAAATGGCGATCGCCATGGCGCAGGCCGGCGGAATTGGCGTGCTTCACCGCAATATGGACCCCGATGAGCAGGCAGGGCAGGTCCGCCAAGTGAAGAAGTTTGAATCGGGCATGGTTGTCAATCCGCTCACTATTGAACCGGATGCGACGCTTCAGCAGGCCCTCGACCTGATGAAAGATAACCGGATTTCCGGCATTCCGGTGGTTGAATGCGCCGGCAATGCGCAGCCCGGCAAACTGGTCGGCATTCTCACAAACCGAGACGTGCGCTTCGCCACCGATCCACGCCAGAAAATCTCCGAGCTGATGACCAAGAAGGTCATCACGGTGCGCGAGGGCGTCAATCAGGATGAAGCGAAGCGGCTGCTCCATCAGCACCGTATCGAGAAACTTTTGGTGGTCGACGCGCAGTACCGGTGCGTCGGCCTCATTACGGTGAAGGATATCGAAAAGGCCGTTGCCAATCCGAACGCTTGCAAGGACGAGCAGGGCCGCCTGCGCGTGGCAGCGGCAACGACTGTCGGCGACAAGGGCTTTGCCCGCACCGAGGCGTTGATTTCAGCGGGCGTGGACCTTGTAGTGGTCGACACCGCGCATGGCCACTCGAAATATGTGCTTGATGCAGTCACGCGCATCAAAAGACAATCCAACAAGGTTCAGGTCGTTGCAGGCAATGTTGCGACGGCTGACGGTGCCAAGGCACTCATCGACTGTGGGGCCGACGCGATTAAGGTCGGCATCGGTCCCGGCTCCATCTGCACGACACGCATCGTGGCCGGTGTCGGCGTGCCGCAGCTGACAGCCATCATGGATTGCGTGGAGGCGGCAAAATCGAGTGGAACGCCTGTGATTGCCGACGGCGGAATCAAATATTCCGGGGATCTGGCGAAAGCGATCTCAGCCGGCGCCGACTGCGCCATGGTGGGTTCGTTGCTGGCCGGTACTGACGAAACCCCGGGCGAAGTATTTCTCTATCAAGGGCGCTCATACAAAACCTACCGCGGCATGGGCTCCGTCGGTGCAATGTCGCGCGGCTCGGCCGACCGTTATTTCCAGCAGGACATCAAAGACGCGCTCAAGCTTGTTCCGGAAGGCGTCGAGGGCCAGGTCCCCTACAAAGGGGCTGCAGCAACGGTCTTGCACCAGCTCAACGGCGGTCTGCGCGCTGCCATGGGCTATGTCGGAGCAAAAAACCTTGATGAACTCCATGCCAAGGCGGAGTTTATCCGGATCACCGGTGCGGGGCTACGCGAAAGCCACGTGCATGACGTAACGATTACGCGCGAAAGCCCGAACTATCCGAGCCGTGTGTAGTTATTCCCCATCGCACAAGATCAGGGACTGATTCATGTCCATTCCATTTGTCCTGCTGCCGTTGTTTGTTGAAGTATTGCTGACTTTCGCCGTGATGTTCGGGATGATGTATTTCCGCACGTCAAGTATCCGAAGCGGCGAAACGCGTTTCGAGAACATTGCGCTGCGAGAGCCGAATTGGCCCGTGCGGGCCACGCAATTTGCCTATTCGTATGCCAATCAATTCGAGCTGCCGGTGCTGTTTTATGTGCTCACGATCCTCGAGATCATGACGCATCACGCCGATCTTATTTATATCCTTCTGGCCTGGGTATTCGTCATATTGCGTGTGCTGCAGGCGGGCGTTCATGTGACGAACAATAATGTTGCGGTCCGCGGCGCATTTTTTGGTGCCGGTGCGCTCGTATTGTTCATCATGTGGGTGATCTACATCGTGCGTATCATTCTTGCCTTGCCATGACGCCAGCGGCGCGGCTTGCTGCCGGCATTGAGGTCCTCGCCGCGCTCGAGAAAGAACGCCGACCGGCGGCCGACGCGCTCAAGGCCTGGGGGCTCACTCATCGTTTCGCTGGTTCCGGCGACCGCGCTGCAATTGCAGGTCTGGTTTACGACGCGCTGCGTCGTCGATCATCGAGTGCCTTCATCATGGGCGCGGATACGCCACGTGCCGTCATGCTTGGCATGCTCAAGCGCGAGCGCGGGCTGGACACCGAAGCAATCGCGAAGCTTGCCGATGGTTCGCAATACGCGACCGAGGTGCTGACCGCCGACGAACGCCAGCGGCTGGACGCCGCCGATTTGCACGGGGCGCCATCGCATGTCGCGGGCGATTACCCCGAATGGCTTGAACCGTATTTTGCGCGCGCCTTTGGCGAAGACCGCGTGGAGGAGGGGGCGGCACTGGCGTCGCGGGCGCCGCTGGATCTACGGGCAAATACGCTCAAGGGCGACCGCGAGGCCGTGGGTGAGCTAATTTCCGATCTCGGGCCGGAGCCGACGCGCTGGTCGCCTTGGGGCCTGCGTATACGTCTTTCGGCCGATGCAAAGAGCCCTGCCATCCACGCCGAGCCCTCGTTCCGGAAAGGCCTGATCGAGGTGCAGGACGAGGGGTCTCAGCTGGCGGCGCTGCTGTCTGCCGTCAAACCGGGGGAACAGGTGGTCGATTTGTGCGCCGGCGCCGGCGGCAAGACGCTGGCGCTTGCCGCCATGATGAAGAACACAGGGCAACTTTATGCAACGGACGACGACAAACGCCGATTGGTCCCCATCCACGACCGGCTAAAGCGCTCCGGCGCGCGCAACGTCCAGGTGCGTACGCCCAAATCGATTGGCGGGGAGATGGACGATCTTAGCGGACACATGGATGTCGTGCTGATTGACGCGCCCTGCACGGGCACCGGTGCCTGGCGGCGAAACCCCGATGCCAAGTGGCGCATAAGACCAGGAGCGCTGGAGCAACGGAAAAAAGAACAGACCGAAGTCCTCGACCGCGCGGTGCCGCTTCTCAAAGATGGCGGGCGTATTGTCTACGTCACCTGCTCGGTCCTCGATGACGAAAATGGTGCCCAGGTCCAAGCTTTCCTGACGCGGCACCCGCAATTTTCTGCACAGCCCGCGGCCGACGTCATCCAGTCGCTTGGCGAACATGCACCGATTTTTGGCAGGGCGGCACGGCTTTCCCGGGACGGGATATCGATGAGCCCAAGGGCTACCGGGACGGACGGATTCTTCGTCTCGGTCCTGCGCCGGGGCCGATAATGCTGCACATGTCCGTTTGGTAACGAAACGCAAACGGAATTCCCCGATTGCGCCCCAATCCGGGCCAAATTTCTCCGCGATGATCCAGTGTCTGTGGAACCTTCGAGCTTTTATTTCGGGATTACCCTTATGTTGGTGGCCAGGCGCGATCCGCCATTTCATGTGGACGTGCACGATCCAGTGCCCGCTAACGCCGCTATCTATCCACCGCTCAAAGCGTCGAGACTGGCGCGGTTCGTGACTGCAGTTCAGATGGTGGGCTCGCTGTTGGCTGTTCCAGTCGGTATTGCCAGCGGCTATTCATTTTACCGCGCCAATTTTTCTCCGGAGACAACGTGCCAGAGCTTGCGCAGTGGCATTGTTGCGATGCTCGACAAAAGTGTCGATGCCACGACCCGGCGCATTTTGGTGCGACGTGACGTTGAGGCGTTCGAAAAGACATGCGGTACTGTCGACCCCGAAGCGACCGCGGCTTTTAAGAGCTTGCTCGCATCGGAAAAAAAGACCGCATCGGTTCCCGCGACGGCGCCAGCCGTTGCGAAGTCACAACGCACCGAGACTGCCGCGCCTAAAGAGCCGGTGCACCGAATTGAATCCCGTCCGCAGGCGCCTGCAAAACAGCCGGCTGCGGTCCCAACCAATGTTGTTGCGGAACCGCAGCGTCGCGATCCGGTCATTTCGGATACCCAATGGCTGGACGCCGTGCGTCAAGCGCTTGTGACGCATAAAGAGCAAATCCGGCCGCCGCCTGAAACGGCGAAGCCGCAACCAATCGCGACACCTGCCGAGCGGCCTACAGCAAGCGAGAGTGTCGCCCCGGCGGCGCCGGCGCCCGCTTCGACGCCACCCGTTATGCCTTCTGTTGCGCCTGCGCTGCCGCCGGCAATGTCCATCGCCCCGCCTCCGGCGCCGGCCGAGGCCCGTGTTGAACATCCGGTACCACCGGAAACGATTCCGGATTCCGCGCCGCCTGCGAACGCAGATACGACCCGGCCGGCCGAACATACGCGTTCGCGCATCGGCAAATGGATATCGGCGATTCCGCTGCTAGGCCCTGCGGTCGACAACGCCCGTCAATGATGGGCTAGCCCGGTTGCCAGTCTGCGACTTGCGCCGCGTCGGCTTCAATCGACCAGCGGCCCTTTTTGTCGGGCTGGTGTGCAGCGTGTGCGAGCCGGTTGAGGTACTCGCGGCGTGAAATTTCACGAAAGCCCATATCATGACACGTGGGCGTCATCAGCTTGCCGTCGTTGAAAGCAAAGCCCCAGCGAGCGAGATGCCAATTCAGAACGGTGAAGCCGATCTTCGACGTATTGGGTTCGCGCGAGAACTGTGACTCGGTCACAAAGACATTCCCGACGGCAACCCCATAGCCGCCCCCAGCGAGCTCGCCGCGCTTATTCCATACTTCAAAAGAATGGGCGTAGCCGGCATCGAATAATTCGGCGTAGGCACGCATGATTTTCGGGGTAATCCATGTGAGGTGCCATCGGCCCTGCCGGTGGCCGGCGCAAGCGGCGATGACTCCATCAAAATCGCTGTCGAACGTGACTGTGCAATCGCCCTGACGCATCTGTCGGCGCAACCGGCGCGCAATGTGGAGTTCGTTGAAAAAAAGTACCGAACGCTGCGGCGGCGACCACCATTTAAGAGGTGCAATATGGGCGAAGGGGTAGAGCCCGTGCCGATAGGCGCTGATGAGGGTTGGTAACTTGAGATCATGCACAACCCCGGCAAGGCCGGGGGGCTGTTCAGCCGCGCCTTCGGCATCGGGGAGTGCATAGTCTGGCGCCAGGAATTCGTCGAAACAGAGCCGCAGAAGATTAGGCACGCCGCGAATTCGCTTGGGGCTCAGGGCCCATGCAAGTCCGAGGGCCCAGCGTTCCGTCATCTCAATCAGGCTTTCGCGAAAAAGCGCAGTACGGCGGGCGGCAGACCCGCGGGCGACGACCGGCAATCTCATGCGTTCGGTTTCGAAGGCCATGACGGCTTCTCGCGTCCAGCTGTGTACAAACCGGATGAGGACCATTTTCTAAGCATGTTCGGGGCTAACATTGCGTTACTGGAAACCCGAACAGGCTTGACCCGAAAGTGCAAAGCCCGCAAAAAGCGGCCCCGAACGGCCTTTGCGCACCCCAATTCCGGACACGTTCGGGACACATCGCCGTCCATGCATGACAAGGTTCTGATCGTCGATTTCGGTTCCCAGGTCACCCAGCTCATTGCGCGCCGGGTGAGGGAGGAAAAAGTCTATTCCGAAATCGTGCCGTACCAGAGAGCCGAGGCTGCTTTCCGCGCGATGAAGCCGAAGGCCGTGATTTTGTCGGGTGGCCCCGCATCGGTCCTCGACAAGGACGCGCCGCTGGCGCCTCAAGCAATTTATGACGCGGGCGTTCCTGTTCTTGGAATCTGCTACGGCGAACAGGCGATGGCTGCCCAACTCGGCGGCAAAGTGGAGGGCGGACATCATCGCGAATTCGGCCGTGCGGAAGTAACCGTAACAGACGATACGCCCCTTTTTGACGGCGTGTGGCGGAAGGGCGAAAAGTATCCGGTGTGGATGAGCCACGGCGATCGGGTCACCGTACTGCCCCAAGGGTTCAAGGTGCTCGGTACCTCGCCGAATGCGCCGATCGCAATTATCGGTGACGACAAGCGCAAGTTCTATGCCACCCAGTTTCATCTTGAAGTGGTGCACACGCCGCACGGTGCGGCGCTCCTGCGCAATTTTGTGCGCAAGGTCGCCGGTCTGACCGGCGACTGGACCATGCGCGCCTTCAAGGACGAGGCGATCGAGAAAATTCGCAAACAGGTTGGCAAGGCCCGTGTGATTTGCGGGTTGTCGGGCGGCGTCGACTCGGCGGTTGCTGCAGTACTGATCCACGAGGCCATTGGCGACCAGCTCACCTGTGTTCTTGTCGATCATGGCCTGATGCGGCTCGGTGAGGCGCAAAAGGTCGTTACGATGTTCCGCGACAGCTACAATATTCCACTGGTGCATGTGGACGCGTCGGACACTTTCCTCAAGGCACTCGACGGCGTCGACGACCCTGAGATCAAACGCAAAACCATCGGCAAACTGTTCATCGATGTTTTTGAACAGGAAGCGAAAAAAATTGGCGGCGCAGATTTCCTCGCCCAGGGCACGCTCTATCCGGACGTGATCGAGAGCGTGTCATTCACCGGCGGCCCTTCGGTGACCATCAAGTCACATCATAATGTCGGCGGCCTGCCGGAACGCATGCGGATGAAGCTGGTCGAGCCTCTGCGTGAGCTGTTCAAGGACGAGGTGAGGGCGCTCGGACGCGAGCTTGGCCTTCCTGAGGCGTTTGTCGGCCGCCATCCGTTTCCCGGTCCTGGACTCGCCATTCGTTGCCCGGGCGCGATCACGCGCGAGAAACTGGACATCCTGCGGCTCGCCGATGAGATCTACATCGAGGAAATTCGCCGCAGCGGACAATACGACGACATCTGGCAGGCATTCGCGGTACTGCTACCGGTGAAGACCGTTGGAGTCATGGGTGACTTTCGTACGTACGAGTACGTTGTAGGCCTGCGGGCCGTGACATCAACTGACGGAATGACAGCCGATTTCTATCGTTTTGATATGGATTTTCTTGGTCGCGTTGCGACGCGCATCATCAATGAGGTCAAGGGCGTCAATCGCGTCGTCTACGACGTGACGTCGAAGCCGCCTGGCACGATTGAATGGGAGTAACCGTGTCCGTTACCATTTACGGGATCAAAAACTGCGACACCATGAAGAAGGCGCGTGCTTGGCTCGACAAGCGCGGGGTCGATTACGACTTTTACGACTATAAGGTCGCCGGAATTGAACGAGAACGCCTCCAGCGCTGGGCCAAAAAAGTCGGCTGGGAGGTTTTGCTTAATCGCGCGGGGACGACGTTCAAAAAGCTCCCCGATAAAGAGAAAGAGGGTATTTCCGAGACCAAGGCGATCTCTCTCATGCTCAAGCAGCCATCGATGATCAAGCGTCCGGTGCTCGATGCCGGTAGCGGTAAATTGCTGGTCGGATTCAAGCCCGAGCAGTATGCCGAGGTGCTGGGCTAGCCCGGCCTCTTGATCCGGTCGCCTTTCCTTGCCACATGCGGCTCATGAATAAGCCTTTGGGCACCTCCGATTCGATCGTTGTGACGCCACTTGCCGCCGAGGTCGACCGGCGGCGCACGTTTGCGATTATTTCCCACCCGGACGCCGGCAAAACCACCTTGACCGAAAAATTGTTGCTGTTCGGCGGCGCGATCAATCTTGCCGGACAAGTCAAGGCCAAGCGCGACCGCCGCTCCACCCGCTCTGACTGGATGGCAATCGAGCGAGAGCGCGGCATTTCGGTTGTGACGTCGGTCATGACGTTCGATTACGATGGCCGGGTCTTCAATCTGCTCGATACACCCGGCCACGAGGACTTTTCGGAAGACACATACCGTACGCTCACTGCGGTGGACTCTGCGGTCATGGTGATCGACGCCGCAAAGGGCATCGAGGCCCGCACGCGCAAGCTTTTTGAAGTATGCCGCCTGCGCGACATTCCGATCATCACATTCGTCAACAAAATGGATCGGGAAAGCCGCGATCCGTTCGAGCTGCTCGACGAGATTGAAAAGACGCTGGCGCTCGATACCGCGCCCATGACATGGCCAATTGGCCGCGGCCGCGACTTCGCCGGTACCTTCGATCTTGCTACGGGCGAGATGCGCCTTGTCAGCGACGATGGAAAAACTATCGAACGGCAACCGCTCGATCTCGCCGCGCTTGTCGCAAAAAATTCGATGCTGGATGCAAGGGGAACGACCGAAGAGCTTGCTCTGGTAAAGGACGCCTGCCGACCGTTTGACTTCAAGTCATTTCGCGAGGGGCACCTGACGCCGGTTTTCTTCGGCTCGGCCCTCAAGAATTTTGGCGTGAAGGATCTGCTTGATGCCCTGGCGTTGTTTGCGCCGGCACCGCGGGCGCAGGCGTCCAACGTGCGCACCGTGGACGCGCATGAAAATTCCATGACGGCCTTTGTCTTCAAGATTCAGGCCAATATGGATCCCAATCACCGCGATCGCATTGCCTTTGCGCGCCTGTGTTCGGGAAAGTTGCGACGCGGTATGAAGGCGAAACTAACCCGCACAGCCAAACCATTAACGCTGTCCACGCCGCAATTCTTTTTTGCGCAGGATCGCGCGCTTGCCGAAGAAGCCTATGCGGGTGACGTCGTTGGTATCCCCAATCATGGGACACTTCGGATCGGGGACACATTGACGGAAGGCGAGGATATCGCGTTTCTTGGCGTTCCGAATTTCGCTCCGGAAATCCTGCGCCGCGTCAAACTCGGCGATCCCATGAAAGCAAAAAAGCTCAAAGAAGCGCTCCAGCAGATGGCGGAAGAAGGGGTTGTACAGGTCTTTCGACCGCTCGATGGTGCGCCGGCGCTCGTGGGTGTGGTCGGTCCGCTACAGCTTGACGTGCTGAAAGTGCGGCTGTCGGAAGAATATGGGCTCGATATTGGATTCGAACAGCCCGAATTCCAGCTCGCGCGCTGGATTGCGTCTGCCGATGAGCGAAAGATTGATGATTTCGTGCAGGCCAATTATTCGAGCTGCGCCGAGGATCTCGACGGCGACAAGGTCTTCATGGCGCGCAATCAATTTCTCCTCGACTACACCCGGGAACGGGCGCCGGATATTTCCTTCACTGACATCAAGGACGTCAAGAACAAGGCCGCTTAATTCAATTTGACGTTCGCTGCCTTGATCACGGGTGCCCAGCGCGCGATTTCACCATCCATGCGGGCACGCAGCTGTTCGGGTGACGACCCAGCCGGCTCCATCAGTTGTGTGACCAGTCTTTCGCGGATCGCCGGCCGCTTCATGATCTCGCCGACATCGGCGCCGATTTTTTCGATGATGGCCCTGGGCGTGCCACCTGGCGCAATCAGGCCATTCCAGGCATCCGCTTCCACATCGATGCCGGCCTCTTTCAATGTCGGAACGTTCGGCAAATAGGGCGAGCGTTCGGGGGTAGAGACCGCCAGAATTTTTACCGCACCGGACGCAGCTTGCGGCGTCACGGCGATCGCCGGAAGGCAGGTCATCTGCGCATCGTTGCGGATGACCGCCGTGATCGCCTGAGGCGAGCTGGTATAGGGCACATGTACGAGCTGGACACCGGCCTTGATAGCGATCGCCTCCATGGCAAGGTGCGATAGCGAGCCGTTACCGATTGAAGCGAAGTTGTACTTGCCGGGGTTTTTCGCCAGTAGCGCAACCAGCTCCGCAACCGAGTTGACGCCCAGGGACGGATTGATCGCCAGTACGCTCGGCTGGGTGACCAGTTGGGCAATAGGCGCGATATCCTTGCGAGGATCATACGGCAGCTTCGAAAACAGCAAGGTGTTGATTGCGAGGGGGCCGCCGATGCTCACGCCAATCAGTGAGCCGTCGGGCGCGGCCTTGGCGACCATATCGGTCCCCAGATTGCCGCTGGCGCCGGGCTTGTTTTCCACGAGAAAGGTGCTGGTGGGGTATTTCTGCTGGAAGCCGTCCGCGAGCAGACGCGCCACGAAATCGGGCGTCGACCCGGCTCCAAAGGGGACCACGATGCGCACGGTCTTGAGCGGCCAATCCTGCGCCGCTGCACACGTAACTGCTGACGCCGCCAGCGAAAGCGACAACAGGACGCATATCGGCAAATGGGTTACGGAAGCTCTGGTCATTCAGAATAAGGCGCGGGGATGGCTTGCATTGATTGACGCTATCCTCTACTGCGGCGGCAATCTGGCAAGAGTGTAGCATGGGCTTGGGCATTCTCGTTCTCGGTCTGCTTGTTTTTCTCGGGACGCATGTGTTCGTGTCGTTTCGAGGAGCGCGTGCCGATGCGATCGCGCGCGTGGGGCTGCCCGTCTATCGGGCGCTGTTTGCGCTCGTTTCGCTTGCAGGACTCATCCTGATCGTTTGGGGTTACGCGCAATACCGGGCGCAGGACTGGATCCAAGTGTGGTCGCCGCCCGCTTTCATGCGGCACATCACTGTCGGGCTCATGCTGTTGGCGGTGATCTTCGTTGTTGCGGCATTCATCCCAAGCCACATCAAGACACGTCTCAAGCACCCGATGCTCGCAGGGGTGAAAACCTGGGCATTGGCTCACTTGCTTTCCAACGGCGACCTCGGATCGATCCTGCTTTTTGGAACATTCCTGGCCTGGGGGGTCTTTGCTCGCATTTCCACCAAACGTCGCGCCGACCTGACTCCTGCGATCGCGCCCGCTGGCTGGACAAACGATGTGATCGTCCTCGCGCTTGGGATCGTCATTTATCTTGCGCTTGGATACGCGTTTCATCCGGCGGTAATCGGTGTGCCGGTATTCGGACAGTAACTCATGTCAGTTCAGGATGAAATTCGGCGGCTCACGGCTCCCGATATACGCGCGCGCAAAGGCGGCGAGCCGATCGTTTGTTTGACGTCTTATCACGCTCACACCGCGCGGATTGTCGACGCTCATTGCGATGTGATTCTGGTCGGCGATTCCCTCGGCATGGTGATGCATGGGCTCGAGACCACCGTTCCGGTCACACTCGACATGATGATCCTGCAGGGCCACGCCGTGATGCGTGGCTCCAAACGCGCGCTGGTGGTTGTCGATATGCCGTTCGGCTCCTATGAAGCCTCGAAAGAACAGGCCTTCATGAATGCCGCGCGCGTGCTCAAGGAGACCGGTTGCGGAGCAATCAAGGTCGAAGGTGGCAAGCGCATGGTGGAGACCATCCGCTTTCTTGCCGAGCGTGGTGTCCCGGTGATGGGTCATGTTGGATTGACACCGCAGGCCATTAACACAATCGGTTCATTCCGTGCGCAAGGCCGCGACGAAGCCGATTGGCCGCGCATAGAAGAGGACGCGATCGCGGTGTCGCAAGCCGGTGCGTTTGCCGTGGTCGTTGAAGCGGTCGCGGAACCGCTGGCACGTAAACTGACGGCTGCGGTTGCGATCCCGACCATCGGGATCGGGGCGAGTGTGGCGTGCGACGGACAAATTTTAGTGCTGGAGGACATGCTCGGTCTGTCCCCGCGGGTGCCGAAGTTCGTGAAGCGCTACGGTTCGCTTGGGCCCGGCATCGAAAAGGCCATCGCCGACTATGCCGCAGAGGTACGCTCGCGTGCATTTCCCGGCCCCGAGCACGTTTATTCGATGAAAGCCAAGAAGGGCTAATGCCCTGAAATATTAACGGTTACCGGCTTTGGCTTTGCCTTAGGCGTGCCACATCGGTAGTTTACCGCGCAATTCGGGCCCGGGTGGGTCTAAGCGGTCTGGGAGCCATCGTGGCCGATATCTTTCATGAAGTAGACGAGGAAGTCCGGCGCGAGCAGCTCAAAAAGCTGTGGGAACGCTACAGCATTTATTTGATCGCCGCCGCCGTGCTTCTTGTTGCAGGCATTGGGGCATGGCGCGGTTACGAATATTGGGTCGCCAAAAAAGCCGCAGCGGCCGGTGCCGCTTTTGAGGCGGCGTTGACGTTGAGCTCAGACGCCAAATATGCGGAGGCGGAAGCCGCCTTTGCTAAATTGGCGGCCGATGCGCCAAGCGGGTATCGCTTGCTGTCGCGCATGCGCGCCGCCGCCGCGCTGTCGCAGGTCAAACCGGCCGAGGCCATCAAAGCCTTCGACGAACTTTCGGCGGATCCGTCTCTCGGCACAACCTGGCAAGACATTGCCGCCTTGCGCGCCGGGATGTTGATGCTGGATACCGCATCGCTTGCGGATATGCGCAAGCGGCTCGATCCGCTTACCGAGCCTTCGCGCAGCTCCCGCCACACCGCGCGTGAACTTCTGGCGTTGTCCGCCTGGCGGAATCACGATCTTGCTGCGGCCAAACGTTATCTCGATATGATAGCGACCGATGCAGAATCACCGGTCGGCACACGTGCGCGGGCGGACGTGTTGTCCGGGCTGATCACCGCTGAAGGCAAGAGTTGAAGGACGGCACATGCGACCAACGCCCCGCATTTTAGTCTTGGCTGTCCTCGCGACCGTTACGGGGACACTGACTGCTTGCTCGGGTTTCGATCCGGACAAGCTTGACGTGTTTGGTCTCAACGAAAAGAAGAAACTTCCGGGCGAGCGCAGGGAAGTGTTTCCGGGCGGTGTTCCGGGGGTCACGCAAGGTATTCCGCCGGAATATGTGAAAGGGAATCAGCCGCCAGCTGATGCCGCAGAAGCTCCGGCGGGCGAGCAGGGCAAAGCGAAAACCGCTGCGGCGGAGCCGGAGCCCGCGCCCAAGCCGAAGCCCAAACGCACGCCGAAACCGCGGACGGCTTCCCAACCGACGCAGGTGACGGTGCAGCCGCAACAGCAGCCACAGCAACCGGCTGCGCCGTGGCCGCAGCAAAACCAGCAACCGGCACAGCAACAGAGTCAGGCGCCCTGGCCGGCGCAGGGTCAAACCAACACTGCCGCGCCCTGGCCTTCGTCGCCGTCACCAGGCACCTTCTCGCGCTGATGCGCGCGTCACACGCAGAAATCCAGCCTCGGGCTTGACCCGAGGACGACCTGCGCCGCAAACACATCCTGGACGTTTTTAAACCCGGCAGCGATACGGATGACTTTTACCATTGCCATTGTCGGGCGGCCGAATGTCGGCAAATCGACGTTGTTCAATCGGCTGGTCGGCCGGCGTGTGGCTTTGGTCGATGATCAGCCTGGCGTCACGCGCGACCGCCGCGAGGGACAGGGCAGGCTCGGCGACATCGAGTTTATGGTGATTGATACCGCGGGGCTGGAGCACTCTGCGGCCGAAAGTCTATCCGGCCGCATGCGGGCACAGACTGACACCGCGATTGAGCAGGCGGATGCGATTTTCTTCATGATCGATGTGCGCGCTGGTCCGATGCCGGTCGACCATGAGTTTGCCGCGCTCGTGCGCAAGTCGGGCAAGCCGACCGTTCTCATCGCCAACAAAAGCGAGGGGCGCGCGGCGGAAGCGCGCCGACTGGAAGCTTATGAACTCGGCCTCGGTGAGCCGATCGCAATTTCCGCCGAGCACAATGAGGGACTGTCCGATCTTTACGACGCGTTGCGTACCGCGTTGCCCGAGGAAACGTCTGCGGCTGAAGCGGAGGCGGAGCCAACCGAGCCGCATCCGATCCGCGTCGCCATTGTTGGACGCCCCAATGCCGGCAAGTCGACTCTGATCAACCGGCTGATTGGCGAGGAGAGACTTCTTACCGGGCCGGAGGCCGGCATTACCCGCGACTCCATTGCGGTCGAGCTTGCCTGGCAGGGCCGCAATTTCCGTCTCTACGACACCGCCGGCTTGCGCCGTCGGTCTCGGGTTGAAGAAAAACTTGAAAAGCTCTCGGTCGCCGACGCGCTCAACGCAGTTCGCTTCGCGGAGGTCGTGGTGGTCCTGCTCGACGTGGAAAGTGCGT
The DNA here is from genome assembly GCA_963831275.1 of uncultured Alphaproteobacteria bacterium. Taxonomy (GTDB): domain Bacteria; phylum Pseudomonadota; class Alphaproteobacteria; order Rhizobiales; family Xanthobacteraceae; genus Pseudolabrys. The sequence continues at coordinate 526,677 of CAWHPN010000011.1, read as the reverse complement.
TCGAAGAACAGGATCAGCGCATTGCCGATCTGGTGGAGCAGGAAGGCCGCGCCATCGTGATCGCGGTCAACAAATGGGATCTGAAGGAAAAGACAGCGGGCGCGATAGGCAAGTTGCGCGAGCAGGCCGAAGAGAAGCTGACCCAGCTCAAGGGCGTGCCGCTGGTGGCAGTTTCGGGCCTGACCGGGGAAGGTCTCGACCGTTTGATGCAGGCCATCATCGATAGTTATGACGTCTGGAACAAACGTATTGCGACCAGCGCGCTCAATCGCTGGTTCGAACACGCGATCAGCGCCCATCCGCCGCCGGCGGTTTCGGGACGCTCACTGCGTCTCAATTACATCACGCAGGCCAAGAGCCGTCCGCCAAGCTTTATTGTGTTCTGCACGCGCGCGGATGCCGTTCCCGACGCCTATAAACGCTATCTGTTGAATTCTCTGCGGGACACATTCGATCTTCCGGGGACGCCGATCCGTCTCACTCTGCGTGAAAAAGACAATCCGTACAAAGGCCGCGCAAAGCGGAAACATTGAGGGCGGCAAAAAATCAAGCCGGGATATGAAAATCCATAAATTTGCGCTCGCGGAAATTATAAAGTTTCCCGGTTTCGGTGCAGGCCGGCAGGCATAACGGCAAGATCGCGCGTGCAACGTCTTCCGGCGTGGGGAGCGTCAGGGGATCAATGCCCGGAAAGGCGCTGGCATACATGCGCGTACGGGTCGGCCCGGGTGCAAATAGATTGGCACGCACGGGAGTGGTTGCGCATTCGGCCGCGTAGGTGCGCACAATCACTTCGAGAGCAGCCTTCGATGCGGCGTAAGCGCCCCAATAAGGCCGTGCCATGTGGGCGACCCCCGATGTCAGGAATACGGCGCGGCCGGCCGGCGAGCGTTGGAGCAGCGCATCCATGCAGCGAATGAGCTGCCAATTGGCGGTGACGTTGACGGCGATCAGGTTGTCCCAGTCCTTGGGCTGTATATGTGACAGCGGCGACAGCGACCCGAGGATGCCAGCATTGCCGACCAGAACATCGAGGCGTTGGTAGCGTTCGTTGAGGGCGAGCGCGAGGCGCGCGATGCCGTCGCTATCCTTCACGTCAAGCGGCACCAGGGTGGCGGATCCGCCGGCCGATTTTATTTTATCGTCGAGTTCTTCCAGCCCGCCGACGGTGCGCGCGATAGCCACCACATGCGCGCCGGCCTGGGCAAGCTCGAGCGCGAGCGCTGCGCCAATGCCACGAGAGGCGCCGGTCACCAGCACGATGCGGTCGGAGAGGGGCTTGGAACCGTCGGTCATTTTTTGTCACGGCCGGGCTCGTCCCGGCTATGGCGCTATATAGCTTCCGCCAAGAGCGACAATTGCCGCGGGCTCGCTTCTTGCGCGGCGAGATCGGTGAGCGGGGTCGGATAGTCGCCGGTAAAGCAATGGTCGGTAAATTGCGGCCGGACCGGGTCGCGTTTTTCAAAACCCATGGCCCGGTAAATGCCGTCAACCGACAGAAAGGCCAGCGAATCCGCGCCGATGAACTTTCTCATGCCCTCGAGGTCGTGGGTGGCCGCGAGCAGCTTGTCGCTTTCAGGCGTATCGATTCCGTAATAGTCGGGGTGCGTGATCGGCGGCGAAGCAATGCGGAAGTGCACTTCCTTGGCGCCGGCGTCACGCATCATTTGCACGATCTTGCGCGACGTCGTGCCCCGCACGATGGAGTTGTCGATCAGCACGATACGCTTGCCGGCGACCACCGCGCGGTTGGCCGAATGCTTCATGCGCACGCCCTGATCGCGGATCGACTGCGTCGGCTGGATGAAGGTGCGGCCGACATAGTGGTTGCGGATGATGCCGAGTTCGTAGGGGATATTCGACGCTTGCGCAAAACCGATCGCGGCCGGCACGCCGGAATCCGGCACTGGCACGATCACGTCGACTTGCGCCGGCGCTTCACGCGCCAGCTCGGCCCCCATGGTCTTGCGAACGTCATAGACATTGCGGCCACCGACGATCGAATCCGGCCGCGAGAAATAGATGTATTCGAAGATGCAGGGACGCGCCGTCATTGGCGGGAAGGGCCTATGCGATTGCGCGCCATCCTCATCGAAGATGACGACTTCGCCGTTTTCCACGTCGCGGACGTACTGTGCGCCGATGATGTCGAGCGCGCAGGTTTCCGAAGCAAGGATCGGGCATCCGTCAAGCTTGCCGATGACCAGCGGCCGGATGCCGAGCGGATCGCGGGCGCCCACCAATTTCTTGTTGGTGAGGCCGACGAAGGCGTAGGCGCCCTCGAGCTGGCGCAGGCCCTCGATGAAACGATCGACAAAGCGGTTCCGTCTGGCGCGCGCCACGAGATGCAGGATCATCTCCGTGTCGGTGGTCGACTGCATCATGGCGCCTTCATGGACCAGCTGGCGGCGCAATGCGATGCCGTTGGTCAAGTTGCCATTGTGGCCGATGGCGAAGCCGCCGCCTTCCAATTCCGCGAACAATGGCTGCACGTTGCGCAGGACAGTCTCGCCGGTGGTCGAATACCGTACATGACCGATGGCGGATGTGCCGGGGAGGCGGTCGATGACTTCGCGGCGCGCAAAGGCGTCGCCGACCAGACCAAGGCGCCGCTCGGAATGGAAACGCTTGCCGTCAAAGGAAACGATACCGGCCGCTTCCTGACCGCGATGTTGAAGCGCATGCAGTCCAAGCGCGGTGATGGCGGCCGCATCCGGATGACCGAAGATACCGAACACGCCGCATTCCTCACGCAGGCGGTCAGCATTGGGATCAAACTCCGCATCGGCCGAGGTCGCCGGCGCTGTCGTGGGCAGGTCCTGCGGGATGGTGTGCATCGTTATCGCGTTCCGCTTGCCCTGGTTTGCGTCAACGGCAGTTCCGAACGCTGATCGGGACCGGTATCGGGCGTATCCTGATCGTCCGGCTTCGGCTTCTTCAGCCTCTTTAAGATGGTGCTTTCAGGATCATCCGGCAACATCGACATCAGCCATTGTCCTGTGTTTTGCAGCACCAATTTCGACTTGGCGCTGCGGACCCATTCGGGCTGGCTGCGGTCGGGCACCAACCAGGCGAAAAACAGGAAAGCGACCACGACGATGACCAGGCCACGACCGAGGCCGAACAGGAAACCGAGCGTGCGGTCAAGCGCGCCGACGCGGCTGTCGAGGACCATATCGGAGATACGCGCGGTGATGATCGAGACGATAAGCAAAGTGGCAAGGAACACGCCGCCGGCCGAAACGCCCGCCGCCACCATGTCGCTGTTGAAGTACTGCTTCGCCAGCGGCAGCAGGCGGCTGTAGGAGTAGAGCGTGACAAGCGCGGCAACGCCCCAGGCGCCGATCGAGAGGATTTCACGCATGAAGCCCCGGATCATGGCGAGCAGCCCTGAGATCAACATGACCGCGAGCAGGATGATGTCGAGCAGCGTGATCGGCATCGAGGGCTCATAAACTCCGCAAGTTTCGGCAAGCCATGTGACGCAGGAGGAGCGGCCTGCGCGACGAATCCGACGCAGCCATAGCGGCTCCGGACCGGGGCGGCAATGTCGACCCTAAGTGCTTAATTTCAGGCCCATTTCTGCGCTAGCGGTCGGGCGCGCGAGGAAGCAGCTAACCGGTTTTGACGCGCCGTATATAGCGGGGCGGTGCGGTTCCGTCACCGGGCTTGTCCACCATTTTCGAAGGCAAGGTTGCTTTGCCCTGAACGGCGATGTCGGCGACCAGATTGGCGAGGCTTGCGACATCGATAACCTTAAGCCCCGGCTCGCCAGCCTCGGCGCGCCCGGCATCCGGCACGACGGCACGATTGAAGCCAAGCTTTGCCGCTTCCTTGAGACGCGCAGCACCGTATGCCACCGGTCGAACCGCGCCGGACAGCGACACTTCGCCGAAATAAACTGCGTCCGCGGGCAGCGGCGCATTGGCGAGCGAGGACACAAGCGCGGCTGCGGCCGCAAGATCGCCCGCCGGCTCCTGTATGCGCATGCCGCCGGCAACGTTAAGGTAAACGTCGTGGCCTCCCAGCCGGACGCCGCAATGGGCCTCCAACACCGCGAGCAGCATAGAGAGCCGGCTCGGGTCCCATCCCACCACAGCACGCCTGGGCGTCCCGAGCGATGTCGGGGCAACCAAAGCTTGGATTTCGACCAGCAATGGCCTTGTTCCTTCGATGCCGGCGAACACCGCGGTGCCTGGCTGGCCAAGATCGCGCTCCGATAAAAACAGCTCCGATGGATTGGGCACTTCGCGCAAGCCAGAGCCAGTCATCTCAAACACGCCAATTTCATCGGTCGGGCCGAAGCGATTTTTCATGGCCCGCAGGATTTGGAAATGGTGCGAGCCTTCGCCCTCGAAGGACAGCACAGCGTCGACCATGTGTTCGACGACCCGAGGCCCGGCGATTTGACCGTCCTTGGTGACGTGGCCGACCAGAATGATCGCCGCGCCCGACTTTTTGGCAAAACGGATCAACGCCTGCGCTGAACCACGGACCTGGGTCACCGTGCCGGGCGCGGATTCGACGGTGTCGGTCCACATGGTTTGAATGGAATTGATGACGATAAGACTCGGCGTCTTGCCTTCCGACAGGGTGGCGATGATGTCCTCGACCGACGTTTCCGCCGCCAATTCAACCGCCGTGTCGCGCAGCCCCAAACGCTCTGCGCGCAGACGCACCTGCGCCACCGCTTCCTCGCCTGAGATGTAGACGGCGCGGTGGCCGGCGCGCGCGAGTTCGGCGGTGGCTTGTATGAGCAGGGTCGATTTGCCGATACCGGGATCGCCACCGACCAGGATAACCGAGCCGCGCACAAAGCCGCCGCCGGTGACGCGGTCGAATTCGGCAATTCCTGAAGGGAGTTGCGGAGCGTCCTGCGCCTCACCGGCAAGCGGTTCGAGCGCGAACAGGCGGCCCTTGCCGGGCTTGCGGCCAGGTCCCGCGGGACGCTCGGCGCCTTCCTCGCTCAGTGTGTTCCATTCCCCGCAAGCCTCGCACTTGCCCTGCCAGCGGCTGGAGGCAGCCCCGCAGTTCTGGCAAACGAAAGTCAAATGGCGTTTCGACATGAAGGAATTGTCCCAAAACCGCTCCAGCGAACGCTAGACCGCCCATGAGAACAATACAAGAACATATTTTAAAAAGTCCCTAATTATAGGGCTCGCGGGCGGGTCAGGCTTCCCGGTAAGTGCGCTGGTACCGCTGACCCAGGCCGGTGAGGATTTCGTAGCCGATGGTCCCCGCGGCAGCCGCCAGCGCATCGACCCCGATCTCACCGCCGATCAACGTGACAAGATCGCCCCGCCGAACCGACGTATCGGACACGGCGGTGATGTCGATCGCCAGCAGATCCATCGAGACGCGTCCGGCCAGCGGGCAGCGCACGCCCGCAACGATGGCTTCCGAACCGGGGGCCGCATCGGTGGCGCTGGCGGCGCGCGGATAACCGTCAGCGTAGCCGACACCAACGACTGCAATGCGGGTTGCGTGCTTGGCGGTCCAGGTTGCGTCGTAACCAATGGTCTCGCCCTTCGCCACCGTGCGCACCTGCAGGACGCGGGCTTGCAGCCCGACGACCGGGCGCATGGGATTGCGGTGGCCCGGTGTTGGGTTGACGCCAAAAAGCGCAGCACCCGGGCGGACCATGTCGCAATGAGCGGCACTGCCGAGGAATATCCCGGAGGAATTCGCGAGCGAACCGGGAATGCCGCGATAAAGAAGCCGCACGTCACGAAACAGCTTCATTTGCGTTTCGTTGAGCGGGTGATCGGGTTGTTCGGCGCAGGACAGGTGGCTCATCAACAATGTGATGCCGTGATTTTCCGCGCGGATACGCGGCGCGAGCGCCGCTGCTTCATCGGGGGAAATTCCGAGCCGGTTCATGCCGGTATCAACATGTAGCGCAGCGCCGGCGTGCCATTGGTTCGCTGAGCAGAACGCATCCCATTCCGCCAGCTCCACCAGGCTGCCGATCACCGGTCGCGCGCGGATGTCGGGGAACGCAGCGGCGGTGCCTGGCAATAGACCGTTGAGAACGTAAATCGCCGCGTCGGGTGCAACAATCCGGACGCGGCGCGCCTCGCCAAGATCTGCGACGAAGAATGTTTTGCAGCCGGCCTGGAGAAGCGCTCTGGTCACCGGTTCAATGCCGCAACCGTAACCATCGGCCTTGATTACGGCAGCACATTCCGAGGGCATTGCGCGGCGCCCGAGTTCCTGCCAGTTCGCGACGAGCGCGCCCAGATCGATGGTCAGGATGCCGCCGGCGTCGGAGACGGTTTCTGCCGACAGGTCGGGCTGCAGGGCGGTTTGAGCCTGGGACATGCCCGTGGGTTTAGCTGTCTGAAGGCCGCCAGTCCATGCGGCAGCCCGCCGTCTTACGCACGATCCGGCAGGCGGTTTTCGCGCGCAAGAGAGGAGAACCGGGTCACCGCCGCGTCGAACTGCAATTCGACCGTGCCGGTCGGTCCATGACGTTGCTTTCCGATAATGACCTCGGCCTTGCCGTGAACCTTGTCGGCTTCCGACAGCCATTCCGCGAACTTTTCGCGGTTGGATTCCAGCGGCTTGCGCATCTGATGGTAATATTCCTCACGATAAACGAACAAAACAACGTCGGCGTCCTGCTCGATTGATCCGGATTCACGAAGGTCAGACAGCTGCGGCCGTTTGTCGTCCCGGCTTTCTACCTGGCGGGACAATTGCGACAGGGCCAAAATCGGCACATTAAGTTCTTTGGCCAGCGCCTTGAGTTTGGTGGTGATCTCGGTGATTTCCTGGACGCGATTTTCGGCCGAGCGTCGCGTTGAACCTTGCAGAAGCTGCAAATAGTCGATGATCAGCACATCGAGACCGCGCTGACGTTTGAGCCGTCGGGCGCGCGCGGCGAGCTGGGCAACCGACAGACCGCCGGTCTCGTCGACGTAGAGCGGGATATGTTGCAGCTCGATCGAGTAGTCCTTGATCTTCTCAAAGTCGCTTTCGCTGATGCCGCCGCGCCGTATCTGGTTTGATGGAATGCCGGTCTGCTCCGCGATGATGCGGGTCGCGAGCTGTTCGGCCGACATTTCCAGTGAGAAGAACCCAATGACTCCGCCGTTGACCGTCACAGTGTGGCCATCGGGCTTGACCTCGCCGCGCCAGGTTCTGGCGATGTTGTAGCCGATATTGGTGGCGAGGGCGGTTTTGCCCATGCCGGGACGCCCGGCAAGAATGATCAGATCGGATTGCTGCAAGCCGCCCATCATGCGGTCGAGATCGTCGAGACCCGTGGCGGTGCCCGACAGTTTTCCATCGCGCTGAAAAGCATGCGCGGCCATGTCGATGGCGGTGGTGAGGGCCTGGGCGAAACGCTGGAAGCCGCCGTCGTAGCGGCCGGTCTCTGCCAGCTCGTAGAGCCGCCGTTCGGCGTCCTCGATCTGGTTTCGCGGGGAAAAATCAACCGGTGCGTCAAAGGCGACGTTGACCATGTCCTCGCCGACCTGGATTAGCGCGCGGCGGATCGACAGGTCGTAGACGGTATGGCCGTAGTCTTCTGCATTGATGATTGTTGTCGCCTCTGCCGCCAGCCGCGCCAGGTACTGGCTGACCGTGAGACCACCAATATCGACATTCGCATCGAGAAACGTCTTGAGCGTGACCGGTGTCGCCAGTTTGCCTGCGCGGATCAGATCGCGCGCCAGCTGATAGACCTTCTGATGGATGGGCTCGAAGAAGTGCGTGGGCTCCAGAAAGTCGGAAACCCGATAGAAGGCCTCGTTGTTGACGAGGATCGCGCCCAACAACGCTTGTTCCGCCTCGATATTATGCGGGGCCGAGCGGTAGAGCGGAGCAGGTTCTTCGACCTGCTTGCGGGCTGTCGAATCAGCGAGGGCCATGATGTCGGTGCTTACCCGGAAATTGTGGCATAGCACGCGAATGACGATTGAAATGCCTCATGGAGGCAGTTGTCCCGCAATTCACAAGTTGCATTGAGCGGTGGGAAAGGCGCGTTTTGCCTTGACCGCGCAACCCTTTGCGCGGAGTGCCGGCCGGAACTATTCGCCGGCCAGCCGGAGCGGCGCAGGCTGTGCACGTTCGGCCGCGGCCAGGCGCCGTTCTTCTCTCATAATATAGTCGCGCGTGATCGGCACCACGCCCTGGCGCTTGGCGAGCTGGATTTGCATCACCATCATATTCTGCTCGCGGAACGTCATCTCCGACGCGGCGAGATAAAATTCCCACATCCGCACGAAACGCGGCTCGTAGATGCGTTCGGCACCGTCCCGATGGGCGAGGAAGCGTTGGCGCCAGGCTTTCAATGTCTCCGCGTAGTGCAGGCGGAGGATCTCGATGTCCGTGACCAGCAGTCCTGCGCGTTCGATCACGGGAAGGACTTCGGACAGAGCCGGGATGTAACCGCCCGGGAAGATATATTTCGCAATCCAGGGATTGGTGACATTGGGTCCCTCGGACCGGCCGATCGAATGCAGCAGCATGACACCATCATCGCCAAGGAGTTCGGCGCATTTTTTGAAATAAGTTTCGTAGTGATTGACGCCCACGTGCTCGAACATGCCGACAGAGACGACTCGGTCAAACGGACCGCGCACATCCCGATAGTCCTGCAATAAAAAGCGGGCGCGACCGCTCAAGCCGTTTTCCGCCGCGCGCTCGTTGGCGATCGCGTGCTGTTCCTCGGAGAGCGTCACACCGGTGACATCGGCACCGCCCGTTTCGGCAAGGTAAAGGCCAAGACCGCCCCAGCCACAGCCGATGTCGAGGACGCGTTGATTGCGGTCCAGGACGAGCTTGGCGGCGATGTGCCGCTTCTTGGCAAGCTGCGCATCGTCGAGCGAGGTGTTCGGCGCTTCAAAGTAGCCGCAGCTGTATTGCCGGTCGGCATCGAGGAACAGCGAATAAAGCCGTCCGTCGAGATCATAATGGTGAGCAACGTTGCGGCGTGCACGCGGGCGCGGATTAAACTGCCGAAAACGTCGGCCGATGTAGCGCAAAATCCATTGCAGCCGCGCCCAATTCGGGACTTCCATCCCTTGGGCGAGCACAACGGCGAGCACGTCGGCGATTGTGCCCTGTTCGACCACCAGGGTGCCGCCCATATAGGCTTCGCCGAAATTGAGTTCGGGATCGAAAATTATGCCGAATTCTGCCGCGCGTGTCGTAAAGCGAATTGCCACCGGTTCGCCGGTACCATCGCCGAATGTGAAGATCCGTCCGCGCGCGGTGGTGACCCTAAGCGTCCCGCGCCGGATAAATGCCCCGAGCAGAAATTCAAGCAACCGGTCCATCGGCCGCATCCGTTGCCCACACAGCCGTGCGTGCGTTTTGGTAATCCCCCAAGCACACGCCGCAGACGTACAACTTTCGGACTTAGGTATTTAATCAAAGTTCCCGTCTGCCGGCAATCCTGAAACGCGCAAGGTGGCGATCCGTTCAGATGCGGGTCGCAATTTCCGGATAATGCGCTATCAAGGCACCCGTACGGGCGTGGGCTGGCCCCCCTGACAGCAGAACGAGAAACGTGATGGATCCAAAAGCGCTACGGTGCGGCCTTCGGCTGGCAATAGCCGCATGGGCGCTGAGCATGACCGTTGGGGCAGGGGCGCAGGAAAGCCTCGACCGCGGCAAGAACGCGGCCCAACTTTTCGCGTCCGATTGCTCAGGCTGTCACAAATCGCCGCAGGGATTAGCCAAGGCGGGCGGGCTACTCGGACTCGATAGTTTCTTGCGCGAGCACTATACGGCGAGCAAAGAAACGGCCGCCGCCATTGCCACCTATCTCAAGTCACTGGATACAGGGCCGGCGGGGCCGGCGCGCGCATCGAGGCGCACGTCGAAGGGTGATGAGAAAGCCAAATCGGACGATAAGAAAAAGACGGGCAGCAAGCCGGGCGAAATCAAAGGCACCGAGAAGGGCTCCGATGGTACAGCCGGCGAAACGAAGCCTTCGTCCGAGCGAAGGCCGCCGGCTGATATTATTACCCCGGAAGTGAAATCCGACCCCAAGCCGAGCACGCCCGCGGCCGGTGAAAGTAAGCCGGCCGAGGGCGCCAAGCCTGAGAAGTCTGAATAGCGACGGACGCCGTTTACGCGTCTTCTGATTTCTTTCTTTTTGCCCTGGCGCGCTTGGCAGGCGCCTCCGCAGCGTCGGTACCTGCGGCCTTTGCGCTTGCGTCGTCGTCTGTCTTGCGAGGGTCCCGGGTCTCGGCCGCCTCGGGCTCAAACATTGCTTCTGCAGCGGCGGCCGCGGCAGCAGCTTCTTCCTCAGCTTCCGTACGTCGGATTGTCACGTCCTCACCGCGCGCGATGCGTGCCGCTTCGTCTGCGCTGCGGGCGACGGTGACCATGATTGCGATCTCAACATCCGGGTGGAGCGCGAGCGGCACTTTGTATTGGCCAATCGTCTTGATCGGCGCGTTGAGCACAATCTGCGAGCGTCCAATCTCTGCCCCGTCTGCTTTCATGAGGCCGGCGATATCGCGACTCGACACGGAGCCGAATAGCTGCCCCCCTTCGCTCGCTTGCCGCAGGACGATGTAGGTTTTGCCATCAAGCTTGCCGGCAAGCTTGCCGGCTTCGCCCTTCATCTCGAGATTGCGCGCCTGAAGATCGGCCTTCATTTCTTCGAAACGAGTCTTGTTATCGGCGGTCGCACGCAGTGCCTTTCCGCGCGGTAGCAGGAAGTTACGCGCAAATCCGTCCTTCACGCGCACGACGTCGCCCATCTGTCCGAGTTTGCCGACGCGCTCAAGCAAAATGACTTCCATTGGTGTTACTCCTCAATCTGAACTTTGATGTTGATGACGAACTTCATGTTGATGAAGGGGGTAGCGGTCCACCTTTACGCGCGAAGCGGCCGCGCACGCCAACGACTGCGTCAGCCAGGCCAAGCAGGCAGAGCACCAGCAAAGGCCAGCCAATCAGAATCACGGCGGCGTAAGCGAGGCCAAGCACGAGCCAGCGCATATTCATGCGCTCCGTGAGGGCGTGGAGGACCGCAAATCCGAGCACGCCATAGGCCAGCAGCAAGCTCGCCGACGCGACGCCGGCCACAATGCCGAGCATTCCATCGACGAAGCTCAAGCCGATTGCGACCGCCAGCGCGCCCGCCAGCATAGGCGGAAACGTCATGGCCGAAAGCTGCGGGAAGGGTCGCGCGAGGCGCCCCGAAAATTTCACGACTCGGGCGGCAAGCCACAGGTTGAGCAAACTGGTAATCGTGGCGACCACGGCGGCCGCCGGTGGTATCGCATTGACCAGAAAATTGAGGACCCGGGCGCCTTTGCTTACCCCGGGCACGCCAGACTGCCCGGCCGTGCTGGCGTCGAGATGCAGCACCGCGTTAAGCGAGCTCCGCATGCCCGCGCGAAAAGTTTCTGCGTCGGTGCCAAAATTCGGAATGGCGACAATCACAGACAAGGCGGCGAGACCCGCGGCCCACACCACCAGGCGTCCCGGTGGGTACCATTCGAGTCCTACATCTGCTCGACCATTGCCGGTGCTTGCGGCAGCGGGGCGCGCGAGCATTGCGAGATAGCTCAGCCACCAGGCGGGGACACCAGCCACCGCGAGGAATGCAAAAAGGAAAACGGTGCCAAATATGATCCCGATCGCAAACGCGCCGGTCAGCGTCGCAGTGAGCGCGACCCACTGGCCCCAGCCGAGGCCCGCGATCATGATCGGCAAGGGCGCGAGATAGAACAGCGGAATCGACAGCAATGTCCCGGACGTGACCGAGGCGAACAGCAAGGCCGCCGCGGCGCCGGCACCGATCCCTATGATTGCAAAGTGTATCATCACGAGCTGTCCCGCTCCTTTGAGCGGTTAGAGACGGAATTATTCCGGCCCAACCATCGGCTTCCGGGTGTCCCCGGAAGCCTCGTTGTTACTTTACTGTATCACATAAGGCAGGAGGCCCAGAAAGCGCGCACGCTTGATGGCCTGTGCCAACTCTCGCTGTTTCTTCGACGACACCGCAGTGATGCGGCTCGGCACGATCTTGCCCCGCTCAGAAACGTAACGCTGCAAAAGTTTGACGTCCTTATAGTCGATCTTGGGCGCGTTGGCTCCCGAAAACGGGCATGTCTTGCGGCGGCGAAAGAACGGACGGCGTGCGCCACCCTGGGCGGAAAATGCCATGGCTTATTCCTCCACCACGGTTGTGTCCGCGACCTCGATCTCGTCCACGCCGTCGTCGCGACGCGGGCGGCGGTCGCCGCGGCTGCCGCGTTCATCGCGGTCACGGTCCGATTTACGCATCATCGCCGAGGGACCTTCCTCGTGCTCTTCCACGCGGATGGTGAGATAGCGCAGCACATCCTCGTTGAGCCGTTCCTGGCGCTCGATTTCGTTAAGCGCCGCCGCCGGCGCATCGACATTGAGCAACGTGATGTGCGCCTTGCGGTTTTTGCGAATGCGGTAGGTGAGGGACTTCAAGCCCCAATATTCGTTCTTGGTGACCTTGCCACCCATCTGTCCGATGACGCCGGACAACTGCGTGGTCAATTCTTCGACCTGCTGCGCGCTCAGATCCTGGCGCGCGAGGTAGACGTGTTCGTACAGCGACATGAATGCCTTTCCCTTGTTCAAGTTCCCGGTCCTCGATCCCGGTGCGAAGCCCCTCGAGCCCTTCGGGAAAGGCTCGAATGCTCTGAAGGCGGAAACACGGGACGCCGGACCCATCGGGCCCTACCGACCTAAGAAAGTCGGCCGTCCGTTCAGCTTCCAACCAGGATCGACGGAACGCGCGGTTTATAGGGGGTTTCTGCGAAAACGCAAGCAAAACAAGGCGGACGGGCCGATCACGCGGCGCGTGGTCCGGAATCGGTGCCCTGGAGGCGGTCGGCGAGCTGAACGGCGAGATCGGCGCCCTCGCGAAGCTGCCGCGCCGCGTCTTCATTCTGCTCGCTCGCCCGGCGCATCCTTTCGAGCGCATCGAGCAGCCGATCAAGATTCTGCGCCAGGAATTGCTGGCGGAAAGCCGGATCGTTGCGCGCCCGAACGAGTTCGTCCTCGGTGACCAGGTCGGTCATGGTCCGCTCATGGCCTTGGCCGTTGAAAGATCGACGTGAATCCTAGCGTATAGAGTGTTGTCGCGCGGTTACCATCAGCGGTGAAACTTGACAGAAGCGGTGTCGAGGTGTCTTTCGGCCCGATTTCTGCGAATGGACACAATTAACGGACAATACATGGCGGTTGCTTTCGTGTTTCCAGGGCAAGGCAGCCAGGCCGTCGGGATGGGCAAAACACTGGCGTCGAATTTCACGGCGGCGCAGCATGTGTTTGATGAAGTCGATACTGCGTTGGGCAGCAAGTTGAGCGCCATCATTTTCGAAGGGCCGGCCGACACGCTCACGCTTACTGAAAATGCGCAACCGGCGCTCATGGCCGTTTCGCTCGCCGCGCTGCGCGTGCTGGAGCAGGAGGCGGGCCTTGATCTGGCGCGCGATGCGCAATTCGTCGCCGGTCATTCGCTCGGCGAATATTCGGCACTCGCTGCTGCAGGCACGTTTAGTGTTGCGGATGCGGCACGGCTTTTACGTGCGCGCGGACAGGCCATGCAGAAGGCTGTGCCGGTCGGTGCAGGCGCGATGGCGGCATTGATCGGTCTTGAATTCGATGTGGCGGCAGCTCTTGCAGCCGAAGCCGCGCAAGGAGAGGTGTGTCAGGCCGCCAATGACAACGGCGCGGGTCAGGTCGTGATCTCCGGTAGCAAGGCGGCGGTCGAGCGCGCGGTTGAGATGGCCAAAACAAAAGGAGCCAAGCGGGCGATGCTCTTGCCGGTATCCGCCCCCTTCCATTGCGCGCTGATGCAGCCGGCTGCCGATGTGATGACGGAGGCGTTGGCGAAAGTGTCCGTCAAGCCGCCAGCTATACCCGTTGTCGCCAACGTCCTGGCAAAAGCCATCCGGGATCCAGACGAAATCGTGCGCTCACTCATTGCGCAAGTTACCGGCACCGTGCGCTGGCGCGAATCTGTTGTCTATATGGCTAATTCCGGGGTGACGAAATTCTACGAAGTTGGCGCCGGCAAGGTGCTGAGCGGATTGATCAAGCGACTCGCAGACGGCGCCGCCGTCGCTGCGATTGGAAGTCCAGAGGACGTCGCCGCCTTCAAGGCGGGGAGGAACGCATGATGTTCGATTTGACGGGCAAGACCGCGCTTGTAACCGGTGCAAGCGGAGCGATTGGAGGCGCGATCGCGCGCGCATTTCATGCGCAAGGCGCAACCGTTGCGATTTCTGGCACACGCAAGGATGCTCTTGAAAGCCTGGCCGCGGCAATGCGCGATCGCGTTCACGTGTTGCCTTGTGATCTGGCCGACAAAGCCGCGGTCGAGGCGCTGGTGCCAAGCGCAGAAGAGAAAATGGAGAAGCTCGACATTCTGGTCGCCAACGCCGGTGTCAATCGTGACAATCTATTTGTGCAGTTGCGCGACGAAGAATGGGACCAGGTCATCGCCGTCAACCTGACGTCGACGTTTCGGCTTGCTCGCGCGGCCGTCTCGCGCATGATGCGCCGCCGGTGGGGCCGTGTGATCGCCATTTCGTCCGTGGTTGGGTTCACCGGTAATCCCGGGCAGGTCAACTACACCGCTTCCAAGGCCGGCGTGGTCGGCATGGTCAAGTCGATCGCCGCCGAATATGCCAAGCGCAATGTCACCGCCAATTGCATTGCGCCAGGTTTGATTGCATCCGCCATGACCGAGAAGCTCAATGAGAAACAGCGCGAGGCAATTTTCGCGCGCATTCCCACCGCCAAGCTCGGAACTCCTGAAGACGTGGCAGCGGCCGCCGTCTTCCTGGCCTCTAATGAAGCGGCTTACGTCAATGGGCAGACCATCCATGTCAACGGCGGTATGGCTATGATCTGATAGAATCGTCGTGCGACGTGGGGATGAAATCCGTGAACGATCACGCAAGGGAAATAGCGGATTTTCGGGGGTTGCTCGTGTCCCCGTCACGCGCTAGCCAATGTATTTGAAGTATGGTAACCGAACTTCGGCCCGGCTGGGGCGGCCAATCGTGGAAGTCGCAAGCGATATTCCGCAATTGAGGATCGTCTCATCACCGTCAATCACGACGAGGCCAATACCGCGATGGTTGCGATCTAAAATTGGATCGAAACCTAAACTAAAAAGCACGAGGTTGGAACGATGAGTGACATTGGCGAGCGGGTGAAGAAGATCGTCGTGGAGCATCTGGGTGTTGAGCCCGACAAGGTGACCGACCAAGCAAGTTTCATCGACGATCTTGGCGCCGACAGTCTCGACACCGTCGAGCTCGTGATGGCCTTCGAAGAAGAATTCGGCTGCGAGATTCCTGATGACGCCGCTGAGACCATATTGACCGTCGGAGACGCGGTTAAATTTCTCGAAAAGAACGCCAAAAGCTGAGTGGGCGTATACGCTGCTGCTCAATCGCTTCACTCGTCATTGGCTAGTGGGCTGTGCGCAATGCAGCGGCGCGAATAATTCCGCTCGGAGCCGGCAATGAGACGTGTCGTCGTCACGGGAATGGGAATGCTTACGCCGCTCGGCTGCGGCGTGGAGCCAACCTGGACGAGTCTGCTGAAGGGCGAAAGCGGCGCCAGGAAGATCGAAAGCTTCGACGTCTCCGACATCGCCTGCAAGATCGCTTGCGTGCTCCCGCGCGGCGATGGCTCGAACGCCACATACAATGCCGATCAGTGGATGGAGCCGAAGGAGCAGCGCAAGGTCGACCAGTTCATCGTTTTCGCTATGTGTGCGGCGCGCCAGGCGCTCGACGATGCCGGGTGGCACCCCAAAACCTATGCTGAGCAAACAACCACCGGCGTGCTGATCGGCTCGGGCATCGGTGGCATCGAGGGTATCGCTGACACGGCCATCGCACTGAATGAGAAAGGCCCGCGCCGGGTATCGCCGTTCTTCATTCCGGGCCGCATCGTCAATCTTGCCTCCGGCTTCGTGTCGATTGCATTCGGGCTGAAAGGCCCAAACCATGCGGTTGTGACTGCCTGTTCGACTGGCGCGCACGCCATTGGCGATGCTGGCCGGCTGGTGGCTCTTGGTGACGCTGATGTGATGGTGGCAGGCGGAGCAGAGTCGCCGGTCAACCGGATATCGCTTGCGGGATTCTCGGCGTTGCGAGCGCTCTCCACCAACTTCAATGACGATCCGACGCGCGCCTCGCGCCCTTACGACAAAGACCGCGATGGTTTCGTCATGGGCGAGGGCGCCGGTGTGGTCGTGCTGGAGGCTCTCGACCATGCCAAGGCGCGCGGTGCAAAGATTTATGCCGAGCTGATCGGGTACGGTCTTTCCGGCGACGCCTATCATATTACTGCACCGGCACCTGATGGGGACGGCGCACTGCGCTG
This sequence comes from uncultured Alphaproteobacteria bacterium, assembly GCA_963831275.1. GTDB lineage: Bacteria > Pseudomonadota > Alphaproteobacteria > Rhizobiales > Xanthobacteraceae > Pseudolabrys. The sequence goes on along the minus strand of CAWHPN010000011.1, from coordinate 510,321 downwards.
CATGAATGCCGCAATTCGCCGTGCGGGAATTTCGACAAACGACCTCGACTACATCAATGCGCACGGTACCTCGACGCCGCTCGGCGACGAGATCGAACTCGGGGCCGTGCAGAAGCTCGTCGGCAATTCCGCGGGACGGATATCGATGTCATCGACCAAGTCCTGCATCGGCCACTTGCTCGGCGCGGCAGGGGCGGTCGAGGCGATCTTCTGCATGCTTGCAATTCGCGATCGCGTTGTGCCGCCGACGATCAATCTCGACAATCCTTCGGTGGAAACGCCGATTGACCTGGTGCCCCACCACGCCCGCAAACGCGACGTCGACACTGTACTGTCGAATTCGTTCGGGTTTGGCGGAACGAACGCCTCGCTGATTTTCCGACGTTACGCTGCCTAGGAACCCCGCCGGCGAGCGCCCCAAGCTTTCGCCATAATTTTTTCTAACTTGCGAAGGCGTTTAATGCTTTCCTCCCGCTGCGGCGGGACGATGCGACAGGACAGGTTGGCGGTGCGGGAGCGGACGACGTGAATTCAAGACTACCGCCAGTCGGCGACGGGAACGGTGCAGCAACCGGCAAGCCGCCGCGCAGCCCGCGCGCCGCGCTCGAGCCGGAAAGGGTGCCGCTCCCCAGCCGTCACTCTCGGCGCGTGCGCCACCCGATTGTCGTCATCGGGAGTGCGATCTTCACCCTGCTCATCGTCATTTCAGTTGCGGTCGGTGCCGCGCTGTTCGTAGGTAAACAGCGGTTCGAGACCCCGGGCCCGCTCGCTGAAGATAAAGTGGTCAACGTTCCACGCGGAACTCGGCATCCGTGACATCGCTGATCTGTTGCAGCGTGAAGGTGTCATAGATCAGCCCTACGTTTTCATGGGCGGGGTCATCGTGCTCAAGGCGCGCGGCGAGCTTAAATTCGGCGAGTACCAATTCAGCAAGCAGTCCAGCGTTGCCGATGTCGTCGACACCATTATCGAAGGCCGGGTGGTTCAACATGCCTTCACCATTCCCGAGGGTCTCACGTCCGAACAGATCGTCGCCCGCCTGTTGGAAAACGACGCGCTCGCCGGCCAGATCAAGGAGATTCCGCGCGAAGGTACGCTGCTGCCGGAAACATACAAATTCACGCGCGGCATGACGCGGGAGCAAATCGTTCAGCGCATGCAGCAGGCGCATCGACGCGTGCTGCAAGAGGTCTGGGAGCACCGCGTGCAGGATCTTCCCGTGAAGACGCCGGAGCAGCTGGTGACCCTTGCGTCGATCGTGGAAAAGGAGACCGGCAGGCCGGACGAGCGCACGCGGGTTGCTGCCGTCTTCATCAACCGGCTCAAAAGCAGAATGCGCCTTCAGTCAGATCCAACCATCATCTATGGGCTGACCGGAGGGAAGGGCGCGCTCGGGCGGCCGATCCTGAAAAGCGAAATCGAGCAGCCGACGCCGTACAACACCTACGTTATCGACGGCCTGCCGCCCGGGCCGATTGCCAATCCGGGACGCGCCTCGCTCGAAGCGGCGGCAAGTCCGGCCCGAACCAAGGAGCTCTATTTCGTTGCCGACGGTACGGGTGGGCACGTGTTCTCGGATAGTTACGCGGAGCATCAAAAGAACGTCGCGCGTCTGCGCGGAATTGAGCATAGCACCGGCAGCGCGCCGTCGGCTGCGCCTGTGCCGAGCGCAAATGGCACCAAGCCATAGGCTTGTGACGCCAAGCTCTCGCAGTTAAGGTCACCGCGCTTTCGGACAGGCAACTATACGAGACCAACGCCCATGGCTCTGTCGAGCATGACCGGATTTGCTCGCGAGCACGGCGTCACCGGCGCTTATGCCTGGAGCTGGGAAATCAAATCAGTCAATGCCAAGGGGCTTGATGTGCGCTTTCGACTCCCCGCGGGCTGGGATGCCGTCGAGGTGGCGGTGCGCACGCGCGCTACCGAGAAACTTGCGCGCGGGACTGTCTATGCCAATCTTACGGTCGAGCGCAAAGGCGTGCAGCCGACGGTGAAGGTAAACGAACCGGTGCTGGGCGCGGTGCTCGCGACGCTCAAAACCCTGTCAGGAAAAGTGGACGCCGCGCCGCCAACGCTTGACGGGATATTGTCCCTCAAGGGCGTCATCGAAGTCACCGAGGACGATGAACGCGAAGAGGATCACCGCGCGGCCGAGGCTGCGATCATCGCCGCCTTTGAGAAGACGCTGGCTGCGCTTGTGAGCATGCGGCGTACGGAAGGCGACACGCTCGGTCGTCTGCTGTCGACGCGGCTCGATGAAATCGCAGACCTGGCGACCCGTGCGGAAAAAGCGCCTGGGCGCAAGCCCGAGGCGATCAAGGCTCGGCTGGCCGAGCAGGTTGCGACGCTCTTGGCGGCCTCGGAGCGCTTCGATGCCGACCGGCTGCATCAGGAAGCAGTTTTAATGGCGGCCAAGGCCGATATTCGCGAGGAGCTCGACCGGCTGGCGTCCCATGTGGGGCAGGTGAAAAAGCTTCTGGCCGGGGGCGGCGCTATCGGCCGCAAGCTCGATTTTCTGGCACAGGAACTGCACCGCGAATCGAATACGCTCACCGCCAAAGCCAATGACGTCGACCTGACCAATATCGGGCTCGAGTTAAAAACGGTGGTCGAGCAATTCCGCGAGCAGGTGCAGAACCTGGAGTGACGATGGCGATGGCGCAACCGCGGCAACAGGATACGATCGCCCGCCGGGGGCTGATGCTGGTCCTGTCCTCGCCCTCAGGCGCTGGAAAGACCACCCTGTCCCGCAGACTGTTGGAATTCGATTCAAATGTCATGCTTTCGGTGTCCGTGACTACGCGAAAGAAGCGGCCAAGCGAAATGGAGGGTCGCGACTACCATTTCATAGACCGTCGAAGATTTGACGGGCTCGTGGAAAAAGGTGAACTCCTCGAGTGGGCTGAAGTTTTTGACAACTATTACGGCACGCCAAAAAAGCCGGTAATGGATGCGCTTGCCGCGGGCCGCGACGTTTTATTCGATATCGATTGGCAGGGCACGAAACAGCTGAAGAAAGTTGCCGCTAAAGACATGACCAGCGTATTCATTCTGCCGCCGTCGAAACTTGAACTTGAGCGTCGGCTACGTACGCGTGCTCAGGATGACTACGAAACTATTCACCGTCGTATGGCTAAAGCTGCTGACGAGGTAAGTCATTGGGACGAATACGACTACGTGGTGATCAATCGCGAGCTTGACCAAGCGTTCGCGGAAGTAGCCGCCATTCTCGCCGCCGAACGGCTTAAGCGCGAGCGTCAACCCGGCCTGTATGATTTCGTTCGTGGCTTGCAGGCAAAGCTTTAGAACAATCGATATGAGCGGCGTTCGGGCTAAGCCGTGAGGACAACCCGTCCGACAATCTTCCCGGCCCGTAAATCGTCGAGTGTTGTTGACGCCTGCCCGAGCGGTCGCTCCACAATCGGCGGCGGATTGATGTTTTTGCTGCGCACCAGATCGATCAATTCGTGCGCTTCGGTCAATGTGCCGGTCGTGATGCCCTCGATCGTCATGGCCTTGAGCGGAAACATGGCGACTGCAGTCGAATACGCGCCGCCGATCAGTCCCGTCACCACGACTTTGCCGCCCTTGGCCAGAACGCCGGTCGCGAAATTCAAGGACGCATCGGAGCCGGCGAAATCGCAGGCGCCATAGATCCCGCCGCTCGCCTTCAACAGGGCTTTGCGTGCATTCGGGTCAGACGGGTCGAAAGCCTGGGCGGCGCCGGCGGCGAGCGCTGTTTCGCGTTTTTTTGGGTCGATATCGACGACAAAGGGCACGGCATCATACATGGCCCGCGCGAGCGCAAGGCCCATCAATCCAACGCCACCGAGGCCGACCAATAAAAGCGGTGCGCGTGTGGCCCGATCCGCCAATCGCTTGAGTGCGGCATAGGCGGTTAGCCCGGAGCACATCAGTGCGCCGGCGTATCCCGCCGGGAGTGGCGCGTAATCGATCAGATAGCGAGTGTGCGGCACCAGCACATGCGTTGCAAAGCCGCCGTCGACGGTGACCCCGAGATGATGGGACGCAATGCAGATATTCTCGTCGCCGGCTTTACAGGCCGCGCATTGTCCGCAACCGATCCAGGGATAGACGGCTACTTTTGCCCCGGGTTTGACATTGGCATCCGGGCCCGCGCTCTCGATTCTGCCGGCGATCTCGTGGCCAAGGGTGAATGGCAGCGTGCGTCCGGCGCGGACGTCGAGTTTCTTGTCGCCGCCGAGCACAAAATAGCCGTCCTGCATATGCAGATCGGAATGACAGACGCCGCATCGCTCGATCCGCACCAGGACTTCGGATCCTTGCGGACGCGGCGTATCAACGACGGTCTCGCACAGCGGTGCTCCATAGGCGGTCAGGGATTGGCGATGCATTTGCATTGCGCAGCGACTTTACATGCGGGGTTGCACCTGCCGGAAGAAAATGTTCGCCAGCGCCACGAATCCGTCGACCGGAATCTCCTCGGCCCGGGCCGTCGGCTCGATGCCGGCCTGCGTCAGTAGCGTGCCGGCATCGACCCCAAGCGACTTCAGGCTTTGTCGCAACATCTTGCGCCGCTGACCGAAGGCGGCCTCTGTCACGCGTTGCAGGGCTACAGGATCGCAGGCAAGCGGGACCGGCCGTGGCGTAAGCCGCACCACGGAAGACGTCACCTTTGGCGGCGGTACAAAAGCGGACGGCGCGACGTCAAACAAAATCTTCGCTTCAGTACGCCAGCCGGCCAGCACCGACAGACGCCCATACGATTTGCTCCCCGGTCGGGCGACAATGCGCTCGGCGACCTCGCGTTGGAACATGAGCAGCAATGAGTCGTACCAGGGCGGCCATGGCTCGACAGTGAGCCAACCGATCAGCAGCGGAGTGGAGATATTGTACGGGAGGTTTGCGACCACTCGCGCGCGTTCCGGCCCAAGTCGTTCGCGCGGATCGATGCTGAGGGCATCGCCTGCCACGATTTCGAGCCTGCCGGGATAGCGTGCGGCAATTTCTTCCAGCGCAGCGATTGCGCGCTGGTCGCGCTCGATGGCGACGACGCGGCGCGCTCCAAATGTCAGGAGTGCCCGAGTGAGGCCGCCGGGCCCGGGACCAATTTCAACGACGGTCGTATTTTCGAGTGGTTCAGCGGCACGCGCGATGCGCGCGGTCAGATTGAGATCGAACAGGAAATTCTGGCCAAGGGATTTTTTCGGCGTGAGCCCGTGGCGGCGGATGACCTCGCGCAACGGCGGCAGATCATCGATTTGGGCCATTATTTTGCGGGTACAAGCGCGGGTGCAGCCGCCGACAAACGCCCGGCGAGCGTGAGGGCAGCGACCAGGCTCGATGGATCAGCAGAACCTTTTCCCGCGATATCGAATGCGGTGCCGTGATCGGGCGAGGTCCGTACGAACGGCAAGCCCAACGTCACGTTCACCGCGTGATCGAATGCCAGCGTCTTGATCGGAATCAGCGCTTGATCGTGATACATGCAGAGCGCCACATCGTAGGTGCTGCGTGCCCGTTCATGGAACAAAGAGTCGGCAGGTAACGGGCCGATCGCGTCAATGCTCTCCGCCTGTAGCCGCTCGACGGCCGGTGCCACAACGGTTCTATCTTCTTCGCCCAGCGCGCCTTCCTCGCCTGCATGTGGATTGAGGCCGGTTACCGCGATGCGGGGACGCAAAATTCCGAACCGCGCGATGAGGTCGTGCGCCACGATGCGTCCGGTTTCCACGATCAGATCGGATGTCAGCCGTGTGACAACGTCCTTGAATGGCAGGTGAATTGTAACCGGGACAACCGCAAGCTCCGGAGACCAGAGCATCATGACGGGCCGCGCGGTTTCCCCGGTTGCTTCAAAGGTCAGCGTGGCAAGGAATTCGGTATGGCCGGGCTCCACGAAGCCCGAGCGGTAAAGCACATTCTTGGCGATCGGATTGGTGACGATGGCCGCAGCATGTCCGGCCAGGACATCGACAACCGCGCGGCGAATCGAGGCAATTGCGGCCGGTGCGCTTGAAGCGTCGGGTTTGCCGGGTGCTGCAGTCACCGCGCCGTCGAGCGCCACGATCGGCAACGCGCGGGCGAAAGTCTCGCTCGCCTGCGCAGGCGTGACGATGCGTGTCGCTATATCGACCCCCAGCAACCGGGCGCGCTGCTTGATGAATTCCGGATCCGCGATGAGGTAGAAGGGCGGCAGGCGGAGCTCGACGCGCCGCCGCCAAATTTGAATTGTCAAATCGGGCCCGATGCCAGCGGGTTCGCCCAATGTCAGAGCCAGCGGAAGGGCGAGAGGCTCGCTCATTTGCTGTTCTTGTATTCTATCATCGCCGATTTGCGGATTTCATCCAGATATTTTTTCAATTCGGATTCGAAACGTTTGCTGAAAATTTTCTCACGCGTCTCGCGCTTGAGAGGAGATTCCGTTGTACTTTCTTTTTTTGCGCAGACAGCGAACATCTGAAGTCCTTGCGCGGTTGTCTCGGCCGGAGTCAGATGGCCGACTTGAACGTTGCCCAGTATTTCGCGCAACTGGGGCGTGAGGTCGGACGAGTTTCTGTTGATCGCATCGCGCACGGCCACATCGCGGAGCCCGCGCGCCATAGCCAGGCCTTCATTGCACGAAACAAACCTGGTTCGCAGGTTTTCCGCTTCGGCACGCTTGGCGGAAACTGTCGCCTCGCTCGAACCGCGCGCGACGACGATCATCACCGGATAAAGCGTATAAACATAACCAACCGCGGCGGCATCGGCGGCATTGGTTTCCTTCAGCGCATTCGCGATGTCGCTCTCTCCGACCTGGAGGGACGAGTTGTACTTGCCGCGGATAAGCTGTTGCCACGTAAGTTCGGCCCGAATACGGGCTTTGACCGAGTTCGGAGAGATGCCGGCGCGCTCCAGCACCTGGCCGAATTGCGCAGCCGTAACATGCTGCCGGCTAGCCATGCTTTCGAAGGAACCATCCACCTCGGCATCGGTCACCTCCAGGCCGTAGACTTTGGCGCGGGAGATTTTGAGCCGGTCGTCGATCAGATCGTTGATAATTTTCTGACGGGCTGGATTTGCGTTGCCCGAAGTTGCCTCCAGCTTCATCCGCTGCTGAATATCGAATTCGGTGACCGGCGATCCATTGGCAATGACGACCACCTGAGCGTGCGCAGGTATAGTCGCGCCAAGAAACACGAGGACGATGGCGCTCAACAGCCAGCGGGGAGACACACGTACAGCTCGTTCTAACATTTCAGGGTCTCTAATCTCACCGGATCTAATTTCAGTTGGAGGTCGGCCGGCCGACCCCTTGGCTTACCGATGTGCCGCCCAGTGTGCGCAGGCTCAGCTGCAGCATGATCGTGTGGTTGGACGTAACATTCCCACTGTAAGTGTAGTTCGTAATGTAGTTCAGTCCTAAAATGAGGCAATCGTCGACATAGCCCAGTCCAAGGCGGGTCTGATCGAACTTCCCGGCGTTGATATCGTAACGGGCAGCGCCCAACAGGACCCAATTCGCATCAAGCTTGACCTGGCCGGTTCCCAGGACTCCCTGGCGGCGATCGAGGAAACCAAGTTCCGGCTGGGCTGCGTAGTCGCCGTAGAGCAGGGTACCCACCCAACGGTCGAAATTCGCGCGCACCTCCAGTTCGGTCCGTTTGACCTCGAAGGTGTCGTTATCGAAGCGGAAGCGCGACGTGAACATGTATGTCGAATTCGGCTGGTACGACAGCCGCGCGACATAGTCGGATGCGGTTGTATCGAGACCGGTATCGAGACCGGTGTTGGTCGTGCCGCCATAAGCGAACGAGTTTTGTCCAAAGAGGCTGTACGATTGCCCAAACAATGCGTTGATGAAGCCGGCTTTATTGATTTGCGCAGTGTACTGCAGGCCGTAATTGGCCCGGCCGCCTCCTTCGACGCGGTCCCAGCCTGAGAATTTGTCGACGCGGAACAGGTTGCTGTCATCGAAGGTCAGGCTTTGCGCATCTTCGTTCGGAAAACGCCCTACTTGCGTTTCATTCGGACGAACGATGACCTGCGCAACCGGCTCGACAGTCTGTGTTCCCCATGACTGGACGTTGATGAACGGGTATCGGTACTCGAGCCCAACTGTCGGCATGGCGCGGACCAGATTGCTGTCACCGGGATTGATATAGTTGGAAACGCCCGGGTCGTTGTTGATCTGCATGGAGGCAGCGTCAACGCGTACCGAGGCGAACGGCGTGAAGATCTGCCCGAACCGGTCGGTTATGCTGCGACGCCACTGCGTCTCGGCCGAGAAGCGGCTGTAGGTGCCGGGAATGCCGCGCAACAGGCAGCTTGCCGAGTTTTTGACCGCTGGATCGGCGGTTTGCGTGCACGTGCCGTTGTTGAGCGCGCTTTGCGTGATCGGATCAAAATTGGCTTCGTTGCGCGTCAGGCTCGTGAAGTTGATCCGATAGCCCAGTTCACCGCCGAGGATCGGGCGGTCGAAGACGTAGTTGTAGTCGACGACCGGATGAATGACGGGGATCTGGCTCTGCGCGTCCGCTTCCGAGAAGCCGAGGTAGTAGATGGTGCGGGCGTCGAAATAGCTGCGATTGCCCTTGCCCGCGAGATAGAGCTGCGACACCGCCTCGCTCGTCGGATTTTGAAACGGATCGGTCGTTCGGTAGCGCGACAGATGCGGATTGTAATCTTGCAGGAACGTGCGATCTGACAGAAGCGCAGCATCCCAACCCCACACCCATTTGTCGTTGAGTGCGAACAGACCTGTGCTTTCGAGGCTGCCGCGCCAGTCGCGGTAGCCGGGCGTCGCCGTGCCGTTGCTGCGAATGAAATAATCCTTGTCGAGTTGGTATATGCCGGCCGCCCGGATTGAGTAGGCGCCCGACATCAGGCGCTGGCGGAATTCACCTTGCAGCATCGGCCCCTGCTTGGTGGTGATCATGGGCGAGAACGTCGCGTCATAGTCCGGCGCCAGCGCCCAGTAGTAGGGAATTTCCACTGCCCCGCCATAAACCGAACTCGACGCAAGCGACGGCATCAAAAAGCCGGTCTTGCGTTTGACGGTCGGATCAGGCGCAGAAAAATACGGCAGCCATGCAATCGGTTGACCGAAGAATTCGAGGCGCGCGTCCTCGAAGTACATCATCTTCTCGCCCTGGTCGTGGATGATCCGTGCCGCCTTCACTTGCCAAAGCGGCGGCTTCCGCGGATCGTCCTTGCAAGGCGCGCAGGCGGTGTAGACGCCGTTGTGGAAGATGGTGTAGTTGCCGCTCGATCGCTCGGCGCGTGCAGCAGCCATCCGCGTTTGATCGGGGGCATCGAGGCGCAGCGAGTCGACGAAGCCGTCGCGATAATCGTCCGACAGATCCATGACCTCGCCGTAGGTGACCTTGCCATCCTGTTCAGTGAGCCGGACGTTGCCTTCGGCGTGCAGGCGCTTGGTTTTCTGATCGTAGATGACGCGGTTCGCCTCAAGCGTGGAGTCGCCGTAATAGATCTGGACGTTGCCGACAGCCGCCACGCGATTGTTGGCATAGTCGTAGTCGATCTCGGTTGCCTGAACGAGCATCTGTTTTTGCCCGGACTTTTCGCGGTCCAGGGCAATTTGGGATTTCTTCGGCGCGGCCGGACGCGGCGGGAATTGCAGTTCTTGTGCAGGGGCTGGCGCGAGCGCGATCAATCCCTCGCACGTCAATAGGCCGAGGACGGCGGCAATCGTCAGGACGCCACGCCAAATTGGGCGCGGCGCGGATGGGCGAGTGCGAGCAAGCCCCGCCATCAACCGTCCTCCTGGTACAGCAACGCAACAAACCCCGTCACACCGCCGACGAGCACAGGCAACCAGGCCGCTGCCACCGGGTGCATCAGCTCAGCTTTGCTCAAATCCTCGGTCACTTTCGACAAAACGTAAAGCAGAAACCCCGCTGCCACGCCACTTAAAACCATCTTCTGGACCCCGCCGAAGCGGAAGAACCGTAAACTGACGGCAGCGGCAAGCATAACCATGGCCGCAAGCAGAAATGGACGCGCCAGAAGTTTTTGAAACTGCAGTCTATAGCCTGAGGCAACTAGACCGGCGTGCTCGGCGATCTGGATATACTGTGGAAGCTCCCAGAATGGCACTGTTTCCGGCGTCGCAAAACTTTCGCGGACTTGCTCAGGCGTCAAATTGGTTTTGAGCTGGTATTGCACTTCGGTGACCGGCAAAACACCCAAAGTGGCGATGCGGGCGTCGCGGAGCACCCATACGCCGGGCTCCAGCACCGCTGCCCGCGCTTCGATGCGCTGCTTGAATCTCCCCTCGGTGTCGAACGTGAAGACCGACACGCCATTGAGATTTATGCCCTGGTCGCGGCTGCTGACCGCGTTGATGATGGCCTGGCCATCGTCGGTGCGCTGACTGACCCAGAACGTGCCGCCGCTTTGTCTCGGTGCATTGGTCGTTTGGCCAAAGAGTTCGGCCTCGAAGCGCTTGGAGCGCTCCTGAAGAATGGCGGAGAGCGGATTATAGATTGTCGTGGCGACGATACCGAGAACGAAGGCCACGACGAGCGCCGGCGTCACAAACTGCCAGGCCGATAAACCGGAAGAGCGGGCGACCACCAGCTCAAGCCGCCGCGACAAATTGAGGTAGCACGACATTGCGCCGATGAGCACGCAGAACGGCAGGATGCGCTCCACCACCTGCGGCACGCGGAAAATGGACGTTTTCGCAACAAGCACCGCCGAGACGTTCGGGATGTCCCCGGCGCGCCGCATCATTTCGATGTAGTCGACAAGCGTTACCAGCGCGAATATTCCCGCGAATACCACCAGCACTGCGCTTAGAAAGCGCAGTCCGAAATATCGAGCCAGTGTTCCGGTCAAAAACGGCATGATGTCAGATCAAGACGTAGCGAAGCGCCGGGACAGGCGCTGGGTCAGTGTTGCGAGCCAGTCGGTGATGAAAGCAGGCGGTTCCAGAATGAGACCGCGGCGAATGACGTAAATCCCGGCCCCGAATGCGGCAGCCAACGCAAGGTATTGCAACGACAACATCCAGGGTACGGCGGCGCCGAATACGGTGGAAGCAAAACCGATGAGGCGGAGCACTGCCACGCCACCAATGGCGCCAAGCATGGACAGCGTCCGGCTCTCGCGTGTGGTGCGCGGCGCTCCGAGATACGCGTAGGCGATCACCACGAAGGCGATCGGGTAGAATGGCGCCAGCAACCGATCATGCAGCTCCGCGCGGAACTGATCGGGCTGCTCGACATAGAATTGGTCATTCGGGTCGGGGAACAGAAGCTGCCAGAGGTAGCGCTCGCGGATCGAATATTTGACGGCCTGCGCGCCGCCGGCAAACTGCGAGAGATCGAACGCGTAGCGATCGAACACGACCATCGCCGGATCGCGTTGACTGGTCTCGTGCCGCTGCACGATGCCTTTTTGCAGGATGAGATAGGTGCCGCTGCTGTTGTCGAGCAACTCACCGACCTCAGAGAGAACGGTGATGCGTTCATTCGGATTGCGTCGATCGTCAAGGAAAATCCCGCCAAGCTGCCCATTCGGGCGCCGCTCGCGAACGTGGATGGTGACGCCGCTTTCGATTGTCGTGAAACGGCCAGGCTGCACGACGCTGCTCACCACGTTCGCGCGCACCTCGGTCAGCCAGTCGCGCAACATGCGCAAGCCTTTGGGCGCGAAATACGCACTGATCGCGCCGACCAGCAGCGACACCACGATTGCCGCTGCCATGAAGGCCCGAAACAGGAGCCACGGCGACATGCCTGCGGCGTTCATGACGATGAGTTCGGAGTTGTTCGACAGCTTGTTGAGGACGTGTGCGACGGCGATCAGCAGCGCGATCGGCGCGATCACCAGAATGAGCAGCGGTATGATCAGGCCGGTAATACCGACGAAGACCAGAATGGTCTGACCCTGGTTGGTCATGATGTCGATATCGCGCAGTGCCTGCGTGACCCAGATCACGGCGGTCAGGCTGACCAGCACGATCAGGAACGCACCCAAGGTGGTGCGGAAAATATATCGGCTGATCGACCCCATCCGCAGCATCGTCCCCTGATCCGGCAACAACCGGACCCCGCGTGCGGCTCCCCACCGGACGCGAAGCGTTTCCAGCTTAAAACTCAACCCCCGCAGATTTAACTTGATCGCCTGACAAAATGGCCGGGCGAAGGCAAAGCCGTTGAACATGCACAACAAAATGTAAATGTGGCACGGTTGCCACGGCCTGCCAAAGGCCGCCCGACCACACCGGAATACCTCCAAAATTGCTAGGTTTTTCAATGTGTCTGTGGGGGAGACATGGGAAAAGTGCCGGAATCCCTCTCACCGGGCTTTGCAGAGAGCTTTCGCGCGCGCCATATGGGCGTCCCTTGGACCTCCCCCGTATTGCCACCAAAAGGACTTCAATCGATGACCGACGCGTTCAAGCTCGGCTTTGGCCCCTTCGCAACTCCCGCCAAGGGTGTCGTCGTCGTGTTTGCCGAAGACGGAGTGAAGCTCGGCCCGGCAACCCGCAAGGCCCTGGGGCCTGCAGCCGAGCTCGTAGCGCGGGCCGCGAAGGCGGAGCGATTTACGGGGAAGAAAAACTCAGCTCTGGACCTGATCGCTCCGGCCGGGCTCAAGGCCGCCCGTCTGATCGTGATCGGGGTCGGCAAGTCGGCGGAGTTCAAGCCGAAGGATTTCCTCAAGCTTGGCGGACTGGCCACGGGCAAGCTGCCGAATTCGGCGAGCGATGCGACAGTGTTCGCCGAACTATCCGGCGGCGCCATGAAGCCCGAGCAAGCTGCGGATCTCGCGCAGGGCGCGCGTCTGCGCGCTTATGCATTCGATCGCTACAAAACCAAAAGCAAGGACGATGAAAAATTTCCGGCGGCACGCAACCTGACGGTCGCCGTCGGCGATGTTGCGGCCACCCGCAAGGCTTACGAGCCACGTTCGGCAATTTCCGGCGGCGTGTTGATTGCGCGCGATCTCGTCAACGAGCCCGCCAACGTCCTTTATCCGGAAGAATTTGCGCGGCGCGCAGGCGCGCTGAAGAAGTTACGTGTTGCGGTCGAGGTTCTCGACATCAGAGCCATGAAAAAACTCGGGATGAACGCGCTGCTTGGCGTCGGTCAGGGCTCGGTGCGCGAGAGCCGCGTGGTGGTGATGCGCTGGAATGGCGGCAAGGCAGGCGAGGCGCCGGTCGCTTTCATCGGCAAAGGCGTGTGTTTCGATACCGGCGGCATCTCGATCAAGCCCGCCGCCAGCATGGAAGACATGAAAGGCGATATGGCTGGCGCGGCTTGCGTCGTCGGATTGATGCACGCGCTCGCCGCCCGCAAGGCGCGCGTAAACGCGGTGGGTGTCATTGGGCTGGTCGAGAACATGCCTGACGGGAATGCGCAGCGGCCGGGCGATATCGTGAAATCGATGTCAGGGCAAACCGTCGAGATCATCAACACCGATGCCGAGGGCCGCCTGGTGCTCGCCGATGTGATCTGGTACGCCGCGCAGCGTTTTAAGCCCAAATTCATGGTGGATCTGGCCACCCTGACAGGCGCCATCATTGTCGCGCTCGGGCAGGAATTTGCCGGAATGTTTTCCAACAATGATCAGCTTGCCGAACGCATCACCAAAGCGGGCACTGAGACCGGCGAATTGGTGTGGCGCATGCCGCTTGCGCCTGAATACGACAAAATGATCGACTCGAAATTCGCCGATATGAAAAACACTGGCGGCAGCCGGTGGGGTGGGGCGATCACCGCCGCGCAATTCATCAAGCGCTTTGTCGACGACAAGATACCGTGGGCGCATCTCGACATTGCCGGCACGGGGTTTGACTCGCGCCAGACCGACATCAACAAAAGCTGGGGTTCGGGATGGGGCGTCCGGTTGCTGGATCGACTGGTGGCCGACCACTACGAGAAATAGGCTTCGAGGATCCGATGACCGAGGTCCTCTTCTACCACTTGCAAGGCCAGAAGCTGGAAGGCGTGTTGCCGGCGCTCCTGGAAAAATCACTCGAACGCGGGTGGAAGGTGGTCGTCCAGGGATCGTCCGAGGAACGCATTGAGGCGCTCGATGCGCATTTGTGGACCTACCGCGACGATGGCTTTCTCCCGCACGGCACATGGCGCGAACCGGAAGCGGCACTGCAGCCCGTGCTGTTCACGCTCAACGAAAGCAATCCCAACGGCGCGACCGTCCGCTTCCTGATTGACGGGGCGCCGATGCCGGAGGATCCGCAAAGCTACCAGCGCATCGTACTTTTGTTCGATGGCGAGGATGAGGACGCGGTGCGTGCGGCACGCGAGCGCTGGTCGGCTGTCAAAGCCGAAGGCCACGATGCATCCTACTGGCAGGCCGATGCGAATGGCCGGTGGACAAAAAAAACATAGCGAATCACCGCTTGACTTTAATCCTATCCTTGAATATAGTCCTACCATCCTGCTCGAACGTGAGGGGCGTCATCTAGAGGCGTCTTGATGGTGGGGCAGGGTGCGGCGCCTGCGGGCGTGCTGGATTTACGCACAGCACGCACTCGGGCGGCGCCGGGGCTCCGCCCGGCGGCCACTACGGGCTGCCTGCCAGGAGCTTGGCTGACGGATGGCCGCGCGTTGCGCGGTCAACGAAAAGCGCGGCCGGCGCCGGAAGGAAGACGCTGCGATGGCGCGCCGAGAGGCGCCCGTGCTCTCGAGAGGGAGTACGGCACTGAACGAACAATGGTTGCGCCACTTGGCGCGCCATCCCCCTCAATTGGAGGGGACGGAGGAGAAGGGACTACGGCGTACCCGGCGCCGCAAAGAATACGGGCGCGGGCGCGCGCCTGCATGACACCCCGGGGCTGTTTGACAATTGAATCCAAAAGGCTGTCGGCCAATGCACGATCAGCCAATGGCCCACTATTGTGGTAAGCCTTTGAACGACCGAGACTTGCTCCCTGCCATGGTGATGACGCAAAATACGTTTTAAGGGTCACATCGATCTCATTCGGGGACTGGCTGTTTTGTCACGTCGTTACGCTCATCTGGGTCTGGCACTGGCCTGCGCCACAGCTTTGGCGGTGGCCGGCTGTAAAAATTCAGCCGGAGTGTTTCAGGACCAGAACGATGGCGGCTGGTTTTCGAAGCCGGTCGACATGTTCGCCAAGCCCGATTGGGCGAGGCCGGCAACCAGCAATATAAATCTCGGCCCGCAAGGACCGGTCGCGCCGGACGATCTTGTCAGCGCCGATGGACGCTGTGCAACGCCCGCGGTTGCACAGGCGGCTGAACCAGCAGCGGCCGCTGCTGAGCCAACGAAAGACGCAGATCGGCCCGTCGGCTCGGTCGCGGGCGACCTTGCGGGAGCGCCGATGCCGGCAGCCACGCCGGCGTCCGCCGTGCCCAATTCCGGCCTGCAAAGGCTTGAACCGACTTCGGCACCTCTGGTGCCAGGCGGCATCGCGCTCGGCATGACTGAATGCCAAACCATTCAGCGCGCAGGCACTCCGGGCAATGTCGTCATCAGCGCCGATGACAAAGCCGAGCGCAAGACCGTGCTCACTTATTTGAGCGGCCCCTGGCCCGGCATCTACACATTCGCCGGTGGGCGGCTGAAGGTGGTCGAGCGCGCGCCCGAGCAACCGAAACCCGCAAAGGCCGCTCCGAAAAAAACGCCCAAGAAGCCGGCGCCGAAAACGGCAAGTCACGAATTCAAGCGCGACTACGTTCAATAGCGCGCTAGGCGAGTTTACGGAGCGCGCCGTCTCCGGTTTCGCGCTGATAGATGATCAGATCGAAACTCGGTGTGCGCTCGTTGCCGATGATGGGGCTCAGCAGCGCGTGCGCCTGCCCACGGTGATGCGTTTGATGATTGAAAAAATGATCGAGCGCGTAAGCGCACACTTGCTCGATATCCTGTGGATTGACGACGGTGCGGTAGCGGATCGTTTTGATGAGGTCGTCCTCGGTCAAGCTTCCCACGTAGTCGGCGATGCGCCGATCCTCCTGCTGTCGCGCCACACGTAAATACTTGAAATCGTCGTAGAGGATCGCATCGAGGCTCGGAGGGTTTTCGCCTTGGCCGGTGAAGCGCCGCATCCAGATGCGATCGCCGACCAGAAGATGATTGAGAGTGCCGTGCAACGATTTGAAGAAGGCGCCCCGGTTAGCGCGATAGTCGGTCTCCGCAACCTGAGCGGCCGCGTCATAGAGGCGCTCATTGCACCAGGCGTTATAGCCGGCAAACATATGATAGCGGGCCAGCATGGGGGCACTCCTGATCAAGGGACAAAGGCGGCGGTAAACCGATCTTGCCGCGCGAAGGGCCCACCGGTATAAGCCGCGCGTCCCGACATCTCCAATGAAACTCCGTGAAGTTTCCAATCAGTTTTAGCGAAGGAAGACCCGATGGCGATCGAGCGTACCTTTTCGATACTCAAGCCCGACGCGACTGCGCGCAATCTGACGGGTGCTATCAACGCCATCATCGAGAAGGCGGGGCTCAGGATCGTCGCACAAAAGCGGGTGCACATCTCGCGCACCCAGGCGGAAAAATTCTACGCCGTCCATCGTGAGCGGCCGTTCTTCGGCGAGCTGGTGAATTTCATGATATCCGGCCCTGTTGTTGTGCAGGTGCTGGAAGGGGAGAACGCGATCGCGAAATATCGCGACGTCATGGGCGCCACCGACCCGGCCAAGGCCGCGGCCGGAACAATCCGGAAAACCCACGCAAAATCAATCGGCGAAAATTCCGTGCATGGATCGGATGCCCCCGACACGGCAGTCAAGGAAATTGGCCAGTTCTTCTCGGAAAATGAGATCGTTGGCTAGGGAAATGGCGGCTAGACTGATAGCCAGCGAATAACGCAAAATGCCCGCCGGTAACGGCGAGGACCGCAACTCAGGGGAAACGCACTGTGGACGCTTTGGTATCCGAAATGATGCACCCGGCATTCTGGTTGGCCGCGCTGCAAATCATGGGAATCAACATTCTGTTGTCGGGCGACAACGCGGTCGTGATTGCGCTCGCTGTCCGGGCGCTCCCGCCGAAGGAACGGTTTTGGGGAATGGTTCTTGGCGCCGGAGCGGCAGCCGTTTTGCTCATCGTGTTTACCGGCATCGTCGCGACCTTGATGCAATTGCCTTATCTCAAGCTCGCCGGCGGGCTTGCGCTGTTTTGGGTTGCGATAAAACTGGTGTCGCCACAGCCGCACGACGCTGAAGACACACCCGAAGCGGTCGAGGATTTGTGGCGGGCGGTTCGTGTGGTCGTCGTCGCAAATATCGTGATGAGCCTCGACAATGTCATTGCCGTCGCGGCAGCTGCGAAAGGCAATTATTTTCTGCTCGGGCTCGGCCTTGCGGTCAGCATTCCGGTTGTCATCGCCGGCAGCGCCTTGTTCCTGGCGATCATCGAGCGTTTCCCCATCGTCGTATGGGGCGGAGGCGCTCTGCTGGGCTGGATTGCGGGCGGCTTGTTGCCGGAAGATCCCATCATTGCCGAGCATTTTTCGGAAGCAACCGGTGCCATGCTGGAAGTGGTTTGCGGCATTGCCGGTGCGATCATCGTCGTCGTGGTCGGCTTGTATCTTGTGAAATCGAGGCGTATGCGGGAAGAGGCTGCGTAGGCGGCCGATCCAACCCGGGAATTGCGCGATGAACGATGCGGTGCGGAACGTCGGCTCGGCGGTTCGCATCGGAGCGACGGCCTGTCCGCACGACTGCCCGTCGACCTGCGCGCTTGAAGTCGAGCTTCTCGATGAACGTACCATCGGACGCGTCCACGGCGCCAAAGACAACGACTACACCGCCGGCGTGATCTGCGCCAAAGTTGCGCGCTATGCCGAACGCGAGCACCACGCCCGGCGGCTTCTGCATCCGTTGCGGCGAAAGGCGTCGAAGGGCTCCGGTGAATTCGAACGCATCTCGTGGGATGATGCGCTCGATCTTGTCGCCGAAAAATTTTTCCAGACCGAGCAGCGTCACGGTGCTGAAAGCATCTGGCCCTATTATTACGCCGGCACGATGGGCCTGGTGATGCGCGACGGCATCAACCGATTGCGCCACGTCAAGAAATATTCCGGATTTCATTCAACGATTTGCGTCAATCCGGCCTATGCCGGATTCGCCGCTGGCGTTGGGCGCATCGCCGGCGTCGACCCGCGTGAAATGGCGAAATCGGATGTGGTGGTGATATGGGGAACCAACGCCGTGAATACGCAGGTCAATGTCATGACGCACGCGGTTCGCGCGCGCAAAGAACGCGGAGCCAAGATTGCGGCGGTTGACATTTACATGAACGAGACGATGGAGCACGCCGACCTGCCGGTGCTGGTGAAGCCCGGCACGGATGGCGCGCTCGCCTGTGGCGTGATGCATTGCCTCTTTCGCGACGGTAAGGCTGATTGGGACTATCTTGAAAAGTATACCGACGTCCCGCGAGAGCTCGAGGCGCACCTGCGTACGCGCGATCCGCAATGGGCTTCGACAATTACCGGGGCGCCCGCGCGCACAATTGAAGAATTTGCGCGGCTGATTGGCGAACATAAGCGCACATTCTTCCGGCTGGGCTATGGCTTCTCACGCTCGCGCAACGGTGCAGCCAATATGCATGCGGCGAGCTGCATTCCGGCCGTGACCGGGGCCTGGCAATATGAAGGCGGGGGCGCCTTTCACGTCAGCGCCGACATTTTCAAGCTCGACAAGACTTTGATTGAAGGGCTCGATGCCTGGGACCGGTCGGTGCGTATGCTCGACCAGTCTCGTATCGGCGCGATATTGAGCGGCGAACGCGAGGTGCTGCAAGGCGGGGGTCCGGTTCACGCGTTGGTCATTCAGAATACCAATCCGGTATCGGTTGCTCCTGACCAGAACAAAGTGAAGCGAGGTTTCGCACGTGATGATCTGTTCGTCTGCGTGCACGAGCAGTTCATGACAGAGACTGCGCAGATGGCGGACGTCGTGCTGCCGGCAACCACTTTTCTTGAGCACGACGACATCTATCGCGGCGGCGGCCATCAGTACCTCATACTGGGGCCGAAGCTGGTGGAACCGCCGGGCGAGTGCCGCAACAATCACGACGTCATTTGTGCGCTCGCCGGGCGGCTTGGCGTCAATCATCCCGGCTTCAACATGAGCCCGCGCGAATTGATCGACCAGATGTTGCGCGTGTCAAAGCGCGGCACGTTCGCGGAACTTGAGGCAAATCGCTGGATCGATTGCCAGCCGCCCTTCAGGCAATCGCATTATTTGGACGGTTTCCCATGGCCCGACGGGAAGTTTCGGTTCAAGCCGGATTGGGACAATGTGCCGTTCCGCAGCCCCTGCAAGAGTGGGCCTATCGCGGACATGCCGCGGCTGCCCGATCACTGGACGTCGATCGAACAGACGGATGCGGAGCATCCGTTCCGGCTGGCGACGTCGCCGGCGCGGGGGTTCCTCAATTCGACATTTAATGAAACGCCGACATCACTGGCACAAGAGCGGCGTCCGACCGTGATGATCCATCCCGACGATGCGCTCACGTATTCAATTGGCGACGGCGACTATGTCGTGCTGGGCAACAAACGCGGACAGGTACGTCTGCATGCAAGACTTTTCGATGGTGTGCGGCACGGCGTTCTCATCGCGGAATCGATTTGGCCGAATTCAGCGTTTGCGGATGGATGCGGCATCAATACCGTGACGGGCGCTGATCCGATTGCGCCTTACGGCGGGGCTGCCTTTCACGATAACAGGGTCTGGATAAAGCAGGAACGCGCGGCCTGATACCGCGCGTTCCGTTGAAAATTCCAGAAGCCTAGAGTTCTTTGCCGATCATTCGGTCGACCGAATAGGGCCCGCCGCCTCGGATCGCAATTGCAAACAGGACGATCCCGAGCAGGAGCACGTATTCAAAACCGCCTTGGCCTACCGAGAATCCCTTGCTCATGTGAACGACGAGAAAGGCGATGGCCATTTCGATCGCAAGCGCGGCCGCAAAAAATCGTGTGAATAATCCGACGATGATGCACACAGCTCCGACCGTCTCGAGAAACATTGCCGCGCCGGCAAAAGCGCCGCCAGGAACGAGATTGTTTTTCGCCATGAAGCCGCTGATGCCGGTAAGGCCCGGACCGGTCACCTTGCCCCAGCCGTGCATAAACAGAATGTAGCCCATAATTACGCGGACGAGCGTGTAACCAATGTCCCGCCACGACGCGTAAAAGTCCGAAAGGCCAGGAAATATCAGTCTCGTCTCGCCTCTAGTAGCCATGGCGTCGTCTCCCCTTTGTTTATCGCGCCGCTCGCTGTGGCGGCGTCACCCATGCACCGATGAAGACTATAGCACCGGACGGCCGAAGGTGTTCAAGAGACTGTGCGGTGCAGCGCGAGCATTACGCAGGATCAGGTATCAGGCTTTCCGTATCAGGCGCGGGCACGCCGTCGATCAGGCAACGGCCGTCTGCGACGCGCACGCGGCCTTCCGCTACGAGCTTGAGAGCGAGCGGATAAATTCGATGCTCGGCCCTGAGTACGCGCGCCGCAAGAGTTTCCTCGCTGTCGTCGGAACGAACGCTGACTGCCGCCTGCGCGATGATCGGTCCGGCGTCCATTTCCGGCACGACGAAATGCACGGTTGCGCCATGAATTTTCGCTCCCGCCTCAAGCGCGCGCCTGTGGGTATCCAAACCTTTGAAAGCCGGCAACAGGGCCGGGTGGATGTTGAGTATTCGCCACTGCCATCTTTTGACGAATTCCGGGGTGAGGAGCCGCATGAAACCAGCCAGGCACACCAGATCGATGTCGTGCTTTTCAAGGGCCGTCTGCACGCCGCTTTCAAACTGGGCGCGGTTCTTGCCGGCTGTGGTGTGATCGACGACCTCTGTGGGGATGCTCGCGGCTTTCGCAACCAAAAGACCGCCGGAGTCGGGGCGGTTAGAAACGACGACCGCGATCTCGGCCGGATAACTCTTGTCTTTTGCGGCCTCGATCAGCGCGGCCATGTTGGAGCCGCGGCCCGAGATGAGCACGGCGACGCGCTTGCGTGTCATGCTTCACCCAAGATCGAGTTTGCCGTCGTACACAACGCGCTCATCGCCAGACGCATGGCTCACTTTACCCAACGTCACCACCGTCTCGCCCGCGCGCGTAAACGCCGCTGCGACGGCAGGGGCCTTTGCGGGTGCTGCGATAATGATCATTCCGATGCCGCAGTTGAATGTCCGCAACATTTCATTTTGTGAGATATTGCCATTACGTGCGAGCCAACGGAAAACCGGCCTCACCGGTACCTGCGCGAGATCAATGCGCGCACCAAGTCCTTTGGGCAGGACGCGTGGGATGTTATCGGGAAAACCGCCGCCGGTAATATGCGCCAAACCTTTCACCGACTTTGTCTCGCGAATCGTAGCGAGACAAGTTTTCACATAAATGCGGGTCGGCGTGAGGATTGCCTCACCGAGGCTTTGCTTTGGAGCGAACGGTGCGGACTCCGTCCAGGGGAGGCCGGTCTTTTCGACCACCTTGCGCGCAAGCGAGTAGCCATTGGAATGCAGACCCGATGAGCCGAGCCCGATGATAACATCGCCTTCGGCGATATCGGCCTTCGGCAGGACCTCATCACGTTCAACTGCTCCGACCGCGAAGCCGGCGAGATCATAGTCTTCGCCTTGATAGACCCCCGGCATTTCGGCGGTCTCGCCGCCGATCAGTGCACAACCGGCCTCGCGGCAGCCGGCGCTGATGCCCGCGACAACAACGGCGCCGATGGCCGGATCCAGCTTCCCGCAGGCGTAATAGTCGAGGAAGAAGAGGGGCTCAGCGCCTTGCACGACGAGGTCATTGACGCTCATCGCGACCAAGTCAATTCCGATAGTGTCGTGTCGTCCGGTTTCGACCGCGACCTTCAGCTTGGTTCCGACGCCGTCGGTTGCCGAAACGAGAACCGGATCGCGGTAGCCCGCCCGCCTAAGGTCGAATATCCCGCCGAAATCCGCCGATTTCGGCGTCAGCACCGGGGCGGGCCGTCGCGCGAACCAGCGGCTTGATCAGCTCCACCATTCGGTTGCCGGCATCAATATCAACACCGGCTTGCGCGTAAGTGAGCCCGCGCGGCTTTTCTGCCATGATGGATCCTCATCCGCGCGGGGGTCCTACGTTGGAATCGCAAGTCGCGCAATGGTCCGGGCGCCGTTATACTCCAGCAACGGGAGCGGCGTGTTTCCGACCCCAGGTCGGACCACTTCCACGAGTCGGGATTGTCTTGAGCATTCCAAACCTCATTACGTTGGGGCGCATTCTGCTGGTGCCGATCGTGGTTTGGGCGATCGCCTCCGGCGAGCAATATATCTGGATCGCATTTGTGCTGTTTCTGGGTGCCGGCGTAAGCGATGCCGTCGACGGCTACCTCGCCAAACGCTTCCATATGACGACGGAGCTTGGCGCCTATCTCGATCCGCTGGCCGACAAGACTTTGATCGTGTCGATCTACCTCACGTTGGGCATCAAAGGGTTGATCCCCGGGTGGCTCGTCATCCTCGTGGTATCTCGCGATATCATGATAGTGGGAGCAGTAATGTTGTCGTGGCTTGTGGGCATACCCATCAAGGTCAAGCCGCTGCTTGTATCCAAGCTCAATACCGTGGCGCAGATCGTGTTTGCCTGCGTGGTGCTTGGTACCGTCGGTTTCGGATATATGTTGCCGATAGTGACTTCGGTGCTGATGGGACTGGTCGCGGCGCTGACGTTGTTGTCGGTCGCCGCCTATGTCGCTGAATGGGTCCGCCACATAAACTCTACGGCGGCAAAATCGTGACCCGGCGACCGATATCGCGTGTACCACGCAGCTCCGCATTGGAAACCAGTGTGTTTCAGCGCCAGCTGATTTTCTGGCTTGCGGCGTTGATATTATTCGTGCTGGCCCTTTGGTTGCTCAGCGAAATTCTTTTGCCGTTCATCGCCGGGCTCGCGATTGCTTTTTTGCTGACACCCCTCACGGACCGACTCGAGCGTTTGGGCATCAATCGTTTGCTGGCCGCGCTGTTGATCATAACGCTCGTGGTACTCGTGTTGATTTACATCATTCTCCTGGTGGCTCCTATTCTCGGCGGCCAGCTGTCATCCTTTATTGAAAGCGTTCCCGGCAATGTTACGAAGCTACAGGCGCTATTGAGCGATCCCAGCCGGCCTTGGATTCAAAAGTTGATGGGGGCTGGCTTCAATGCCGACAAATCGATCGGCGATTTGGTGACACAAGGGGTGGGCTGGCTGACGGCATTCCTGCATTCGCTCTGGTCGGGAGGACGCGCGCTCGTATCCGTATTCTCACTTGTCGTCGTCACTCCGGTTGTTGCGTTCTACTTGATCTACGATTGGCACCGCATGATCCGGACCGTCGATGGATGGATCCCGATACAGCATCGCGACACTGTTCGAGGATTGGCGCGCGAGATCGACGCAGCGATATCGGGCTTCCTGCGTGGACAGAGCGCGGTTTGTCTGATCCTGGGCTCGTTTTACGCGGTTGCGCTCACTCTGGTCGGCCTTAACTTCGGCCTGCTGATCGGATTGATATCCGGTCTTATCACTTTCGTTCCTTACGTTGGCTCGATGACGGGACTTGTGTTGTCGTTGGGCGTTGCAGTTGCACAGTTCTGGCCCGACTACGGATCGATTCTGATGGTTCTTGCGGTATTTTTGATCGGCCAGTTCGTTGAAGGGAATGTACTGTCCCCAAAACTCGTCGGTGAGAGTGTCGGACTTCATCCTGTCTGGTTGATCTTCGCGCTGCTCGCTTTCGGTTATCTGTTCGGCTTCGTCGGGCTTTTGGTCGCGGTGCCGCTCGCGGCAACAATAGGCGTTCTGTGCCGCTTTGCGCTGCGTCACTACCTTCAAAGTTCGTTTTACACCGGTGAGAGTGCGGATTGATCCATGAGCGGTTCGTTCGCCCCGCGACAGCTGGCGCTTGCGCTTGACCACTCTGTCAGTTTTGCGCGCGAAGACTTTCTGAGCGGCCCCTCAAATATTGCAGCGCTCAATCTGATCGAAATTTGGCCCGATTGGCCGGACCGGCTTGTCGCGCTCATTGGTCCAGCAGGCTCCGGCAAAAGCCACCTGGCTGCGATCTGGGCGGAGACAGCAGGTGCGCGCGTACTGTCAGCGAACCTGCTTTCGGTTCCGGCTGTGCCGGCGGCGCTCGCAACGGGCGCGCTCGTCGTTGAGGATCTTGACGCTGACGATCTGGATGAGCAGGCGCTGTTTCATCTCATCAATCTCGCACGCGAGGAAGACGCTTATGTCCTCCTGACGGGACGTTTGGCGGTCGCCGGATTTCCGAGCACAATTCGCGACCTTGCTTCTCGATTGCGCGCTGTGCCGACTGTCATGCTCAAGCCGCCGGATGACACGCTATTGCGTTCCCTCTTGGTCAAGCTTGCCGCCGATCGTCAGCTGGCGCTCGACGAGCCTCTGGTAGCCTATCTCGCCAATCGCATCGAACGTTCATTCGCGGCTGCCCACGCTGCCGTCAGTAAGCTCGATCACGAGGCCATGCGTCAGCACCGCCCGGTGACGCGGGCTCTTGCCGCCGAGCTGTTTCGCACTCCTTAACGCAGATATGCCAGACTTGGGGGGAAGGCAGCTCGGCCACTGACTGTCATCCAGCGGCCACTTTTTTGAGATACAGTTCTCGATATTCAGGCCTATGTTTTATGTCAGATCGCGCACAAGCAGCTGTTTCCATTGATGAAATCGACAAGGTCAGCGAGCGCGACCATTTGGCTGTCGTGGCGCCTCTGGAAACCGTTTCCGTAAGGGTCAGTCCTGAACGATTCATCAATCGCGAGCTGTCCTGGCTGCACTTTAATCGGCGCGTATTGGAAGAGGCGGGCAACGAGCATCATCCGTTGCTTGAACGTGTTCGTTTTCTGTCGATTTCCGCCAACAATCTTGATGAGTTTTTTATGGTGCGTGTCGCGGGCCTCAAAGGCCAGCTGCGGCAAGGCATTCTCACGCAGAGTCCGGATGGTCTGACGCCGGCCGAGCAACTCACGCGCATCGGTGAAGCAGTTTCTCAACTCGCGAGCGATCAGCAGCAGCGTTGGCTGGAATTGCGCCCCGCACTCGCCGCCGCAAACGTAGTCCTGGTGAACGGAGCCGATCTGAAAAAGTCGGAACGTCACTGGCTCGAGGGTCATTTTCTCACGCACGTATTTCCTCTTTTGACGCCTCTGGCGATCGATCCTGCGCATCCGTTTCCTTTCATTCCTAATCTCGCATTTTCGATTGCATTGCAGCTTGCCCGGGTCAAAGACGGCAGGGCGATGAACGCTCTTATCCGCATGCCGCAAAAAATCGAGCGGTTCATCAAATTGCCAGGCAGTAGCGACCACGCAATCCGTTTGATCACGCTTGAGGAAACGACCGCTCTGTTTATCGGCCGGTTATTCCCCGGATATAGCGTCAAAGGACAGGGTGCCTTTCGCGCCATCCGCGACTCCGAAGTGGAAATCGAGGAAGAGGCCGAGGATCTGGTGCGGCTGTTTGAGACTGCACTGAAACAGCGGCGGCGCGGTTCGGTGATACGCCTCGAACTCAGTGCCTCGATGCCTGGAGAGTTGTGCGGCTTCGTACAACGCGCACTCGCCGTCGCCGACGATGAAGTCTTCCGCGTGGACGGTGTGCTTGCTCTTAACGACCTCAACCAGCTTACGAAGCTGGAGCGCCCCGATCTCGAATTCGTGCCCTACAATCCGCGTTATCCGGAACGCATCCGCGATCACGGTGGCGACTGCTTCGCTGCAATCCAGCAAAAGGACCTGATCGTCCATCACCCTTACGAATCTTTCGACGTTGTGGTGCAGTTCCTGCAACAGGCCGCTCGCGATCCCAATGTGGTCGCAATCAAACAAACGCTCTATCGGACTTCGGCAGAATCTCCGATCGTAAAGCAACTCGTTGAGGCAGCCGAAGCCGGCAAGTCGGTGACGGCGCTGGTTGAGTTAAAAGCGCGTTTTGACGAGGAGGCGAATATTCGATGGGCGCGCGACCTTGAACGTGCGGGCGCGCAAGTCGTTTACGGTTTCATCGAATTAAAGACACACGCCAAGTTATCGTTGGTGGTGCGGCGCGAAGCCGGCGAGCTTGCGACCTATGTGCACGTCGGCACCGGCAACTATCATCCCGTGACAGCACGTAGCTATACCGACCTGTCATTCTTTACCGCTGACAAAGTCCTGGGCAGCGACGTCGCCCGCATATTCAATTACATCACCGGGTATGCCGAGCCGGCTGAACTTGATCGCATGGCGATTTCGCCGATCAACCTTCGCAAACGCATCCTCGATCACATCGCACAGGAAGTCGCAAACGCGAAAACGGGTCGGCCTGCGGCGATCTGGATGAAAATGAATTCATTGGTCGATCCGGGGATCATCGACGCGCTGTATGATGCATCTGCCGCAGGCGTTTCGATTGATCTGATTGTGCGCGGCATCTGCTGCCTGCGGCCAGGAGTGCCAGGGTTGTCCGAAAATATCCGCGTAAAATCCATCGTCGGGCGTTTCCTCGAACACGGCCGCATCTACTGCTTCGGCGCCGGTCATGCGCTGCCGCATCCCAAGGCCGCCATTTATATTTCGTCGGCCGATATGATGCCGCGCAATCTCGATCGTCGGGTCGAGGTGCTGTGTCCCATTCTCAATGCCACAGTGCATGAGCAGGTTCTGGGTCAAATCATGGTTGCCAATTTCAAGGATAACGAACAAAGCTGGAAGCTCTTGCCGGATGGCAGTTCGACGCGCATAAAGGCCGCGCCGGGCGAAGAACTCTTCAACGCCCATAAATATTTCATGACGAATCCGAGCTTGTCTGGCCGTGGGAAATCGCTCAAAGAATCGCCGCCGCGCAGCCTTATACGCCGGCTCATCGAAGGGGCGTAAGCGTTCACCGAAAATTATCGTGGCCCCGAAGGGCCGTCTTGATAACGGCCCATCGATTGCCGTTATCGATATCGGTTCGAATTCAATCCGCCTCGTTATTTACGAGGGGCTGACCCGCTCACCGACCCCGATTTTCAACGAGAAGGTGCTGGCTGGACTCGGACGGCAAGTGCAATCGACCGGTTTGTTGCCGGCGGACGCTATCGATATCGCGCTCGATGCCCTGCGTCGGTTCCGCGCATTGTGCGATATCTTGCATGTGCGCCGCATTTGGGCGATCGCAACGGCGGCCTGCCGCGACGCGCGCAACGGTCGCGTGTTTATCGCCGAGGCAGAGCGCATCTGCCGCACCACCATCACAATCCTTTCCGGAAGACGCGAGGCGCATCTCACTGCGCTGGGTGTTGTTTCCGGCATTCACAGACCCGATGGCATTGTCGGCGATCTCGGCGGCGGCTCGCTTGAGCTTGTCGACGTGCACGGGACGCGCGTCCGCGCTGGCGTCACACTGCCGCTGGGTGGTCTGGCGCTTCAGGACATCACCGGAAAGTCGCTCAAAAAAGCGGAAAAAGTCGTCGAGGATGCCTTCGAAGACCTGGATATGCTGCACGACGGCGAGGGCCGCACCTTCTACGCAGTCGGTGGCACCTGGCGCGCCCTTGCACGGCTGCACATGTGGCAGACAGGTTATCCGTTTCACGTCATGCACAACTATCGCATCTCCGCCCGCGAGGCGCAGGAGTTCTCAAGGCTTGTGCATCACGTCGACACGGAAACGCTGTCGAAAATTGAAGTTGTGAACGCGGCGCGGCGACCGCTTCTCGCCTACGCAGCGCTCGTGATGGAAAATCTGGTCCGAACTATCAAGCCAAAACAGGTCGTGATTTCCGTGCTCGGTGTACGCGAGGGCCTGCTTTATTCGCAGCTCAAACAAAGCGAACGCGCCCGCGATCCGCTCATCTCGGCTGCCGCTGATCTCAACGTTCTACGTTCGCGTTCGCCGGGCCACGGCGAAGAGTTGATCGCCTGGACCGATCGTCTCATTGCGTCATCGGGACTCGAAGAAACCTCAGATGAGCGTCGTTTGCGTCATGCCGCGTGTCTGCTGGCGGATATCGGTTGGCGTGCGCACCCCGATTATCGCGGCGAGCAGTCGATGAACATCATCGCGCACGGTGCCTTCGTTGCCATCGATCACCCAGGCCGTGCCTATCTGGCGCTCTCGGTTTACTTCCGGCATGCAGGCCTGAGCGAAGAAGAACTATCGCCGCGACTGCGCGAATTGGCCACGACACGCATGCTGGATCGTGCGCGCGTCCTTGGCGCTGCCATGCGTGTGGCTTACATACTTACCGCTGGGCAGAGCGGCGTGCTTCCGAAAACGCCGATGCACGTCAAGCGCGGCAAGCTGATACTTAAATTACCCGGTTCGTATGGCGAGTTGGCAAGCGATCGGCTGGCGGGCCGGTTGCGGCAACTGGCGCGTCTTATCGGCCGCGAGCCGTTGATCGAGATGTAGCGTATCCGACACTTGGTGCAACCGGCCTAACTCTTCTCGACCGTGACCACTTTGCCCTTGTCGACCGCCAGAGCAAGCCGGCCATGTTTTAACGCCAGCGCGTTCTCGCCGAACAACTCGCGCCGCCATCCTTTCAGGGCCGGGATGTCGGCCTCGTCGTCAGCCGCGATACGGTCAAGATCGTCCACCGTGGCTATAACCTTGGCGGCGACGCTATGGCGCTCCGCAGTCATGCGCAGAAGCACTTTGAGCAATTCGACAGTAGCTGCGCCGTTTGGCGCCGGGCGGAAGCGCTCAAGCCGCGGCAAGGTTTTTTGATCGCGGTCGAGACCGCGCTTAACCGCATCGACGATCTGTTCTCCCCAACGGGAGCGTTCAAAGCCCTTCGGCAGCGACCGTAAGTGGCCCAAACGCTCGATCGTGGTCGGCGCCTGCACGGCGATGTCACCGATCAGTTCATCTTTGATCACACGTCCGCGCGGTACGTCGCGACTCTGCGCCTCGCGCTCGCGCCAGGCAGCGACCTCGATAAGCACCGCGAGCTCTTTGGGTTTGCGGACACGACTTTTGAGCCGCTCCCATGCGCGCTCCGGGTCGGCGCGGTAGGTTTCGGGAGAGGTCAAAATGTCCATTTCGGCCTCGACCCAATTGCTGCGGCCTCGCTTTTGCAAATCTTCCGCAAGTTTCAAATAGACATCTCGCAAATGCGTCACATCGGAGACTGCATAGGCAATTTGCGCATCGCTGAGCGGACGCCGCGTCCAATCCGTGAAGCGGTTCGATTTGTCGAGCGTGTCGCCGGTAATGCGCTGGACCAACTGATCGTACGATATTGAATTGCCATAACCGAGGACCATGGCGGCGACCTGACTATCGACAATCGGATGCGGAATGGTCTTGGCCATGTTCCAGACAATCTCGATGTCCTGTCGGGCGGCATGAAAGACCTTGACCACATTTTCGTTCGCCATCAGCGCAAAGAAGGGAGCGAGGTCAATTCCGGGGGCCAAAGCGTCGATGACTGCGGCCTCGTCAGGGGAGGCCATCTGCGCCACGCAGAGCAGAGGGTAATAGGTGGTCTCGCGCAGGAATTCCGTATCGACCGTCACGAATGGATGCTTCGCCATGCGCGCGCATACCGCTGTGAGATCGTCGGTGGTGGTAATTAAATCCATTCTGGCCGCGAACCTAACCTGATCGGGCACCGTCATGGCAACCCATATCCGCATGATCCCAAAAAAATCGGCACGATTTTCGGAAAGATCACGCTCTGCCCTTAAGGCCACGCACGCGCGGCATTTGAATGAACTCCCACGGGCTGGGCATGGCGGCGACGGGAACCTCGATCAGGGTGGGTTCGCGGCGCGCAAACGATTCCCGCAGCGCGATCCGCAGTTCATCTGGGCTACGTGCCCGCCGGCCAGCGGCCCCGAAGCTTTCGGCGTATTTGACAAAGTCGGGGTTGGCAAGATCGCAGGCGATCAGCCGATTGCCGTATTCTTCTTGTTGGATGCGACGGACATTCCCGAAAGCGCCATCGACAAAAATTACGGCCACCAGTGGAATGCGGTGACGCACGGCGGTCGCAAGTTCATTGCCGGTGTAAAGAAACCCGCCGTCGCCATTGATGGATAGCACCGGGACATCCGGCCGGGCGTGCTGGCTACCCAACGCCGTGGCGTATCCCCAGCCGAGATTGTCCTGATAGCCCGGCGACAGGAATGTGCGCGGCTTGTAAACCGGAAAAGCAATCCGCGCCGCGAACCCGATTTGTGTGACCTCATCCACGAAGATGCCGTCTTCCGGCAGTTCCGCTCGAATGGCCTCAAGAAAGGCGAATTGCAGGGCCAGTTTGGTGAGTCGCTGTCGTAGCTTTGCTTGACGTTCGAGGAGTTCGCCGTGGCGCGATGGCCGGCGCGTGTTGCGTTGGATGAGTTCATCAATGAGGCGCCGCAGGATGGGTATGGCATCTCCAATAAGCGCGACGCTAGGCTTGTGGAGACGGGCTGGTTCGTCGGCATCGGCGTCCACGCGCACGATCCGCAAATCCTTGTCGACACCCCATTGCATTATCGGATTGAGCAGCCGCGTGCCCACTGCCAGCACGGCATCGGCCTCACTCCATAACTCATGGCCAATAGGAAGGGTGACGCTGAGCGGATTGCGCGAATCAAGCAGGCCGCGTCCGCGCCGATAACCAAGCACCGGGGCCTGCAGAATTTCAGAGAGCAACGTAATTTCAGTCGAAGCATCCTGCGCACCACCTCCCGCGACAATAAGTATGCGCCTGGCCTTGCCCAAAAGTTTCGCCGCCGCGTGCACTTTGGCATCGTCGATCTTTGGCGCGCGTGGCGGTGATGGCGATACGATCGCAGGGACGGCTCCTCGCTTGCCCCAGACATCGATTGCGCATTCAAGCGCGGCCGGACCAGGACGGCCGCCGCTCATGGACCGAATGGCTTTCGCGACTTTTATGGAGGCTTCGCCAGGCTCGCTAATGTGCGAGGAATGATCGACCAGGCGCGCGATGATACCCGCCTGGTCGCGAATCTCGTGCAGATGGCCTTGCCCCTTGCCGATGGCGGCTGCGCGAATTTGTCCGATCAAAGCGAGCACGGGCGCATTCATGCCGTAGGCAGTCAGCAGCGCTGCGCTCGAGTTAAGCAACCCCGGTCCTGGTACGACCGCGTAGGCCTGAGGCTTGCCTGTTGCCAATGCCGCGCCCAAGGCCATGTAGGCAGATCCCTGCTCATGACGGGTATGGACAACGCGCAGGTGGTCGCCGGCGCGGTGAAAGGCATCGAAGAGATGATCGTTGTGGATTCCAGGCAGCGCATAGACTGTGTCGAGTCCATGAGCGACGAGGGTGGCAACCGCGGCCTCCGCGGTCGACATTTCAACACCGACGATCCTGGTCTTCTTTTTGGTCCGAGATTGAGGCATGCAGGGCGTCCATCACTTCAAGCCCAGTGTGCAGAGAGCAAGCAAGTGTGTCGAGCAGCCTCGTTTGTCCCGGTTCGGATCGCCTTGACAAAGCCGACCCCTCATGCGCTTTTCGCCCGCTTCACGCCAAGATTTTGAATTGCCCGGAAATACTCATGCATCGCTATCGCTCACATACCTGCGGCGCGCTTCGCGAGAGCGATATTGGCAAGACCGTTCGCCTGTCGGGCTGGTGCCATCGCATTCGCGATCACGGCGGGGTTTTGTTCATCGATTTGCGGGACCATTACGGGCTTACGCAGATAGTGGCCGATCCCGACAGCAAGGCGTTCAAGCTCGCCGAAACGCTGCGCTCGGAATGGGTCGTGCGGATCGACGGCAAGGTCCGCAAACGTCCCGGCGGGACCGAAAATCCGGAAATGCCGACGGGGCAGGTGGAAGTCTACATCGACGAAATCGAGCTACTGGGTCCCGCCGCCGAATTGCCGATGCCAGTCTTTGGCGAGCAGGATTATCCGGAAGAGATACGGCTCAAGTATCGCTTCCTTGATCTTCGTCGCGACCATCTGCACGCCAACATTATGTTGCGCGGCAAAGTGATCGATTCGATCCGGCGGCGGATGAAGGAGGGCGGGTTTTTCGAATTTCAGACGCCGATTCTCACGGCGTCATCGCCAGAGGGCGCCCGTGACTACTTGGTGCCATCGCGGCTGCATCCGGGAAAATTTTACGCGCTGCCGCAGGCCCCCCAGCAATTCAAGCAATTGATCATGATCGCGGGATTCGATCGCTATTTCCAGATCGCGCCGTGTTTCCGTGATGAGGACGCGCGCGCCGACCGTTCGCCCGGTGAGTTCTACCAGCTCGATCTGGAGATGAGCTTCGTTACTCAACAGGATGTCTTTGATGCGGTCGAGCCTGTCATCCGCGGCGTGTTCGAGGAATTCTCCAACGGCAAGCCGGTGACACCCAAGTTTGCGCTCATCCCCTATGCCGAGGCCCTGCGCAAATACGGTAGCGACAAGCCCGACCTGCGCAATCCAATCGTCATGCAAGACGTAAGTGAGGCATTTCGGGATTCCGGCTTCAAGATTTTTGCCAATATCCTGGCAAAAGATCCTTCGGCCCAGGTGTGGGCCATTCCGGCACCGAAAGGCGGCAATCGCGCGTTTTGTGATCGCATGAATTCGTGGGCGCAAGGCGAGGGACAACCCGGGCTCGGTTACATCTTCTGGCGCGAGGGCGAAGAGAGTGGCGCGGGCCCGCTCGCCAAGAACATCGGGCCGGAGCGTACCAAAAAGATCGCCGACCAACTAAAGCTCGGTGTTGGCGACGCGTGTTTCTTTGTCGCCGGCAAACCAAAGGATTTTGTAAAGTTCGCCGGACCGGCGCGAGCCAAAATCGGTGAAGAACTCAACCTTATCGTCAAGGACCGCTTCGAATTCTGCTGGATCGTTGACTTCCCGATGTACGAGTGGAACGAGGAAGAAAAGAAAATTGATTTCTCCCACAATCCATTCTCAATGCCGAATTTGCCGGTCGAAGAGTTCCTAACGCTTGACCCGAAGGACAACGACAAGCTTTTGTCAATCAAGGCGATCCAGTACGACATCGTCTGCAATGGCGTGGAATTGTCGTCTGGTGCGATCCGAAACCACCGACCTGAGGTGATGAAAAAAGCCTTTGCCATTGCCGGCTATTCCGAAGACGTCCTGGAACAGAAGTTCGGCGGCATGCTGCACGCGCTCTCGCTCGGCGCGCCGCCGCACGGCGGCATCGCGCCTGGCATAGATCGTATCGTGATGCTGCTGGCCGGCGAAGAAAACCTGCGTGAGGTCGTCTTGTTTCCGATGAATCAACGCGCCGAAGATCTTTTGATGGGCGCACCATCCGAGGTCACGCCCAGGCAGCTCAAGGAACTGCACATCCGGCTCGATTTGCCGAAGAGGTAGATTGGCAGCAAATCGTCCGCTCATTCCAGCGTAAGCGGGATCCAGTGGGTGACTGCAAGCTCGACTGTTTCCCCCGCGAACCGTGCTTGATTCACCACTCGATTTGCTGTTGGATTTAGATCACGTTCGAGAGACGGCCAAGCCGCGCACGCAAAGCCGCAAGAACGACAAATCAAAAATTACGATCTACCTCGGGGAGGAAATAATGGCCGAGATCGAGCGGCGCGTCCTCATCAAGGGCGCGGCCCTAAGTGCGCTTGCATTCAGTGTCGGCGGTAAGCTGGTCCTGCTGTCGCCGCGGCAGGCGCATGCCGAGAATATCCCGTTACGCACGCTCACGCCGGAGCAGGGTGACATTCTCGAAGCCCTTGGCGAAACCCTGGTGCCGGGGGCGAAAGCCGCCGGCATTGCCAATTTCGTCGACCAGCAGCTTTCGATCCCGCCCGAAGAAGCGCTGCTGGAGGCGCGCATTCTCAATATCCGGCCGCCTTACGCCAATTTCTATCGTGCGGCGCTCGGTACTATCGATCGTGCCAGCCTTGCCAACAACGACAACCGCGGCTTCGCCAAGCTCAGCATGACCGAACGTCGCGATTTCGTGGACCAGATGCGCCAGAACAAGGTTGCGGGATGGCAAGGCCCACCGGGACCTTTCGTCTATCTGGTCCTGCGCAGTGACGCCGTCGATGTGGTTTACGGCACGATGGATGGCTACGCCGTGCTTGGCATACCTTACATGCCCCACATCGTGCCGACGAAGAGGTGGTGACATGGCAACCCTTGAGAAAGTCGATGTGGTCATCGTCGGCGCCGGTGCCTCCGGTTCGGTCTTTGCGTCCGTGCTTTCCAAAGCCGGCAAGAAAGTCGTCCTGCTGGAGTTGGGACCTGATTGGCGATTGTCCGATCTGATCAGCTCGGATTTCTGGGGCGGCGCGTGAAGCCCGCCGGTGTGCCGTTCCTGTTCGAAGGGAAGAACCCTTATGGCTATGCCTATCAAGCAGGCTGGGGCGTGGGCGGTGCGGCGTTACACTATTTCGCGAATTTCCCGCGCTATTTGCCAAATGATTTTAAAGTCAAAAGTGAACATAACCGCGGCCTTGATTGGCCGATCAACTATTCGGATCTGGCGCCCTACTACGACAAGGTCGCGCAGGAGATTGGCGTTTCTGGCGATGCCAAGGCGGAGGAAATCTGGCGACCCAAGGGTGAGTTTTACCCAATGCCGCCGATGAAAACGTTTCGCAACGGTCAGGTCTGGGTGAAAGGCCTCGAGTTGGTCGGCATACGCACGGTGCCTGCGGCGGTCGGCATGAACTCGACTGAATTCAAGGGCCGTCCGGCCTGCATTTATGATGGCTGGTGCCATGTCGGTTGCCCGATCGGCGCACTCGCCAATCCGGTCGTGACTTATCTCGCCGATGCACGAAAGGCCGGCGCCGAGGTGCGCGCGCTATCGACGGTCACGCGCGTGCTCACAAACGAAGCTGGCGACAAGGCGACGGGAGTTGAATATTACGACGCCAAGAAAGAAAAGCAGGTGCAGCCGGCGAGCGTCGTTATCCTCGCAGCTTGGGCGGCGCAGAACCCGCGCCTGATGCTCAATTCATCGACCGACAAGCACCCCAAAGGTCTTGCTAACGCGAGCGGCCTGCTCGGCAAATACATGATGGCGCATTATGCCTCGGGCACCTGGGCGCTGTTTGACGAAGACGTCGAGCCCCACATGGGTACCGTCGGCGCGCAATACATGTCGTACGACCGCTACGACAAAACCAGCAAGAAAGGCGCTTTCGGAAGCACCTATATTGTCTGCGGCACCGCGCTCAAAACCTCCGATCTCGGCGGTTTTGCCAATGCGCGCCTCGATTTGTTCGGTCAACCGCTCGCGGATTTCATGCGGCGTGCCATGCGTGGCATCACGCGGCTCACGGCCTTCGGCGAGGAAATGCCAAATATCGATAATCGCATTGAGCTTGCAGACGGCAAGGACGAATTCGGCATGCCGATGGCTAAAATCGTGCACAGTTTCGATCAGGACGCCGTGGCGCTGTGGAATGCCAACTTCGAGGAAGGCATTGCGGTTGCCAAGGCAACCGGTGCCAAGGAATACTGGTCAGCGCGTGGCAATCAGCCGACCATCCATCTGTTCGGCGGCACCATTATGGGAACCGCCACGGGAGACTCCGTTACCGACAGCTACGGGCAGGCGCACGAGATCGCCAATTTGTGGGTGGCTGGTCCGGGCCTGTTCCCGACCGAGGGTGCTTCGAACCCCACCTATACGATCTTTGCGGTGTCGCAACGCGGTGCCGAACAGCTTGTAGCGAAGTGGGGGACAGTCGCGGGGTAGGCTTCGGTCATTCCCGCGCAAAACTGCGCGCTCGGTTGTTTTTCCAATGGGTCTCGCTTTCGTGGGGACGGGGGCTATTTCTCCGGGAGCGGGATGAATTCAATCTCGTCGCCCGGCACTTTTCCGAAATGGCCGGCCTTCCATTCTGCCTTGGCTTGTTCGATGCGCTCCTTCCGCGACGACACGAAATTCCACCAGATGTGACGCGGCCCATCCATCGGTGCGCCACCAACAATGACAAAATGGGCGTCGCTTGAAGCTTTGATCGTCACCGTGTCGCCGGGCTTGAACACGAGCAGGCGTCCGGCTTCAAACGTATCGCCGGAAATATCAACCTTGCCATCTATCACGTAGATAGCGCGTTCCTCGTGCCCTGCATCGAGCGGCACCGAGGTGCCGGCCTTCAGATGAACGTCACCGAATACGGTTTCATGCACTGTCGGAACC
Source organism: uncultured Alphaproteobacteria bacterium (assembly GCA_963831275.1). GTDB lineage: Bacteria > Pseudomonadota > Alphaproteobacteria > Rhizobiales > Xanthobacteraceae > Pseudolabrys. The sequence goes on along the minus strand of CAWHPN010000011.1, from coordinate 474,256 downwards.
GGCGAGGACGCGCCGTAGAGCGCGCCGACCACCACGCGGACGGTCTTGCCATTCTCCTTGATGATCGGGAATTCTGCCGTCTCATGATGTGCAAAGCCTGCATCGATCTCTTCTTTCGCGGCGGGCAAGGCGACCCACATCTGCAGGCCGTGTATCGGCTCATGATCGACGCGACGCTCGGGCCGCGTGCGTTCGGAGTGGACAATCCCGCGCCCGGCGGTCATCCAGTTCACTTCACCGGGTTTGATGGCCACTGCAGTACCGAGGCTGTCCCGGTGCATGATCTCGCCGTCAAAAAGATAGGTGACGGTAGCCAGCCCAATGTGCGGATGCGGGCGCACGTCGAGCCCATTGCCGGCGCGGAATTCGGCCGGCCCGAAATGATCGAAGAAGACGAATGGGCCGACCATGCGCGTTCGCGCCGACGGCAGTGCACGCCGCACGGCGAAGTCGCCAAGGTCGACAGTGCGGGGCACGATCACCTGGGCGATGGCATCGCACTGATAGGCGTCACCGGCGTCCGGATCCTTGCCGGGGAAAAAACTCATGATCACAACTCCTGTTTCGGTGCACCCGCCGTAAACCGGCAACATATTGGCTTTCGGGATGCGGCGCGCCTGCTTGACCGCCGCGATATTAACCTACCGTTAACCATAAAGGGCGTGCGGGAACTTGTTCCCGCCCTAGTTGAGGCCGTCCACCACTATGCTTAAGGGTGTCTTTACGGCGCCATGGCTCACTACCGGCACACCAGAATGGGGTCTCTGGCAGAGTAGGGATGGGTTTTTTTGTGCGCGCCGTTTCGCGCCGGAATATTTTTGCGATCATCGCCGGCGCGTTTCTCGCCGGCACTCCTTTGATCGCATTCAATTTCTGGCTTGAAAGTTTGATCGACCGGCAGGGCGAAGCGGAGGTTGGAACCTCAGCAAAGCGTGCAATCGCGCTTGCCGAAACGCGTGTCAAAGACACGATTGATACCCTCGAAACTCTGGCAATGGGCGGCGTCGGCTCGTGCGAACCTCCGCAGATTGAGGCGATGCGATACGCCGCCTTCAATACAATTCCAGTCAAGGAAATTTCGGTCGTCGGCCCCGATGGCGAAACGTTGTGCACCCATCTTGGTTTGCCACTTGGCGAGCGCGTGATGTTGTCCTCGGAGTTGTTGGTTGGCGCCGGCGGCTACTGGTTCGACATCATCAAGTTGGCGACCGGTGGGCGCATGGTCCGGCTGCGCAGGCAGGTGGGTGCCGGTCCGAACGGTGTCGCGGCACTGGTGCCGACCTCGCTATTCCTCCCACAAGTGTCCACGCAGGGCGGCCCATTCAGCGCGTATGCGCGCATCATGACCGGCCAGGGCACAGTCATCGGGGAAGTCGGCAGACATCTGCCGGTCGATGCAGCCAGCCCAAATTTTGTGGCCGATACCAAATCCGATAAGTTCGGGTTCGACGTCGAAATATTGACCCCGCGTGCACGTATTGCTGCGGAACATGCCGATCTCAAATGGTTCGGGTTCTTCGCGGCCGGCGTCATCATGATGACGGTCACCGGGTTCACCGTCCTTATCCCTTGGCGAACTCCACGTAATCCAGTGGCAGAAATTGCGCATGCGCTCGAAGCGGGCGAATTCGTTCCGTACTATCAGCCGATCGTCGATATCCGGACCGGCCAGCTGCGCGGTGCGGAAGTTCTGGCGCGCTGGCGCAAGCCCGACGGTTCGCTCGTGCTGCCTGGCGCGTTTATCCCGCTCATGGAGTTCGAGCGATCTCATACACAATCTGACCCGCAATCTGATGCAAAAGGTCTGTACCGAAGCAGGCCCGGCCATTGGCCGTCGTCCGGATTTGAAGATCGCATTTAACTTTGCCGGCAAGTTATTCAGCGAGCCAACGATCGTGAAAGACGTTCAGAATATCTTCGCTCGTTCGCCGATCAAGTTTTCCCAGGTGGTGTTGGAGGTGACGGAGCGCGACCCCATCGAGAACTTTACAGAAACCCGGCAGATCATTGCGGCCCTGCAGGGCCTCGGCGTGCGCATTGCCATCGATGATGTCGGCACGGGTCACAGCGGGCTTTCCTATATGCTCAAGCTTGGCGTTGACATCATCAAGATCGACAAGATGTTCGTGGACGCCATCGGTACGGACCGCAACTCAACGACCATTGTCGAAACGCTGGTCGATCTTGCCCGTAACATGCGGATGGACGTGGTGGCTGAAGGCGTGGAGAATTTCGAACAGGTCATGCACTTGCGTGCGCTCGGGGTTCGTTCCGCGCAAGGCTATGTATTCGCTCCACCGTTGCCGGGAAGTTCGTTCCTTCAACTCGTGGAGGCGATCGATCCGTTGCAGCCTGCAGCCACGGATGCAACGGCGACAGCTGCCGGAGAACGTCTGAAAGCTGCTTCGGCCTGATCTTGGTCCCGCGAAAATGAAAAGGGGCGGCCTTACGGCCGCCCAGTTAAAACGCCACGCGGGAGGAACCTCGTACGGGTCGGCCTTATAAGACTGCCGGCCCACGTGACCAAGTTGTGTCGTCAATTCGTCATGGACGCCCTGATTCGTCAACCGACTTTTTCAGAAATGTGATGGACACTGGTGTGCCGACTGCCAGCTGACTCGAATTTGATGGTTACGCCGCCGCCAGTTCGTTCTCGATCGCAGCGATAATGAGAGGGTCGGTCGGTTCGATTGCCGACGTGAAGGCCGCCTTGAGATACCCGTCACGTCCGATCAGGTATTTGTGGAAATTCCAGCGCGGCCCTTCCAGGGGACGCTCGGCTGCGGCCCATCTGTAAAACGGATGAGCCTCCTTGCCTTTGACGGTCACCTTTTCGGTGATCGGGAAGGTGACATGATATTGACCTTGCGCGGTGGCATTGATGTCGTGTGCCCCTCCGGGTTCTTGGCCGCCGAAGTCATTGGATGGCACGCCCAGAACAACCAATCCCTTGTCGCGATAGCGCGTCCATAACGCCTGGAGGCCGGCATATTGCGGGGTGTAGCCGCAGAGCGAGGCGGTATTGACCACCAGGAGGGGGTGGCCGGCGTAAGAGGTCAACAGGATTTCCCCGCCATCCAGTCCTTTGAAGGTGAAGGCGTAGGCGGTCACGCGGCTCATATCGCCCGCCTTTGCGAACGGTAAATCAAGGAGGGCGAGCGCCCCAGCGCCAAGAAACAATCGGCGATCAATCATTTGGCCAGTATAGACTGCGGGCCCACCGAGGCCTGCGCAAAATTCCGTGAAACCCGACGAGCCTCTGGAATACCGGGGTCACGAATGGGAACCCCATGGCGCAGTCGGCGTTGGGCTGCATGGTCACGGAAGTCCCCCGCCTGCGTATTGCGTTCCTCGCCTTCGGGCTTGCCTGCGTCGTCGGCTTCGCCGTTACGCTCGCCTGGGCCGACGATGCGCCGGGTGACAAATCCGGCTACAGCAGCGGCCGCACGCAATCGCCCGAAACAAAAGGGCAAAAACAACCGCAAGGCTGGACCGGACCAATCAGCACCGGCACTGGTGGTTCGCCGCCGGAAAGTCCGCAGGGACAAAGCCCGCCCGGCATGCAATCCGCCCCCGAGGGCTCCTCAAAGACGACAGTCGCGCCGGATAAAACCGACAAATAACGCGATCCATCTTCCTGTCACGGACAACGCCGCGCCCCTGACGCAGATCGCACGGCTACGTCGCTTGCCGGTGGACACAACGGCATGGGAGCGCTGAAATAGCGCGACGCGTCAGCGCACCGGGCTTCCATGAGCCAGAAGACCCTCGAGAAACCGCGTACGAAGGCGAAGCCTAAAATACAGCGGCCGCCGCTGTGGAAGGTGATTCTGCTTAATGACGACTACACGCCGCGCGAATTTGTCGTGCTGGTTTTGAAGGCCGTCTTTCGAATGAACGAAAGCCACGCCTATAAGGTCATGCTGACGGCGCACCAGAAAGGCGCCTGCGTGATCGCGGTCTACACGCGCGATGTCGCTGAGACCAAAGCGAAGGAAGCGACCGAGATGGGTCGCTCCAAGGGCTACCCGCTTTATTTTACCACGGAGAGAGAAGAGTAGGGCCAGCGCTGACCGTAACTGCGGGTCCGGCGCATTGAGCGGTAACCATTGCGCTTAACGCTAACGCGAATTCGTACACTGCAACCGGTTGTTGGCGTCAGATCTGTTGGTATTCTTCTCCGCGCGATCGGTAGGAGCTTCAATGATTGAGAGACGAAAGACCGCGCGTTCGCGCACCTATCTGGGCGGCACCATTGCGTTCAACAAGCGCAAGTCCACCATGGATTGCCATGTTCGGAATGTCTCGCATGGCGGAGCCAAAGTTGCGTTCACCAACGCGGTAGTTATTCCCGATCAGTTCGACCTGACAATCGCGCGCAAGGACCGTTCGTTTAGCGCACGTATGGTATGGCGCGGGGCCAATGAGGCCGGCGTTGCTTTTGTGAGCGAATACGAGCAGGCCGTCCCGATCCCGTTGGAATGGGCGAAACGCCTGCGTGAGTGCGAGGCTGAAAAAGCTGCGTTGCGGAAACGTCTCGCGCAGCTGACCGAGACCAGCGCATAGCCTACGCGGGCGGTCAGCCGCCATTCTTAGACACACGAAGTGGAACGCGTAAGACTAGTGGTCTTGCGTCGGCACCACGGCTATTGCCGCCGGCTGATGTGTCTGCGTCGCCGGCGCTGCCTGGGTCGTCTTTGGCTGGCGTGGCTTCGCGATTGCCACAGGCGGCGGCTGGATGATCGCCGCAGGTTGAGAGAACTGCACGCTCCCTGTGGTCTCAGGCGGAGGTGCAATAGGCGCCGCGGGTTCAGCCACCGACGGTAACAGTGCGGGCGCCGGCTGGATGTCCGGAGGTGGTGTCGATGCTGTCGGTGCCGGTGCTATGAGCGCCGCAACGGTCTGCATGAGGTTGGGCCACAACGCTGCCTGCTTGTTGTTCTTCGCATAGAGGAACAGTCCCCCCAGCACGATCACGATCACCACCAGGATGACCAACGTATTGATGGTGCTATCCGGGCTGCTGCGCCGCCGTTTGCGCGCCGCTTTGCGGGCTACCCGCCTTCTGGCCGCCTTTCGTCTTTTCGCCATATCGTGGAGCTCCCTCGATGGTGTGGCCAACTCACGGCACTGCACCTCAACGTCGCATCAGCACGCGATTTCAATACCAACCGGCCCCGCGACCGAGCCGCCACGGCGCGCAAAATCAACGAAAAGCGAATCACCGTTGGGAGACTAGCTGATTCGGATCTCGAATGGGTGAACGGTAAAACAGAACCTGCCGGACCCGTTGTCGACCGCAGAGCGGTGTGGTCAGATTGCAGCGGGGATTTATGCCACAGCGTGTCTTGATAACGGCCGGCGCCGCCGGCATCGGCCGCGAGTTTGCCCACGCCTTTGCGGCGAACGGCGCGAAGGTGTTCGTTTGCGACATCGATGAGAAGTCGTTGGCGGCAATTGCCAGAGAGATTCCCGGGCTTACCGCCAGGCGTTGCGACATGGCCAGCAGGGCCGAGATCGAACGGATGGTCCCGGAGGCGGTGTCTGCGCTGGGCGGGCTCGACGTGCTCATCAACAATGCCGGTATCGCGGGCCTCACTTTGCCGATTGCCGAATATCCGCCTGACGACTGGGACAAGGTCGTTGCGGTCAATCTCACTGCCATGTTCGACGTATCGCGGCTCGCCATTCCGCACCTGAAGACATCCAAGGTCGGCTGCATCATCAACATGTCTTCGATTGCGGGCCGCTTCGGCTTTGCCAACCGTAGCCCCTATGCGGCGACCAAATGGGGGGTCATCGGACTGACCAAGACGCTTGCGATGGAGCTCGGCGAATGGGGCATCCGGGCCAATGCGATCGCTCCGGGGGCCGTAGAGGGCGAGCGCATCGTGCGGGTATTTCAGGGCCGCGCGCAGATCAGCGGACGGTCCCTGGACGAGGTGAAGGCCGACGCGCTGGCGGCGGCCTCGATCAAGTCAATGATCGATCCGAAGGATATCGCCCAGCTTGCGGTCTTCCTCGCATCGGACGCGGCGAAGTCGATCTCGGGGCAGGTCATCCCGATCGACAACGACCGGCAGAAGGCCTGAACGAAAGCGTCAGCGGCCGAAAACGCCGCGCGCCGGCCCGATCGGCATCGGCGGCCGCAGCGAGTCATCGCGAGATGGTTTCGGCGGTGCGACGTCCGGCCGTGTCGATTTTTTCGCGATTTTACCGGCAGGCTTTGCGGCGCCGTCTTTTTTGCGGTCGTCGGGCTTGGTGGCGGCCGGCGCCGATGCCAAAGCGCTCGTCGCTCCGGCAGGCAGACCGTTCGGCTGGGGTGCCGCGGGCGCCGGCAAGGCTGCAGTCGCATCGGTGCCCTGCGGCCAGCTGAAATTGTCCGCGCGGCCGGCCGGGGCCGTTATCGCTTCGCCCTTGGCCAAAACCTTCGTTGCGATAGCGTCGCCGTGGAGAGAGCTGCCATTGGCGCCCCCCAGTAATTCGTCGGCGTCCTTCGGCGGTGCGCCCGTCAGTGGCACAACAGGCCCCGACAGGGGACGCTCGGCAGGCTTGGCAGAGGATGCGGGCTCCATCTGGCTGGAGGGCAACGCCACGGTCGCGCGGTTGCCGAAGTATCGGTGTAACTCATGCTCGACGTAGCGCGCGAGCTTCACCGCGCCGCTCTTGGTGAAGAATACCCCATCACTCAAACGTAGCCGACGTGTCTGTCCCTCATAGTCCGGGCCAAAGTAGGAAAACTTGCCGGCTTCATCCACGAAGCCATCCCAAACGTCGACATAGGTGATGCCGGCGCGCTCGGCCCGGCTGCGATAGAGATCGTTCAGATAAGCCGCATCGGATGTGGACCGGGTGCCGCGAATGGAAGGCAGGCCGACCCAGATAACCGGCACGCCTTTGCTTTTAAGGGAAGCGATCGTCTCGTCGATACGCCGGGAATAAATCTTCGCCCATTCATCGCTGCGGAACTCGGCGCCGCCGCCCGCTTTTTTCGGGCGCTGAGCGGGAGGGATCTCTTCCTCGCCAGTTTTGCTGGATTTCTGTCCATCCTTTTTTTCGGCGTCGACCTTCGCCTGATCGTCTTTCGCTTTTATTTCTGCCTCCTTGGCGACATCCTTTTCCCGAATCTCCTGCCGATCGCTGAGACCGAGCAGCATGACGACATAGTCGGCTTTTTCCTGCGCCAACGTGTCGCGTGCGACGTGCCACCAGTCGAGGTCACTTTTGGCTTCATACCGCAGCAGACCCGAATAAGGTTTGTTTTTGCGCACGATGCGAATTTCCGGCGAATCCGAAAATACATCTTCCAGGCCATAGGCCAGCCAGTCGGCCATATCGTCGCCCATCACCACAATCGATGTTGTTGGTGCGACCTGATCACCCTTCGCATCCACCTTTCGCGGCGGCGGCGCGCGCGAACTTTCGTTCTGTTGTGTATGTTGACGTTGAGGCTGGCCGTAGTCATCGTCGCGCCATCGCGACGAGTTGTTGTCGTGTCCCCGCGAATTGCTGGGACCGAACCAGTTTTGAAAAAAACCGCCATCCGACTGGGGACGGGCTCGCCTGTATCCGCTGTCCTGACCCCAAAACTGAGCCTGCGCGCCCAAGTCAGCCGATTGAGCCAGCCCCAGAAAGGCGGCAATGAGAATCCAACGCCTACAGCGCGCTTTCCCTAGCATGACACATGACAACCGTTAGACTTGCGATGTTGGCAACGAATTCCGGCTGCAGTGGGTTCCTGCTGCGTCAATCCGGTGAAATTGGAACAAACTACCGGGGTAGGGCTTTCGGGCAATTGCAGCGAACTGACCCTAGTGTGACGCTGCTCACGTTGCTTCTTCGGCCAGAGCTGCATGATCGGCGGCGGATGAACTCGTCGCCAGGAGGCTTTCATGGATCGACAGATCGTTATTGCGAGCGTCGTCGCCCTGACGCTGGCCAGCATCGCCAAGATTCTTCCACCGCAAGAGATAATGGCCAAGACCGGGGCGGTAAGAACTCAAATCCACACCTCCGCGCCCACGCAGCCTGATCCACAGTGGCTCGTCGGCCCGTAAGGGAAGGTCTTGGATCTGGTGTTTGAGCGGCTGAATGGGCCGCCGGCAGTTACCACCGGCAGACGCGATAGCCGTGACGCCACCAGCAATGCCGATAATGGCGATAATGGCGATGATACCGGTAATAATAGACCTGGGTCGGAGAATTGGCCGTGTGAGCCGCCGTTCCGATCGGTGCTATTGGTGCCGCACTCGCGCCTGAAGACGCTGTCAACGCCAGAACAATGCCGGTCGCCGCTGCCAATACAAACGAGCGCATGGATTTAACCTCCCAGATTGAAGACATGCTCTAGGTGAACCAGCAGCTCGGTATTTCGTTCCGACCGCGGCCAATCTGTCATATTCCGCGCGCGCTAAGGCTAGCCGCGGCAATACCAATAGAAGCGCCGCCCGATCCGTCCCGTTCTCACGTACGTGCTAAATCGGGTCCGCAGCATTTTTTGCCGGTTGGCGCCGTCATATTCTTGCTTCGAAACGGCGACGCATCCCTGATTGGGGGGCTGCTGCTGGGCTTTGGCAGGCGGCGAGGAAAATGCCGCCAGCAGTCCCATGGCGCAGAGCGCAGCGATGAATTTTCGTTTTCCCATCACATCATTATTCTTACACATTTTCCCGCATTGGGCGATGTGCCGCTATCGGAAACCGGGTGGCATCACCGTAGCGATGTGGGAACATGCGGCAAATTTACCGGAGTGCATCAATGAAACGGGACGTCATTCGCGTTGCCGTGTAGTGGAGCGATTTCGTGTTTTCAGTCATTTTTGAAGTCTGCCCGAAGCCCGATCAATGGGATGCCTATCTTGGCCATGCCAAGCGGCTTAAGCCCGAACTCGAAAAGATCGACGGGTTTGTTGACAACATTCGCTATCAGAGCCTGACCCGCGACGGATGGATTTTGTCGCTGTCGGGTTGGCGCGATGAGAAAGCGCTCGTGCGCTGGCGCACGCATGCCGGACATCACACGGTGCAGGAGAAAGGCCGTACCGAGGTCTTTCAGGACTATCATTTGCGCATCGGGCAGGTGACGCAGGACACGCATCTGCCCGACGGCTACGCTCTGCACGAGCAGCGGCTGGACGAAACACAAGCGGGTGACGCGACCACGATCACCTTGATCGATGGCAAAAGGCCGGACGATTGGGTCAAGAACGCCAGCGCCCAACACGTGGCCGGATGGCTGGGCTTGAACACCGACGCGAAAGGGCTCGTGGCCTGGGATGTGTTCGACGCCGTTCTCACGCCGGGTGACGTCATTCTCCTTGCATCGTGGCGCAACAGCGCCGCGGCTGAAGCCTTCGAGCGCAGCGTTTCGTTGCAAGACGGTGCGCGGTTCCGGCGCATTCACGTGGTGCGCGACTACGGCATGTTCGACCGGCGCGAGGCCCCGCAGTATTACCCCGACGTCAAAAGGAGGGCCTGACGGTTACGCGACGGATGTGAGCACGGCGGCGTAATGGCAAAGTGCGGCGGTGAGAACAAAACCGTGCCAGATCGCGTTCTGAAAGCGCAGGCTTTGCCAAGCGTGAAATACGACGCCAACCGTATAGAGCAGGCCACCGGCGGCGATCAGCATGAGCGTCACCGGCGCTAGCGCGGCGGTGATCGGCCCGATCGTGAAAAGGCCGCTCCAACCCATCGCCAGATAAAGCCCGACCGACGTACGATCAAAGCGGCCGGGCCATAGCAGCTTGATCGCCATGCCCGCGAGCGCGGCAGCCCAGATGATGGCGAGCACGATGTCGGGCGCGACGCCGCGCATCGGCAGCATGAAGGCGGTGTAGGTCGCCGCAATGAGCAGATAGATCGCCGAATGGTCGAGCCGGCGCAGCCACCATTTGAACGGCGAGACCGGCCACAAATTATACGCTGCCGAGAATCCCAGCATGGCCAGGAGCCCGGTCAGGTAGATCGCGACAGCGGCGAACCGCGTTGCGTCGCCGCTGTGCACGGCAATGACGAACAGCACCGCGCCGCCGCCAATCGCTATCGCAACGCCGAGCAGATGGACGACAGCGTCGGCGAGCGTCTCCCCGCGGTCATAATCCCAGATGAATGGAGATGTCATGCGGGAGGCTTAGCTGTGCATTGCGGCCGGGAAAGGGCTGGCGGTCGGCGCAACACAGTCACTTCTTTTTCTTAGCCGCAGCCTTCGGTTTTGCCGCGCCCGCCATCTTTGCCTTTGCCTTCGGCGGTGGTGGCGGCGGCGCGCGCAGCGCCGCCTCGCGGTCGGCTGCTTCCTTGGCGAGCCGTAACGCCTTCAGCCGCTCGGTCTTGGCGCGCTCCGCGTTGCCGGCAGCCTTATACTCGGCCATCGCAGTCGCGCCTTCGCGCGCCTGGATTTCCTTCTTATGGAACGCGGCCTGCGCGCGTTCCATGTCCTTTGTGCTTTTCGGAGTACTCACGAACACCCCGTCGTTGAGCCGCACGTATCGCACTTCATGCAGGTGCCGTTACGCACGAGCGTGAAGTTGCCGCATTCGCCGCAGGCTTCGCCTTCGTAGCCCTTGGCACGCGCCTCAGCGCGTTTTTCGGCGGCGGCGGTCTTGGCGTGGACACGCGCGTCGGTCTGGTTGATCTGCTCGAGCGCTTGCGCCGGTGAAAGCTTGGCCTCCGGCTCGGCCTTAAGCGCAGCAGCACCGGCAACCTCGCCGCGAGCGCCACCGACCGAGGCGATGGCGGTGACGTTGCCGCCGGTCGCGGGCGGGGCGATGCCGCGCACCACGGAGAGACGATCCGTGCGCGAACGCGTCAGGCCCTTCGATACGTAGTTGGTCGCAGGCGCTGTCTTGCCTTCCTCCACGCCCTTGCCAAGCGCATCGAAGCCGCCTTCGCTCGGGTCGACATGGGCGAGATCGAAACGCTCCAGATAAGAGACAGCGAGCTCGCGGAACACGTAGTCGAGGATGGAGGTCGCATATTTGATCGAGTCATTGCCCTGCACCGGACCCTGCGGTTCGAAGCGCGTGAAGGTGAAGGCGTCGACATATTCCTCCAGTGGCACCCCGTATTGCAGACCGAGCGAGATTGCGATCGCGAAATTGTTGATGATGGAGCGCAGCGCCGCGCCTTCCTTGTGCATGTCGATGAAGATCTCGCCGAGGCGCCCGTCGTCATATTCGCCGGTGCGCAGATAGACCTTGTGGCCTCCGACAACCGCCTTCTGGGTATAGCCCTTGCGGCGGTCGGGCATGCGCTCGCGTTCGCGCAGCACGGTGACTTGCTCCACGATCTTCTCGACGATTTTCTCGGCGAGGCCGGCGGCGCGCGCCGCGGCCGGACGCTCGAGGAAGGTCTCGATGGTGTCGTCCTCGTCTTCTTCGTCGGCAATGAGCTGCGAATTGAGCGGCTGCGAGAGCTTGCTGCCATCGCGGTAGAGCGCGTTGGCCTTAAGCGCCAGCTTCCAGGAAAGCAGATAGGCTTCCTTGCAGTCCTCGACCGTCGCCTCGTTCGGCATGTTGATGGTCTTGGAGATGGCGCCGGAAATGAACGGTTGCGCCGCCGCCATCATGCGGATGTGGCTTTCGACCGAGAGGTAGCGTTTTCCCGTGCGGCCGCACGGATTGGCGCAATCGAACACCGGATAGTGCTCGGCCTTCAAATGCGGTGCGCCTTCCACCGTCATGGCGCCGCAGACATGGATATTGGCGGCCTCGATCTCGCGCTTACCGAAGCCGAGCGCAGCGAGGAGGTCGAAGGAGGGGGAGGCAAGGTCTTCGGCAGAGAGGCCGAGCTTGTCGCGGCAGAAATCTTCACCCAGCGTCCATTTGTTGAAAGCGAATTTGATATCGAAGGCCGTCGGCAATGCCTTCTCGACCTTGGCGATAGCCTCTTCAGTGAAGCCCTTGGCCTTCAGCGTGGTGTGGTTGATCGCGGGCGCCTGCGCCAGCGTACCGTGGCCGACCGCGTAGGCCTCGATTTCGGCGATATCTGCTTCACTGTAGCCGAGCGTGCGGAGGGCCTCGGGCACGGCGCGGTTGATGATCTTGAAGTATCCGCCGCCGGCAAGTTTCTTGAATTTCACCAGCGCGAAGTCGGGCTCGATGCCGGTGGTGTCGCAATCCATCACCAGGCCGATGGTGCCGGTGGGCGCGATCACGGTCGCCTGGGCATTGCGGTAGCCGTGCTTTTCGCCGAGTGCGAGCGCACGGTCCCATGCGGATTTGGCGTGCGCGATGAGGGTCTGGTCGGGGCAAGAGGCGTGGTCGAGCGGCACCGGCGGCGTTGCGACTTTCTCATAGCCGGTACGCTCGTTGTAAGCGGCGCGGCGGTGATTGCGCATGACGCGCAGCATGTGCTCGCGGTTTTTCTTGTAGCCGGGGAAGGGGCCAAGCTTTTCGGCCATTTCGGCCGAAGTCGCGTAGCTGATGCCCGTCATGATGGCGGTGAGGGTGCCGCCGATGGCGCGGCCGGCATCCGAGTCATACGGAATGCCGGAGGTCATCAGCAGGCCGCCGATATTCGCATAGCCCAGGCCCAGCGTGCGGAATTCGAAAGAACGCTCCGCGATCTCGCGCGACGGGAATTGCGCCATCAGCACCGAGATTTCGAGGACGACGGTCCACAGGCGCACGGCATGCTCATAACTCTCTACCTGGAATTTGCCGGTCTTCTCGTCGCGGAAGGTCAGCAGGTTCAGCGACGCCAGATTGCAGGCTGTGTCGTCAAGGAACATGTATTCCGAGCACGGATTGCTGGCGCGGATTTCGCCCGAGGCCGGGCAGGTGTGCCAGTCATTGACCGTGGTGTGATATTGCAGGCCGGGATCGGCCGAAGCCCAGGCCGCGTAACCGATCTTCTCCCACAGCGCGCGCGCATCGAGCGTCTTCGCGAGCTTGCCGTTCTTGCGGAAGGTGAGGTCCCATTTGCCGTCGGCTTCGACTGCCTTGAGGAAGCCGTCGGCGACACGCACCGAATTGTTCGAGTTCTGGCCGGCAACGGTGAGGTAGGCCTCGCTATCCCAGTCCGTGTCGTAAGTCGGGAAATTGATGTCCTTGTAGCCCTGCTTGGCGAACTGGATCACCCGCTTGATGTAGTTGTCGGGCACCATCGACTTGCGTGCGAGCTTGATCTCGCGCTTGAGCGCCGGGTTCTTCTCCGGCGAGAAGCAATCGTCGCCCGAACCCTCGCAGTTCACGCAGGCTTTGAGGATTGCCTTGAGGTGCTTCTGGTTGATCTTGGAGCCGGTGACGAGCGCCGCCACCTTTTGCTCTTCCATCACCTTCCAGTCGATGTAGGTCTCGATATCGGGATGGTCGATGTCGACAATCACCATCTTGGCCGCGCGGCGCGTGGTGCCGCCCGACTTGATCGCGCCCGCCGCGCGATCGCCGATCTTGAGGAACGACATCAGGCCTGACGAACGGCCGCCCCCCGAGAGCTTCTCGCCTTCGCCGCGCAGTGCGGAAAAATTGGTGCCGGTGCCGGAGCCGTACTTGAACAGGCGCGCCTCACGCACCCACAGATCCATGATGCCGCCTTCGTTGACGAGATCATCGCTGATCGACTGGATGAAGCAGGCGTGCGGCTGCGGATGCTCGTAGGCCGATTTCGATTTCGTCAGCTTGCCGGTGAAGGGATCGACGTAATAGTGGCCCTGGCTCGGACCGTCGATGCCGTAGGCCCAGTGCAGGCCGGTGTTGAACCATTGGGGCGAATTCGGCGCGCACATTTGCGCGGCCAGCATGTAGCGCAGTTCGTCGAAGAAGGCCTGCGCATCGGTTTCGGAATCGAAATGGCCGCCCTTCCAGCCCCAATAAGTCCAGGTGCCGGCGAGACGATCAAACACCTGTTTGGAGCTTTGCTCGCCGATGTACCGGTCCTTTTCGGGCAGCATTGCAAGCGCGTCCTCGTCGGCGACCGAGCGCCACAGGAACGAGGGCACTGAATTCTCTTCGACCTTCTTCAGGCGCGCGGGAACACCGGCCTTGCGGAAATATTTTTGCGCCAGCACGTCGGCAGCGACCTGCGACCAGAAGTCCGGCACCTCGACATTTTCGAGCTTGAACACCACCGATCCGTCCGGATTGCGGATTTCGCTGGTGGTGGGCCGGAACTCGATGCCTGCATAAGCCGACTGTCCGTCCTTGGTGTAGCGCCGTTCAATTCGCATGTGTCTCTAGCCCCAAAATACCGGACGGTTGGCACCGCCCTTTTGTTTCTGACGGACCTGTCCCGGTCCGCCGTCGTTGCTCAACTCTTTCAACGCCACCCACCTCATTTAGACCCGCGCCTTTCGGTCCGGTACCGGCCGAGGCGGGGTTTTTGCCCCCGGGCACAAAAGTCCCTTTCCCAAACGCCATGGTTCTGGCGCGGGTTGAGCTCATCGACTGAAAAGCCGTTATGAGGGTCCGGAGGGAACCTGATACTCAACGCCACCGAACACACCAAAGCTAAGTGGACTCGCCGTGCACGTCAACAACACATAGTGATCAAATCTGAATCAAATACTAAATCTTGTGTCCAACCGCCAAACTATGGGGAAAACGGACCGCGAGAACGAAGCCAGTATGGCGCTTCCCGGGCTCCCGAAAAGCATTTTTCTGCGCCCTGCGCCTTAGGTTTTTATGCCTCCAGTCATGACAGAAAAATGACCCAAAAATGGGACTTCCCGGAAACCCCTTGGCGAAACCACGCCTCGGCGATGAGGGGGATAGAGCGGGGAAAAATCACTCGACCGGTTGCCCGGAGTTGCTGATTCTCAAAATGCTCTCAGTGCGTTAGCGGCATCCGACTGTGCGCGACAAGGCTCGACCGCGATACCCAAACCTGTGAATCGCGTGAGGGGCAGTCGTACGGCGGGCGCCCGTAACGCTACAATTCGTGCACTACAAAAGGGGGGCACGATGCTCAAGGTCATTGGTGCAGCCGCCGGCCTGTTCTTCTCGCTTTCGATGGCGCCGACACCAGCCGCTGCGGAGAAGAAACCATCCTGCGACGCCTATTGCGCGATGAAGGTCTGCGCGACGGCGAACAGCAAGAATTTCTGCATTCAGAAATGTGTGCAGAACTGCAATCAGATGCGCGCGAAATAGCATTTCTGCGCGATCGGGGACGAGCGTAAGGCCCAAAAGCGATAAAACGGGAAAATATTATCCCGATCGCGCAGCGGGCTTGCGGCGCTGTGTCGTATCAACGTCTTCGGACTGTTCATTGCCTTTGAAACTGATCTGGCGCGAGTGCGGTAGCGCGTCGGGATGTTCTTTTTGCAGGAATTCGACCAGCTTCTCACGCACCTCGCAGCGTAGATCAAAAGTCTGCTCAGCGGAGCGGGCGCTCATCAGACAGCGCAGCTCCATTGTGCCTTCCTTGAAATCCGTGACCTGCATCACCGCGGTCTTTCCATCCCATTTCCCCGACTGCTTGAGGATCTCATTGAGTTGCTCGCGGATAACGCCAACCGGCGCGGTGTAATCCACATAGATCATCACGCTACCGACCAATGCGGATGACTCGCGTGTCCAGTTCTGAAAAGGCTTTTCGATGAAATAAGTCAGCGGCACGATCATGCGTCGCAAGTCCCAGAGCTTGATGACAACATAAGTCGAGGTGATTTCCTCGATGGTTCCGTACTCGTTTTCCACGATCACCGCATCGTAGAGCCGGATTGGTTGCGTCATTGCGAGCTGCACGCCCGCCATCAGATTGCTGAGCACCGGCCGCGCGGCGAGGCCGGCGACGATGCCGGCAACGCCGGCTGAGGCGAACAAACTCAAGCCATACTGCCGCACAGCTGGAAACGTCATCAGCGCGGCGCTCAGAGTTAACATCACCAACAGCACATCGATCGTGCGCGATAGCACCCGCACCTGAGTGTTGTGCTTGCGCGCCAGCAGATTGTCGTCGATGTCGAGCCGGAATCGCCGCAGGTACAAATCGGCCGCGATGTGCAGCGCGATGATCCCGCCCCAACCGATGAGGCCGATCACGGCTACTCCCAGCAGCCGCGCAAGCAGCTCCGCGGTTTCGGGGCGCAGCGGCGCAACCGGAATGGCGACCATCATCGCCAGGATCAGCAGTGCGAGGCGGCTCACGCCGCGCGTTTGGGTGAAAGGCGAAAAGAGATAGGGATAACGGCCGGCAAGCGCTCGACGCACGAGCTTGCGCGCCCATCGATGCAGTGCGAGTGCAACCAGCACGGCGATCGCGAGGATGAGCAGAGCGACCACCGGGTCAGGCAGCCAGTCGAGCAGGTCCTTGATCCAGGTCAGCGCGTTTCTAATCGAATCCATGCGGTTCTAATATCATTCGGGAAAGCGCGACGAATATGAGTTTTGTTCTTGAGGTGCTGTTTCCGTCGCTGGACAATGCGGCGGTGAGGTGGCAAAAGGCCCGCGTCTCAATAGCTTTCAACGCATGGCGGCGATGAAAAGTTTCCTCCTCAAGCTGTTCACCTGGTGGAATTCGCAGACGTTCGGAACGCAGTTCTGGACGTGGATGTATGGCGAGCCGGTGGGCGAGGATGAGTTCGGCAACCGTTACTTCCGCACGAGCGGTGGCAAGATCGACAAGACGCTCGGTTTTGAGCGGCGCTGGGTGATCTATAATGGCTATACGGAGGCTTCGACCGTGCCACCGTCTTGGCATGGCTGGTTGCATCACACTGTCGATGTTCCGCCGACCCAGGAAAACTACAAGCCGCGTTCGTGGCAAAAGCCGCACCGGCCAAATATGACGGGTACGCCCGGCGCCCTGCGGCCGCCGGGTTCGACCCTCGCCGCTGGCCGCCGTCCGAAAGCGACGGGCGACTACAAGGCATGGTCGCCAGGGAATAACTAGCCGGCAACTAAAGGCACTTTGCCCGTTTCCGCGAGGCGGATGGCCAAAGGCAACATCTTCCCGCGCGGGCGTGTCGTGGTGCTGCCCTTCCACCGCCGTATTCCCCGTGTTAACCGGGCTCAGCGACCGGCCTCAGGCGCCGGCCAGGCAAAAAGCCGAGCTTTGATGGCGCGTTGCATCTCGTCACTCGTGTTGTTGATGGTCGCCGCATTGCTCGTGGCGACGCCCGCATTCGCACAGTTCGGATCGATCTTCCGGGACACTCCGCCGCGACCACCAGCCGACGTGCCGGACGCGCCGACCTCGCCATCGCAACCACCGTACTATCCGAGCAACCGCGATATGCCGCCGTCGCAGCCATTGCCCGCGCCGATGAACTTGCCGCCATCGAACCGGCCCGGCGGTGGCACCATTCAATCACAACCGTTGCCTCCTCCGCCCGGAGGATTGGTGGCGCCGCCATCAGCGCCTCAAGCCCAGCCGCCGCAAGGGGCTGCGATAGCACCGCCGGCGCCGGCGTTGCCGCCGGGGCCGGGCTCGCCGCGCAACGCGCCGCCACCGGCCAATACCGCGCCGCAACCGAGCGATGAAATCGTCGTCGAGCCGTCGCCGCAACGGATCACCAATCCGACGGCAGTGTTCGCCGGTCTCGACAAAATCACCGGCCGCATCATTTCATTCGATGTTGCGATCAACGAGACAGTGCAGTTTGGCGCGCTCCAGGTTACGCCGCGCGTGTGTTATTCGCGGCCGCCGACCGAGACGCCAAATACCGACGCCTTCGTGGAAGTCGACGAGGTGACTTTGCAGGGAGAGATCAAGCGTATCTTCACGGGATGGATGTTTGCGGCGAGCCCTGGCCTGCATGCGGTCGAGCATCCGATCTACGACGTATGGATTACAGACTGCAAAGGCGGTCAGGGCCCGACCGTGGCGGAGGCGCCGCCTGAAGCCCCCAAACAGCCAGCTCGTCCCCAACAGCAAAAGCGAACGCCGGCCGCTCCACCGCCCCCGCCGCCGGTCCAGCGCGCTCCGCCGCCGCCTTCCGGCTTTTTCCCGCCGCGATAACGCGCTCGAGTGGGAAGCTGGTTGCTATTTCTCTCCTTGAATAATCGCGAGCGCCCCGGCGCCATCGAGAGGCCGGTCGTGCGGCAGAGCTGCAAAGTCGGCATCGCCGATCAAGGCCTCCTCAAGCAGCCGATGGTAACGCCGTTTCGGGACCTCGATTGCGCCGAAGGTCCGCAGGTGCTCCGTGACGTATTGCGTGTCGAGCAGGCGGTAGCCGCCAGTCTTGAGACGCGCGATCAAGTGCACCAGCGCGATTTTCGACGCGTCGCGCGCGCGATGAAACATGCTCTCGCCAAAAAAAGCGCGGCCGAGCGACACGCCATAGAGTCCCCCAACGAGCGCGCTGCCGTCGTAGACTTCAATCGTATGGCAATGCCCGCGTTCGAACAGCGAACGGTATATGCGGCGGATACGGGTATTGATCCAGGTTCGCGCACGGTCCTGCTTGGGCTCGGCGCACCCCTCGATGACGGCATCGAAGTCACGATCGACATGCACGCTCCAGGGTGTGGAGCGGATCGTGCGCGTAAGCCGGGCCGGAACATGGAACCCTTCAAGCGGAATGATTTCCCGCATGTCGGGTTCGATCCAATAGAGCGCCGGATCGTCAGCGCTTTCGGCCATGGGAAAGATGCCGCAGGCATAGGCTTTAAGCAGCACTTCCGGCGTGATCTCGATGAAGGCGTTTTCGCGGTTTGCCATGGTCCGAATTGTCGCTGTCTGATCCTATGGCAACCTTTGCCGGCCGAGGAGAAAAACCGGCCGTCCCGCTGCCGTTAATTGTTTTGACACCATAAATGCAGCAAATTTCTGAGACCTTTTCAGTCTTTGCGTTTCACCTGAAGCGTCGAACGATCAACCGGGGAGAAAGATAATGGGACGGGGCGGAACACCGATTTCGGTGTTGGTGGTCGAGGACGAAGTCCTCATCAGCAACCTCGTCGCCGATGTGTTGAGTGCTTCCGGGTTTGTCGTGCATGAAGTCACCACCGCCGATGAGGCGTTGCGCTATATCGATTCCGACGCCGACATCGATGTATTGTTCACTGATATCAATTTGCCGGGAAGCATGAACGGCGCCGAATTGGCCGAACGGGCGCGCGCCTTGCGGCCGGAAATGCCGATCGTCTACGCCTCCGGCCGTTTCAAACTTTCCGAAGTCTCGCCGCTGGTGCCGCGCTCGCTCTTTATGGCGAAGCCTTATGATCCGAACGACGTCTGCGCCTTACTGACCCGGCTTACCAGTCACGGATCGCCAAACTAGACCTCAACCCCGTCACCGGCGAGAAACTGTTCGAGCCAGTGAATGTGATAGTTGCCGTCAATGATATCCTTTTCGCGGACCAGCGCGCGAAAGAGCGGCAGCGTCGTTTCGATTCCATCCACCACGACCTCATCGAGCGCGCGTTTGAGCCGCATCAGGCATTCTGTTCGTGTCTTGCCGTGCACAATGAGCTTGCCGACGAGTAAGTCGTAGTACGGCGGAATGCTGTACCCCTGATAAACCGCGGAATCGATCCGCACGCCCAGGCCGCCGGGCGGATGGTAGTGCAGAATCTTTCCCGGCGAGGGACGGAACGTCACGGGATTCTCCGCATTGATGCGGCACTCGATCGCATGACCGTCGAATTTCACCTCGCTTTGCTTGATGGCAAGGTCACTGCCGGCCGCAACGCGGATTTGCTCGAAGATCAGGTCAATATCGGTGATCATCTCGGTGACCGGATGTTCGACCTGAATACGTGTGTTCATTTCGATGAAATAGAATTTTCCATCCTCACAGAGAAATTCCACGGTGCCGACGCCGAGATAGCCGATATCCCGCATCGCCTTGGCGACCGTCTCGCCGATCGCATCGCGCGCGCTGTCATTGAGCGCGGGGGAGGGGCCTTCCTCCCAGACCTTCTGGTGACGACGTTGGAGAGAGCAGTCGCGCTCACCCAAATGGATGGCATTTCCTTTGCCGTCGCCAAGCACCTGAATTTCGATGTGACGAGGCCGCTCGAGATATTTCTCGATATAGACGGTGTCATCGCCAAACGCGCTTTTGGCTTCGGCCCGCGCCGTTGAGAGTGCGGTCGACAGCTCAGTGACGCCACGCGCAACCTTCATGCCCCGCCCACCGCCGCCGGCCGCGGCTTTTATGAGAACCGGATAACCGATGCCGTTTGCGATCTTCGTTGCTTCCTGGTCGGAGCCAACGCCCCCCTCCGAGCCGGGCACCACCGGAATACCGAGTTTCTTCGCAGTCCGTTTGGCTTCGATCTTGTCTCCCATCAATCGGATGTGCTCGGCCTTGGGCCCGATGAACTGCACGCCATGCTCGGCGAGAATTTCGGCAAAGCGCGCGTTCTCCGATAAAAATCCGTAGCCGGGATGTACCGCGTCGGCGCCGGTGATCTCGCAGGCCGACAAGATGGAAGGAATGTTGAGATAGCTGTCCTTGGCGGCAGGTGGGCCGATGCACACGCTCTCGTCGGCAAAGCGCACATGCATTGCGTCGGCGTCGGCGGTGGAATGCACGGCGACGGTCGGAATGCCGAGTTCTTTGCAGGCGCGCACCACCCGCAGGGCAATTTCACCGCGATTGGCGATCAGGATTTTATCGAACATCGACCGGCCTCATGCTGAGGAGTGCGCAGAATACGCACGTCGCGAAGCATGGGCCGCCCACATCCTTCGAGACGGCCGCGTCGCGGCCTCCTCAGGATGAGGGCGGAAAAAGGTGTCTGCAAAACGTCCCTCACTCGACGATCACGAGAGGCTCGCCGAACTCCACCGGTTGGCCGTCTTCAAAGAGAATTTGCACCACAGTGCCCGCGCGCGGGGCTGGAATCTGGTTCATCGTTTTCATCGCTTCCACGATCAGAAGCGTATCGCCGACCTTGACCTTGCTGCCGATATCGATGAACGGCTTGGCGCCTGGTTCGGCCGCGGCATAGGCCGTCCCGACCATGGGCGAGATGACCACGCCTGGATGCTTCGCCGGGTCCATCGGCCGGACTGCGGCCTCAGTTCCGGGCTGCGGCGCAACTTCGACGCGCACCGCGGTAGAGGACGGTGCGGCGACGGACGCTCGCGCCACGCGCACGCGTTTGCCGTCGTGCTCGATTTCGATTTCGCTCAGGCCGGTCTCGTCGAGAAGGCTGGTGAGCTCATGGATCAATTCATGATCGACGAATGTTTTTGGCGGCTTTCCCATCGTGCAGCAACTCAGCCTTTTTGCCTGGCGCCGAGCATGCCGGCGAGACCGGTAATTGCCAACGCATAGCCGTCTATGCCGAAACCGGCGATCACCGCTTTCGCCGCCTTCGAAACGTAGGAATTCTGCCGGAAACTTTCGCGCGCGTGAATATTGGTGATGTGCACTTCGATCACCGGCAGTTTCACGTTCACGGCGAGAAGTGCGTCCATGATGGCGATCGATGTTGTGGTGTA
Organism: uncultured Alphaproteobacteria bacterium; assembly: GCA_963831275.1. GTDB lineage: Bacteria > Pseudomonadota > Alphaproteobacteria > Rhizobiales > Xanthobacteraceae > Pseudolabrys. The sequence goes on along the minus strand of CAWHPN010000011.1, from coordinate 452,918 downwards.
GCCGGCAGCGTTAATGACAATGGCGCCGGCTTCCTTGGCGTGGGCTTCCTGGATCCAGTCCACCAACTCGCCCTCGCGGTTTGATTGCCGAAACTCGATGTCGAGACCGAAACGTTTGGCAGTATCAGCGCAGAGCTTTTCCACGTCAGCAAGACTGGCACGACCGTATTTGTCCGGCTCGCGCGTTCCGAGCAGGTTCATATTCGGGCCATTGAGGACGTAGATAGTCGTCTTTGCCATGAAGTCCCCGGGCGCGCACGGTTACGATGCGCGTGAAACCGTGGGCTTTATAGGTGGCCGCGGCGATAAGGGGAAGCCCGGATGGCGCTCAGATCGAAGTTTTGGCGTTCGGCAAGCGCCTGGGTTTCGGTTGCGGCCCAATCAACAACGTCCTTGAGCGCCGTTAACCTTCGCCGTCCTGCGTTCGTTGCCTTGCTGAAGACTTCGATCTGGCGGTCCGCACTGGTCCCTTTAGCTGCAATCGTCAGAAGGTGATTGATCTCCGTTGCGCAATCGAAAGCGGCGGCATCCTGGGCGATGAAGTCGAGGACCTGGTCAAGCCATTCCCGAAGCGTAAGAGGAGATCGCGAAAATGGTTCAACAAAAGTGGCGCCAATCCCGTAGCGCTGGGCACGCCACTTGTTTTCTTGTGTGATGGCGCGGCCGACACGATCGAACCCGGCATTAAGCGCGCGATCGCGGTCAAGTGCGCGAACAAGACAGCGAAACAAGGCGGCGATCGCGATGGCATCGTCGAGCCGCGTGCAGCTGTCGGCGACGCGCAATTCGACCGTCGGATTGTTGAGGGACGGACGCACCGCCCACCAGATGTAGCTCGCGTCGGGGATAATCTTCGCCCAAGTCAGCGCGGCAACGAACTCCCGATAGTCTTCATTGGTGCGGAAAAGTTCAGGCAATCCCGTGCGCGGCAACTCGTCATATGCTGCGAGCCGATAGCCCGCGAGGCCGGTCAAATGCCCTTGCCAAAATGGCGACGATGTGGACAGAGCGAGCAACAGCGGGAGGTAAGCTGTTAGCCGCATCACGAGATTGATACGGGTGTCGACATCCGGCACGGCCACGTGGACGTGCATGCCGCACAGCATATTGCGATACCCGATCATCTGAAGATCATCCATGATCGGTCCGTACCGCGCCTTTCGCGTTACGGTCTGTTCCGGCCAGTAGGCCAGCGGGAACGTGCCCATGGCGGCGAGCCCGAGTTTGTGCTCGGCGGCCGCCTGCCCAAGCGTGCGACGGTAGTAGGCGAGGTGGTTGCGGGCTTCGTCCATGCTGGCGCATGGCGGCGTGGCAACCTCGATTTGGGACTGCAGCATCTCGGTCATCACGTGATCGCCGAGTTGTTTTTGCACCCGAGAAAGGAATTTTTTGTTCGCGCGACGCACGGCATGGCGCGTCTGCGTGTCAAACAGGAAGTACTCTTCTTCCATTCCGATCGTATACATGCGCGCGATAACCGCCCTGATGGAACTTTGTTCCGCTCGCAAAGACGTCGAACGTGTTCTGCGGCGCAGCGCGAAGTGTGCGCCGCAGAACGGGACTCTTAACTTTCTGAATTTGTAACGGTCCCGGATCTGCGGTTCACAGCGTCCGGGACACGGTAGTCGTCAGCAGGTCGGTTTGCCGCAGCGGGAGGTGTTGACCTTCTCCTTGAGCGCATCGAGGCCGACCGCTCCCACCACGACATTATCGCCGATCACATAACTGGGCGTGCCATTGAGCCCGAGCGCTTCAGCGAGCTTGAAGCTTTCCTGCAAGGTTGCTTTCACCTCGGGATTTGAAAGATCCTTGTCGAGGCGTGCCATGTCCACGCCGACGTCCTTGGCGGCTGCGAGCGCGCGCGCCTTATCGGCTTGGCCGCGGCTGCCCAGCAGCTTCTGGTGGAATTCAAGATATTTTTTGCCGGTCTTGTCCTGCATGCGGACCGCAACGGCGACTTGCGCGGCTTCGACCGAACCCGGCCCAAGGACCGGAAATTCCTTGAGCACGACCTTGAGTTTCGGGTCGTCCTTCAGGAGCGTGAGCATATCATCCATCGCGCGCTTGCAGTAACCGCAGTTGTAATCGAAGAACTCCACGAAGGTGACATTGCCGTTCGGATTGCCGAGAACCACCTGTCGTGGCGATGTGAACAGGCTCTGCGAATATTGCTTCACGGCCGCCTTGTGCTTTTCAGCATCCGCGGCGCTCTGGCGTTTCTCAAGCTCGACCATCGCTTCCTGAATAACTTCTGGATGCGCGATGAGATATTCGCGGACAATGCGTTCGACCTCGCCGCGCTGGTTGGTGGAGAATTCGTCGGCGCGCACAGCCTGCGGCGCGGCAATGGCCAGAAAAGCCGTAAAGGCTGCGGCTATCAGGCTAAGTTTCGATGTCATAAAATTCTTCCTCATTATTGAGTCCTGGCGTTGCCATTGGGTTTGACGTTGACGATATCGTCGGCTCGCACCCAGGCGGGCGAGCCTATCGGTAATCGGGTTTTGGCGCGCGTCGCCAGCTGGCGTGCGGTTTTGACGTCGCCGCGAGCGAACGCGGCCTGCGCGGAAGCAAGGTCTGCATTGGCTAGATCGCCTTTACGGCCATAGGCCATCGCGAGCTGCGCGTAGGCTTCCGGAGCCTCGGGTTCGCGACTGATAGCAGTGCGCAACAAGGCAACCGATTCCTCGGCCATCTTTGGATTGTTGGTTGCATTCAGCGCCTGCGCTAGCAGAATCTCGATCAAGGGATTGTTTTGCGATAGCTGCGCCGCCTGACGAAGCGGGGCGACCGCGTCACCGGGATGACCGCCCTCGAGCAGCGCTTGTCCCTTGAGCTCATGAAAATACGGGTTGTTCGGCTGCGTCTGGATCAATCCATCGATCTGCGTAAGCGCCTGACGCAAGTCGGCATGGCGATATGTTGAAATGGCGTGCGCATAACGCGCCGGCAGGCTGTGATCGGAAGCCGGATAGCGGCGGGCGACGGTATCCGGCCGTTCCAGGAAGCCGGATAATTTTGCGCGCATCAGATCATGCCGCAGTTGCAACTCGGGTGAATCCTTACGGTCCCAGTAGGGGCTCGCCTTGGCAAGTATTTCCAGCGCGGCGACGCGATCGGCCGGCATTGGATGGGTTTGCATATAAGGGTCGATGTAGCGCGAGTTGAACAATGCTTCGTTGCTCAGCCGTTTAAACAGATCGACCATTCCTTTGGGCGACTGGCCGGTGGCGTTGAGGAATTTCACGCCGGCGTGATCGGCCTGATCTTCCTGGGTCCGGACATAAGCGAGCACCGATCGCATGATCGCCGATTGCGGCGCGAGAATCGCGGCCGCACCGACATCCGCACCGCCGGCACCACCGCGCGCGCCGGCGACCGCGGCGCCGATCCCGGCCAGCAGTGCGATAATGGATGCGGTCTGCGCCGAAGCGAGTTGTTCGCGCAGGCGCTGAAGATGGCCGCCCGCGAGATGTCCGGTTTCGTGTGCGAACACGCCAATAATTTCGTTCGGCGTCTTTGCATCGAAAAGTGCGCCGGCGTTGATGAAGATATGACGCCCATCCATGACAAAGGCGTTGAACGAGCGATCGCTCAGCACCACTACTCTTACGTTCTGTTTTGCAAGTCCGGCGGCCCGCAAAACCGGCTGGGCGTAGTCGCGCAGCAATTGCTCAATTTCCGCATCGCGGATAACCGGCATGCCGCGCGTTGTGCTGTCCTGCGCGCGCGCGGGCGCAAGCACGGGCCCGCCACCGGCCGCAGCAACGGCAATCGCCGTCGCAAGCGCGATGACGCGGGCTGCTGGCGCGCTGCGACGCGGCCTGATAGGTGTGCCGTTCAAGGACATTGCCGATGCCACCGAATGGGCGTGAACCTAGTGACGCCCATTGGGGCGGTCAACGCGGCTGGCGATCACGACTGGGTCATGAAAAGCCACCCGCAAGCAATCCGCTGAATACGGCAACAGCGGGGCGGGTTGCTTGGTCTGGACGGGCTAAAAACAATGCTTGAGGCGGCAAAACAGCTTTTGAAGCCCTCCAAACGCAGCGATGTTCCGCCGTTTATTGTCATGGATGTCATGGCGGCTGCGGCCCTGCGCGAGGCGCAAGGCGCACACATCATCCACATGGAAGTCGGGCAGCCGGCGGCACGGGCGCCTGCAACCGCGATCAAGGCCGCGCAGGCCACACTTGCGCATGGACGCATCGGATATACCGAAACGCTGGGGATCCCTACCTTGCGAGCGCGGATCGCGCGCTACTACCACGACGCCTACGCTCTTCACCTCGATCCGGCGCGTGTGGTTGTGACGACGGGTTCGTCGGGCGGGTTTATCCTGGCGTTTCTGTCATTGTTTGAGCCGGGAGATCGGGTTGCCTTGGCCAATCCAGGTTACCCGCCGTATCGGCACATTCTCTCCGCGCTTGGCTGTGAGCCCGTCCTCATCGATACGTCGGCCGCAACACGTTGGGCCCTCTCCGCCAAGGCGCTTATCGCTGCGCATCAGCGCACGCCGCTCAAAGGCGTGGTGATTGCGAGCCCGGCCAATCCGACCGGAACCATGATGGATGCCGATGCGCTCGCGCGGCTCATCGCGGTTGCCGAAGCAGAAGGCATCCGGGTGATTTCCGACGAGATTTATCACGGCCTCGACTATGCGTTTGCCGCCGAAACTGCCGCGAATGTCTCGGAACGCGTAGTCGTCATCAATTCGTTTTCGAAATATTTCTGCATGACAGGATGGCGCATCGGCTGGATGGTTGTGCCGGAGATCCTGGTGCGCGCGATCGAGCGGCTGCAGGGCAATCTTGCGATTTCAGTGCCAACGCTCGCACAAGTCGCAGCCGAGGCCGCCTTTGACGGGCGCGACGAGATGGAAGCGGTCAAGCACGGTTATGAGGAAAACCGCCGTATCCTCACGGAGGGCCTGCCGAAAGCCGGGCTCGACAAATTTCTTCCGGTGGACGGCGCATTCTATCTTTATTCGGATGTGTCCCGGTTCTCCGACGACAGCCTCGACTTTGCCAAGCGGATGTTGAATGAAGCCGGCGTCGCAGCCACCCCGGGCATCGATTTTGACCCGGTGAACGGACGACACTTTTTACGGTTCTGCTACGCGGGCTCCACGGCGGAGATGCATGAGGCTGTGAAGCGCATCGGCGAATGGCTGAAACTTAGATAAAAAAGCCGGGACCGATTATTTCCTGAACGCACCGAGGATTGACCGCATCCGCTCGGCGCTCAGATTTTCCGACGGTGTCGTGTCGCGTTCGGATGCAAGCCGTGCGTCGCAATCAACGAAGTTGGACGACACGATCCGGCCTGTGCGATTGTCGAAGCTGCGCTCCTCGCAACGGCCCTTGCGGTCGGTCTCGACCACGATAGATGCCACGCGATGTGCCGCTTCGCCCCCCGCTGATTGAGAAAGGGGCGCGACCTTTGAAACAGCGTTTCTGGTCTGACGCTCGGCGGAAAAATAAGAGCCGGCTGTCACGAAAAAAGCCAGAAACAGGATGCCCGCAAGTGCCGTCGAGACGATGACCGCACGAAGCGCTTCTCCCGCCGAAATCCTGTTTTTGGTGCGGCGTTTTTGTTTCGCCGATCCGGGGCGCATGGCGCTATCCATAGGTAAATTTAACGTAGTCAGATTGTTGAGAATTTACCTCCGGCGACTTGAGGAAGCCTGAAGAAATCACTTCAATTTGAGGGAATGGCCCAATGAACGTCGCACGGCCAATGCCATTGGCTATTTCTTTTTCTGGTCCGATTTGGACGCGTTTTTGCGGGCGGCCGGCTCGTAATTTCCTCCCGCCATGCACTTCTTGATGAAAGCATCGCGCTTGGCCCCGTCCAGCTGCTGGCTTTCAGCGCCGACTTTGCAGGTCTCCATCTTTTCCTGGGAGGTGACAGCTGCGGCGGGCGTCGCCACAAGCATGACGGAAATGAGGGCAATGGCCGTGTTTCGCAGCATCGGTCGGCTCCTTGTTGGTCTGATGCGAGAGAGTAGCACGCATATTGGCAATTTCAGGGGTTAGCGCAACGCTGCCGCGATATTTCCACCGTCCACCGTCGTGACATTGGCCGTAGTTTTCAACTCGAGCGCCTGATGGAGAAATGCCAGGGCCACGTCGTCGGCTGTGACTTCGCGGCGAAGCAAATTGCCGCTCATATACTCCTGTTCGCTGATCCCGCGTGCCTGGGCGCGTTGCTTGATAAAATCGGCCGTGAGGAGGCCGGACCGGATTCGATCCGCGTTCACCGCGTTGGCGCGGATACCGTCGGCCCCGTAGTCGACCGCGTATTGTCTTACCAGCAGCAAAGTCGCCGCCTTAGGCAAACCATAGGGTCCGAAATCCGGGCCCGGGTTCACGGCCTGCTTCGATACGTTGAACAGGAGACAGCCCCCGGTACCCTGCTTGCGCATGATTCTCACCGCGGCCTGGGCTACTTTCTGGTGAGCAAAAAAATTCAACTCGAAGCTTTCGCGCAGCGTGTCCTCTTCAACCTCTCCGATTTTGCCCTGCCAGGCCGCCCCCGCGTTTGATACCGCGATGTCGACTCCGCCGAACGCTGCAACGACCTGCTCGAAAGCGGCATGCACTGATGCCGTGTCGGTCACGTCGCAATGGACCGCAAGCGCTGGGCCGTCGATTGCCTTTGCATTTTTTGCGGCGGCGTCGGCGTCGATATCCAGAAGCGCAATTTGCGCGCCCGCTTGTGCAAATGCGCGCGCAGTGGCTGCGCCAATCGCGCCACCAGCGCCAGTGACAACCGCCACCTGACCTTCGAGCGGCAACGGCTTGCGTTGACCGAGCTTGGCAAGCTCAAGCGGCCAGTATTCGACGTCGAACATGTCGGATTCGGAAATGGATTGGAACTGGCTGATCGCTTCTGCGCCGCTGATGCCTTCCGCCGCGGCTTCGGCGATGTCGGCGGCGACGCGTGCCTCTTTGGCATTCACGCCGAGTCCGAAAAGGCCAAGGCCCGGTACGAGCGCCACGCGGGGCAGGGGATCCTGCATCGCGGCGCCTTTGACGCGCGCTTTCTGGCGTTCAAAGTACGCGGCGTAATCGCGCATATAGCCTTGCGCCGCCTGCCGCGCGGCCTTTTTGAAATCGTCGAGCTTGCCGGTTTCCGGGGCCGGCACGATCAGCGGCCAAGGCTTGGTGCGGATGACATGATCAGGGGTAACCGGTCCTCCGCGGGCATAGCGTGCCAGATCCTTGCCGTTGACATACGTGAGGATCGAGTCACTGCTGCGGAAATCGAGGACCAGTCGCTTATGCGCGCCTTCGCCGAAGGCATCGCGTTGCGCGCACGCGCCCCGAATGACCGGCGCGACATCCGACAGGGCTGCAATCTGATGCGGCAGACGCGCGCTCGCCAATTTGGCGTTGCCCCGTTTTCGCAAATGATTTTCGGCCAACGAGACGAATTCGATCATGCGCTCGTAGGCCTCGCGCGCATCATTCCCAAATGTGAAAATCCCATGCTTGTCGAGAATTAATCCCTCGACGTTGGAATTTTTCTCGAACGTTTCGACAGCCTTTTTTGCAAGCGCGAAGCCCGGCATGACGTAGGGAACGAATCCAAGCCTCCCGCCAAAAATGTCCGCGCACAGTGTTTCACTGTCCGCCCGGTCGACCACGCTCAGGATCGGAGTGGCGTGCGTATGGTCGACGAATTTGTGAGGCACGAAGGCGTGCAGCAGGGTCTCTACCGAGGGATTGGGTGCCTGCGGGTCGATGAGAGCTGCCCGCTGGGCCCGAACCATATCTTCGTCGGCCATGACTGGGCGTGTGCGCAGCTTGCGTAAGGGTTCAAGGCGCACCGCTGGCAAGCCGGCCGGTTCGATGGCTGCCATGTCCCAGCCAGAGCCTTTGACACAAAGGACATCGGCTGCCTCGCCGAACAGATCCGTGGCCTGCGTCTTTACGGAAGTATTTCCGCCACCATGAAGGACCAGCTTCGTTTCACGGCCGAGCAGCCGTGTCGAATAGACACGCAGCGCCAAGTCCGCATTGATGCCGGCCTTGGCCCAATGATCGAGAGCCGCCTTGGCGTCGCTATCGACCCAGGCGGATTTCATCGTGGCTAGCCTTTGTCGCCCAACAGGCGCTTGCCCCACCAGCCCCGTTTTGGCGCGGCCGGCTCTTCAGACCCGGAGGTGGAAATCACCGGTACGGGCGGTGAAGACGATGACGGCGATGCTGGCGCGCTCTCGCCACCCAACGGCGCCGGCTCGCGAATAGTGGAACGTCGCCGCGAGGGCTCTTGCCTGCTCGCAGGTGGCGCGAACGATTCAGCCGTCGGCGGAGCAGGCCGCTCCTCGACCGGGGGCGAATAGACCGGCGCGCTTTCAAATGCGGGCTCGCGATCCTGGTGGTTCGCATGCCGCATTTCTGGGTCGGACCCGTTTTCATCCGAGCGAAATGGAGTCTCGCCGTTGCCATTGCGTTGCCGGTTGCGTCGGCCACCGCGGCGGCCGCGCCGTCGACGGCGCCTTGCTCCCTCGCGGGATTCGTTATCGGCTGAGGCAGAGCCTTCCGCACGTGGCTGCGATTCGTTTGAAATCGTCTTCCTCGGAAGAGCCCGCCTCATGATCCTCATGGGCGACCGCCTGCTCGGGAGCAGCGTCCTGCGGGATTTGGTTCGCGCCCTCGCGCGGTTCGCCGCCGCGCCCACGACCGCCGCGCCCGCGGCGACGCCTGCGCCGCCGAGGCCCATCCTGTTCGCCAGCCTCGCCACGCTGCTCGCCTTCGGATTCGGCCGCAGCGACCTCGGCATCTTCGGCAGGTTCGGCTTCCGATACAGCCTCATCCTCCTCGAAGTCTTCGGCAGGTGCAGGTGATGCCAGTTGCGGCTGCTGTGCGGCAAGATTGCGTGCGGCCTCCGGTGTGTGCACCTGTTCGCCACGATCGATGACGTACGACAGCTGGCCGGTCACCGCCGGGTCAGCTGATACCGTGATGATGATGCGGAAACGCTCTTCCAGCGCGCGTAAATGGGCGCGCTTGTGGTTGAGGACATAAAGCGCGACTTCAGCGCGCGTGCGCACGATCAGGTTGTGCGTTGCGCCCTTGATCAGCATCTCTTCGATGGCGCGGAGCAGCTGCAGCGCAACCGAGGAGACCGAACGCACATGTCCGCTGCCTCCGCAAACCGGGCATTTCTCCGTGGAGCTTTCGAGCACGGAGGTGCGAATTCGCTGGCGCGACATTTCCAGCAAGCCGAAGTGCGAAATGCGGCCTACCTGGATGCGGGCGCGGTCATGCCTGAGCGCCTCCTTGAGCCGACGCTCGACCGTGCGGTTGTTGCGGCCCTCGTCCATATCGATGAAGTCGATGACGATGAGGCCGGCAAGATCGCGCAAACGCAATTGTCGCGCGATTTCCTCCGCGGCCTCGCAATTGGTCTTGACCGCTGTATCCTCGATGTGGTGCTCGCGCGTAGCGCGTCCGGAGTTGACGTCGATGGCCACCAGCGCTTCCGCCTGGTTGATAACGATGTAGCCGCCGGAACGAAGCTGCACCACGGGCGAAAACATCGCGTCGAGTTGGCTTTCAATGCCATATCGCGTGAACAGCGGTTGGGTATCTTTGTAGTGCTTTACATGCTTGCCGTGGCTCGGCATCAGCATGCGCATAAATTCACGCGCTTCCTGAAAGCCTTCGTCGCCCGAGACGACGATTTCCTCGATGTCCTTGCCGTAAAGATCGCGAATTGAGCGCTTGGTGAGCGAACCTTCCTCATACACCAGCTTGGGGGCGGTCGATTTCAGAGTGAGGTCACGCACCGTTTCCCATAGCCGCAAAAGATATTCGAAATCGCGTTTGACTTCGGTCTTGGTGCGGCTCGCACCGGCCGTGCGCAAAATCACGCCCATGCCTTCCGGCACTTCCAGTTCCTGTGCAATCTCCTTGAGTCGCGAACGGTCCTCGGCCGAGGTGATCTTGCGGGAAATCCCACCGCCGCGCGCCGTGTTTGGCATCAAGACCGAATAGCGTCCCGCGAGAGAGAGGTAGGTGGTCAGGGCTGCGCCTTTGGTTCCGCGCTCTTCCTTGACGACCTGAACCAGCATCACTTGCCGGCGTTTGATGACTTCCTGGATCTTGTATTGGCGTCGGAAGCGCGGAAGGCGTTCCTGCACTTCTTCAAGAGCGTCAGCGCCGCCAACAAACTCGACCGCTTCTTCTTCGTGATGCTCGTCGTGGTGGCCATTGTCGCTCGCAAAAGTAGCGTCACCATTTCCGCCTGCCGCATCGGCAAGAACTGCGTCCGTGGTCAATGCACCTTCCGCAACGGCGGAGGGCTGCTCGCCTTCGGCCGCCGCTTCGAGCGGGGCTTCGCTGGCGTCTGCCGCCGCTGACGGCTCGGTCGTATCGTCGCCGGCATGAGTATCGGCGTCATCGTGGGGCTGCTCGTGGGCCTCGAATTCGGATCCAGTCGGTTCGGATTGTGCAAACGCCGCGGCATTTTCGGCCGTCTCGAACGGCGCCGGCTCGCCAAAACCAATTTCACTCGGCGGACTCTCGCCGAAGTCGGCGGCCGCCCCTTCGGTGGGAAGCGGCTCGCTCTGCACGACATCGCGCCGGCGGTGGCGCGACGCGTTGCGGTAACGAGGACGGCGGCCGTGCCGCGCGCGATTGTCGGCCTCCGCTTCGGCCTCCCTTTGGTCGCGCTCTTCCTGCGCGATCAGCGCTTGCCGGTCAGCGACGGGGATCTGGTAATAATCGGGATGGATTTCCGAGAAAGCCAGAAATCCGTGGCGATTGCCGCCATAGTCCACGAAGGCCGCCTGCAAGGACGGTTCAACGCGCGTGACTTTGGCGAGGTAGATGTTACCGCGAAGCTGCTTGCGGTTGGCGCTTTCGAAATCGAATTCTTCGACGCGATTGCCGCGTAGTACGACGACCCGGGTCTCCTCCGGGTGGGTCGCGTCGATCAGCATTTTGTCGGCCATTGGAAAATCTCACTGGACCAGCTCGTCCCGCGCGCTCGCGCGGCGATAACGCCGCAAGGCGATAGAGGGGAAAGCTGGCCTGATTGGTGTTGAAGGGAAGGGCCGCGCGGCCGAGGGCAAAGCCAGCGCGCACCGTCATGGTGGCGGCGCGTGGGCAATCGACCTCAAAATACCTTTGCTGCGTCAGTGGCAGCATGAAACTTGCGACCCGTAGCGCTGCGGCTGCGCCACGCAGGCGCAAACCGAGGTTTCTCATTACTCACGGCCAAGTTGCGAACGGCTTTGCGGCCGCGCGCTGATCCGGGTGTCCTTCACAAGGGTTTCGGCTCGTTTCGCATGGCCGTCCGCCGACCTCCTCGAGGGGGGCGGTACTGGACCTAAGCGGCCGGGGCCCGAACGCGGCACAACCGGAACTCTAACCGTCAGCACACCTTACATACGGCCCTGAGCCACAACTGGCAAGGACGCTTTGCAATAAGGCCACACTCCGGCATGGAATGGGTGTGATCTATCAAGTTCCGTTAACCGAGGCTGGTTTTAATGAGCTAAAAGAGCCGAAAAGGGGTCCTGGATTCGTGACAGCCCGAGCGCTCGTCATTGTCGCACTTGGTTGCGCGGTCAGTTGCGGCTCGGTCGGCATGGCCGCCGAGAGCGGTGGCGCGGTTCGAGCCTTGGCCGCTCCTGCCGATTCCCCGGTCATTGTGACCGATGTGCGTGTCGGCGGCGACGATAAGCAGACCCGCTTCGTCGTCGATCTCAACCGAAAAATTGACCTTGCCGCGTTTACGCTCGCCGATCCGTACCGCGTCGTGATCGACTTGCCGCAGATAACGTTCAAGCTTCCCGCGAAGGGGGGAGAACAAGCGCGCGGTCTCATCAAGGCGTTCCGCTACGGACTGATCATGCAGGGCGGATCCCGCATCGTGATCGACACCAAGGGGCCGGTACGCGTCGAGAAAAGTTTCGTGCTGAATCCGGCGGAAGGTCAACCGGCACGGCTCGTCATCGATCTCGCCCCCACTGACCGTGCCAGCTTCATGCGCACGATCGCAGTGAGTGGCCATTCCAGCCACATTGCGTCCGTCAAAGCGAGTGAGCCGCCGCCGAAAATTGATGGAGACGCGCGGCCCTTGATCGTGCTCGATCCCGGCCATGGCGGCATCGACAATGGCACTAAAGGATCAGGCGGCGAAAACGAAAAAGACATCGTTCTCAGCTTCGCACAAACATTGCGCGAGAAACTTGAGAGCGGCGGGAAGTACCGGGTTTCGATGACTCGGTCGGACGACACATTCATTCCACTCGCAGAGCGCGTGCGTTTTGCGCGCGCGCGCAATGCATCCTTGTTTATCTCGGTGCATGCCGACTCCCTGCCGCGCAGCGAGGGTCAGGCGGAAGGTGCGACTGTCTACACTCTTTCGGAAAACGCCTCCGATGCCGAAGCGGCACGGCTGGCCGAGGCTGAAAACAAAGCCGACGTGATCGCCGGCGTCGATCTCACCGCCGAGCCCGATGACGTTGCCAATATCCTCGTTGATCTCGCGCAGCGCGAAACGAAGACGTTTTCCATACAGTTCGCGCGTACAGTGGTCGGCGAACTCAAAACAGCTGCCCGTCTCCATAAACACCCGCTCAAGTCGGCGGGGTTCAAGGTTCTGTTGGCGCCGGATGTGCCCTCTGTCCTGGTGGAGCTTGGCTACATGTCGACGAAAGACGATCTGAAGCAACTGAACTCGGCGACCTGGCGCGCCCGCACCGCCCAGGCGTTGGCACTGGCCGTCGATACCTATTTTTCGACCAAAATCGCCGGCGCCGGAGGAGGGCGTAACTAATGGCCCACCGGCCTCAGTTTAAACATAAAACACGGCGACCACGGGGGGCTTCTGGGTTCGCTCGTAATGACGGCTGCCGTCTGGCGATGATAAAATGCCTGTCAGCCTCGCAGTTCGCCGCGTCGGCGGATAACCCCTGCAACGGGCCAGCGGCCGGGACCATTCGACCATGAAGCTTGTCTTGCGCTTCTTCGGCTTTCTGTTCGCGGCGGGCACAATCCTGTTCGTGGTGGGCGTGGCTGCGACCGCGGGATTGCTCTGGCACTTTTCAAAGGACCTTCCGGATTATTCGCAGCTGCAGGATTACGAGCCGCCTGTCATGACCCGCGTTCATGCGGCCGACGGCTCCCTGGTGGCGGAATATGCGCGGGAACGGCGCCTGTATATTCCGATCCAGGCGGTGCCGAAGCTTGTGATCAACTCCTTCCTCGCCGCAGAGGATAAGAACTTCTACGAGCACGGCGGGCTGGACTTCACCGGCATTGCCCGCGCGGGGTTCGTCTATTTACAGAATTATGGATCGAGCCGGCGCCCGCAGGGCGCCTCAACGATCACGCAACAAGTTGCCAAGAACTTCTTGCTGACAAACGAACTTTCGATGTCCCGCAAGGTCAAGGAAGCGCTGCTGGCGCTCAAGATCGAGCGCACTTACAGCAAAGACAAGATCCTCGAGCTTTACTTGAACGAAATCTATCTAGGCCTTGGCGCATATGGCATCGCGGCGGCGTCGCTCGTTTATTTCGATAAAGCGGTGAACGAACTCACGGTTCCCGAAGCGGCTTACCTGGCGTCGCTTCCGAAAGCGCCGAACAATTATCATCCGTTCCGCCAGCGCGAGCGTGCCATCGAACGACGCAATTGGGTGATCGATCGCATGGCGGAAGCAGGCTTCATCAAGACCGCGGATGCCGAAAAGGCCAAGCATTCCGCACTCGGGGTGACGACAAAAGCGACTAGCGCGCACATCTTTGCCGCAGAATATTTCGCCGAGGAGGTCCGCCGCGAACTCTATGAGCGGTATGGCGAGAAGAAACTGTATGAGGGCGGTCTTTCCGTCCGCACGACCCTTGATACCAAGCTGCAGGCTCTTGCCCGCAAGACATTCACCGATGGCCTCCTGCGCTTCGACGAAGCGCAGGGCTGGCGTGGTCCGATTACCAAGATCGATATTGCCGGCGACTGGGGCGTCAAGCTTGCTGAAGTAAAAGCGCTCGCGGACGTGGCGCCATGGCGGCTCGCTGTTGTGCTGGAGGTCAGCGATCAGTCAGCGCGTGTTGGATTGCAGCCGGGACGAGAACCGGGCGGCTTTGTGAGCAAACAACGCACGATCGGAATGTTGCCGCTCGAAGGGATGAAGTGGGCAAAAACGGGCGGGAAGGCGGTCAGCAAAGTCAGCCAGGTCGTGAACCCCGGTGACGTTGTCTATGTCGAGGCGGCCAAATCCGAAGGTCAATTCAGTTTGCATCAGGTGCCCGAGGTTTCCGGCGCTATGGTGGTCGAAGATCCGTGGACCGGACGCGTGCTCGCCATGGTTGGCGGCTTCTCCTTCGATCAGAGCCAGTTCAACCGGGCCACGCAGGCGCTGCGCCAGCCGGGCTCGTCCTTCAAACCGTTTGTCTACGCGGCTGCGCTCGACAATGGCTACACGCCCTCGACGATCGTTCTTGATGCGCCGCTCGAAATCGACCAGGGGCCGGGTGTGGGCGTTTGGCGGCCGGAAAACTATGAGGGCAAGTTCTACGGTCCGGCCACGTTGCGCTTCGGCATCGAACACTCGCGAAACGTCATGACGGTGCGCCTCGCGCAGGATATCGGCATGCCGCTGATCGCCGAATATGCCAAGCGCTTCGGTGTCTACGACGATCTGCCGCCTTATCTTTCGTTCGCACTGGGCGCCGGCGAAACGACGCTGCTGCGCATGACGACTGCCTACGCGATGTTCGACAACGGTGGCCGGCGCGTGAAGCCAACACTCGTCGACAGAATTCAGGATCGCTATGGGCACACGGTCTACAAGCACGATGAGCGCGAGTGCATTGGCTGTGACGGCAAGAAGTGGGAGAACCAGCCCGAGCCCTCGCTCATCGATCGTCGTCAACAGGTGCTCGATCCGATGACGGCCTATCAGATCACGTCAATGATGGAAGGCGTTGTCCAGCGCGGCACTGCGGCAGGGGCGGGCTTCCAGAAGGAAGTCGGCAAGCCGATTGCCGGCAAGACCGGCACGACCAATGACGAAAAGGATGCCTGGTTTATCGGCTTTACGCCGGACATCGTGGTCGGTGTTTATATGGGCTACGACAAGCCGCGCCATCTTGGGCGCGGGGCGACCGGTGGGCATCTTTCGGCGCCGATCGTGAAAGACTTTCTCAAGGTCGCGCTGGCCGACAAGCCATCAGTCCCATTCCGCGTTCCGCCGGGCATCAAACTTATCCGCGTCGATCTCAAGACCGGAATGCGCGCCGGACCCGGGACGGAGCGTGCGATCCTGGAAGCCTTCAAGCCCGGTACAGCGCCGCCTGACAGTTACTCCGTCGTCGGCAGTGGCGATTCCGCAGAAGGCGCTGGCGGCAGTCGGGCCTGGGGCGTCGGCGTCAGCCCCGATGCCGATCGTGCGGTGCGTTCGGGAACCGGCGGCCTTTATTGAAGTCGCGCGTGCACGGGCAGATAAGCAGATAAAGAGTGAACGCCCCGGCTCGTCGCCGGGGCTTTCATTGAAGCATAAGGCTAGGCAGCCTTCGCGTTGACGTTGCGTTCCGCGAGCGATGTCAACTTGGCATCTGCAGCCTTCTCCTCGTCGAGATTTTGCTGAAGGACGCTGGCGCAATCCGGCCGGCCAAGTTGTTTCGCCCACGCGATCAACGTCCCGTAGCGAGTCATTTCATAATGCTCCACCGCCTGCGCGGCAGCGATCAACGCCGCATCGAGCACGGATTTATCCTCTACTTCGCCGAAAATTTCTTCGGCTTCCTCGATGATCCCGTCAATCGCCGGGCAATCCACGCCCTTTGCGTCGACGTCGTGCATCTTGAAAACCTGCTCGACCCTTTTTACGTGGTTCTTCGTCTCGCCGAGGTGGGCCTCGAAGCCCTGTTTGAGACCCGGATCCGTTGCTTTTTCGATCATGTCGGGCAAAGCCTGCACGATTTGCTTTTCAGCATAGTAGATGTCGCGCAATTGGTGCACGAACAGGTCGTTGAGCGTTTTGATGTCTTTACTAAAGAGACCCATGATACCCTCGCATTGGTTGATTGTTCTCGGGAGCTCCGCTCCTCAATATCAATTCGTGCTCATCACCATGGTTCCGGGACGCGCCCGGTTCTTCTTCTTGGCGA
This sequence comes from uncultured Alphaproteobacteria bacterium, assembly GCA_963831275.1. Classification (GTDB taxonomy): domain Bacteria; phylum Pseudomonadota; class Alphaproteobacteria; order Rhizobiales; family Xanthobacteraceae; genus Pseudolabrys. The sequence continues at coordinate 436,788 of CAWHPN010000011.1, read as the reverse complement.
ACGAGGGTTGCGGGAAGAGTTCAGGAACGCTACATGCGGAACAATTTTTAGTCGAAGGACGACTCGATGCGCGCGGAAACCCAGAACCTGGTCGAAGAGATCAAGCAGTCCGTTCGGCTGCTGAGGAGGCATCTTTGACGTCGAGACCGCTACCCGCCGGCTGGCCGAACTGAATAAAGAGGCTGAGGACCCCAATCTTTGGAGCGATCAGTCGCGCGCACAGCGTGTCATGCGCGAGCGGGACGCGCTTGACGACCAGCTCAAGGCCATCGGCCGCATCGAGCAGGAGCTGGACGATCAGGTGACCTTGATCGAGCTTGGCCAGTCCGAAAACGACGACAAGACAATTTCGGAGGCTGAAGCGGCGCTCAAACGCCTGAAAGCCGAAGTTGGCCGTCGCGAATTGGAGGCTTTGCTCTCTGGCGAGGCCGACGCCAATGACTGTTATCTCGAAGTTCACGCTGGCGCGGGCGGCACCGAGAGCCAGGATTGGGCCAACATGCTCATGCGCATGTACGTGCGGTGGGCCGAAGCTCACAGTTACAAAGTCGACTGGATTGAGGAAAGTGAAGGCGAGGGCGCTGGCATCAAATCCGCGACCATCGTGGTCAAGGGCCATAACGCCTATGGCTGGCTCAAGAGCGAGAACGGCGTGCATCGGCTGGTGCGCATCTCCCCATTCGATTCCAATGCGCGCAGGCACACATCGTTCGCCAGTGTCGTCGTCTTTCCGGTCGTCGATGATCGTATCAAGATCGATATCAATGAGAACGATGTACGTACCGACGTCATGCGATCGAGCGGTGCCGGCGGCCAGCACGTCAACAAGACGGAATCGGCGGTGCGCCTGACTCACATTCCAACCAACATCGTGGTGAAGTGCCAGCAGGACCGCTCACAGCATCGCAATCGCGCCATGGCATGGGACATGTTGCGTGCAAAGCTTTTTGAAGTCGAGATCAAGAAGCGCGAAGAAAAGGCTGCGGCCGATCAAGCCGCCAAAACCGATATCGGGTGGGGTCACCAAATTCGGTCTTACGTCTTGCAGCCGTACCAGATGGTGAAGGATCTGCGCACCGGCATTTCCACTTCAAATACTGCGGGTGTGCTTGATGGCGATCTTGATGAATTCATGCAAGCCGCGCTGGCGCAAAAAGCCTTTGGCGGCGGGCCGGCGGAAGTCGAGGATGTTGAGTAAGGCGCCGCACATCCAGCGCAAGCGAACGTCGGCGGGCTAGACGTCGCCGAGTCTTAGTCCTGCGCGAAGGAATTTCTGCGGATCAACTGCCTCGCCATTGACCCGCGTTTCATAGTGCAAGTGCGGACCGGTGGAACGGCCGGTCGATCCGATCCGCCCGACAACTTCGCCGATGCGCACGACTTGCCCGATTTTCACATTGATTTCCGACAAGTGACCATAGCGCGTCGCCAGACCATTGCCGTGAGTGATTTCCACCAGATTGCCGTAGCCGCCTTCGCGGCCGGCAATCGTGACGTGACCGGTAGCGGTTGCGCGGACCGGTTCACCCGCTTCGCCGCGCAGGTCGATGCCGGTGTGAATGGCGGGCCGGCCTAGAAAAGGATCCATGCGCATGCCGAATGGCGAACTCATATCGACTTCGCCGATGACCGGTTTGCGCACCGGGACCGAAATCAGCGTGCGGCTGTAACGGTCAATCTGCGCGCGCGCGGCATTGATACGGTAGAGCTGACGTTCAAAGGCACTGGCGCCCGCTTGCGGCGCCTTGATCGGAACGAAGGGGCCGCCGGTTGCACCTTCGGCGGACGCGCGCGCCCCATCAACGCCGAGGTCGACCAGCACGCTATGCATCCGGCGTGCGCGTGTATCGATGCGCTCTTCAAGATTGGTGAGGGTGGCGGCTTGTTTCTGTTCGACCTTGTCGAGGGAAAGCGCAACTCGCGCCAGCATGCCACCGAGGCCGCCGGCCGTTGTGCGCTCGGCGACACGCGTGAGCGGCGCCTGAATTTCGCGAGATTGCAATCGCGCCTCGCGGTCGGGCGGGGCGGAGAAGATCACGGTGTCGTTGATTGGCGAGGGGCGCACCGGGCTTTCGACGGATGTCGAGGCGGGCGGCGCAACACGGCTAGGCTTGATTGCGCCGGTCGAGACGCTGTCGCCGGTGAGTGCCGAGGTGCGCTGCTCCAGCGTCGACTGCCGCTGCAGCAGTGTGTTGAGCTTTTTCTCGAATTGCTCCTGGTCGAGCAGCTGGCGACTCATGATGCGATCGACCTGCGCGCGCAATTCGGCGATGCGGTCCTCATAGGCAAATTGCATCTCGGCTTGCCGTCCGATCAGGCGGGTGAGGACATTGTCGCGAAACGCGAAATAGCTGCCGGTCGCGATCGACCAGGCCGCCATCACCACAAGCGTGCCAACCACGATCCAGAATGCGACCGGTCCGATGCGGATTTGATGTCCGGCGTGCGTGAGCGTGTAGCCATCCTGGCCGCGGTGGAGATGCCGGGAGATCGCGGCGGCCGTATACGCATGCACGTGGGTCTGGCGACGAGGCTGGTTCGCGGGCGGGTAATACGAAGACGGTGATGATGAATACGACATCGACGTTCCACGCACCCGCGGTCCAACTCGCCGATATCAATCCGATATGGTTAAGAAACCCGTAATCCCGGCAGGATATGCTTATGATCCACGCGCGGGTGCGGGTTTTTGGAGACTTCGAAGGGCTGATAACACTTCTTGGGCGTGTCCTGGCACCCGCACTTTCGGCCAGACCCGGACAATACGGCCAGCTGGATTGATCAGGAAGGTCTTACGGATGATGCCCATGAATTTGCGTCCATACATCGATTTCTCACCCCAGGCTCCATAGGCGGTGAGCATTTTTTTCGTTTCGTCGGATCCAAGTGGGATGACGAGCTTATGTTTCGATTTGAATTTATCTTGCGCATGCACGGGGTCGGCCGAGACACCGAGAATCGCCGTATCGGCTTTGGCAAACTCAGCGCGCAGCCGAGAGAACGCAATCGCTTCTTTGGTGCATCCCGGCGTATCCGCCTTCGGATAGAAATAAAGGACGAGATTGCTGCCACTGAAGTCCTTCAGCGACACCTTGCCGCCTCCATCCCGCGGCAGGATAAATGCCGGAGCCTTCGCACCCGCAACAAGCTCTCGGGCCATATGCCTTCCTTTCGTCGTTTTCAAGCGGTCATGTCGCACATGCCATTTGCGTCGGAGGGGCGCAACAGGTTCAACCGATTTGTGCCGTAAGCCGCGCCAGATTCGGCTTGGATCGTCGGCGAAATGCCTATGCTGCATTGGACAAGGGGCGCCATCTAACGGATGACAGGGACCGAGCACGAGCACGGACATCGCGCCCAAGCCGTCGCTGTGGGTTCTGCTTCGCGACAACAACGCATCACGCGGCGCTTTGCTCGCTGGCGATGGAATGGGTTGCGTCGCGGCGCGCTCAATTTTCTTCACTCACGTTTCCTGCTGCGATTGCTCTGGGGTTCTGCGATCTGCTTGGCATTCGTAACAATGGTCGTCCTTGGCCTGTGGTGGCGGCTTTCCAGAGGTCCGATAGAGCTTGATCTTGCGACGCCGTGGTTGAAGGCAGCCATTGAGGAAAACTTCGGCGGCAATCGGAGTGTGACCGTCGGAGGAACTCAACTCGAACGCGATGAACGCGGCCGAACGTCGCTTCGCTTACGCGATATCGTCGTGCGCGATGCTGACGGTACAGTTGTTGCAAGTGCGCCAAAAGCCGAAGTCGGCCTTTCGGGCCGGAGTTTTTCTCCGGACGGGTGAGGGCTCAAAGTCTCAATCTCGTGGGCGCTGAGATGTCGGTTCGGATTGAGGTGGACGGCCGCCTCACTGTGTTCGCAGGTGCGGACAGTCGGCCGATAGCGACAGCCGCACCGAGTGTTTTAGCTCCCGCGGTTCGTGAGGCCGGCACAAGCGCGACGCCACAAAACGTGCTGCGCACGGAGCTTGGAAATCTCGCAGCAATCATGGCCCGGATCGATGCTGTCGGAGAGACCGGGCTCGATGGCCACGATCTTCAGGAGCTCGGCCTCAAAAATGGGAATCTCGTCGTCGACGACCGACGCAACGGCAAGCAATGGAAATTTGACGGCATCAATGTGAGTCTTACGCGCCCCAGACAGGGCGGTGTTGTTTTCCGACTTGAATCCGAAAATCCCGATCGGCCTTGGGTGCTGAGTGCGGCGATGCGTCCGCTTTCCGACGGGGTGCGAGCGCTAGGCATCGAGGCGCGGAAGGTTTCAACACGCGACATACTGCTGGCCATGCGTACGAACATGGGGGACTTTGATGTCGATCTGCCCCTGTCAGCGAGTATCCGCGCGGAAATCTCACCGGAAGGGGCGCCGCGGCTGGTGCAAGGTCAACTTCTGGTCGACGCCGGAAGTGTCGTCGATCAGAAGTTCGATAGGGTCAATCTGAACATCGATCACGCGGATTTTCGGTTCAATTGGGATGTCCGGCGGCACAGTCTTATTGTGCCGTTTCAGATCCAGTCTGGCGGCAATCAGTTCACCATGCGCGCTGTCTTGGAGACGCCGTCCGACCAAAGCGACGTCTGGATGCTTACTATGACGAGGGGCGATTCCGTTATTGATCCAGTCATACTTGCACCGGGCGCCTCCTCAGAAGATGAGGGAATAGCAATCAATCGCGTGAGCATTCGGGCCCGCATTGATGCAGGCCGCAAACGTATCGAGGTCGAGCAGGGCGATTTGAGCCGTGTCGATACGCGTCCGTCGCATAATATCGGCATCGCACTCACCGGAAATCTGGATTACGGAGGCGCCGAACCTCACGTTGCTTTTGGCGTTGCCGGGACACGCATGCCGGTGTCTGCGCTCAAACGCATTTGGCCGTTTTTTGCTGCCGTGGATGTGCGGACATGGGTTGACGAGCACATTCATGGAGGAATGGTCGAGCGCCTAGTGGTTGCCGGCAATGCGCCTGTGGCAAACTTCAAGCACAATGGTCCGCCAATGCCCGACGATGGGCTTACCGTTGATATCGAGACCAGCGGAACAACGGTACGTCCCATTTCAAATCTACCACCCATTCGAGATGCCGACCTCACTCTCCGTATCGTCGGACGCAACGCCGTCGTAAATCTCGGACGAGGCACTGTTGAGGCGGCGCCGGGCCGGAAGCTCAATATCGCGGGCGGCATATTTGAGGTACCCGATACACATCCCAAACCATCACCAGCGCGGGCAAGCTTCCGTATCGATGGAGGGATGCCGGCTGCCGCCGCATTGCTTGCAAGCGAAGGGCTGCGGGACGAAATCGGCATCACCCTCGATCCGGCTTCGACACGAGGCACAATTGCCGCCCAGGTTTCTGTCAAATTAGCGATCGCCCGGCCAATGCCCGAGGATGCGTCGAGTTACACAATAACTGCCGACCTCATGAATTTCTCTGCTGAGAAAATGCTCTTCGGTCAAAAAGTCGAAGCGACAATCTTGAAAGCAGCGGCGACAAGCGACGGCTTTCAAATTAAGGGCGACGTCAAGATCAACGGCACGTCGGCTTCGATTGATTTGCGCAAACAGAAGGGGGATGCCGACGCCGAATTGCGCATGCAATCGAGCATCGATGAGGCTGCGCGCCGCCGACTCGGTCTGGACTTGGGAAACTCGATCACCGGTACCATTCCCCTCAAAGTTGTTGGTCACGTTGGCGACAGTGCGAGTGACGAAGGCATGAGCGTTGAAGCTGATCTCACGCCTGTAAAAATCGACGGCCTTTTGCCTGGCTGGGTGAAACCAGCCGGCAGGCCGGCACGCGCCACCTATATGATGGTAAGGACGCCAAAAGCGCTTCGTTTCGACGATCTAAGTATCGATGGCTCTGGCGCGACCGTACGCGGCTCGGCCGAATTTGATAGCGCGAACGAGCTTGTGTCGGCGAATTTCCCGGTCTTCGCCTTATCGGATGGGGACAAGCTCGCTCTCAAGGCCGAGCGCGGCTCCGACGGGGCACTGCGGGTCTCGATGCGCGGGGATATCTACGACGGTCGGAATTTTGTGAAGTCGTCGTTAGCGTCAACGGACAAGACCAGGCAAAAACAGGAAGATCTTGATCTCGATATCAAGGTTGGCACTGTGGCAGGTCATAATGGAGAAACCCTGCGAGGGCTCGATCTAAAGTTATCCCGCCGCGCCGGCCACATTCGCAGTTTTGCAATGGCAAGCAAAATTGGCCGCGACACCCCGCTCAGCGGCGATCTGCGCGTACGTGCGCGAGATAACCATCAGGTGATCTATTTCGAGACGGATGATGCTGGCGCGTTATTCCGATTTACGGACATGTACCCGCGTATGTTCGGGGGGCAAATGTGGGTTGCGCTCGACCCGCCAACGCAAGAACAGACCCCGCAGGTTGGAACGCTCTTTATACGGAGATTCGTCGTACGCGGAGAGCCGGCGCTTGACCGGGTGGTGTCGGGTGCGCCCGGAATAGCTGGAACCGGCGGAGTTGATTTTAGCGAGATGCGCGCTGACTTCACGCGTCTACCGGGCAAGATGTCAGTCCGCGATGGGGTGGTGCGCGGGCCGCTGGTGGGCGCAACGGTGGAAGGAAATATCGACTATACACGAGACGACGTCCATTTGCGCGGCACGTTCGTACCGTTTTATGGGCTCAACAACATGTTTGGACAGATTCCAATCGTCGGGCTGTTTCTTGGTGGGGGCAATAAAGAGGGGTTGCTTGGAATCAATTATGAGGCGGTGGGTCCGCCAGGCGCTCCACGAATCACCGTCAATCCAGTTAGTGCGATCGCGCCTGGTCTATTGCGCAAATTCATTCCGTCGCCTGGGACCTTTGATCCCAATTTCATTCCGCCGTCTCGATGAGATGTCTATTTCCGCTTGAGTTGGAAGTGGCGCTTTTTGCCAAACGATAGAATGTGCACGCCTTCGGACGTCGCATTGCTGCTCGTTAACGTCATCTTTTCGTCAACGACGACGGCGCCATTCAATTTGATACCACCGCTTTTGATTTGACGTCGCGCTTCACTCGTCGACGATACAACTCCTGTGGCCACAGCCGCGTTGAGAACGCCCACGCCATCCTGAATTTCGACCGTCGGCAATGTCTCAGCAGGCGCGCCTTCTTCAAACGTTTTTCGCGCGGTTTCTGCGGCTTGCTCGGCTGCGGTGCGGCCATGCACAAGCGCTGTTGCTTCGGTGGCAAGTACTTTTTTCGCCTCGTTGATCTCGTTATCCCTGAGTGCGGCGAGACGAGCGATCTCATGTAGAGGTAAAACCGTGAAGAGTTTGAGAAAACGGCCGACATCACCATCCTCTGTGTTTCGCCAGTATTGCCAATAGTCATATGGGCTGACGCGATCGGCGTTGAGCCATATCGCGCCCGCCGCGGTCTTGCCCATTTTGGCGCCCGAGGATGTTGTGATCAGCGGAGCGGTGAGCGCAAATAAGTGCGCATTTGCCATCCGCCGGCCAAGCTCGATGCCGTTGACTATATTGCCCCACTGATCGGAGCCGCCCATCTGTAAAATGCACCCATGTCGCTTGTTTAGCTCGACAAAATCATAGGCTTGCAGAACCATGTAATTGAACTCAAGAAATGACAATTCCTGCTGGCGCTCGAGTCTCAGCTTCACCGAATCGAAGGCCAGCATCCGATTCACCGAAAAGTGCCGACCGACGTCGCGCAGGAAATCGATATAGTTGAGCTTGTTTAACCAGTCGGCATTGTTGCCCATGATGGCATTGCCGCCAGCGTCGTCGAATTTCAAAAACTTCGAAAAAATTGCGCGGATGCCTTTGAGATTCTCGTTGATGATATCCTCGGTTAAGACGCGTCGGCTTTCGTCCTTGCCGGACGGATCGCCAACGCGCGTAGTTCCTCCACCCATCAGGGCAATGGGACGATGGCCGGTCTGTTGCAGCCAATAGAGCATCATGATCGGCAATAGCGAACCCACATGCAGCGAGGCCGCAGTGCAATCGAAGCCGATATAGGCGGTAATCGCGCCAGCCTTGGACCGCGCGTCAAGCGTTTCAGGCTCGGAGATCTGGTGGATAAAGCCGCGTTCCGCCAGAACGTTGAGGAAATCGGACTTGTAGGCGCTCATTGTAAGGTCTCGGGTCGCGGTCTTGTCGCTTCCTGGTGGCAGGTGGTGTAACAGGTCCGGCGTCGGATTCAACCAACGCATGGTCAGCGGTTCGGGCCGATCGGGTATCGGGCGTATTCCGACACCGAACGTGACCTGCTACGGCAGGCGCTCGCTTGAAGGCGTTTCCCTGACAGATCGCTGGCAGCACCGGGAATTGGCGGAAGCCAAATCGACGGTGTTGTCGCGCGCCCTTAAGCGCCGGGCTGACGTCCTTTTTTCTTCAAGAACGCCGCACAAAATCCTGCATCGAATTCGCGGTAGTTATTCGTGATCTCTTCGCCTTTGCGGATCGTACGGCGTGCAACAATATGCCCTTTGTGCCAATGCGTATTCGCGTTGTCGGAATGATTCATGTGGTGATCGTGGTCGCTGGTGAGCAGGATTTCACCGTCGACTCTATAGCCATAGTTCCAGATGTAATCGCGTGCCGGTTTTGGCAATTTGGAAAATTCAGTCGGTGAATAAACTCTGTCAAAGCCATCGACAAAACGCCAGACCTTTGCGCCTTTGCGAATAACCTCGCTCGCAAAAACGCCCAGACCGTGGATGGCGCTTTTATCAAGGTAAGTCTTAACAAGAAGCATGGTTCATTTTCGCGGACGACTTCCGCGTGTCGTCAATCGGCCCGTCGCGAATCAAACGTCCCGAACCGGCGCGCAGAGAAATCTCAGGCTGCCGGCTTGCGCTCTGTCTTCAGCCGCTTGTCGAGATAAGCGCTGATCGAAGTAAGCAATGCTTCCACCTTGCCGTCAAAGAAATGATTGGCGCCTTGCACAACCTTTTGCTCGATTATGATACCCTTTTGGGTCTTGAGCTTGTCGACCAGCGTCGTGACGTCTTTGTGAGGCACCACCGCATCCTTGTCGCCGTGAATGATCAATCCTGAAGACGGGCAGGGCGCCAAGAATGAGAAGTCATAGAGGTTGGCGGGCGGGCAAATCGAGATAAAACCTTCGATCTCGGGCCGGCGCATCAAGAGCTGCATGCCGATCCATGCGCCAAACGAGAAGCCGGCGATCCAGCAGCTTTTCGCCTCCGGATTGATCGTTTGCGCCCAGTCCAAACCCGCTGCGGCGTCCGACAATTCGCCTTGACCGTGGTCAAACGAACCTTGACTGCGTCCGACGCCGCGGAAATTGAAACGCAAGGCCGAAAATCCGCGATGCACGAACGCATAGTAGAGCTGGTAAATGATGGGATGGTTCATCGTCCCGCCAAACTGCGGGTGCGGATGCAAAATGATGGCGATCGGCGCGTTTTTCTGACGTGCAGGGTGATATCGGCCCTCAATGCGTCCGGCGGGGCCGGTAAAGATAATCTCGGGCATAGTTATCAACCTCGAACCAAGCTTGCCGCGGGGGGCGGCATTGGGGAACTTTTGCGGCCTCGCAGAAACTAGCCAAACAAAAGCATTCAGTTTAGAATTGTTCTAATTATATGAATTCCGCTGGTCCCAGCTTCGGCACACGCTATAAGGACCGGATGTTTTCGGGCTTCTAGCACGATCCCTAGGGCAAAAAGCAAGCTTTTTGCGGGGTCTGGAAGCAAAAACCTGTATCCGGATATTGGCACGAGTCATGGTCGATCGGGTGTACTTGGACTGGAATGCCACCGCGCCGATGCGCGAAAAGGCGCGTGGGGCTGTAAGCGTTGCCTTGGCTTTGACCGGCAATGCCTCATCCGTCCACGCAGAAGGTCGCGCCGTCCGCCGACTGGTGGAGGAGGCGCGCATCCAAGTCGCAAATCTTGTCGGTGCCGAAGCAAACAACGTCACGTTCACAAGCAACGCCACCGAAGCGAACATGATGGCTCTCACACCGGTGCTCGCCGTTAGTGGTCGCCGGGAATTACGCGATCGGCTCTATGTGTCCGCGATCGAGCATCCCTCGGTGTTGAGCGGTGGTCGGTTTGCAACGGGTTCTGTCTATCAGTTGCCGGTGACCGCGGATGGCGTGATCGATCTCGCCGCGCTCAGGCTTGCTCTCAAAAAATCCGAGCGCCCGCTGGTTTCAGTGATGCTTGCCAACAACGAAACCGGCGTTGTGCAACCGGTCGCGCAAATCGCAGAAATTGTGCATGCCGCGTCGGGTGTGCTGCATGTAGACGCAGTGCAGGGCGTTGGCCGCATCGCATGCGACCTACCTATACTCGGTATCGATCTCATCAGCCTCTCTTCGCACAAAATCGGTGGTCCGCAGGGAGCCGGCGCGCTCGTCACGTGCGGCGAAGTCCAAATTGCCGAGCCGCTTATCAAGGGCGGTGGCCAGGAACGCGGGAAACGAGCTGGAACTGAAAACGTTGCCGCCATTGTCGGCTTCGGGGCGGCCTGCGCGGTGGCAGACCCGACTCACATCGGCCGCATGGCAACGCTCCGCGATCGGCTTGAAGCAGGAATTGCGCGTATCACGCCAAGTGCCTTGATTTTTGGCAGTGCCGTGCCCCGCCTTCCGAATACGACGCTGTTCGCAGTTCCAGGTGTGAAAGCAGAAACCGCAATAATTGCTTTCGATCTCAATGGGATAGCAGTTTCATCAGGTTCCGCGTGCTCGTCGGGCAAGGTGCAGGCTTCGCACGTATTGGCGGCCATGGGTGTGGAACAGGCGCTGACGCGCAGCGCGGTGCGCGTCAGCCTCGGTTGGAGCACTAGCGAAACTGACGTGGACCAGTTTTTGCAAACTTGGAAAATGCTTGCGGGATCACTACTTAAGGAGAGACGCGGTATTGCCGCCTGAAGGCGGACGGCACGCGAGCTATGTCATCAACCATGGGAACCAGCGCACCGAAATAGCGCGAGCACCATAACCGACAAATCCAACCCGCGGTCCTTGAAACCGTGAGCGGAGGGAAGAATGCCGGCCGTACAAGAGACCGTCGACCAGGTCCGCCGTATCGACGTTGATCAATACAAATATGGGTTCGAAACCAAGATCGAATCCGAAAAGGCCCCTAAGGGCCTTTCGGAAGACACGATTCGTTTTATCTCGGGGAAAAAAAACGAACCGGAGTGGATGCTGGCGTGGCGGTTTGAGGCCTACAAGCGCTGGCTTACGATGCGCGAACCTACCTGGGCGCGCGTCAACTATCCGAAGATCGACTACCAGGGCATCTATTACTACGCCGCGCCAAAGCGAAACGCGCTTGCCTCGCTCGATGAGGTCGATCCGGAAATCCTGCGTACGTACGAGAAGCTCGGCATTCCATTGCGAGAGCAAGAAATACTCGCCGGTGTCGTGCGTCCCGAGGGGGAGCGACGCGTCGCAGTAGATGCCGTGTTCGATTCCGTTTCGGTTGCTACCACCTTCAAGGAAGAACTCAAGCGCGCCGGCGTAATCTTCATGCCGATTTCCGAGGCGATCCGCGAGCACCCCGAGTTGATCAAGAAATATCTCGGCTCGGTTGTGCCGACCTCGGACAATTTTTTTGCGACACTGAACTCGGCTGTGTTTTCCGACGGCTCGTTCGTCTACGTGCCAGAGGGCGTACGCTGCCCGATGGAGCTGTCGACTTATTTCCGCATCAACGAGAAAAATACCGGGCAATTCGAGCGAACTCTCATCATTGCCGATAAGGGCGCCTACGTCAGTTATCTCGAAGGCTGTACTGCTCCGATGCGCGACGAGAACCAGCTACATGCCGCCGTCGTTGAGTTGGTCGCGCTCGACGATGCCGAGATCAAGTATTCGACCGTTCAGAACTGGTACCCCGGGGATTCCGAGGGCAAGGGCGGCATCTTCAATTTCGTCACCAAGCGCGGTGATTGTCGGGGCGCACGTTCGAAGATTTCGTGGACTCAAGTCGAGACCGGCTCCGCGATCACTTGGAAATATCCGAGCTGCATCTTGCGAGGCGACAATTCGCGCGGTGAGTTTTACTCGATAGCCATTTCCAACGGCAGGCAGCAGGTCGACAGCGGTACCAAAATGCTGCACCTCGGCAAGAACACCGTAAGCCGCATTATCTCGAAGGGCATCGCAGCCGGAAAATCCAACAATACCTATCGGGGCCTCGTGTCGGCACATCGCAAGGCCAAGGGTGCGCGGAACTTCACCAATTGCGATTCTCTCTTGATTGGTGACAAGTGCGGTGCACACACCGTTCCGTACATTGAAGCAAAAAACTCCTCCGTCACGTTTGAGCATGAAGCGACAACTTCGAAAATTTCCGAGGAGATGCTGTTTTATTGCCGCCAGCGTGGCATGTCGGCCGAGGAAGCGACCGCGCTGGTCGTGAATGGCTTCGTCAAGGACGTATTGCAGCAATTACCGATGGAATTTGCAGTTGAGGCGCAGAAGCTTATCTCGATCAGTTTGGAAGGAAGTGTGGGTTAAACTTATGGCGTTTCTTGAAGTCAAAAATCTGCACGTCGAAGTCGAGGATAAGAAGATCCTCAATGGCCTGACTTTGTTTGTTGAGAAAGGCCAGGTCGCAGCGATAATGGGGCCAAACGGCTCCGGTAAGTCGACGCTTGCATATGTTCTGGCCGGCAAAGACAACTACAAAGTCACCGAAGGCGATGTTTTGCTCGAAGGCGCTAGTATCCTTGAGATGGCGCCGGATGAACGCGCGGCCAAAGGCGTGTTTTTGGCGTTCCAATATCCCGTGGAAGTGCCCGGCGTCGCTACGATGACGTTTCTGCGCACCGCCCTCAATGCTCAGCGGAAGACTCGCGGTGAAGCTGAATTGTCCACCCCCGAATTCATGAAACTGGTGCGCGATACCGCCAACCATCTGGGCATCAGCCAGGAGATGTTACGGCGCGCCGTCAATGTGGGTTTTTCGGGCGGCGAAAAAAAGCGCAACGAGATTTTGCAGATGGCCGTGTTGCAGCCACAGCTCGCCGTCCTAGACGAAACGGATTCCGGTCTTGATATCGATGCACTCAAGATCGTTGCCGATGGTGTCAATCGGCTGCGCTCGCCAAATCGCTCGATGGTTGTCATTACGCACTATCAGCGCCTGCTCAATCACATCGTGCCCGACGTCGTGCATGTGCTGGCTAAGGGCCGGGTTGTGAAATCTGGCGGCAAGGAGCTCGCGCTTGAACTCGAAGCCAAAGGCTATGCCCAATATCAGGGTGAGGCCGCTTAATGAACGCGGATGTGCGTGCCATGAAGACGCCGGCCGAACAGGCGCTCGGTGCTGCCTTTGTTGCAGCACGCGGGTCTTTGCCGGGCAAAGGCGCCGTCACCGCCCTGCGCGACGAAGCGTTTCGCCGCTTTGACGCCAGTGGCCTCCCGCATCGCCGTGTCGAGGAGTGGAAATATACTGACCTCCGCGCGCTCATGCGTGATGCCTTTCCACTGGCTTCAGCACCTGACGCGGCTGCAAAAAAACGCGCGAAAAGCTCCGGAACGATACTATCGGGCAATGCACGGCGGTTGGTTTTTGTGGACGGCGCTTTTGTCGCGGAATTGTCGGATTTGTCGCCGGAGGAGGGCCTTTCAATCACCTCGTTGGCTGCCGGGCTCGCCAAGGGTGACCCGCTGGTCAGCCAGGTCGGCAAGACCATCGAGACCGATGACGTCGCGGTTGCGCTCAATACGGCATTAATGGCCGACGGCGCGGCGATCCGAGTGGCGGCCGGGTCGATGATCAAGCGCCCCATCCATCTGGTTTTCGCCGCCGGCAGCGAGAGTCCGAGCTCAGCCTTCATCCGCTCGCTGGTGGTGATCGAAAAGGGCGCACAGGTGACTTTGCTGGAGAGCCACGAAAGTGGCGGCAACCAGGTTAATGCCGCGCTCGAACTCGTGGTGGGCGAAGGTGCGCAGGTCGATCACGTGAAAGCAACGCAAGCGAAGGCACTGCATGTTTCCACGCTGATGGCTTCTTTGGGTCCGAATGTCGCGTTCAACAGTTTTTCGTTCAATGCCGATGCGCAACTTATGCGTAACCAGATGTTTGTGCGATTTGCCGGTGAGGGCACTACAGGTGCGATCCGCGGCGTCAGCCTCCTTAAGGACAAAGAGCACGTGGACATCACGCTGCTGATCGATCACGCCAAAGGTCATTGCAAAAGCCGTGAGCAGTTCAAATCGGTACTTGACAATGAAAGCCGCGCTATCTTCCAGGGCAAGATCGTTGTGCAGCCGCATGCGCAGAAGACCGATGCCAAGATGATGACCCGCGCTCTGCTTCTCTCCGATGAGGCGGAGGCCGACAACAAGCCGGAACTCGAAATTTTTGCCGACGACGTAGTTTGCGGGCACGGGGCGACGGCGTCTGCCCCCGACGAGTCGCTCAAATTCTATCTGATGTCGCGCGGCATTTCGGAGAAGGAATCGGAAGCGTTACTGGTCCAGGCCTTTGTCGGGGAAGCTATCGAAGAAATATCAAACGAAGGCCTCCGCCAGGCGCTGATGTTTGCCGCGCTCAAATGGTTGCGCGCGCGGAGTTGACCATGCATTCGGCGGTTAGCAACGGTTCCTACGATGTCGCGAAAATCCGGGCGGATTTTCCTGCGCTTGCGATGAAGGTCTATGGCAAGCCGCTGGTCTATCTTGACAATGCGGCCTCTGCTCAGAAGCCAAACCAGGTGCTTGACCGGTTGCAAACGGCCTACACCGAACAATATGCCAACGTGCATCGAGGCTTGCACTATCTCGCCAATGAGGCGACGGAAGCCTACGAGGCAGCGCGCGAGACAGTGCGTGGATTTCTGAATGCAGCGCGCAAGGAAGAAATTATTTTCACGCGAAATGCCACTGAAGCGATCAATCTTGTCGCTTATACGTTTGCACGCGAGCGGATCAAGGCAGGTGATGAGATCGTGCTCTCGATCATGGAGCATCATTCCAATATTGTGCCGTGGCACTTTTTGCGGGAGCGCCAAGGCGCCGTGATCAAGTGGGCGCCAGTCGACGAGGACGGTAACTTCTTGCTTGACGAATTTGAGAAGTTGCTCACGCCTCGAACCAAAATTGTGGCGATCACGCACATGTCAAACGCGCTCGGCACAGTCGTGCCGGTGAAGGATGTGGTGCGGATTTCGCACGCGCGCGGAATTCCGGTGCTGGTCGACGGTGCGCAGGCGGCCGTTCACATGGATGTGGATGTGCGTGACATTGGCTGCGATTTCTATGTCTTTACTGGACACAAGGTGTACGGCCCGACCGGAATTGGCGCGTTATATGGCAAGTGTGAGCATCTCACCGCGATGCCACCATTCAATGGTGGCGGCGAAATGATTCACGAGGTTTTCGAAGATCGCATCACTTACGGTGAGCCTCCTTACAAGTTCGAAGCTGGAACCCCGGCCATTGTGCAGGCAATTGGCCTGGGTGCGGCAATTGACTACGTCAATTCCATCGGAAAGCCACGCATCCGTGCGCATGAGGGCGCGCTGGTCAAATACGCACACGAGCGGCTCGGCCAGATCAATTCGTTGCGTATTATCGGCAATGCGCCGGAAAAGGGACCTATTGTGTCATTTGAGATGAATGGCGCACATCCACACGACGTGGCCACAATCATTGATCGCTCAGGCGTAGCCGTGCGGGCCGGGACGCACTGTGTAATGCCGCTTCTTGCACGCTATGGCCTGACTGCCACTTGTCGGGCTTCGTTCGGCATGTACAACACCAAAGATGAGGTGGATATGCTTGCCGCCTCGCTTGTGAAGGCTCAGGAATTTTTCGCATGACCAATGATGCCCCCGACGTACCGGTAGTCGAAAAGCCGCCCGAAAACGCCGCGGTGGTTGGCTCCTCAGCACTTCCCCAAGAAGAGCTCAACAAGCTCACTGATGACATCATCGCCGCTCTCAAAACCGTTTATGACCCGGAAATTCCCGCGGATATCTATGAACTTGGCCTCATCTACAAGATCGATATCGGTGACGATCGTGGGATCAAAATCGATATGTCACTGACCTCGCCCAACTGCCCTGCGGCGCAAGATTTGCCAGTTATGGTAGAAAATGCGGTCTCCAGTGTTCCGGGCGTGAAAGAGGCAAACGTCGCGGTGGTGTGGGATCCGCCTTGGGACCCCAGCAGGATGTCGGACGAAGCCCAACTCGTGCTCAATATGTGGTGAGTTGCATCCAGAAGTAAGACGCACCAAATAACGACTGACAAGGAACGGACATGGCTACAGCACGACCCCGACCACAAGTGATGCGACTAACGGACGCCGCGGCAACGCGCATCAAAGACGTGATGGCGCGTGCCGAAAAGCCGGTCGCGGGCGTGCGTGTGGGCGTCAAAAATGGTGGGTGCGCCGGCATGGAATATACGATGGAATATGCCGAGGCAGTGAATGTGGCCGATGAAGTGATAGAGGACAAAGGGGTCAAGATTCTGATCGATCCCAAAGCCGTGCTGTTTTTGCTCGGCACTGAGATGGATTACAAAACTGATAAGCTTTCGGCGCAATTCATTTTCAACAACCCGAACCAAACAAGCGCCTGCGGTTGCGGCGAGTCTGTCCAACTTATGCCGGCAAAAGAGACGGAGTAGGCCGGTCAGGCCACCTCGGAAGAGGCGTTCTCGGCAATAACTTCCGGATCAGTCTCACACATGACGCGGTTGCGACCGTGGCGTTTCGCAGCATATAGGCATTCATCGGCCCGCTCGATTAATGACTGGGCATTGTCGCCCTTGCGCAGAGCGGCAACTCCGATCGAGATCGTGATCCGGCCAAGATGCTCGCCGGTTGAACGTTTCATCAGTTCTTTTGACATCACAGCTTGGCGGATATGGTCGGCGACGGTAACCGCCGCACGCAATATGGTGTTGGGAAGAATGATAGCGAACTCTTCGCCGCCGTAGCGCGCGGCAGTATCCTTGCCCTTGACGTTGTGCTTCACCGTTGTCGCTACCAGCCGCAAAACCTGATCGCCAGTCAGGTGACCGAAGTTGTCATTGAAGCTCTTGAAATGATCGATATCGGTAAGCATCAGCGACAGTGGCTCATTCCGCGCCACCGCCTCCGCGACTATCTTTTCCAGGCTGGTGTCGAAAAATTTTCGATTGGCAAGCAACGTCAAAGGATCGGTCAGACTTTCCGTGCGAACCGCCTCAAGATTTTCCTGCAGGTCGTTGATTTCGAGTTTTGAGGCGTTTAATCGCTCTTCGAGATTTCGATTTGAAGCCTCCATGCTCTTTGTGGTTTGCACCAGACTTTCGACGATCGCCCGCAGGCCTTCGCGATCTTTTGAGCGGCCCAGTTCCTCCGTCGCGCCGGCGAGGCTCTCGGTGTAGCTGGTTGCCGAACCGACGGCGGCGTCGATCATGGCCATGACCTGATCAATCTCGCCTTTGACTTGGCTACCAACCTCATCGATCCGTTCTGTTAGTCGGGTCGGCGACAAGTAATTTTCGTATATTTGCGTCAGGTCGATTTCTGAAATTGTGCCCTTGGCCTTGAGAGTCGCGTTGACCTGTTGGTTCAGCGACGGATGATAACCTGTCGCATAGGCGTACCAGATCTCATAGTTACGCGGAGTGGCGAGCTGACGCAGCGCCTTTATTTGCCCGAGCGCAATGTCTGCGAACGCAATCGAGCGTTCGTAATCTTCGACACGCCCGGTCATGGGCTAAACCCCCGAATGCAAGCCTTGGCTTGCGGAGGACACAGACGTCACCTAACCGAGAACCTATGCGACGGAGGTGAATGGGGGGTAAATCGGGAATTACGCGGCAACCTTTGGTTGCAGGCAGGTCGACGCACCAGCAGTCAGGCTTTGATTGAAACCGGGCGCAACAGAAAGGCCGGCAGGTGGCTAGCCTCGGCATCGGCGGCGGGTGGGACGACAGGACGTGCCTCAGGAGGATTGTTTTTCGTTCGGTGCGCGGGTTTGCCACCACGATTCCGGTGGCGTGCTGCAGCTTGCGCAGGCCGATCGCCTTTTGGCGACGAGGGGATGTCGTGTGTCTCAGAGGATGCAGCCGCGCCCATCCATGGAATGGTCTGGCCAATCAGCCGCTCGATGGCTCCAACCGCCTTGCCGTCGATCGGAGCGACGATAGTGATTGCGGTGCCAGTCCGACCCGCCCGACCAGTCCGGCCAATACGGTGGACATAGTCGTCAGGGTGATGCGGAACATCGAAATTGAAGACATGGCTGACCTCGGGGATATCGAGGCCGCGAGCCGCAACGTCCGAGGCAATGAGCAATTCAACTTCGCCGCGACGGAAGCGATCGAGTGCCGCCATGCGTGCCGGCTGGTCCAGGTCGCCGTGCAAAGCGACCGCATTGAACTGGTGACGCAGCAACGAGCGATGCAGGTTGGCAACCTCACGCTTGCGATTGCAAAAGATGATCGCATTCTTGAAGCCATCGGCGGAGCGGATCAGGCGGCGCAGTGTCTCGCGTTTCTCGTGCGGGTCGCGGCCGGTCGAAACCAGCAATTGTGTGATCGTCGTCGCCGCAGTGGCCGGTTTTGTGACTTCAACCCGCACCGGGTTGTGCAGAAAGGTATCTGCGATCCGTTAAATCTCGGACGGCATCGTCGCGGTGAAGAAAAGCGTCTGCCGCGTGAATGGTACGAGCTTGCCAATGCGCTCGATGTCGGGGATGAAGCCCATGTCGAGCATGCGGTCGGCCTCGTCAATGATCAGGAGCTCGCAGCCGGACAGCAGCAACCGCCCGCGCTCAAAATGATCAAGCAAGCGGCCCGGAGTGGCAATCAGCACATCGACGCCGCGTAACAGCTTGGCGTCCTGGTCGTCGTATGACACACCGCCGATGATCAGGGCGACATTAAGCTTGTGGTTCTTGCCGTATTTTTCGAAATGTTCGGCGACTTGCGCAGCCAGCTCGCGGGTCGGTTCGAGAATGAGCGTACGCGGCATGCGCGCGCGTGCGCGTCCTTTTTCCAGCATCGTCAACATCGGCAGGACGAAAGCGGCGGTCTTGCCGGTTCCGGTCTGCGCAATACCCAGCACATCGCGCCGCGCGAGCACGTGCGGAATAGCCTGATCTTGAATAGGGGTTGGGGTTTTGTAGCCGGCCGTTGTGATAGCGGCGAGAACCTTGGTGGATAAGCCGAGATGCGAAAAAGGCATAAAACCTCAGAAGCCGCCCAGATCGCGCCGGACCCTAAGAAACCGTTTGCTGTGCGCGGGAGACGGCCGAATCTTCATGTCTGACCGGTTGCCGGAAACATAGGGTGCGAAGGGCTAAAGTCAATGCTTTCGCACCGCATAAGTCGCATTAATTCTTAATCTTTTCGCGCGGAGCCCACGATGGCGACCGATTTACCGCTTGTGCCGGTACCAGGGCTGGTGTGCAGCGCGCGGCTCTTTTCACCAAAGGATTCCCGATCTTCGTCCTTTGCCTTGGTCGGACCGGAGCCTATTAAGGCCATCGAACTCGTTTTCGCCGGATAGCAATTTATGCAGACGCAAGTTGGAATTATCGGGGCGGGTCCCGCGGGTCTCATGTTGGCGCGACTTCTGCACCTGCATGGCATTAAATCAATCGTCATCGAAAACCGCAGTCGCGATTACATTGAAAATCGTATTCGCGCTGGTCTGATTGAGCATTGGGCCGCGGATCTGCTCGGCGATGTGGGCGTTGGCGCGCGCCTTCAACAGGAAGGCATGCCGCATTGGGGAATCAATATTGGTATCAATGGGGATTTGCACCGTATTGATTTCAAAGCGCTGGTAAACAAGCGTGTCACGATTTACGGGCAACAAGAGGTTGTGAAAGACCTGGTTGAGCGTCGACTTGCTGACGGTGGCTCGCTGCTGTTTGAGGTCGACGACGTTACTGTCGATGATCTGAAATCGCAAAAACCAAAAATCAGATTCAGGCAAGAAGGTCGACCTCAGGAGATCGACTGCGATTTTGTCGCCGGATGTGATGGCTTCCATGGCGTCTGTCGACCGAGCATTCCCGATGGAATACTTAAGATGTTCGAGCGTGACTATCCTTTCGGCTGGCTCGGCATTCTATCGGAAAGCCCGCCCCCCGATCACGAGCTGGTCTATTCCTATACCGACAGGGGCTTCGCGCTTTACACCATGCGCTCACCGACACTCGCGCGACTCTATTTGCAATGCGACCATGACGAAGACATCGAAAACTGGTCTGACAACCGCATCTGGGATGAATTGCATAAACGGCTCGGTGGCGCACGCAAGCTTAGAGAAGGCAAGATGCTGCAAAAAGGTATCACGCCGATGCGCAGCTTCGTAGTTGAACCGATGCAATACGGCCGCCTTTTTCTCGCGGGTGACAGTGCGCATATCGTGCCACCCACCGGCGCCAAGGGGATGAACCTTGCCTTCGCCGATGTGATGGTTCTCTCACGTGCGCTCGACGCGTTCTATAGAAACAAGCAGAGTGATCGATTGGAAAATTATTCAGCCGCCTGTTTACGGCGAGTGTGGTACGCGCAACGCTTTTCATGGTGGATGACGCAAATCATGCACCGGTTTCCGAATGAATCGACCTTCGACCGCCGACGCCAGCTTTCGGATCTTGACTACCTCACGAGTTCGACCGCCGCTGCGACGTCTCTGGCTGAGCAATATGTCGGTCTGCCGCTCAGCTAATCCTGCAGCACCGACTTAAGAGGGCTGCGCAAAAATCCGATTGTTAGACCTGCCACTGCTGAAATCAGGGCAAGCATCAGGAAGAAGGCGGGTTTTTCCATACTCGACCAGAACGTACCAAGGTAACCGGCGAGAAATCCGCCGACGAAGCTGGTCGAGAGCCACACGCCCATCATCATCGACAGCAACGAAACCGGCGCGATTTTTGTTATCAGAGAGAGGCTCGTCGGCGAGAGATAAAGCTCGCCAACGGTAATGACAGCGAAATACAGGAGCAGCCACAGCCAGCTTGCCTTTTCGCCGGCGGAGCTCAAAGCAGCTGCGACCATGATGAGATAGGCGAGGGAATTTATCAGGCAACCGATCGCCAGCTTCGTTGCGGTAGCTGGCTCATTCTTGTTCTGTCGCCGCCATAGCGAGACCACGAAAGGAGTAAAAGCAAATATCATGAAGGGATTGAAGGCCTGAAACCACGTGACCGGAATTTCCCAACCCAGAAACCTGCGGTCAGTGAACTGATCGGCCCATAGGGTAATGGTATTGCCCTGTTGTTCGTACGTGGCCCAGAACAGGCTGACGGGCGCGTACAGCAGAAAGATTGCTAGGATCGACCGCCATGCGGAGCGATCCAGAGAGATGTGCGGCGTAACGCGTTTTGCAAAGGCATCTTTCGGGAGGTTGGGGGTGGCCGCGAGATAGATCAGAAGGCTGATGGTCATGCCGACGCCCGCAGCTGTAAATCCGTAGTGCCAGCCCAGCTCTTCGCCGAGCGTTCCGCATACAAGCGGAGCGAGAAATGCACCGATATTGATACCAACATAAAAAATCGAAAAAGCGCGATCGCGGCGGCGATCGCCAGGTGGGTAGAGTGAGCCAACCTGCGTAGAGATGTTTGGTTTAAAGGCGCCGTTGCCGAGGATAACAAATCCAAGCGCAAGCAGGAATAAATGGTCGAACGCCATCATATAGTGTCCGATGGCCATCATCGCGGCTCCGATAATGACGGTTCGTCTCTGGCCGAGCACACGATCGGCCAACAAGCCGCCAAGGATGGGCGTGAGATAAACCAGGCCGGTGTAAAAGCCGTAGATTTGTGAGGCGAAGGGCTGGGCGGCCAGTGGGCCGAAAATGAACTCTAGTGCATTCTTAAAAGAGGCAAGGCCGAGTACCTCGCCAGCTTGCTGTGGCATGAGTAAATATTTGAGCATGTACAGGACAAGAAGCGCCCGCATCCCGTAGTAGGAGAATCGCTCCCACATTTCGGTTGCGAATAAATAGGCGAGCACCCGTGGATGCCCCATTAAGCTATTGCTCCCGGCCGATTTGACAGTGGGCGTGGTGCTCATATCCGTGCCTGGCGCAGCCGTGATGGGCAATACATAACACAATTCGACAAATACATTTTCTAAGCGCCGTAGGCGGTGTACGCTTTTCGGAAGGCGTGGCCGGGGAGGGCCGCGCGTAAACAGGGGACTGCGATGGCGGGAATTCCTAAGTACATAACTTGCGCACTGGCCATGATGCTTGCGGCTTTATTCGCCGGGAGCGCGGTTGCGCAAACTAACTTTCCCACCCGGCCAATCCATTTCATCGTCGGCTTTGCTGCGGGTGGGGGAAATGACTTGTTCGCTCGCCTGGTGGTGCAAAAATTTCAGGAGAACACCGGGATCACCGCCGTAATTGAAAACCGTGTCGGTGCCGGAGGACGAATCGCGGCCGAATTCGTCGCACGCCAGCCCGCTGATGGCTATACAGTGCTCGTCGGCGCTACCGGACAGATGTCCATCGCGACTGCCATCTTCCCCGATCTTAGCTATCACGCGAGCAACAGTTTTATCCCGCTGAATATGATTGCGTCATTCCCGCTGGTTTTGGTTGTGCCGTCCGACCATCCAGCGAAAACCGTCAAGGAGCTCGTCGCCTGGGCGAAAGCAAATCCTGACAAGTCGAATTACGGGACGTCGTCTCCTGCGTTCACCATAGCGAGCGAACTGCTGAAACTCAAAACTGGAATGCCGGCCGTTGCGATCCCCTACAAAAGCAGCAACGAATCCAACTTGAGCGTTGTTGCCGGGCAGTGCCTCTTCACGATTTCGGATGGTCCACCGGCGATTCCGCTGGTCAAAGGTGGCAAAACTCGCGCGCTTGCAGTTACAGGCTCCGAACGTTTGTCAGAGCTGCCCGATGTCCCAAGCATGGCCGAGGCTGGGTTTCCGGAAGTGGATACCCATCTTTGGAGCGGTTTCTTCGTGCCCGCTGGCACACCGACGCCGATCGCGGCCAAACTGACGGCGGAACTGGGCAAAGCTCTCGCTGATCCTGGTGTCAAGGAAGGCCTGGAAAAAATGGCCGTGAAGCCGGGCGGGCCAACCGGCGACGCTTTCAAAAAGCGGATCGACGCCGATATCAAATCTTTTGCCGAAGTCGTGAAGGCGGCAAAACTAACCTTTAAATAGCGAACTGCGTTTACCTCCTTGGGAGGCACTGCGGCGTGGTTGATGCAAATCAATTGCCGTCGAGCACGCGGCTGCTATTGTTGTTGCCACGCGGAGTAGCGGTCAGATGCGGTCGATGGTGGTCTTGGTGTTGGCGGCATTCCTCGTTCTGCCGAATAATGCAGGCGCTTCTTCGATCGAGGAATTATTTCGAAAATTTGGTCTCTTCGGAACTTGGGCTACACAATGCGATAGGGCGCCGACCCCGAGCAATCCACACGTCACAATCACTATGCCGAGCGAAGGATTGATTCTGGAGGATCACAATCTCGGTCCCGACTTTGCGATCAATCGATATAGCGTGGTTTCGGCTGAGCGTGCGTCAGCGACCAATCTGTCCGTCGATGTAATTTTTCAGCCCGGTACCGAGGTCGAAGAACGGCAAAAGTTGGTTTTTTCTCTCCACGACAACACGCGACGAACAATGTTCAATCAGACCAATGGGGGGGCCGTGCGCGTCAAAGACGGCATCGCGCTTGCGCGAGGAAGTAAGACACCGTTGCTGCGGAGGTGCGAGGAAAGTGCAGTCAGCCACTAGCGGTCAGACGTCCAGTAATTCAGCGCTTGCAAACTCTGCTTTTTCCTGGATGAACTCAAAGCGCGCCTCAGCTTTAGTTCCCATCAGGCGCTCAACCGCCCGCGCCGTAGGTTTCATGTCCTTGTTGGAGAGAACCACACGGAGGAGGGTGCGTTTGCCCGGATCCATGGTGGTCTCCTTGAGCTGCGCTGCCATCATTTCCCCCAGGCCCTTGAAGCGACTGATTTCTACCTTTGCGTTGGCATGAAACTCTTTCTTGAGCAGCGCCTCTTTGTGCTTGTCGTCACGCGCATAAACGATCTTGCCGCCGTGCGAGAGCCTGTAAAGTGGCGGGACCGCAAGGTAAAGTTTGCCGCCCTCGATGAGCTTTGGCATTTGCCGGTAAAAGAACGTGATCAAGAGAGATGCGATGTGTGCGCCGTCTACGTCGGCGTCAGTCATCACGATAACTTTTTCGTAGCGCAGCTCTTTCTCATGAAAGTGCGAGCCCGAACCGCAACCGAGCGCCTGGATCAGATCAGCAAGCTGCGCGTTTTGGGCCAGTTTGTCCTTGCCGGCGGAGGCGACGTTCAAAATCTTGCCCCTGAGCGGCAACACGGCCTGGGTTCGTCGATCCCGCGCCTGTTTGGCGGAGCCACCGGCACTGTCGCCCTCCACAATGAAAATTTCGGAACCTTCGGATGCTGAGGAGGTACAATCGGCGAGCTTGCCGGGCAGACGCAATTTACGAACCGCCGACTTGCGAGCAACATCCTTTTCCTGCCGCCGCCGAA
Organism: uncultured Alphaproteobacteria bacterium; assembly: GCA_963831275.1. Lineage (GTDB taxonomy): Bacteria > Pseudomonadota > Alphaproteobacteria > Rhizobiales > Xanthobacteraceae > Pseudolabrys. The sequence goes on along the minus strand of CAWHPN010000011.1, from coordinate 412,316 downwards.
TGCGCTCGTCGGCGCGCTCGACGACGAAGTCGAGCAGCTTATTAGCATGCATTGGGTTGCCGGCAAGCCAGTGATCGAACGGATCTTTGATCGCTTGCTCGACGATGCGCTGGGCTTCGGCGGTAGCGAGACGGTCTTTAGTCTGACCCTGAAATTCAGGCTCGCGCACGAAGACAGACAACATGCAACCAGCGCCGGTCATCACGTCATCGCTTGTAACGGGCGCGGCGCGCTTTTCCTGGCCGATGCGTTCGGCGTGATCCTTCAATCCGCGCAGTAAGGCGGTGCGCAGCCCGAACTCGTGGGTGCCGCCATCCGGTGTCGGGATCGTGTTGCAGTAGGAGTTGAGGAACCCGTCAGTGTCGACGGTCCAAGCCACCGCCCATTCAACTGCGCCATGGCGGCCGGTCTTCCCGGACGAGCCTGTGAAAATATCGGGATGAACTAGCGTCGCGCCGGTCAAGTTGGAAGCGAGGTAATCCTTAAGCCCGTCGGCGAAGTGGAACGTAGCCTTCTCAGGTACGTCCTCGACGCCTTTGAGCAGCGCTTTGTCGCAATGCCAGCGGATTTCAACGCCGCCATAAAGATAGGCTTTCGAGCGCGCCATCTTGAAAACGCGCTCGGGTTTGAATGCGGCTTTCGGTCCGAAAATTTCCGGATCAGGCCTGAAATGGACGCGGGTGCCACGCCGATTCGGCGCGCGGCCGACTTTTTGCAGCTTGCCCTTCGGCTTGCCGCGTTCGAACGCCATTCGGTAAAGCTGCTGCTCGCGCGCGACCTCGACTTCCATACGTTCGGAAAGCGCGTTGGCGACGGAAACGCCAACGCCATGCAATCCGCCCGACGTTTCGTAGACCTTGGAGTCGAACTTACCGCCGGCATGCAGCGTACACATGATGACTTCCAGCGCCGACTTGCTCTTGAATTTCGGGTGGGGGTCAACCGGTATGCCGCGACCATTGTCGGTAACGCTCACAAAGCCGTTCGCCTCCATTTCGACTTCGATCCAGTCGGCATGTCCGGCCAGAGCTTCGTCCATGGCGTTGTCGATCACCTCGGCAAAAAGATGGTGCAACGCCTTTTCGTCCGTACCGCCGATATACATTCCAGGCCGACGGCGGACGGGCTCGAGTTCCTCGAGCACTTCGATATGTTTGGCGGTATATCCGGCCTCCGCACTGGATCCGCGGGCCGCAGGCTTTGTCCGCCCCGACGTTTTTGCTCGGGCCGATGCCTTGGGGGGCTTGCGGGCCGATGATTTTGGCACCCGCGGCGTCTCGAAAAGATCGGGCTGTTTTGACTGTTTTTTCTTGGTCGCTGTCTTGGCCATTGAAGCCTTCAAATATGGTCGCTGCGAATCACTTGCCACCTACTATGCCATGCCGCTTACCGTGTTGACCGGCGCAACCTGGGCCACATCACTTAAGAGCAGGTTTAGGGCCAATTTGGGCAAACACGAGATGTGTGTTCCGTGCTTTGGGGGAGGGTGGCAACCAAACAGATAGTCGCCCGTTATCAAGGCCATGGAGTCGGGCATCACCACCAAGGCCGGTCAAAAGCGCGTCGAGAAAGAGCGCGTCGAGAAGGCTGACACGACACGTGAGGCGCGCCACGCGCGGTTTGCCTTGTCCGTCCGCGATCCCCAGCCAGTAACCGAGGTTGCGCGATTTTGGCGCACCGCGGCCCAGGCGGCGACCATTGGAATGTTTCTGATTCTCTTTGTTGTAGCGCTAAGCTTGGCACGGCCGGTATTGCTACCGGTGGTGTCGGCCTTTGTCGTGACCATGATGCTAGGCCCACTTTCGGCAAGGGCCGAGCGCTATCGCATTCCGGCTCTGGTGTCGGCGGTCGTCTTCTGGCTGCTGGTGATCGCCGTGTTCTATGGAGTAATTGTCCTTTCGGCTGCCCCTGTGGTGGATTGGATCGGCAAGGCACCTGAGATTGGCCGTAACGTTCAAGAGAAGTTGCATGTTCTCGATCGCCCGATAGCCGCAATTCAAGAGTTGCGTGATGCGATCCTGCCGTCTGGCAAAAAGGAAAACCTTGGTGTCGATATCATGAGCTTCGTTCAGGCGACGCTCTCGATCGTGACACCTGCGATTGGCCAAGCTCTCATTTTTTTCGGTACGTTGTTTTTCATGTTACTTGGCCGTAGTCAGCTGCGCCGCGTACTGGTGGCGCTTTTCGAGCAACGCGACGCGCGGTTGCGCACGCTAAAAATCATGAACGATATCGAGCACAATCTGACCGGCTATTTGAGCGTGGTGACGCTCATTAACGTTGCGGTTGGCCTTTGCGGTGGCGTGGCCGCGTGGATTGCCGGGCTGCCGGATCCTGTTGCCTGGGCCGTGCTTGGTTTTATCCTCAACTTTATTCCTTACATCGGCGCGCTGATTATGGAGGTCGCATTGTTCATGGTCGGCCTAGTGACATTCCCGACCCTGACACATGCACTGCTGGCACCTTTATTGTTTCTGGCGCTGGCGACTCTGGAAGGACACTTCATTACCCCGAGCATTATGGGCCGTAGGCTTACGCTTAATCCGCTCACGGTATTTCTATCGCTGGTCTTCTGGACCTGGTTGTGGGGTCCGGTCGGTGCTTTTCTGGCAGTGCCGCTGCTGATCGTGGCACTGGTCGTCGGCGATCACCTCTTTCCCGAGGACGAGCCGGAGTTGCCGGCGTAAGCGTACTGGCGCGGGGAACGCCGCCGGGTTAGACACGATACACAAGTGGTCAGCCCAATCCCTCCGATGGACCTCCAAGCCATTGCACAGCAGGTCGTAGACTTCGTCCGTAGCAACCAAGGTTGGGCGGTACCGACCGTTTTTGGGCTCGCGTTCGGTGAATCGCTCGCGTTCGTCTCCCTTCTGATTCCGGCGTGGGGCGCTTTAGTTGCGATCGGCGCTTTGATCGGTTCGAGCGACATCAATTTTTGGCCGATTTGGATCGCAGCCTCGCTCGGCGCCGCTGCCGGCGATTGGCTTTCGTATTGGATAGGCCTCAAGCTTGAATACACAGTCGCGCATGTATGGCCACTGTCGCGGCACCCCGACCTCATTCCGCGCGGCGAGGCCTTCATGAAGAAGTGGGGAATGCCCGGCATTTTCATTGGGCGATTTTTCGGACCCTTGCGAGCCTCGGTGCCGCTCATTGCCGGTATTTTTGAGATGCCGTTCTGGCGTTTTCAAATTGCTAATTTCACATCAGCCTTTGTCTGGGCTGCAGTTCTGCTAACGCTGGGTGATGTTATATCGCGCGCGCTGAAATGGTTATGGTGATAGTTGCAAAAAATCCGCCGGTCTTGACCGGCGGATTTTCCTCAATTGCTCTAATTTACTTCAAGGCCGCAGCACCAGCCTGAGAGATTGTGTCGTCTTGGGAGCCTGTCCCGCCGCTGACGCCGATTGCGCCGACGATCTTGCCGCCAGCCACGATTGGATTGCCACCGCGCGAGCCAGTAAATCCGGCACCAAGCGTTGGGAGATATGCGAAATACTGACCTTTGGCGATCAGTCGTTCAAACACAACTGTCGGACGCCGATAACGGGCTGCAGCTTTAGCCTTGTTCTGCGAAATTTCGATGGATGCGTACTGGCAGTCATCCATCTTTTCGAAATAGACGAGATCGCCCGTGGGACCGACCACGGTGATGCACATTGGCCAGCCACGTTTGGTCGCCTCGGACAGCGCTGCTTCCGCCACTTTCTTGGCATCGGCAAGTTTGATGGTTTCGCCATACGGTGTGTAGTTGTATTTATCCGGAACGTTTTCGTTCGGATTGTTCGGGTCGGCAGGTACCTGCGCAAAGGCACCCGAGCTTAGTAGCAGCGCAGCGCCAAAAGCACCGGCCAACACAGTTAGACGACGCATTTTTTACTCCTCCCAAGTGATTAAATTGCCGGCCAATCCGGCTGGGCTTCTGTCCCGCGTGATTTGCTACGAGACTATCCCCAGCCCGGAGCTTACCCAACCGACGGCCTTTCGCCTATACGTACGGCTACTCCGTTGGCCGATGTGGAATAAGAGCTGAAAATAAGATCACCGCGCGGCGGCCCTTTTTTGTTGGCGCTGGCTGAAACAGCATCGTGCGGCTAGCATGCCGTTGGGAGTTCCAGGCGCGATGACTGAAACCGCTTTCGAAGCAGCACTCCACGCGCGCACCGCCGAGATGATCGACGCGTGCACGCGCTGCGGAAAGTGCGTTGACATCTGCCCAATGGCGAAGCCAGCCGGAATTGGGGATGCGTCGCCGGAAAGCGTTATCTCCGGTGTACTCGACATACTTCAGACCGGAGAAGGCTCGGCGGCGTCAAAAGCCTGGGCCAAGGGTTGCGCGCTTACCGGAGACTGCATAACGGCGTGCGACGAGGACGTTAACCCGCGCTTTTTACTAGCAATGGCGCGAGTTACGATGGCGCGGCAAACGTCCGAGCCGCGCAATCGCCGCAAACAGGGCGTGGAAAATTTTCGGCTAGTTGCCGATGGTGTGAATGTTCTCGCGCGTATGCAGCTCAATGAGGTCGAACTCTCCCGGCTCGGACAGTATGTCAGTGAGCGCTTGCAGAGCGGTTCGAGCGTAAAACCGGGCGAGCGTCCGGACTTCGTTTTCTACACCGGCTGCAATGTGCTTAAGACCCCGCATATGGCGCTTACCGCGCTTGATATTATGGATGCGCTTGGCGTGACCTACAAAGTAATGGGTGGGCCAACGCATTGCTGCGGGGTGATCCAATTACGGACAGGGGATACGGAAGTGTCGGGCCGTGTCGCGATGAATTCGCTCGACAAGCTGGCGGAGGGAAAGACCGGGGTCATCTCGTGGTGTGCGAGCTGCCATGTGCAGTTTACCGAGACCACAATTCCGACGATCGAAAAAGTGAGGGGATCGCGTCCGTTTGAGATGACGCCATTCATGTTGTTTCTGAAGAACCGGTTTGAAGATATTCGACCGATGTTGAAAAATCGCGTGGAAATGCGGATCGCCTTGCACAAGCATCCGGGCGTGAAAGGCGTCGTCGAGGCCGGCACTGAACTGCTGCGTATGGTGCCGGGCATCGAGATTGTCGATCTGCATCAGCCCGCGGTAGGGCTCATGAGCAATTCGCTCAATGCTTTGCCCGAGTACAAACGTGGTCTTCAATTGTCGGAACTGAAAGCGGCGGAGGCCGCTGACGTTGATGCCCTCGTAGCAATCTATCACGTCGATCACAGAGAACTGTGCGCACACGAACGCGACTGGCCGTTCCGGATCATCAATATTTTCGATATCGTCGGCGCCAGCATGGGCCTGCACCATGACGACCATTTCAAGCGGCTGAAAATCATGCAAGACGCTGACGCCATAGTTGCCGATTGCGCGGATATGCTGGCGAGGTATCGGATTGATCCGGTTTTTGCGCACGACGTTGTGGTTAAGGCGATGCTCAATGAGCAGCCTCTTCCATTGGTCGGGAAGAGTTGACGGAGGTGGGCGGGCCGCCTATATGCCCCGTCCATGACGATAGTTGTCGCAGCGAAAAAGCTCCGCCGCCGCCGTGCCACCCCGGCACGGGCGTAGCGTCGTCGTCACCCGTGCCGCCGGATTCGAGGTCGCGGCACGTTTCCCCAATAAACTCCGCGCTGTTGGCCTTCTTCCGGTAGTTGTTTAAGACTTCTGGATAAGGATTAGTTCATGGCTACAAAAGCGAAGATCGGCGTCCTGGGAGCTTCGGGTTACACTGGAGGCGAGCTTGTGCGGGTGCTGCTGCGTCACCCGCGCGCTGAAATCATTCTACTCACGGCCGAACGCAGCGCGGGCAAGGCAATGCGGGATGTCTTTCCGCAGTTTTCACCTTTCGAGTTGCCCCCGCTCGTTGCGATTGATGGCCTCGACTGGAGCAAAGCCGCGCTCGACATTGCATTTTGCGCGCTGCCGCATGCAACCACGCAAAAAGTGATCAAAGATTTGCTGACGAAATCGTCCGCCACGAAGGTGATTGATCTTTCGGCCGATTTCCGACTGACAGACACCGAAGCCTATGCGAAGTGGTATGGCCACGAGCATTACGCGCCGGAATTGCAGAAAGAAGCGGTCTATGGCCTTACCGAAATTCATCGCCGCCAAATCAAACAGGCGCGGCTTGTGGCCAACCCCGGCTGCTATACGACGTGCGCACAGCTGCCGCTTATTCCGTTGATCAAAAATAAAGCGATCGAACTTGATGAAATCGTCGTCGATTCCAAGTCAGGCATGACTGGAGCAGGGCGCTCAATAAAGGAAGCAATGCTCTTTTCGGAAGTTTCGGAGGGCTTCCACGCTTACGGCGTGGGCCATCATCGGCATATGGCTGAACTCGACCAGGAGTTTTCGCTCGCTGCCGGCCGAGATGTGATCGTTACATTTACGCCCCATCTCGTGCCGATGAACAGGGGCATTCTTTCAACTATTTATGTGCGAGGCCGGCGGGGCCGAACGCCGGAAGATCTTCATGCAATACTTTTGAAGTCTTACATGAAGGAGCCCTTCGTGCACGTCTTGCCGTTCGGCGAAACGCCACAAACGCGGCATGTCCGCGGGTCCAATATGACGTTTATCGGCGTGGCCAAGGATCGAATACCTGGTCGCGCGATCGTCATTTCCGCTCTCGACAATCTCGTGAAAGGCGCTTCCGGGCAGGCCATTCAGAACATGAACCTGGTCATGGGCTGGCCTGAGGCCATGGGGCTGGAGCAGGTCGCGTTGTTTCCCTGATTTGGCTGGTACAATAACCAAGTCTTCCGGAGACCACGATCCAATGTTCGAGGTCCAGAACCAGCCGCCCCCTCTCGAGCCCTACAATCTGTTTTCAAGCGACACCGTTCTGCGCGAAGCTGTCCGCCGCGAAGGCGCCGCTTGGGCCGGCACTGAATTGGAAGCGTTGGGTGCCAAGCTCGGCCAACCGGAGACCATCCAGCTTGGCTTCGATGCCAACAAATTCACGCCGCAACTGCGGACGCTCGATCGCTATGGTCACCGGCTCGATGAAGTCGAATTTCACCCAGCCTGGCATGAGCTTCTCCGAATTGCGCTGAGAGCCGGCCTCCATTCGAGTCCCTGGGAGAAACCGAAGCCCGGCGCACATGTCGCGCGCGCCAGCGGCACCTACATGCTCGGGCAGATCGAAAGCGGCGTCTATTGCCCAATCGCCATGACCTACGGTTCGGTGCCAACGCTGCGCCAGGCGCCCGCCATTGCTAAGGAATGGCTGCCACGAATTTTTTCCCGCAACTATGACGCTCGCTTTCAGCCGGCCTCGCTAAAAACGGCGTGTCTCCTCGGCATGGGCATGACGGAAAATCAAGGCGGCTCGGATCTTCGTACCAACACGACACGGGCGGAACCATCAAACGATGGAAGCTTTCGATTGCGGGGTCACAAATGGTTTATGTCGGCACCGATGTGCGACGCGTTTCTCGTCCTCGCACAATCACCAAAAGGCCTGAGCTGCTTTCTGATGCCGCGCTGGACGCCTGATGGCGAGCGAAATGCCATCCAGATTATTCGGCTGAAGGACAAACTCGGTAATCGCTCGAATGCCTCGAGCGAGGTAGAGTTTCATGGTGCCTACGCACAGCTTGTTGGCGACGAGGGCCGCGGTATTCCAACGATCATCGAGATGGGAAACTATACGCGACTGGACTGTTGCATAGGTTCTTCGGCTCTCATGCGGCAGGCGGTGGTCCAGGCAATCCACCATGCTCGGCATCGTATTGCATTTCAGAAAAAGCTCGTCGACCAGCCACTCATGACTAATGTGCTGGCTGACCTTGCGCTGGAATCGGAAGCGGCAACTGCTCTGACTATGCGCCTTGCGCGTGCCTATGATGACAACGACGAAGCGTCGCAAATTGTCCGACGCGTGATGACGCCGGCGGCAAAATTCTGGATCTGCAAGCGCACGCCCTTTGTAACTTATGAGGCGATGGAGGTTCTGGGCGGCTCCGGCTACATCGAGGAAAGTATTATGCCGCGTCTTTATCGTGAGGCACCCGTCAATTCGATCTGGGAAGGCTCCGGCAACATCATGTGCCTCGATGTGTTACGTGCAATCGAACGTACGCCAAATGCGATCGAAGTTTTGCGCCAGGAGCTCGGCGAGGTGAAAAATGCTCGGATCGGTGCTTTTGCGGAGCGATTGGATAAACGGTTTGGTACGAATGATCATCATGACGACTCGCAGGCGCGAACACTGACGCGCGAACTCGTGCTCGCGCTTCAAGCGGCGCTGCTGATCAGATATTCGTCATCGGCGGTAGCGGACGCGTTTTGCGCATCACGACTTGCTGGCGCAAACGAGGGTGCTTTCGGCCTGCTGCCGCGAGGAATTGATTTTGGAGCTATTACGAACCGCGGAGCCGCCGCGAACTAGAGTTGTCCGAATACCGCCAGCACCAACGCCGCCTGCGCAAGGAATCCGACAGCGAATGCCAGCGTGCGCAAAACGGGTACGCCCATCGTATAGACGATAACGTGTACCAAGCGGGCCCAGAAGTAGACCGCGCAGGCGATGACCGTGGCTTCGGTAGAATGGCCTTGCGCATCGAGGATAAGTACCAAAGGCGCAAAAATTATTAGGTTCTCGACGGCATTCGTGTGAGCAAAATATAGCCGGTGGGCCCACGGCGATTGCGCTTTGTCGTGGCGCGACGGGTTGGCCATGGCTCCCATCAGGCCGCGCACCATGATGCGGTCAATAATGTAGGGCACCCACAGCAAACCAGTCAGGATAACCGTCAACGTCAGCCACAACAGTTCCTTGGTCATTGCCAACCTCCCTAGATTTTCGCGGCGTACATTAAGCGATGCGGCGGCCTTTGTCGCGTAAGCACGGCGTTAAGAGCCGCCATTCCCGGCCGATGACGTAAGCCCGTCCACTCATATATAAGACAGTCCGGGACCGGACGAATGAGGGAGCGCATTTATGCCCGCAACCGCGAAGCCGGAGATCCGAGGTTTTTTTGACGAGCCCACCAACACGGTGAGCTATCTGCTATGGGATCCCGCGACCAAAGAAGGAGCGGTGATTGATCCGGTCCTCAATTTCGACCACCGCAGCGGCGATGCCACAGTAGAATTGGCAGATGCTATACTTGCCGAAGCAAAGAAACTTGGCGTCAACATTGCTCAAATTCTCGAAACTCACGCCCATGCCGATCATCTTTCGGGCGCGCCCTATATCAAGCTCAAAACCGGCGCACCGATTGCGATCGGCGAACACATCAAGGACGTGCAGCGGATTTTTCGACCGGTTTTCAATGCAATGGATGTGTCAGGCGACGGTTCGGAATTTGATCATCTATTCAAGGATGGTGAGCATTTTAAGATCGGGAGCATCGATGCCGAGGTCATCTATACGCCGGGCCATACGCCTGCATGCGTGTCGTATAAAATAGGCGATGCGGTATTCATCGGAGACACGATGTTCATGCCGGACTACGGCACCGCGCGTGCCGATTTTCCTGGTGGCAATGCTCGTGACCTTTACCGCTCAATCCAGCGCATATTGTCGTTGCCGCCGCAGACGCGACTTTTCATGTGCCATGATTACAAGGCTCCGGGCCGGGACCAATACGCCTGGGAAACGACGGTAGCGGAGGAACAGACCCGCAATGTGCATGTGCACGAGGGCGTGAGCGAGGAAGAGTTTGTAAAAATGAGGGAAGCCCGCGACGCGACACTTGGAACGCCACTGCTCCTTTTGCCTTCGATTCAGGTCAACATCCGGGCCGGAAAGTTTCCGCCAGCAGAAGCCAATGGCGTGCGCTATCTGAAAGTACCGGTGAAACTCGCCTCTTGATGCTGGTCACGCCCAGCTTTTCACTTTGACATAGGACCCAGGGGCAGTTTCGGTTGGCTTCAGTTTGCCGCCGCCGATTTTGCGCGCCGGTACTGTTTCAACACCCTGTGTCTTCAACCATTCGAGCCAATCAGGCCACCACGAACCAGCGTGCTCCGTCGCGGTCTTCAACCAATTTTCTACGTCAGCGCCGCCGGGCTTTCCCCCGGTCCAATATTGATATTTCGGTTTGCCCGGCGGATTGATAACGCCGGCGATGTGACCCGAACCGGCGAGCACGTATCTCACAGGTCCGCCGAAATATTGTGAGCCCCACAGGACCGATTTCGCTGGCGCGATGTGATCCTCGCGCGTGGCAAGATTGTAGACCGGTACAGCGACTTTATGCAGATCGAGCGTGACGCCGGCAATTTTCATCTCGCCTTGCGTCAGTTTATTATCAAGGTAGCAATTGCGTAGATAGAAAGAATGATTTGCTGCAGGCATCCGGGTCGCATCGGAATTCCAGTAAAGGATATCGAACGGAAGCGGTTTTTTGCCGCGCATGTAGTTGTTGACGATATATGGCCAGATCAAGTCGTTCGATCGCAACATATTAAAAGTATTCGCCATCCGTGAGGCTTCCAAATAGCCTTGTTCCTTCATGTGCGATTCAAGTTGTTTGATGCGCTCCTCGTCGACAAACACCATCAAATCGCCGGCGTAAGTGAAATCGACCTGTGCGGCGAACAAGGTCGCGGATCTGACACGCTTTTGTTTTTTCGTCGCGAGGTAGGCGAGGGTGATCGATAGGAGAGTGCCGCCAACGCAATAACCGATGGCATTGACCTGTTTTTCTCCGGTCGCGGCCGCGACTTCGTCGATGGCGGTGATCACGCCTTCGCGCATGTAGTCTTCGAAGCTTTTCTGCGCGAGCTTGGCGTCAGGATTGACCCAGGATACAACGAAAACCGTGATGCCTTGTTCGACGCACCATCTGATAAATGATTTTTCGGGAGTAAGATCGAGAATGTAGAACTTGTTGATCCAAGGCGGCACGATCAGAAGCGGGGCCTTCATCACCTCTTTTGTAGTCGCCTCATATTGGATCAACTGCATCAGGTTGTTCTGAAACACGACCTTGCCAGGTGTCACCGCGAGATTTCCACCCACGTCAAACATCGAAGGATCGGATTGACGAATTTTAAGCCTGCCTTGTCCCGCCTTTATGTCTTCCGAAAGCATGTGCATTCCGCGCACTAGATTTTCGCCATTTGACGAAAGCGTCTCGCGCAACAATTCCGGATTGGTAAGCACGAAGTTCGAAGGCGAAATCGCGTTGGCAATCTGTCTTACGTAGAACTCGGCCTTTTTGCGGGTTGGCTCGTCAACGCCTGCGGCTTCCTTTACCAACCGATCTGACCACTGAGCGGTGAGTAGGTAGGCTTGCTTGAGAAAATCGAAGAATTGATTTTGCGACCAATCAAGGTCGTCGAAACGTTTGTCCTTTGGGTCGGGAGTGACGATGGGCTCTGTCTGTTCGCCAGCCATACGTTTAACGGCACCTGCCCACAGATCGAGATAGGCACGGCCAAGGCTGGTTTGCACTTCGAGCACACGGCGCGGATCAGACATCCAATATTCCGCCACGCGGCCTACGGATTTGACCGCGTCGGTAATATCCTCGGCAAGCTCGCCTTTGATCTTGCCCTCCTCGCGCGGTTTCAAATAAGCGGCGAGTGCCTTGCCACCTTCCTCAATGAGGCGGGCAAGATTTCGGGAGAGAGCCTCAATATCGACATTGCCCGCCGCAGCGGGCTCTTTGGTTGGCTTTTCCATCCGCATTGCTCACCCTGCCACAGAAGTGGCCCGGACCGCGCTCACTCGCAACCTGCATCGAACCGCATGGTTTCGCAGTTCCGAGCCGAGGAAAGTGTAACCTTGCTGCGGCCATATTAGTTCGATAGCAGCTTTGTGTTACAATTCATTGAGTTTAAACGGATTTCTGGTCCATTTGGCTTCTCTTGGAGCATGGCGCAGGTGTTCGATCGAACTTTATTGGCGGCCATATTTGGTCTTGCTGTCGCGACCGCGGTTGCAAGTTGCTCGCCGGGGCCGCTGGTCGACAAGCTTCCAGCCGATATGGGTCTGCCGGCTGGCGCACCAGCGCGGCCGGACACGCCGTATCAATACCCAGCGGTGCATGACATGCCGCCAGATCGCGCATCTGTGCCCATGTCGGAGGAAGAACAGGTTAAGATGGAAAAGGAGCTGACTAACGTGCGGGACCGCCAGGAAGGTCGCCCGGCGTCAAACAAGAAGACCCTTCCGGCGGCCAAAAAGCCTGCCAATAACGCGGAAAACGGGCAAACCGCTGGCGCCAAACCTAACCCGTGATAAAAACCACCCAGGATAACATCCGTCGGCCGGAAAGGGCAGCCGACTTTTAAGGTTCGAGCCGATGGAAGAGTTTTACCGCATTCGCCGTTTGCCCCCGTACGTCTTTGAAGAGGTGAATACGGCAAAGGCGAAGGCCCGCAACGCGGGAGCGGACATCATCGATCTTGGCATGGGCAATCCAGACTTGCCCGCGCCTCCACATGTTATCGAAAAGCTCAAGGAGACTTTGGGCAAGCCGCGCACTGATCGTTATTCCGCATCACGTGGCATTCCGGGTCTGCGCCGCGCGCAGGCGGCCTATTACGAGCGCCGTTTCGGCGTGAAGCTCAACCCAGATACGCAAATAGTGACTACGCTCGGATCCAAGGAAGGATTCGCCAATGTCGCGCAGGCCATCACAGCGCCTGGGGATGTCGTGCTGGTGCCAAATCCGAGCTATCCGATACACGCGTTCGGCTTCCTGATGGCGGGTGGCGCTATTCGCTCAGTGCCGTCAGACCCGACGCCAAATTTCTTCCATACGCTCGAGCGCGCGATCGTGCATTCAATTCCAAAGCCGACCGCCGTCGTGGTTTGCTATCCGGCGAATCCGACCGCCTACGTTGCGACGCTCGATTTCTACAAAGACCTCATCGCTTTTGCGAAAAAACACGACATTCTCGTGCTCTCCGATCTAGCGTACGCCGAAGTCTATTTTGACAACAATCCACCGCCGTCGCTCTTGCAGGTGCCGGGCGCAAACGACATCGCGGTCGAGTTCACGTCGATGTCGAAGACATTCTCTATGCCCGGCTGGCGCATCGGGTTTGCAGTTGGCAATGAGCGCATCATCGCCGCGCTTGGCCGAGTGAAATCCTATCTGGACTACGGCGCCTTCACGCCGGTGCAAGTGGCTGCTACCGCCGCTCTCAACGGCTCCGAAGAATGCATAAAGGAAATGCGCGAGACGTACAGACGCCGGCGTGACGTTCTGGTGGAAAGTTTCGGTCGTGCCGGCTGGCACGTACCTGCGCCGCGCGCCTCGATGTTCGCCTGGGCACCCATTCCCGAACCGTTCAAGGCGCTGGGAAGTGTCGAATTTTCGAAGCTTCTGGTGGAGAAGGCCGACATAGCCGTGTCACCGGGCATTGGCTTTGGCGAATATGGCGAGGGCTTCGTGCGTATTGCGCTTGTGGAAAACGAGCAACGCATCCGCCAGGCGGCACGCAATGTGCGCCGTTTTCTAGACAACGCGCCCGAGCAGCTGCACAACGTCGTTCCGCTCGCTACGCGGCGCTAACTTAGGACGCGCCGGCGTGATGCGCACTCAACCGCTAAAAGTGGGCGTTGCCGGATTGGGCACGGTCGGGACCGCACTGGTCGCTCAGATTGCGCGCCAGCGCGACGCGTTAGCCGTGCGCTGTGGTCGCCTCATCGAAGTCGTTGCAGTATCTGCTCGCTCACGCAGCAAAGACCGTGGAATTGATCTGAAAAAGGTGAGATGGGTGTCTGATCCGGTTTCGCTCGCGCGTGAGCCCGGTATCGATGTGTTCGTCGAACTTATAGGTGGCGCTGGCGAGCCAGCCAAAAGCGCCGTCGAAATTGCGCTCTCATCGGGCAAATCAGTGGTAACCGCTAACAAGGCATTGCTCGCCAAACATGGTGTCAAGCTTTCTGCAATTGCAGAAAACAAGAGCGTCGCGCTAAATTTTGAGGCTGCGGTCGGCGGGGCCATTCCGATTGTCAAAACATTGCGCGAAGGAATGGCCGGCAATTCATTCGAGCGCATCTATGGCATTCTCAATGGCACCTGCAACTACATCCTGACCCGAATGGAGCAGGACAAGATGCCGTTCGCCGAATGCCTTAAGGAGGCGCAACGGCTCGGCTACGCGGAAGCAGATCCAAGTTTCGACATTGAGGGTCATGATACCGCCCAGAAGCTTGCGGTGCTTGCAAGCCTCGCATTCGGTACGAAAGTCGACCAGAGCGCGATCTATGTGGAAGGAATATCCTCGATCACTCCGGCCGATCTTTTCGCGGCGGATGAGCTGGGGTACCGCGTCAAGCTTTTGGGCGTCGCGGTCAAAACGTCCAAAGGGATAGAACAGCGCGTGCATCCGACCATGGTGCGCAAAAACTCTTCAATTGCTCAGGTGATGGGTGTGACGAATGCGGTGACAATCGATGCCGCCGGCATCAATCCGCTGACATTGGTTGGACCAGGCGCGGGCGGGGCGGCCACGGCCTCTGCGGTGCTTTCCGACATCGGAGACATCGCGCGCGGTGTGCGTACGGCGCCTTTCGGCCGGCCAACGGCGCGGCTTGTGAGCGTGCAGAAGGCGCCTATGCAAAGGCACGAAGGGGGCTATTACATCCGCCTGGTTGCGCGCGACAAGCCGGGTACCGCAGCCACAATCGCCAAAAGGCTCGCCGAACAAGAAATTTCCCTTGAATCGATTGTGCAACGTCACGACCCGGCACATCTCGATCGCGATACCAAGGCTGGTTCTGTCCCTGTTATTCTCATTACATATGCAACCAGCGAGGACGCAGTGCGCAAGGCTCTTGCGGCAGTGGGGCGCGATAGGGTGATCTCGGGCCGGCCGCAGGTGATCCGTATCGAAAAAAACTGAGGCCGCAGTTCAAGTACGGCCCGCCTCTGGAGGGGAGCGTCAAATGCCGAGTATTACCGTCCAGCCTGAATTGCTGCTGGAGCGCATTCTCAGTCTCGAAATCGTACGTGTGACCGAGCGTGCCGCGGTTTCTTCGGCGCGTTTGCGCGGACACGGCAAGGACAAGGCATCTGACCAAGCCGCGGTTGATGCTATGCGGCGCGAGCTCAATAAGCTTCCGATCGACGGTACGGTGGTTATCGGCGAGGGTGAGATTGACGAAGCTCCGATGCTCTTCATCGGCGAGAAGGTTGGCACGAAGCACGGCCCGAAGGTCGACATCGCCGTCGATCCTCTCGAGGGCACAACACTGTGTGCCAAGAACATGCCTGGAGCAATCGCCACTATTGCCATGGCCGACTCCGGTACCCTGTTGCATGCGCCAGATTGCTATATGCAAAAGATTGCGATTGGCCCCGGCTATCCGAAAGGCATCATCGACCTTGATGCGCCAGCCGACGAAAACATTGCACGTCTGGCGAAAGCCAAAGGTGTCAAGCCGTCAGAAATTACCGCGATCCTGCTCGATCGACCACGACACGCTGACATGATTGCGGCCATTCGCAAGACCGGCGCTGCGGTCAGCCTCATTAGCGATGGCGATGTGGCTGGCGTCATTCATTGTGCCGAACCGAAGACCGGGATCGACATTTATCTCGGCATTGGCGGCGCACCAGAAGGTGTTTTGGCCGCCGCCGCCCTGCGGTGCATTGGCGGTCAAATGCAGACGCGGCTCATCATAGACACCGAGCAGTTGCGCGAGCGGACTCTCGTAATGGGCATTAAAGATCCAAAACGAAAATATGAAATTGACGACATGGTGAGGGGTGACTGTCTTTTTGCGGCGACCGGCGTTACCAGCGGCGCCATGTTAAGGGGCGTGAAGTTTGGCAAGAATGTAATTGAGACGGAAACCGTCGTGATGCGGTCGGTCACCGGCACGGTACGCCGAGTGATGGCCGAACACCGGCAATTCGACAAGTTTCATCTTGACTAAACCGGGGGACAAGCCCGGGGTTGCTGGTATCGAGTAGGCTTCCCATTGATATGTGTGGTGCACGCGTGAGCGATATCGCGACTTCTGGCGATCGATTCTCGTCTTATATTCCTATGGCCAACCACGATGGCGCTGCCAGCACTGCAATCTAATGCCGGCGACCGGTTTTTCCTCGGGGTCGAAAAGTCCGTGACGGGGCGAGCCTGGCGCGATCGCCTCGACGAACGCGGATCGGCAGGCGCGTTGGCAATCGCACAACGATACGGCCTTGATGAATTGCTCGCACGTATTTTGGCTGGCCGAAATGTGGACGTGAATTCCGTCGAAGCGTTTCTCGATCCGACCATCAAACGATTGATGCCGGACCCTCATACATTGACGGACATGGAATCTGCATCAACGCGCATTGCCGATGCCGTCATGCGCGAGGAAAAGATAGCCATTTTCGGCGACTATGACGTTGATGGCGCGACTGCTTCGGCCTTACTTTGCCACTATTTGCGCCAATGTGGGCTTGATCCGATCGTCCACATTCCGGACCGCATTTTCGAGGGCTATGGACCAAACGTCGATGCAATTCGTTCGTTTGCCGAACGCGACGTCAAGCTTCTGCTAACGGTTGATTGCGGCGTGACCAGCATTGAACCGCTCGCTGAAGCGCGCAAGCTTGGCCTCGACGCAGTGATTATCGACCATCACCAGGCTGACGAAAAACTTCCCGAAGCTGCGGCCATCGTCGACCCGAACCGGGCAGATGATCTGTCCGGGCTGGGACATCTTGCTGCCGTCGGTTTGGTGTTCCTGACATTGGTCGCCGTTACTCGTGAGTTGCGCCGGCGCGGCTTCTGGAAAGGTGTTCGCGCCGAACCTGACCTGCTTTCGTTATTGCATCTTGTTGCGCTTGGCACCGTTGCTGATGTTGTGCCGCTTGTCGGTCTCAATCGTGCTTTCGTTGCAAAAGGTCTCATTGCGTTGAGGCGCCGCGAGCACCCTGGTGCAACGGCACTTATGGACGCGGCTCGCCTGAACGGTCCACCTGAACCGTGGCATCTTGGGTTTTTGTTGGGCCCACGCATCAACGCCGGTGGCCGCATCGGACGGGCCGACCTTGGTGTGCGCCTTCTCCTTGAGAAGGACACAGGCGAAGCGGGACGCATTGCCGCCGAACTCGACAGGCTTAATCGCGAACGCCAGCAAATTGAGCAAGCGACGCTGGTTCAGGCGGAAGCTGAGGCGCTCGCTGCGCTCGGTCTTGACGAGAAGGGTGCTGCGGTCGTGACGGCAGGCGAGGGCTGGCATCCTGGTGTGGTCGGACTTGTCGCGGCGCGTCTGAAGGAACGCTATGGCCGTCCAGCGTTTGCGATCGCACTGGAGCCCGGCGGCACAGGGACGGGGTCCGGACGGTCAATCACGGGGGTCGATCTTGGCGGCACGGTTCGGCAGGCTGTGCGGGAAGGACTTCTAGACAAGGGGGGCGGTCATGCTATGGCCGCGGGTATCACCCTTAGAAGAGGAGCGCTGGGCGCCTTCCGCGCTTTTCTGGAAGACAAGTTAGCGGGTCCGGTCGAGGCGGCACGACGCGACCGCGCGTTGCTAATCGACGGTGCCGTGGCCGCGGGCGGTTTCACTCTCGGGCTTGCCGATCTCCTGGCTCGTGCCGGACCCTATGGTGCGGGCAATCCGGAACCAATGCTGGCTCTCCCGGCGCATACCCTTGTTTATGCCGATACCGTTGGTGAAAACCACATCCGCGCGCGTTTTCAGTCTGGTGACGGCAAATTCGTGAACGCGATTGCTTTCCGTGCTGCTGGTCAACCGATCGGTAAGGCGCTTGTCGAAAACCGCGGTCGCGTTTTGCACGCAGCTGGCCAAATTGCAGTCGACCGTTGGCAGGGCCAACAGCGTGTGCAGCTCAAATTGACCGATTTGGCATTGAGTTAGTTGCGCGTGGGTGCGGGACCATTCCGAAATAGTGATAATCTTACTGATCAGGGCGATTTGTGCGCCCGAGTTCGCGTAGGCGTGCTCACGCACCATCGGACGATGCCATTCAAGGGGGGCGCCCATGAATCTCCGTTCAGTGATGCCGGCGGAATCTGCCGGCGCAACAGTCGACGCGCATGGTGGTCGGCGCGAAACGCTTCTCACCATCCTTGCCGGGTTACTGGCGCTCCTCATTGTGTCATCCATCGCTGTCCTGATGGGCATGGCTTGACGGCGCGCTCAGCGGCTTGAGCACAAGGTTCTCCTCTGCCAACATGCTAACGCTTGCCATTTCGTCACTCCATCTCGGGATGGCGAAGATGAGGAGATTCTATGCCGCAGACTATTACGACTGGATATAAGGCCCTCTGCGAGGCTGCCGAACGCGAGATCGAGACAATTCCGGTCGAACGGGCCGTTGAACTTGCCGGCCGTGATGACATCGTCCTGGTGGACATTCGCGACATCAGGGAACTGCAACGCGAAGGCAAGGTGCCGGGTGCGTTTCATTGTCCGCGTGGGATGCTGGAATTCTGGATTGATCCGCAAAGTCCGTACCACAAGCCGGTCTTCGCCCAGGATAAGAAATTTGTGTTCTTCTGCGCAGGTGGATTGCGTTCAGCGCTCGCCGCACAGACAGCGCAGCACATGGGTCTCAAACCCGTTGCGCATATTCAGGGTGGTTTCGGCGCGTGGAAGAAGTTAGGCGGTCCGGTCGAGGTCGGCGACGCCGAATCAAAGACAGCGAAAAAGGCGTGAATTCATTCGCGCGGGTTGTCTCGGCCACAACAATAACTTTGCAAACCTGGGAGAGACCGGCCGCAATGGCGCTCAAACTGATCATCGGCAACAAGAATTATTCTTCCTGGTCAATGCGGCCGTGGATCGCCATGAAAATGGCGAATATTCCGTTTGAGGAAACGGTGATCTCACTCGATGCGCCAAATTTCAAGCAGGTCGTTGGCCCCGTGTCGGGCACCGGCAAGGTGCCGGTGCTGATTGATGGTGATGTGCGCGTATGGGAATCGTTGGCTATTTTGGAATATCTGGCGGAGAAATTTCCTGGTGCCGCACTGTGGCCCTCCGATAGCGGAGCCAGGGCCCTGGCGCGTACTGTTTCGAATGAAATGCATGCGGGATTTGTTCCGCTGCGGCGCCTCATGCCCATGAACATGTGGCGCCCGGTCAAGAAACGAGAACTGACGGTCGAGGCTGCAGCAAACGTCAAGCGCATCGAAACAATTTGGGCCGAATGCCGAACCCGCTATGGTGAGAAAAGTGGCGGGTCGTTTTTATTCGGTCGGTTTGGCGCCGCTGATGCGATGTATGCGCCGGTGGTGGCGCGGTTGAACACTTACGGTGTTGAGGTGAGCGTTCAGACGAGAACATACATGAAAGCCGTTATGGGATTGCCGGCATGGAATGAATGGCAGGAGGCGGCTATCAAGGAGATCTGGGTGCTTGCGGATGACGAGGTCGATTGGCCAACGGTGTCGCGCGTTTAAGCCTTGAGGCGCGCCACCAATTCTTCAATAAAGGGGTGCTGCCCTGGCAGAATTTTTTGTCGAGCCGCCGCAAGGTTGAAGTAGGCAATGCGGTCAACCTCGGGAAAACTTTGGTATTTGCGTGAATGCGGCGGCCACTCCATTTCGAAGGTATTGCTTGAAAAAGCCGTCAAGTCGAAATCGGCCTCGATCGCAAAAGCGTGCACCGTTTTTCCGCTCTTTTGACGTAGCGGCGTGAGCGCAAGAAACGGCCCTGCGGCAACGAGGCCTGTCTCTTCATTAAATTCACGTTTCGCGCATGTGAGGAGATCGCCGGATTCAACGATGCCCTTCGGGATTGACCACGCATTGTCGTCCTTCTTGCGCCAATAAGGGCCGCCCGGATGGGCAAGCAGCACTTCAATCCGCGGGTTACGACGGTAGACGAGGATGCCCGCGCTGATTTCGGCTCGACGGGACACGCTTTTCTCACCATGGCCGCTCGAGCGAATTTGTCACATGCTCGCGGTCCGGCGAAGTAAAGCAGACGCCTATGCATAGATAAGGCAGCTCCGGATGGGGGTTATGTCCGCGGTGGAATTTCGCAATCGGTTCGGAATAGCATTCGCCGGCTTTTGCCTTCACCAGAACGCCCTCCTGGAAATGCGCCTCGAACAGACCTTGCAGCGCTACGAAAAATGCCGCGCCGTTGTGGCAATGCCAGTTTGTGTAGCCACCAGGAACGATTTCGGCATTGTAGATCTGCACTTTCACCTGGGGGTCGCGCGGCAGCGAACTATACAGGGCATCGAACAATAGATTGCGATAAAAACCCTTGCCGGTCGGCACGAGGCCGTCCAGTTTGAGCTTGAGTTCGCCGTAGTTATCGAGTTGGGCTTCCATTACCACCCTCCGCAGTCAAGAAAAGGCGAGCCTAGTTGCCGGCGGCGGGAAGGTGAAGCGCATGAAAAAGAAAACCCGGCCGATGGCCGGGTTTTCGCATCAATGGTTGGCTTGGCCGCCAGCCGTCAATCGTCGACGGCCTCCCTAACGGCATCCTTCATCCCGCCAACGGTATTCTGGATTTTGCCAGCCGTCTTCTGTGCTTTGCCTTCATTTTCAAGCTTCGTGTCGCCGGTCGCTTTGCCGGCCACTTCCTTTATTTTACCCTTCGCCTGCTCAGCGCTACCTTGAATGCGATCTTTGTCCATGTTCGTCCTCTGTTGTTTATTTCTTTCCTGTAATTACCAACGCCCGTCCCGCTACCGCGTTCCCTGATCTGCGGACACGCAATGTTGATACCTCGCACCGGTTGACCGGCACGAGACACCAACACAGCCCGTTCAAAATGCTAACGCAGTGCTTACTTGGCGCCGGTCGTGCTCTTGTTTGGATTCGGCGAACAGTTCAGATTCTGCGGCTTTGCGTCTTTTTCGCAGGCCGCCATACTCGCGTATTTGCAATTCAGCCCACCGCTCGCGGACGTGTTGATACAAAATGGAGAATTTCCGATCGTTTGTGACTTTTGCATGCTGCTCGATGGAGGAGATCCCATTGTGCCCTGAGCCTGAGCCAAAGAAATACCCGCCAAGAGGGCTGCGACGGCAGTGATCGTGGTCAATGTCTTCATCGTCTGCCTCCTCATTTGGTGAAATGCCTTGCGGCATTTGGAACAACCGGATGAACCGAAGGACGTTCCCGGAACCTGCGCGGTTTCGAAAAATTTTCTCTCGCCCACAAAAGGAAACGCGGCCGGGAAAGTTCCCGGCCGCGTCGCTCATCGAACGAATTATGCCTCGATGATAGCTACGATCTCATGTGTTCGTGGACTAATGATCACGATTTGGTCGCCTACAAGGATGTACTCGTAACCACGCCACTCCGGATAGATCACGATCACTTGCTGAGGCAGCGGGTGCAGATGCACGCTGGTCGGAATACGCGTACCCACGCTCACCGAGACGCTCAGATTTACGCGCTCGACCTTTTGCTCCTTAATTACGGTGGAGATTTTCGTGCGCTGTTCGGTCGTCAGCTTGGCAGACCCGGCCGCAGCACCCTGTCCGGTTGTGGCCCGGTTCTGCTCAGTGGTCGACTGAGTTGATTTCGCCGCTGGAGCCTTGCTGTCTGTGCCGGCGCCGGACTTTTCCGTATCCATGGATTTGGACTTTCCGCTATCCGTGGACTTTTCCATGGACCGATTCTGCGCCTTGTCGTTCGTGTCCGCCTTCGGCGACTGGCCGGTGGTTTCTTTTGCCTTGCCAGCCTTTTCGTTCAACGCCTTATCGGCCTTGTCCGATGTTGCCTGACCGCTGGTTTGCGACTTGTGCTCGCCCTTCAACGACGGCGCTACCTTCTCCGCCGGCGCGCTTTGCTGAGCGGCTGGTGCACGCTCTGGGGTGTCTTTGCTCATGCCTTGAGCCGACGCGGCGCCGGCGCTCAACAGCAGCGCCATTGCTACGGTCGACAATAGATTCACTTTCCTCACTGGATGCCTCCTCTGGATGCCCCGAATTTCACGACGATGCTGTCGAGACCTCGTGACAAAACGTTTCGACTGGGTCTCGGTTCCCAAAGTTACCGAATGGCAACAAACAAGAGCCCGGCATTGCGTTCCGGGTTCCATCAAGGCAACTTTGCCTGCAAATTGGGGAGGGACCCCCTTTGGCGATTCTGGCGTCTTCAGTCGACAAAAATGCCGCCGAATTTCGCGCGAATGCCGAACGCATGCGCGAACTCTTGTCTCAATTGCAGGCCCGTCGCGCCGAAGCGGCTTTGGGCGGCCCGGAGCGGGCGCGCGAGCGTCATGTGAGCCGCGGCAAACTACTGCCGCGCGACCGGGTCATGAACCTGGTCGATCCCGGCTCGCCATTTTTGGAACTATCGCCTCTTGCCGCCAACGGGATGTATGGCGATGCCATTCATGGTGCCGGCCTGATTACTGGAATCGGCCGCATCGAGGGTCGTGAGTGCGTGGTTGTTTGCAACGATTCCACTATCAAAGGCGGCACCTACTTTCCGTTGACGGTCAAAAAGCACCTGCGCGCGCAGGAGATCGCACGCGAGAACCGCTTGCCGTGTGTCTATTTGGTCGACAGTGGTGGGGCTAATTTGCCACATCAGACGGAAGTATTTCCCGATCGCGAGCATTTCGGTCGTATCTTTTACAATCAGGCGACGTTGTCCTCGCTTGGTATTCCGCAGGTCGCCGCCGTCATGGGATCGTGTACGGCGGGGGGCGCATATGTGCCGGCCATGTCGGATGAGACAGTTATTGTCAAAAATCAAGGCACCATCTTTCTCGGTGGCCCTCCGTTGGTAAAAGCCGCCACCGGCGAAGTGGTCAGCGCGGAAGACTTGGGGGGAGCGGACGTCCATGCACGCAAATCAGGCGTCGCCGATCACTATGCGCAGGATGATCACCACGCACTGAGCATCGTTCGTCGCATCGTCGCCAACCTGAACACGAAAAAAACCGTCAATATTCCGTTGCTGCACACACGCGATCCTGCGCTTGACGCGGCCGATCTCGACGGAATTGTGCCCGTCGACCTCAAGAAACAATACGATGTGCGTGAAGTTATCGCCCGGGTCGTTGACGCTTCGGAGTTCGACGAATTCAAGGCGCTGTACGGCTCAACGTTGGTGACGGGATTTGCCCATATCCATGGAATCCCGGTCGGAATTCTGGGTAACAATGGCATTCTTTTTTCCGAAAGCGCTTTGAAGGCTGCCCACTTTATCGAGCTGTGTTGTCAGCGCCGTATCCCGTTGCTGTTCTTGCAAAACATCGTCGGCTTCATGGTTGGGCGCGACTATGAAGCTGGCGGCATCGCAAAAGACGGAGCGAAGATGGTAACGGCAGTGGCGTGCGCACAGGTCCCGAAAATCACCTTGATCATCGGGGGCTCTTATGGCGCCGGAAACTACGGCATGTGCGGTCGCGCTTATGGACCGCGCTTTTTGTTTACCTGGCCCAATGCGCGCATCTCGGTGATGGGAGGCGAGCAGGCCGCGAGCGTGCTGGCGACAGTCAAGCGCGACAATATTGAGGGGGATGGCGGCAAGTGGTCCGACGCGCAAGAAGAAGAGTTTAAACAGCCGTTGCGTGGCCAGTTTGAGACTGAAGGAAATCCCTATTATGCGACTGCGCGGCTATGGGACGACGGCATCATCGCCCCATCAGAAACGCGCCGCGTGTTGGGGTTGGCATTTTCAGCAACGCTCAATACGCCGGTGGTAGACACGAAATTCGGTGTCTTCAGGATGTAGTGACTTGAGAGCGAGTTGAACATTTTTTGTTACCGACGCCCGTAAAGCCGTTTGTTCCTACCGCCCTAGCATACCGATCACGGTGTCCCAGTTTACGAATGGCTGCTTCGGGCCCATCCGCACCATGCCAATATCGTGCACATAGGCGCTTGCGACCATCAGGCCCGCGCCGACGAAAACACCCAGAATAAATTTCATACGCCGCCTCCCGTTCTTTAAATCGCCCGGAATATACGCACGAAACATCTATTTGGCTTCAAACTATTGGCGACGTAGTGCGCATCACGTTTTACCGGGGTAAGCCTGACCACCCGTGTTTTGCCGCCCGCCGCCTAATCAAATTAGATATGTTCTAATGTTCTTTGTGCGACTTGCATCGCAGACGGCGCGGTGACACAAAATTCGCGGTGCTGAATTAATGAGGCCGACTATGTACCTCCGCGCAATCGGGATCGCGCTTGCTGCGGCTCTACTGCCGTTGGTCGCGAGTGCACAAACTCCGGGATCACCTTCTGTAAAAGAAACGTCCAAAGCGACCAAGGACATTCCGAAAGCCTATGTGCCCGGCCTTGAGCAGTTCATGAACGTGATCCTGATCGAACACAACAAGCTCTGGTTTGCCGGCAAGGCGCACAACTGGCCGCTTGCCGAGTATCAGCTGGGGGAGATCAAGGAAATCATGGGTGATGTGCAGGATTTTGTGCCGACGTTCAAGAACCTGCCGCTGGCCGATATGCTCGATGCGGTCATTACCAAAGAAATCACGGCGCTCGAAAAGTCGATTGAGGCGAAGGACTATAAAGCCTTCACTGTCGGATACGACAGGCTGACGGCTGCCTGTAACGCCTGTCATCAAGGCACCGAGAACGCCTTTGTCGTCATCAAGCGCCCGACACAGCCCGCCTTCACCAATCAGGACTACCGGCCGCACAAATAGTGACGGGAAAGGGCGTCACGCGCCTGTGATTGGCCATTCATCGATGGTTTACCGGGCGACCCTAATGTGTCCCCACAGGACGGGGGCGTCATGATTTCCGTTGTAAATGGTTATGTCTGTACGTCGTCGTGCGAGGCGGTGAGCGCCAAGCAGGGCAAAGACCCGAACGCCCAACCGGGATCTCCTCCGGGGCTCTCGAATCCCGATAAAAAATCGGGCTTCACTCAGGCCGCAACGATCCTCGATGGATCGTTGAAAGACCTGGAGCCTGCAAATCCCGTTGCTCCGACAGACAATTCCCCACAGCCGACGCTGGACCGTCTCGTCTAGCGCCATAGCCCTTCAAGTGAGCGCATGCTAAACGCAGGCGCTATGACAAGCCCGGACGATCTCAAACAACTCGCACCATCAGGAACGCTTCGCGGTGGCGTGGTGACAGCGCCGGCGGCTTCCGCCTTTTTTGCGATCAAGAATGGTAGAGGCGACGTCACAGGCGTTACTGTCGATCTGCTCCGAGGTTTCGCAGCCGCACTGAAGTTGCCGTTGGCTTTGCAGGTCTACGATAATTCGGGTCAGGTCACCGACGCGG
This sequence comes from uncultured Alphaproteobacteria bacterium, assembly GCA_963831275.1. Lineage (GTDB taxonomy): Bacteria > Pseudomonadota > Alphaproteobacteria > Rhizobiales > Xanthobacteraceae > Pseudolabrys. Next base: position 387,203 of record CAWHPN010000011.1, on the reverse strand, counting down.
TCGCGAAAGGCGAATGTGACATTGCATTCATGCCGCAAGACGCCGAGCGCGCAAAACGCGTCGATTTTGGGCCAGCCTATTATTTCATCGAAAGTACCTACCTGGTCCCAGCGGGCTCGGTCATAAAATCCATCGAAGAGGTCAATCAGCCTGGCCGCCGCATTGTCGCCATCTCAAACACGACAACTGCGCGCAGCGCACGCCGTACGGCGCCAGCCGCGAGTGTTGAGGAAGTACCGAGCGTCGATCAGATGACTGAGATGGCGAGGCAGGGGCAGGGCGACGCCTTCGCTCTTTCGCATGACTCGTTTGCGGGATTATTGCCAAAACTACCCGGCGCGCGGGTGTTGCCGGGCAATTTTCAACAAACCGGAATTGCAGTAGCGGTGCCAAAGGACCGGCAGGTTGCAATGAAGATTGCAAGCGAGCTGCTCGAAGTCGCGAAAAAATCCGGCCTCGTAAGGCGTGCGCTCGACGCTGCCGGTTTTGCAGACGCTCCTGTTGCGCCCTAAGGGGCGACCCAGCGTTTCACGCGAGCTGCTGCTAGGTAACACAGGGCAGTCCCCGCGCCAGCCCAGCAAAGTGTCGGCACCCACTGCAGCGCCGTCTTGAGAGCGGGATCGGCGTTGAAGCCGGTAGCGACCGTCGCCATGCGCGTTAACGTCGCTAGTGCGAGCGCCGAAAACAGCAACCCGGACATGCGCCCTTCGCCGCCATTCTCGCCAATTGTGAATGCAACGGTGAAAGCGCTCATCAGGATCGCGCCCCAGGCTGCGCCCGCGGCAAATTGTGCGACGACCATTTGCCCCAGATCTTGTGCAAGGTGAGCTGCAAGAATAGCGATAGCACCGACAAGCGCTGCGCCGCCCATGACAATATATCCACCGAGCCGGTTGGTGAGCAGGCCGGCCGGAAACATCGAGATATTGAAACCGATCCAGAAGACCGGCATCAACCACTGCAGTGAGGCAGCATTGGTAAAGCGCAGAAATAGCGGCGCGCTGTCGATAGCGAAATGCATTTGGTAACCCAAAGCGAGCGCAATCATACCGAGCGCGAACACGATCGCAGGCTTCGTCATTGTACCGAAGGAACGCGCAGGCGTACTTTTAGATTGGAGTTGCGCCTCTGCGGCCAAGCGGCGTTCGGCGGTGATCATGCCGAAGGTCACCAGTATCAGGACAATGCTCGCCAGCGCGAACGGAATGCGCGGGTCGATATCCCGCAACATGATCGATAGGTAAGGGCCCGCAGCGCCCGCGATGCCGGTTCCCAACAAGGCGAGAGCCGAAAGGTAGGGAATTGTAGGTTTGCGGGCATATTTGCCGAGCAACATCAGCGGTGGTGCGCGTAAGGCCGATGAGGTGACCGTCCAAACTAGAACCACGGCGATGAGCGTCGCCGCACCGAGACCCGCAATCAGAGGAATGATCAGGAACGCCGCACAGGATAGCGCGGTGGCGGCAGTAACCCAGATGCCGAGCCGGCCCGAGACGCGCGTGACCTTGTCGGCAGCAATTCCGGTGAAGAAATCGCAGACTGTGAAAACAGCTTGATCGAGCATGAGCAGGAGGATTACGGCTTTTGGTGCGATGCCGGCTGCGGCAGCAAGTTTGGGGAGATAGATGACGTAGACCGTCCAGCACAAGGCAAAGACCAGCTGAAGGAGCGCGAGGTACCAGCCAAAGCGATGCGAGCCTGTGCTCATCGGCAAATCTCAGAGCGAAACAACGACGTTGCCAATGGTGCCGCGTTCAACAGCCTCATGCGCGGCGGCGATATCGGCCAACGAAAATGTGGGCTGGCTTAGACGGTTGAGGAGTTTTCCGGCCTTAAGTGCTCCATCGATGTCGGTTATGACGCGTTCGCGTTCCGCCGTGTTCAGCTCGTAGACCAGGAAAAAGCGCAGGCAGATAGAGTTAACTAGAAGGAAGGCAGCCGGCAGCACCGCTTCCGGCCCTGTGCCATAAACGATGACGTTACCTTTGGCCCGCAGCACGCTGGGGATGAGCCTGGCGTTGGCGCTGAGATCCATCTCTATCAGAGCGTCGACGCCGCGCTTGCTGGTGATTTTCATAACCCGCTCGCCGACATTCTCACGCTTATAGTCGATGACATGGTCGGCGCCGGCCTCGTGCGCGGCTTTTGCCTTCTCGGGCGAAGACACTGTGGTTATGACGTTTGCGCCTTTGATTTTTGCGAACTGGATGACGTACTGGCTGACCGCGCCTGCGCCGCCTGACACCAATAAGGTTGTTTCTTTGCTGACGTTGGCGAGGATAACCGCGTGGACAGCGGTCATCGCCGGGATCCCCAGGCAGGCGCCAACTTCAAAACCTACATGGGCCGGTAAGGCTACCGCTTGCGCTGCAGGCAGGACGATGAATTCGGCGGCGCTTCCGAATGCGCGTTTCCATTGGCCGTTCCATATCCACACACGCTCGCCGATACGGGATTTTGGCACGGCATCACCGACGTCATCGATCACGCCTGCCCCATCGCTGTGTGGAATAACGCGAGGGAACGCTATTTTGCGCGTGGATCCTTGTCTTGACTTGACGTCAGAAGGGTTGACACCGGAGACAGCGAGCTTGACACGAACTTCTCCCGGGCCCGGACGGGGTGTCTCCATTTCACCAACGCGCAGGACATCGCTTGCGCCGCCGTTGCGCTCATAATAGGCCGCGTGCATGGCCAAGCCCCCCTTTTGAACCCTCAACGATAGCATGGCGGCTGGGTGGGGAAATCGCGGCAAGAACTTGACGAGGCCTTGCGCGTTATTTGTTCAAAGGGTGGGCAGACAGCCCCAGCGGGGCAACCGAGGTGTAACATGCACTATCGTGTGTATAGCGGTCCCAGAGGCTCAGAAGACGTTTCGCCGCTCGAAAAATCAGAACTGCTATTCAAAGAGTGCGCGGTACTCGATGACGCGCTGTCATGGGCACGCCATTTGGAGCAGACCGGCCGCGTCCCTTTACTGATTGAAGGGGACGATGGCACGCGGATGGACCGGCGCGCTATTGCCGACGCGCTCAGGGTCGGTCGGCGCGAACAAATCGGTGGCTAAGACTACGATTTCAGCCGGTGAGCCGTGCCCACTCGGCACGAGCTCGTTCGGTGAGATGGTTCCACTTGGTGCTAACAACGTCCCAATTGACCATGGGGCGTTGAATGCTGGAATTTTCGGAAATCAAGGCGTGGCGAGAATTGTAAAGGTACGCGCCGCCTACGGTGAGGGCGACGCCGAGAATAATGCCGAAGATGACGCGCATCTGTGAGCCTCCTCATTCCCCGAGTTCAAACGCCGCCAGCAAAACGTGGTTCCGGGGTCGCGTTTTGCCCGTCGTGGGAGGTCAATTGTGACATCAAACCGGACGATTTTAGGTCGCTTCCCGTTAACCGTAAAAAGTCACCACTAAGAGCGTAACTCATTGAAGATAATAATATTCTTGACCAAAAAACTTTGCCCGCAAACAAAATTTGCTGCTATATTGAATATATGAGCAGACATTCAGCAAAGGCGGCCGGCCGGTCCGCCAAAACAACGCGCCGGACGGCGAAAAAGAGCACGAAGAGTGCCCGCGCTACGGCAATAAAGGGGTCGAAATCGGCTCGTTTGCCGATCGGCAAGATCACGCGCCCGGCGAGAGCGGGTGCGGCGGGCGCCGGCACCCTCAAGTCCGCAAAAATGATCAGGACCCAGAGTCCGCCGGTTCAGCCCATAGCCACGCCAGACCTCCCGGTGCGATTGCACAAATATCAGGTTGGCGAAACGGTGTATTATACCTCTCCGACGTTTGGCCGTGCAGCGGCGACGGGTAGCTATACTGTGGTCAAGTTGCTCCCGTCCGAAGGTGACGATTATCAGTACCGGATCAAAAGTTCCGGCGAGGCCTTCGAACGCGTAGCCAAGGAGAGCCAGCTCGATCGCGCCTGATCCGGGCGTGGTCATGCTGTCGCGATTTTGCCGCGGGCTCTGCCTAGGGTGTTTTGACCAGCGCAGTTGCGCGCAAGAGGTCAAGACATGCCGATCTACATCACGCAGGGCCGCTATACCCGCGACGCGATCAAGGGAATGATCGTAAAGCCGGAAGATCGCGCGGATGCTGTATCCCGGGTCTTATCGAAGATAGGGGGGCGCCTATTGGGATATTATCTCACGTTCGGCGAATATGATTTCCTGACGATTGCGGAAGCTCCGAGTGACGTTCAGATGGCAGCGGTCCTGTTGGCCGCAGGAAGCGGCGGAGGCGTCACCGGGCTACGCACAACCGTGGCACTGACTTCGGTGGAGGCCAAAGGCGCCTTTGCTGCGGCGAGCGACCTTGCCCCGAACTTCAAGTCAGCGGGCGGGACCTGACAACTACGGAGGAATAAACAAAAGAACTGCGACGTTATAATAAATCTGACAATCCAAACACCCGGGAGGATCTATGCGCGTGTTTTTTCGATTGGCCGCATTCCTGTTGCCAATTTTTCTGGTCTTGCCAGTTTTAGCTCAAAATTACCCGAACCGGCCTGTCAAAATCATAGTCCCCTTTGGGGCCGGCGGACCCGCCGATGTGTATGCGCGGGTGCTCGCTCAGCATCTCTCCGAAGAAACCAAGCAGACGTTCGTTGTTGAGGATCGCCCCGGTGCCGGATCGGTGATCGGTACCGACGCGGTCGCCAAGTCGGCACCCGACGGTTACACGCTGTTGCTGATGTCGAATACGCACACGACCAACGAGTCGTTGTTGCCGAATAAGCCGTTCCAGTTGATGCGCGACTTCATTCCGGTCGCAACAATCAACTATTCCGATCTATTAATGGTCGTGCACCCATCAGTTCCCGCCAAGACAGTCAAAGAGTTTATCGAACTAGCGAAGAAGGAGCCGGGGAAGCTGAACTACGCGTCATCGGGCCCGGGCACGCCTTATCATATGGCGGGTGAACTCTTTAAGGCGATGAGCCAGACCGATATCGTGCACGTACCGCATAAGGCCTCCGGCGATGCCCGCAACAGCGTGGTATCCGGGACTGTGCAGATGATGTTCGATGCGATTACCACGATGTCCGCACTTGCAAAGGGCGGGCAGGTTCGCGCGCTGGGTACGACCGGCCTAACCCGCTCGGAGCTCACCCCCGATCTACCGACAATCGCGGAGACAGTTCCAGGCTATGAGGCGACGATATGGCTTGGCCTAATGGCGCCCAAAGGCACGCCGAAAGAGGTCGTCACTTTCCTCAACACAAACATCAACAAAGTCATCAATTCGCCTGAAGTCAAAGCCGCGTGGCTCAAGCAGGGCGCAATTCCGCTGGTGAAAACACCGGAAGAATTCGACGCCTACCTTCGCAAAGACATCGAAAAATGGGCCAATGTGGTAAAGATCTCGGGAGCAAAGATCCAATAAGCGCATAGTGATGCGCGATCAAATTGGTGACCAATGCCGATCGTCAATGACGCGTCGTTAAACGGGCTGCTTTCGAGTTCACTGGTGCTGCCAGCTCCTGTAGCCGGCGCACTGGCGGCGCTGTTTCTAGTCCTGATGCTTATGGTTGTGCGTAGCGCGGCGCGCGGTGGCGGATTTCGGCTCCTTCTTCCACTCTGCGTGCTTGTCATTTGCGTGCTTGCGGCGATCGGCATAATCGACCGTCTGGCAGTCAATGAGCGTACGGCAGAGCATCGGGCACTTATTCAGCGCGCCGCACAACTCAGCTTGAGCGCGGTTGCGTCGGGCTCTCCACTTGCGTGTCTTGATGGCGTGGCAGGCGAGCAAGTTGAAAACGCTTGTGAGAATGCGGTATTTGCCGACGCTCAAAGCACCGCGCGGGCCGTCGTTTATATTAACGCGCAGCTATCCCTTCTTGCCGATGTTGCTCAACACAGTGATCACGACCTGGTTGCTGCCTTCAGCACTGCCCGGCGCGCCATTGAACTGGATCGCTACGGCATTGCCGCTCATGTTCTGGCCATGCGTGATGGCTGTACGGCGGAGCGTTGTGCTGCGTTCGCACTGTTTGAAGACACCGCTGCGCTGAAAGCGAACCTGAAAGTCCATGCTTTCGATACATATGTTTCCCGTTATGCGTCGGCTTGGAACAAGTCCGAGCCCGCCGCGGAGAAGGTTCCGCAGGCCGCCGCTCCGTCCACGACCCCGGTCGCAGCCAGAGCCATCGGCTCCCCACCCGGTGGACAGCCGCTACGACTTTCCCTCCGCCGCATCGATTCCGCCCGTCAGCATTATGAATGCCGAGCCACCCCCTCCAAAGGAGCACACTGGTACGGTCAGCGCCCATGCTGGCGATAAACCGGCCAATCCTCCGGTGCCGCCCAAACGGCCGCAGACCCAAGCAGCATCTCCTCCGGCCCGCTAGTATCGAGCGGACCGACCCGGGCCCGCATGTTCAAATCCGTCCTGATCGCCAACCGCGGCGAGATTGCCTGCCGCATTGCCCGCACCGCCAAGCAATTGGGCTTGCGGGCCATAGCCATTTTTTCGGAAGCCGATATTCACGCGTTGCATGTGCGACTATGCGACGAGGCGCACGCGATCGGGGGTTCTCCGGCCGCGGAAAGCTATCTCTCAATCGAAAAAATAATCGCCGTTGCCAAAAATACAGGCGCTGAATGTATTCATCCTGGCTATGGTTTCCTTTCGGAAAATGCGGATTTTGCACAAGCCTGTCTTGATGCGCGCATCGCATTTGTAGGCCCTCCGCCCAATGCGATCCGCGCGATGGGGCTCAAAGACCGGGCAAAAGCGTTACTGGAAAAGGCTGGGGTCCCGGTGGTGCCGGGCTATCACGGCGATATGCAAGACCCCAAGTTTCTCAAACAGAAGGCGTACGAGATCGGCTATCCGGTTCTGATAAAAGCGGTTGCGGGTGGTGGCGGTAAAGGAATGCGGCGCGTCGATCGCCATGCCGATTTTGATTCCGCAATGGAAAGTGCTCAGCGCGAGGCGAAAGCTGCTTTTGGCGACGGTCGAATCTTGATCGAAAAGTTCGTTGCAAGTCCCCGCCATATCGAGCTGCAAATCTTTGCGGACTCGCACGGGAATGTCATCCATCTCAATGAACGCGACTGCTCGTTGCAGCGGCGCCATCAAAAGGTAATCGAGGAAGCTCCCGCTCCGGGCATGAACGACGAATTGCGTGCCACGATGGGGGCGGCCGCCGTGGCGGCCGCGAAGGCGGCGGGCTATGTCGGCGCCGGCACGATTGAGTTCATCGCCGACAGTGCCAAAGGGCTCCGGGCCGACCGATTCTGGTTTATGGAGATGAATACACGGCTTCAAGTCGAACATCCGGTCACAGAGGCAGTGACAGGATTGGATTTGGTCGAGTGGCAGTTTCGGATCGCGGCCGGCGAAAAATTGCCGCTTGCGCAAAAGCACGTGAGGTTCGATGGTCATGCAGTGGAAGCGCGGCTTTACGCCGAGGATCCGGAACACGGCTTTCTGCCCTCGACCGGCCGTTTGGTTGAGCTGCAATTCCCACAGACCGCCAGTTTGCGTGTCGATAGCGGCGTTGAAACCGGTAGCGAGGTAACGCCGTTTTACGATCCCATGATTGCCAAGCTGATCGCCCGTGGCCGGACACGGGATGAGGCTCTGGATCGCTTGGCCAACGCTCTTGAACAGACCATTGTTATCGGACCGCGCAGCAATGCCGGCTTTCTTGCAGCGCTGTGTCGCGCCCCAGCTTTTCGCGCCGGCGATTTCGACACAGCTTTCATCGATCGCAATCTTGCCGAACTGGGCGCCAAACCAGCAAGGTTGGATCGAGCAGCGGTGGCTTTGGGCGTACAAAAACTGTTGACGCATGAGACCGAGCGCCTCGCGCTGTCGCAAAATCATGAGTTTGACGAATTGCCGTCCCCATGGGACGCGACTGATGCGTATCAGTTCTCGGGCGCGCGAAACCTGGCTGTTCCGATCCTAGCCGACAGCGAAATCCTCGTGGCACAGGTTAATTATGACGGCACCGGTGCTGCGGTGAGCGTTGGGGGGGAGGGGCCGGCAAAGGACGCAATCGCCGTAGCAAGCGGGAATGTCGTTTATGTGCTGCGCCATGGCCGGCAAACCAAAATAAGCCTGCGCAATCTCGCGTCCGACGAGGCTGGGGATCACGGTAAAAGCGGGCTTGTGCGTGCTCCCATGCATGGCAAGGTGCTCGGCCTACTGGTGGAGCTAGGTGCGCGCGTGATGCGTGGTCAACGTATCGCCGTCATTGAAGCAATGAAGATGGAACATACTCTCGTGGCCCCCCTTGACGGCACGGTCGCCGAAATCATGGTCGCGATGCACGAGCAGGTTCCTGAAGGCGCTAAAATCATGCTGATCGAGCCCAAAGAATAGCTGGAATCGGAAATGTCGCTGCACCTCATCAAGCTTTGTGTCGGGTGTGACTCTGTCGCCGATCTGGAGGACTGGATCGAACTAAAATTGAAGGAAAAGAAAAAGCGTGGGCAGAAGCCCGAGCACATTCACACGACGCGTATGCTGCCCAAACGTGCCGAAGAACTCACGAATGGCGGATCGCTTTTCTGGGTGATTCGTGGCCAGATCACTTGCCGCGAACGTATCCTCGACATTCGGCCTTTTACCGACAAAGACGGAATAGGTCGTTGCCGTGTCGTCCTGGATGGGAAAATAGTATTGGTTGAGCCGCGGCCGCGCGGGGCATTTCAAGGTTGGCGTTATCTCGAGGTAAGGGACGCGCCGCGCGACCTATCGCGTGCGGCGCCCGGTGCGGCCAGAATGCCCGAGGCCATGCGCCGCGAGTTGAGGGAACTGGGTCTGCTTTAGACCGCGACATTGTCAATTAATCGCGTCTTGCCGAGCCTGGCGGCAACGAGCAACCGAATCGGACCGTCCTTGGAGGCGTCGATGGGGGCGAGCGTCAGAGCGTGACGTGCTTCCAGATAATCGAGAACGAAGCCAGCCAGATCGATTTCGATGCGGCCCACGTTGAGAACGCGATCGATCTTTTCTCCATTGTTTATACGTGTAGCGCAGTCCTTAAGTACCCGGTAAAGCATCGGCGCCGCTACTCGTTCTGACGCGGATAAATACACATTGCGTGAGGACAGTGCCAATCCATCCGATTCCCGGACCGTTGGAACTCCGATCACTTTAACCGGCAGATCGAGATCTTTTGCCATTTGGGATACCACGCGCAGCTGTTGATAGTCCTTTTGGCCGAAGAGCGCGAAGCCCGGCGAAACTTGTGTAAATAACTTAGCCACCACGGTCGTGACGCCGCCAAAGAAGTGCGGACGAAATTGATCCTCAAGACCAGCTTTCGCGGCGCCTTCCGGAGCTAGGCGTGTTGCAAAGCCGTATGGATACATCGCTTCAACTGGGGGCGCCCATACGAGATCGACGTTTGCTTCTCGCAATACTTTCAGGTCTTCCACGAAACTTCGCGGATAGCTGGTGAAATCCTCGTGTGGTGCAAATTGTGTCGGATTGACGAAAACTGACACCACTACCCGTGTGGCGCGCTTGCGCGCCTCGCGCACGAGCGCAAGGTGGCCGCGGTGCAAGGCGCCCATTGTCGGGACAAGCGCAATGCGTTCGCTTGGCCTCCGGTAGAGTTCCAGAGCGCGTCGTAGCGAAGGTATCGAGCGTAGGATTCTTGGGCGGCTTGCCATAATTGTGGCCTGTCTGGGAATTGTCGCAAAACAGGACGAGGACCTACAAGGCGCCAGCGCTATATCAAAGCAAATTATTGATATCGGCGGGTTTAACTTGACTAAAGCACGCCAATATTTTGAGAATTGACGGCCAAAGGGGGCGGCATGTTGATTTAATCGATCGAGGAAATCACTCAGTCAGCGCACGTGGTCGTGCTCGGCAACGAAAAGGGTGGGTCGGGAAAATCGACCACCGCGTTGCATATCGCGGTCGCACTGTTAAAGGCAGGACAACGCGTCGCTACGATCGATCTCGATTCTCGACAGCAGAGCTTCACGCATTATATCGACAATCGCCGGGCGTGGGCCGAGCGCGCGCGCCTCACACTCGAGTTGCCCACGCACTATTGCATCACGCGCGCTGAAGGAAATTCTCTGGAAGCAAACGAATCCCAAGAGTTCGCCAACTTTTCGGCCGCGATCAGCGCGATCGAGCACAGCCATGATGTCGTGGTCATCGATACGCCCGGGGCCGACACTTATTTGATGCGGCTTGCTCATTCGATGGCGGATACCTTGGTGACGCCGCTCAACGACAGCTTTTTGGATTTCGACGTCCTGGCCACTCTCGATCCAACCAATTTCACCGTTACGGGCGAGAGCCACTATGCAGAAATGGTTCGTGAAGCGAGGCGGCAGCGTCGGCTGGTAGATGGTCAACTCACCGATTGGATTGTCGTGCGCAATCGACTTTCCTCTCTTTCCTCGCGTAACAAGCGTCTGGTCGGCGACGGAATCAATGAATTGTCGAAGCGAATGGGTTTCCGTTGCGTGGAAGGTTTTGCCGAACGCGTCGTCTATCGCGAATTTTTCCCGCGCGGACTCACCGCTCTCGACGATCTTGACGAGGAGACGCTCGGCACCCGTCCGAACCTCTCCCATGTGACCGCGCGTGAGGAAGTGGTTGCTCTGCTCAATGCGTTACAACTGCCGCTGTCTGAGAATGGTAAACGACGCGCCGCCGCGCGGGCGGAATGGTACTCTGTCATGGGCCAACCGCTCGAGGTTCACGACATTATTTCTTGATCTCGTAAAAGACGTATCGAGATATTTCCGCCGTTGTCATTTCAGTGTAGAATTTTCTCATGAGAAAGGATGGCCGACAAACGCCGGCACCGGTCTCGTCCAAACCGGAAATTGAGACTTTCCTCGAGCAGGTGCGGGCGCTCGGACCTTCAACCGCGGGTTCTCACGGGCGGCTGATATTTGCTCTCGATGCAACTATGAGCCGCCAACCGACCTGGGATACGGCCTGTACGCTTCAGGCCGGCATGTTTCGCGAGGCGGCGAGCACGGGCGGCCTCGACATCCAGCTCGTTTACTTCAGAGGATTGAACGAATGCCGCGCGTCCGGTTGGGTTGCGGGTAGCGATCGGCTCGCCGAATTGATGTCGCGGATCGATTGCCGCGGCGGCCAGACGCAGATCAGTAAAGTCCTCAGTCATGCTCGCCAGGAACATGCGCGTCAGAAAATACAAGGCCTCGTTTTCGTGGGCGATGCGATGGAAGAATCCATTGACAATCTTTGCCAGGCGGCCGGCGAGCTTGGGCTACTTGGTGTACCGGCATTCATGTTTCAGGAGGGCGACGATCCGGTGGCGGAAAACGCGTATCGTGAGATTGCGCGGCTATCGCGCGGGGCCTACTGCCGGTTCGATGCCGGCTCGGCGCATCAGCTTGGCGAACTATTGCGCGCGGTTGCGGCCTATGCCGCGGGTGGGATGAAGGCTTTGGCGGAGCTGTCGCGCAAGAAGTCATCAGGCGCGCAAAAATTGCTGGCTCAGCTGAAATAGTCATGCCCGTTCTTATTTTTGGCGTGGTTGTGTTGGTGCTCGTTTTGTGGGCGCTTAATATTATTTCAAAAGCTGATCCAAAGATTGCAGCGCGGGTTACAAAGGTCGGCGGTGGACTGGTTTCACTTGGACTTGCCGTTTTCCTAGGCCTGCGGGGAGAGGTAGGTATCGCTATTCCGCTTGGCGTCTTCGGGCTCGGGCTGCTTGGGTGGGTGCCATTCGGCCCCGCAGGCTTCACCGCACGCACGCAAAAGAGCTCAGCGCAAACGTCGCACGTGCGCTCGGCTTATTTCGAGATGGAGCTCGACCACGATACCGGTGCGATGCGAGGGCGCATTCTTGCCGGGCGGCATCAGGGCGCCGAACTCGAGCATCTCGATGTCAAAACGCTGATCGCGATGCTCGAGGAGATTGACGATGAAAGCCGAGCGCTATTGGTGGCTTATCTTGACCGCCGGGATCCCGGTTGGAGTGAAGACTCGCAGGCGGACGCGGCAGCGGGGCGGCGTACGTCGAGCAGTGGAAAAATGTCGGAGGAGGAGGCCTATCAAATCCTTGGCCTGCAACCCGGCGCGAGTGCCAACGACATCAGCCGCACGCATCGCACGCTGATGAAGAAACTGCATCCCGACCAAGGGGGGTCGACTTATCTCGCGGCCCGTATCAATGAGGCCAAGGAAATCCTTCTTCGTCGCCATCGCTGAGGTACTCCACAAACTCGACCATCAGCGGCTCCTGGATCGACACTCTTCCCTCATCCTTTTTTGTCAGTTTTTCAACAGCATGCACGGAATGTTGCTGTGCTTGAGATGTCTGCACGCAGCTTCCGCTTGATCTTTTTCTAAGCCCGCAAAACGAGCGCGAAAGAGCACCTTGTCGCCCTTCTCAATGCGTTCGGTGAAGGAGTTGGCTTTGCCGAGCAGGGTGCCGGCCTTGCTCTGAACTGTTTCAAGACGTTGCTTGGCTTCTTTCTCATCGGGCAAGGCACCGACCTGGATAAGCCAACTGCCATGCGTTTTTGCGGAGGACTCGACGCTGGGCGCCGTCACAGGCGTGCTGGCTATGGCAGAGGCGACTTTTACAGGCTGCACGGCTGGTTTCGCAGGCGGTGGCGCGGGCGGTACCTGGGGCGCTGGCGCGGCGACAATGGGTGGCGTGGCCACAACAGGCGCCGCGGACGAAGGCGGCTCGCTCCTGATCGTTGTAATCGTCGTGACGTTTGGGGGATTAGCAATCGCGGGCGCTGGCGTGAGCTGTCGGTTATCCGATGGCAAGGGCGTCAGTGATGCAGAATACATCGTGCCCGGATGTACCGTGACGGTTTTGACCGCATTCGGTTTAATTGGTTCAGTAGAGCCTGGAACAGGCCCATCTGTCGCAGAGGATGTTACAGCCGCAACCCGGATCGGCGCTGATCCGGTACGATCGTCTTCCTTATTCTCCTTGAGGTCTTTGCGCGCAGTTGCAGTTTCCCATCCTTCGACAACGGGCGGCGCGGTCCGCTTGATCGCCGCGATATTGATGTTGTTGTCGATCAGGCTTCGGACGCGCGCGTCGCGGGCGTCTGCCGTGCGACCGCCAAAGACAACCGCGACGAGGTGGTGGTTGGCACGGCGAACGGAAGTGACGATGTTAAAGCCGGACTCGTGGATGTAGCCGGTCTTGATGCCATCAATACCATCGACGACACCGAGCAGATGATTGTGGTTCCGAATTGACTTGCCGCGAAAATCGAAAGTCCGGGTCGCGAAGTAAGTATAGTAATTCGGAAAGCGGTCCTGAATAGCACGGCCAAGAATAGCCTGATCGCGGGCGGTTGTGATCTGCTGATCTTCAGGCAGGCCTGAAGCGTTACGGTAGACGGTCTGCGTCATACCGAGTGCGCGCGCCTTTGCGGTCATCAATTTGGCAAAGCTTGGCTCATCGCCACCGAGGGCTTCCGCGACGATGACAGCAACATCGTTGGCGGACTTCGTGACAATGGCACGGATCGCCGTTTCGACCCGGATCGTTTCCCCCGGCTTGAGGCCGAGCTTGGACGGGGCTTGGGAGGAAGCATGGGCCGATACGGGAAGCTCAGTGTTGAGCTTGAGCTTGCCTTGCTCCAGTCGCTCGAAGAGGAGGTAGAGGGTCATTATTTTGGTGAGCGATGCGGGATGGCGTGGACTGTCGGCGCTGGTTGCCTGCATCACGGCGCCCGAATTCACGTCCACCACAATCGAGGAATACGAGGGCTGATAGCTTTCACCGGCATCACCGCGTGGGCGATGGCCTCGGCGCGCGTCCGCATTGTTGGTAAGGGCAAAGACTAGGACGAAGGCTGTTAGGCCGAGGGCGCCCCAGCGCAGGCTCCGTTGGCCAAAAGCTCCCCCACGCGACATTCGCTCTCCCCGATCCCTTATTTGGCGGCTCGCGGCGATCCCTAGGCCGCCATCGTGGCCCTTTTGTAGCGCACCCGTCAGATCGACAATTTACGACCGTAGGAGAACGCGGTTTACAAATTATTAAGCCAATCCACTGGTTTTTAAGGAGTTTTCGCACCGCAATAAATTTCCTTGACTTATTGTGCAGTGCGGCATAGATCAGCTTTATTCGGCGAGGCCGGATTTACGGGTTCAGTTATTGGCCACGCATGGCGGGCCGGAAGGGATGACCATGGTCAGGAATTTCGAAGACCTCCAGCAGGTCGGCAAGGACAACGTCGATCTCACACTCAAAGCTATGGGGGCGGTCTCGAAGAGCACCCAGGCAATCGCGGTTGAAGTTGCGGACTATTCGAAGAAGGCGTTTGAGGACGGTACGGCCGCGCTCGAGAAGTTGTTTGGCGTAAAATCGCTTGAAAAAGCGATCGAAGTGCAAAGCGAATATGCCAAGACGGCCTACGAAGGTTTCGTCGCGAAAGCCTCCAAGATTGGCGAACTCTATGCCGATCTGGCCAAGGAAACTTACAAGCCGTTCGAGAACTTGATGGCGAAGGCGAAGTAATCACGCCGCCATTTTTGGTTGCGTTGCGTAGAGTTACGCGTTCTGAAGTGAAAAGCCCGGCTCGATTGAGCCGGGCTTTTGTTTTGGCTGACGACCGTTATTGGGCGACGCGCAACTTGGTGAGGTTGGTGCCGATCGTATTGAACGTCGCTGTCATCTGGTCTGCCGACGTCAGCAAATAGAACTTGTCCGAGCTGCTGGCGCAGTTTTGCAGCAGGGTTGAGGTCGGATCACCGCCAGTGTTGACCTGGATCGTGTACAACACGACGTTGGAGGCTTTGATGTTGTCGCAGGTCATCGACTCGCGCGTGTCGATTGAATTTTGATCGCCATACCAGCGGTCCTGCGTATTCAAGCCGTCAGTCAGCAGGATGATGACCTGCGTGTACTGATAGCTCGCATCCAGCGGAACGACTGGGAAAGGGCCACCACCAACAAGCGACATCCAGCCAAGCTGCAATCCGATAGCCTGGTTGGTGTTGCCGCCCGGTGACATCGCATCAACCAGCGAGTTCATGGCCGGCCAGTCATAGCTCAGAGGCTTCACGGCTTGCGGACAAGGGCTGTACTGCTCGGCAGCGTAGAGTGACGACCACCGTGGCGTGACCGGATCCGGCGGTGACGCATTGGTGTCGAAATTATACGTAGCGTCGGGGGCATCCCAATTGCCGCGGTCCATCACGCAGCCATTCCAGGTGTTGTGATTATTAACTGTCCATATCCCTGGCGTCCAAACGTAAGCCGCGAAGGTGGCGGGGGTCCAAACGCCCGCTGTCCAGGTACCCGGGTTAGATGTCCAGACGCCGGCCAACCAGGTGCCGCTGTGGCTTTGGCAAGTGCTTTTCGGGCTCCAGGTGCCCACCGAACAGTGATGTGCGTTCTGGCAGCTGTTCTGTGTGTTCTGCCCGGCAATGTCACAACTTCCGTTGTTCTGGCAATTGGTCTGCGTCGTAAGGCCCGAGATGCTGCATGTCCCCGAGCTGGTGCAGGAGTTCTGGCTATTGTGGCCGGAAACGCTGCAGGTCCCGCTGGAATTGCAGGTGTTCTGCGTCGTGTTTCCGCCGACGCTGCAGACGCCGTGCGACAAGCAGGTGCTCTGCGTGGTGTAGGTCGTGTTGCTGCAGGTGCCGCCGCGCGTGAAGCAGTTGTTTCGGTTCGTGTAGGCCACGTTGCTGCAGGTGCCGTGGAGGGCATCCCATGATGTGTTGTCCGAGAATGTGGGGTCTTGCACCGCGGTTCCCCAGTAAACCCAGTCAGCATTCCAGTTCGTGGCGCCGAGATTGACGTCTTTCACGAACGGAATGATCGAGACGTAAACGTCGCCCGCAGTCGTCACCGCGCCCTGAAGCTGACTGAGCAGCCCGTGGGTCGCGGTCTGCAGCGCTCCGATTTTCCCTGCGTCTGCCATCGATCCGGTGTTGTCGAGCACGAGCGCCACGCGCAGCCGGCTGGTACCCCACTTGGCGGTCGAGGACGTAGACAAATAGAAGTCGTGGCCGATGACCTTGGTGAATTCACCCTGCATCGTCGCGTTGGCGCCGATGACGATCTTGGATCCGCCATCCGTGGTGTAGGCCACGTCAACGTGAATATTCTGGGCTTCCGGGCGGACGAACAGCGCCGTGAAATACTTGAGCGCATTGTCCTTTAGTTGCTGTTCCGTGTCGGTCGCTGCTTCCTTCGACAACATCAGCGCAGTGGAGTTCGAGCGCTGTCTGCATCGCCGACTTGACCGAATTGGCCCGGCTGTAATCGACGGCTGCACCGACGAAGGCCAGAATTGGCAGTGTGGCGAAGGCGAAGGTGATGGCGACATTGCCGGCGCGAGCGCTTCGAAATGCGGACAGCGTGCGGCAAAACTTCTTCCAGGCGATCATCATGGCATCGCACCAAGAAATGGTTGAACCCGCCTGCCGTAATAAAGACCGGTACTAAAAGGCCGGTATATGAGCAGGGTCTGAATCCGAAGGCGGTGGTAAGGGTTTGCGGTGCGCGTTTGCCTTTGTCGCCACTTTTTCAACGGCTTGAATGGTAAACGCCAGTTGTCAGGGATTGCGCAAATGCCCGACATTCTTCTGAGCCGTCGTTAACGCACGGTTGGTTGGAGGGCGGAAATACACTGGCAAAGAAATTTCGCCGCGGCGGAAGGGGGTGCCCCGTTTAAGGAGACCCAGTTCCGCCGCGGCGATGACTACATCGCCAAGCGAAGCTTGGAGAGCGAAGTACCGATCTGGCCGAAGGTCGTTACAATCTGTCCCGCCGTGGTGAGCAGGAAGAACTTGCTCGAGTTGCTGGCGCAGTTCTGCAACAACGTGGACGTTGCATCGCCTCCGGTGTTGACCTGGACCGTGTAGAGGGTCAGGCCCGCGGCCTTGATGTTGTCGCAGGTTGTCTGTTGGCGCGCGTTGATCGACGACGCGTTGGAATACCAGCGATCTTGCGTGTTGAGCCCGTCGGTCAGCAGGATGATGACGGTCTGATACTTGTAGTCGAGATCGATCGGGGGGACCGTGTATGGCGCTGCCGTCAGGGTCTGCCAGCCGAGCTGTAGGCCGATTGCCTGGTTGGTATTGCCCGCCGGCGCCATCGTATCGATGCTGGCGTTCAGCGCAGTCCAATCATTGCTAAGGCCCAGGACCGATGTTGCCGGGCATGAATCATATTGCTCGGCGGGATAAAGGGTGCCGCCGGCAACTGGCGCATTGTTTCTGGTGTCGAAGTTCTGATCGCGGTCTGTGACACAGCCGTTCCATGTGTTGTGATTGGCCGGCGTCCAGATCTTGGTGTGCGAGAGACAGTCGGTCTTGGTGGTGTATCTGGCCTTGCTGCAGCTGCCGTTGACTTCTTCCCACAAATCCCAGCGCAGCCAGCTTTTATCGTAGTTGCTGGGCCCGACATTCACGTCTTTGACGAACGGGACGATGGAAACGTAAACATCTTCGGGATGGATCGCGGCCTGGTGGAGTTGCGTCAGCAGGTTATGAGAGGCTGTTTTGAGCGCGTCCATTTTGCCATCGCTCGCCATCGAACCGGTATTGTCGAGCACCAGCGCGACACGAAGCCGGGTGTTACCCCAAGCCGAAACCGACATCGCGCTGATGTTGACCTGGCTGACACCAATGACACCCAGGAAATTCGTGTGGACGATGGCAGTGCCATTGAGCGTCAACTTAGATCCGCCGGTCGATGTATAAACCGGGGTCACAGTAGCGTCGGTGACTTCGGGGCGGCTGAACAGCGCGTTGAAGGTATGTGTAGCTTCCGTCTGGAGCGCGTCTGTCGATTCTGTTGCGGCGTCCTTGGAAAGCATTAGCGCGGTTGCGTCCAGGGAAACCTGGAACGCGGTGCGCGCGGCATTTATCCGACTATAGTCGACGGCGATACCCACCGCCGCCATTATCGGGACGGCGACGACCGCCATGAGGGGGGCGACACCGCCCCGGGCGTTTCTCAAAAAACGGGCTAACATGCGGCTTCACCCAATGTTGGTGGAAACGGATTGCGAGCAGAAGTTCCTCCATATGGGGGTACCCCCCTTGAGAAAACGTGAGAGGCGGGGCGCGAATTTGGGGGAAACTCGCCTCAATTTGCCCGGAAATGGGTTGCGATCGTTTAAGCAATATCTATCTGGATTTTGCGCGCAGAATTGGGAGGTGCTGTGGCTGGTGTCCCGGAACGGGGCAGCTCCAAGCCGATTGCCGGCTTGGAATTGTCGTCCCCGCCTCATTATGATGATCTGGTTCGGTCAGGTTTCCGGTGCGGACCGCAACCCATCTCCAGGAGTCACTTGCCTCGGTTACACATGACGCCCTCACTCAAGAACAATCGTCCAAGGGATACGGTCATGGTGCATGGCGCTGGATTTCGCATGGCCGATGACGATCGAAAGCGCCGGAATGAGCAGGGCGGCCCCGGGACTGCGGTTATCACCAAGACCAAGCCGCAGACCAAGCGGCCCAACATGTATCGTGTGCTCATTCTCAATGACGACTACACGCCGATGGAATTCGTTGTGCATGTATTGGAGCGTTTCTTCGGCAAGGATCATGAAGCTGCCACAAGAATTATGTTGCATGTGCATCACCACGGCATCGGCGAATGCGGCGTTTTCACCTACGAGGTCGCGGAAACCAAGGTCACGCAGGTCATGGACTTTGCGCGCAAACATCAGCATCCTTTGCAATGCGTGATGGAGAAAAAGTGAGTCGGGGGCGTGCCATACAAATGAACTGGAAAGATTGATGCCGACTTTTTCCCGCAGCCTCGAACAGTCGCTTCACCGTGCGCTTGCGATTGCCAATGAGCGGCACCATGAATATGCGACGCTCGAGCATTTGCTGCTCGCACTGATAGACGATCAGGATGCTTCGGCGGTCATGCGCGCGTGCAATGTCGATCTCGACAAGCTTCGCCGCAGTCTGACAGCCTATCTGGAATCAGAACTCGAAAACCTGATCACCGACGGTGCGGAAGATTCAAACCTACGGCCGGTTTCCAGCGCGTCATCCAGCGCGCGGTTATTCATGTGCAATCCTCGGGGCGCGAGGAAGTGACCGGCGCCAATGTCCTCGTGGCGATCTTCGCTGAGCGTGAGAGTCACGCCGCCTATTTCCTTCAAGAGCAGGACATGACGCGTTACGACGCGGTCAACTACATCAGTCATGGCATTGCAAAGCGTCCTGGCCTGTCGGAGTCGCGCCCGGTACGCGGCGTTGAGGAAGAGTCCGATGCGAAGGGCGGGGACGAGCCGAAGAAGAAAGGCGACGCACTTGAGGCCTATTGCGTCAACCTCAACAAGAAAGCCAAGGACGGCAAGATCGATCCTCTGATCGGGCGCGATGCCGAGATCAATCGCACGATCCAGGTGCTTTGCCGACGACAGAAAAATAATCCGTTGTTTGTGGGCGATGCCGGTGTCGGCAAGACGGCGATCGCCGAAGGTCTGGCGCGGCGGATCGTGCACGGCGAAGTTCCGGATGTGCTCAAGGGCGCAACCGTCTTCGCGCTTGATATGGGCACGCTGCTCGCCGGTACCCGCTATCGCGGCGACTTCGAAGAACGCCTCAAACAAGTAATCAAGGAGATCGAAGCCTATCCGGGCGCGATCATGTTCATTGACGAGATCCATACGGTGATCGGCGCCGGCGCCACCTCGGGCGGTGCGATGGATGCATCCAATCTCCTCAAGCCGGCGCTGGCGTCAGGAACAATCCGCTGCATCGGTTCGACGACTTACAAGGAATATCGGCAGTATTTCGAGAAAGACCGCGCGCTGGTACGGCGGTTTCAGAAAATCGACGTCAATGAGCCAACCGTGCCAGATGCGATCGAAATTCTGAAAGGGCTCAAGCCTTATTTCGAGGAATATCACAAGCTCAAATATACAAGCGAGGCGATCAAGGCGGCGGTGGAGCTGTCGTCCCGTTACATCCATGATCGCAAATTGCCCGACAAAGCCATCGACGTGATCGATGAATCTGGCGCAGCGCAAATGTTGCTGCCGGAGAGTCGGCGTAAGAAGACGATCGGAATAAAAGAAATCGAGACGACGATTTCGACGATGGCGCGGATACCGCCCAAGACTGTGTCCAAGGATGATGCCGAGGTTCTGCAGCATCTCGAGCGGACGCTAAAGACCGTCGTCTACGGACAGGACAAAGCAATAGAGTCGCTGTCGGCGTCGATCAAGCTGGCGCGCGCGGGACTACGCGAACCGGAAAAGCCGATCGGCTGCTATCTGTTTTCCGGTCCAACCGGTGTCGGCAAGACCGAAGTGGCAAAACAACTTGCAGTTTCGCTGGGTGTCGAGCTCATCCGCTTCGACATGTCGGAATACATGGAGCGACATACGGTGTCGCGCCTGATCGGCGCGCCTCCCGGCTATGTCGGTTTTGACCAGGGTGGGTTGCTGACCGATGGCGTTGACCAGCATCCGCATTGCGTGCTGCTGCTCGACGAAATCGAGAAGGCGCATCCGGATCTGTTCAATGTGCTCCTGCAGGTAATGGACCATGGCAAACTTACCGATCACAACGGCAAGCAGGTCGATTTCCGCAACGTCATCTTGATCATGACAACGAATGCCGGAGCCTCCGACCTTGCCAAGCATGCCTATGGCTTTACGCGCAGCAAGCGCGAAGGTGACGATCTGGAGGCCATTAACAAGATGTTCGCGCCGGAATTCCGTAACCGGCTCGACGCAACCATCACCTTTGCGCATCTGTCGCAGGAGATCATCGCCAAAGTAGTCGATAAATTCGTGCTTCAGCTTGAGGCGCAGCTTGGCGACCGCAATGTAACGATCGAGCTCTCCGACGAGGCGAGCCGGTGGCTGATCGCCAACGGTTATGATGAACTGATGGGCGCACGGCCGATGGCTCGGGTCATTCAGGAGCACATCAAGAAGCCACTGGCTGATGAGGTGCTCTTTGGTCACCTGAAAGCTGGCGGCCACGTGCGCGTGATCGTCGACAAGGACGAGCAGGGACGTGACAAGCTCGGCTTCCAGTTCCTCGACGGTCCCGTGACGCCAAAACCGGAAAAATTGCCGGTGCCTCGGCCGAAAGCAAAACGTCGCGCTTCGCCCCGACCCAAGCCCAAGCGCGGTTCGGTGCCGAAAGTGCCGCTGGCCAAGGTTTGACGCTGTCAACGGACTGACAAGGCCGGGCCGCGTGCCCGGTCTTCGCCTTTCGCACATGCTGCATGCCAATCAGGCGGTTGCGGACGCGCCGCCGCTATGAGACAGCTGTGCGGTACCTCATGCCGGCAAACTCTCAATATGAGTCGTCCGCCGCCGCTTTTTTTGGCGGAATAAGATCGGCGCTCACTTCCGTTTTTTTTCTGGTGCTGGCCGGTACCTATATCGGCATCGGTGCATTGGCACATGGTTTCGGGCTGGCGGCCTGGTGGCTGGCACTCTCGACTGTGTTCGTCTGGGCAGCTCCCGCGCAGGTCATTCTTATTTCCGCTCTGGGCACTGGCGCGCCATTGATTGAGGTGGCGCTCGCTGTGAGCCTGAGCGCGGTTCGCCTGTTTCCGATGGTGGTTGCCCTGCTGCCGTTGTTGCGCGACGACAGCACGCGGCTGCGCGATCTGCTGCTTCCAACGCATTTTACGTCCGTGAGCATGTGGGTGGAATCGCTGCGTCTGTTGCCAGCGATTCCGCGCGAGCGGCGCATTGCGTTCTCCAACGGGTTGTCGGTTGGCTATATGGGCACCGCGACGAGCTTTGGCTTTGTCGGCTACTATCTGGCCGCCGAATTACCGCCTTTGCTTGCCGGTGCGCTCCTGTTTCTCACGCCCATGTCGTTCCTGATGTCGACCGCGCGCAACGCGAAGGCAATGATGGATAAACTGGCGCTCATTTTGGGTTTATTCCTCGGAACGGTCCTGACAGCAACGAATGTCCAGCTCGATCTGCTGTGGACAGGAATTGGCGGCGGCACGCTGGCCTATGTCGTTCATCGCCTGCGCGGGGCTGCCGCATGAGCACCTTTTGGAACGAGCTTGCACCTTATGTGGTGCTCATCCTGGTCGGCTATCTTCCCAACGAAGTCTGGCGCGTATTTGGGTTGGTCTTGGCGCGCGGCCTCAATGAAGACTCCGAAGTTGTCGTGTGGTCGCGCGCAGTCGCCACCGCGATACTGGCAGGCGTGATTTCGAAGTTGATCGTATTTCCAAGCGGTGCGCTCGCCGAAATGCCCCTAAGCGTGCGGGTGAGCGCGGCGGTAGGCGGTTTCCTGGCTTATCTTGCGATCAACCGTTCGGCGTTCGCCGGCGTCTTCGCGGCAGAAGCGATATTGCTGGCTGGCGGATGGCTGCTCGCGCCTTAGCTGGCGGCGATGGCTGCGGCGAGCGTTTTGGCATGCTCGGCCAACAACTCCGGTTTTTCCTTTTCACTTGCCGGAGGCTTCATGGTGACGCCGACCTTGCGCGGGATGACATGCAGGTGAAGGTGAAAGACGACCTGGCCGCCGGCGCCCTCGTTGAATTGCTGGATGGTGATGCCGTCCGCCGAAAACGCCTTGATCGCCGCCTTGGCGACTTTTTGCGCGGCTTTCGCGACATGGGCGAGATCGTCGGGACCGATATCGAGGATATTGCGGGCCGGGACTTTCGGAAGCACCAGCGTATGCCCAGGCGAGCGGGGCATGATGTCGAGAAATGCGAGGACCTTCTCGTCTTCATAGACCTTGTAGCAGGGCAGTTCGCCGCGGAGGATCTTGGCGAAGATGTTGTTCGGGTCATAACTCGGCATTGGGATCCCCCTCATTCCTGTTCTACTAAATCTTTGCGGAATGGGGCGGCGGCCGCAAGTTCCTCCGCGGCAGCCTGTACATAAGCGCGCTCGCGCGAGAGATAGTCGGCAACCGCGCGTCGCAAGGCGGGATTTGCAATGAAATGGGCAGAATACGTCCTGTGCGGCAGGTAACCGCGCGCTAGCTTGTGCTCGCCTTGCGCGCCGGCTTCGACCCGCTTGAGGCCGTTCGCGATCGCATAGTCGATAGCTTGATAATAGCAGATCTCGAAATGCAAAAACGGATGGTGCTCACTCGCGCCCCAGTTGCGCCCGTAAAGGGTATCAGCTCCGATGAAATTAATGGCGCCGGCGATCCAACGGCCGGCGCGTCGCGCCATCACCAGCAGGATGCGGTCACGCATTTTCTGGCTGACGATCGAGAAAAACTCCCGGGTCAGATACGGCCGGCCCCATTTGCGCGAGCCGGTTTCCATGTAGAAACGGAAAAAATCATCCCATACTGCTTCGGTTAGATCAGTGCCCGTAAGCCAGCACACGTCCACTCTGGCACTTAGCGCCTCCTTGCGTTCGCGGCGGATGGCCTTTCGCTTACGTGAGGCGAGGCGATTGAGAAAGCCTTCGAAATCCGCGTAGCCAGCGTTTTCCCAGTGAAATTGCTGGTCGGTGCGTTGCAAGAACCCGAGCCGCCCGAGCGCGTGCCATTCTGGCTCGCTCAAGAAGGTTACGTGTGCGGACGATAGTTCATTGGTGGTCGTGAGTTCCACGAGCGCAGTTGCGAGCGCGTTCCGGATGGCCTCCGTCTGCGGGCCAGCCCCTGCAAGTAGACGAGGGCCGGTGACTGGGGTGAATGGCACCGCGACCTGCAGCTTGGGATAGTAGTCGCCACCGGCGCGCTCGAACGCCTCCGCCCAGCCATGATCGAAGACGTATTCGCCCCGGGAATGGGTTTTGACGTAACAGGGAGCGGCGCCGAGCAGGTTGCCTTTGCTGTCCTGCGCAAGCAGGTGCCGTGGCTGCCATCCAGTCTGGCTCCGCACTGATCCCGATTCCTCAAGCGAGGAGAGAAATTCATGTGAAACAAATGGGTTAGGGGGATGTTCTCGTGTTGATAAATGCGGGGAGAAATTGTCCTCAGATGTTAGTTTAATTTCATGTTGAGCTTTAACGGCAGGCGCGATTGTAGTGCCGCAACAGCTATTCCAGGCCGAGGGTTCAACCTCGGCCAGTGACTGCGAAATACGAATGCGAAGTTCGGCGTTGGTCATTGGGGGCGATTGATTATCTACCCCGACTTTACGCCCGAATTCATCCGAAACTCACCGGATTTTACCTGCGCCATCCGCGCGGAGGGCGGCACACGACAATATCAAAGCCGGTCGGGATGCCGTCCCAATTATATCCGGTTTGTGGGTGGCAACCGGTCGGGATCGGTTGGCAGCCTGCGACCGTGCAGGCAATTTGGCCCGGCTCGTGCCGTCGCTGCGACGACACTGATTTCTTGCTTGCCGCCGACAAAGACAGGCTCTCCCGAGACGCGATTTGAGCGGTCGCATGATCGGTGGGGCCAATTACAGCGACAATGATCGCACCACCAACGATGATGATGGATAGCAAGGTTCCGGTCATACGAATCTCCGCGAAAATCTTTCGCAGGACAAACTCCAGGTCAGTCTCAGAGTTCCTGCGCGACCTCAGGGCCGCCAGTCCTCAAATATGATCTGGTCGGCCCAGCGGGCCGCGGCCCGGCGGTTTTCCTCCGTGCGCACCGTCCAGGTGAGCAGGGGCAGGCCGAGTAGTCCACGCGCCAGGGAGGGCACGAGGGCCGGAAGATCATTGACCGAATAGGCGATGAACTGCGGCCCGGTGCGCGGTGCATGCAGCAACCACGACATGCTTTGTTTCTGCTGGAGCGACAGCCCGTCCCATTCGGCGTGCCAATAGTGCCGCTCGGCCACGATGCCGCGCGGCAAGAATGATGCGTTATGGCGCGCGAATTCGATCAAAGCCGGGTCGAATGACATCACCGCGACCGGTCCGGTATATTTTGCAAGGACTTTGATGGTGCGGCTCGCAAGCCGCATATCACCGTCGAAGCGGCTTTTGAGCTCCAAAAGTAGAGGGGCCCGTCCGGCGACGAGATCGCACAATTCGCCAACGGTTAGTATGCGCGCGGTGCTGTTTTGGAAACGGACCGCCTTGATTTGAGCGGCGTTCATATCGGCGAGAAGACCGCTGCCTTCGGTCAGCCGGCCCAGAGCATCATCATGATGCACCATCGCCTCGCCATCCGCACTGACCTGGAGGTCGGTCTCGACCCCATAGCCGGCCGCGATTGCCGCCGAAAAAGCGGTGGCGGTATTTTCGATCGCTCCACTCGATGCATCATGCAGACCGCGATGAGCAATCGGTCGTGCGGTGAGCCAATCGAGCCGGGCCATCGATCAGGAGACTTCGAATGAGCCTTCGACCTCGACCGCGGCGTCCGCCGGAAGCGCCGATACGCCGACTGTCGAGCGCGCGTGACGGCCCTTGTCGCCGAAAACTTCCACCATCAGATCCGAAGCGCCGTTCATCACCTTCGGTCCATCGGTAAAGCCGGGCGCCGAGTTGATGAAGCCGCCAAGACGCACCACGCGCACAACCTGGTCCAGATCGTCGAGTGCGCTCTTGAGTTGCGCAAGCAGGTTGATCGCGCAGGCGCGCGCCGCTTTCTGTCCCTCTTCAAGCGAAACGCCGCCGCCGAGCTGCCCTTTGGCGACCAGCTTACCGTCGGGGCCAAAGCAAACCTGGCCGGAAACGACAAGCAAATTGCCGCTGCGGACGAACGGCACATAGTTAGCGATGGGGCTTGCTGGCGTTGGCAGAGAAACGCCGAGGCCGGCGAGTTTTTTTTCAATCGATCCGGCCATATTGTCCTCCGCGGAAATTGCCTGCGATCCTTGGCCAAATGGGCGGTGTAGCGCAAGCTTTGCGGGCTCCTGCGGTTGCCGGAATCCACCACGGCCTCTATCTTGCCCAGATCATGCACCTTTCTGGTCCCACGCGTAGCCAGCGGTCCCGCCGCGGAGAGGCCAAATCGATGAATCAAACAATCGACGCTCGAGGCTGGATTTGTGTCGTCCTCGCCATGGGTATCGCGGCTACCGCGATCGATCGCCCGGCTGCTGCTGCGCCGCCCGCCGACCGAATCCTGCTTGCGCCGCATCGGGCGATTTACGATCTCAAGCTGTCCAAGTCGCAGGGCAGCCGCGGGATCGAGGCGGTCCGCGGACGCATCTTATACGACTTCTCGGGCAATGCCTGTGATGGCTACGAGCTGAAATTCCGCCAGGTGTCGCAACTCGACTCAGGCGAAGGTCAGCCGGCGCTCAGCGATCTGCGGTCGACCACGTGGGAAAACGGCAACGCCAGCAAATTTCGCTTCAGTTCGGAAAATTTGTTCAATGAACGCCGGACCGATGTCGTGGACGGCCAGGCCGAGCGCACAACAAAAGCGGTGGCCATCAGTCTGACCAAGCCGAAGGAAAAGAGCTTGAACATGCCGGCCGGTGCGGTGTTCCCCACCGAGCATATGCGGCGGATCATCGCGGCCGCGCGTGAGGGAAAGTCACTTCTGGAGTTCCCCGTTTTTGACGGGTCTGAAACCGGCGACAAGCTCTACAACACGCTCACCGTTATTGGGCACCCGATTGCGCCAGGAGAAAAAATGCCCGACGACGCCGTGGCAAAAGTTCCGGACTTCGCAAAGCTCACGCGCTGGCCCGTCACGATCAGCTATTTCGATAACAGTGACCAAAAGTCCGAACAAAGCGGCGAGCAAACGCCGGTCTATTCGATCGGGTTCGAACTCTACGAGAACGGCATTTCGCGCGCGCTTGTCCTGAGTTACCCCGATTTCACGATCAGCGGCGACATGACTTCGCTGGAATTAAAAACCGCGAAACCCTGTCCCTAGACCGCTAGTCATCGTCGAGTGCGAGGCCCTTCACCACTGCGTTGTTGCCAAACTTCGAGCGCAACCGGTCGACGGCATGCTCGGCTTCGGCCGCGCGCCGGTCGAGCAGATCAGCGTAATTATTGCCGTCAGTTTCCTCCAGATTCGTCACACCGATTCCGATCAGGCGAAAGCGTGTAGTTCCGACCTCATGGGCGAGCAAGTCTCGTCCGGCGGCGAAGATGCGCGATGCCAGCTGCGTCGGCGCGCTGAGGGCCCGGGCCCGGGTGCGAATTTTAAAGTCGGCGCTTTTAAGCTTGAGCGTCACCGTTGAGCCCGCAAGCGCATTGGCCTTCAGGCGCGACGAGACGCGTTCAGTCAATTCCCACAAATATTGTTCGAGCGGGCGGAAGTCACCGATATCACGCTCAAACGTTGTTTCGGCTGAAACGCTTTTCGTGTCGCGCTCCGGATCGACCGTGCGGTTGTCTTGCCCGCGCGCGAGCTGCCATAGCCTCGCGCCTTCCTCGCCGTATCGCCGGATGAGGTCGCGCTCATCGCTACGTTGGAGATCAGCGATCGTACGGAAACCGTCGGCCGCAAGTTTGGTCGCGCTTATTGCTCCAACCCCGTAGATAAAATCCACCGGCTTCGGCGCTAAAAACGCAGTTGCCTCGCCCTGTCCAAGAACCGCAAAACCCCGCGGCTTGTCCAGATCCGAAGCGATCTTGGCCAGAAATTTATTCGCGGAAAGACCGATCGAAACCGTGATGCCCAGTTCACGCTCGACCTTGCCGGCAAAACGCGCCAGCACCTTCGCCGCGCTCATGCCATGCAATCGCTGGGTGCCGCTGAGATCCAGAAATGCTTCGTCGATAGACAAGGGCTCGACGAGCGGTGTGAGGGCAAACATCGCCCTGCGCACTTCACGCCCAACCTGAACATATTTGGCCATGTTCGGCTTGACCACGACAGCACCTGGGCAGCGGCGCTTGGCCTCGAACATCGGCATGGCTGAGCGGATGCCATACGTGCGCGCCACGTAACATGCGGCGGCCACGACGCCGCGCTTGCCGCCGCCGACCACGACCGGTTTATCGGCGAGTGTCGGATCGTCTCGTTTCTCGATGGTCGCGTAGAAAGCATCACAGTCGATGTGCGCGATGCTAAATGTGTCCGCTTCGGGATGCCGCACCAGCCGCGGCGAGCTGCAGGCGGGGCAGCGCGCGGCGCGGTCTGGTGTGTCTGCAAAGCAGTCCCGGCAAAAACTCATGGTACGTCGCGCTCCCAGGACCTCCCGGCGAGGGCAGCGCGGGCCTTTTCGATATCGGCGGGATCGAGACCGCTTTCTCCGGCAAAGGCGGAGATCAGGCTGTCATCGGAGCTCATGTACTCCAGGACACCCATCAAGAATCCGGGTTCGCGCGCGGCCGTGCGAATCTCGGTCGGGCCGATTCCGGTCGCTGCGAGAAAGCGTCCGAGCCTTTCACCGTCTGCGGCGATGAACGTAAGGGCCTGAATCGCCAGCCCTTCTGCCCGTTCCCGCGTTAACAATAAGCGCTGCATCATTTGATTAAATTTGCCTTTCCGTAACAAATCGGCACTACCGTGCCGATCATGCCCGAGCGCGAAGGGACTGGCGACTGCACCCGCGCGGCTTGGCACGCGCATTGGGGACAAAAGAGCGGGAAGGGGAATGGCAAAGACCGTCCTGATCGTGGAGGACAACGAGCTCAACATGAAGCTCTTTCACGACCTGCTCGAAGCGCATGGTTACCAAACCCTCGGCACGCGCAACGGCATCGAAGCGCTCGATCTCGCGCGCGCACACAAGCCGGATCTCATTTTAATGGATATCCAGTTGCCGGAAGTATCCGGTCTCGAAGTGACCAAATGGCTCAA
Organism: uncultured Alphaproteobacteria bacterium; assembly: GCA_963831275.1. Lineage (GTDB taxonomy): Bacteria > Pseudomonadota > Alphaproteobacteria > Rhizobiales > Xanthobacteraceae > Pseudolabrys. The sequence goes on along the minus strand of CAWHPN010000011.1, from coordinate 358,644 downwards.
GGACGACCCGGATCTCAAAGCCATCCCTGTCGTTGCGATCACGGCTTTTGCCATGAAGGGAGACGAGGAGCGCATCCGCGAAGGCGGCTGCGAGGCCTATCTCTCGAAGCCGATTTCGGTGGCAAAATTCATCGAAACCATTCGGCATTTTCTGGGCACGAGCTGATGGTGCATCGATGACCGCGCGTATCCTTGTAGTCGATGACGTTCCGGCCAACGTGAAGCTGCTCGAGGCCAGGCTGTCGGCAGAATATTTTGACGTTGCAACGGCTTTTAACGGCGCCGAGGCGCTCGCTGTGTGCGAGCGCGCGGAGTGCGACATCGTGCTCCTCGACGTCATGATGCCGCAGCTGGATGGTTTCGAAGTCTGCCGTCGGCTTAAGTCAAATCCGCTGACCCATCACATCCCGGTGGTGATGGTCACTGCACTGGATCAGCCGTCCGATCGCGTACGCGGGCTCGAAGCCGGTGCAGACGATTTCCTGACAAAGCCCGTGAGCGATATCGCGCTGGTTTCACGCGTGCGCTCGCTGGCGAGGCTTAAAATGGTAACCGACGAACTCCGCATGCGGGCGGTGACGTCACGAGAGATCGGCATCCAAAGTCCCGAGCGCGAGGCGGTCGCCGAGACGGGCCGTAACGGCCGTGTGCTGCTCGTCGATGACCGGGAAACATCCTACGAGCGATTAATGGCCACGCTCTCGTCCGAACACAGTGTCGACCTCCAAACCAATCCGAACGAAGCCGTATTTCGAGCCGCCGAAGGCGACTATGATCTGGTCATTGTGTCGCTCGGGCTGCGGGATTTCGACGGTCTTCGTCTCTGCAGCCAGGTTCGTTCGCTCGAGCGCACCCGGAATATCCCCATTCTTGCGATTGCCGAAGCCGACAACAGCACACGGCTTGCGCGGGGGCTGGAAATCGGCGTGAACGATTATCTGATCCGTCCCGTCGACCGCAACGAAATGTTGGCGCGGGTGCGGACGCAGATCAAGAAAAGGCGATACACCGAACGGCTGCGTGACAATGTGCAAGCCTCAATCGAACTGGCGATCACCGACGGCCTGACCGGGCTGTTTAATCGGCGTTACATGGAGATCCACCTGGGAACGCTGGTCGAGCAGTCGGCTGCCCGCGGCAAGCCCATCACGGTGCTGGTGCTCGATATCGATTATTTCAAGGCCATCAACGATGGTTATGGGCACGATGCCGGCGACGATGTGCTGCGCGAATTCTCGCTGCGCATCCGCAAGGCTATCCGCAACATCGATCTTGCTTGCCGCTATGGCGGCGAGGAATTTGTGATCGTGATGCCGGAAACCGACATGGCGGTTGCGACCATGGTGGCGGAACGCCTGCGGCGGCGGATCGCCACCGAACCTTTTGCGATCCAGCAGGGCGGACGCCACCTTGAAGTTACGATCTCAATTGGCATCGCCGCGTTGTCGGGCGCCAGCGACAACGCGAGCACCATTCTCAAGCGCGCCGACCAGGCGCTCTATCGCGCAAAGCGCGATGGTCGCAATCGTGTCGTGCCAGACGCCGCATAGCCGCTGATTCGAACGGCGGGGCGTGCAACGCGCCCTGAAATACAGAAGACATTTCTAAGATATTCCAGCGCGTTACGGGGCCGGTTGGCCGGCCGCGGGGCCTGGTCTAGCCTCGTGATGATTGAGTTGGTGCAAACGGTTTGGCTCCGGCTCTGAATGTCCTGCGATACCCTGCGGAGTGCTCAGGTCCGCCGCATCTCCTGGGTCCGTGGGGTTCGGCCGGTCCGGGAGCGGTGCGAGTGGCCTCAACATGCCGCCGCTTCCGGCCGGCCACCATTTAGGCAAAAACGCGCGCTGTCAGGGCCGAACGATCGTCCAGCCTTTTTCGCCAAGCTCGATCAACGTGACGACGCCGGCTTTGACGCGTTCTGCATTTTCCACGAGCGGCGGTTCCTTGCCTTCGTTGCGGGCCATTGCCTCAAGCGTGTTTTCGCAGGCCATGAATGAAACGTTCGGCATGCCTTCCTTGAAGGACTTCAGCCGCGGCTTCACGGGGGAGGTGTCCTCGCGCAGCATATGCAGGCCGGCGTTGAAGGCGACGATCTGAATGTCGATTTCGTCGCCTTTGTCCGAATAGTACTTCGAGACGTTAGCCGCGACGTTGAGGACCGCGTTCATCTTGGCCGGGTCATTGTCGCTGATCTGGAGCGCAAGCCTGTGTTTTTCGGCGGCGGTCGCTTGCGCAAACGCGAGCGGCACCAGCAACAGAGCGATGTACAAAGTGCGAAGCATCGTGGATGCCTCCGCAATTATTTTATTTTGGATTCGGAATATTCAACGTGTTTCTTCGCGATCGGGTCGTATTTCTTCTTCTTCATTTTGTCGGTCTGCGTGCGCGAATTCTTGCGTGTCACATAGTAATGACCGGTGCCCGCACTGGAGACCAGCTTGATCTTGAGACTGATGGCTTTGGCCATTGAACTAATCCTGCGATGGGGTGGGGCCTTTGGCGCGGAAACTAGCGCCGGAGCGGCAAATGTCAAGGAAATGCGCTATTTTCAGGCGTCTACAGCAATTCCCGAAAGAATTCCCGTTCGATCATGAAATAGAACGGCACCGGCAGGTCATGCGCCATGCCGGCTTCCACGCGAGCCAGCAGTTCCTCAAGAACGATACCGGTAATGGTCGGCATGTCGAGATGGGCGGCTTCCTCGATTGGCACCCAAGTGAGCTCGACCAGCTCAGAGTCACGACCGACGACACCCTCAATTGTGTGTGCGATTGAGGAAGCGTCCGCGGTCAGGAAACGAGTATCAAAACGGCGCGGCCGGCGGGGTGGCGTGATGGCCCGTGCGACAAAGTGGATCTGCCCGAGGTCCGGGTGCACTTTTGCCGTGGCGAATTCGATCCAGATATCGCCGGGTACGGCGGGCGGCTGGTCGCGCTTCAAGCCGAGCAACAGACCGGTCTCTTCCGCGGTTTCGCGTACCGCGGCGAGCGCAAACGCCCGGGCGAAATCGGGCCCGGGTTTATCTACCCGTTCGAGCAGTTTTGTCTGCGCGTCCGGATGAAGCTCGCTCACCGCCGTCATTTGCCGGTCGAGTGGCTCGATGCGGCCGCCGGGAAACACGAATTTTCCCGGCATGAACTTGTGATCGGCATGGCGGCGGCCGAGCAGGACCTTCGGCGCGGCACCGGAACGGTCGATTAACATCAGGGTTGCGGCGTCGCGCGGCTCGCTGTCGGGAAACGATGTATCGCGTTCCGACTTCGTCATGCGTTCGGCCCACAACTTTCCGAGGTCCTTCGTCATCGTGCCTTCCGATGCTTGCGTTGGGGGTGCCGGTGCTGCCCACGCTCATGGGGCGCTCGGCGCTGTGGCCGCCCGGCACGCCCTTCGGATAGGACCTCAAACCGTAACGCACCGGCAACGGGCGCGGCTTCGACAAGCTTGACCTGCACCGGATCTCCCAATCTGTAGGTGTCGCCAGAGCGGGAACCGACCATGGCATGGGCTTTTTCGTCATAGCGGAAATATTCGTCACCGATCGTGCGGGCCGGGACGAAGCCATCGGCGCCGGTATCGCGCAATTTCACGAACAAGCCGGCGCGGGTAACGCCCGAAATGCGGCCGTCAAAGGTCGCGCCGATCCGATCGGCCAGAAAATGCGCGATCAGGCGATCGTTTGTTTCCCGCTCAGCCAGCATTGCGCGGCGTTCGGTTGCGGAAATCTGTGCGCTAATTTCAGCCAATGCCTTTTGATCCATGCCGTCGGGAAGGCCATCAGGCCCCAGTTTGAGCGCGCGGATCAATCCGCGATGCACGACGAGATCTGCGTAGCGACGGATTGGCGAGGTGAAATGCGCATAGCGGCGCAGGTTCAAACCGAAATGACCGTAATTCTCCGCTGAATATTCCGCCTGTGCCTGCGCGCGCAAAACCACCTCGTTGACGAGCTGGTCGGCGTCGCGTCCTTTCACGCGCGCAAGAATACGGTTGAAGACTTCCGGTTTGAGCACGCCGCCTTTGGCTAAAGGCATGTCGATCGTGGCGAGGAATTCGCGCAACGCCTGGACCTTTTCCATCGTGGGTTCATCGTGCACCCGATAGATCAGGGGAGTGCGGGCGCGTTCGAGCGATTCTGCGGCCGCGACGTTGGCGAGGATCATGAATTCCTCGATAAGCCGGTGCGCTTCCAGTCGATCCGGCGTGACCACGCGATCGACGGTGCCATCTGCCTTAAGAACGATCTTTCGCTCGGGCAGATCGAGATCGAGCGGCTGGCGTTCACTCCGGGCGCGTTTCATCGCCTCGTAAGCCGCATATAGCGGCTTAAGAACGGGATCGAGCAAAGGGCCGGTGTCGTCGTCGTTGCGGCCGTCAATTGCGGCCTGAGCCTGCATGTAGGACAGCTTGGCGGCTGACCGCATCATGATGCGGTGAAAGGTGTGCGAACGCTTGCGGCCGTCCGCGCCAATCACCATTCGGACGGCCAAGGCGGCGCGGTCTTCGCGCGGACGCAGTGAGCACAGGTCGTTCGAGATCCGCTCGGGCAACATTGGCACCACGCGGTCGGGGAAGTACACCGAGTTGCCGCGCGTCAATGCCTCGCGATCGAGCGCCGAGCCGGGCCGGACATAGTGCGCGACGTCGGCGATGGCGACTTCGATAATGAAACCGCGCTGATTATTGGCCGCGGTATCGGGCGCGGCATGCACAGCGTCATCGTGATCCTTGGCGTCCGGCGGATCGATCGTGATGAGCGGTATGTGCCGCCAATCTTCGCGTCCCTGCATTGTCGCCGGCTTCGCAGCATCAGCTTCCTGTTGGGTCTCCCTCCGGAAGACGGAGGGAATACCATGCGCCTGGATCGCGATCAGACTGACGGCGCCCTCGCTTTTAAGCGAGCCGAGCCGCTCCACGACGCGAGCAGTTGGAAGGCCGAGACGCGGCGCACGCGATGTTTCGACGGCAATAAGATCGCCATCTTCTGCATCCGCGGTCGCGCCCGCAGGGATCGCAAGCTCCTTGCCGACCATTTTTTTTTCAATTGGCTCCAGCCGGCCGCCGCCGTGCTGGATCCTCCGGAAAATCCCGAGCACACGCTGCTTGGGGTGATCGATGATCTTGATGACCCGCCCACGATGGCGGATGCCGGCATCGTCATCGGTTTCTTCAACGCGCAGCAGGATGCGGTCGCCAACGCCGGCCGCATCTCCGGGCCGCGCCTTGCGCGGCACATGTATACGGATTTTCGGTGCGGGGCCATGGGAGGCCTCATCCCATTCGTCCGGTGTGGCGATGAGATCACCGTCACTGTCACGCGCGGTGACGTCAGCGAGTACGGTCGGAGGCAGTGCGCCGGCATGATGCAGTTTCTTGCGCCGCTTTTCGATCGAGCCTTCGTCAGCGAGATCGCGCAGCATACGTTTGAGTTCGGCACGCATTGCATTCTTCAGCCCGAAGGCGCGAGCGATTTCGCGAGTGCCGACTTTGCCGGGGTTGTTGCCGATGAAGGCGAGAATGTCAGCCTTGGAGGGAAGTGAAGGTATTTTCTTTGTGTGTTTTTTCAAAATAACAGTCCTGCGCCAAAACGGCGCGATTGAGTGAAATGTAATGACAGAAACCGGGCTTCGCCAGTTATTCGGCGGCCGTAATTTTTGTGGTCTTTTTCGCCGTCTTCTTGCGCGGCTTGGCGGCTTTCTCCGTCGCATCTACCGCTTCAGCCGCCTTCTTCTTACGCCCCTTTGGCGCTTCCGACGGTTCGCCCGCTTTCTTGCGGCCAGCCGCGCGTCGCGGCTGTGAGCCGAGTTGATCGGCACGGGCGTCGAGCAGGACGACCGCTTCGGTCAACGTGATCGTCTCCGGCGTCTTGTCGCCGGTGATAGTGGCATTGATACCGTTGTGGCTCACATAGGGCCCATAGCGACCGTTCTTGACGACCACCGGACCACCTTGGTCCGGATGTTCGCCCAAAACTTTGCCGGGATCGGGCCCAAAGCGGCGGCCCTTTTTTGGATTGGCTTTCTTTTCCGCGATCAGGGTGACCGCGCGATTGAGGCCGATCGTAAGGACGTCGTCACCGTCCTCAAGATTTGCATAGGTCTTGCCGTGCTTTACGTACGAGCCAAAGCGACCGATGCCTGCGAGGATCGGCTCCCCGTCTTCGGGGGAGATTCCGACTTCACGCGGTAGCGCTAGAAGTCCCAATGCCTTTTCAAGATCGACATCATCGGGCGAAATGCCCTTCGGGATGCCGGCACGTTTGGGCTTCTCAACTTCGGGCTTTTTCTCGCCTTTCTTCGGCTTCGGCGGCTTGATCTGTTCGCCAAGCTGCAAATAGGGACCGAAGCGGCCCCCACGCAGCGTCACCTCTAGGCCGGTCGTCGGATCTTCGCCCAGCACTTTTTTGCCCTGGACGCCGTCGGCGGTAGGCGTGATCTGTCGCGTGAAATTGCAGTCCGGATAATTCGAGCAGCCGACGAAGGCGCCGAAGCGTCCGGTTTTCAGCGAAAGTTGGCCGGTGGCGCACTGCGGGCATTGACGGCGCGGCGTGCCGTCGGTCCGCTCGGGGAAAATATGGGGCTCGAGCAAATCGTTGAGTGCGTCGAGCACGACACGATTGCGCACTTCCTTGATGTCGTTGACGGCGCCGACGAACTGCTCCCAGAACTCGGCGAGCACGGCACGCCAGTTGATCTTGCCGGCCGAAATTTCGTCGAGCTTTTCTTCGAGGCCGGCAGTGAAATCGTATTCGACGTAACGCGTGAAGAAGCTTTCGAGGAAGGCGACGACGACACGGCCTTTGTCTTCCGGAATCAAGCGCTTCTTGTCGATGCGGACATAACCGCGATCCTGCAGCACTTGCAAAATAGAGGCGTAGGTCGAGGGCCGACCGATGCCGAGCTCTTCCATCCGCTTGACCAACGCGGCTTCTGAAAATCGCGGCGGCGGTTCGGTGAAGTGCTGCGAAGATTCGATCGCCTGTTTGCTGAGCGCCTCGCCTTCGGACATGGACGGAAGCCGGCGCGACTCGTCATCATCGGATGTTTCGTCCTGGCCTTCCTGATACAGGGTCAGAAAGCCGTCGAACTTCACGACCTGGCCGGAGGCGCGCAGCTCGATATTTCGCGAGCCTGCCGTAGCGACGATGTCGACCGTTGTGCGCTCGAGTTCGGCGGATTCCATCTGGCTCGCGATGGCACGATTCCAGATCAGCTCGTAGAGGCGCGCCTGCTCGCGATCGACATATTTAGCGACTTCAGCAGGCGTACGGCTTGCGCTGGTCGGCCGCACCGCTTCGTGGGCCTCCTGCGCGTTTTTCGACTTGTTATGATATTCGCGCGGTGAAGCGGGGACGTACTCCTTGCCATAGTTACGACCAAGCATGGCGCGGATGTCGGCAATTGCCTCCGGTGCCATGTCGATGCCGTCGGTGCGCATGTAGGTGATCAGGCCGGTGGTTTCGCCGTCGATCTCCACGCCTTCGTAAAGTCGCTGGGCCAGACGCATGGCGACGGCTGGGGCGAAGCCGAGCTTGCGGCTTGCTTCCTGCTGCATAGTCGAGGTGGTGAACGGCGGTGGTGGATTGCGCCGCGCCGGTTTTGCTTCGACCGATGTAATTGTGAAGATCGCGTTTTCGAGATCGCGCGTGAAGGATTCCGCCTCGGCGCCCGAACCGATATCGAGGCGCTGGATCTTCTGCCCGTCGGCGCCGACGAGGCGTGCTTCGAATACTTCATTGCGCGGGGTGGCCAGTTTGGCGGTGATCGACCAATATTCCTTGGCGACGAATTTTTCGATGTCGAGTTCGCGATCGCAGACGAGCCGCAACGCGACGGATTGCACGCGGCCGGCCGAGCGGGCGCCAGGTAGCTTGCGCCAGAGCACGGGCGAAAGGGTGAAGCCGACCAGGTAATCGAGCGCGCGCCGTGCGAGATAGGCATCGACCAATGCGCCGTCGATCTCGCGCGGATGCTTCATCGCCTCACTGACAGCCTGCTTTGTGATGGCGTTGAACACCACGCGTTCGATCTTGTGGTCCTTGAGCGCTTTCTTTTCCTTGAGCACCTCCAGGACGTGCCAGGAGATCGCCTCGCCCTCGCGATCAGGGTCGGTTGCGAGGATCAGCTTGTCGGCATTCTTGAGCGCGCGTGCGATATCGTTGATGCGTTGGTTCGATCTGGCATCGACTTCCCAGAGCATGTGGAAATCATTGTCCGGATCGACCGACCCATCCCTGGGGGGCAGGTCGCGGATATGGCCAAATGAGGCCAGAACCTCATAGCCGGAGCCGAGGTACTTATTGATTGTCTTCGCCTTGGACGGCAACTCGACTACGACAATATTCATGGAAATCCAGTGGGTTAGCCACCAAGACCCTTGAGAATCAAAGCGGAATCGGCGGCATCTTGGCCCGGAACATGGGGAAGGTACCCCTGAGTGTCAAATAACCCCGTTAAGAAGCCGTGTCAGACCAGCCAAATGGGGCGCTAAAGAGACCGCCTGCGAGGCACAATTTTGACGTGTAAATATTAATATTTGCTACCAGCGGGGTGCGGATCAGTGGCTTTTCACGCGCAGTTTTTCCAAAAGTGCCACTGTCGGACTGCCATCAGGCAGCATTCCCAACTTCTTCTGCTCGGAACGAATATTGTCGCGGAGGTCAAAATCGATATGGCCTTCGAAGTCCTTCACTTTGTATCCAAGCTCCGACAATTTTTTCTGCAAGCCGATGCGGAGATCGCGTGACAATTGCCGGTCGTCTTTCGGCCAAGCTGTCCTGATCAAACCGCCGCCATGAATGCGGTCGGCGAGGTGGCCGACTGCGATCGCGTAGGCATCGGAGTTGTTGTACTCCTTCAACACATCGAAATTTTCCGTGACGACAAATCCGGGGCCGGTTGCTCCACTCGGAAAAAAAAGAACGCCCTCGCCTGAATCCGGAAAAGGTTTGCCATCGGCGCGGCGAACGCCTAGCGCCTGCCACTCCGGGAAAGTCGCGCGACTGCGCATATAGTCGAAACCGCTCGGAACATTTACCTCGAAACCCCAAGGCAGTGCGGGATTCCATTTCCATTTGTGTAGATAATTTGCGGTAGAACCCAAAACATCCGCCACATTGCTCCAGATATCGATGTGACCGTCGCCTGAGAAATCAATGGCGTAGTCGACAAAGTTGGATGGCATGAACTGGCTCTGCCCCATGGCTCCAGCCCATGAACTTACCATCTTGGCGCGGGTAAACTTGTTGTCCTGCATGATGCGCATCGCAACGATCAATTCGTTGCGAAAATAAGGATGGCGATATTTCACATAGGCGAGGGTGGCCAGCGACCGGAAGATATCCCACCGGTCTTTTTCGGTGCCGAAATCGGATTCCATTCCCCATAGGGCAAGTAACACCCAGCGCTCGACTTCGAATTTCTTCTCGACTGCGTCGAGGGTTTTAACCCATTCGCGCGCTTTGAGTTGTGCATCGGCAATCCGCCGATTTGAAACGATTGCATTGACATAGTCGCCGACCGGCTTGCCGTACTCAGGCTGGCGCTGGGTTGCGGCGATGACGCGCTTATCGGGAGTGACGTCTCTGAGCGCTGAATTGAAAGTGGCGCGGCTGACACCCTTGGTTTGCGCATCGGGCCAGAGTTCCGCTGTGAAGGCGGCGAAGGAATGCTCCTGTGCAGAAGACGGCACGCCTTGAAGCAAAAGAAGAATTGTAAGGACGGGGAGGTATCGCAGGGCCATGCAGAATTCCCGGTGAGGCCGGTTCGTATCGCACGTTACAACAACGATACCAACCCCGCGCCATGGCGCATGAGACGACCGGCAATTTCAAGCTCCAGCAGAATGCTGCGCACGGTTGTGGCGGAGGTGTGCGAAAGCCGCACCAGATCGTCGATCGAGACCGGCGTCGGCCCCAGGAGGGCGATAATCCCGCCACGCTCATCCGCTGCCGGTTCCACATCGGACGAATGGATCGTGGCCTGCGGCGGCTCTTGTGCCGCAGGCAGCTCAATCGAGTGGCCAAGGATCGGCTCGATCGCCGCGATTACGTCGGCAGCTTCAGTTACTGGCGTGGCACCTTGCTTGAGCAGGCCGTTGGTGCCCTCGCTGCGAGGATCTAGCGGGGAACCGGGAACGGCAAACACCTCACGGCCTTGCTCGCCCGCGAGCCGTGCAGTGATGAGCGATCCCGAGCGACGCGCCGCTTCCACGACCACAACACCAAGTGACAGTCCCGAAATGATCCGGTTGCGACGTGGAAAATCATGCGCGCGCGGTTCCCAAGTCAGAGGCATTTCCGATATGGCGGCGCCCTTCACCACGACCTTCTCCAGCAAATCAAGATGTTCAGCCGGATAAATACGATGATGCCCGCCGGCGAGCACCGCGATGGTACCGGTGTCGAGGCTGGCGCGATGGGCTGCGGCGTCGATACCGCGCGCCAGCCCGGATACGACGATAAAGCCGGCGTCGCCGAGATCAGCGGCGATCCTTTGGGCAAATTTCACACCGGCCGCAGATGCGTTGCGTGAGCCGACAATGGCGATCAAGGGCCGCGTCAATGTGTCGACGTTTCCACGCACCGCGACAAGCGGCGGCGGGTCGTCGATCATCTCCAGCCGTGATGGATATTCCGGTTCACCGAGCGCAAAGAAATTGATTCCACTCGCGTGTGCTACCCTCAGTTCCGTTTCAGCCTGCTCGCGGGTGCAGATCCGGATGGGGCGGGCTGAGCCACCGCGGTGGGCGAGGCTGGGCAGGGCGGCGAGCGCCCGCCCAACGCCCCCGTAAAAGCTGACTAGATCGTGGAATGTGCGCGGGCCGACATTGTCGCAGCGGATGAGGCGCAGCCAGTCGAGCCGCTGCTCATCTGTCAGTCGCGTCTGTTCGTTCAAAAAATTACCCGCCTTAAAACCGGCGGGGACAACTACAACCGATTGTGCAGCAATACAACCAAAAGTTTAGTGAGGTGTTTCGGCCGCAGCGCCGATTTTTCCTTCGCGGCGATTAAGAAGGCGTCCGATATTCGCGCGGTGCATGAACCACAATAATAGTGTGAGCGGCAAAAACAGGGCCGCGATTGCGGGCAAGCCGAAAAACCACAGACCGAAAGGGGTGAGGGCGCTGGCGATCAAGGCGGCAAGCGACGAATAACGGCTTACTGCGGCAACGACCAGCCAGACTGCGCAAAAAGAAAGGGCGGCGGGCCAATAGAGCGCCGCAAGCACGCCAATATAGGTGGCGACGCCTTTGCCGCCTTTAAATTTCAACCAGACCGGAAAGAGATGTCCAAGGAATGCTCCGAGACCGGCCCCGAGCGCCGCGTCGAGCCCAAAGTGCTTCGCCATAAGCACGGCGGTCAGGCCCTTGAACATGTCGCAGAACAGCGTTGCTGCAGCCAGGCCCTTGTGCCCGGTCCGCAACACGTTTGTGGCGCCGATATTGCCGGAGCCGATGGCGCGGATATCGGGTGCCCCGGCGGCGCGCGTCAGCAACAGTCCGAAAGGAATCGTTCCAAGTAAATAACCGAAGATGAAAGCCAGCGCCGTGGTCATACGTACTCGTAGACGGTTCGTCCGGAAACGATGGTGCGCACGACGCGCCCGGTGAGGCGCGCTTCGTCGAAGGGGGTGTTCTTGCACTTGGATTTGAGCTCGATTGGATCGAGCACCCATGGCAAATCCATATCGAGCACGATCACGTCAGCGGGTGCGCCGCTTTTGAGTGTGCCGCCCGGAAGTCCAAGCAGCTCCGCCGGCCGCGTCGACATTGCGCGCAGGAGCGCCATGAGTTCGATCTCGCCACCATGAACGATCCGCAAGCCAGCCGTCAGCATTGTTTCGAGGCCGATCGCGCCCGGTGCCGCTTCCGCAAAGGGTAGGCGTTTTGTTTCGACGTCCTGGGGGTTGTGATCCGACATGATCACATCCACCAACCCGCTTCCCACTGCCTCAACCAGCGCCTTGCGGTCATCTTCCGCGCGCAGCGGCGGGGAGACCTTCAGGAACGTGCGATAGGGTCCGATATCGTTTTCATTGAGCGTAATGTGGTTAATCGATGCCGACGCGGTGACGTTCAGCCCCGCTTCTTTAGCACGGCGCAACTCCTCGAGCGTGTCGGCACATGTCACCGATGCCGCGTGATAGCGACCGCCTGACAAAGCGACGAGACGGATGTCACGCTCGAACATCACGGTTTCCGCGGCTCTCGGAATGCCAAGTAAGCCCAGACGGGCGGCAAATTCGCCTTCATTCATGACGCCGTCACCGACCAGGTTGGGATCCTCGGTGTGGTGCACGATCATAGCGTCGAAATCGCCGGCATAGGTTAGAGCGCGCCGCATCACCTGTGCATTGGTGACGCTTCTCGCCCCATCGGTGAAAGCAACGGCGCCGGCTGCCTTAAGCAGGCCAATCTCCGTCATCTCTTTGCCCTCGAGGCCTTTTGTGATGGCAGCCATTGGGTGCACATGCACGATCGCATTGTCGCGCGCGCGACGCAGAACGAAATCGACGGTGGCGGGATTGTCGATTGTGGGCGAGGTGTCGGGTTGACAGATGATGGTGGTGACGCCGCCTGCAGCTGCAGCCTGACTGGCGGAAGCAAGTGTTTCGCGGCTAGCTTCGCCCGGCTCGCCGATGAAGGCGCGCATATCGACCAATCCGGGCGCGATGACTTTGCCCCGGCAATCGATCACTTCAGTGCCTTCGGGCACGCCGGCAGCGCCGATGCCTTTCTTCGCCTCGCGAATGACGCCTTCGGCAATCAGCAGATCGCCGACAATGTCGAGATCGCGCGACGGATCAAGGATCCGCGCATTGGCGAGCAGGATCGGACGGCGGTCGGTCAGCATCATGTCACGCGTTCGGTAAGTTGCGTGATAGCGCTTCAAGCACCGCCATGCGCACGGCGACGCCCATCTCGACTTGTTCGCGGATCAGGGACTGCGCGCCATCGGCGACAAGAGAGTCGATTTCGACTCCGCGGTTCATCGGTCCGGGATGCATCACGAGTGCACCCGGTTTTGCGTAAGCGAGTTTTTTCTCGTCGAGTCCGTAGTAGTGGAAATACTCCGACATCGAAGGGATGAAGGACCCGTTCATGCGCTCGCGCTGAAGCCGGAGCACCATGACAATGTCGGCGTCGGCGAGACCTTCGCGCATGTCGCGCGCGACTTCGACGCCGAACCGCTCGACGCCGGGCGGCAGCAGCGTGGAGGGAGCGACGACCCTCACGCGCGCGCCCATGGCGTTGAGAAGGATGATGTTCGAGCGCGCGACCCGCGAGTGGATAATGTCCCCGCAGATCGCGACAAGAAGTCCTTCGATGCGGCCTTTGTTGCGGCGGATCGTGAGCGCATCAAGCAAGGCTTGGGTCGGATGTTCGTGCGAGCCGTCGCCGGCATTGATCACCGAGCAATCGACCTTGCGCGCCAGCAATTCGACCGCGCCGGACGCGTGATGGCGTACGACAATGATGTCGGGATGCATGGCATTTAGCGTAATCGCCGTGTCGATCAAGGTCTCGCCCTTACGCATCGAGGACGAACTGGTCGACATGTTCATCACGTCGGCGCCGAGGCGTTTGCCCGCCAGCTCGAACGAGGCCTGAGTCCGGGTCGAAACTTCGAAAAAGAGGTTGATTTGTGTGCGGCCGCGAAGCGAAGCCCGCTTCTTTTCGACCTGGCGGTTGAGGGTGACGAATTCCTCAGCGAGATCGAGAAGGCCCGAAATATCGGCCTGCGAAAGCCCTTCGATCCCCAACAAATGCCGCCTGCTGAGGACGAAAGAGGGTTTCGGCGCAATGGTCATTAAAGCAAGACCTATAGGGGGAACTTGCTCCTCCGGCAAGGGTGTTGCCACGTGATCCACAAGCCCACCCGTCGGGATCGTTAATGCCTGCGCGCCAAACGGTGGTTACCCGGTTCCTCCAAATCTTCGTGATCGATCGTGAACTCGTGACCAAGCGAACGCCTTTATCAGGAACAATGCCACTTGTTCCCGTGTTGAGCCCCGATACATCAAAAAGCCGGCACGGAAAGGAGACCAAGATGAAGATGATTTTGAAATTCGCCACAGCAGTGGCGGTGACGGGTGCGCTCGCGCTTGCGGCGTCGCCAAGTGAGGCCCGCAACGGACGCAATGCGGCCGCGATCGGATTCGGTGTAGGCGCCTTAGCGGGCGCTGCGATCGCCGGTTCGGCCTATAATAACGGCTACTACGGCGATCCGGGTTACGCGTATGGACCGGGGTATGCCTACGAGTCGTATTCTTACGATCCGTATGTCGACTCCTATGCTTATGCGCCCGCACCCCGTTACTATCGGGACAACTGGTCGCGTCAGCACAACACGAACAACTTCTCGATCGACTCACAGCGCTAGCTGGGAGGAAGATGTGAAGCTGGAAGCCGCTCTTCGGAGCGGCTTCCTTTCTGTTCGCGCTATAATCGTGCGAGTTGATCAAGCGCACCTTGCAGGATGAACGCGGCGGCGTGCTGGTCGATCACGGCGGCACGCTTTTTTCGGCTGACATCAGCGGCGATCAATTCACGCTCGATCGCAACGGTGGAGAGTTGTTCGTCCCAGAGCGCAATCGGTAATTCGGTCAATTTTCCGAAATTGCGGGCGAAGGCGCGTGTTGATTGCGCACGTGGCCCCTCGCTGCCATCCATGTTGATCGGCAGGCCAAGCACGAAACCGACGGCCGCGCGTTCGGCGGCGAGCGCGAGGATCCGCCGTGCATCGGTGGTGAATGTCTGGCGAGCGATCGTCTCGACGCCGGTTGCCACTTTCCGGTCGGGATCGCTCGCAGCGACGCCGATAGTCTTGGTGCCGAGATCGAGTCCGATGAGAGACCCACGGGCCGACAGGTGGCCGGCAGCTTCGACGAGTGGCAGGATGACGGCCATCTCAGGGGACGGCGCCTGCTGGTAGCTGCCTCGCATGATCCGCGATATCGCCGGCAGTCGTGAACCACACGCGCTCGTCGGCGTGATGCATGATGTGCCGCAGCGCGCGCGCCAGGTATTTGAAACGGTGCGGCCACCCCACAACGTAGGCGTGAAGGGCAATGCCCATGACCAAAGGCCGCTTCGCGCATTCTTCCTGCATCACGTCGAAGGCATCCACGATCATTTCGGCGAATTCCGAGCCCTCACGCTTGCGCGCGACGATTTGGGGAATGTCATTGAGCTCTTGCGGATAGGGCAATGAGAGTATGCGGTCCGTCCGCGTTTTCATCCATACCGGTTGATCGTCGTGACACCAGTCGAGGAGATAGTGGTATCCGGACTCCTGCAACAAGTCCGGTGTCAGTGGTGATTGCGAAATCCAGGGCCCGAGCCAGCCGCGCGGACGTTTTCCGGAATGTTTTTCGACCGCCGCGGTGGTCTCCTCGATCAGCAGCCGTTCTTTGTATTCGGTCAGATCGCCCTGGCGCTCTGAATTGCTGCGGCCGTGACCAATAATCTCCGCTCCGGGGAAGGCCGCGACCGCCTCTGGCGCGTGGCGGTACATCTCGGCATTGACCAAAAGCGAGACCGGGAACTGCAACTCGCCAAACAGGTCCGCCAGCCGGAAAACGCCGACCCGGTTGCCGTAATCGCGCCAAGCATAATTGAGGACATCGGGCTGCGGACCGCCGGGCGCAAGCTCCGCGCCAAGCCCTTCGCCGAACGAAAACCATTCCAGATTGAGACCGACATAGACCGCAAGCCGCTTGCCGCCCGGCCAGTCGTAAGCGGGCCGGGAGTTGATTGCGGAGTAGGGATATCGGTCATGGGTCCGGGCAGGCATGGAGAAATGGTAGCCGGTTCCTCAATGGCTTGCCTCCTCTTTTATGGCGGCAAGCGGCCTTCGCGGCGACGCTAATCCTCGTAAACCCATTGCGAATTCATGTTCGCGACAACACGCGCTAGGCTGCGCGCCATGTGGCCGGACCGACGTCTGCTGAATTTGTTCAAGATCGATCATCCGATCTTGCAGGCTCCTATGGCGGGCGTGATGGATACCGAGCTTGCGATTGCGGTTGCCAAGGCAGGCGCGCTGGGCTCGCTCCCGTCGGGGATGCTCAACGCGGATCAATTGCGTGCGCAGGTGACCCAATTCCGCGCTGCGACCGTAAGCAAGCCGGTCAATCTCAATTTTTTTGCGCACCGGCCCCCGGTCCCCAACAATGTGCGCGAGCATGCATGGCGCGAACGGCTCAAACCTTACTATGTCGAATTCGGCATTGATCCGGCGGCGCCAGTCCCTACGACGAACCGCGCACCATTCGATGCTGCAATGTGCGCTGTCGTCGAAGAACTCAAGCCCGAGGTCGTAAGCTTCCACTACGGCCTGCCGGATCCCGCGCTGGTTGCGCGCGTCAAGGCTGCGGGCTGCAAGGTCATTTCCTCCGCGACGACCGTCGAAGAGGCTCGCGTCCTGGAAATTAACGGCTGCGATGCTGTGATCGCGCAGGGTGTCGAAGCAGGCGGTCATCGCGGCATGTTTTTGAGCGACGACATTGCCACGCAGGTTGGATTGTTCACTCTTCTGCCGCAAGTGGTTGACGCCGTGCAAACTCCCGTCATCGCCGCCGGTGGTATCGGCGACGCGCGCGGCATCGTGGCCGCGTTGGCGCTCGGCGCCTCAGCTGTCCAGTTGGGTACGGCGTTTCTCTTCTGTCCGGAGGCGAAGGCGACGCCGCCACACCGCGCGGCGCTTCGCGCAGCGCGCGCGGACAGCACCGCGCTCACGAACGTGTTCAGCGGACGCCCGGCGCGCGGCTTGATCAACCGAGCCATCCGCGAGCTTGGGCCAATCAGCGCGATTGTGCCGCAGTTCCCGCTCGCCAGTGGTGCGCTCGCGCCGTTGCACGCCAAGGCGCAGGCGCAGGGATCGGGCGATTTCTCGCCCATGCTGGCCGGCCAGGCGGCGGTCCTTGGCCGCGAGGCGCCAGCGGGCGAATTGATCAAAAATTTCGTCTCGGAAACGCAGAACCTTTTGCGCAAACTGACGTCATAGCCGATTTGCACCGAGCCGGTTGTCGCGGTGAAAGCCTGTCTGCTATAGGCAGACAGACGTAGAAATCTTCGGATAGTCCATGTCTGTCGACGCCGATACCGTTCGTCGTATCGCACATCTCGCCCGTATTGCGGTCGCGGATGGCGAAATTGAGCATCTGCGCGACGAGCTCAACGCCATGCTTGCGTTTGTCGAGCAACTTTCTGAGGTCAAGGTCGACGGCGTTGAGCCCATGACGTCGGTGACGCCGATGACGATGAAAAAGCGGGCAGACCAGGTCACTGACGGAGATATTGCCGAGGACATCGTCAGGAACGCCCCGGCAAGCGAGGACAATTATTTCCTGGTGCCAAAGGTCGTAGAATGATGCACGGAGTGACCGATGTGTATCGCATGTGAGCTCGGATACATGGCGATGCTCGACGCGCTTGAGGCGGAGCGCGCCGCATCGCAAGGGCAGGGCGCAAGTGCCGGTGATACCACGTTTGTTTGTGAAACGATCTCCGAAAAGCCCGGACCACAATCGACGGACGAGCCCACGCCGTGAGTGAACTGACTTCGCTCACTTTGGCCGAAGCGCGTGACGGACTGAAGAAGAAGACTTTCTCCGCCGCCGAATTGTCTGCTGCCCATCTGAAGGCGATTGAGAAAGCGCGCACGCTCAATGCCTTTGTCCTGGAGACGCCGGACCGGGCAGCGGATATGGCGAAGTCCTCCGACAAGCGAATCGCGGCGGGCAAGGCGGGGCCGCTGGAAGGCATTCCGCTGGCGGTGAAGGATTTGTTCTGCACCGCAGGCGTGCGCTCGACGGCGTGTTCTCACATCCTTGATAATTTCGTGCCGACCTATGAGTCGACGGTGACGTCACAGCTCTGGCGCGATGGGGCCGTGCTGCTGGGCAAAACAAACTGCGACGAATTTGCGATGGGTTCGTCGAACGAGACATCGCATTTCGGACCAGTGACGTCGCCTTGGCGGCGCAAAGGATCGAATGTCCCGCTGACGCCTGGCGGTTCATCCGGCGGCTCGGCGGCCGCGGTGGCGGCGCAACTTTGTCTGGGCGCAACCGGGACCGATACCGGCGGCTCGATCCGCCAACCGGCGGCATTCACCGGCACTGTCGGCCTCAAGCCGACATACGGCCGATGCTCGCGCTGGGGCATTGTCGCCTTCGCGTCTTCGCTCGATCAGGCCGGACCGTTCGCGCGTACCGTGCGCGATACGGCGATACTTCTGCGGTCGATGGCGGGTCCCGACCCAAAGGACACAACCTGCGCCGATGTGCCGGTGCCTGAATACGAAGCCGCAATCGGAAAATCAGTGAAGGGCATGCGCATCGGCATTCCGAAGGAATACCGCCTCGATGGCATGCCGGCCGAGATCGAAAAAATCTGGGAGCAGGGCCGCGCCTGGATCAAAGCCGCCGGTGCGGAATTGGTTGAGGTCTCTCTTCCACACACGAAATATGCATTGCCGGCTTATTACATCGTCGCGCCTGCGGAAGCCTCGTCCAATCTCGCCCGCTATGACGGCGTACGTTACGGCTTGCGCGTGCCGGGGCGCGACATCATCGACCTGTACGAAAAGACGCGCAGCGACGGTTTCGGCGCCGAAGTGCGCCGCCGCGTCATGATCGGCACTTACGTCCTCTCCGCCGGCTACTACGACGCCTATTATTTGCGTGCACAGAAAGTGCGCACGTTGATCAAAAAGGATTTCGAGGACTGTTTTAAATCCGGCGTGCACGCGATGCTCACGCCCGCAACGCCGTCGGCCTCATTCGGATTGGGTGAAAGGGGCGGCGATGATCCGGTTGAAATGTATTTGAACGACGTGTTCACGGTCACCGTAAATATGGCTGGACTGCCCGGCATTGCGGTGCCTGCGGGCCTCGACGTGCAGGATCTTCCGCTCGGCCTGCAGCTGATTGGCCGTCCGTTCGACGAGGAGACGCTGTTTTCGCTCGCCACGGTGATCGAACAGGCGGCCGGCCGGTTCCATCCGCAACCGTGGTGGTGACGATCAATCGCGGCCGGTCGTCGCCACTGGGGGAAGGTCCTGGTCGCCCTGGACCGTTTTTTTACCGCCCAATTCACCACCGCTGAGGATGAAGATAGCCGCAATCACGGCGAAAACGCCGCCTACGATGAGACCGAATGTGCCGTTGCTGTTGTTCATGACGTTATTCCAACGTTGCTCGCGCGCGCGCGTTCCGAATATTTACGGTGCAATTCGGCAGCAATGTCTGCAGAATTCAGGCCATTTCGTGGAACGTGGCTGCGCATTCGGCAGGGCAGCTTTGCGAAAAGGCTGACGCCCAGCGCGGCGTCGCCAATGTCACAACTTCGCCGCGTTCGGCGCCGGCTCCTTGCTTGCTCGTGGATATCATGCCCGTTCGGTATTTCCGAAGGCAAATGATGTCTTGCAGGCGATGGGTACGTGCCGCTACCAAATATAAATTGGTGGTCGCTTGCAGTCGCAAAACGCAAACAGGGTGATATGGCCGTTCATTCCGATACGAAAAAGCTCCTTAAAGGCATGACCGGCGACTGGGAAGTTGTCATCGGCATGGAGGTCCACGCCCAGGTCACTTCCCGGGCAAAACTGTTCTCTGGTGCGTCCACAGAGTTCGGTGCCGCTCCCAATAGCCATGTTTCGCTGGTCGATGCGGCAATGCCCGGCATGCTGCCGGTGATCAACGAGGAGTGTGTGCGCCAGGCGATCCGCACCGGACTTGGCCTGAACGCTAAAATCAATCTCAAATCAGTTTTTGACCGGAAGAATTATTTCTACCCCGATCTGCCGCAGGGGTATCAGATCAGCCAATACAAATCTCCGGTGGTAGGCGAGGGTGTGGTCACCGTCGATGTCAACGGCGGTGACAGCGTTTCGATCGGTATCGAAAGGCTCCATCTCGAGCAGGACGCCGGCAAGAGCCTGCACGACCGCTCACCGACGCTGTCCTACGTCGACCTCAATCGGTCGGGCGTCGCTTTGATGGAAATTGTATCGAAGCCCGATCTGCGCTCGGCAGAGGAAGCGAAAGCTTTCATCACCAAGCTACGTTCGATCCTGCGTTATCTCGGCACCTGCGACGGCGACATGGAGAAGGGCAGCCTGCGGGCCGACGTCAATGTTTCGGTGCGCCGCCCGGGTGACCCGCTCGGCATCCGCTGCGAAATAAAAAACATGAACTCCATCAGCTTTATCGGTGAAGCCATCGATCATGAGGCGCGGCGCCAGATTGACATTCTTGAGGACGGCGGGTCGATCGAGCAGGAGACGCGGCTTTACGATTCCAACAAAAAACAAACGCGGCCCATGCGCAGCAAGGAAGAGGCGCATGACTACCGCTATTTTCCGGATCCCGACCTGCTGCCGCTAGAATTCGATGTGGCTTATGTAGAGACGCTGAGGAAGAAACTGCCCGAATTGCCGGATGAGAAGAAAGCGCGGTTCATGCGCGATCTCTCGTTGTCTTCTTATGACGCCGGCGTGCTCGTGGCCGAACGCGAAACGGCCGACTATTTCGAGACCGTCGCGAAGGGCCGGGATGCGAAGACGGCAGCCAACTGGGTGATTAACGAACTGTTCGGGCGGCTCAACAAGGAAGACAAGGGCATTGCCGCCGCGCCGGTATCCGCAGGCCAGTTGGGTGCGATGCTTGACCTGATTGCGGAAGGTACGATCTCCGGCAAGATCGCCAAGGATCTATTCGAAGTGGTCTGGCAAGAAGGCGGCGACCCGCGCGCCATCGTCGAGCAGCGCGGCATGAAGCAAGTCACCGACCTTGGCGCTATTGAGAAGGCAATCGACGACATCATCGCCAAGAACCCGGACAAGGTCGCCGATACGAAGACCAATCCAAAAGCGATTGGGTGGTTTGTCGGTCAGGTGATGAAGGCATCCGGCGGCAAGGCGAGCCCGCAGGCCGTCAACGATGTGCTGAAACGAAAACTCGGGCTGTGACGCGAGCGCAATGCGCTTCAACTTGCAAAAATTTTTCGGGTTCCGTTGAGTCAGACACGCTTGCACGAAAATTGTGAGCGCGTAGTGGTCTTATCCTCCGTCCGGCTGACAGGTTTGCTCGCGGGTACGCGCGAATCACCCGAATCACTCCGCACTGATTCGGTCGTTTTTGATCGATTTTCGTGGTCGGAAGCCCTTGTGCGCGTCGTCTGTGCAAAATTTTTTCGTTGCGGAGATGCACGCGCTGACAACACGCCTGAAGCAAAACACAATGCGTGTTGCGCGAAAAATTCGTCGCCAAAGCGCGCGCGCGCCGAATTACCGTCGCTAAGAAAACCCTTATTTCATCGAATGTTTTAGATTTATCCAACACGCGCGCAAACAAGCGTTGCGTGTCGCGCGTGCGTGCGAACAATTTCAGTTTTTGTCGCGCAATCGCGTTACCGCTTGTCATGCTGCACTCGCGTACACGCTCCGTTAGGCGGTAACGCTGTTTTTTTACTCGTGCTGTAGTAAACCGAGTGCAGCTCGTGTCGATTCGCGACGCGTGCTGATGCGACACCCGCCATAATTTATGGCTAGGAGGGCAGCAATGGCTAGACGTAGGAAGAAGGCAGCGGCGAAAGCAGCGAAGAAGACGAAGCGCCGGAAGCGGAAGCTTTAGTCTGACGCTACTTCCCGATCTTCGGCCTTACGTGTCGGAGATTGAGTCATACGGGCCGGTGTGCGTCATGGTGTGATCTGCGCAATGCGGTTGCCCCGCGGCGCCCCGGTTCCCGGGTGACATAAGAGGGCGTCGGCGAGACTTTGGGTCTCGCCGACGCCCTCAATCTTTTTGGCATCGGTCGTGTTGACGTTCGTTGCGTTGGTTCGCGCCTAAAGATTTTTAAACGTTATTTGGAAGCGGACTTGAGACGCTTGTTGCACGCACTCCAGAATTGCGGCCAGGTCTGTCCCTTTTCCACTTTGCTTGCGGCTTTTGCCTCTTTCCATTCCGCGGCGCATTTCTTTTGGCGATCGCGCGCCGCGATTTGTCCGGCGCTCGGCTCTTTTTTCATTTTGGCATTCTTGTCCGGCGTGCTCGCTTGCGCGGCCGCGATCGAAACAAGTTGCGGCACTGGCGCCGTGATCAGGCCGACGGCGAGCGCCGCGGCAAACATAACCTTCAACATGAGTGACTTCCCTTTATTTCCAAAGGTGCGGGCGCTGGCGGCCGGCAATCGGCGACAGTCCGCAACCTGGGGAACAGAATAACCCGCATAGGTTGTGCGCTCCATCCTGCGATCGCATGATGTTTTGGGCGCCGGCGGTGGTTGCGGATTTCAATCACCGAGCCTAGGTCTGTGCGGTTGTTCGTAAAATGTATTCGCATGGAGCACGTCATGGCGCGCGGCAGAAGCAAGCGGTCGGCCTCGAAGAAGGCCAAAACTAAAACGTCAAAGAGGAAAGTCACGAAAACCGCGAAGCCAATCGAGCTCTACTACTGGCCCACGCCGAATGGCTTTAAAATTTCGATCATGCTGGAGGAATGCGGGCTGTCTTACGTCATGAAGCCCGTGAACATCTCCAAAGGCGAGCAGTTCAATCCCGACTTTCTCAAAATCGCACCGAACAACCGGATGCCGGCCATCATCGATCCGCAAGGACCGGGCGGCCGGCCGATTTCCATCTTCGAGTCCGGTGCGATCCTGCAATATCTGGGGCGCAAAACCGGAAAATTCTATCCATCAGACGAGCGCGCGCGCGTTGAGGTCGACCAGTGGCTGTTTTGGCAAATGGGCGGGGTCGGTCCGATGGCGGGCCAGGTGCACCACTTCAAGAACTACGCGGTAGAAACCCTGACCTACGCGATCAACCGTTACATCGACGAGGTCAATCGGCTCTACGGCGTGATGAACGTCCGGCTCAAGGATCGGCCGTTCATCGCAGGCAAGTATTCGATCGCCGACATGGCACTGGTCGGTTGGGTCAATGGCTGGGAGCGGCAGGGCCAGGACATCAGCGAATTCCCGAACCTCAAGCGTTGGCTTGATACGATGAAAGCGCGGCCGGCGGTGAAGCGCGGCATGACGCTCGGGCTCGAGCTGCGTCAGGGCATCGACATGAAGGATCCGAAGGTCCAGTCGGTGCTGTTCGGGCAGCGTGCGCGCGCAAGTTGAGAGCGTGCACCGGGAACGCGTGCGCGAATTTCAATTTGTTCGTATCCAGGTGTGCGTCTTGCACAGTACGGAAAGGACGCAGCCTTTCACTCTGGCGACGCGGTCGCTCTCGACTTTGAGAAGCGCTTTGTAGGTGTGGCCGTCGTCGGCATTGTAGATCAATCCTGACCAGCTATTTGGCCCACTTGGCGCAAGCGCGTTGACGAGCTGCAATCCGATCAGCGGACGGACACGTTTTACCGGATCCGGATTGAGCTTGTCGGTCTTCGGCTTTCCCGTCGCAGGATCGATCGGATGATCGAGCCATACCAGAGTGGCGCACAATTTGTTGCCGCTGCAGGTCGAAATATGGACTTTGGTGCCGCCGTCTTCCGAGAGCCAATTGCCTTCCGGCGTGGCCGCCATGGCCGTGCTTGCAAAAAAACAAAGTGCACCCGTCGCGATATTCAAGAGCCTCATTGCGAATTCCATTTGTGATCCCGTACGCCGGATGAAACGCCGACCAAGCGTGGCGGGACGATGGTGAGATCGTTTGGTGGTTAGTTACCGCTGAACGGATTCGGTTACCGATCTCTCAATGATCAGCGAAACAGGCGATTTGCGGCCATAATACGGCGCGCAGAGACGCTGAGCGCTCCGACGTTTAGTTTCGATTCATTGCATCACTTAAACTGCCATTCAAATTTTATCCCGAATATCGCGGCGCCTGGAGCCAAAACTCCGTGCAACAGGGACATGCATCGACCGGTCGCGAGGGGCGCACCGGTTGCGATAAAAAGGGGAGCTGAAATGACGAGCGTAGAAATGGCGTCAGGGGATGCCGAACCAGCGAGTGCCGAGGATTGCTTCGGGCTTGGCATGGTCTTTTCGTCGGGGGCAGGCGTCGCAGTTGATCTGGTTCAGGCGCACAAGTGGTTCAACCTAGCGGCTATGCGCGGCCACCAGGATGCGGCTCAGCTGCGCCGGGAAATTTCCGAGCAGATGAGCGATTCAGAGATCGGTTGCGCGCAACGTGCTGCGCGCGATTGGCTCAAGGCGCACCCGCAGGCTCCGGCTCCGGCCGCTGCCGTGCGCGTCGCGGCCTGAGCCAAATCATCCCTCAGCGGTGACGCGCAGCAGTGCATCCCGCACGGCTGCGATCACGCTCGGCCAATCGCCGGGCGTGGGTTGGCGGAACAAGCGCGCCTGCGGGTACCATGGGCTGCGTTCGCCCAGGGTCCATCGCCAGTCCGGTGAGAACGGCAGCAACACCCACACTTCGCGCCCCGAGGCGCCGGCCAAGTGGACGACCGACGTGTCGACTGCAATGGTGATATCCGCGAAGCTCAGGACCGCGGCGGTATCGGCCATTTCGGCGAGGCTGTCGCCAAGGTGAGTGACGTTGTAATGGCGCGCCAATAGCGCTGCGTCGTTCGCGCGAAGCTCGCGTTGAACGCTAACGAATGAAATACCCTCAAGCGAAAGTAGCGGCTCGAGCAACTTGAGATCGATCGATCGATTGCGGTCGTTTGGGTGATGGCTGTGTCCCGCCCAGGCGATCGCCACTCGTTTTCCTTTCAGCCCATCGACCGATGACCGCCATGTTGCAATGCGCGTGGCGTCGGCGTGCAGATAGGGAATGTCTGCGGGGATTGTTTGCGGTTCGGTCTTGAACGCCAGAGGCAGGCTTCCGAGCGGACAATAGACATCGTAAGCGGGGAGGGCTTCACCGCGTGCGTGGCACGATGTGACGCCCGCAACGTTCGCGATGAACGATTTTAGTTCAGGTTGTACCTCGAGAATGACTGTTGCGCCGCCATGTGCCAAAAGCGGCGCGTACCGGACGAATTGCATGGTATCGCCGAGACCCTGTTCGGCGGGGAGCAGAATGGTCCGTTGCCCAAGCGGGAATTCCCCGAGCCAGAGCCGGCCTCGGTAATTGCGCCGCACGTCGGACATGCCGCCACGTTTCCAGCGCCATTCATATTCAGCAAAGCCACGCGCGAGCCGGCCCAGTGTGAGCAACGACAGCGCAAGATTTGAATGGGCGTCGGCGTAATTCCTGTCGATTGCTATGGCCCTCTCGAAGCTGGCAGCCGCTTCGTCATGACGGTTGAGCGCTTGCAGGGCGCGCCCGCGATTGTTCCAGGCTTTCGCGTGCTCCGGCGCGTGCGCCCAAATGTGCTCGAAGGTGTCGATGGCTTCGCTGCAGTGCCCGAGCTCGAGCAAGGCCGTGCCTCGGTTGTACAGGGCTTCGACATGATTTGGCGCTTGCGCAAGGACGGTGTCGAAATCGGCGAGTGCTTGCGCATGGCGTTCCAGTCGGGCGCGAGCAGCACCACGACCGAGCAACGCCTCGGGCCGACCCGGATGACGCGCGAGGACCGCGTCGAAACACGACACCGCATCCTCGGCGCGATCAAGCGCGCTCAGCACATTTCCCCGGTAGAGCAAGGCCTCGACGTCGCCCGGCCGAAGAGCGATCGCCTTGTCGAGATAGTTGAGCGCTTCGGCATCGCGTTTAAGCGCGTGCAGGACATTCGCAAAATTGACGAGCGCATCGGGAGCGTTGGGATTGATCTTGAGCGCCGCCGACATCAGCCGGTATGCCTCGCCCATCTGGCCAATTTGCGCCTTGATGAGGCCGAGCAAATGAAGGGCGTCGAAGTTGTCGGGCGCTGCTTTCAGCGCGCGCGTGTAAAGCTTCTCGGCCTCGCGCAATCGCCCCTGCTGATGAAGGCTCAACGCCTCCTGCAAGGCTTGCACGATGTTGAAAGGCCTCGACTGCACGGCGGCGCAATTGCGCACGACCGCAAAAGGCAGTCAATGCGGGATCAGTACTGCACCGGACGCTTGCGTGAACGGGTGGCCGCCGGTCGCGGATTGTAGAATTGATTGCGGTTGCAGAAGCCGCCGATACCGCTGACGGTGGCCATGCATTGCTGCCAGGTCAGGAAGCCGCAATTCGTCCCGCCACCACCGCGCCCGCCATAAACTGCGCACCACGGATAGGGATCGTAAGGCAGCGCACTGACCGGCGCTTGCGCCAGCACAGTCATCGACAGCACGAATGCGGTGAGCACGAAGGTCTTAAGGCGCATCGCAGTTCTCCTTTCGTGACTCCGTAGCCGATAGCCACCCCACGCCATATTAGTTCATCCGGCGCAGGCGCGTGCGTCCGTCGGGTTTCAAAAGCGCGTGAACCACACCCTAGCGTGGCGTGCGCGTTCGGGCTCGCGTGGCGGGCCGTCCCGGATTGTAAAACTGATTGGGGGCACAGAAGCCGCCAATCCCGCTGACTGTCGCCCGGCAGAGTTCGAGGGTCAGAAAGCCACAGTTGGTGCCTCCGCCGCCATCACCGGAATAAACTGCGCACCACGGGTAGGGATCATAAGGAAGGTCATAGGCGCGGGCAGGCGACAGTGCCAGCAGGGGCGATATTGCGAAGGTCACAAGGGCAACGATTCCCAATCGCATGGTCGGAATTCCTTGGTCGACTTACCCATAACCCCAGGCGGCGTGTTTTAGTTCGGCTTCTGCACCCAGAATTGGTACATGCCGGAGAATGTATCGGGAAATTTGGTCTCGACGGCATGCCAGCGATCGAGGTCGGTCATCGACCAACCTTGCTCTGCAAAACTTTGTCGATAGCGGGCGGCGGCTGCCGTTTCGAATTCAAAGCCAAGAAATCGCAGCTTGTTCTGCGCCAGGAAGGTTTTAATTGCGGGCAGGCTGAGACGGCTTTCCTGAACATGAAACAGCAGGTCGCGGCATTCGCTGGTTGTGAAGAAGTCAGTAAAACGCGTAACGCTCGCCGCCGGCGTCTTCAGAAGCGCCTGTCGGGCGCGCCGGATTTCGTCCGGCGTTGAGCCAAAGGCCTGCTCTGCAATGAAAGCGCGTGCCGTCACAATGTCGCTGCGGCCGACTTCACTGTAAAATGCAAGATGCATTAGGCCGCCGTCGCGCAGGAGTGTCAGCAGAATGCGCCAGCCATCGAGCGGGTCGGCCATGTGATGCAACACGCCGCAGGCATCGATAACGTCGAAACTGCGTCCGATGGAAGCAAGGTTGAGGATATCCGCTTGCGCATAGTTTATGCGAGACGCGATGTCGGCCGGCGTCTTGCGCTTGGCGTAGCAGAGACTGGTCAGACTTAAATCGACGGCGAGCGCCCGTGCTCCGCGATATTTTTGCGCCGATGCGATCGCAACTTGTCCGGTGCCGCAACCGGCAATCAGCATCTCGACGTCGTCGATTTTGCCGAGCGAGGCGAACGTGCTGGTCGGGAATTGCTCACGCAGATTTTGGTCGATGGAGAGCGGAGTAACCTGGCCTGCCGCATAGACCCAGCGCGGATAGGGATTGTCTTCATATTGCCGCTGCACGCGTTTCGAGATTTCGTCTTCGATCGCAGTCAGGCGCGGAATTGCATCGCGCAGCTGGCGTTCCTGTGCAGGCTCGCGCAATTGCTGCGTCAGAAGATCCTCAATTGCCGGCATCCAGCTGCGATCAAGCAGTGCCGACGCGGAGGGAAGGGCATCCAATGATGAATACATTGCCGATACGGCAAGCCGCATCGGATCGACCGGGCTGCTCGTTGCAAGCGCGCGACCAAGTGCGTTCCGAAGGTCCGCGGCCCGTGAATCTTCGTCGGGCGTTGTGGCGAAAACATATTCATTGATGAAGCACTGCTTTGCGAGCACGCAGGCGAAGGAAAGAACGTTTTCGGAGACAGCCTTTGCCGCGATTGCGTCGGATAAAAAGGAGGAGCGCAGCGACGTAAGCAGACGTTCAAAGGGAACATCGCGCACCGGCGTCGACTGCAGCAGGTGGCGCAGGAGCGGGTCGGCCACGATCGCCGCTAGACCGTTATTTCCAAACAGTTCGGCTTCGGTCAGCTGCTTTGGCGCGGCGGCCGCTTGTCGTTGGAGCGCGTCGTTCAATTCCGGCAACAGCGCAAAGAGTGTGGCGCAAATGGCGGCATATTGATTCAAGAGCTGAGGCATCAGCACGATCGCGCGCGCGTAGTAAATTGAGGCTTCCTTCGGCTTGCCCTGGGTCTGAAGAACACGACCAAGATTGTTGCAGGCCTCGGCGTGATCGGGGTTGAGGAGCAAGACGCGCTTGTAGAATCGGACAGCGTCATCAAATTTGCGCGCGCGCTCGTTTTCCGTGGCGTCGAAAAACAGTTTGGCAAGGTCGTCGTCGGCGGAGCGGGGGTGGCGGGGCGTTCCCGGCGTGCCATGCTTGAGCGCGGCGCGGCGTTCTTTCCGATTCATCGGCCGTTATTTCCCCACATAGCGATCTTTAAAATCGAGCCGCTGCGTAAACGGATTCAAATCTGCTGTTTGACCGTGCAATGTGGATTTTATACGCCTTGAGGATTGCGGAGACGTGGCCGAGTGGCTGAAGGCGGCGGTTTGCTAAACCGTTATACGCTCCAAAGGCGTATCGAGGGTTCGAATCCCTCCGTCTCCGCCAGAATCGAATTGAATGCCGGTTCCGAATCACCTCTTCGGGAATTCCACAGAAATTAATCAGCCCGGCCGCCGGGGAGTGTTCGCGCGCGACGGTGCGGGACGGATGCCTGTCGTAACCGGCACAGCGCAGAGCAGAGAGGGCATTTCTTTCCACCCGCGGTTGAGAACTTTCTTTTCCGGTAAACAACTGAAAAGACGATGTTATATCGTCTTCTATGCGCGCGTGCAGTGACAGTTTTTGGCCTTCAAAAGCCTGCGTGTTTTTTGCGCAACACTTGCCCGAAAAGCGCTCTCACAGCCTGTGGGAAGGGCTGTTCTTCATTGCCTGGAGGGGTCCTTCCGTTAATGTGGCAAAGCGACGGAGGGGGGCATCCCCCTGTTGCGCTGACCGAGCTAGGCGGCACACCACGTGGGTGTGAAGGTTACTCGGATAGCGGGGAGCACGGGGAAGTTCCAACGGGTGCTGTCGCACTGGGCGGACACTGAACCCTCTCAAGAAACAATGTTTGGAGGTTCAAGATGAAGATGGTGAAAAGCCTTCTCCTCGGCTCGGCAGCGGGACTCGTTGCGGTAGCAGGGGCGCAGGCAGCCGATCTTCCCGTCAAGGCCAAACCGGTCCAATACGTGAAGATTTGCAGCCTGTACGGTGTGGGGTTCTACTACATCCCCGGCACCGACATGTGCATCAAGATTGGCGGCTGGGTCCGTGCCGAATACGGCTGGGGCCAGAACGGTAACTTCGCCTGGGGTTGGGCGAGTGCCAACGTCAACAACCGCACGACCAACAACAGTGACTTCCGCGCTCGCGGTTACATCACTGCCGATGCCCGCAACCAGACCGAATACGGTACGGTGCGCGGTTACATCGCCGTTGGCGTGTCCGAAAACGAGCACGGCGGCGACGTCGCGGCATCGAACAACTTCAGTGCAAACCGCGCCTTCATTCAGTGGGCGGGCTTCACGTTCGGTCGCGCGCAGTCGTTCTTCGACTTCTACAGCAACCCGGCGACGTCTTACTGGGGTGCATTCCCGGGCTCCGACACTGGTGACGGTGGCTGGTTCGTGATGGGTTACACGGCTCAGTTCGGCAACGGCTTCTCGGCAACGATCGCCGCCGAAGCACCGCGCAAGACCATCATTGAAAGTGGTTCCTTCCCGAGCACCGGCGTTCCCGGCAATAACTACGGCGGCTTCCAGGCTCCGGACGTTGTCGCCAACCTGCGCGTCGACCAGGCTTGGGGTTCTGCCCAGATCATGGGCGCCCTGCACCAGGTCAATGCGACCTACTACAGTGGCAGCGGCGGTTCTACGGGCAGCCTTGTCAGCGGCCATCCCGACGACAAGCTGGGCTGGGTGGTTGGCGCGGGCATCAAGTTGAATGCTCCGTCGATTGGTATGGGCGACTACTTCCAGGCACAGGTGAACTACACCGAAGGTGCCTTGCGGTATCTCTTCCAGACCACACAGCCGACCTGGGCGATCAATGATAGCGGCACCTTCTCCGGCTTCGGCCCGATCGCCGATGCCGTGTATGGTGGCACCCTCGGCGCCAGCGGCACGAGCGCTGCTAGCGACCTCCAGCTGGTTTCAGCCTGGAACGTCAACGCGGCTTATGAGCACTTCTGGAACCCGCGCTGGCGCACGTCTCTCTATGGTGGATACGCGGCTGTTACCTACGGCAGCGGCGCAGCCAGCATTGGCTGCAGCTTCGGCACCGGCGGCACGATCACCAATGGTTGCGATCCCGACTGGCAGACCTGGTGGGTCGGTTCGCGCACCCAGTGGAACATCACCAAGGACTTCTATATGGGTCTCGACGTGATGTACTCGAAGCTCGAGAGCGCGACGGCTTTCGTCACGCCGGCGGGATCATTCTCGGTATCGCCGAAATCTGTCCCCGAGCTTCAAGACCGATCCGGACAATTGGTCGTTCCGGTTCCGCGTCCATCGCGACTTCTATCCCTGATCTCGTGATCATGGATGCCTAGTCAGATCCCCCGGCGGGAAACCGCCGGGGGATTTTCTTCTTCCGGGAGCTGGACGAAACCTTGTCATGGCCGTCCCTCTCACCGCGCGTCTAGACGTCGATACCGATTTTCTACCCCAAACCTTGCGTGTTCTTTGCGCAACACTGGCCCGAAATGCGCTTTTGGGCCTGTGGGAAGGGCTGTTCTTCATTGCCGGCAGGGTTCCATCCAGTAATGTGAGGAAGCGCGAAGTTTCAACGGGTGCTGTCGCACTGGGCGGACGCTGAACCCAAGAAACAATGTTTGGAGGTTCAAGATGAAGATGGTGAAAAGCCTTCTCCTCGGCTCGGCAGCGGGACTCGTTGCGGTAGCAGGGGCGCAGGCAGCCGATCTTCCCGTCAAGGCCAAACCGGTCCAATACGTGAAAATTTGCAGCCTGTACGGTGTGGGGTTCTATTACATCCCCGGCACCGACATGTGCATCAAGATTGGCGGCTGGGTCCGTGCCGAATACGGCTGGGGCCAGAACGGTAACTTCGCCTGGGGTTGGGCGAGTGCCAACGTCAACAACCGCACGACCAACAACAGTGACTTCCGCGCTCGCGGTTACATCACTGCCGATGCCCGCAACCAGACCGAATACGGTACGGTGCGCGGTTACATCGCCGTTGGCGTGTCCGAAAACGAGC
The DNA here is from genome assembly GCA_963831275.1 of uncultured Alphaproteobacteria bacterium. Classification (GTDB taxonomy): domain Bacteria; phylum Pseudomonadota; class Alphaproteobacteria; order Rhizobiales; family Xanthobacteraceae; genus Pseudolabrys. The sequence goes on along the minus strand of CAWHPN010000011.1, from coordinate 327,396 downwards.
ACGGCGGCGACGTCGCGGCATCGAACAACTTCAGTGCAAACCGCGCCTTCATTCAGTGGGCGGGCTTCACGTTCGGTCGCGCGCAGTCGTTCTTCGACTTCTACAGCAACCCGGCGACGTCTTACTGGGGTGCATTCCCGGGCTCCGACACTGGTGACGGTGGCTGGTTCGTGATGGGTTACACGGCTCAGTTCGGCAACGGCTTCTCGGCAACGATCGCCGCCGAAGCACCGCGCAAGACCATCATTGTGGATGGATTTCCATCCACCGTAGCGCCGACCAATTCATATGGTGGCTTTCAGGCCCCCGATGTTGTCGCCAACCTGCGCGTCGACCAGGCTTGGGGTTCTGCCCAGATCATGGGCGCCCTGCATCAGGTCAATGCGACCTACTACGGTGGCTCGGGTGCTCCCACGAGCAGCCTTGTCAGCGGCCATCCCGACGACAAGCTGGGCTGGGTGGTTGGCGCGGGCATCAAGTTGAATGCTCCGTCGATTGGAATGGGCGACTACTTCCAGGCACAGGTGAACTATACCGAAGGTGCCTTGCGGTATGTCTTCCAGACCAGCCAGCCGACCTGGTCAATTAATGACACGGGTGCCTTTGCCGCTTTCGGCCCTATGACAGATGCCGTTTATGGCGGCGTGCTCGGCGCCAGCGGCCCCAGCGCTGCTAGCGACCTCGAGCTGACCACGGCCTGGAACGTCAACGCGGCCTACGAGCATTTCTGGAACCCGCGCTGGCGCACGTCTCTCTATGGTGGATACGCGGCTGTCAGCTACGGCAGCGGCGGAGCCAGCATCATGTGCAGCTTCGGCACCGGCGGCACGATCACCAACGGTTGCGATCCCGACTGGCAGACCTGGTGGGTCGGTTCGCGCACTCAGTGGAACATCACCAAGGACTTCTATATGGGTCTCGACGTGATGTACTCGAAGCTCGAGAGCGCCACTATTTCGACCTCTGGCGGCACCGCCTTGGCGATATCGCCGAATCTCGGCTTCATCCCGAAGACCGATCCGGACAATTGGTCGTTCCGGTTCCGCGTCCATCGCGACTTCTATCCCTGATCGTGTGATCATGGATGTCTAGTCAGATCCCCTGGCGGGAAATCGCCGGGGGATTTTCTTCTTCCGGGAGCTGGACGGACTCTTGTCATGGCGGTCCCTCTCACCATCCGGCTTGAAAGGCATTCTTTCGCGGCCAAGATCCGCATGGCACGCGCCGTTCTCGGTTGGAGTTAGACCGAATTGGGCCTGCGGGTCGGGTTGACCCAACGGGCAATTCACAAACTCGAGCAGGGCGAAACGGAGCCCCGCCGCACAACAGTACGGGCGCTGGAGGAAGTCTGGCGTCGCCACACCATCGAATTTGAAGATCTGGCCGACGGGGAATTCCGCGCGACTATTCGCGCCTCGGTGTTCGGCGGCCGGAAGAAAACGAGGCGGCTTGTCAGCCCCGGCACTGCAGCACGAGCGCGGAATTGCAACGATCGGTCCTGATGGGATTCTTTTAGAGTTTCCCGGAAGAGAAACGGTCTGTTATGAGCACCACACGAGTGTGAGTAATAGCGGTTTAACAGTGACAACAAACCCAAGACCAGCCGGGCCGATGCCTCCGCCGTTGCCGCCGGCAGCGATGCAGCTCGTGCATCAGGCTATGGCCGCGCATCAGGCCGGGAGGCTGGCCGAGGCTGAAGATCTTTACCGCCGGGTTCTTGCCTTCGACGCAAAACAATTCCCGGTTCTGTCAATGCTCGGGCTCGTCTGTGCGCAGCGTCGTAATTTTCGGGAAGCAGAACGTTTTTTCGGCGAAGCGCTCAAGCTCAACCCTGATGATGCCGAGGGGCATTTCAACTACGGTAACGTGCTGCTCGGGTTGCAACGTCTTGACGATGCGTTTGCCGCATTTGGCAAAGCGCTGGCGCGAAACCCATCGTTGGCGGACGCACACCTCAATCGCGGCAATATTTTCATGTTCCGCAAGCGCTTTGAGGAGGCAATCGCCTGTTTCGATGCGGCCATTCGCATCAACCCCAATAGTGCCGAGGCGCACTGCAATCGCGGCCATGCACTCGATCAAATGGAGCGCCTCGATGAGGCACTCGCAAGCTATGACAAAGCTCTAGAGTTAAACTCGCAAAACTCCGAATTTCATGCAGGCCGGGCGAATGTCCTGAATCATGCAGGCAAAAACACCGAAGCTCTTGCCAGTCATCTGATTGCATTGACGCTGCGCCATGACGATGCCGGCCTCCACTGCAATCATGGAAACATACTGTATGCATTGAAGCGCTACGACGAAGCGCTCATTGCTTTCGAAAAGGCGCTCGCGCTTGATCCGGATCTCGCAATGGCCCACTACAACGAAGGATATTGCCGGCTGTTGTTAGGCGATACCGAGCGCGGCTGGAAGAAACATGAATATCGGTGGGGGGGCGCGGAGAATTCCCGACCGAGACGTAATTTTTCGCAGCCGATCTGGTTGGGTAATAGCTTGATCGCGGGAAAAACGATTTTAATTCACGCCGAACAGGGGTACGGCGATGCGTTGATGATGTGTCGTTACGTGCCGCTGATTGCGGCGAAAGGCGCGCGCGTCATTCTAGAACTCCCGCCACCGCTTATTCGGTTGATGGAAGGTCTTGAAGGGGTTTCGATGGTTCTCCCGAGCGGAGCCGACATCCCTTTTTTCGACGTGCATTGTCCGATCATGAGCTTGCCACTGGCATTCAACACACGATTGGACACTATTCCAGACCAGATTCCTTACCTGCGAGTACCGAAGGAAGATGTCGACCACTGGCGTTCGAAATTGAGGGGCGGTGGATTTAAGGTCGGCATCGCATGGGCTGGGAGTACAGCTTTCAAACAGGATCGTGAACGTTCGATCACACTTAAAAATATTTTGCCTATTTGCTCGGTGCTGGGCCCCACGTACTTCAGTCTGCAAAAATCGTTGCGCGAGGGCGACGCGGCGATTTTGAACGCAAATCCGCAAATCCTACAATTGGGACAAGAGCTCACCGATTTTCAGGAGACGGCGGCCGCCATGATGTCATTGGATCTCGTGATATCCAGCGACACATCGATTGTTCATCTTGCTGGCGCCCTGGGCAAACCCGTGTGGATACTTTTATCGTCAAGTCCCGATTGGCGATGGTTGCTCGATCGACGTGATTTGCCCTGGTATCCATCGGCTCGCCTGTTTCGACAGAGGGACAGAGGCGACTGGGCTTCGGTCACGAATGAAGTTCGCGCAGAGCTGGAAAGGTTGGTGCGCGAGCGGCAAAAACAGCCGGCGTAACGTCGGTGGCGCTATTTGCCCTGGCGCCGCGGAGTGTTTATACCGGCGGTGTCGTTGCAGAAGGTCCGCTCATGCCCGCGCGCATTTATAAGCCGTCCAAGACCGCCATGCAGTCGGGGCTTGCGAATACAAAATCCTGGATTCTTGATTTTGAGCCGGAGGTTCCGCGCGAGGTTGAGCCGTTGATGGGCTGGACATCATCCGCCGACATGCGGCAACAGCTGCGTTTGCATTTTGACAGCAAAGAAGAGGCGGTGGCCTATTGCGAGGGTCGCGGCATCGCCTATCAGGTCTTCGAGACGACGGCGCCAAAACGACGCATTATGTCATACGCGGACAATTTTTCGTTCAAACGCCGCGACGCCTGGACTTACTAGCTCACTAGCTCACTAGCTCATTTCTCCTAGGCCGGCGGTTTTTCGGTTTCCGATGCGGCGCCCTCCAGATTGCGGCCCTGCGTTGCCGCGCGCTGGCGCAAGAGCGACGTAAACCGCTCTTCCGGCATCGGCTGTCCGAGCAGAAAGCCCTGACCATAGTCGCATCCCATGCTCACCAGTGCCAAGGCGTCGGCGGCCTTTTCGATGCCGACAGCCACGACATGGCGGCCGAAATTATGCGCAAGATCGATTACCGTCTTGCATAGCGGGGCATTGACCTTGTCGGTACCACAATCCGCCACAAACGATTTGTCGAGCTTGAGTTCGGCAAACGGCAAGGCTTCCACTTTGGCCAGAGACGAGTAGGCGCGGCCGAAATTGTCGATTGCCAAGCGCACATTGTGTGGCTCAAATTTCTTCGCGAGTTCCGCCGCAAGCGCAAGGTCGCTGACGATCTGCTCCTCAGGTACGTCGATGATCAGCCCGGGCCATTTTTCCGCGGCAGGGTGATATTTTTTCACGATGTCTTCCATCGGAATTTTCACCAGCGCAGGCATCGGGATATTGACGGTGAGCCGCAGATTGACACCGAGTTTCGAGAAGTGGCCACTGGTTTTGAGCGCACTTTCCAGGGCGAGCTCGGACAGCTTGAGCGTCGCCGCTTCGGTGGCGTTCGCAGTGAATGCGCTTGCCAGAACGACGCCATGCTGCGGATGGCGGACGCGGGCGTAGGTCTCCGCGCCGGCGAGCTGCTTCTTGCGCAGAGCGATTTTTGGCTGATACCAGAATTCGACCCACTTGTTCTTGATCGCATCCTCCAGCTCGAGACGGGCCGCGACCGCAGGCGGCATGCCGAGCTTGAGCTCCTGAATGATCTTGATGATGGTATCCGTCTCGAACGGCTTCTTGAGCACCGGCATCATGTGAAGCTTGTGCTGCCCACCGATGCCCTTGACGTGTTCGAGCACGGCGGCACCGCGCGCGCTCATCAACTGAACGGCTCCGCGGTATCTGAGCTTGCCGAGCGCCACGACCGATTTAATCGCATCGGAAGATTCGAGCGATATGTTGTGAAATATCAAGGCTGGCGCGCGAGCTTCAACCGCCTTGCGCAGTGCCGCACCGTCGGGAAATTCGACGGTGTCGACGCCGGAGCCATGCAGCACCAGCGAAAGGAAATGCCGGATGCTGGGTTCTTCGTCCACCACGTAGCAAAGCGGTGCGCCATCCGGGGCAAGCGGAGGCGATTCCACGGCAGCGGTTACGCCGCGGGGTGCGGTCGACGATTGAGCAGGTGTCTCGGTCATGCCGCTCTGGCGCACTCGAACCGAGGGAAATGGAAGTCCCCCAGTCCTATTGGTGTGCCAAACTTGTTAATTATGCGTTTCCCATAGCCCGGGCCCGTTCGGTCCCAACAGCCAAATTTTATCGAGGTTGTAGGGGTTTAGTTGTCTGAGCTGGATGCACCTGCTTGATGCGCGATGTCACCCCCGTAGCCAAAAGGGCAGGACAGAGAGGTGACCCCGGAGCCGAAGAAAAACAACGGCTCGGTCTCGTGCCGGCTCTAGCCGATCAGATGCATGCCGAGCGCCATGTCGCGGATCATGTTCACGAAGGTCCTCGTGTACAGGCCATCGTAAAGCGATGAGTCCAGAGAAGTCACCAACGCGGCGAGTTCGATAACCCAGATGAGTTTTCGCATGGGCAAAGGATGCCGCTAAATCCTTAACGAAAATTGTAATGTCAAATTACACGCCGAGCTAAATGAATTTGAATATTGCAGGAAGCGGAAACAAGTAGCAGCATTGCACTACCGCGTTCGGACGAATTTCACTTCTGTCCTAGGCGCCGCGCCAGCAGAGAGGGATGCCATCTTGTCAGAATTTGCGGATCAAAAACCGCCGCTTCGCAGTTGTTTATTGCTTGAAGAGCGAGAGCCCTCAATTATCTTCTTTCGGCCGCCGCCACCACACGATCGCCATGACGGTCAAACAGCCGACGAGCGCGGCGACAAATACAGAGGCGAACGATAGATTACTTAGTGTCATTTTCAGCCCTCACTACGACGATGGCACTTTGCCACCACACTTTAAAGTCCGCATCGCTTGCTCGCGTGTCTCTGAATAGCTACGATCGCCAATAGATCCGGCTCGCCAAAGCATTTATTGTCTCAGTTTAGTGCCGACCTCACAGGCGCTGGCCTCTTGCTCATAGTATTCATTTAGCCGCCTTCGCATGGCGCCAATTCCGTGTTGCCTCGGAAGGGATCGGAAATCCTCGGAATCAAGGGGAACAGTCGGGACACATCGCAACATGCAAAAGGGGCTCAGCGAAAATGCTAAGCCCCTGAATTTATTGGCGACCCCGGCTGGATTCGAACCAGCGACCCTCAGCTTAGAAGGCTGATGCTCTATCCGGCTGAGCTACGGGGTCCGCTCATACGGTTTACCCATAGCGGGCCACTGCTGCAAAGACGCGGGAGGCGCGATGCACCGCTAATGCGCGCACGTATAACCCAGTAAAACGAACAATCCGGCCAGCGGCGCCGAAAGGATTTCTTGAATAAAATTAATACGTTAAAGTAATTTCTTACGTTAGCTAATGTTAAATCTGAGGACATGATGCGACCCTTTTGATCGCCGTATCAGTTTCCGTAGAGCCGCGGCATTCTCGAATTCGGCCAAGCCGCTTCTTGCCATGCGTTCGACACCATCGGGACCTGAAATGATCTTTGCGGCGCCCCGCTGCACCGGGAGGTTTTCCTTCATGTCTCGCTCCGTTCGCGCCGGCTTTGCCGCCGCGTTCCTCGCTATTGCCTTTGCCTCGGCAATGGCGGCTGAAAAGCCCTTCAAACAAAGCGCGCTTGATGATGCCGCGATCAAGCTTGAGGCTCAGATCAAAAGCGATGCCGGGAGCGTGTCCAAGCCCGCAGCTGCGTTACGCCGGGATGCAGATGCCGCGTTTCAAAAGAACGACTTGCGCGGGGGCATGCTGGTGCTCGGTCAGCTTGTCACGGTCGCGCCGGACGACGCGTCCGGCTGGCTGCGGCTTGCCCGCACCATTCTTCAGATCAAACCGCGTGATGACCGTGAGAAAGCGTTGCTGCTCGACCGCGCCTCGACAGCCGCCTATGTCGCGTACCAGCGGGCAGGCGACCGGAATTCGGAAGCGGATAGCCTGTCGGTTCTCGGTAAAGCCCTTGCTGATCGCCAGCAATGGCGGGGAGCGCTCGATTCCTTGCGTCTGTCACTCGAATTGCGCGAGACGGCCGATCTGCGCGGCCAATATGAAAAGCTGCGAGAAGAACATGGGTTTCGGCTCCTCGATTTTACCATCGACTCCGATTCGATTTCGCCGCGAACGTGTTTTCAATTCTCCGAGGAGCTTCCCGGCCGGCGCACCGACTTCTCACCGTTCGTCGTCGTCGCGGGGATGAACCGGCCTGCAATCTCCGCAAGCGAGAAGCAGTTGTGCGTGGAGGGTCTCAAGCACGGCGAGCGCTACTCGGTAACCTTACGTGCCGGGCTTCCGTCGGTCGTCATGGAGACGCTCGCGAAATCGGCTGAGTTCACGATCTTCGTTCGCGACCGAAAACCGTTCGTGCGTTTTTCCGGCAAGGCTTATGTATTGCCGCGCACCGGCCAGCGCGGCATCCCGGTGCTTAGCGTCAATACGAAAGCCGTGGCGCTGTCGATTTACCGGGTGGGCGATCGCAATCTCGTCGACACGCTGTTGGGCTACGATTTCCAGCGCAATCTGAGCCAGTATCAGGCGGAGCGGCTGGCCAACGAACGCGGCACGAAGATCTGGAGCGGCGAACTCGCGGTCGAGCCCAAACTCAATACCGAGGTGACGACTGCCTTTCCGCTGGATCAGGCGGTCAAGGATCTCGGGCCGGGAGTTTACGCCATGACCGCCGAGCCCAAGGACGTTGTCTCGAACGACTATGGGCAGCAGGCGACGCAGTGGTTCATTGTTTCCGATCTAGGCTTGACCGCCTACACCGCACACGACGGCCTTGACGTCTTCATCCACTCACTCGCGAGCGCGGATCCGCGCGGCAGCGTTGAGGTGCGGCTGGTGGCGCGCAACAACGAAGTGCTCGCCGTCCGTCAGACCGACCGCAACGGCTTTATCCATTTCGAGGCTGGACTTGCACGCGGCGAGGGTGGCCTTGCGCCGGCCGCAATCGTTGCCACCGAAAAAAACGATTATGCGTTCCTGAGCCTGAAGTCGCCCGCCTTCGATTTGTCCGATCGCGGCGTGGCTGGGCGGCCGGTCCCGGCGGGGTTGGATGCTTTCGTCTATACCGAGCGTGGTGTGTATCGCACCGGAGAAACGGTCGCGGTCACCGCGTTGCTGCGCGATGCGCGCGGCGTCGCTGCTCCGAATGTTCCGCTGACTCTGGTGATCGCGCGGCCCGATGGCGTCGAATATCGCCGTGCGCTGGTACCCGATCAGGGTCTCGGCGGCCGGTCGATGATCGTGCCGATCGTTGCTTCGGCGTCAACCGGCACTTGGCGCGTGACGGCCTACACGGATCCCAAGCGGCCACACGTCGGCGAGACCACCTTCATGGTGGAGGACTATACACCCGATCGGGTGGAATTCGATCTGACGTCCGCTGCGAATGCAATCGCACGCTCAACGCCGGCACAGCTGCGCGTGGACGGACATTTTCTTTACGGCGCCCCGGCCTCAAATCTCGAGTTGTCAGGCGAAGTCACGATTGCCGCCGCAAAGGAGCTTCCCGGGTTTCCGGGCTATGCGTTTGGTCTGTTCGACGACGAAGTCACGGCGGTCCGCCAGGAAATCGACGATTTGCCGAACACTGACGCCACCGGCAAAGCGACATTTCCGGTCAAGCTGACCGCGGCGCCCGCGAGCGGCCGTCCGCTGGAAGCACAGATCACAGTCAGCATGGCGGAATTGGGTGGCCGTGCCGTCGAGCGCAAGCTTACTCTTCCGATCACTCCAGATGCGCCGATGCTCGGCATCAAGCCGATGTTTTCCGGCCGATCACTTGCTGACGGCGCCAATGCCGATTTCGATGTGATCATGGTTGCGGCGGACGGAAAAACACAGACGAAAAGCGGTTTGCATTACGATTTGCTCAAAGTGGAAAGCAATTACCAATGGTACCGGCAGAACGGCCAATGGGAGTACGAGCCTGTCAAGCGCACTGAGCGCGTCGCAAACGGCACCGTTGATGTCTTGGCCGATAAACCCGCGCGAGTATCGGTGCCCGTGAAGTGGGGCCGCTACCGGCTCGAAGTTTCGACCGGAGAAGCGAACGGTTCCATCACATCGGTGAATTTCGATGCCGGGTTCTACGCGGAGTTGAACGCAGACACGCCGGACCTGCTGGAAGTCGCCCTCGACAGGCCGGACTACAAGCCGGGTGACACGATGAATATCGCCGTGACCGCCCGTTCGGCTGGCCGGCTCACGGTGAACGTCTTCACCGATCGTCTCGTCGCCAGCCAATCGCAAGATGTAAAAATCGGAACCGCGCGCGTGGGCCTGAGCGTCGGCAGGGATTGGGGCTCCGGCGCCTATATGGTCGCCACCTTGCGACGTCCGCTGGACGCGGCGGCGCAACGCATGCCCGGACGTTCCATCGGCGTGCAGTGGTTCTCGATCGACAAGGTTGCGCATACGCTTTCACCGGAGATGAAATTGCCGGCGACGGTGCGGCCGGGCTCAACACTGACGATCCCGATCAAACTTGCCGGGCTTGCCGCCGGTGAGGAGGCGCGTGTTGTTCTGGCGGCGGTCGACGTTGGGATCCTCAATCTGACCAACTACAAGCCGCCGGCGCCGGACGATTATTATCTTGGCCAGCGCCGGCTGACCGCCGAGATTCGCGACCTCTACGGCCAACTGATCGACGGCATGCAAGGCGTGCGCGGGCAGATCCGATCCGGTGGTGATGCCGCCGGTGCGGAGTTGTCCGGCTCTCCGCCGACCCAGGCGCCTCTTTCACTCTACTCCGGGATCGTCACAGTCGGCCGTGACGGAACTGCCCAGGTGCAATTCGACGTCCCGGCTTTCGCGGGCACGGTCCGCGTGATGGCGGTGGCGTGGAGCAAGGACAAAGTCGGCAAAGCGTCCGGTGACGTGGTCGTGCGGGATCCTGTCGTGCTGACCGCAACGCTTCCGCGCTTCCTGCGCACCGGGGACAAGAGCGCCGTGCAGCTCGAACTTGACAATGTCGAGGGTCCCACAGGCGACTACAATATTGCGGTTGTCACAGACGGTGCCATCAACCTTGGCAGTGACAAGCCGCAAACACTCAAGCTCGCTGCGAAACAACGCGACCGGTTTTCCGTGCCGGTTACTGCCGCCGGTGCCGGGCCGAGTGTCGTCACAGTAAAAATAGATGGGCCGGCCAGTTTTACGCTCGAGCGCAGTTATTCCCTCGATGTGCGGCCGGCGACCCAGATTCTGACGCGGCGGACGGTGCGTTCTCTCGCGAAGGGCGAAACGCTCACCATGTCGAAAGATCTGTTCGCCGATTTTGTGCCAGGCACAGGACGCGCCGGATTGTCGGTCGCAGTGTCATCGTCGCTTGACGCGGCGACACTGCTCAATGCTCTCGACCGCTATCCATTCGGCTGCTCCGAGCAGATCGCGAGTCGCGCGATGGCCATGCTTTACGTCAACGAACTTTCTGCCCAGGCGCGGTTAGCTTCGGATGGAGAGATCGATCAGCGGATAAAAGATGCGATTCCCCGGCTGCTGGCGCGGCAGGATTCAAATGGTTCATTTGGCCTGTGGTCGGCCGGTGGCGAGGATCCCTGGCTTGATGCTTACATCACCGATTTCCTGACAAGGGCGCGCGAACGCGGATTTGAAATTCCGCCCGCGGCATATACGCTCGCGGTCGACCGTCTGCGCAACTATGTTGCCACAGCTCCCGAGCCCGGCAAGAACGGCGGACGCGAGCTGGCCTATGCACTCTACGTGCTGGCACGCAACGGCGTCGCGCCGATCGGTGACCTGCGTTATGTCGCCGACGTCAAACTGTCCGAGGTGGCAACGCCGATTGCAAAGGCACAGATCGCGGCCGCCCTGGCGATGGCGGGGGACAAAGCGCGCGCCGACAATGTCTATCTCGCCGCTCTCGACGCCATATCGCCGCAGCCAAAGCTCGATCTGGGCCGCGCCGATTTCGGCTCCGCCTTGCGTGATGCGGCGGCACTTGTGACGCTCGCTTCCGAAGGCCGGGCGGCGCAAAAAACCATCGACGATGCGGTGCTTCGCATCGATAGCGCCCGCGCGCTGGGCGCCGCCACCTCCACCCAGGAAGACGCATGGCTCGTGCTGGCTGCGCGCGCGCTCGCAAAACAGCTCAACGCGATTTCACTCAGCATCAATGGCGAGACACGCCAGGGCGCATTCTATCGGAGCCTGCGCACCGATGATCTTGCATCGCCCGTTGCTGTGGCAAACAAGGGTGAGGGCATTGTGCAGGCGGTGGTCTCGGTGAGCGGATCTCCGCTCACGCCGGAGCCAGCGGCCGAACAAGGCTTCAGGATTGAACGCAGCTATCACACACTCGATGGAGAAAAAGCCGATCCGAGCAAGGCCAAACAGAATCAGCGTTTCGTCGTTGTGCTTAAAATGACCGAGTTGCAGCCGCAGTTCGGCCGCGTGATCGTTGCCGATTACCTGCCGGCCGGCTTCGAAATCGACAATCCACGGCTGGTCTCATCGGGAGAGACCGGTACGCTCGGCTGGATCGCCGATGCGGCAGAGCCGGTCACCAGCGAATTCCGCGACGACCGGTTCACTGCGGCTTTTGATCGCACGCAGGATGCATCGCCGGCATTCACCGTCGCCTACGTGGTTCGCGCTGTGTCGCCAGGAAGCTATGTGTTGCCGCAGGCGAAGGTCGAGGACATGTATCGGCCGGACCGGTTCGGCCGCACGGCGACCAGTGCGATCGAGATCACCGCGAAATGAAAATGAGCCGGACCATCGCCACGACCGGTGGATTTGCTGCCGCGGCCATATTGGCGGGTGCTGCGTGGGCATATTCACTGGGACCTGCGCCGCGGGGAGCAAATCTCGAATATTCACATGTGGTGCTCGACCGCGAAGGGCGGCTTCTGCGCGCCTATGCGACGAGCGACGGACGATGGCGGCTACCGGCGACCGAGCAAGATGTCGATCCGCGTTTTCTGAGAATGCTGTTCGCGTATGAAGACAAGCGATTCCGCAACCACCATGGCGTTGATCCATTTTCCCTTGGGCGCGCCGCGATCCAATTCGCAGAAAACGGGCACATCGTTTCGGGCGGATCGACGATCACGATGCAGGTGGCCCGCCTGCTGGAGCCGCGTGAACACCGCAGCATCGGCGCAAAGCTGCGGCAGATCGTGCGCGCATTTGAACTTGAGCGCTCGCTTGGCAAGGATGAAATTCTCGCACTCTACCTGACGCTTGCACCATACGGCGGAAACCTGGAAGGGATTCGCGCGGCTGCGCTCGCGTATTTCGGAAAGGAACCGCGCAAATTGTCCCTGGCGGAAGCGGCGTTGCTGGTTGCGCTTCCGCAATCGCCGGAACTGCGGCGACCGGACCGATTTCCGATAGCCGCGCGTGCTGCACGTGACCGCGTTCTCGACCGCGTCGCGGCGGCAAGCGCGGTGCCACAGGACGAGATCTCGCGCGCCAAATCGCAACCGATCCCGCGCGAGCGTAAACAACTGCCAATGCTGGCGCCGCATGCCGCGGATCAGGTCGTGATGATCGAGCGCGATCGGCGCGTTCACCGGCTTACGATTGATCTCCCCCTGCAGAAAAATCTGCAGGAGCTTGCGCGCGAACGGGCAAGCACGATGGGCCCCGACGTGTCGGTTGCGATTCTTGCGGTCGACAATGCCACCGGCGAGGTGAGGGCGCGTGTCGCCTCTGCGGACTATTTTGACCTGCGTCGCCTCGGCCAGGTGGACATGACGCAGGCATTGCGTTCGCCAGGTTCGACGCTGAAGCCATTCATTTATGGCCTGGGGTTTGAAGATGGTCTCATTCACCCCGAAACGCTTATCGATGACAGGCCAACGCGTTATGGGAGCTATACGCCGGAAAATTTCGATCTGACGTTTCAAGGTACGGTTACAGTGCGCCGCGCACTGCAAATGTCGCTCAACGTGCCGGCAATAGCGGTGCTCGGCAAAGTCGGCGTCAGTCGGCTTAGCACGCGGCTCTCGCAAACAGGCGCCGCGCTCGTATTGCCGAAAGGCGAAGCTCCTGGTTTGGCCATGGGTCTCGGCGGCGTCGGCGTACGCCTGTCTGATCTTGTCATGCTTTACGCCGGCCTCGCGCGACTTGGCGCCGCGCTTCCGCTGACTGAGCGGGAGGGTGTTGACCAGCCAAATCCCCGCCGTCTCCTTGACCCAGTCGCCGCCTGGTACGTCGGCAATATTCTGCTCGGCGCGCCGCCACCGGACAACGCGCCCCATGGCCGCGTCGCCTTCAAGACCGGAACCTCGTACGGCTATCGCGACGCCTGGGCAATTGGCTTCGACGGCCGTATGACGATCGGTGTTTGGGTCGGGCGACCCGATGGCGTGCCGGTGCCGGGCTTGGTTGGCCGCGCCCACGCCGCGCCGATCCTGTTTGACGCCTTCGCACGCAGTGGATCGGCGCCGACGCCGCTGCCGCGCGCGCCCAAAGGTGCTATTTTTGCCAGCGGCAATAAGCTGCCGCCACCGCTGCAACGCTTTGCCGTCCGCCGTCCAAACGAGATCGTTAAGTCACCGCGCATCATGTTTCCGCCGGACGGCGCGCGTCTCGAGGTCGCAAGTGGCGGACAGTTTGATCCGGTCGCCCTCAAGATTATCGGCGGACGTGCGCCACTGACTGTCATGGTGAATGGTATACCGCTCGCTGCGTCAGCAAGCCGCGGGACCGTGTTCTTCCAGCCTGACGGTCCCGGCTTTGTGCGTCTGACTGTGATGGACGCGCGCGGCGCGGCCGACAGTGTCACGGTCCGGCTGCAATAGGGATGAATGACAAAGGCGGGGAGTTGAGCCTATTGTCCCGGCAAAGCTGCGGACTCAGGGCATCCTAAAGTGAGCACGACCACCGACGAGCGGAGGACTTCGATTGCTCCGGCGCGAGGGCTTTGGTCTGTGCTGGACTATGCCGCTGGCTCGCACCGCCGTGCGGCAGCGGCGCTCATTTTATTCTCGCTGATCGCCTTCCTCCCCGGCTTTTTCCAGATACCGCCGGTCGACCGTGATGAGGCCCGCTTCGCGCAGGCCACCAAGCAGATGCTGGAAACGCATGAGTATGTCGACATTCGTTTCCAGAACGAGGTCCGCTACAAGAAGCCGGTCGGCATCTACTGGCTGCAGGCCGCCGCGGTGAAAGCCGGGGAGATGCTCGGCATTCCGAACGCGTCAACGACCATTTGGCTCTATCGTTTGCCGTCACTGACCGGAGCGGTGCTGGCGGTCCTTCTGACCTATTGGACCGCACTTGCTTTCGTGGGCAGGCGCGCCTCGGTTATTGCTGCATTGATGATGGCGAGTTCGGTCCTGCTCGGGGTCGAAGCACGCCTCGCCAAAACCGACGCCATGCTGCTGTTCACGTCGGTCACCGCCATGGGGGCCATGGCCCGCATTTATCTCTCACATCAACGAGCACCCGAAACGAAAATCGGCTGGCATCAGCCGGCGATCCTGTGGACCGCGCTCGCTGGCGGCGTTCTGCTCAAGGGTCCGGTCATCCTGATGTTCGTGACGCTGACAGCGATCGTGCTCTCGGTTGCCGACCGCTCGGCGCGCTGGCTGTGGTCGCTGCGTCCCATCGCGGGCCTTGTGTGGCTGATGCTTCTCGTGTCGCCGTGGTTCGTGGCGATCGTTGCAAAATCTGGCGATAATTTCTTCGTGCAGGCCCTCGGCCATGACATGCTCGACAAGGTGACCAGCGGACAGGAAGCGCACGGTGCTCCACCCGGATTTTATTTGCTGCTGTTCTGGGTGACGTTCTGGCCCGGCTCGGTGATTGCCGGGATGGCGACCCCCGCGGTATGGAAAGCACGACACGAACCAGGTACGCGTTTTTTGCTCGCCTGGCTGATGCCATCCTGGCTTGTATTTGAAGCGGTCATGACCAAGCTGCCGCATTATGTGTTGCCGCTATATCCCGCAATCGCGATTCTGATAGCCAGCGTTGTCGAAGCCGGCGCCTTGTCCAAAACGCGTTGGATGATGAGCGGAACGGTCGGCTGGTTTCTGTTCCCGGCGACGGTCGCAATTGCGGCGATCGTCATTTTTATCGTGTTTGGCCGCGATCTTGGGCTCGTGTCCTGGCCATTTTTCGCGCTTGCGGTGATCTTCGGTTTGTTTGCCTGGTGGCTCTACGATGTAGATGGGCCGGAACGCTCGCTGTTACGTGGAGCGATCGCTTCGGTGCTGATTGCAATCGCGGTCTACGCGGTTACTTTCCCGCTGCTGCCATCGCTCTTTCCGAGTGCCATGATTGCCGATGAAATCCAGGCGACCGAGTGCAAACAGCCGCACGTGGCCTCGACATTCGCCTATCAGGAGCCGAGCCTCGTGTTCCTGCTTGGCACGGACACGCGGTTCGTCGACGGGGCAGGTGCTGCGGATTTTCTCCGGGCAGGGCTGTGTCATTTCGCTTTGGTCGATCCCCGTAGCGAGCGGGGTTTCGTACAACGCGCTGAATCTGTTGGGCTGCGATATTCCCTTGTTCAGCGCGTGGAAGCCTACAATATCAGCATCGGAAAGCCGGTGACGCTGACCGTCTTCCGCTCGCAGGTAAATCCATGAGCGTTGCAAACGGATTCAATCGTTTGGAAAGCGCAACTGCATCGGCACTGCGGCGCTGTCTGGCCACTCTTGTAACCGTGCTCGCCTTGCTGGGTCGGCGTCCGCGCTTGCAGGCGCGGCTTCTTCCGCTTGCGCCTCGCAAACTGGCAATCGGCGCTGCCATTGCCGTCGCTGTGTACCTGCTGTCCATGATGGTACTGGATGCGGCGGCCATTCGCGCTGTCGGTCACGTGCCGGGCTGGATCGTCTCGATTTTTGACTTCATCACTGATTTCGGCAAGTCCGGCTGGTTTCTTTGGCCGCTCGGATTGCTTTTCATAGCACTCGCCGCATTACCTCGGGTTCTCACGCCGTTTTCGCAGCGGGTGCTGGCGGCGATCATGGTGCGTGTTGGATTTTTGTTCACGGCAATTGCGGTGCCGAGCCTCTTTGTCACCATCGTTAAACGCATGATCGGCCGCGCCCGCCCCATGGTCGGCGGCAGTCTCGATCCGACATTATTCATTCCGTTCGAAGGTCACGCGGCCTATGCCGGCACGCCCTCCGGTCATGTCACGACGGCATTTGCCGTATTCGTTGCGTTCGGAACCCTGTGGCCGCGCGCGCGCACGGCACTCTTGATCTATGCGTTGTTGATCGCGGCGAGCAGGGTCCTGGTGATCGCGCATTATCCAGGTGATGCGTTTGCGGGCGCATTGGTCGGGGCAGTCGGCGCGGTACTGGTCCGCCGCTATTTCGCGCAGCGCCGGCTGGGCTTTGCCATTGGGCGGGATGGCACGATTCATCAATATCCGGGCCCTTCGCTCCGGCGCATCAAAGCGGTTGCCCGCGGCCTTCTGGCCTCATAAGACATCGCGCTATGGCTATGACCGATCCGGCGGTGTCCGTTGTGGTGCCGGTCCGCAATGAAGCGGGCAATATTACGTTGCTTGTCTCGGAAATCGCGCAAGCGCTCGACGGGCGACGGCCGTTTGAGGTCATCTACGTCAACGACGGGTCAAGCGACAACACCGATGCAGAACTTAAACAGTTGATGGCGCAGCGCGCGTGGCTGCGCTGCGTTGCCCACGCGACCTCCTGCGGTCAATCGGCGGCGGTGCGTACCGGCGTTGCGGCTGCGAAAGCACCCGTCGTGGTGACCCTCGATGGGGATGGACAGAATGATCCTGCCTTTATCCCGGCGCTTGTTGAGGCTCTCGCGCAGGGCGCGCCACGCGTCGGATTGATTGCAGGGCAGCGCGTCGGCCGCAAGGCCAGCGGCTTTAAGAAATTTCAATCCAGAATCGCAAACGCGGTACGGGGTGCGGTGCTGCGTGACGGAACGCGCGATACCGGATGCGGGCTCAAGGCGTTCCGCCGCGACGTCTTTCTCGGCCTGCCTTATTTTGACGGCGTACATCGCTTCCTTCCGGCGCTGGTGCGGCGGGACGGCTACGACATCGGTTATGTCGATGTGATCGATCGGCCGCGCGCTCACGGTGTGTCGAACTACGGGATGTGGGACCGGCTCTGGATTGGCATTCTCGATCTCGCCGGCGTGTGGTGGCTGATCCGCCGCAAGAAACGAATTCCAGAAATTTCCGAGGAGTAGAGTCAATGCTGATCGATATCGCGAATTCCGTCGGGGGTTATCTGCACGACGTTTTCATCGGCAACGCCGAATGGGGGATATTGATCGGCTATGTCGCGCAAATGATGTTTGCGATGCGTTTTGTCGTCCAGTGGATTGCGTCCGAGCGCGCGGGCCGGAGCGTGGTGCCGGTCACCTTCTGGTTTTTCTCCATTGGCGGAGGCCTGATGCTGCTCGGTTACGCACTTTACCGGAAGGATCCGGTCTTCATTATTGGGCAGGCTTTCGGTGTGTTCGTCTATCTTCGCAATCTGCAATTCATCCTGCGCGGCGGTGGTGGAACCGCCGCGGCTGCCTGAGAACGCCGCAAATAGCGGCTCACCTTGTTTTGAATTCAGGAACTTCCCGTCATTGCCACGCGTTACTGGTAGCTCTGAACCCCCGACGGGAATCCAAAACAGGAAACGCATCATGATCATTCGCAAATTAATTCTTGCAACGGCGATCGTTGCAGCTGGAACCGGCTTCGCCTTCGCACAAAGTTCCCCGGCACCGGCCAATCAATCCGGCCCAGCCGTAAGCCCGACAACTCCTTCGCCGACCGATCCGTCAACAGCGAGCGAAACCGGCAACACCAAAGGCCAGCCGTCCCGCGGCACCATGAATAAACCCGGAACCACAGGGTCGGGCATGACAGGGTCGGGCATGAATAGCCCGAGCCCGGGGTCCAACACGAAAGAGAGCCAGGACAAGAATGCCAGCCCGGCATCGCCGGCCGAAGGCACCAAGAAAGAGAAGTAATTGCTGTTCGTTGATGTGGAAACCCCGCCGGAACACCGGCGGGGTTTTTGTATCAGAGGTGTCGCGCGGTCTTATGCGGCTGCCAAGGCAGCAAACCCACGTTCGAGATCTGCAATCAGATCGGCGGGGTCTTCCAGCCCGATGTGAAGACGGACGGTAGGCCCGCCCGGCGTCCATTTGGTTGCAGTGCGATAGTCCGAGCAGTCGAAAAGGATGGCGAGACTTTCGAAGCCTCCCCACGAATAACCGAGGCCGAACAGCGCCAGCTCATTGAGAAAAGCGTGCACCGATTTCTCGCTGGTCGGCTTGAGCACAATGCTGAACAGGCCGCAGGCGCCGCTGAAATCTCTCTTCCAGAGATCGTGGCCGGGGCCATTCTCGAGCGCAGGATGGAGCACGCGCAGGACCTCCGGCCGCGTCTCGAGCCATTTCGCCACTTGCAAGGCTGATTGGCAGTGGCGGGCAAGCCGCACACCGAGCGTGCGTAATCCGCGCATCGCCAGATACATGTCGTCGGGGCCGACGCACAAGCCCATCGAATAGACCGTATCCTTCAGCGCCGGCAATGCGCTTGCGTTTGCGGACACGCAACCGAACATGATATCGGAGTGGCCGCCGATATATTTGGTACCCGCCTGAATTTCCAGGTCGACGCCTTTTTCGAATGCCCGGAAATAAAGCGGCGTCGCCCACGTATTGTCCATCAGCACGACCGTTTTCTTTTCGTGCGCGACGCCTGCGATAGCCGGGATGTCCTGCATCTCGAAACTTTGCGAGCCGGGGGCTTCGACAAACACCGCGCGCGTATTCGTTTTGAAAAGTTTGGAGATGCCGGCGCCCACCAAGGGATCGTAATATGTCGTTTGCACTCCCATTCGTTTGAGCACGCCGTCGCAGAAGTTGCGTGTCGGCCGGTAGACGGTATCGACCACAAGGATGTGGTCGCCGGCCTGCGTGGTGGCGATAAGCGCTGCGGCAATCGCCGCTAATCCGGACGGAAGCAGGGCGACCCCGGCGCAACCCTCACCGGCAAGTTCGCGCAGGGCGTTTTCCAGCGCCTCGGACGTCGGCGTGCCGCGGCGGCCATAGCTGTAGCGGGCGCGATGGGCGACCTGGTCCTCGGCGGTGGGATAAAGCAACGTTGACGCGTGATAGACGGGCGGATTGACGAAGCCGTGCTGGGCTTCGGGATCGCGACCAGATGTCACCAGCAGAGTGTCCGGTTTTATTGGGGCTTTGCGTTTCTTCGTCATTTCTTCGTCATTCGAATGGACGACATGCTGTGGACTGTAGTTACGGGATACCGCATCACATTTACGTCCGCATCGGACGCGAGCGTCAACCCCTTGACCCGGCAAGCTGATCGTTCTGAGATGACGCCATCTAAGGGGGCTATCGGGTGAGGAACGGCTAGGAACGCTCTTGGCGCCGTCGGAGGATGGCCCGGGGGTGAATACTTTTGCCAGTCTCATTTTGGCGCACCCGACCAAGTTTTGAAGGGACAATCACATGAAGCGATTTGCCACTATTCTTGCGCTCGTCGTCGCCGTTGCTGCGCAAAGCGCGTCTGCTCAAACGCTCAAAGCGGTGAAGGATCGCGGCATGCTCAATTGCGGCGCGAATGGCTCGCTCGCGGGCTTCGGACTTCCCGATGCGCAGGGAAAATGGACCGGACTGGACGTGGATTTTTGCAAGGCAATCGCGGCTGCGGTGTTGAACGATGCTGAAAAGGTCAAGTTCGTGCCGCTGTCGGCAAAGGATCGCTTCACGGCGCTACAGTCCGGCGAAGTCGACGTGCTGGCGCGCAACACAACATGGACCTCGTCGCGCGACACCTCGCTCGGCCTCAACTTCACTGGCGTCAATTATTACGACGGCCAGGGGTTTATGGTGCGCAAAAGCCTCAAGGTGAACTCTGCGCTTGAGCTCAATGGCGCCGCGGTCTGCGTGCAGCAGGGCACAACCACCGAACTCAATCTCGCGGACTATTTCGGCGCCCACAAGATGCAGCTCAAGACCGTGACCTTCGCCACCGCAAACGAGGCGGTGAAGGCCTACGATGCCGGTCGATGCGACGCCTATACGACAGACGCTTCAGCTCTCTATGCGGAACGACTTCGCGTCGCCAATCCGAATGATCACATCATTTTGCCCGAGATCATTTCCAAGGAGCCGCTCGGCCCAGTGGTTCGCCACGGTGATGACCAATGGTTCGACGTCGTGAAGTGGACCTTCTTCGCAATGCTCGATGCGGAAGAGCTCAATATTTCCCAGAAGAATATTGACGAAGCCCTGAAGTCGGAAAATCCGGAGATCAAGCGGTTTGTCGGAACCGAGGGTAATTTCGGCGAACAGCTCGGCCTGACCAAGGATTGGGCCGTTCGCATCGTCAAGCTGGTCGGCAATTACGGCGAGTTATTCGAGCGCAATGTAGGACAAGGCTCGTCGCTCAAGATCGAACGGGGGCTGAATAAATTGTGGAGCAAGGGCGGCATCCAGTACGCGCCGCCAATCCGCTGACCGCGGGGATTGACAGGTTCGTCGCGCGGCGCAAGCCTGCGGCAGATCCGTCGGGGGAGTTAGCACCGCCGAAGTCCGACGAGGGGGGAAATGTCGACTGACTTGCCGGCGCTGTCGCGTCCCGCGCGTGTCGTATTTTACAACGACCCCAAGGTCAGGAGCATTGCTTATCAGATTGCCCTGTTCGCGGCGGTCGCCTTTCTCGTCTATGGCGCAGCGAGTAACGCGATCGAGAATCTCGCGCGCGCGCGGATCGCGTCGGGATTTGGATTCTGGAACAACATCGCCGGCTTCGATATCAGCCAGACCCTGATCGAGTATTCGCCGCGCGGCTCGACTTATGGTCGTGCGTTCTGGGTTGGACTGCTCAATACGTTGCTGGTTGCCGGACTGGGAATCGTCTTTGCGACAATTCTCGGCTTCATCGTTGGAATATCGAGGCTATCAAGCAATTGGCTGCTGGCGAAGCTTGCGGGCTGTTACGTCGAGACCATCCGAAATCTTCCGCTGCTTCTGCAATTGCTCTTCTGGTACAATGCTGTGCTCAAGACGCTGCCGGACATCCGCGACAGCATCGTGATCGGCGGCGGCACTTTTCTCAACAACCGCGGCTTGTTTCTGCCCACGCCGATTTTCAAAAATGGATTCGGCGCGGTCGAGATTGCATTGATCGCCGGCACGGTCGCGGCGATCGCTTTCCGGTTTTGGGCGCGCAGGCGGCAGGAAAAGACCGGCCGGCAAGCGCCGGTGGCGCTGGTCGTGCTTGCGCTGGTGATCGGGCTACCGCTGGCGGCGTTCATTTTGGCGGGGCTTCCGCTTGGCTTTGAATATCCGCAGGCCGGCCGTTTCAACATCAGCGGCGGCACCGAAGTCCTTCCGGAATTCGTCGCCCTGTTATTCGGTCTTTCGATCTACACTGCGGCCTTCATTGCAGAGGTGGTGCGCGCGGGTATCCTCGCGGTGTCGCGCGGGCAGAGCGAGGCGGCCTTTTCGCTTGGCTTGCAGCCGCGGCCGACGCTGCGGCTGATCGTGATACCGCAGGCGATGCGGGTGATCACCCCGCCGCTGACCAGCCAATATCTCAATCTGACCAAGAACTCGTCGCTGGCCGTGGCGATTGGTTACCCCGACCTCGTCCAGGTTTTCACCGGCACTGTGCTCAACCAGACCGGCCAGGCGGTCGAAGTGGTCGCCATCACCATGCTCGTCTATCTTTTCATCAGCCTCGTCACCTCGCTGCTGATGAATATCTATAACGCCCGCGTGGCTCTGGTAGAGCGGTGAGGGCGCCGGCATGACCATGGCCGAAGGGGATCTTGCCGTCGCCGAGATAGCGTTCGTTCAGCACGCCGTCATTGCACCGCGGCCGCCGCCCACGAAAATGTCCGGTGTGCTCGGCTGGCTGCGCGGCAATCTTCTGTCGACACCTTTCAATATCGCCCTGACCGTCGCGGTTGTCTTGCTGCTGGCGTGGATCATCCCGGAGCTGCTCAAGTTTCTGGTCATAGACGCCGTGTGGAGCGGGAGCGATCGCGACGCTTGTCTGGAATCCGTCCAACATCGCGAGATCGGTGCCTGTTGGCCCTTCGTCTGGGAGCGGCTGCCGTATTTCATTTACGGCTCCTATCCGATTCCGGAGCGTTGGCGGGTGGACGTCTTCTTCATCATGCTCGCGTTCGGCATTGGCTGGCTATTGTGGCTCAACGCACCGCGGCGCGATCTGGGCGCCATTTATTTTTTCGTGGTGCTGCCGATATCGTCGTTCATTCTGCTGGCCGGGTGGTCGGTAATTGGCTTGCGTCCCGTGGACACTGTGCTGTGGGGCGGTGTCCTTGTGACCATCGTTGTCGCGGCTGTCGGCATTGTGGTCTCATTGCCGTTGGGAATACTTCTGGCGCTCGGCCGGCGGTCCCGCATGCCGGTGGTGCGCACGCTGTCGGTTATTTTCATCGAATTCGTGCGCGGCGTACCACTGGTGACCGTGCTGTTCATGGCCGGCGTGATGTTGCCGCTGTTCATGCCGGAGCAACTGTCACCCGACAAACTGGTGCGCGCCCTGGTCGGCATCGCACTCTTTGCATCCGCCTACATGGCCGAAGTCGTGCGCGCCGGCCTGCAGGCCATCCCAAAAGGTCAATACGAGGGCGCGATGGCGGTGGGTCTGCGTTATTCGCAGATGATCCGGCTGATCATCCTGCCCCAGGCCTTGAAAGTGACAATCCCGAACATCGTCAACACGTATATCGGCTTGTTCAAGGACACGACGCTGGTCTTCATCGTCGGCATATTCGATCTTTTGCGTACGATCGAAGTGGCCCGCATCGATCCCAAGTGGGCGGCGCCCGTCACCAGCACGACAGGCTACGCGGTTGCCGCGATCTTCTACCTGGTCTTTTGCTACGGAATGTCGCGATATGCCCGAGCGATGGAAGCTCGTCTCGCCAAAAGTGATCGGCGCTAAAGGACCACCCATGAGCATTGCCGAAAATCACGGTTCATTGCTCAAGCCGGCGAAACTCAACACGCCGGTTGCCGTCGAACTCATCGGCATGAACAAGTGGTACGGCGATTTTCACGTCTTGCGCGACATCAACCTGAAGGTCATGGGCGGGGAACGCATTGTCATCTGCGGGCCGTCAGGTTCTGGCAAGTCGACCATGATCCGCTGCATCAACCGTCTTGAGGAACACCAAACGGGCCGCATCCTCGTCGACGGCGTCGAGCTGACTGCGGACCTGAAGAAAATCGACGAGGTCCGGCGCGAAGTCGGCATGGTGTTCCAGCATTTCAATCTGTTTCCGCATCTCACCGTGCTGGATAATTGCACGCTGGCGCTCATCTGGGTGCGCAAGATGCCGAAGCGAGAGGCCGAAGAGGTGGCGCTACACTACCTCAAGCGCGTGAAAATCCCGGAACAGGCCAACAAATATCCCGGCCAATTGTCCGGCGGACAGCAGCAACGGGTCGCCATCGCGCGGGCACTCTGCATGAATCCGAAGATCATGTTGTTCGACGAGCCCACGTCAGCTCTCGATCCCGAAATGGTCAAGGAGGTGCTCGATACCATGGTCGAGCTCGCCCACGACGGCATGACCATGCTGGTGGTGACCCACGAAATGGGGTTTGCCCGCCAGGTCGCGAACCGCATCGTGTTCATGGACGAGGGCCAGATCGTCGAAGCCAACGCGCCCGAGGAATTCTTTGCTCACCCGAAGCACGAGCGCACGCGGCTGTTCTTGAGCCAGATCCTGCACTGACTTGCCGCCGATCGGACGCAATCAGTCTTTTTCGGCCGCCAAATCGGGACGCGCGCCCCATTCCGACCACGAGCCGTCGTAAATCCGCGGCATCGTCTTGCCCAGCGCATCCAGCCCCATCGCGAGAATGACGGCGGTGACGCCGGACCCACAGGTCGTGATAATCGGCTTGTTAGGATCAACATTGGCTTTTTTGAACGCTTGCGCGATGCGCTCGGGCGAAGCGAGCCGGCCATTCTCGATGATCTCGGTGTAGGGCACATTCAATGCACCGGGCATGTGGCCGGAACGCAATTCGGGGCGCGGCTCGGGTTCGGTCCCTGCGAAGCGCCCCGCCGAGCGTGCGTCGACGACCTGGGCGCTTTCATTGTTGAGCGCCATTTGCACATCGGTGACCATCGCCACGGCGCCTGTGTCCATGTTGGCGTTGAACGTGCGCTTTTCGCGTTTGACTTCGCCCGGCTCGGTCGGGCGGCCTTCCGTCTTCCAGGCCGGCAAGCCACCGTCGAGAATGAAGACATTGCGCGCGCCGAAGATCCGGAACGTCCACCAGACCCGCGCTGCCGAAAAAAGTCCGAGGCCATCGTAGACAACGATGGTGTCGTTTTCCGAAATGCCGAGTGCGCCGGCCGCCTGGCCGAATTGATCCGGTCCAGGCAGCATGTGCGGCAGGTCGGTGGAATTGTCCGCAATCTTCTCGATATCGAAAAATACGGCGCCCGGAATATGCGCGGCGAGGTATTCCGCCTTCGCGTCCCGCTTCTGTGTCGGCAGATAATAAGAGCCGTCGACGATGACGACGTCTGCCTTGCCGAGCTGGCCGGCAAGCCATTCGGTCGATTTAATCCAACGGCTGGAGCGACTTGTGGTCATGGATACGTCCGATCAATTGATGTCAATGCGCACCATTGCCCAATCGTTCCTTGGCGGCAACTAGGCGAGGACGAGCCGGACGCGGCGGTTTTGCTTGCCCTTCTTCTCGATTTGCGTAACCCGAACGGCGCCGATTTCGCCCGTCTCCCGCACATGCGTGCCGCCGCAGGGCTGCAGGTCAAGTCCTGTAATTTCAATCAGCCGCACATGGCCGGTGCCCATCGGCGGTTTGACTGACATGGTTTTGACCAGGCTCGGATTGGCATCGAGTTCGGCATCGGTGATCCATCGGCTGCTGACCGACGCATTGGAGGCAATCATCTCCGTGACCTTTACAGTGATCGCATCCTTGTCGAGGCCCGCTTCGGGGATGTCGAAATCGAGGCGGCTCTCGCCGTCGCCGACGGAGCCACCAGTCACCGCGTAGGGGAGCGCCGCCGACAGCAGATGCAGCGCCGTATGCATGCGCATGCGTGCATAGCGCTTGTCCCAGTCGATCGATGCGGTGACGGCATCGCCAACCTTGAGCGCTGGCGCGGCGGCCGCTGGAACATGGGCAATCTCGCTCTTGGCGGCGTCGATATAGACGGCCGTTTCGATCGGAACGCGCAGGCCATCCCCCGTTGTCAGCGTACCGCTGTCGCCCGGCTGTCCTCCCGATGTCGCGTAGAAAACCGTACGGTCGAGTACAATGCCGCCTTGCCCGGTGAGTGCGACCACGCGCCCCTCGCAGGTCTTGAGGTACGAGTTGTCGCGGAACAGACATTCCGTCGCCATCGTCAGGTCTTTTCGAACGGCGGCTTGATGTCTGACTTGCGCTCAAGCCAGTCGGGGACAGGCAATTTTTTCGAGCGCAGGAATTGCGCATCGAACAACTTGGACTGATATCGGGTGCCGTAATCGGCAAGGATCGTCACGATCGTCTTGCCCGGACCGAGGTCCTTTGCCAACCGGATCGCGCCGGCGACGTTGATCCCCGAGGAACCGCCGAGACACAGCCCCTCGTGCTCGAGCAGATCGAAGATGAGCGGCAAGGCTTCTTCGTCAGGGATGAGATAGGCCTTGTCGACCTTGATGTCGTCGATGATCGGCGTCACGCGGCCCAATCCGATGCCTTCGGTGATGGAGCCGCCTTCGGTTGCCTTCGCCTGGCCGTCCTTGAACAGATGATACATCGCGGCGCCGCGTGGGTCGGCCACGCCGATCGTAACGGATTTGCTTTTCTCGCGCAGAAAGGTGGAGACGCCCGCAATCGTGCCGCCAGTTCCGATCGCGCAGATGAAGCCGTCCACGTGTCCGTCGCAGTCGTCCCAGATTTCCGGACCGGTCGAGACGTAATGGGCCTTGCGGTTGTCGAGGTTGTTCCACTGGTCGGCGAAAATGACGCCGTTCTTCTCCGTTTTTTTCAGCTGCTCGGCGAGACGTCGACCGACGTGCTGGTAGTTGTTCGGATTGGAGTAGGGCAGCGCGGGCACTTCCACCAGCTCGGCCCCGCACAGCCGCAGCATGTCTTTTTTTTCCTGGCTTTGCGTCTCGGGGATGACGATCAGTGTGCGGTAGCCACGCGCATTGGCGACCAGCGCGAGACCGATACCGGTGTTTCCTGCGGTGGCCTCGACCACGAGGCCGCCCGGGCGTAATTCGCCACGCTTTTCGGCCTCGAGGATCATCTGCCGGCCGGCGCGATCCTTCACCGAGCCGCCCGGGTTCATGAATTCGGCTTTGCCGAGAATGGTGCACCCCGTCGCCTCCGAGGCGCGCCTGAGCTTGATAAGAGGGGTATGGCCGATGGCTTCGATAATGCCGTTGCGGATTTGCATGCCCGGGTCCGGGACTGGTGGGGGTCTTTGACCCTAGTGGAGGCCCAATGGCCCCACAAGACGGCTCAAAGCACCGCGATAGCGCCGATTGAGAGGGTTTCGGAAACAACTCCGAAACTATAACGGCGCATTAGGACCGGCGGGAATAAACACGTTCACGACTTTTTTCCGGCCGTGGCCCTATTCGTGGCGGTCGGGGCTGAGAATCGATTAGGACCCCGGACCCGGCCGGCTAAACACGCGATGACCCTCGACGTCCACACGCTCTTTTTAGTGACCATCTACGTCGAGGCCATCCTTGGCCTGCTGCTGCTTTTCGTATGGGCGCAGAACATGGCGCTCCGCGGCGTCTGCTGGTGGGGCTTTGCTCACCTTGTCCGGCTTTCTTCGATCGGCCTGTTCGGCATGTATGGCGAGGTCCCCGATCTCGTCAGCATCGATCTTGCCAATGCGCTGCTGTTCACCGCATTCGCGGTGACCTGGACGGGCGCCCGGGTTTTCGATGGACGACCGGTCGAGCCGGTCTATCTGGTGACCGGCGCCGTGCTGTGGCTGCTGATCTGCCGTCTTCCGCTGCTGGTCGACGACATCAATCTCCGGTCGTTGATCGCGTCGGCAATTATCTCCGGCTACACGTGGCTCACGGCTTACGAATTCTGGCGCGGCCGCGACGAACCGTTGGTCTCGCGCTGGCCCGCCATCGTTATGCTGTTCGCGCAGGGTGCACTGTTCTTGCTGCGCACGCCGCTGGTGGCATTGCTGCCCGGTTCGGCGAACGACAGTGTGTTCGGCAGCGTATGGATGACGGTATTGAGCTTCGAGTCGCTGTTATTCACCATTTCGGGTGCATTCATTCTGCTCGCGATGGCAAAGGAACGTACCGAACTTCGCCATCGTACGGCGGCCATGGTCGACCCGCTCACCGGCATTTCAAATCGGCGCGCATTTTTGCAGGATGCAACGCTGATTGCCAAACGTCACACGGCCCATCCGCGACCGGTCGCCGTTCTGGCGATTGACCTCGATCACTTCAAATCGATCAACGACCGGTTTGGTCATGCGGTCGGCGATCGCGTGCTTGCGATATTTGCCGATGCCGCGCGCAAATCAATGCGCGGGTCGGATCTCTTCGGCCGTCTAGGCGGCGAGGAATTTGCCGCCATGCTGACCGAGACCAGCCGCGAGAAAGCGCTCGAGGTAGCGGAGCGCATCCGCGTCACTTTTGCGCAATTCGCTCGCGAGGTGGATGGTCATCCGATCTGCGCAACGGTGAGCATCGGGTTGGTTCACTGCCAGGACCGCACGCTCGATGTGTCCGAGCTGCTAGGCCAGGCCGACCACGCCCTCTATTACGCCAAGGAGCGAGGCCGCAATCGTGTCGAGGTGGCTTCGCTTGACGTGATGCTCGAGCGCAGGGACCAGGCATCGCATTCCACGGTCCCGGCCGACGCGGTCACCATCAAAGGCGCTGCCTAAGCGCGCCAGATAACGTCCCCCCATGGTCTGTGCGGCACCGCGACCCGGTGCGTCGCTTCTTCCGATTGACCAATGGCTTCGAATTAGGCCAGTTTAGGTCGAGTGGGCCGCAACGCCGGCTCACGAATTAGTGGGATTCCAAACTAATTCAAGGACGTAGGGAGGATAAGATGCGCATGATTGGCTGGCTCGGGGCCGTGGCCCTGGCCTTCGCAGTGGGCGGAGCCGCCCAGGCTGAATCCGTGAAAATCGGCGTCGTGCTTCCGTTCAGCGGGGCCAATGCCGACCTCGGTCATCAGATCGACAAGGCGTTTGATCTGTACGTCAAGCTGCACGCGAAGGATATCGCGCCGCACACGGTTCAGATCATTAAGCGGGACGAGGGCCCGCCGACCGGCGCCGTGGCCAAGACCGTCACCACCGAGCTCATCACCAATGACAAGGTGCAGCTGGTGACAGGTTTCGTATTTTCACCTTCGGCGATCGCGCTTGCGCCTGTGATCACTCAGGCCAAGGTCCCGATGGTGATTGCCAATGCCGGCACGGCCTGGATCACCAATTTGTCGCCCTATATCACGCGGCTGTCGTTCAGCATGTGGCATCACGGGTTTCCGATGGGCGCCTATGCCGCTAAAAGCATCGGCTGCAAGACTGCGGCGCTTGCTTACACCGACTTCCCGCCCGGCAAGGACTCAACGGAAGCCTTCAAGACCGGCTTCGAGAAGGCCGGCGGCAAGATCACCGACTCGATTCCGATGGGTTCGCCGGTGCAGGTGCCGGACTTCACGCCGTTCTTTCAGAAGATCAAGGATGCCAAGCCCGACTGTATGTATGTGTTCATTCCCTCCGGCGCGCATGCGACTGGCGTGATGAAAGCCTACGGCGAGCTGGGCATGCGCAAGGCCGGCGTCAAGCTGATCGGACCGATGGACCTCATCCCGGACAACAAGCTGCAGGACATGGGTGATGCCGCCATCGGCACCATCGTGATGGGAAACTACGCGGTCGATCTCAACAATGCGCAGAACAAGACCTTCAACGAAGAATGGCATAAAGCCTACGGCAAGGACTCCTATCCCGACTTCATGTCGGCGGCAGGCTGGGACACCATGCACGCCATCTTCGACACCATCAAAAAGCTTAACGGTAACCTGTCGGATGGCGCCAAGGTCATCGACGCGATGAAAGGCTGGTCGGCTGACGGCCCGCGCGGCCGCGTGATGATCGATCCCGACACCCGCGACATCGTGCAGGACGAGCATGCGATGGAGGTCTATCGCAAGCCCGACGGCAAGCTCGGCGAGAAGGTGCTCGGTACCACCAAGGCGGTGAAGGATGAGTGCAAGGTCGAGAAGATCGGCCGCTGCGGCTCCTGAGCTCGCATTGAATTGACACCAAACGGCGCCGCCGCGCATAAAAGCCGCGGCGGCGTTTTCTTCAACACGGGGTGGGGCTCGTGCCGCATTTTGCGATTGTGGCCGTCAGTATTCTGTTCGACGGCCTGGCCTACGCCATGTTCCTGTTCATCACCTCCGTCGGCCTTTCGGTCACGATGGGGCTGATGGGCTTTGTGAATCTGGCGCACGGCGCCTTCGCGATGGCCGGCGGCTATGTCGTCGTCACGCTCACCCGCACGCTCGGTATTGGCTTTGTTCCTTCGCTGGTCATCGCAGCGCTGGTGGTTGGCGCGGTCAGCGTCGTATTCGAGCGCGTGCTGTATCGCCGGCTCTATAAATCGACCGATCTGGAACAGGTGCTGCTCACGATCGGTTTGGCGTTCATGGCGATCGCCACGGCAACTTATTTTTACGGGCCGATTCCGAAATCGGTGCCGCTGCCGGACTGGCTGCAGGGCGACGTCAATCTGGGCTTCCGTTATTTTCCGAGTTACCGCGCCTTCCTGATCCTGCTTGGCGCCGCGCTTATTGCGGTCCTGTGGTACGCGTTTGAGCGAACCAATGTCGGCGCCAAGATCCGCGCGGCGGTCGATAACCGGCGCATGGCGGAATTGGTCGGGATCAATGTCGACCGGCTGTTCACGCTCACCTTCGCGGTGGGATCGGGGCTTGCGGCGCTCGGTGGCGGACTTGCCATTCAATTGTTCGGCCTCTCTCCGAGTTTTGCCGTGCTTTATCTGGTCCTGTTCCTGATTGTGGTGGCGGTCGGCGGCTTGGGCAGCCTGAAGGGCACATTGCTGGCGGCGTTGGTGCTCGGAATTTTCGACACGGCCGGGAAATATCTGCTCGCCGACGCCGGCGGTTTTTTCATCTACGCCGTGACCGTTGCGGTTCTCCTGGTCAAGCCTGCGGGGTTCTATGGCCGTGAGTGAAACCATGGACGCAAGCGAGCGCGCCCGCACGCGCGAACGTGCTGCGGATTATCTGCTCAGGCGCCACCGTTTTCGTCTCACCGAACTGCTGCCTTGGCTGATCGCGATTGCGGTCTTTTTCGTGTTTCCGGACCGCATGACCTTCGGCAGCCAGGTGCTGGTCATGGTGATGTTCGCGCTCTCGCTCGACCTGATCCTCGGCTATGCGGGTATCGTCACGCTCGGTCATGCCGCCTTCTTTGGCGTTGGCGCCTATACCGTCGGCCTTGCCGCTGCGCGCCTGCAGTGGACCGAACCGATCAGCGGGCTGTTCGCGGCCGCAATCGCAGCGGGGATCGTCGGCTTTATCACCGGTTGGTTCCTGCTGCGCTATCGCGGGCTCACGCTGCTGATGCTGACGCTTGCAACCGCCATCATGTTGCAGGAGACCGGCAATCTGCGCTCCGACATTTCCGGCGGCTATGACGGATTGCCTGGGCTCGCTTTCAAGCCATTGCTGGGAGTTTTCGATTACGATCTCTACGGGCACACTTATTATCTGTATGCGCTCGTGACCTTGGCGGTCGTCTTCTATTTCGTCCGCAGGATCGTTTATTCCCCGTTCGGGCAGGCGCTGACCGGCATTCGCGAAAACGTCCGGCGCATGCATGCGATCGGCTCGCCGGTGCATTGGCGGCTGGTGACGGTCTACACCATTGCCGCCGCGATTGCCGGCGTTGCCGGCGCGCTGTTCACGCAGACCAATGCCTACGTCACGCTGACGGTGTTCGATTTCGACAATTCCGCGAAGGTCATGGTGATGCTGATCCTCGGCGGAACGGGACGGCTTTACGGAGCCTTCGTCGGCGCCACCGTCTACATGGTGCTGGAAGACTATTTCTCCAAATTGAGCCCAACCTTCTGGCAATTCGGTATCGGTCTTATGCTGGTGCTGGCGGTGCTGTTTGCGCGGCGCGGGGTGCTCGGCCTGTTTGAGAGCTGGGGCGAATACCTCACCAGGAGGAAACGGCCGTGACCGCCGCCCTGCAGGTCGAGGGCCTCAACCGCGCGTTCGGAGCGCTGCCGGTTACGCGCGACGTCAGCCTGACGCTTGAGCGCGGCGCGCGCCGCGCACTCATCGGTCCCAACGGGGCCGGCAAGACAACTTTGGTCAACCTGATCACCGGCGTGCTCAAGCCGCAATCGGGCCGCGTGCTGCTCAACGGGGAGGATATCACCGGGTCGAGCCAGGCCGACCGCGCGCGGCGCGGGCTGGCGCGCACGTTCCAGATCAATCAGCTTTTTCGCGGCCTCACGGTGCTTGAAAATCTCTGCATGACCATCGGCGAGCGCGATGGCGAGTGCAACAATCTGTGGCGTTCCGCCGGCGCCAAGCGCTCGGTGATCGACGAGGGGCTCGAGCATCTCGACGCCCTGCGGCTGACCGACGATGCGCTCAAGCTGGTTCGCGAGCTACCCTATGGCCGTCAGCGGCTGGTGGAGATCGCCATTGCGCTCGCGCAAAAGCCGCGCGTTCTTCTGCTCGACGAACCGGCGGCCGGTGTGCCGTCGTCGGAAAGCCATCTCATTCTTGATGTGGTCGCGGCGCTCGATCCTGACATTGCCGTGCTGATCATCGAACACGATATGGACGTTGTATTTCGCTTCGCCAAGGAGATCACCGTCCTGGTGCAGGGTGCGGTGTTCACGCAAGGCACGCCAAACGAAATCATGAACAACGAGCAGGTGAGGGCCGTCTACCTCGGTCAGGAAGGCCACCGTGGAGGCCGCCATGGTTGAGAAAACTTCGGTTGAACGCGCGCTTGACCTCGATAACGTCCGCGCCGGCTATGGCGAGACCGTGGTTCTGGAAGACATCCGCCTTGCCATAGGCCCGAATGAAACCGTGTCGATCATCGGCCGCAATGGCGTGGGCAAGACGACGTTGCTCGCGACGATCATGGGTCACACGACGCTGCATGGCGGCCACGTATCGCTGCACGGCAACGATCTGTCGGCGCGCGCAACTTATCGGCGCGTGCACGCCGGGCTCGGTTACGTCCCGCAGGAGCGCGAGATTTTTCCCTCGCTGACGTTGCGCGAAAATCTGGAAGTGGCCGCGCGGTCGGGGCCCTGGACCATCGAGACGGTGTTCGAGCTGTTTCCGCGCCTTGGAGAGCGCGCCGACAATCGCGGTAATCAGCTCTCCGGTGGCGAACAGCAGATGCTTGCGATCGGCCGCGCGCTGATCGGAAATCCAACCGTGTTGTTGATGGATGAGCCGTCGGAAGGTCTGGCGCCGGTGATCGTCGAGGAATTGGCGCGTGCGCTGAAACGCCTGACCCAGGCGGGCGGCCTGGCGACCATCCTGGTCGAACAAAATTCGCGCCTTGCCCTCGAAATCTCGCCGCGTGCCGTGGTGATGGATCGTGGCCGCATCGTCTATGACGGGCCAAGCGAAACGCTTCGCAATGATCCGGCCAAGCTCGAACAGTTTATCGGTGTGGTGAAGGCCTAGCCCTTTCGTCACGGCCAGGATAAGCCCGGCCATGACGGAGGATAACATGGGCTATCGCCCATACATTGCCTTCCGTTCGCGGCGCGGGCATAGAGCGCGCATGAAACGCAGCAGCACGCGCATTCTCACCACCCATGTTGGCAGCCTAATCCGCCCGCAGGCGTTGCAGGAGTTCCTGCGCGCCAGACAAGGCGGGAAAGCCTACGATGAAAAGGCCTATCAGACGTGCCTGACCGATTCTGTCGCGGAGGTCGTGCGCGAACAGGCGCAGGCCGGGATCGATGTGGTCAGCGACGGCGAGTTCGGAAAATCAATCAGCTGGGCGCAATATGCGCTCGAGCGGCTTTCCGGGTTCGAGCGCCGGCCGATCAAACAGGAGGCGGCCAACCCGTTCAAACGCGGCGCCGACCGGACGAAATTTTCGGAATTCTACGCAGAGCTCGACGCCAAGGAGGCCGTTGCGACAACCACGGAAGCCATTTGCGTTGGCGCAATCAAGTACACCGGGCAGGCCGAGCTCCAGCGCGACATCGACAACTTCAAGGCGGCGATCAAGGGCGTCAAGGTCGAAGAGGCATTTCTCCCGGTTGCG
This sequence comes from uncultured Alphaproteobacteria bacterium, assembly GCA_963831275.1. Classification (GTDB taxonomy): domain Bacteria; phylum Pseudomonadota; class Alphaproteobacteria; order Rhizobiales; family Xanthobacteraceae; genus Pseudolabrys. The sequence continues at coordinate 294,171 of CAWHPN010000011.1, read as the reverse complement.
GCGCCCGCAAGCGTGATCCCCGATCGCAAGAACGAATATTACAAGAGCGACGACGAGCTCCAGGCCGCGATTGCGGATGCCATGCGCACCGAATACCGGATGATCGTCGACAGCGGTTTTCTGCTGCAGCTCGACGACGCACGCAGCGCCGTGACCTTCGATCGCATGGTGCCGCCCGCAAGTTTCCCGGACTACAAGCGCTGGCTCGCGAGCCAGGTCGATATCCTCAATCACGCCATCGAAGGTCTGCCCGCCGAGCGCATCCGCTATCATGTGTGTTGGGGCAGTTGGCCGGGCCCGCACACGAGCGACGTGCCGCTCAAGGACATCGTCGACCTGATTCTCAAAGTGAAGGTCGGCGCCTATGTGATCGAAGGCGCCAATCCGCGCCACGAACATGAATGGCAGGTCTGGAAGAGCGCGAAACTGGGACCGGGACAAGTCCTCATTCCCGGCGTCATCAGCCACGCCACCAATGTGGTTGAGCATCCGGAACTGGTGGCCGAGCGCATTGTGCGCCTTGCGAAGGTCATCGGACGCGAGAAGGTGATCGCCGGGACTGACTGCGGTTTTGCTCAAGGGCCGTTCTATCGGCGCGTGCATCCCTCGGTGATGTGGGCAAAACTGGAGGCGCTCAGCCAGGGCGCCCGGCTTGCGAGCAAGGAACTCTGGTCCTAGGCTTGCACCAGAATAACCGGAAGGAAGCCGAACCATGAATGTCAACGCGCAACGTGCAAGCGGCCTTGCGATCCCGTTCGACCATCAGCGGCTCGACCGGTTGATGGATGAAGCCGGCATCGACGTCGTGCTCGCGACCTCGAAGCACAATGTGCAATATCTGCTTGGCGGTCATCGCGCGGATTTCTTCGACTACATGGATGCGACCGGAATCACCCGCTATTTGCCGGTGCTGGTGTATCCGAAGGGGGCGCCGCAAAAGGCTGCCTATATCGGTCATCGCCTGGAAAAATTCCAGCGCGAGGTCAATCCGATGTGGACGCCGGAGACGCAGACCAACACCTGGGGCTCCGTCGACGCCATGCAGAAGGCGGTCGACCATATCCGCAAGGCCGGCATCAAGCCAAAACGCATCGCCACCGAATTCGGCTTCCTCCCTTATGATGCATCGGAAGTCTTGCGCAGCGCGTTTCCTGACGCCGAGTGGGTCGATGCGCTGTATGTACTCGAGCGCCAGCGCGTGAAGAAAAGCCCGGAGGAACTGAAGTTACTGAAATACGCTTCCGAAGCGGTGATCGAGTCCATGCGGGCGGTGATCGCATCGGCAAAACCCGGCGTCACCAAGGCCGAGGTGGTCGAGGCGTTGCGGCGCGAGGAAACCAATCGCGGTTTGACCTTCGAGTATTGTCTGATCACCTGCGGCACCAGCATGAACCGTGCACCCTCCGATCAGAAGTGGGAGAAAAACGGCATCATGTCGATCGATTCCGGCGGCAATTACAAAGGTTACATCGGTGACCTTTGCCGCATGGCGATCCAAGGCGAGCCGGACGCCGAACTCGAAGACCTGCTTGCCGAAATTGAAGGCATCCAGCGTGCGGCGATGAAGCCGATCCGCGCCGGCGTCATCGGGGGCGATATCTATGCGGCCGCGGCGCCTTTGGTGCAGAAATCCAAACACCACAATCATCTGGAATTTCTGGCGCACGGAATGGGCATGGTGAGCCACGAGGCGCCGCGCCTGACCGACCGCGGTCCGGTGCCCTATCCCAGCGAATACGCCAAGGAGCCTCTGGAAGCCGGAATGGTGGTGTCGGTCGAGACCACGCTTATGCATCCGGCGCGCGGCTTCATCAAGCTCGAGGATACGGTTGTCGTTACCGATACCGGCCACGAGATGTATGGCGAAGGCGCCCGCGGCTGGAACAGGGCAGGGACGCGGTAGCGCCATAGCGCATCGAAGACGCGCTGATGGCTACACGCTGCGCCGCGCCCGGGACACGAACGCCAGATCAGCCGCGCGCCTTTTTGTCCATCTGGGCCACCAGCGCGGACAGTTTCTCTGAAATCGTCACGGGATATTCGGTGCCGGCTTTGAGCTGGCGAAGCGGCTCCGGCAATGCCGCAAGTTCACGCACGGCCCGTTCTCTGACCTGCGCCAGCGTCGGCGCGGGCGCTACGCGCTGTCCGGCACGCATCGCCATTGCGATCAGCGTTTCGCCTTGCTGGTTGTCACTTTCCAGAGACAGCACGTCTTCCCGCATGCGCTTGTCGCCGCCGTAGGTGCGCCAGACCTGTTTGCGTCCCGGCCAGGTGACCTTGCCCTCCGAAAGCTTGCGCCGCGACGTGCCCGCATATTCCTGGAGCTTGTAGGCGCAATCGAGCGACGGCGCGTCGATCGAGGCATCGAGGTTGACCCCGATGCCATAGCCATCGATCGGCACCTTGTCCGCGATCATTGTCTGCAGCACGTCTTCGTTGACGCCGCCACTCACCAGAATGATGACGTCCTTGAGGCCGCCCGCATCGAGAATGACGCGGACTTTTTTCGCCATTGTTGCGAGGTTGCCGCTGTCAATGCGCACGCCACGGATCGCGATGCCGTCCGCTTTGAGCTTCGGCGCCAGCTGCACGACTTTGCGCGCGCCGGCCTCGGTGTCGTAGGTATCGATCAGCAGAACGACGCCGTCCGGACGTGCGCGTGCAAAATTCTCAAACGCTGCCAGCTCATTGTCGTGCACCTGCACGAAAGAGTGCGCCATGGTGCCGACCACGGGAATCCCGTAGCGCTCGCCGGCGAGCACGTTGGCCGCGCTCGAAAATCCCGCGATGTAACTCGCGCGCGCCGAGAACAGCCCTGCTTCGGCGCCATGCGCCGTACGCAGCCCGAAATCCGAGAGGATTTTTCCGGGCGCCGCGAGCACCATGCGCGCGGCTTTCGACGCAATCATCGTCTGGAAATGCAGGATGTTGATCAACCGTGTCTCGACCAGCTGCGCCATCGGCAGCGGCGCGGTGATCCGGATCAGCGGCTCGTTCGGAAAACAGACCGTGCCTTCAGGGATCGCATGGACATCGCCAGTGAAGCGAAAGCCGGCGAGGTAGTCGAGGAGGTTGTCGCGAAACCGGCCGGTGCTTGTGAGCCAGTCGATCTCCGCGGGAGAAAAGCGCAGCGCCTCAAGATAGGCGAGGGCATCGTCCAGCCCGGCTGCCAGGAGAAAGCCGCGCCGTTCCGGCAGCCGCCGCACGAAGAATTCGAATACGGCTTGCTTGTCCTCGCCACGGTCCAGATAGGCCTGGACCATGTTGAGTTCGTACAGATCGGTGGTGAGCGGACTGGTGAGCGGCGTCATATGAGGTCCACTGCGTAGCGAAAACCCGCCATGGTCGTCCATCGTTTTCCGGCTAAAGCCGGCAGATTTAATCGACGTACATTGCCACGCGTCGCACGCCTGAAAACTTGGGAATCGATCGGATGCCCCTCAACTGCAAGCCTTTAAGCAAGTGGTAACTTCCATATTGTAACAGACCTCGCCAACATTTTTTTAGGTATTGGCCCGAGGCTGTAATGCATAGATTGGCAGCAATCACTCTTGCCGCGCTCTTGAGCGTCGTCGCCTTCAAGGCAATCGTTGGCCCTGGCAAGATGGGCGCGGGGACTGCGCCGGCAGCGGCACATAAATCTTTTTTCGGTATTCACTTCGCTCAGCCGGACCCGATGAAGAATTTCCCGGCAGAATTGCCGCTGCCCTGAGGGCCTGACATCGCTTCTTCAAATTACGGATTGTTCTGGTTTTCGATCCAGTCGCTTGGCGGGATCGCATCGACCAGTTTTGCCTGCCGCGGGAACCAGGAATGTTCTGAGCGGCAGTGAGGGCAGGGGGTATGGGTCAGCTCCTGCGGAACGCGTGACAGCGTATCGGCATCCACATGGATGCCGGTCGAGAATTCGTGCCCGGTCGTTGGACACTTGATGAGCAGGACGCCCATGGCGCGCCAGTTATTTTGAATCGGGTTGTCCGGTCAAGCCTTGGCGGTCGAGTAGCCAGAAGAACTGCGTCGCGGTGAAAAGCAGCGCCAGAACAACCAGGCCGATCATTTCTAATCCGAACATGGTGATCTCCTGTTATGGCTTTGGTTTTTTCTTTGGTCGTTACCATAGGCGCCGAGGTTCAAGCCGCTGTGCTCTCCATCACAAAAAGTCCGATTGTTACCGCGTCCACGCCGCGGCTATGAGCGCGGCCCTGCCGACACTATAGAGAAAAGCTATACCTGCGACGGATCAAAGCCTAACGGCGGGCACTGGCATCGTAGCCTGTTTCAACTTGCTGGCACGCAGTCCGAGTGGTCGCTCTCATGCGCGAAGAATTTCATGTCGCAATGGGTATGGCAATTAGTGGGTTGACGATTGCCGCGCTCATAGGAGCGAGCATGACCGACAACCGCGCAAACAATCAACGGCGCGTTTTGGAAGCTACCGTTCGGATGGAGCGACTGGCGAAGAATTTAGAGCACGCCAAGAGAATGGCGCCTGCAACTGGTCTCGAAGTTGCCGAGCTCATGCGTCAGCCTCAATACGACTGCAACCAGGTTGCATGTCGCAGCGGGCTTGAGATACGCAATCGAGCCGCTCGCGCTCGCTTACAGACCGTGCTTTCCATCGTCCCTGTACCGGGCGAGAGAGGCGCTCAGGCTACCTCTCGTTTGGACCATTAGGCGGGGCGGGTTTCTAATTTGAGCAATCCTCAGGAATGTCCGCTATTGGGGTAAAGCGGACACAGCCAGGACATGACGTAATTGCCCACGAGCCGAACTAGCCACGTCGCTCAAAGTGACAACAGGCCAACGCAACCGCGACCATGTATATCGTAAACAGTATAGTCGTCACTCACCGTCCTCCATCCCTTTCCAGCCGAACGAAAGAACGTGAGCAAGCAAACTTCGGTTTCGAGGTGAGGCTGCGATTTGGGGAAATGGTTAAGCCGAGCTGATCCCCGACAGTGAAAGTTGGACAAGCTTTGTGACTTATACCTCTTGGCTATTCTGATCGAGACGCAGCGGCATAGTTCGATTTGGCCAAATCGAATCAACACCGCGATTGCACGCGCGCGCAGATCAGTTCTGGCAGCGTACTTGTGACGAGCCGCGTTTAGTGTTTCTCACGCCACTTTGGACCCGGACCGCGCATGTAGTGCTGCTCAGGATGGTAGGCGGTCGCTTTCCAAAGCTGCGATACGGCTGACACAAATGATAAAAGCAGGTGATACATTTCGTTACGTCCGCTGCGTCATGTTCAGTTCAAGTGTGCCGGGTACCATCAGTGTCGGGAAAGAGATCTCACCCCCCACCAACCAGAGCCATATACGATCGCAGTGCGCCGTCATATGACCGCACCGCAACATTGGATAAAATTGCGCGATACCTTAGCCTTTGGCGCCGGAGTGCTGCCTTAAAGCAACAGATTCTTGAACCGCCGGTGCCATGGCGACCTATCCGATGGAGGGCGGGCATTTTGTTTCCTGAGCACAATCCTCGTGAAACGGCGGTCAGACCGCGCGCGTTCTTCGGCGCGTAACGATTTGGGTCCGCTTTTGGCACAAAGCGGACATGTTACTCCCCGGTTCGCAGCCTTTCACCGCGAGTTGATATCCAGAGCAGCACGCCTGGCAGATGGTCAGTCTGCCGAAGCAGCCGTCCAGCCGCTTGAAACCCATCTCATTGCCTGAGCGTTGATGGCTGGGCAGTACACACGAGAGGACTTGTGCATGGAGCATCTGGTCAGGGAGTTTGGTGTATGGCTTAAACAGGGGTTTGGCTGGCTCATCGACGTGTTTGTGTTCGGAACCCTCTGGGGCATCAGCCAGGTTTCGCGGCTCCTTGGTACGCACTTGGGCGGCGCTCCGATCCTGAACATTGTGGCGCTTGTTCTAGTGCTCCTGGTCCTTCTATATGCATTCTATTGTGTGTTCGGCCGCTTCGTCCAAGTGATACGGTGGGCGCTCGATAGGATCGCGTATGCGCTAGGGGTAGTTCTGTTTACCGCGGCCGTAGTGTCGGGAGTGTTCGCCAGTGCAGGCCTGGTTGCGGCCGTGGTGATCTGGGTGATGAGCACCATCAACGTGGCATCGCGGTGACTCATCGCGATGCGTTATTTTGATAGAGTGCTCCTGTAAAACCCGCCAAATTCAGCATTTAGCGCTTCTGACGCTTGCCAACATCTCATAGCGCGCTGCACATGTCCGCTTCTGAACCAAAGCGGACATTCCGCGCTTGCCGCGCTTGCGGCGAAATTGGCGCGCGTTTTGCGCGCGCCAAAGTAGTCAGCTCGAGCTACGAAGTGATTTGAAGCCCGCGCGAACCTCTTCTGAAAGGAGTTTCGGCTGCTCCCACGCCGCAAAGTGACCACCCCTGTCGAGCTTGTTGTAGTAGATGAGTTTGGGATACGCCCGCTCTGCCCAACTCCGCGGGGCTGGATAGAGTTCGTCAGGGAAGACGCTCACGGCAACCGGGATGGAGACGCCTTTGGCATTGAAATACCCTTTGCCCCAATACTCCCAATAGAGACGCCCCCCAGAAATCGCCGTGTTCGTCAACCAGGTGAGCGTGATGTTATCGAGGATGTCGTCGCGCGTGAGGCCTTCGGGTTCTCCCGCGAAGACACGTGAGATCAGCTCGTAGCTACGCGCGTCATGATCAAGAAAATAGGCCGCCAGGCCGATCGGTAAGTCTGCGATTCCGTATAGTGTCTGCGGTCGCAAACCCATCTGGAACCCGTAGGCGATTCCTTTTTGATATACGAACTGCAACCGCTCGTAAGCGACCTTCTCATCGGCTGAAAGACCCGATGGCGCCGGCGCCCCCGAAAAAGCGGCCTGGTCAATTTCGGCTGGAAAGACGCCAGGCATGTTGGTGTGAATGCCGAGCAATTCCGGAGCCGCCTGCACACCCATTAGATCGGTGACGACAGCACCCCAATCGCCGCCTTGCGCCACGAATTTCGTGTACCCAAGGCGCTTCATCAGTGCGACCCAGGCACGCGCGATATGGTCAGGGTCCCAGCCGGTCGTGGCTGGCTTGCCCGAAAATCCGTAGCCCGGCATTGAAGGGATCACCAGGTGGAACGCATCGGACGCATTTCCGCCGTGTGCGGTGGGGTTGGTCAGCGGATCGATGATCTTTATCTGTTCGGTGATCGAGCCGGGCCATCCATGCGTGACGATCAGCGGCAACGCATTTTCGTGTTTTGAACGGACGTGAATGAAGTGAATATCGAGCCCATCGATCTCGGTGATGAACTGCGGTAGGGCGTTCAGTTTCTCCTCGATTTTGTGCCAGTCATACTCCGTGCCCCAATAGCGCGCCAGGTTCTGAATCGTCGCGAGCTGCACACCTTGCGATGCATCCCTGACCGTTTCCCGTTCCGGCCACTTCGTTGCGTTTATGCGCCTGCGGAGATCGATGAGTGCTTCTTTGGAAGCAGTGAAGCGGAAGGGGCGGATCGCGTTGGGATCGCTCGCTGCTGATGTTTGTGCGGGGAGCACTCTAGCGGCGCTTGCAGCCGCAGGAGCAGCAAGAATGGTGCGCTGTGCGTGTGACGAAAATGTATTGTCGGACATGATAATCCTCCGGGGTAGAGAGAAGTTGAACTGCGCAGTCTGTTATCCGTAGCTGCTGCCTCGCATTGCGTTCGGTGCTGCCCAGCCACATGGGCACGCCAGTTTTGCGTAACAAAGAGAAAGCGGATGGTGGCGAAGGTCGGATTCCTCAAGCTTGGGCTGGCCCATAGCTGCCCCCATCTCAGGCGGGAGCACGCTTGGTCTCTCAGCCACCGATGCCTGACAATCCTTGGCCGGTGATGTCGGGAGCCTGCGCCTATTGCTGTTGGGCCGATACGCCTAATTCAAAATTGATGATCACCGGTCCGTGAACAGCGCAAGGTTTGAAGTGCGGTTAAGGGAACCGTTCTGCCGAATAGAGTCTAACAAATGGCTCAGACCTCGCATTCGTCAGATCGTTGGACTTGGTTGGACCGCGCTCGCCGCTCTCAACCATCACATGCGCATACCATATGTCCCGCAGGACACTTGCGTCGTAGTTTCGAAGAAATTCGCCAGCGCCAATTTCGGATGTGGTCATTGAATTCCTCCACGGTATCCATGGGTGGTGGTCTGGCGCATCAGTTCGCTCAGTTCGCACGGACGATTTAGACATCGGCTGGAGGGATCTGGACGCAGCTGCTGAGAGAGCTTTTCGATATGCCCGTCTACGGCACCGTCGAGCAGTTGTGCCACATAGGCGGTTATCCGTGTGATCCCGCTGGAATTGGTCAGGTAATTGCTCATTGTCATCTCCTCTGACCCGATAAATGCGGATGTCCCTGAGGTCACATTAGGTGAGTGGGATGTGCGCGCTGTGTTGGCCGTCACAAAAAGGCGCAATACCGCTCGGCCCACAAGTGCCGCCGAATGTCCGCTTTCCGGGGCAAAGCGGAGATGGCTCGGATCTCACGAAATGTCCGCTAGTGACCCAAAGCGGACATCGGACCACCGGTGCTGCTGCAGCCCGGCCACCTACGTGCGCGGGGCTTTTTTCTTATCATTTCGTGCATATATGCATAGTGCGCCGACGCCATGGGGACCGCATTTCTGCGCCGGTAGTGGCTTCAATCAACACCGCAATGAAACGGGCTGCGTCGGAACAGACCCGCCGCAAAGGAGACATTGTGACGAATTCAAAGGAAGCCCTGAAGAAGCAGGCAAATGCCCGCTTCAAGAAAAACGAGCGAGTGCGAGAGGGCACGAAGGCAATGCTGGAATATGAGACCGAGGGTCGCGCAGTTCGCGAAAAAACTGCACGGTTAAGAGCGCTTCGATTGGACAAGGAGGCGGCGGATAACGAAGGGGTCGCAGCGGACTCCGATCAGCCCTTGGTTGACAGAAAAAAGGCGAACCATGGCTGATAGTAGCAAGAATACGCGAATGCAATCGCGGTTGGAGAAGGCTGCACGGGAAAGTCACAATCTCAGCGTGGACTACGAAGTCCAAGCAAAGATCATTCGAGAGAAGACCGCGCGACTGAAGGCTCTCCGGTTGGCTAAAGAAGCGGCCGAGAAGAAAGGCTTGGGCGCTTAAACTTACTGCCTCAACTATGCCTTCTCATGCTGAATCAACTACCCGCATGACTCACAGCGGCCTTCTTTGAGTCAACGCGGGCCGTTCTGGAAGGCCACCGGACCCAAAAGACATGCAAAAAGACATTCAAGACGTCAGTGAAAAAGAACTAGCGAAGCTCTATGCCGAATACCTGGCAACGCTTGGCCGTCCCGTGTCGGCTGTAGTTCATCGTCAGGGCCGCAGCATTCCCGGGTGCGTCACGGCTGAGGCTTCTGCGGCTTGGAGAGCCCGCTAGAGGGCGCCAGCCTCGGCGCTGGTTCGCTTGGCTACCGCAGGAAGTGGGAGCAAGCCGCCTGATCAATTTGGTATGTGGCCGGGAAACCCTCGGGCGAATTGCTTGAGGCGTTTTTGCGAATGTCCGCTTTTACGGGCAAAGCGGACATCAGCAGGCCCCCTTTCAGAGTGCTACTGCCAATTGGTACGATGCTGCTCTGAGATGTTGGGGGCATTGTTGAGACGACGCGAGTTCATTAAGGCGCTTGCTGGTTCAGCTGCGGCGGCTCTGCCGCTGGCGGCGCGGGCGCAGCAATCAACGCTACCGGTAATCGGGTTTTTGAACAGCGGGTCACCGGATGCCTATCGCCATTTGGTGGTCGGGTTTCAACAGGGCTTGAAAGAAACAGGATACGTCGAGGGCCAAAATGTCGTGATCGAATACCGGTGGGCGAATGGTCAATATGATCGACTAACCGAGATGCTTTCCGACCTAGTTCGCCGCCCGGTTAATGTAATTGCCGCGATGACTACTACTGCTGCACTGGCGGCTGAGGCGTCAAAGACGACGATCCCGATCATCTTCGACACCGCTGGCGACCCGGTCAGGCTTGGCCTCGTGGCCAGCTTGAATCGCCCCGACCGCAACATCACCGGTATTAGCCAAGTAAGTTCAGAACTGGTGCCGAAACGATTGGGGCTGTTGCGCGATCTCGTACCCAAAGCCACGACAATGGGTTTGCTTATAAACCCACGGGATCCCAGATCGAAGGCGCAAATAACGGATATGCAGGACGCGGCACGTGCTGCTGGTTTGCAAATCCATGTTTTGAACGCCAGCGCGGAGGGAGAAATCCGTTCAGCATTTGCAAGATTGGCCGAACTGCACGCAGACGCACTTATCGTCGGCACCGGCGAACTCTTCAATAGCCGACCGGAACAACTCGCCGAGCTTGCAGCACGACAGCGCATACCTGCAATCTATCAAGGCCGCGAGTTCGCCACTGCTGGCGGTCTGATAAGCTATGGATCGAGCAGGATCGACGCCTATCGCCAGGTTGGCGTCTACGTCGGACGGGTTCTCAAAGGCGAAAGACCTGCCGACCTGCCGGTCGCACGAGCGACTAAGTTCGAGCTAGTGATTAACCTCAAGACCGCCAAGGCACTCGGGCTAACCATTCCGTCAGGCGTGATCGCCATCGCCGACGAGGTGATCGAGTGAGGCGATGTCCGCTATTGGCACTTAGCGGACATGCTGCACCCCTTTAAGCAGCTAATTTAAGTCGATACGCTAGCTCGTTTTGAGCCTCGGGGCTAAAAAATGAGGCGACGCGAGTTCATTACTCTTCTTGGCGGCGCAGCGGCTGCGTGGCCGCTGGCCGCGCGCGCTCAGCAGGTCGATCGAATACGGCGCGTCGGCATACTGGTGCCCGCCGCCGCGGACGATGCGGTATTTCAGGCCCGCATCGGGGCATTCCAGCAGGGGCTAGCGCTCTTGGGCTGGAACATTGGCCGCAACGTCCGCATCGAAACCCGGTGGGCCACGACCAATGCCGCCGAGCTTCGCAGGCAAGCAGCTGAATTGGTCGCACTCGCGCCCGACGTCATCCTGTCCGGTGGCACTTCGCCCGTAGGGCCATTGCTGCAGGCGACCCGCGCCCTGCCGATTGTGTTCGTGCACGTCATCGACCCGGTCGGCACCGGCATCGTCGATAGCCTTGCGCGCCCGGGCGGCAACGCCACTGGTTTTAGCAATATGGAATACAGCCTGAGCGGCAAATGGCTGGAGCTGCTCAAAGAGATCGCGCCCGGCGTGACGCGCGTGGCGGTCCTTCGAGATGCCACCCAAGGGTTTGCAACCACCCAGTTTGCGGTCGTCCAGGCCATGGCTCCGTCGCTCCAGGTTGAGGTCAGCCCCCTCGATATGCGCGACGCAGGCGATATCGAGCGCGCCGTCGGAGCCTTCGCGCATCGGTCGAATGGCGGGCTGATCGTGTCAGCAAGCGGTGCGGGAATTCGTCATCGCGCCCTGATTGTCGCGCTGGCGGCACGGCACAAGCTGCCTGCGGTTTACTGGGATCGCGTGTTCCCCACGACCGGTGGACTCGCCTCTTATGGGCCTGATTTGATCGACCAATATCGGCACGCAGCCGGCTACGTCGATCGTATTCTCAAGGGCGAAAAACCAGCCGACATGCCCGTGCAGGCTCCGACCAAATACGAGTTGGTCATCAACCTCAAAACCGCTAAGGCGCTTGGCATTACCGTTCCGCAGACAATCCTTGCACGCGCCGACGAGGTGGTCGAATAGCGATGTGTTTCACTGCGGTGCACGATTGCGCTTCTGGCACAAAGCGGACATCGCGTGGTGCGCCGCACATGTCTGCTTTTGACCCAAAGCGGACGTATGAGGCCTGCGCCTTCCAGGATACCGGTGGAGACTGTTACGATCCGGTTGAGCCTCGGGGGAGGCAATGAGACGACGCGACTTCATTAGGATAGTAGGCAGCGCGGCAGCTGCGTGGCCGTTTGCAGCGCGCGCACAGCAACGGGAACGCCTGCGTCGTGTCGCAGTCCTCGAACCAATAGCAAAAGACACGCCCAGCGCTCAGGCCCGCTTCGCGGCTTTTTTGCAAGCGTTTGAACAGTTGGGTTGGACGGATGGGCGCAACGTTGAGATCGTGGCGCGCTGGAGTGGCGGTAAAAACGTCGACATTCGGAAATATGCCGAGGAATTGGTCGCACTTGCTCCGGACATCATTCTGGCCGGTGGCGGCACAGGCGTAGAGGTGATGCTGAAAGCCACTCGCACCATTCCTATCGTCTTTGCCATCGTGCCCGACCCTGTCGGCGCTGGGATTGTTGAACGTCTGTCACGGCCAGGCGGCAACGCCACCGGCTTCGTGATGTTTGAGTACAATCTGTGTGGAAAGTGGCTGGAGCTATTGAGAGAGATCGCGCCAAGCGTAAAGCATGCGGCGGTTCTACGCGACCCCGGATTTGCGCACGGGATCGGCCAGTTCGCCGTCATTCAAGCCGTGGCGCCGTCCGTTGGCATTGAAGTCAGCCCGATCGATCTGCGCGAGCCAAATCAGATTGAAGCCGCCATCGCGAGCTTCGCACAATCGCCAAATGGCGGATTGATCGTGGCGGCGAGTGGAATAGGGGCAACCAACATCAATCTGATCATCGCAACCGCCGCGCGCTACAAGTTGCCTGCGGTATATATTGAACGAGCTTTTGCCGCTGCCGGCGGATTGATCTCCTATGGGCCGAATTTTGATGATCAATATCGACGCGCGGCAGGCTACGTCGATCGCATATTACGGGGCGAGAAGCCCGCCGATCTGCCGGTACAAGCTCCAAACAAATACGAACTCATCATAAATCTAACGACAGCAAAGGCGCTCAGTCTCACCGTCCCTCCTGCGCTTCTCGCCCGCGCCGATGAGGTCATTGAATAAAGCGTCTTGATGTCCGCTTTTGGCCCAAAGCAGGCAGCAGCTGCTGCACTGCACATGTCCGCTAAACCCAAAGCGGACATATAACCAGGTGTTGAGCTGTTGCTTTGACCCGCATGGCAAGTGGAGCGAAGTCTGGCGTTGTTCGGAATAATTAGTCCGTGCGGGGGTTTGGAATCTTTGCCGGTCGTCCTCAAGGCTTCGCTGTGTGTGAAACAGACGGTAATTCTTCAGCGCTTGAGTGACCGTCACCAAATTCGCGAGGTGTTACATGATATCGGGCAAAATGAAACTGCTTCCAGCGGTTATTAGTGCTGCGGCCCTGATAGCCACACCTGCACTTGCCAGCAAAGCCCACAAAAGAAAAGCAACGACTCACGACGCATATACGACCCAAACGCAACGCCTGAATGACGGCAAAGCAATCTACTCATGGGATCGCAGATATCTCGGCTGGGACCCTGACCCGAACATTCGCTTTCAGATCATGCGGGACCAAAACTTACCGAACGATTGATCCCTCAAGGACACACCATGTCCGCTGTTGGCACTTAGCGGACATCGGCTTGTGCGCTGCAAATGTCCGCTTGTGACCCATAGCAGACGTTCAACTTCTGCGTTCGCCCCCGTGTGCGGTGAATTCAATGATGTGGCTAGTGACCTTAGCCAATGTGACTAGATTGTCACACACCCTGAAATACGCAGTTATCCCCCGAGACCATACTTACCGCGCGGGCGGGGTGGTTGATACGCTGTTCCAGCCAAAATGTGGGGGCTGGCCATGCGGTGTTTGTCGATTGCATTGATTGCTGCCGTCTACTCCGTCGGCTCGACCGCAAGCGCGTTTGCGGCGGACATTCCGACCAAGGCGCCAGTCGCGCCCGTCGCCGCGACTTACAATTGGACGGGTTTCTATATCGGCGCCAATATTGGGTATGGCTGGGGTTTGAATGACCCAACGTACTCTTTCGTCGGTTTTCAAAATACATTCCTCCGAGCGGCGCTGAATGACCAACGTACCGATCACGTCAACGGTGTATTAGGTGGCCTTCAGCTTGGCTACAATTGGCAGGCTGGAAATATCGTCTATGGCATCGAAACGGACTTTCAGGCATCTGGCCAGGAGGGAACCACTACTTTTCAAAGCGGCATTGCAGTGCCCCTGGCTGGCGGTTCGAACCCCACTTCCATATCTAATACGACAAAGATTGACTGGTTTGGGACTACACGCGGACGCATCGGTTTTGCTTCGGGCCGATGGCTTGCTTACGCCACGGGTGGAGTTGCCTATGGGCGCGTGAAGACGAATGGTGTTGCTTCACCTGTTACTATTGTCATAGCCAATACGCCATTTGCTTGGAGTAGCTCGGACACAAAATTGGGCTGGACCGTTGGCGGCGGTGTCGAGGCGGCACTCGTTGGCAACTGGTCGTGGAAAGCTGAATACCTGTATGTGGACTTGGGTTCGATCGCGGCGTCCACGAATTTGGGTGCCCAATGTTTTGGGGTTCCGGGCGGCGGCTGCGTGATCATAACTAGTGGTTCTGGAACAATCACCGGCAAAATTACCGACAACATAGTACGCCTCGGCTTGAACTACCGGCTCGCCGCTTACTAGACATAGATGACACCCGCTACGGATCACGAAACCCGGGTAATGTCCCGGGTTTTTCTTTTGGTGAGAGTCGAATTCTTGAATGTCCGTTATTGGCACTTAGCGGACATGCCGTTTTGCGTTGCAAATGTCCGCTAATGACCAAAGCGGACGGTCATTCGGCGGAGTATAGTGGGTCAGTAGCTTTTCAGTTCAACGGCTCCAAAGGAGAACAAATATTATGTTCGCCAATCTGAAATTTAAAGCCGGGCTTATTGGGGTAGTTTGCGTAACTGTTGCGCCGATGACCGACAGCGCATTCGCTGTGAGCGCCAAGATCGCAAGGAATTGCGAGGCACTAACCGCCAAGGCGTTCCCGCCGCGTGAAATCGGAAATCCTGCCGCAGGCAGCGCGAAGGGGACGGGGCGAGAAGAACAAACATATTATAAAAAATGCGTTGCGAATAAAGGCAAAATGCCCGCGCCTGCGAAGTGATGGAAAATATTTTTCCTGACGCAATTGCGGCCTTTGATGCCCGCTATTGGCACTCAGCAGACGTCGTACCCACATCGCAAAATTTCCGCTAATGACCCAAAAGCGGACATTGGTCACCGCAATCTCAGCGAGGTTCTGACTGCGTGTTCCTCGCGGGCGCATTAAGTACAGCGGCGCACGCCGGCGGCAAATCCTTAAGCTTCAGGCCGGCCGAGGAGGAAATTTCCGGTATTTTCAGCCGTAAAATCCAATCGGCGAACCAACGGGCGATTGATTTATCGCATCCATCCCCTGTCGGCACGGCAGGCTGGGCACGACAATTTGGCGAGTCAGCCGGACACTTTAAGCGCACATGAATGTGGTCTGAATGTCCATACCACGGCCGCACCTTGGACATCCAGGTTGTGTCCCTTTCGCTCTTAACTCGGCACAACTCTCTCTTAATTGCCGCATTGACCAAAACCCGTTCGACCTCTGGCTGCTCGGCTGCCGTGCGGATGAACGCAATGTCGGCATCGCTCCAGGTTTTCGGATTGACGCCTTTTCCATCGGCGGCAACTACGTCGCTAGCCACAACGTTGTCGCGTTCCTGTTGACTCAACACACGGTCAGGCATCGGCATGAACCAGATGTCGACATCAAGTCCGATTTGATGACTCTTATGTCCGAACGGCAGCGGGCCGCCTCGTGGCTGCGCCATATCGCCAATCAAGATGCCACGCCAGCCAGTGGCTTTAGCGGCAAGTGGCGCGAACCGTTCCAAAAAGTTTACTAATTCGGGATGACCCCAATTACGATTTCGAGACACGCGCATCACCTGCCATGTCTGGCCGGTGATCGGCAGTTCAACACCTCCTTGAAGACAACCGCGAGGGTAATAGCCAATCGACATTGCCTTCCCGAGACTGGGGAGTTTTTTTTCAGAGAATAGGACGCTAGCGGGCTTTGTGTTCTGATCTTTTTCCTGTTCAGCGCTCTTCAACGGGCTAGTCGGAGGCAACGGCACTCGAGCCGAAGCGGGAGGTGATGCCGCGCTTATGCTGGCTGACAAGACAATGGCTGCAATGCCTCGGTACATGGCTATCTGGCTTATTTGCTTGGAGCCGATTGAGAACATTGTTCATGGCATGCCCAGTGACAATACATCAGGTTCGCGCCGCCGGTGCAGTGGTAATCGTGACATCTCTGCTCGCACTTTGAGGTTGAACGATCAGTTTTGGCGTTGGCAGAAATGGGAGCTATTGTGCAGAAGATCAAAGCGGCGACTGCTAATGCAAAGTTTCTCACGTTGCGCCTCCTTTCGATTTAACGAATGTTGAAACGAATGGGGACTGTGAAATCGAAAGTTTCACCGGGCATGTTTGCCGGCGGCGGCGGAAAAGGTTGCGCGCGCCGCACTGTGTCGATTGTTTCCTGATCAAGTGCCGCGAAACCCGAGGTCCTCGCCACCCGGCTCGCCAAAACTTTTCCATTTCGGTCGAGGGTAAATGCGAGTTCAGCCATGCCTGTCTCGTGCCGCGCTCGTGCGGACGCTGGATAGCCTTTGTGCCGCTCAACCTGCAGGGCGATCCTGCGGTGCCATGACGCGACTTGCGCGGCAGACGGCCTTGGCCGGGGGGGCGAAGTTGTCTCGGGCGTCGGCAGGGTTGGTTGCTCTATTGGCTTATCGGGTAGTTTTGGCTCGGGAGGCAGTTGAACATCTGCATCCGGCACCGGAGGTAGCGGCTCGATCTTCTCTAATGGCTCCTCAGGCCTTGGGCGCTGGGCATCTGGCGTAGATTTTGATTGCTGCTGCTCTGGCCCCGGCGCGAGGTCGTTCTTGCTATCGGTCGATGATCCCGTATATGGCGCGAGATCCACTATGATGGCTTCCGTCCCTTCATCGCCAGGAATTGGCTCGTGCCATTTCATAACCATCATAAAGAGCGAAGCGTAGAGAGCTGCCACAACAGCGGCGCTCAGAACCCACCGAGGAAGATCGTATCTATCGGCTGGGATGGCGCTCATCCCGACGACTCCGCCGCGCTCTTTCGGACCGGCGACCCACGATCAAGATTACGGCTCACGAGCCGGAGTACTTCCGCTGACACGTCTGCAAGCGCCACTCGATAGTTCGTGATCTGCCGCGCAAACAAATTGTAAATAACGACGGCTGGAATTGCGGCTGCAAGGCCGAGGGCGGTCGCGAGCAGCGCTTCGGCAATTCCCGGCGCAACCACCGCCAAATTAGTAGTGTGAGATTTCGAGATCCCGATGAAGCTGTTCATGATGCCCCACACCGTGCCGAAAAGGCCAACGAACGGGGCGGTAGCTCCAATAGTAGCGAGAACGCCTGTACCACGGCTAATTCGGCGACTGAATGCGGCTTCGATCCGTTCAAACCGAGACGCGATGCGCTCCTTTAGACCTTCTTTGTCCGTAGCCCCATCGGACAAGTTCACTTCCACAATCGCCGCTGCACAGAAACTTGCCATCGGTTCTTTCAGGTCAGATTGTCTGATGTTCGGCAGAGCTTGGATTGAACCCAGCGCGTTTAATGCGGAACGCACCTGCCAGTGCGCATTCAGAAGTTCGATTGTCTTGGCAAGCCAGACCGTCCATGTGACAAACGACGCGACGACAAGACCAACCATGACCGCCTTCACCACCACGTCGGCATTCATGAACATGCCCCATGGCGACAGGTCGCGCGGCAGGACCGCGATGCCTTGCACCGGTGAAGCTTGTTCTTGCGCCTTCACCACAGACGGCGAGGTGCCGAGAACCAGACTGGCGGTGAACCAGGAGAGGGCGGTCGGAAGACAGCGGAATAGTCTCATGTCAGTACTTGAGCCTCGCAAATAGACGGACACTCGCGCCCGGAAGCAGCACTTCGTCCTTGGTGTAGGACACGCTGTTACGAATATTTTGGTTGAGAAGATTGGTGCCGACCAAACCAAAGGTCATTTCGCTTAACTGGTCGGATCTGGGTTTGACCGCCTTCCAGGTGTAACTGACCTCCGCGCGAAGATCGTCGTAGCCGGGCGTCGATGTTTCGCCGACCGGCGTGATATCGTTCTGGGAAAAGGCGTGGATCAGACGAATGCGCGCGAGCCACGCGTCATTACGCCAAAAAACGCCGCCGCCGATACGCACCGGCGGAATCCGCGGCACGTTGCTGCCATCGATGAATGTGGCGCGTACCACATCGAACTGGTCTTCAATGCCGAAAAATCCGTTTCCGACCGGAACAATGTCCCACTGGCTTTGAAACTCACCGCCGCGGAATATCGCGTCGGCCTGCGAGTAGATCGCCTCCTTAAGGTCGCCGGCACCGGGCCCGCACATACCGGTGTCGCCGTCGCATGTATTGCCGGTCAGTTGGCGAAAGATGAACCCGTGGAAGTGTGTGTAGTAGGCGGTTGCCTCAAACCGGAACGGGCCGGTTGCGCGCCGCAAGCCCAACTCCACCGACTGTGCCGCTTCGATGCCGAGGTTCGGATTTCCCTTGTCGAAGGTGACCGTCGCATCGTGTCCGCCGCCGGAAAACAATTCGGCCGGCTTGGGCGCCCGCTCAATGTATTGCGCGGTGACGCTGCCAACGAGGTCCCATGGAAGGTTCTGGATCAGGCCGAAGCTGACGCTTTTGGGCGTGTAATTCGGCGAGGCTGGCGTCGAGGTCATGGCGCCCGTCGCGTCGAAACTACGGCCGAATCCGGACAGCGAAACTTGCTCGATCCGTCCGGCGATTTGCGCCTTGGTGCGCTCGCTGAATTTGAATTCGTTGAACATGTAGCCGGCGACTCGCCAGTTGCTGTTTGGGTCCCAAAGACCGGCGTTGTCAGGGCTTGGTGCTGTAAGCTCCTGATGTCCGCCTTGGACGCCGACGGCTGTTGTGAGCGAGGCGAAGCGCAGGTCGAACGGAACGAGCTGTGTCTCGATTCGTCCTTCCTGTTCCTTGTTGGTGAAGATCTGCCGCACGCCATCACTCGCCGGATTGGTGTCGTCGGCGAGGCCCACTTCATGGTGCTTGTAGTCCGTCACGCCGCCCCAGAAACGGATTGCGTCGATGACGCTGGCGGGCGCACGCCATTCGCCTTTGCTCAGGACTTTCGTCTGGTGGGCATCGATGCGGGTACGGTGGTCTTCGCCATCGATGCCCGGAATATGATAGAGCGCATCGTTTTGGGTGATCGCGAGCCCGATGAAGCCTTCGTTGAAGATATAGGAGGCGCCGACGGCCGCGCCGTTGCTTTGCATCGCGGAATTTGGTTGCCGTCCCTTGAAATTGCCTGGCTGTGTCGCGTTGGGAGCATCCGCTGGATTTGGTGGCGTTAGATACGGATAGCTGGGGATGCGGAATTCTTGTGTCTTGCGGCCGAAGGCATCGGCATGCATCGCAAAGTTTCCGCCGCCTGCATCGAGCAAGGCGGCGCCATCGATGCCGTTGTCGACAGTCGTCGCGGCGCCGCGAAACTCCGCCTCGACGCCACGTTGAGGAATGGAGGTCGGCACACGGTTATTGGTCGCTTCTACGACACCGCCGATTGCTTGCGAACCGAACCGTAGTGTCGCTGGTCCGCGAATGACTTCGATCTGGTCGCTTGTGAGCGGATCGACTGGCACGAAATGGTCTTCGCCGAGATCGGATGCGCCATTGGCGCCGATGCCGTCCTCCTGAATTCGGACGCGGTTGACGTCCAGGCCGCGGATGATCGGCCGGCTGGAGGCTCCCGGCGCAAAGCCGGAACCGGTAATACCGGGCTTTTCAAATAACAGGTCGCCGAGCGTCGATCCGCCGTTGCGGCGCAGCTCCTCGTTCGGCACGACCGTAATCGTGGCGAACTGATCAGTGACGATCGGGGTCGTTCCTACCAGGGTTTGGGGCGCCGGTGGCGGTCCGGGTTGGCTCGGACCAGGCTGAAACGGTGCGGGGGGTGCCGGAGCCCGGCGGGCGATAGGACTTGCTACCGTGACATCGATTTGCGGCAACGCCGTTTGCGCCTGAACTTCGGTCATGCATGCTGCCCAGACGCACGCGGCGCATGACGGTAAAATCGTCCACGATCGACGACTTATGATGAGTTCCACCTGAATGGAATGACGCGCACCCGCGCCTGTCAGCGTGGGCTCGCAAAGGCCTCAGCAACCGAGGCCGAGTTCAGTCACTTCAGATGGAGAACGGAGGCCCGCGCGCCTGGAAGGGAAGGTAAATCCCCAGGGAAACTCTCGCAGGACGGACGTCAGCGGACCATTTGTGCGGATGGTCAACCGGGCTTGGAGGAAGTTCGACCGTCGGCAAAACTGACGACGAAGTCAGGCTTAGTGAAGCACAAATGGCGCAGAAGTCGTGTCCCGGAGCGCCGTGGTCGTCGTCGGCAGGGGCGCTCGGCGGCCCCTCTGCCGATGTCGCGATGGCTGCAGATTGCCCCTTGATATCCTCAAGATGGACGTGACCAAAGGACAGCACGAGCTGTATCGCCATGGCGAACAGCGCTGCCCAAGAACCAAAAGAGCGATTGCTTCTTATCAAACGCATTCAGAATGCCTTGTCAGGCACTATACCATAAGCCCAGTCTGAATTTAAACCGGCGATTAATTGCTCAGATGATCGTTTGCTTTTCGCGGGTAAAGCCGGCGCCGCGCCATTCTTCAGAATGTCCGCTTCTGGCACGTAGGGGACATCAGCGTGTGCGCTGCACATGTCTGCTTTTGACCCAAAGCGGACATCACGTTTGCCTTAGGCTTCAGATCACATCTTGTGCATGTGGTCCGATGGCATCGCTGCGCCACTGGGCTGCTTCGCTCCAACGCTCTGAATATCGAGCGTGACGTCGACTTTGCCCGCTTTCTCGAAGTTTAGCGTTACTGGAACTTTGTCACCTTGCTTGAGGGGAGCCTTCAAACCCATCAGCATTAGATGGTTGCCGCCGGGTGCGAGCGTAACGGTTTTGCCAGCCTCGATTGGTAGGCCGCCAGGAAGTGCACGCATTTTTGCGACGCCGTTCTGCATTGTCATCTCGTGGACTTGGACTTCGCCTGCGACCGGCGAAGATGCGGACACCAGTCGATCCGCGGCAGCGCCTTTGTTTGTAATGGTCATGTAGCCAGCCCCGACTTTCGAGCCGGCCGGCGTTGCACGGCTAAAGGGCTTTTCAACTACGATTGATGCATCGGACGACTGAGCGCGGGCGAAACCAGCGCTGAGAACGATCATCGATGTCAAAACCAGAATGATAAGCGAGCGTATTTTCATGGCACGTTGTCCTCTGTTCACATTTCGAGTTGCTGTCGGGTTCCGCAAATTGGCGGACGCTAACAACAGCCTTCACTATTCAAGGATGGACGGTGAGCGAGCGCGGTTGTCCGCGAATGATCACGCCGTCAGTGGAGGGCCTCGGGGAAGCTCCGGAACGTGAACAACGTCTACGAGCGGCGCTTTAGCGTTGCGAGCGTTTTGAAGCCCGGCGGGTCGCTCGTTGAACGTAATTGTAACGCCGGCGTTCGGTGCCGCAGGCGCGGCAGTCGCATTGCAAAGCACGCAGTGGTCGCAGCTGTGCGTGCGGGGTGTCCCTGATTTATCAGGGTCGCCAGGTGACGCATTGCCGCCGCTTTGACAGATAATCGCAGGGTCAAAAGTCATTGCAATTCTCGCGAACGATGGCTGAAAGCCCATAGCGACCGCGTGCAGGGCGATTACATAAATCGCCACCCACCCGAGTGCTTGCCGCAAAAAGATACGAATGCTGATCACCGCTTTCATCGCAAGCTAGGGATAGCACGACCCATAATGCCTGTGAATGCGCAGGAGCAATAACGTTCCGACGCATCGCGGCGCAGCGGCTCATCGTCGAGTAACGCGGCGAAGCGTTTCTGTCTATCTGTCTGCTGCGCTGGTAGCTTTGCTACAGCGGGGTCATCATGTTCAACGACCGAGCGCAGTCCATAACGTTGCTGCCAATACATTCGTCGCCGAGTTCTGTCGAATGCTGCCAGATGAAGCTTTGAAGAGCTCCGCGCGTTGGCCGTTCTATCGATAAGTGCTTGGACTGGTGTGGCTCCCGGGGCCGGATTCGAACCAGCGACCAACCGGTTAACAGCCGGTTGCTCTACCACTGAGCTACCCGGGAAAAGCCGGTGCTACCGCAGCGCCTATAACAAAGCCCGGCCGCTTTGCAAAGCATGAAGCTCGTCATCGGCAGATGGGAGACGAAGCGCCATAGGCGCGAGGGCTGGAGGCCACGCCCGGAATTGAACCGGGGTACGCGGATTTGCAGTCCGCTGCGTAACCACTCCGCCACGTGGCCAATCGCTGAAAAAGGCGTCGGGTTGCCCAAGGCTATATAGGAGCGAAAGCCTTCCGACAATCGCAAGGGAACCTTGCGTTTTGGCGGTCCTTGCCGCACAAGAGCCACCTTCCAGCTTGCTTTTATGTCGAGGACCGCGATGACCGATTTTGCCGCCGCACGCCGTAACATGGTGGACGGGCAGGTCCGCACGGCCGACGTAACCGATTTGCGTATTCTGTCGGCCATGCTTGGCATTCGACGCGAGGATTTTGTGCCGCCGGCATCGGCCGCGCTGGCCTATCTCGATCTCGATCTCGCCGTCGGTGATGGTGGATCGCGCCGGCTGCTCAAGCCGATGGTCCTTGCAAAACTGATCCACGCCGCAGACATCGCATCAAGTGACCGGATTTTGGATGTCGGATGCGCCACCGGCTATGCTGCCGCTGTGCTGGCCCGCATCGCCGGCCATGTCGTTGCGCTCGATCAGGATGCTGGCCTCGTTCAGGCGGCGCGTACCGCGCTGGCCACGCAACCCAATATAAGCGTTGTGAGTGGTCCGTTGACCGCAGGGTGGCCACAGGGTGCGCCTTACGACGTCGTTCTGCTTGAGGGTGCTACGGAAATCGTACCGCAGACCTTCCTGGGCCAGCTCAAGGACGGGGGCCGGCTGGTCTGTATTCTGGGCAATGGGCCTGCCGCCAAAGCGATGCTTTATTGCAGGAGTGGGAATGAGCTGGGGGGGCGGCCGATTTTCGATGCCAACGCAGCGGTTTTGCCTGGCTTTGCCAAGGCGCCGGCTTTCGCCTTCTGATTGCACTTTTTAAGGCGTTGCGGAAATATCCCAGTTCCCCAGCAATTTGAGGGGGAGCGGCGACAGGGGGTATTAACGGCTGGGCAGGACGCCTATGTTTTGCGGTTCCTTCCGGCAGGGCGAATCTGGCACCATGCCGGTTGGGACGGACGGGAAGTGGGGATGGCTGTTCGGGGTTTTGGAAGGTGGACGCGCGGGCTCGCGGTCGGCACGATCGCGTGCGCCGCATTGTCTATTGCGTCCCCGCCGGCGCGGGCCGAACTCTTTGGAAGGCGCGCTGGTCCAGGCCTATCAGAACAATCCCTCACTCAATTCGCAGCGCGCGTCCGTGCGCGCGGTCGATGAAGGCGTACCGCAGGCCTTGTCGGGCTACCGTCCGAGGGTGACGGTCAACGGCACGATCGGCCAGCAATATTCCGACACCACGACGCGTTCGGCGACGGTTGCGGCGACCTATACGCAGCTCTCCGGCGCCATGACGCCGAACAGCTATGGCGTGACGGCAACGCAGACGCTTTACAACGGCTTTCAGACCTCGAACCGCACGCGCCAGGCTGAGAGCCAGGTGCAGGGGGCGCGCGAGACCTTGCGGGTGAGCGAGCAGTCGGTGCTGCTCAATGCGGTGACCGCCTATATGAATTTGTTGCGCGACAGCGCGATCCTCGACCTGCAGCGGCGCAACGTCGAGGTGTTGCAGGAGCAGCTGCGCCAGACCCGCGATCGCTTCAATGTCGGCGAGGTGACGCGCACCGACGTTGCGCAATCGGAATCGCGGCTGGCGTCCGGTCGCTCGCAGGTTTTGAGCGCGGAGGCGACCTACAAGGCGTCTGTTGCGACCTATCGTCAGGTGATCGGGGTTGAGCCGGGCAAGCTGACGCCGGGTTCGCCGGTTGACCGGTTCTCGCCGCAAAATCTGGCGCAGGCCGTCGGGGTTGGCACGGCGACGCATCCCTCGGTGACCAGCGCGCAATACAATGTCGATGCCGCGCTGTTGCAGGTGAAGGTGGCGGAAGGCGCGCTTTATCCGACGCTGTCGGTGCAGGGCAATGTGCAGCAGAGCAACGAGTCGAGCCTGCTGCAGCTCAAGACCTTCAACGCCTCGGTGCTGGGCCAGCTCAGCGTTCCGATCTACCAGGGCGGGGCGGAGTATTCGCTGATCCGGCAGGCCAAGGAGACGCTCGGGCAGCGCCGGCTTGATCTTGATACGGCGCGCGACCAGGTGCGCCAGACGGTGGTGCAGTCGTGGGGGCAGCTGGAGGCGTCCAAGGCCAATATCGATGCGACGCAGGCGCAGGTGCAGGCTTCCGAGATCGCGCTCAACGGCGTGCGCGAGGAAGCGCGCGTTGGCCAGCGCACCACGCTCGACGTGCTCAACGCGCAGCAGGAACTGGTGAACGCGCGGGTGGCGCTGGTGAGCGCGCAGCGCGACCGGGTGGTGGCCTCCTACACGCTGTTGTCGGCGGTCGGACGCCTGTCGCCACAGATCCTCGCCCTGCATGTGCCGGTCTATGACTCCAACGTGCACTATCAGCAGGTGCGCGACACCTGGGCCGGCGTGCGAACCCCCGACGGGCGGTGAGCCGAATCAATCTGCTCGATAAGGTGCATCCCGTGTCCACAGGTCATTGCCTGGACACGATGTTCCATCTGCCAAACCGGTCCTCCTCTGGCGTATAAATGGTATGCGAAAGCGATTCGCGCGGAGAGCCATCGCCGCGCGGAACGCAGGGAGTGTGTCGGGATTTTGTGGGATGACGCAAACGGCGAAGGCGCAAGAGCCGTCGATGGAGGAAATCCTTGCCTCCATCCGGCGTATCATTGCCGATGACGATGC
This sequence comes from uncultured Alphaproteobacteria bacterium, assembly GCA_963831275.1. Classification (GTDB taxonomy): domain Bacteria; phylum Pseudomonadota; class Alphaproteobacteria; order Rhizobiales; family Xanthobacteraceae; genus Pseudolabrys. Next base: position 269,363 of record CAWHPN010000011.1, on the reverse strand, counting down.
CACCAAGCCCGCCGGCAAAACGGCGGAAACGGCCGCGCCGGCCACGTCAAAGCCGTCGCAGCCCGCTGTGATTTCCGGCCGACCGGGCGCACCGCCACCGCCGCCCCCGGCACCAAAGCCTGTTACCGCACCGACAGTGTCGGCAAAGCCCGCCGCGCCGGCCGCCAACAGTCAGGATGATATCGACGCGATGCTGGCGGAACTCGATGCTCCACCCAAAGCCGCGCCGAAAACGGCAACCCCGCCGCCTGCGGCATCGCATCCTGCGCCATCGCAGCCCATGCAATCGCAGCCAATGCAATCGCAGCCAATGCCACCGCAGCAAAGACCATCGCAATCCGCGCCAGCACCTTCACCCGATGTGCTCGATCTCACGGAATCAATGGCGGCACCGGCAACGCCGTCGCCAGGACCGGCGCCCAGCTTCCGCACCATCGACGGGACATCCGACGTCGTATTTTCCAACAAGCCTGAGCCGGCGCCGGATCGCGCGCTGATTTCCAACGCGACCGTCGCTGCGGTCGACAGCGCATTCAATTCGCTTGCGCACACCGTGATCGGACAAAACGCGCGCACGCTCGAAGATCTGGTGCGGGAAATGTTGCGGCCGATGCTCAAGTCCTGGCTCGACGACAATCTGCCGGGAATGGTCGAACGCATCGTGCGCGCCGAAATCGAACGCGTCTCGCGCGGCCGGCCCTAGAAACACACTCTCGACCGTACGCGCCCCGGGATGACTTTATAAAAGTTGTTCGTGCCGCCTTTGCCTGAGCAGGTGGGCAAAGCAGAGCGCGAAAATCGTCAGGCCCGCCCCCGCGATCAGAAACACCGGCACGCCCGTAAAGCGGTCGAAGATCACGCTGTTGGCCGCGACGCCGGCGGTCTGCCCGAGATAAAGCGCAGACGAAAAAATCGCCACCGCAGTGCCGCGCGCTTCCGGTACCATTTGCGTGGCATTGGTCTGCAATGTGTTGTGCAGCATGTAGAAGCCGAGCCCGATGGCCGTGATGACGAAGGGCGAAATATAGGGATGCGGCTCGAATGCCAGCACCATATACGCAAGTCCGAGCATAATGCCGCCGACCGCCGCCAATTTGATCTGGCCGAGCCGGTTGACCAGCACGCGCACTGACAGGCTGTAAAGCAAGCCACCGATCGCAAAGGCGCCCACGAACATGCCGACAAGCGTGAAGCTGATGCCGAAGCGCAAATGCAAATCGGCGCCGACATACGTAAATGCGCCGAACATCAATCCACTCTCGGCAAATGCCAGCACGATCAGTGCGCGCGCCCAGGGCGATCGCAGAACCGTCGAATAGTCGGCGATAAATCCGCGGCCGGGCTGCGCGCTCGCGTGCCGCGCATGCGTCAGCGGATTGCGCAGCAACTCGTACCACAACCCGGCGGTTGCGGCGGCAAGCAGGCCGGCGAGCAGGAAGAACACGTTGCGCCAGCCGAACCAGTCGCCCAGCACGCCGCCGGCTGCCTGACCAAAAAGCTGGCCAAGGATTTGCCCGGACAGGAAACGGCCGATCACCTGTTGCCGGCGTTCGTAAGGAATGACGTCACCGACGAAGGCGAGCGCGAGCGGAATGATCCAGCCGGTCGCAAGCCCGCTGCCGAGGCGCGCCGCGATCAATACCGGAAGCGAAGGCGCAAGCCCGCAGATGGCCACCATCACGGTCGACCCGGCAGCGGCAAGCGCGATGCAGCGGTATTTGCCGACGGTGTCGGCAATCGGTCCGATGACCAGTTGGACCGAACCGTGGGCCAGCAAATAGACGGTCACGATAATCGAGGTGGCGCCCACTGTGACGTTAAGATCAGCGGCGATCTGCGGCAGAAGCGAATCCGTGACCCGAACCATCGCCTGGGCAGCGAAGGCGGCGATCGCCAGCAGCGTGATGGCGGACGTCGCGCTGCCGCGTGGATCGGGCGGGGTGGGGGCCAAAGTTGACTCCAGCGGGCTCTGCGGGCTTTCTACCGCGCGTTCGGTTTGGTCGAAATCATGGCGTGCCACAAACTCACTTCACCTCTCACCACCGGGGAGAGGGAGCGCGCCGCGTTTTATGACTAGTCTTCCCATGTATAAAAGAGTTCGTAAGCGAAACCCGTATTCCAAGAAAACCAATGACGATCGGTAAGACCTACCAGCCTTCGGATGTCGAAGGCCGCATCTACCGGACTTGGGAGCAGGCGGGCGCCTTTCGCGCCGGCCGGCCCGAGCGTGCTGGCGCGAAGCCTTACTCTATCGTCATCCCGCCGCCGAACGTGACCGGCTCATTGCATATGGGCCATGCGCTCAACAACACGCTGCAGGATATCCTGTGCCGGTTCGAGCGCATGCGCGGGAAGGACGTGCTTTGGCAGCCGGGCACCGACCACGCCGGCATCGCGACCCAGATGGTGGTCGAGCGCCAACTGATGGAGCGGCAGGAGAAGGGCCGCCGCGAGATGGGCCGCGAGGCCTTCCTCAAACGCGTGTGGGCGTGGAAGGCCGAAAGCGGCAGCACCATCATCAATCAACTCAAGCGCCTGGGGGCCTCCTGCGACTGGTCGCGCGAGCGCTTCACCATGGACGAGGGGCTTTCGCGGGCCGTTCTTAAAGTTTTTGTAGAACTTCATCGTGCCGGCCTCATCTACAAGGACAAACGGCTGGTCAACTGGGACCCGAAGCTGCTCACCGCGATCTCCGACCTCGAAGTGATCCAGGTCGAAACCAGGGGCCATCTCTGGCACCTGCGGTATCCGATCGAAGGCAAGACATTTAATTCCGAGGATCCTTCGACCTTTATCGTCGTGGCGACGACGCGGCCGGAGACCATGCTGGGCGATACCGCGGTTGCAGTTCACCCGGACGATGATCGCTACAAGACGCTGGTCGGCAAGAACGTAATCCTCCCGTTGGTCGGGCGGAAGATTCCGATCATTCCGGACGAATATTCCGACCCGGAGAAGGGGTCCGGCGCCGTCAAGATCACGCCGGCGCACGACTTCAACGATTTCGAGGTCGGCAAGCGCCATAATCTGCCGCAGATCAATATCTTCAGCACCGATGCTAAGCTTCGACTTAAAGACAATGACGATTTCGTCAGCGGCGTTGCAAGGTCGGCGGATTTCGATGCGACGCTGGCGATGCACGGCATGGATCGTTTCGCGGCGCGCAAGGCCATTCTTGCGCGGCTGGAGGAGAAGGCGCTGGTCGAAAAGACCGAGTCGCAGGCGCACGTTGTCCCGCATGGCGACCGATCGAACGTGGTGATCGAGCCGTTTCTGACCGATCAGTGGTACGTCAATGCGAAAGAGCTGGCGAAGCCAGCCATCGCCGCCGTGCGCGCAGGCAAAACGAAATTTGTCCCGAAGAACTGGGAGAAGACCTATTTCGACTGGATGGAAAACATCCAGCCCTGGTGCATTTCACGTCAGCTCTGGTGGGGCCATCAAATTCCAGCATGGTACGGGCCTGACGGGAAAGTATTTGTCGCAAGTACTGAAGCCGAAGCACAGAGTGAAGCTGACAAACATTACGGTAAGAAGTCTGCACTCACGCGCGACGAAGACGTGCTCGACACCTGGTTCTCCTCGGCGCTGTGGCCGTTCTCGACGCTCGGCTGGCCGGACAAAACCAGGGAGCTCGCGCGCTATTACCCGACCTCAACGCTGGTCACCGGTTTCGACATCATCTTCTTCTGGGTTGCGCGCATGATGATGATGGGGCTCCACTTCCAAAAGGACGTGCCGTTCCACGATGTCTACATCCATCGTCTGGTGCGCGATGCCGCGGGCGCCAAGATGTCGAAGTCGAAAGGCAATGTCGTCGATCCGCTCGGCGTCATCGACGAATACGGCGCCGATGCGCTGCGCTTCACGCTGGCGCGCAACGTCGCGCCCGGCCACGATATTCGGCTCGGACCGCAGGACGTCGAGAACAACCGCAATTTCGCGACCAAGCTGTGGAACGCTGCGCGCTTTGTCGAATTCAACGGCGCTTCACGCGTCGAGGGGTTCGATCCGAAATCCGCGAAACAAACGCTCAACCGCTGGATCGCCCACGAGACCGCGAAAGCTGCCGCTGAAATCACTGCGGCGATTGCGGACTACAAATTCAGCGAGGCGGCGGGCGCGGCCTATCGCTTCGTGTGGAACGTCTATTGTGACTGGTACGTCGAACTTTCGAAGCCGCTGCTGACGGGTCCCGATGGTGCGGCCAAGGACGAGACCCGCGCAATGGCGGCCTGGGCGCTCGATGAAATTCTCAAGCTGCTGCACCCCTTCATGCCGTTCATTACGGAAGAATTATGGGCCATAACCGGCCAGCACGAGGCACTACTGGCGCTGTCGTCCTGGCCTTCGCTCGCGGGCCTCTCCGACGACAAGGCCGAAGCCGAGATCGGGTGGGTGATCGACCTTGTCACCGCCATCCGTTCGGTGCGGGCCGAAATGAACATCACGGCGGCGATCCCCCTGGTTCTTTCGGGTGCCGGAGCCGAGAGCAAGGCGCGCGCCGAGCGGTGGGCGGAATTCATCAAGCGGCTTGCGCGCGTGTCGGAGATCTCATCAGCGCCGGCGGCTCCGCAAGGCTCGGTGCAACTCATCGTGCGCGGGGAGACGGCGGCACTCCCGCTCAAGGGCGTCATCGATATTGCCGCCGAACGCGCACGGCTTTCGAAAGAAATGCAAAAGGCCGATGCCGACATCGCGCGCGTCGATGGCAAGCTCAACAATCCGAATTTCATGGCGAAAGCGCCGGAAGAGGTGGTCGACGAGGAAAAGGAAAAGCGCGAGGAGGCGGTCGCGCGCAGGGCCAAGATCGCGGAAGCGCTGGAGCGGTTGAAGGGTGCAGTGTAGAGCGAGCAACTCGGATGTCCCGGGCGCTTCGCTTGCGCTCCGCGCGGCACGGCGTCCGGGACACCAATACCTATGACCGTCGACCCCAATAATCGCCCGGGCGGTGCAACGCTGATCCTCACCGCCAAGAGTGCCAACAAGATTTAATGGTTCGACGCGGCCACGCTGGCGCACATCGCCGATCTCGACATGCCGGCCTCCACCCATGAATTGATCCGCTCACCCGACGGCGGCAAAGTCTACGCCTCGGTCTATGGCGGCGGCATCTTCGGCAAAAACAAGGAGCCCGACCGCCGCATTGCGGTGATCGATCTGGCGTCGAAGTCGCTCGATCGCACCATCGATGCCGGCGAGACTGTCGCGCCGCATAGCGTGATGATGGATGCCTCCGGCACGCTGTGGTCGACGGCTGAACTTGCCAATGCGGTCCTTGCCGTCGATCCGGCGACGGCAAAGGTCGAGCGCATCGATCTCGGCGGGTCGCCGCACTGGATCGCGGTGGGCCACGCAACCCATCAACTGTTTGCCTCGTTCAAGACCAAAGACGCGGTCGCGGTTGTCGACACCCGAACGCGCAAGATGACGGGCACGATCGCGATCCTGCATGGCGCCGAAGGCATCGCCGTTTCGCCGGACGGGGAAACACTCTTTGTCTGTGCACACTGGAAAGGCGTGGTGCATGTGTTCGACGCCCGCTCGCATGCGCTGCGCAAGACCGTTGCGATTGAGGGCGCCCCCGGCGAGGCCAACCAGCTGCGACGCGTGCGCGTTTCGCCCGACGGGCGATACGTTTGCGCGTCATCGCACGTCGACAGCTTTGCCGCGGTCTATGACGCGGCAACGCTTAAACAGATTGGCGGATTTGCCACGCCGAAAGCGCCCATGGGCTTTGGCTTTGCGGCCGACGGCAAACACGCGTTCCTGTGCTGCCATGATGCTGCCGTCACGCTCGAATTCGATATGACGTCCGGCCGTATCACGCGGGAGTTCCCGACAGCGGCAGGTTGCGAGTTCATCATCGCGTATTCATGAAGATATTTCTTGCGGGTGCGGGCGGAGCGGTCGGAAGGCGGCTGACGCCGTTGCTGAAGGGCGCGGGTCACGATGTCGTCGGCATGACACGTCGCGCCGACAAGGCTGCCGCCTTGCGCGCGCTCGGGGCGGAAGCGGTGATTGTCGATGTATTTGACGCGCCCGCACTCATGCGCGCGGTCAAGGCCGCCGCGCCGCAGGTGATTATGCATCAACTCACCGATTTGCCGTTCGCGCCCGGCACGCGCCGATACGACGAGGGGCTCGAACGAAATGCGCGCCTGCGCATCGAGGGCACCCGCAATCTGGTGGATGCGGCCAAAGCCGCGGGCGTGCGCCGTTTAATAGCGCAGAGCATCGGCTTCATCTACGCGCCGGGCGAGGGCGCGCGCGTGGAAACAGATCCGCTGGATATGTCCGCAACGGGCGTTCGCAAACGGACCGTCGATGGCGTTGTCGCACTCGAGCAGACGACGCTCGGGCTGCCGGAGGGAATTGTGCTGCGCTATGGCTACCTTTACGGGCCGGGCACCTGGTTTGAGAGCGAAAAACGCGCCAAGCCGGCCCTGCACATCGATGCTGCCGCGCAGGCGGCTGTTTTGGCCGTGAGCAAAGCCGCCCCCGGCATTTACAATATTGCGGAAGACGACGGCGCGATCTCGAGCGAGAAAGCCAAGGGTGATCTTGGCTTCGACGCCGCTTTTAGAATCCAGAATTAGAGCGGTCATTCCGGGCTCAGGCGCCTAGGGCCTGCCCCCGAATGACATCACGGGAACGGCTTGCTTAAAAATGGCGACCCCTTCAGTCCGTAACGCCATGGCTTTTCCACGGCCTTCGTGATGCCGATACGCACGCCGGTTGCAACCGCGGCCGGTCCGCTGCGGGCGCGCAACTCGAACGGAGCGCGATCAAGCGGCAAGCCGTTGTGCTTGTGGGTGATAGCGAGTGCCTCGCACAATTTTCCGGGTCCGGAACACAGCGCGCGCGTCTCGCTCAACCCCCGCCGGCGGCGCATGGCGGCGAGGCCTTGGGTGGGTTCAAGCGCGCGGATCAGGATCGCGCTGGCGCTGCCTTCTTCTTCGCAGACAAAGTTGACGCACCAGTGGATGCCGTAGGACCGGTAGACATAGGCGTAGCCCGGCGCGCCGAACATCACGGCGTTGCGCTCCGTGCGGCCGACATAGGAATGCGCGGCCGGGTCGGTGTGATGATAGGCCTCGATCTCGACGATGACGCCGCCGACGCCGTCGACGAGCAAGGTCGCGCCGATAAGGTCAGGCGCGACCTTATGCACGGACCGGTCGAAGAAGGATCTGCGAAGGCGAGGCGGGTTCGGCATGCGGAGGAGATGTTTAGCATGCTGCGCCACACACTCCGCTTGACTGTTTCCTGTCATCGGCGGGCCGCGCGTTGCGCGAGCGCTCGGTGATCCCGCTTCGGGGAGCACGATGCGGTCCTCAGCGTTCATCGCCGGACAGGGCTCGCCATGACGCTGGAGAGTTTTCCCAGGCTATCCACAGGCGGCGTTCTTGACTTTAATCCTATCATTGAATATAGTCCTACTATCCTGCTCGAACGTGAGGGGCGTCATCTAGAGGCGTCTTGATGGTGGGGCAGGGTGCGGCGCCTGCGGGCGTGCTGGAAACGCACAGCACGCACTCGGGCGGCGCCGGGGCTCCGCCCGGCGGCCACTACGGGCTGCCTGCCAGGAGCTTGGCTGACGGATGGCCCGCGCGTTGCGCGGTCAACGAAAAGCGCGGCCGGCGCCGGAAGGAAGACGCTGCGATGGCGCGCCGAGAGGCGCCCGTGCTCTCGAGAGGGAGTACGGCACTTAAAGAACAATGGTTGCGCCACTTGGCGCGCCATCCCCCCTCAATTGGAGGGGGACAAAGAGAAGGGACTACGGCGTACCCGGCGCCGCAAAGAATACGGGCGCTGGTGCGCGCCTGCACTGTGGCCGCTTTGCAACACTTTTAGAACATTTAAGCCATACCGACGGATCACCCCCGAGGCGCCGCGATTCGGCCATATCATTCAACGAGATCGATGCCCGCGCGAGCCGGCATGGCTCTCACGGACGCCGGCGGGCCACGGCAGTGTAACCGGGGCCGGGACGATAAGAGACGATGGACGCCAAGACCAGTTTGAAGTCGAAACTGCCGAGCCGGCACGCCACCGAGGGGCCGGATCGCGCACCACATCGCGCGTTCTATTACGCGATGGGTCTGACGACGGAACAAATTCACCAGCCCTTCGTGGGCGTCGCCACCTGCTGGAACGAGGCGGCTCCCTGCAACATCGCGTTGATGCGTCAGGCGCAGGTCGTCAAACGCGGCGTCGCCGCCGGCGGCGCCACCCCGCGCGAATTCTGCACGATCACCGTCACCGACGGTATCGCCATGGGCCACGCCGGCATGAAGTCCTCGCTGCCCTCGCGCGAAGTGATTGCCGACAGTGTCGAGCTCACCGTACGCGGCCACGCCTACGACGCGCTGATCGGAATTGCCGGCTGCGACAAGTCACAGCCCGGGATGATGATGGCGATGTGCCGTCTCAACGTGCCGGCGATCTACATTTACGGCGGTTCCATCCTTCCCGGTAAATTCAAGGGCAAGGAAGTCACCATTCAGGATGTCTATGAGGCGGTCGGCCGCCATTCGGTCGGGCAAATGTCCGACGAAGACCTTGCCACGCTCGAACAGAATGCCTGTCCTTCCGCCGGCGCCTGCGGTGCGCAATTTACCGCCAATACGATGGCGACAGTGTCGGAAGCCATCGGCCTGGCATTGCCTTATTCGGCTGGCGCGCCGGCGCCCTACGAGATCCGCGACAAGTTCTGCATGCTGGCGGGCGAGATGATCATGGATCTGATCGTCAACAATCTCCGTCCGCGCGACATCGTGACCCGCAAGGCGCTGGAGAATGCGGCAGCAGTGGTCGCAGCCACCGGCGGCTCGACCAATGCTGCGCTGCACTTGCCGGCGATCGCCAACGAGTGCGGTATCGAGTTCACGCTGTTCGACGTCGCGGAAATCTTCAAAAAGACTCCTTATGTCGCAGATTTGAAACCGGGTGGCCGTTATGTCGCCAAGGATATGTTCGAAGCTGGTGGTGTGCCGCTTCTGATGAAAACGCTCCTCGATCACGGGTATCTGCATGGCGACTGCCTGACGGTAACCGGGCGCACGATCGCCGAAAATTTGAAAAACGTGAAGTGGAACCCGGATCAGGACGTCATACATCCTGCCGACAAGCCGCTCTTGGCGACCGGTGGCGTGGTCGGGCTCAAGGGCAATCTCGCGCCGGACGGCGCGATCGTGAAAGTTGCCGGCATGAAGACCCTCAAGTTCAGCGGTCCGGCGCGCTGCTTCGAGGGCGAAGAAGCCTGCTTCGATGCCGTGAAACATCGCAAATACAAAGACGGCGACGTTCTGGTGATCCGCAATGAGGGACCGCGTGGCGGGCCCGGAATGCGCGAGATGCTGTCGACGACGGCTGCACTATATGGCCAGGGCGCCGGCGAAAAGGTCGCGTTGATCACCGACGGGCGTTTCTCGGGGGCAACGCGCGGGTTCTGCGTCGGTCATGTCGGTCCGGAAGCTGTGGTCGGCGGCCCGATCGGGTTGATCCGCGACGGCGATATCATCGAAATCGACGCGGTGAAGGGCACGCTCGACGTGAAGCTTTCCGCCGAAGAACTCGCCAAGCGCAAGAGCCAGTGGAAGCCGCGCGAGAGCGAATTCGGATCCGGCTATTTGTGGAAATACGCGCAGCAGGTCGGTCCCGCCATCAATGGCGCGGTGACCCATCCTGGCGGCGCGGCCGAGAAAGAGTGTTATGCCGACATTTGAGACCATCGCGCGCGTGCTTCTGATCGGTGGCCTGTTGGCCACGGCGCCCGCGCATGCGCTCGATGGCAGCAAGACCGATGGCAGCGTCGGGCCGCCGCCGATGACGCCTGTGGAAGCGTTCCGTTCGGGCGCGCACTGGCTCAAGGCCGGCGAGACCGTCAAGGCCGTCAACTCGCTCGAATATGCCGCCGAAAAAGGCCACGCGCTCGCGCAGTGGAAACTCGGGCGCATGTATGCCGAAGGCGATGGCGTTGCGCAGAACGATCTCAAGGCGTTCGATTATTTCCGCCGCATCGCCGACAGTCATGCGGACGACAATCCAGACACCCCCCAGGCGCGCTTCGTCGCCAATGCTTTCGTGGCGCTCGGTCATTATTATCTTGAGGGCATTCCGAAAACCGACATGAAGCCCGACCCGGCGCGGGCGCGCGAAATGTTTGCCTATGCGGCTTCGTATTTCCGCGATCCCGATGCGCAATATTATCTCGCGCGGCTTTATCTCAACGGCACCGGCGCGCCACGCGATGCGCGCACGGCGGCGCGCTGGTTCGGGCTTTCGGCGCAGAAGGGCCAGTGCGAGGCGCAGGCCATGCTCGGCGCGATGTTGTTCGAGGGCGATCACGTGCCGCGCCAGGCGGCACGCGGCCTGATGTGGCTTGCGCTTGCAAAGGACAGCGCGCGCGTCGATCAGGCCTGGATCACGAAGCTCTATGATACCGCCATGCAGCAGGCGAGCGAAGATGAGCGCGCGCTTGCGGCGGTCTATCTCCGCCGCTGGCTGGAGACGCGGCGCGAGTAGCTAGCGCGCCGCGATATCCAGGTCGACATAGACCGGCACGTGATCGGACGGTTTGTCCCAGCCACGAACATGACGGTCGATCCCGGCATCGATCAGGCGATCGGTGGCCTGCGGCGACATCAGCAGATGATCGATGCGGATCCCGTCGTTCTTGGGCCACGCGCCGGCCTGATAATCCCAGAATGTGTAGAGCTCGGGATCATCGCTCACCGCGCGTATCGCATCGGTCAATCCGAGATTGATCAACGCGCGGAACTTCTCGCGGGTTTGCGGCAGGAACAGCGCATCGGTTGCCCAAGCCTCGGGCCGGCGCACGTCAATCGCAGCGGGGATGACGTTGTAATCGCCGGCCAGCAGCATCGGTTCTTCTAGTTTAAGTCTTTCATGTGTGAAATTAATCAGGCGGGCCATCCAGTTGAGCTTGTATGCATATTTGTCGGTCTGCGGCGGATTGCCATTGGGCAGATACAGGCTGACTACGCGCAAGGCGCCATTTTTGGTCGATACGATTGCCTCCAGGAAGCGGGCCTGGACATCGGCATCGTCGCCGATCAAGCCGGGCGCTACCTCGTCGAATGGCAGCTTGGACAAAAGCGCGACGCCGTTGAATGTTTTCTGGCCATGCACCGCCACGTTGTAGCCGAGGGTCTCCAACGCCTCGCGCGGGAAAGCATCATCGGTGCATTTGATCTCCTGCAGGCAGACAATGTCCGGCTGTCGCTCCTTCAGCCAAGCCTGCAGGTTGTCCATGCGCTGGCGGATCGAGTTAACGTTCCAGGTGGCTATTCGCATGCGTTTTTGGGGCCCGGCGGGCGAATAATGCTGTGTTCACCGTGTTTACCTGCAAGCGCAGGTATATGCACGGTTAAGCGTTTATATGCTAGGAAACCCGTCAACGCGGGCCTTAAACGGATCAGAGAAACAAGCCATTCCGCGGATTAGGGAGCGTCCGGGCAGGGGCACATGAGTCCGGACCGAAAATTACCGATGATCGAGCGAAAGTGGCTCATTGGGGGGACGGCGCTCGCCCTGATCGGCGTTGCCGTGCTTGTGCGCGGTATTTGGACCACCGACGGCGTCGCCGCACGTTCGCAGGGACAGGCCCAAGCGGTTCCGGTCGAGGTTGCAGTCGCCGCGCGCAAAACGATGCCGGTGCGGATCGAATCCCTCGGCACGGTCACCCCCATCGCCGGTGTTGCGATCAAGACGCAAGTCGATACGACGATCACCGCCGTCCATTTTCAGGACGGTGCGCGCGTCGAGAAAGGCGACCTGCTTTTCACGCTCGACTGCCGGCAGATCCAGGCGGACATGAAGCGCGTGCAGGCGATTATCGATGGCGCGCAGTCGACGTTGGAGCAGGCGCAGCGCGACGTCGAGCGCTACACGGATCTCGCGGCGCGAAATGCCACGCCCATCGTCACGCTCAACAATGCCCAGACCGCGGTGAATGTGTCGCGCGCGACCGCTGAATCGAACCGTGCGCAACTCGAAAACCTGAAGGTTCAACTTGATTTCTGCTCGATCCGGGCGTCGATCTCCGGTCGCATCAGCATGGCAAACGTCAAGGTCGGCAATTTCGTACGCCAGGCCGACACATCGCCGATGGCGACTATCATCCAGACGGCGCCCGTCTATGTCAGCTTTACGGTGCCGCAGAAAAGTCTCCCCGACATCCGCAAGGCAATCGCGGCCGAAACGGCGACCGTTTCAGCGGTCATTCCCGGTGACCAGAAACGCGCGACCGGTCAGGTCTCCATGATCGAAAACACAATCGATCCCGCGACCGGCATGGCGACCATCCGCGCCTCCATGCCCAACAAGGACGAATTGCTCTGGCCGGGAACGCTGGTCACCGCTGAAATGACCCTGCGCTCGGAGGAGGGCGTGGCCGTGCCTTCCAGCGCTGTCCAGGTCAGCCAGACCGGCAACTTTATCTTTGTGGTCAAAGACGGCGTCGCGAAAGTTCAACACGTCACGCCCGAACGCCAGATCGGCCGGGAAACCGTCATTACCTCCGGCCTCGACGGCGGCGAGACGGTCGTCACCGATGGGCAGTTGCTGTTGTCGGACGGTACGCGGGTCAACCCCCGTCCGGTCAAGGCCGCCGGTAACTGACCGATGAATATCTCAGAAACCTGCATCCGCCGCCCGGTCCTGACGACGCTGATGACGGCGTCGCTGATCGTTTTCGGCGCCTTTGCCTACCGGCTGCTGCCGGTGGCTGCGTTGCCGGCGGTGGATTTTCCGACGATCCAGATCACGGCTACCCTCCCGGGGGCGGCGCCGGAGACCATGGCTGCTTCGGTTGCTTCACCGATTGAGCGGCAGCTCTCGACGATTTCCGGCATCTCGTCGATGACCTCGTCGTCTTCGCTCGGATCGACACAGATCACGATCCAGTTCGACCTTGGCCGCAACATTGACGGCGCCGCGCTCGACGTTCAGACGGCGCTTGCAACGGCGCAACGGCGGCTCCCGGTCGAAATGACCACGCCGCCTTTCTTCCGCAAAGTTAATCCGGGTGATTTCCCGGTGCTCTATGTGAGCATGCGATCCGACACCATGCCGCTGTCGGCGGTGGATGACTACGCCGAAACTTTGCTGGCGCCCCAAATCTCGCAATTGCCCGGTATCGCTCAGGTTCTGGTCTACGGCGCGCAGAAATTTGCAGTGCGCGTACAGGCCGATCCGGTCGCGGCCGCCGCGCGCAACATTTCGCTTGACGATATCCGCAACGTGGTCGCCAAGGCCAATTCGTCTGCCCCGGTCGGCACGCTGCAGGGCAAAGAGCAGGCGATAACGCTGCTCGCCACCGGAGCGATGAATCATGCGGCTGACTACCGCGACGTTGTGGTGGCCTATCGCAACGGCGCGCCGATCAAGCTCAACGAAGTTGCACGCGTGATCGACAGCGTCGAGAACGACAAGGTGGCCACGTGGTTCAATGACTCGCGCGCAATTGTGCTGGCGATCCAGCGCCAGCCCGATGCCAACACTGTCGAAGTCGTGGACATGGTGCGGGCAAAGCTGCCGCAGATGCGCGCACAGGTGCCGCCGGCCATTCAGATGCAGCCGCTGTTCGACCGATCGATATCGATCCGCGCGGCCGTCGCTAACGTGCAGGAAACACTTTTGATCGCGATCAGCCTCGTGATCATGGTCATATTCCTGTTCCTGCGCAAAGTTTCGGCGACCATCATACCGGCCCTGGCCGTTCCGGTTTCGCTGGTGGGTACTTGCGCGGCGATGTACGCGTTCGGCTTTTCCATCAATAACATGACGCTGCTGGCACTCACGCTGTCGGTCGGCTTCGTGGTCGACGATGCCATCGTGATGCTCGAGAATATCGTGCGCCACATCGAGGGCGGCATGCGCCCGTTTGAAGCGGCGCTGAAAGGCTCGCGTGAAATAGGCTTTACCATCATCTCAATCACGTTTTCGCTGATTGCGGTGTTCATCCCGGTTTTGTTGATGGGCGGCATGGTTGGCCGCGTTTTCCGCGAATTCGCCGTATCGATCTCGGTTGCAATTATCGTCTCGGGCTTCGTGTCGCTTACGCTCACCCCAATGCTGTGCGCACGCGTGCTTAAAAGCCATGACCCGCACGAGAAACAAAACGTGGTGTTGCGTGTCTTTGAGTTGATGTTTGCCTATTGGCTCAAAACCTACGAATGGACGCTCGACCGGGTGCTCAAGGCCAAGTCGATCATGTTGGTGGTAACGCTGGCGACGGTCGTCGGCACGATCTGGCTCTATGTCATCGTGCCCAAGGGTTTTTTCCCGACCGAAGACACTGGCTATATGGTTGGCATTACCGAAGCCAATACCGATATCGCATTTCCGGCCATGGTTGAGCACCAGCGCAAGGTCGCCGAGCTCGTGCGTGCCGACAAAGGGGTTGCTTATGTCAACTCTACGGTCGGCTCCGGCGGTCCCAACCAGCTGGGCAATAGTGGCCGCATGCTTGTCGCGCTCAAGCCGCGCGACGAGCGCGACAGCATGCAGGAAATTATCGCCCGCTTGCGCAAGACCGCCAATGTTGTCGCCGGCATCCAGATTTTCTTCCAGCCGATCCAGAACATCAATCTCGGCGGCCGGCTCAACAAGAGCCAGTATCAGTACACACTGCAATCTAACGACACCGAGGCGCTGTATCGCATAACGCCGGAATTGCGCGACAAGATCGCGACCATTCCGGGCCTGCTCGACGTGACCGCAGATCTTTACGTCAAAAATCCGCAAGTCACCGTCGAAGTCGATCGCGAAAAATCGGCGGTATACGGTGTGTCCATCGATCAGGTGCGTCAGGAGCTTTATAACGCGTTCGGCTCGCGTCAGGTGGCGACGATCTACACGTCCGCCAATGATTACCAGGTCATCCTGGAGACGATGCCCGAGTTCCAGCAAAATCCGACCGACCTCAACCGTATCTTTCTGAAAACGACCAACGGAACAACCGTGCCGCTCTCGGCTGTGACCCATTTCGTGCGCACAGTGGGGCCGCTACAGGTGAATCACCAGGGACAGCAGCCCGCGGTGACGATTTCATTCAACCTCGCTCCGAACTTTTCGCTAGGCCAGGCTGTCAACGCCATCACCGATATCGAGCGCGAACAACGCTTGCCTGCGACCATCACGACCGGCTTCCAGGGGACCGCACAGGTCTTTCAGGATTCGTTGCGCGGGCAGGGCATCCTGATCCTTGCCGCCATTTTCGCCGCCTATGTGGTGCTCGGCATCCTGTATGAAAGTTTTATTCATCCGATCACCATTATCTCCGGGCTGCCGTCTGCGGGTATCGGTGCCATCCTGACGCTCATGCTGTTCAGAATGGACCTGTCGGTCATTGCGATGATCGGTATCGTCATGTTGGTCGGCATCGTGAAGAAAAATGCGATCATGATGATTGACTTCGCGATCGAGCGTCGACGCGTCGGCCTTTCGGCGGAGGCCGCAATTCGCGAGGCGGCGGTTTTGCGCTTCCGGCCCATCATGATGACGACCTTCGCGGCGATCTTCGGGACGCTTCCGATTGCGCTCGGCACGGGCGCGGGCGCGGAACTGCGCCAGCCGCTCGGTGTCGCGGTGGTTGGAGGTCTCGTGCTCTCGCAGCTGCTGACGCTCTACATCACGCCCGTCATTTACCTCTATCTTGACCGCTTCGACCGGCTCATCAAGCGTCGTCTGGAGCCACAATTGGCGGAAGTCGAAACAGCGCCGCCGGCCGTCGCAGCGGAATAAGGTTCCGGCGCAGGCGCGATATATTTCTTTCGCTCGCTGGACGCAGCCCGGGCATGCCGGTGTTTACTGCTGGGGCCGTTTGGCCCTGAGTTCAGGGGAGGCGACCAATGCACAACATCTCACGACGCAATTTCGTTCTTTCGGCCACGGCGGCCTCCGCCGCCTTCGGCCTTGAGGGTCCGCTCGAGTTCATCGGCTCTGCGAACGCGCAGAGTTACGCGAATACCAAACTGCTCGATAAGGGCTTTCACAAATTCAAGGTCGGTGACGTTGAGGTCACCCAAATATACGACGGCATCTGGAACCGTCCGCTGGAAGATGGGTTCGTGAAAAACGCGCCGTCCGATCAGGTCAAGGCCGCACTCAAAGGCGGTGGATTGGCCGAGAACATTGTGCCAATTCCGTTCACGATCACCGTTGTGAAGATGAAAAATCAATATGTGATGTTTGATTCAGGGACGGGCGGCCAGGTACAGCCCAGCGCCGGTCTGCTGGCGACGAAAAACATGAAAGCCGCCGGCATCGATCCGGCAAAGATCAAGACGATCATCGTCACGCATTTCCACCCCGACCACATCTGGGGCTTGATGGCGAAGGAGACCAACGCTCAGACTTATCCGAATGCAACTATTTACGTACCGAAGGCCGAACTTGCTTGGTGGACCGGCAACGTGCCGCAGCCAGCGCAAGGCATCAGCAACCGCGTCAAGGCGACCCTGCAGGGCTGGAAAAACGTCCAGCAGATCGACGGCGACAAGGAAGTCGTGGCCGGCGTGCGCGCGGTTGCAACGCCGGGCCATACGCCGGGACATACGAGCTATCTGGTTGGGTCGGGTAAGCAGCCGCTGCTGGTGCTCGGCGATGTCACCAATATTCCAATCTTGTTTGTGAAAAATCCGGGTTGGCACGCCGTGTTTGATACCGATCCGGTGCTCGCCGAAACCAACCGGCGCAAGATCATTGACCGCGCCGTTGCCGACAAGCTGACGGTAACCGGATATCACTACAGCATGCCCGGTGCCGGCACGTTCAAGAAGGACGGCAGCGGATACGCATTCGTTCCAGTCAAAGCATAAGTTGCGACGCGGACTATGGGGCGCCGCCGTTCGCGGCGCCCTTTTATCGTGAACTAGAGCGCGAAGCTGGTGCCGCAACCGCAAGACGCTTTGGCCTGCGGATTAATCACCTTGAACGAGGCGCCGATCAGGTCGTCCACGAAATCGATTTCCGAACCGGACATGTAATTGACTGAAACCGGATCGATGAGCACGATGGCACCTTCACGGCTGATGACGAGATCATCGGCCGCCTTGGCTCGCTCCATATCGAACTTGTACTGGAAACCCGAGCAGCCGCCGCCTTCAACGCTCACGCGCAACATTGTTCCGCTCGGCTCACCTTTGAGGATTTCGCCGATGCGCCGCGCGGCTCGTTCACTGACGGTGATACTCGTGCTCATTGCCTGCTCATTCGGGTGTCACATCCTATTGGCAGAGGGCCCAACGGATAGTTAAGTGCGCAGACCAACGAGGTCAATGCGGCGTATGGCGGTCGAAACGGGTCGTGAGATGAGCAGTTTACGCGGCCAATCCGGCGCAAAGCCGGGGCCGGCGTCACGTCGAGCCAGCCAATACAAGCCGGAGTGCTTTCCGGCGGGATTGTGACCGGATTATCCATTCCGCGGCCTTTCGACGCCTCGCTCACAAGACTCAGGTCTTCGTTTATCACGAGGGCGACCACTACCGCACACGGCTAACACACACATTGGAAGTGGCGCAGGTTGCGCGCTCGCTCGCGCGTGCGCTGGGTCTCGACGAAGATCTCGCCGAAGCACTGGCCCTCGCGCATGATCTCGGCCATCCGCCATTTGGTCATGTTGGAGAGCGGGCGTTGGACGAATGCCTCAGCGGATTCGGCGGATTTGATCATAATGCGCAGACGCTGCGCATCGTGACGGATCTGGAGCGCCGCTATGCCGCTTTCGATGGCCTCAATCTGTGCTGGGAAACACTCGAAGGCCTGGTCAAGCACAATGGTCCGCTGGTCAACCGGGATGGCGCCGCCGTTGGCCGCTACGCAAGACATGGCTTGCCGGCGCCAATCATCGCGTACTCGAAACTTCAGGACCTTGAGCTGTGGACCTACGCCAGCGCCGAAGCGCAGGTCGCCGCGCTGTCAGATGACATTGCCTACGATGCCCATGACATCGACGACGGTCTGCGTGCCGACCTCTTCACGCTCGACGACATCGCCGAGGTGCCGTTGATCGGAAATATATTGAGCACAATAGATGGGCAGTACGGGGAAATTGACCCACCACGTCGTGTGCACGAGCTCGTACGCGTGCTCATCACGCGTATGATCGAAGATGTAATCGCCGAAAGTGGACGGCGCATTACGATGCTTAAGCCGCAGTCGGTCTCCGAGGTGCGTGAAGCGCCGAGGCCCGTTGTTGGTTTCTCAGCTGCAATGGAAAAAGCAGATCGCGAAATAAAAGGTTTTTTATATCCGCGGATGTACCGGCATGACCGCGTATTGAGGGTGATGGCTGATGCCGAAGGCGTCGTGCGAGATCTCTTTTCGCAATATGTGGCGGCGCCTACCGATCTGCCCCCCGGTTGGAATGAAGGGGTTCGCGTTACCGATGTGCCGGCGCGTGCGCGCCGCATCGCAGATTACATTGCGGGTATGACCGACCGTTATGCGCTCGTCGAGCACGCCAGGTATTTCAAGACAACGCCGGAGTTGCGGTAGACCGGACGCGCGGTTTCAATCGGAAAAAATGGCCGGGGAGGCGCCCGGCCATAACTTTTTGCAATCGTGTTTATGCCGATCTTACTCTTGCGTCGTCGTTGATGTCTTTGGGTTCTCTGGCTGAGTCGGGCCACCCAAATTGATGTAGCCCATGCCGATGTCTTCAAGTCCATTGCCGATGGCTTTACCTGCGCCGACGATCCCGCCGGCGATCCCGCCGACGACGCCGTCGACGACGCCGCTGCTTCCGTCCTTCACAGGCACCAGCTGTGTCGGCGGCTGCTGCGACGCTGGCTGCGGCCTGATAGCGAATACGGCATCTCCGCGCGAGTTGATGATCTCTTGCAGGCCTGCGCGATCTGCGAGAGAGGTCGAGACAGCTTGGCCGTGCACGGTTATCGAGCCGCCGGGAAGAGTTACGGTCTGATTGCCGCTGTGAACGGTGATCGAGCCCGGTTTGGTGACTTCGACAGAAAATTTCGGGTCGAAGGGCAGGGTGTACGTAGTTACGCCATTGGAAACGGTGATCGTCTTAGGGAGCGAATTGCCACCAGCGGTGCCATTTGTTGGCGGGTTGGCGGAGCGAGTACCGCCGCAATGTTTGCCATCAGAAGTAATGTAGAGGCACTTTGTAGCGGTCTTCTCCTTTTCCTTCTTTTTCTTTTCGTGCAGAGTTATCTTCTCATTCCGATTGCTAGCGTCAGGGTGTGAGTTCGCACCGGTGCTCTCGGCGTCGTTGTTATGGTATCGGCTCTTGGCATTCGCGATGTTGGCGCTGGCCGTTAAAGCGACGCTCGCCGCGAGTAAGGCTGCAAGATACGTAAGTTTGCAGACATTCACTGGTCTTGTCATTTTATAGCTCCGTTCTTGATGCGCAGGTTCTGCGCCTGTGAATGGGTTGCGGCAGTCACGTTCCGCGTCACCATGGTGCAAAGATTTAAGTCAGCGCCCATGAACTTGGGCTGAACTGGATTGCTATCTGAATGACAGTTTTGGAGGTTCGCAACGTCCTCCTACTGGAGGATGGTTCGTTCGAATGATCGTGATGACATAACATCGCAATCAAAAGACAGTTTCGATTGTGGCGCATCTTCCGACTAGAGGGTGATTGATGTCGATGATGGATTGGGTGACAGCCTTGTGGTGGCATGACATTCTTCGATTAGAGGATGGATGCGTGCCATGCTGCGACAATGAAAGATGACGCAGACCAGGAAGTTGATCTTCTGATCGCAGGCGCAGGGCCTGCGGGAATGGCCGCCGCGCTCGTTGCCTCACTTGAGGGCCTCAACGTGCTCCTGTGCGAAAAGTCGGATCAGGTTGGCGGCACTGGATCGACCTCCGCCGGCACGCTTTGGATTCCCGGTAACAGCCAAAGCCGGGTCGCCGGGTTCAACGATAGCGGCGAACAGGCCGACCGCTACCTGAGTGCCCTTATTGGGGAGACAACCAATAGCGGACTGAGAAATGCGTATTTACGGACTGGACCATCAGCCATCGACTACCTATCCGCTCGATCGGACTTGCAGTTTCTCCCTTGCGGAAAACACCCGGATTATCGGAGCAATATGCCCGGCGCGGCTATTTCGGGCCGTGCAATAGTGCCCGTACCGTTTGACGGACGGCTGCTCGGCGCAGAATTTTGGCGCATTCGACCGCCGATCCCGGAATTCATGTTGTTTGGCGGCATGATGATTGGCAAAGCCGATATTTCCCGGTTGATCGGCCGTTTCGACTCGATCGCAAATTTTATTTATTCGGCGAAACTGTTTGCACGTTACCTGACGGATCGCTTGAAATATCAGCGCGGCACGCGCCTCATGATGGGCAATGCGCTCATCGGTCGACTTTTCTACAGTCTGCGCAAACGGAAAGTGCCAATCCTGTTCGATGCGACAATTGTTGAACTCACGGGCGACCGGCGCGGCGTTAAAGGTGCACGCATTGAAATCGAGGGTAGGAAAATTCTGGTCAAGGCCCGAAAGGGAGTCGTGCTAGCGACCGGCGGGTATGCACACAACAAACGTTTCCGCGAAGCGTTCATGCCTCAGCCCATTCCCATGCATTCCATGAGCTACGAGGGCAATTGCGGTGAGGGGGTCGACCTCGGCCAGCGTCTTGGCGCCGCTGTCACACCGGAAAAATCGACCAGCGGGCTATGGACACCCGTGTCAATTGTGCCGCGGAATGACGGCACCAAAGGCCTGTTTCCACATCTTGTCCTCGATCGCGCCAAGCCGGGATTGATCGCGGTGAATTCTGCTGGGCACCGTTTCGTAAATGAAGCGTCGTCGTATCATGATTTCGTATTGGCGATGTTTGAGAGCAACAAGGTCGCGCCGTCGATTCCAGCCTGGCTCATTTGCGATGCAGCCTTTCTTCGAAAGTACGGTCTGGGCGTGATCTATCCGAGCCACCGAAATCCGAAAAAGTTCGTGAGCAACGGCTATCTTATCAGCGCGGATACAGTTGAGGGGCTTGCTCGCAACATCGGCGCTGATCCCGTCCAATTGGGTGGCACTGTCGAGCGCTACAATGGTTTTGCGAAGACCGGTGTTGATGTCGATTTTGGCAAGGGTGAAACCGAGCTCAACCGCTTCAACGGTGATGGGGACCACGAGCTCAACCCTTGCATCGGGCCGGTAGAGCTGCCGCCATTCTATGCGCTTGCGGTCTGGCCGGCCGACATTGCGGTTAGTACGGGGCTTGCAACAGACGCCGACGCGCGCGTGCTCGACAAAGATGGGAACGCAATTCCTGGTCTTTACGCGTGTGGCAATGACATGGCCTCGGTCATGGCGGGAAGCTATCCCGGCCCGGGGACGACGCTCGGTCCGGCCATTGTGTTCGCCTACCGTGCCGTGATGCATGCCAAGGACGTTCCGCTTTAGACCACCTTGCATCGCAAGGCCTGTCGTCAATATCATCTTCTGGGGGACTGAGTTCATGGCGCGATTGACGGGGAAAGTTGCGTTCATCACTGGCGGTGGCGGCGGTATTGGCCGCGCCACTGCGGAACGTTTTGCCGAAGAAGGCGCAAAAGTCGTCATCGCCGAGATCGATGCAGAACGTGGTGAGGCTGCCGCTGTGTCGGCCCGCGCGCGTGCCAAGAATTCGGGCGGCGATGCGCACTTCATTCAGTGCGACGTGCGTGACAGGGCAAGCGTCGAAGCGGCCTTCACGGAAACGGTGGCCCGATTTGGAAAGCTGACGATCCTTCACAACAATGCAGGCGGGTCCACAGCACAGGATGGCGCGGTGACCGAAGCACCGGAAGAAGAATTCTGGCGCGTCATCAAGCTTGATCTCTATGGGACCTTTTTATGTTCCAAGGTCGGCATTCCGCACATTATTAAGGCGGGAGGTGGAGCGATCATCAATATGACGTCGTCACTTGCGTTGAGTGCGGTTCCGGGGCGCGACTGCTACACGGCGGCAAAAGGCGCCATCGCTGCAATGACGCGTTCGATGGCAGTAGAATACGCAAAACACAAAATTCGAGTGAACGCCATCGCACCCTCGGTGACGCTGTCCGATCGAGTTAAAAAATTGCTTGAGGGCTCGAAAGACATTGAGAAACTTGCCGCGACCCATTTGTTCGGGCTTGGCTTGCCGATTTACATGGCTGACATGGCCGTCTATCTGGCGTCGGACGAGGCCGCCATCACGACCGGGCAGGTGCTGGTTGTCGATAGCGGCGCGACAATTTGGTAGAAACGCCCGCTCAAGATTGCCCTATTTGCCTGATTTTTGACTCGCCATTCGAATTGCGTTAGCCGCAGCCCCTATGCCGGATACAGCAAAGCCCCAACATTTGTTTGCAGACATGCTTACACGCGTAGGCGAGGCAACCGCTGCTGTACTGGGGCCGGGCACCGATCTTTCGCGCATCGTAGTTGAGCCGCCGCGCGATCCGACGCATGGCGATATGGCAACCAATGCGGCGATGATCTTGTCGAAAGAGGCAGGTAAGAAGCCGCGTGAGCTGGCCGAAGCGATTGCATCCGGGTTGCGGACCGACAAAAAAATTGCATCGGTCGACGTCGCTGGCCCCGGCTTTATCAATCTGACACTCAAGCCCCATGTCTGGGCTGAGGAGCTTCGGCTTGTGCTGGATCAGGGTAAAGACTACGGCCGCAGCAACATTGGTAAGGGTACAAAGGTCAATGTCGAATATGTTTCTGCCAATCCGACAGGGCCGATGCATGTTGGTCACGGCCGTGGTGCAGTGTTCGGGGATGCGCTCGCCAATCTACTCGCCTTCGCCGGCTACAGCGTCACGCGCGAATACTACATCAACGACGCTGGCGCACAGGTCGACGTGCTCGCGCGCTCGGCTTTTCTTCGCTATCGCGAGGCGCTCGGCGAGGATATCGGCGCTATCCCCGAAGGGCTTTATCCGGGCGATTATCTCAAGCCGGTCGGTGGCGAGCTTGCCGCCGAAAACGGAGCCAAGCTCACTGTAATGAAAGAGGCCGAGTGGCTTCCCATCGTGCGCGAGAAAGCGGTTGCTATGATGATCGACGAGATCCGCGATGACCTCGCGGCGCTCAATATACATTTTGATGTATTCTTCTCCGAGCTTTCACTCATTACGGGAAAGCGCGATGAAGTACGATCGACCATCGAAAGCTTGCGCAAGAGCGGAGAGGTCTATGAAGGACGGTTACCCGCGCCGAAGGGCGGCAATCTAGAGGATTGGGAAGATCGCGAGCAAACGTTGTTCAAGTCCACGGATTTTGGCGATGACGTCGATCGCCCGCTCAAGAAATCGGATGGCAGCTACACGTATTTCGCATCCGACATCGCCTATCACCGCTCGAAGGTGACGCGCGGATTCCTCAACCTGATTGACGTTTGGGGCGCCGACCACGGCGGCTATGTCAAGCGTATGCAGGCTGCCGTGAAGGCGGTGAGCGGAGGGAAAGCTTCGCTTGATGTTAAGCTCGTACAATTGGTGCGCCTTTTGCGCGCAGGCGAGCCTGTGAAAATGTCGAAGCGGGCGGGGGAGTTCGTCACCCTGCGGGAGGTGGTGGACGAGGTTGGGCGCGATGCCGTTCGCTTCGACATGCTCTATCGCAAGAACGACGCGGTGCTTGATTTTGACCTCGCCAAGGTGATCGAACATTCGCGCGACAATCCGGTGTTTTACGTTCAATACGGTCACGCGCGCGGGCAATCCGTTTTTCGTAATGCGAGAGAGGAATTTTCCGACTTGCCCCTGGCGTCCGGACGGGCCGCAATGCTCAAGGAGGCGCCGCTTGATTGCTTGAGCGATGATGGAGAAGTGTCGCTGTTGCGGCGTCTTGCGCTTTTTCCACGTACTGTCGAGTTGGCGGCCGCGGCCCATGAGCCGCACCGAATTGCGTTCTATCTGTATGAATTAGCAAGTGAATTTCATGCACATTGGACCCGGGGAAAAGACTTGCCTCATTTACGCTTCATTATCCAGAATGATCGAGAAACGACGATAGCCCGGCTCGCTTTGGTAGAGGGGATCGTCACCGTTCTAGCCTCAGGTCTCGCGTTACTTGGGGTGAGCGCGCCGGAAGAAATGCGGTAAAGCTCGTCCGCTGAATTTATCTGTGCTTGGCGCCAATCGCCAACAGTCATAAAACTAGAGCTGGGACGAGTTCAATAATCGGGGACGGAATGGCGGACGACCGAATCCAGCGACCTTATCGGGCAAGCGAACCGCCTGTGCGCGGTTCGGCCAAAACACCTGGGAGCGACCCGCTCGCGGAACTCGCGCGTCTAATAGGGCAGACCGATCCCTTTGCGGAATTTGGCCGTGATTCTGCTCGACGTGCTCCGGCGTCACCGTCGGCCGGACAGCCAGCGTGGGATACGCAACCGCCCGCAGCATACAGGCCGCCGCAGTCCGAAGCAGACTTGCGCGCGCCAATGGCGCCGCGATCAGGTGGCAATGGTTTTTTTTCGACGCAGTCCGCGCCCAGCGGTCAGGCGCACGACTATGGTGGCCAAAGCTATGGGCGCCAGTTGTATGGTGAGGTCCCTTCGGCGACCGTGAACGATCCATATCCGGCCGGCGACGAAGCGCGCGGTTATTCGCCGAACCAGCCCGAGTACCAGGACGATTCCTATGAGCACGCCGCGGGCCAACACGCTGAAGAGGAATACTACGACGATGTTCCGTCCTCGCGCCGGCGCCTCGGCGTCATGGCGATCGCCGGAATATTTGCTCTGGCAGTAGTGGGAACGGCGGGTGCTTTTGGCTATCGCGCCATTTTTGGGTCGTCTAGTTCCAGTCAACCGCCACCCGTGATCAAGGCGGACACAGGGCCAAGCAAGATTGTGCCCGCGACCACTGGTAAAGATTCCCAATCGAACAAGCTGATTACCGATCGGATGAATGAACGTGGCCAAAGTGAAAGGCTTGTGTCGCGCGAGGAACAGCCGGTCGACAAACCGACGGCAGTCGTGTTGTCCCAGCCACAGTCGGCCTTGGGCAATGGCGTGATAGGAAGCGAGCCGAAGAAGATCCGGACAATTGCGATCCATCCTGATCAGCCGGCGGGAGCGGATCCTGTGACCCCCGCCCGTGCGACGGCCGCCCCGCTTGCACCACCTGTAGCCGCCGTAAGACCATCTGCGCCACCGGCGCGGACCGCGGACAACACGACGGCCGATGCAGAGCAGGACACGGCGCCCGCCGCATCGGCTGTACGCGCTGCGCCACCCGCGCGCCAACCTGTCGGCAATGCGCCATTATCACTCAATCCGAATGTGGCCCCGGCACCTGTGGCTCGCGCACCTGCGGCGCCCACTCGTACCGCCTCGGTAGCGCCTCAGTCGAACGTGCCGGCAGCGAGCGCCAGCGCGCCCGGCAACTATGTGCAGCTCTCGTCTCAGCGTAGCGAAGCTGAGGCCCAGGCCGCGTTCCGGAGCCTCCAGGCCAAGTTCCCAACCCAACTCGGTAGTCGAACGGCTCTGATCCACAAGGTCGAACTGGGCGCCAAAGGGACCTACTACCGGGCCATGGTTGGTCCCTTCGCCAATGCGAACGAGGCGGGGGAACTCTGTTCGAGCCTCAAGGCCGCCGGCGGGCAGTGCCTGATCCAGAGGAATTAACAGCGAAACTTGACCCTCGCGGCGACCGCGGTCTAATCCGCCCTGATGGCGGCACGCGCTTTCATCACTGGATTGGCAGGCCTTACCGTCGCTCCCAATGAACGCGCATTTCTTCGAGAAGGCCGCCCTTGGGGCCTCATAATCTTCCAGCGAAACGTGAGCACACGGGAGCAAGTCACTGCGCTTGTTCGGACGTTTCGCGATATTGTCGGCTGGGAAGCGCCTGTTTTGGTCGATCAGGAGGGCGGCCGTGTGCAACGCCTTAGACCGCCAACTTGGCCCGCCTATCCCCCCGGAGCGCGGTATGGCGAACTCTACGACCGTGAGCCGGCGATCGGGGTGGCTGCCGCCCGCCTAGCCGGACATCTGATTGCCGCCGACCTCAGGCCGCTTGGCATTGACGTCGATTGTCTGCCTATCGCGGACGTGCCGCTGGCAAGCGCCGACCCGGTTATCGGTGACCGAGCCTATGGCAACGAACCTCGCAAGGTGGCGGCCATTGCCAAGGCCATCGCTGATGGTTTGCAGGCCGGCGGTGTTCTTCCGGTCCTTAAACACCTTCCGGGCCACGGGAGAGCTGCCGCCGATAGCCACCACCAATTGCCGGTGGTGGATACGGACCGCGCGACCCTGGAGGCGACCGATTTTGCCGCCTTTCGGCCGCTAGCCGGCATGCCACTTGGAATGACCGCACATGTTGTGTTTAGCGCGATCGACCCAGTCGCGCCCGCCACCACTTCGGTCACAATAGTCAGGCAAGTGATTTGGGATTTTATCGGATTTAAAGGCCTACTGATGAGCGACGATGTCTCGATGAACGCCCTTTCCGGCACTATTGCCGAGCGAAGCCGAGCTGCGCTGGCGGCCGGATGTGATGTCGTGCTTCACTGCAATGGCGACATCCGCGAGATGCTCGCAGTCGCCGGCGAGGCGCCAGAGCTTTCCGGCGCCGCGGCTCAGCGAGCCGATGCGGCGCTTGCCTCGCGAACGGCAGCCGAAGAATTCGACACAGACGCTGCGCGCAAGGTATTTACCCAAATGCTGAACGACGGACCAACGGTAGGCGAGCGGAAAACGACTTCATGAGCAGCGAGGACTTCGACACCACGCTTGAGGCTGACCGCGGCACCACCGAACCCGCAATGATTGTGGATGTCGAGGGTTTTGAGGGCCCGCTTGATCTTTTGTTGATGCTTGCGCGCCAACAGAAAGTCGATCTGGCGAAGATCTCAATTCTTGCGCTTGCCGACCAGTATTTGTCATTCATCGAGGCGGCCAGGCAACTGCGGCTGGAGTTGGCTGCTGACTATCTGGTGATGGCGGCTTGGCTTGCCTACTTGAAATCACGGCTGTTGCTGCCCGATGCGGGGCCTGGTGAGGGCCCCAGCGCCGAGGAAATGGCTCTGGCGCTAGCCAATCGGCTACGTCGGCTGGAGGCCATCCGCGACGTTGCAACGCGTATGATGGAGCGACCGCAACTCAATCGTGATATTTTTGCGCGTGGGTTGCCCGAACCGATCGCGGAGATCAAGCAACCGGAATGGACGGCAACGCTGTATGATTTGCTCTCCGCCTATGCGACGCAGCGATCGCGCAGCGCGCTATCGCGCGTGCGGTTCAAGCAGCGCACGGTATGGTCGCTGGCCGAGGCCCGCACTGCACTTGAGCGCTTGATCGGACAGTCCGCAGACTGGTCGCGCATCGATCAGTTTCTCATCAGTTATGTTGTGGAACCCGCGCAGGCGGCCTCAGTATTTGCATCCTCATTTGCGTCCGCGCTTGAACTTGTGCGCGAGGGGCTCGCGGAAATTCATCAGAAAGAGACATTCGCGCCGATTTATATGCGCAAGCGTGTCGGTGCGAATGGGAATTCAATGACGCATGACGCACAAGAAAACACATAAGGGGAAGAACTCCATGCCGAGCGCGGCCAAGAAGCTCGTGGTAGTGCAAAACAATGAGCCGGCGCCGGACGCTGCGCCGGTGCCATCCGAGCGGCCGGCGGAATTGCGGCTGCTTGAGGCCCTGCTGTTCGCAGCCGGAGAACCGCTAGATGAGGCGATGCTGGCGCGCAGACTTCCCGACGGCGTCAACGTAAAAAATACGCTTGCGCAACTGCGTGATGAATACGCCGCTCGCGGCGTCAATCTAGTGCGCGTTGGCAAGAAATGGACCTTCCGCACTGCTGGCGACTTGTCGTGGCTGTTGACCAAACAGATTGTTGAGACGCGCAAGCTTTCGCGCGCGGCAGTCGAAACCCTTGCGATTGTGGCTTATCACCAGCCGGTAACTCGGGCGGAGGTCGAAGAGATCCGCGGGGTCGTGACGGCAACGGGCACGCTCGATGTGCTTCTCAAGACCGGATGGATTCGCCCGCGCGGGCGCCGCAAGGCGCCGGGCCGGCCGATTACCTATGGAACAACAGAAACATTCCTGTCGCATTTTGGCCTGGAGGAGGTGGGCGACCTGCCTGGCCTCGATGAACTCAAAGGCGCGGGCCTGATTGAGGGCAATCTGCCTCCTGGATTTGCTGTGCCCCTGCCGTCAGATGATTTGACATTGCGTGACGACGAGGACCCGCTTGAGCCGGGCGACCTTGATCTCGGCTTGGCGCCTCCGCCCTCGCGGTCCGAGAAGTGACGGCGCGATTAAGGTAAATTCCGCTATTTCAAGGACCTGCGCGGTTCTTTGCGCGCGCGTGAAGTCCTTGTTTTTGCCGCTTGCGGGGCCTAGTTTCTCTTCAAATCATGGCGGGACGAGCCGAAAAAAAGCCCGTCGCTGCGGAGGATTAGCAGATGGGTTCCCTGAGTATATGGCACTGGATCATCGTTCTTTTGGTCGTGATGGTCCTGTTCGGAGGCCGCGGAAAAATTTCATCGCTGATGGGCGACTTCGCCCAAGGCATCAAGGCCTTCAAGAAGGGCATGTCCGAGGACGAGAAGTCAGCGGATGCCAAAAGCGAGCCGGTGAAGTCAATTGAAGCTGGCACCGCGTCCAAGACAGAAGCTGAGCGGCGCGCCGAGGGCGTGCGCTCCTGATTGCTGCGCCGGCCCGCAAGCGACATGACCAAGGGTTGTAACAGCGGCGCTGGCGCTTCGGCGCCTCGGAGTTGACTAATCCATGTTCGACATCGGTTGGGGCGAGCTCGTCGTCATCGGCATAGTCGCGCTGATCGCGATAGGGCCGAAAGAGCTGCCGACCGTGTTGCGTACGCTTGGCCAGTACATGGGCAAGGTCCGTCGCATGGCCGCGGAATTCCAGGGCCAGTTCCAGGACGCGATGCGTGAAGCTGAGATGGCCGATCTGAAAAAGCAGGCCGAGGACCTTAAGGGCTCGGTCAGCGATCTCACCAATTTCGATCCGATGGCCAATACGCAGAAGGAAATCGAGCGCGCATTTGAAATGCCGGAAGCGGGAACGGGGGCACCGTCCTCGGAGGCCACACCTGCTCCCGAGCCGCCGCAGCAACTCGAAGCAAATGCACCGTTACCTGAATTGCCGTCGCCGGTGAGTGAAAAAGATTTTGCACCTGCTGACGTGCCACCCCCCAAGCAGGCCGGGGGCAACGCATGAGTCATGAGGACATCGAGGCGACCAAAGCGCCATTGATGGATCACTTGATCGAGCTGCGGTCGCGGCTAATCAAGGCCCTGATCGCGTTCGGTGTAATGTTTGCCCTTTGCTTCGTGTTCGCCAAGGATATCTACAATATTCTTGTTTGGCCCTTCGTGTGGGTGGCGGGCCCGGAAAATTCCAAGTTCATTTACACAGCGCTGCTCGAATATTTCGTCACACAATTGAAGCTCGCGATGTTCGGGGCGGCCTTTCTGTCTTTTCCCCTGGTGGCGGCGCAGATTTATATGTTCGTTGCGCCTGGCCTCTATCGCAACGAGCGCAAGGCCTTCCTGCCGTATCTGATCGCGACCCCGATTTTCTTCACGCTTGGCGCCATGGTGGTTTATTTTCTGGTGCTGCCTATGCTGGTGCGGTTCTCTCTTGGCATGCAGCAGACGGGCACCACGACCGATGCGTCGATCGCGCTGATGCCGAAAGTCGGCGAGTACCTGTCGCTCATGATGGCCCTGGTGCTCGCTTTCGGGGTGGCGTTTCAGCTACCCGTCATACTGACTTTGCTTGGCCGTATTGGCCTGATCACGGCCGAGCAGCTCAAGGCCAAGCGGCGCTATTTTATTGTCGGCGCCTTTATTCTGGCCGCGGTACTTACGCCGCCAGATGTCATCAGCCAGATGTCGCTCGCAGTGCCACTGCTCATTCTTTATGAGGGCTCGATTTGGTCGGTGCGCATAGTGGAGAAAAAGGCCCAGGCCGAAGCCGCAGCAAAAACGGCGGCCGATGCCGCTTCGGCGACTGCCAAGCCAGCGGAGTAATATTTGCAGCAGTTGTTGACGCTGTTATGCCCGGCCTTGTGCCGGGCATCCCGCTTAGGTAGGCAACGCTTTGCGCTCCTGATCGAGATGGCCGGGACAAGCCCGGCCATGACGGGATAAGAAGCCCCCGCCATGTACGACATCAAATGGATTCGCGAGCATCCCGACGCCTTCGACCGCGGTCTGAAAAGGCGTGGACTGGAGCCGCTGTCGAAAAAGCTCATGGCGCTTGACGAGAAGCGGCGGGCGGCAATTACCAAATTCGAACAGATGCAAGCGCGGCGCAATGCAGCGTCCAAAGAAATCGGCGACGCCAAAAAGGCAAAAGACGAGAGTAGGGCCAACAAGCTCATGGCCGAAGTGACCGAGCTCAAGACATCGTTGCCGGCGATGGAAGAAAAGCAGAATACGCTCGCCGCCGAGCTCGACAAAGAGCTGGCTCAAATTCCGAACACGCCCCTCGATGGCGTGCCCGACGGCGCCGATGCGGGCGGAAATGTCGAGCATCACGTCGTCGGCCAGAAACGCAATTACGCATTCAAGCCCAAGCAACATTTCGAATTGGGCGAAGCGCTTGGCATGATGGATTTCGAACTCGCCGCTAAATTGTCAGGGGCGCGCTTCGTGGTTTTGCAGAAGAGCCTGGCGCGCATGGAGCGCGCACTGGGACAATTCATGCTCGATGTGCACACGAGCAAGGAGCATGGATACACGGAAGTAAATCCACCAATCCTTGTGCGCGATGAAGTCATGTTTGGAACGGCCCAGCTACCAAAATTCGCTGAGGATCAGTTTCGTACGACAAATGACTTTTGGCTTATCCCCACCGCCGAGGTGCCGCTCACCAATCTCGTGCGCGAGTCCATCGTCGAGGAGAGTTCATTGCCAATGCGGCTGACCGCCTGCACACCATGCTTCCGCGCGGAAGCAGGTGCAGCCGGCAAAGACACGCGCGGCATGATTCGCCAGCATCAGTTCACAAAGGTCGAGCTCGTTTCGATCACGGCGCCGGAAAAATCGGAAGAAGAACACGAACGCATGCTCGGCTGCGCCGAGGAGGTGCTCAAGAAACTTGAGCTGCACTATCGTGTGGTCACGCTTTGCACCGGCGACATGGGTTTTGCGGCGCAAAAAACCTATGACATCGAAGTCTGGCTACCCGGCCAGAATGCCTATCGAGAGATTTCCTCATGCTCGAACTGCGGTGAGTTCCAGGCGCGCCGCATGAATGCGCGTTACCGGTCGAAAGATGGTGTGCGTCACGTGCACACGCTCAACGGCTCTGGTGTCGCCGTTGGCCGGGCGTTGATCGCCGTAATGGAAACCTATCAGCAGGAAAACGGCTCGATCGCGGTACCGTCCGCACTCGCGCCCTATATGGGCGGAATAGCCAAGATCGAGCAGACGTAATGCGTATCCTCATTACCAATGACGACGGCATTCATTCGCCGGGGCTTGAAGCTTGCGAAACGATAGCACGCGCACTTTCCGACGAAGTGTGGATCGTGGCTCCGGAATCCGATCAGTCTGGCGTGTCGCACTCGTTGTCGCTGAACGACCCGCTGCGCATGCGCGAAGTCGGCGAGCGGCATTTTGCCATCAAAGGTACTCCCACCGACTGTGTCATCATGGGCGTGCGCCACATCATGAAAGAGAAACCAGATCTCGTTCTCTCCGGCGTCAACCGTGGCCGCAACTGCGCCGAAGACATTACCTATTCGGGAACGGTTGCCGGTGCGATGGAAGGCGCGGTTCTTGGTATTCCATCTTTTGCACTTTCTCAGGCCTATGCATTCACCACAAAGCATAGTCCTTATTGGGGTACGGCGATTAAATTTGCTCCCGACCTGATTAAGCGTGTCATAGATACCGGAATGCCACGCGACGTTCTCGTGAATGTGAATTTTCCTGACTGCACGCCCGATAAAGTCGTTGGCGTTTCTGTCGCGGTCCAGGGTAAGCGCGATCAGGAGCTGTTGCGTATCGACGCGCGTCATGATGGGCGCGGCAATCCCTACTATTGGATTGCGTTTGGACGCGGCGGAGTTGCCGGTGCGGCAGCGGGAAGCGATCTCGCCGCACTAATCGAAAATCGCATCTCCGTGACGCCGCTGCGGCTCGACCTCACCGACGAACCCTTCATGACCAAATTGGCGGAAGTTTTCGCTTAGGCGAACAACCCGGCAAGCGTCGTCTTGAGTTGCTCGGCCTGAAATGGTTTTTGCAGGGCAGGGCGTCCACGATAAGATTCCGGCAAACTGCGTTCGCCGTAGCCCGTGACAAAAACGAAGGGCAAGCCGCGCTTGGCCAGAATATCGGCGACGGGATAGATCTCCTGCCCATCGAGATTTACATCGAGGATAGCTGCATTGAAATCGCCGCTCGCAGCAAGCTGGCGCGCTTCCGCAATCGTGCCAACGGCTGCGGCAACGCTATAGCCGAGTTCGTCCAGCATGTCCTCGAGCAACATGCGGATCAAATATTCATCCTCCACCACGAGGACGCGTGGCGCTGTTGCCGAGGAATTAGTCATTGATATCTCCCGCCCTACAACCCGACATAAGCCACAGAGTTCCACCTTAGCTCAAGACGCGACGAACATGCTAATAACGGCGCAAAGGAGGCTTAGACAGTGTCGAAAATGCCGCGCCAGCACCAAGGTGTCGACCGAATGGAATTCCTGCTGACGCTGCGCCGGCGAGGGATCAGTGACCAGGCGGTCCTGCGGGCGATGGATGACGTGCCGCGCGAGCGTTTTGTCGAGACGGGCTTTGCGTTAAGCGCCTACGCCGACCAAGCCTTGCCGATCGCCTGCGGACAGACGATCAGTCAGCCTTATGTCGTCGCCTACATGACCGAGCAGCTAAGCGTGCGCTCGCACCACCGGGTGCTCGAAGTGGGGACCGGTTCGGGCTATCAGGCCGCGGTTCTCTCGCGCCTTGCGCGCGAGGTGGTGAGCATCGAACGATATCGCACGCTTGCCGATCATGCGCGGCGGCTTCTGAAGATTCTCGGCTATGAGAATGTCGAAGTTGTCGTTGGAGACGGGTTTGCCGGGATGCCGGGAGGGGCCCCCTATGATCGCATTATTGTCACGGCGGCAGCCGAGACATTGCCGCAGGTTCTGCTCGACCAACTTGCGGAAAACGGCATGATGATCCTGCCTCTCGGCTCTCACGACGGCACACAACATCTTATCAAGCTTACCAAGTCGGAAACGGGAACCCGTCGCGAAAATCTTATTCCGGTGCGTTTCGTGCCAATGCTGCCCGGCCAGGCTCAAGAATTGTAGTGTGCCGCAACACTTTTTCGGAATGTCGCGATTTGTGGTCCATCCCGGCGGGCCGGTTATGACGATTTTACCGCCACGAAATCGGTCTCTACGGCGCGTTAATTATTAAAGCCTTGTTTACTCGCGGCTGCTTTATTTCAAACTCTACGTTTAATGCGTACGAGTGAGTAACCACATGCCGCGCCCCAAGGTGGAATTTTGCCCGCGTGTTTGGTCGCGCGTTTTAGTTTTCGCAGCGGTTGGTTTCGCCGCTGCCGGGTGTGCGGATTCCGCGCGTTTTGAATCCAGCGCATACAATACCGATCGTCCTGCACCGCCGCAGAATGTCGCTAGCGCAATGCCGGCACCTTCGGCACCTGCACGTGTCGAAGCGCGCCCCCTCCCGGCACCGAACCAGCCCGCGACCATCTCAGCTACGCCGGCAAGTTATGACCCCCACAGTCTCGGTACCTATCGCTCGCCCGAGCAGTATTCCGATGTGACCGGGTCGGCGGCACGCGCGCCGGCACCGTCCGGCCATTGGACTTGGAACGGTGGTTCGGCCGTGACCGTCGGCTACGGCGAAACGATCGACATCATTGCGCGCAAGAACAATGTGCCAGTTTCGGCGCTGATGCAAACTAATGGCCTCCGCGATGCGGGCCAGATCAAGCCCGGCCAGCGACTCGTTATTCCGCGCTATGTAACCGGGCCCCAAACGGCCACTGCGCATTCGCCGACTGCGCCTGGCAGCAACGTCCATATCGTTAAGAATGGCGATACGCTGATGAGTATCGCGCGTCGTAATGGTGTAAGTTTGACGGCGCTCGCACACGCAAATCACATTTCGTCGTCTGCTAAGCTCAATATCGGTGATCGAGTCAACGTTCCCGCGGGCGGTCATCCCGTAGCGGTCGTGCAGTCAGCTCCCGCACCGCAAGTCACGCAGCCGCTTACGCTGCCTGCCCAAAAAGTTGCGAGCATTGCTCCAGTTCAGAGCGCACGCGTCGCCAAGGAGGAGCCGCGCACAACCGAAACGGTGGTCAAGACCGCGGAGCCAAGTGGGGCTATGCCGTCATTCCGTTGGCCCGTCCGCGGCCGCGTTATCGCAGCATTCGGCAGCAAGCCCAACGGCGCACAGAACGACGGCATTAATCTGGCGGTTCCGGAAGGTACGCCGATCAAAGCTGCCGATGACGGCGTGGTTGCGTATGCCGGCAATGAACTCAAAGGTTACGGCAATCTTGTGCTGATCCGCCACTCGAACGGCTTTGTTTCAGCATATGCGCACGCGAGCGAATTGATGGTCAAACGCGGTGACACGATCAAGCGCGGGCAGGTGATTGCGCACGCGGGGCAAACTGGAAACGTGACTTCGCCCCAATTGCATTTTGAGATCCGGAAAGGCTCGACCCCGGTCGACCCGACGCAGTATCTCGGCGGCGCCTAGTGTGACCGTTCGTCCCTGCGCGAGCGGGGACCTAGCACAAAATTGTTTTTCACTCAGTTCCTTACCGTAACGCCGAGCCGTCCGGCGAGATCTTGCACAAACTGCCAAGCTACGCGGCCAGATCGTGAGCCACGGGTAGTCGACCATTCCAACGCCTCTCGATGCAGACTTTCCCTGCGCGCCGGAATTTTGTAGTGCGTGACGTATCCATCGACCATTGCGAGATATTCATCCTGACTGCAGCGATGAAATCCCAGCCAAAGCCCGAACCTGTCCGATAACGACACCTTTTCCTCGACAGTTTCGCCGGGGTTGATCGCTGTTGAGCGCTCATTCTCCATCATGTCGCGTGACATCAAATGGCGGCGGTTCGAGGTGGCATAGAAAATCACATTATCCGGCCGCCCCTCGATCCCGCCTTCCAGGACCGCTTTGAGCGATTTGTACGTCGTATCTTCGGCGTCGAACGACAAATCGTCGCAGAACACGATAAACCGATGCGGAGAGCCGCGCGTGAGGGCCATTAATGCTGGCAGGCTGTCAATGTCCTCGCGATGGATTTCGATCAGCTTGAGGAGCCCGCTCGTGCTGTTTTGTGTGGCGTTTACACCGGCATGCGTCGCTTTCACTAGGGATGATTTGCCCATGCCGCGCGCGCCCCATAAGAGGGCGTTGTTGGCGGGCAATCCCTTAGCGAAACGCTCGGTATTTTCGAGCAGCGTATCGCGCACACGATCGATGCCTTTAAGCAGCGACATTTCGACCCGATTGACGTGAGCGACCGGCGTCAATCGTCCATCCGGCTGCCAAACGAAGGCGTCGGCAGTTGTCAGGTCTGGCAGGATCGCGCGCTGCGGTGCCAATCGTTCAAGGGCAGTGGCGATGCGTTCAAACACATCGACCGGCCCCGCCAGCGTGCCAGCCGCTTTTGACTTACCTGGGCCGCGCTGCGACGTTTTGGACTTTGATTTGGCCATTGGTTGCTTTCCACAAATCGCGCTGCTCTTAGCGGGGCAACGTGGACCCCGCAAGCGCCCTTGGAGGAATATGGCTGAAAATGGCTGGTTTTGACGGTTGCCGTGGCGTTGCAATTGGACGGGCGGCCGGTATAGTCCGCGCGAAATTCGAGCGCCCTTGAAGGCGCCAGGAAACCACGCAAGGAACAGCCTGCGATGTTCATAACGCCTGCGTTTGCGCAAGGATCGCTATTCGGCGGGGCTGGCGGTGACGGCGGAATGCTGATGTCACTACTGCCATTCGCGCTGATTTTCGTTATTATGTATTTCCTGATCCTTCGTCCGCAGCAAAAACGGGCCAAGCAGCATCAGGACATGGTCAAAAATGTCCGGCGGGGCGATACCGTCATCACCAACGGCGGCCTTGTTGGCAAAGTCACCAAGGTAATCGACGACGACCAGATAGAAATTGAAATCGCGGACGACGTGCGTATCCGCCAGATGAGGCAGATGGTCTCCGACGTTCGCGCTAAAGGTGAACCTGTCAAGGAAGAGGCTGCCGCCGGCTAAACGCCGACGGCCTTGCCATCTAGCCGCAAGTCGGGACGTCATGCTCTATTTTACGCGGTGGAAGGCAGCGGCGATTGTCCTTACGGCGTTCGTCATCTGCCTTTTCGCCGTTCCCAATTTTCTACCCGAAAAAATGGTGCAGAGCTGGCCGAAGTGGGCCCAGCGCCACCTGGTTTTGGGCCTCGACTTGCAGGGCGGGTCCCACATCCTGCTTGAAGTCGACACCAACGCGGTGCGCAAGGAAAAGCTTGAGGCGGTACGCGATGATGTCCGGCGCGTGTTGCGCGACGCCCGCGTCGGCTACACCGGCCTGGTCGTCCGCGGAAACAGCGTCGAGGTGCGCGTCCGCGAAGGCAGCAACTTCGATCAAGCGGTCCAGAAATTGCGTGAACTATCCCAGCCGCTCGGCGGTGTTCTCGGCAGCACGACCGGCCAGCGCAGCCTCGATGTAACGACTGAGCCCGGTAATCTTGTAAGACTGACGGTGACTGAGCCTGCACTGATTGAACGAGTACGACAGTCAGTTGAGCAGTCGATCCAGATTATTGAACGGCGCGTCAATGAGCTTGGCACCGTTGAACCACTGATCCAGCGTCAGGGCGCTGATCGAATCCTGGTGCAGGTACCGGGGTTGCAAGATCCGACTCGGCTGAAGGAATTGCTGGGCAAGACCGCCAAGCTCGATTTTCGCATGGTCGACGTATCGATGCCGGCAGAGCAGGCGGCGCAAGGACGCGTGCCGCCCGATGACGAAATTCTCTACAGTACGACGCAGCCGAAAACTCCATATCTGGTTGAAAAGCGCATCCTCGTGTCAGGCGGAGATCTCACCGATGCGCAGCCCGGCTTTGATCAGCGAACCAGCGAACCTATCGTCTCGTTCCGATTCAATACATCGGGTGCGCGCAAATTTGCGCAAGTGACGCAGGAAAACGTTGGCAAGCCCTTCGCCATTATCCTCGACAATCAGGTCATATCAGCGCCGGTCATTCGCGAGCCCATTCTCGGAGGGTCTGGCCAAATATCGGGAAGTTTTACAGTCGAAAGCGCGAATGACCTCGCCATTCTTCTGCGCGCCGGTGCATTGCCTGCACCGCTGACCATCATCGAAGAACGGACCGTCGGTCCAGGCCTCGGCCAAGATTCGATCGCCAAAGGCAAGATTTCATCTTATGTCGGGGCGGCCATGGTGATCGTCTTTATGCTGGTGACGTATGGCCTGTTCGGACTGTTCGCCAATATTGCTGTGGCAATCAACGTGGCGATGATCTTCGGTGTATTGTCGCTTCTCAACGCGACGCTCACGTTGCCTGGCATTGCCGGCATCGTGCTCACGGTCGGCATTGCCGTCGATTCGAACGTGCTGATCTATGAGCGCATCCGTGAAGAGGTGCGGGGCGGCCGCACGCCGATTAACGCGATCGACGCTGGATTTTCGCGCGCGCTAGCAACGATTCTGGATTCAAATATTACCACGTTTATCGCGGCCGCCGTTCTGTTCTATATCGGTACCGGTCCGGTTCGTGGCTTTGCAGTTACGCTCGGTATCGGAATTATCACGACTGTCTTTACCGCGTTCACTTTGACACGTCTGATTGTCGCCTATTGGGTACGCTGGCGGCGTCCGCAACGCGTGCCAATTTAGGAGTCCGCGTCTTGCGCTTACTTCGCATTGTTCCCGACGACACCAAGTTCGATTTCATGCGCTTCCGGCGCATCAGTTTTCCAGTATCGGCATTGCTGTCGATTATCGCGATCTCTCTCTATTTTTTTCACGGCTTGAATTTTGGAATCGACTTCAAGGGTGGCACGTTAATCGAGGTGCAGTCGAAATCGGGGTCGGCCGATCTTGCGAAAATGCGCGCCACACTTGGAACGCTCGGTCTGGGGGAAGTTCAGTTGCAGCAATTCGGCGCGCCCAACGACGTCCTTATCCAAATCGCCGAGCAGCCAGGTGGTGAGGCGGCGCAACAACAGGCTGTCAGCAAAGTACGTGGCGCGCTCGGCAATGAGGTCGATTATCGGCGCGTTGAGGTGGTAGGGCCCCGTGTTTCGGGTGAGCTCCTTTCATATGGCGTCGTGGGCCTCATGCTCGCGATCTTCGCGATCCTCATCTATCTTTGGTTTCGGTTCGAATGGCAGTTCGCGCTCGGCGCCATGATAGCGAACGTGCACGACATCGTGCTGACAATCGGCTTCATGTCGATCACGCAGATAGACTTCGATCTCACCAGCATTGCCGCGCTCCTGACCATCCTCGGCTATTCACTCAACGATACGGTCGTTATTTACGACCGCATTCGCGAGATGCTTCGCCGCTACCGCAAGCTGCCAATGCCTGAATTGCTCAATGCGTCTGTCAATCAGACATTGTCGCGCTCGGTGATCACGCACGTCACCGTCTCTCTTGCTTTGCTGGCGCTGCTGCTCTTTGGAGGTCAGGCAATTCATAGTTTCACGGCAACCATGATGTTTGGCGTGGTTCTGGTTGGTACGTACACTTCGGTGTTCATTGCGTCGCCGATCCTGATTTACCTCGGTGTAGGAACGGGCCGGGATGCGCTGAGCAGCCCGGATCGAGATAAGTAGATGGTCGGCGGCCACGCCGACGCCCCGCATCTGCCCCGTCTTGCGCCTATCGATGCCTACGGAGACGGTGGCTTTCGTTTTGCCGGAATGTCGCATCGCGGTTCATTGCTGTGCTTTCCCGACGGGATATGGGCTTGGCCCGTGAATGACATCACGGACCTGACCGCAGACGCGTTATTTGAAGCCTTTCACCGCGCCGCGAGCCTCGATCTATTCCTGATCGGTGCCGGTCGAGATCCGTGGGCGTTGTCCGACGATCTTCAGCAGCGTTTTCGGGAAGCAGCGCTGTCCGTAGATGCCATGACGACCGGTGCGGCGGTGAGGACCTACAATATCCTTTTGGCTGAAAACCGGCGCGTAGGGGCAGGTCTGATCGCGGTCGCGTAGTTCGCGCGTTAGACTGTCGGTATGGACGACCATTTCAAGTACTGTGCCGCCCGGGTCCGGGAATTCGACCGCGATCGATATCTTGCAACTTTGTTCGCGCCGGCCGACAAGCGCGGTGCGTTATTTGCGCTATATGCATTTAACGTGGAGCTCTCGCGCGTGCGAGACTTGGCGCGCGAGCCGATACCTGGCGAAATCCGGCTGCAGTGGTGGCGCGAAGTCATTTTGGGAGAGCGGGGTGGCGAAGCGGGAGCAAATCCGATCGCCGCAGCGATCATGCAGGTTCTTACAAACTATAATGTTCCTGCCGAAAAACTGGCCGGTCTTGTCGAAGCACACCGCTTTGATATCTACAACGAACCTATAGCAAGCCTTGCTGATTTCCAATCCTACGCATCGAAAAGCATAGGATCGATTTTTGAACTTGCCGGACAGATTCTTTGCGAAGAGCCACAATTGGCGATTACCAACATCGCGGTACAAGCTGCCCAAGCGCAACTCATCGCGAATGTACTGGCTTCGCTGCAGCATCACGCCGCGCATCGCCAACTCTATGTCCCTCGGGACATTCTTCATCACTATGGCGCGCGTCCGGAAGACATCTTTGCGGTCCGGGCGACACCCGAGGTGCGAGCAGCGCTCGCAGAACTTCGCCTGCGCGGTCGCCGTCATTTGACGTGGGTTGCCGCGGCCGGCGCCGAAATTTCGGGCCGCGCGAAGCCTGCCTTTTTGTCATTGGCGCCTCTTCGCCCGTGGCTCCTGGATATGGAACGTCCGGATTATGATCCGTTCAGCCCGCCTCAAATGGCAGCCTGGCGCCGGCAATGGTTTATCTGGCGCGCCGCCAAATCATTTCGGCGGATTGGGGACTAGGGGCTACTCGGCCGCGGCAGCCGGCAGTTCGTTCGCTATCCAGCTGTCGAGATCGGCGAGGGCGCGCCGCGTTAGCGCCTTTTTTCGGGCAAAAGCTTTGGCGGCGCTGCGGCTCAATTTACTTTGACGATCGAATGCCGGCACCTCTTGCAAGGGCGGAAACAAACCGAAATTTACGTTCATTGGCTGAAACGATGAGGGCCCTGCATCGATGGTTTCAATATGGTCACCCGTAATGTGGGCGAGCAGTGCGCCATGTGCCGTAGTCACTGGAGGCGGCACAAGCATTTCGCCACGCCGTTCAGCCGCGGCAAAACGACCCGCGAGTAATCCGACCGCCGCCGATTCCACATAGCCCTCGCAGCCGGTGATCTGGCCGGCAAAACGCCAGCGCGTGTTTGCCGTCAGCCGCAGGCTTGGATCGAGCGATTTTGGCGAATTGAGAAATGTATTGCGATGCAACCCGCCAAGACGGGCAAATTCGGCGTTTTGCAAAGCCGGGATAGTGCGGAAAATGCGGATCTGTTCACCGTGTTTCAGCTTGGTTTGAAAGCCGACCATGTTGAACAAGGTGCCCAACTTATTATCCTGTCGCAGCTGCGCTACTGCGTAAGGCTTTTCGTCCGGACCGCGCGGATTGGTTAGTCCGAACGGCTTCATTGGGCCATGCCGCAATGTCTCAATACCCCGTTCGGCCATCACCTCGATCGGGAGACAGCCATCGAAATAGGGCGTGGATGCTTCCCATTCGTGGAAGCTCGTCTTTTCACCGGCAAGCAATGCGGCGATGAATGCTTCATATTGCTCGCGTGACAGCGGACAATTGATGTAGTCGGCGCCGGAACCGCCAGGTCCTGTTTTGTCGTAACGCGACTGAAACCAAGCCTGATCGAGATCAATGCTGTCGCGATGGACAATAGGTGCAATGGCGTCGAAGAAGGCGAGTTGCCGTTCGCCTGTGAGTTCACAAATTGCTGCGGCGAGGGCAGGCGAGGTCAAAGGGCCGGTCGCAACGATAACGCTATCCCATTCTCTGGCAGGTGAAGTAACTTCTTCGCGCCGGAGCTCGATCAAAGAGTGAGCCGCAAGAGCGGCCGATACCGTTGCGGAAAAGCCATCCCGATCAACTGCCAGCGCTCCGCCCGCCGGAACCTGATTTGAGTCGGCGGCCCGCATGATCAAGGAGCCAAGCCGACGCATTTCCTCGTGCAGGAGGCCAACCGCGTTGTGCTCGCTATCATCGGAGCGAAAGGAATTTGAGCAGACTAGCTCTGCGTAGTGGTCCGTCTTGTGAACCGGCGTTGCCCGCGTGGGTCGCATTTCATGCAACACAACCGGGATGTTCGCTTGCGCGAGTTGCCACGCGGCCTCTGAACCGGCTAGGCCGCCGCCAACCACATGCACGGTTTGTATTTCTTTAGGCGTCATTCCGATATGAATAGGCTTGGCGACGGGAAGCCGCAACGGCCGCAGGGCCCTCGTGATGGATCAGCTCGGATTGGTGCGCTAGCACGACGTCGGCGCCACGCGGATATTTTCTTGACGGACGCCCGCTGCGCGACGGCGGTACTTGTCGAAGCCACCTAAAAATGAAACGCCCGCGACTTGACGCGGGCGTTATCAAGCAAAAACGGCGCGATTTCGAATTAGCCGCGATGTGCGGTCGTCCACGCGATGCGTGGGATATCCGAGCGGCTAATGCCGATGTCGGCAAGCTCGCGGTCGCCCAGGCGCGACAGTTCGTTCAAGCTTTGGTTGTAGCGCTTCCATTCCTGGATGAAGCGAACGATTGCGGTAAGCATGGTGGCCTTCTTTCCCTTAAATTCCGGCCGAAGCCGGTCGTCTTCGATGAGGAAAATAGGCATAACCTGGCAAATGAAAAGCAATAATGTTGCGCTGCAGCTAAGCAAAAAACGCATAGTTAAAGTAACTGAAAATTAGGCGGAACTGCCGTTTTCGGACGTTTTTTCGGCTGCAAAAACAGGTCCGGTTTTGCTGCTGCGCAAAGTGTAGCTTCCTCCGGTCGAATGCGCCCAGATCGTGTAGGCTAGGCCCTGTTGTCCAGGAGACTTACCCCATGAATTCGCATATCTGGCGCGTCCTCTGTGTTGCCGCCGCGCTGAGCGGCATGGGCGGGTCTGTGGCCTTTGCCGTTGACGTCAAGATCCTCACGGCCGGCGCCTTCAAGCAGGTCGTTCTGGAATTGGTCCCCGACTACGAGAAGCAAACCGGGAACAAGGTTGTGGTCGACAACGACACCGCCGGCGCACTGAAGAAACGTATCGAGGGCGGGGAGGCGTTTGACGTTGCCGTTATAACGCCAGCCGTCGTCGACGAACTGACGAGTGCTGGAAAGGTCGCCGCCGGCACCCGCGTCAATGTTGCGAGCGTCGGGGTGGGTGTCGTTGTGAAGGAAGGCGCACCGAAACCGGACGTGAGCACGGTCGAGGCTTTCAAGCGTGCGCTGCTGGCCGCAAAAACGGTTGCCTATATCGATCCGGCCAGCGGGGGTTCAAGCGGCATCTATATCGACAAATTGCTGGAGCGCCTTGGTATCGCCGACCAAATTCGACCCAAGGCCAAGCTCAAGAAAGGCGGCCACGTCGCTGATCTTATCGTCAGCGGGGAAGCGGAACTCGGCCTGCATCAAATCAGCGAAATTGTGCCGGTCAAAGGTGCTGCGCTGGTTGGCCCATTACCAAAGGAAATCCAGAACACGACGACCTACGCGGCGGGCTTGAGCGCTTCAACGCAAAACAAGGATGCGGCTGAGGCCCTGATCAAGATATTTTCCGGTCCTGCGGCAGCCGCCGTGCTTAAATCCAAAGGCATGGACCCGGCAAGCTGAGGATTTTCCGTTTTGACAGCAGAGGCGCGTCCGCTCGATCGCCGCGTCGTCATTACTGCGCTGGGCATTGCTCAAATCCTCGCCTGGGGAACTTCATTTTATTTTCCGGCGGTTTTTGCCGAACCGATTGTCGCTGAAACGGGCTGGTCGCTTGGTTTCGTTGTCGGGGGCACTTCGATCGGCCTGCTCACCGCCGGCCTGATCTCTCCGCAAGTCGGGCGCATTATCGATACATATGGCGGTCGCCGGGTTTTGTTGGCGAGTTCGTTGTTCTACGCCTCGGGCCTCGCCGGCGTCGGTCTTTCACACTCATTGCCGGTCTATCTGTTGGCTTGGGTCCTGATCGGTTTTGGCATGGGCACCGGCCTTTATGACGCGGTATTCGCCGCGCTTGGCCGCATGTACGGCCACGACGCGCGCGGGCCGATCACCAATCTGACGCTGTTCGGCGGCTTTGCCAGCACGATCTGCTGGCCGCTGAGCGCGTACATGATCGAACATGCGGGGTGGCGCAGCGCCTGTTTTATCTATGCGGCGTTGCATTTGTTTGTGATGCTCCCTCTGCAGGCAGCCGTTGTTCGTCCAGTGGCTGCGACGGCAAATCCCGAGCACGCGCAGACCGTGTCCGGCGCATCCGCGCGGATCGCGCACGAAACGCTGATCTTTGGATTGATCGCGGCGGTCTTGTCGATCGCCGCAGGCGTCGGGTCGATTGTGGTTGTGCATCTGCTGATTTTTCTGCAGGCGCGCGGGGTCGATTTCGCGACGGCCGTGAGCCTCGGCACGATTTTCGGGCCCGCGCAGGTCGGCGCGCGCGTCGTGGAGCGGCTTTTTGGCAGTCGCTATCATCCGATCTGGACCATGATTGCGTCCTGCACGCTCATGGCGATCGGCCTATTGCTGCTGTTGGGCGCCAGACCCGCGCTCGTCCTCACAATTTTGCTCTACGGCGCGGGTTACGGGATTTCCTGGATTGGGCGCGGCACCTTGCCGCTCGCACTTTTCGGACCTGCGCGGTTTCCGCGCCTGATGGGCAAGCTCGCATTTCCAAGTCTGATTATTCAGGCCGGCGCGCCTTCGGCCGGCGCGCTCCTGATCGAG
Source organism: uncultured Alphaproteobacteria bacterium (assembly GCA_963831275.1). Classification (GTDB taxonomy): domain Bacteria; phylum Pseudomonadota; class Alphaproteobacteria; order Rhizobiales; family Xanthobacteraceae; genus Pseudolabrys. The sequence goes on along the minus strand of CAWHPN010000011.1, from coordinate 225,310 downwards.
GCGAAAGGCTCGGATGCGACGATTGCCGTATTGACCTTGCTGGCGTTGATCAATGTGGTGCTGATCGGCGTGCTTTGGCGGCTGTGTCGGCCGTCTATCGCGCGGTGAACGTTACTGGTTGCACGCCGCTGGCCTGCTGACTTTCCGCTGCGCTCAGCGAGAAAGCGAGCCCAAGCAAGGTCAGAGCGAATATGCTGATGGCAAGACGAATGAGGATCATGACGTGTGTTGCATCCAGTGAAACGGTTTCCGCATCGCCCGGCGGGCCATTTCGCCTGAGAATGACGTCCTAGCCCAGCCGCCGGTTCAACAACTCGCAGAGTGGAAAAATGTTGCCGCTCCAGATGCTTTATTTCGAGGACCTTTCGGTCGGCATGACCGAGACCCTTAAAAAGGTCATCGATGCCTCGGATGTGGTCGGTTTTGCCGAAGTTACGGGCGACCGCAATCCGATCCATCTGTCCGAGCATTTTGCCGCCAAGACGCCGTTCGGTACCCGTATCGCGCACGGGCTTTACACCGCCAGCCTGATTTCCGCGGTTCTTGGCACCCGTTTGCCCGGGCCGGGCGCGATTTACATTTCGCAAACCTTGAATTTTCGCGCTCCGGTGAAAATCGGCGACACCGTCGTTGTCAGCGTGAAGGTGGCAGAACTGATGCCCGAGAAGTTCCGCGCACGCCTGACCTGCACCTGTTCTGTCGGCGCTGACGTCGTCCTCGACGGCGAGGCCTGGGTGAAAGTCCCGTCCAAGGAAACCGGTGGACGCCCGCTGCCGCGTATTTGAATCAATAGACCGGGGGTTTTGCCGCTGAGCTCGTAAGGAACTGGAAAAGAAAACGTGCGTTAACTCAGGCACGGAAATTGCGCGGGAGGGTCGCAGCAACGAAGGAGGCATTCGCATGCCAATACTGCTGCCGCCAAAACCGCGCACCCGAACGGCGCGCGCGGGGAAAGACGAGACCAGCAAGCAGATAGACTGGCTCGGACTTTGGGCAATATCGCTCGGTTTTTGTGCAATCATTCTTGCGGCCATCGCCGACTTCGCGGGGGAGGATACGGTCGGGGCCTCGTTCATCCTCATCGGCACCGCCGCCATCATTTCCGTGATCGTGCTTGCAAGCGGGGAGGCCGACGCGCAGACCTAGCGCGCAAGGCAAATGAGATAGGATGCGCAACGCGTGGCGCAAGAGCGCGACGGCAAGTGACGCCAGTTCTTTCTACAGTCCCGGCTTCAAACCAAACACACAACGCCGGGTCCCGTCAGGTCGCCGGCATATCGTGAGCTGACCGTCCGGCGGTGCAACCGGCATGGCTTCATCGAAAGGCACCAGCTCGCCGTCTATCATCCACCCGCTCGCTGTGGAGGATATGCGCGTATAGCTCTTGCAGTCGTAGTCACCACAGCACCATTCGCCGGCGCCATTCTTGAAGGCGCCGCGATTGACCCAGCTGTCGTGCGCAAACGCAGGTGTTGCAGTAAAGAGCACGGGAACAACGACAAGCAGTAAGCGGACCAAAGCTCGCGACATCGGTGGCCTCCATGTAAATCCCCGGCGCAGCGTTTACTGTGGCGTCCTGATCTGCTCCTCCGTCTCCTGAAAGTATTGGCTGCCGGCATTTGCCTTGCGGCCAACGTGTTGCACGCAGACTTTTTTGCAGGAAGGCTTTTCGCACGCAGGTTTCTTGGTTGTGACGAATTAAGCCAACCCTCAGATTTTATCACGAGCGTTCTTTTAATATGTGTAAATTGTGCGACGCGACACGCGTTCAGGCTTGAATGAATTGAGGAAATTGTGGCGAATTGAAACACACCGGCAATCTCCGGATACCGTGCCAGCCGGCGCGTGCAACGATCGCTGCGATGACGGGATCCTGGCAGCTGTGGCGCGACCGGCGCGGCCATATATCGGCATTGCGCATCGCAGCCCTCGCCATCCTGCTGCTGCCGTTGATCAAGGCAGCCATGCAGGCCAGCGAGATCGCGCACGGCGCGCGTCCGCTCAATGAACTCATTCACCGCGCCGGATTTTGGGCGCTGGTATTTCTCGGCATCACGCTGGCGGTGACGCCGTTCCGGCGCATTTTGCGCTACGGCAATCTCACCGACATCAGACGCATGCTGGGCGTCGGGACCTTTTGTTACATCGCCACGCATCTCGCGCTGTTCTTCGCCGACCAGAGTTACAGCGTCGGAAAATTCGTGCATGAAATCACACACCGCGTTTATCTGATCGTCGGGGCGGTGGCGTGGATCGGCCTTGCCACACTGGCCGCGACCTCGACCGATGGAATGGTGCGCCGGCTCGGCGGCATGCGCTGGCGGCGCCTGCATCAGATCATCTACGCGATCGCGCTGCTCGCCATCATCCATTATTTCCAGCAAACAAAGGCCGATGTGACGGTGCCGACCTTCGCCGCCAGCCTGTTTCTGTGGTTGATATCCTATCGCGTGCTGGCCTGGTGGCAGGGCACCGGCGAACTGTCCACCTGGAGCCTGATTTCGCTCGCGGTTGCGGTCTCGATTGTCACCTTCATCGGCGAGGCCGTCGGAATTGCGATTGCCTTTCACGTTTCGCCGATGCGGGTTCTCGACACGATCTTCGACTTTGATGTTGGCGTCAGGCCGGGCTGGCAGGTGCTCGCGGCGGGTCTCGCTGTGGTCGCGCTTGATGCCGTCATGCGGCGCTGGAAAAACCGGGCCGCCCCGCCGCGCGCGGTCGCAGCGCAATAGCAATCCCGTCAAGGCATGCGCGCAGTGACCTAGGCCTGCTTGCGCTCCGCAACCGGCACGCCCGGAATATCCGCCGGACGCTTTTGCCACAGCGGCTTGAGATGGCCGGCCGCGTTGACCAGCGGGTCCACCAGCTCGCCCTTCATCGTGTGCGCGTTCGGGTGGTCGCCGAAGCCGAACTTCAGCTGCTCGCGCACTTTGTCCGGCATATAGAGCGTGCCGAACATCCAGTCCCACAGCGCCAGGCAGGAACCGAAGTTCTTGTTGAAGTGCTTGGGGTCGGATGAATGATGTACCTGGTGATGCGCCGGACTCACGAAAATTCGCCCGAGCACGCCGCGAAACGCGATCCACATGTGCGAATGCTGGAGATGCACGTAGGCGTGGATGAACAACACCAAGATGATGTTGGTGTCCGACAGCGCGTATTGATACGCGGTCTCGCCGAACATGTAGTTGCCAAAACCGTTGGCGACAGCCGCCGAGAACGCGAGGATGTTCGTGAAGATCCAGGTGTAGACCGGATGCACGCGGAAATTCGTGAGCGGGGTCAGCACTTCCGCGTTGTGGTGCACCTTGTGGAATTCCCACAGCAGCGGCACCTTGTGGCTGAGCCAATGGTTGAACCAGTAGCCGAGCTCGTAGGCGAAAAACAGCATCACGGTGACGACCGATCGCGTCACGTAAGCCGGCAGCGTCGACGGTGACACCGGGCCGAACAGCGTAACAAGCCCGGCGATGATGCCGTTGGAGATGAACTGGTAGGACAACAGAGCCCAGCCGAACATCACGCTGTAGACGAACACATTGAAGATCAGATAGCCGATGTCGGCTTCGTTCGAGCGGCTGTGCAAAATCCGTTTGGGAAACAGCGCGCGGAGAATTGTTTTTACGCGCACGCGACGGCCGCGCTTCAACCGTTGCCACACGAAGAACAGGATGGCGACCACGAGCGCAGCAAAGAGCGACGTCAGCGAAAAATGCGAGCCGAGCGAAAACAGCAGCCGGCCGGCCTGATGGACGATGAACGTGATGCCGGCCAAGAAATCCACTGCGGGCTCCTCTCGCGCGTGGCCTCAATGTCCGACCGGGCGGTAAATATTGCGTTAGATGCCGCATGAGAAAAAAGCGTTGTTTTCCGGCTTTCGGCCGGCCTTCGGGGCGCATGGGAGGAGGGCTATTGCCGTAAATCGGCGTATTCGGGATGGCGCTCGATATAGGTCTTCGCGAACGGGCACACCGGGTCGACCTTGAGCCCCTGGCTACGAGCGATGTCGAGCACGCCGCGGATCAACGCGGATCCGATGCCGCGCCCCTCCAGCGCCTTGGGGACCTCCGTATGCATGATTGTGAGCACGCCGTTCGCGCGCTTATAGTCCGAGAACGCTACATGGCCGTCGGCATCGAGTTCGAAGCGGTGGCGCTCGGTGTTGTCGCGAACGTTACTGGCCATGTCACGGTCTCTGCACAATCATCGTCTAACTCAATCGGTTCCCGTCGATAATTTTATAAGGTGCTAAATGGCAAATCTCACGCTCTATCATGCGTCGCCCTCGCGTTCGTCCATCGTGCTCTGGATGCTCGAAGAAGTCGGCGCTCCCTACGACATCAAACTTGTGCGGCTGAGCGCCGGCGACAATCTCAAGCCCGACTATCTCGCCATCAATCCGATGGGCAAGGTCCCCACACTCAGACACGGCGATGCGGCGATCACCGAAGTGGCCGCGATCTGCACATATCTCGCTGACGAATTCCCCGCCAAAAAAGTGAATGTTCCGGTGGGAACGCCGCGGCGCGGCGAATATCTCAAGTGGCTGTTTTTCGGCCCGAGCGTGATCGAGCCGGCGATGACGGACCGCGCCTTTCCGCGCAAGGAAGATCCGCGCGCAGCCGCGCTTGGCTGGCGCGACTTCGACACGGTGCTCGATATTGTGAGCAAGGCGTTGACGAAGGGACCGCATTTGATGGGCGAGCAATTCACCGCAGCCGACGTCGTCATCGGTTCGGGGTTGCGATTTGGCATGATGTTCAAAATGGTCCCCGAGCGGAAGGAATTTACCGATTACGTCGCACGGATCGGGGCGCGGCCTGCCGCGCAACGCGCCCAGGCGAAAGACAAGGAATTGGGCGCGCAAGCGGCCTAGCGTCTGCGCTCCATTGCACGAAGGTAGTGCCATCCCCGCGCGATGCCGCGGGGATGGCATCAGAGTCTTGTCTGCGCTCTCCGGTAGCGAACGACCGAGGCGATCAAACCCCACACCGTCACGATCACCGCCGGCCAGAACGTGACGAACGCGAGCAGGCCGGGCCCGATCGGATTGGGATTGGGATCGCTCAACAAGCCGAGCTCGGCTGCGAGCCCGATCGCAAGTAGCGGGCCGGTGCCGACCACGAGCAGCGCCAGCCCGATCCAGAACAGGCGGCTGAATGTGAATCGCGCCGGCGAATCCATCGCGGCAAAGGTTAGTGGTCATCGATGACATTGTCGTTACGAAAAACAAACTCATCACATTCACCTACGACGCCTTGCGCAAGCGCTCGCCGCCGCCGCGCAGGTCATCCAGAATGGCCACGGCGCGCGCCACCGAGAATTCGCGCGTCGTCGGGCTGAACGCGGCGCCGGCGTCGGGCATCATGTAGGCGTGCTTCACGCCCGGAAAAATGTGCAGCTCGACATTGCTCATGCGCGGCGGCACCGCGCGGAATGCATCGAGCACCTCCGGCGGCGCCTGGTTGTCGTCGTCGCCCCAGATGATGCAGACCGGCGCCGTCACGCCCTCGAGCTCGCCGATATAATCCTGCATGCGCGTGCCGTGACATGAAATGCCGGCGGCATAGCCGAGCCGCTTGGGCCCGAGAATGGCGTAAGGCCCGCCGTAGCAGAAACCCATTGCGGCGGCGCGGCCGTTGAATTCCGGCAGCTGGCGCAATTCGGCAAGCGTGTCGGCCATGTCGGCTTCGCCGGTTTTTATTTTTTCAGGTCGCGGCAGGCCGCGCTGCGTCGTGCGTTCGCCATCGGCGCGGGTGAGGGGGCCGGGGATGGTGCGCCAGAACAGATCGGGCGCGGCCGCGATGAAACTATGCCGGCCGAATTCGTCGGCGAGATCGCGCAGATCCTTGTCGACACCGTGGATGGCACTTGCGAGCACCACCGCCGGCACCGGGCGCTCCGTGGGCGGCACGACCAGATAGCAATCGAAATCGCTGCCCGTGCGTCCGTGGATCTGGATGGTTTTGCCGGCCATTCGTGTTCTCCTTCGAACTCGTCATCCTGATAAGCGAGATGCCCGGCACAAGGACCCGTGTGCCGGGCATCGTTGGTGAAAGCCTCAGCGCGTTTTAATGTTTCGCCGAGGTTTTGTTGCGCGGATCATCGGCCGGATTCACGTAGTTGATGGTGAACGGGCCGGTGCCGTGGATCTGGATCGTCGTCGGTGCGCTGGTCCAGCCATAGTGCTGCATGCCCTTCTCGGCTCTGAAGAAGCCGCCGGCCTTGAGCGCGTCGCCTTTCTTGGGATCGAATTTGTCGCCCATGGCGATGTGGAACGTGCCGGAGAGCACGGTGACGTTTTCGTCGGTCGGGTGGGTGTGCGGCGCGATCTTGTAGCCCGCCGGCAGTTTGGCGCGAACAACGTAAGGGCCATCGCCGCCCGGATTACCACTGACCACGGCGACCTGCGCGCCCGCGGGCAGGCCCGGAGGCGGCGGGCCCCATTTCAGCGCGCCGGGTTGGACGGCCATGTGGTCATCGGCCGCGAGCGCGGCGGCCGGGAATGCGGCGAGCAACAGTGCCGCGAGGATCGTTTTTTTCATGATGTTCCTCGAAAAGAAGCGGCGTCCCCACAAGAGCCCGCATATTAGACCCCCGCCGCGCCGGATGCGATTCATCAAATCTCACGAAGCCGAGAGGTCGGGCGGCTTTTGTGCCTTCAGGCGTTTGCCGGCCTTGGCTTTTTCCTTCAGCTCCTCAACCTTCTCGAGCCATTTGCAATAGGCCACCAGCCTGTCCTGCGCGTGCGCCAGCATCTCGTCGAACGACTGGCCCTGACATTGGGCGTTGATCATGGCGTTGACGCCATCGCGCACGTCCTGCGGCACGGACGGTCCAACCTGCGCCATGCAGAAATCGGGATCGAAGGCGCAGGTGCGCGCCCTGCGGCACTTTGCTTTGGTGCAGAAAAGCCAGAAGCTGAGAAAATGGCCGCGCGTGCGCTGGACAACGGTAGCGATTTCATTTTTTTGCTCAGAGGTAAGATTGTCTTCGCCGTGATCATGCATCGTGTGTTTCCTTTGGTTCATTGAGGCGGGCAGCCGCCATCGTTCTCGCGGCGCGGCTGCGCCCGAGGTTGGGACATGTCCCCGCTTGCAGCGCGCAAGCGAGGGGACGGCGCGCCGAGTGACGCGACAGTCCTTGATGTGCACGCCTCCTTGCGAAGGCGTGGCGCCCTTCGGCGCGCCGTCCGGCGTTCTCCTTCGGCGTCGGCCGCGCTTTTCGTTGACCAGCGCAACGCGCGGGCCATCCGTCAGCCAAGCTCCTGGCAGGCAGCCCTTAGTGGCCGCCGGGCGGAGCCCCGACACCGCCCGAGTGCGTGGCCTGCTCGCCACGCCCGCAGGCGCCGGTCCTCTCCACACGAGCCGGCGCAACCGGTTCGCGTCCCTCATGGGAGCGGACAACCATGGGTATATTATCCTATAGGAATATTGTCAAGAACGGAATTGTGGAAAACAATGGCGCTAGAGGCAGACTGATGCGCCACAAGCACAAAAAAAAACAGAAGACGTCGCGCTGCGCGCTGCTGGACGCGCTAGCCATCTTTTCAAAAGTCGCGGCGATCATCGGCACGATCGTGGCGATCGTCGACACGCTCCATCGCTGGTGACCGTCTGCGGCCGTGCGAGAGCGATACCGGCAAACGCGCCGACGGGAAAAATCGATCCAGAGCCAGGCCGATTGCGACGATGACGATGATGAGACCGCTGATTGCGTATGTCTATTAGCCCGGCGTTCGGCGTAAATTGGGTGTAAATAAATCAGGCCAATGCTCACGGACGAGGGGATTGCCAAGGGCCGCATCCGCGACTGTCGAAAGCCTGTTGGGTGTCGTGCGCGCGCTGGATCCGGGTTGATTGCAGTCAACGGGGCGCCGCCTTGGCGTCCGCGGGGATGTGCCCTGCCGGTTGCTCTTTTTTACGCAGAATTTCTTGTGGCTTCTCCCCGGCTAAGCGCACTATTCAGGCGGGCAAAAGAGCGCAAGGCCGCGGAAAGCTCAGGCGCGAGATTTCCAGACGCGGCAACTTTCGTTCCGGGGGGATTTCGTTGTGATTTGCCGGGCGCGGGGGCGACCTGCATGAGGTCTCAGAATCTGAGAGTCATGGGGCGGGTTTTGCTTCTCCCCGTGACGACTGTGGCACTGACGGCCGTTATTTTTATCGCCGACACAGTTACAAATTTGGAAATTGCCTTTCCGGCGTTTTATACCGCGATCGTTCTTCTATCAGCTTCATTTTGCGACAAAAGCGGTGTCGCATTCGTTGGCGTAGGATGTATCGCACTCACGCTGCTCAGCGACCTATTGACGGTCAATACCGGTGTGTCAGAGGCGGGCGTATTCAACACAGCGATTAGCCTGTTGGCGATTACGAGCACGACGTTTCTGACGATCAAAATTCAATCAGCAAAAGTGACGGAACTGGAGGCACGCTCGCAACTTGCACACGTCGCGCGCGTGACAACGCTCGGCGAACTGGCCGCCACGATTGCTCACGAAGTCAATCAGCCGCTTGCTGCGACTGTCATAAATGGAAATGCCTGTCTGGAGTGGCTTGGGGCGCACCCGCCCAATTTCGATGAGGCAAGGCGCGCCATCGCGCGTCTGGTTAAAGATGCTCACCGGGCGAGTCACATTCTTGGACAGGTCCGCGCGCTGACAAATGGCTCTCCTTCTGAAAAAGGTCCGTTGGACATCAATGAAACCATACTTGCGACTGTCACCTTGATTGATGGAGAGATCCGGCGGGGCGAGGTCTCGTTGCAGACCAACCTTTCCGGCGATGTTCCACGCATCGACGGTGACCGGGTGCAGCTACAACAGGTTCTCCTGAATTTAGTACTCAACGCGATCGAAGCGATGACCATGGTCGAGGCGGGATCGAGACATCTGACTATCAGTTCAGCGAAGAGTGATTCGAAGAGTGTGCTGATATCTGTTCAGGACTCGGGCATCGGGTTTTCTTCGGAGGATGTCGGCCGCCTCTTCAATGCTTTCTATACGACCAAGCCAGCGGGCATGGGCATGGGTCTCGCGATTAGCCGCTCGATCGTCGAAAATCACTGCGGACGGATATGGGCGGCGGCAAACTCGCCACGTGGTGCCGTCTTTCAATTCACTTTGCCAGCCAGTCGGGAGTTGCGGGCATGATCGGGCACAAGGATAGGCCTGTTGTATTCGTTATCGACGACGATCCCTATATCAGGGATGCCCTGGATGGGCTTGTCCGCTCTATCCACTTGAACGTACAGACGTTCGGTACGACAGCTGAATTTCTGAATTTCAAACGGCCGGACGCACCCGGGTGCATTGTGCTGGATATCAAACTCCCCGGTCTTAACGGGCTCGATTTCCACAGTGATTTGAAAAAATTTAACGTCAATCTTCCCGTCATCTTCATCACGGGACATGGCGACGTTCCAATGTCGGTTCGAGCAATCAAGGCGGGTGCGATCGAATTTCTGACCAAGCCGTTCCGGCACCAGGACCTTGTCGATGCGATTTATAATGGTATTGAGCGGGATAGGTCCCGGCGTCAGATGTTGGCCACTATTTCAGAGTTACAACGACGGTTTGTTCTGCTGACGACACGCGAGCGGCAGATCATGCAAAAGATCGTTGGCGGCGGCCCGAACAAACAAATCGCGGCAGACCTGAGGCTCAGCGAGTTCACGGTGAAAGTTCACCGCAGTCATGTTATGCACAAGATGAAAGCAAAATCATTGGTCGATCTGGTGCGGATGTCCGACAAGCTTCAGGACTGCACCAAATCAGAGCTGGCATAGTCCAACGATCGTCGCCATCGCACAATGCACCGGCAAATCATCGGATCGATGTTGAGAGTTTCGCCTCCAAATATGCGAGTCGAACGGCCGAATGTCTGTCCAGTAGCCGAAAAGGCGTAGACAACTAACAACACAGTGTAATCGCCGCCCGTCCCCAAACAGTCAACAATTGCCTGATTTTTAAAACGGCAAGGGGCAGGGGACGATCATGGATAACTCATCGCGGCGCATGCGGCTGTGTGCGGGCGTTTCACTTTCAACTCTTTTTCTGGTTCTCGGCGCAAGCGGCTCCGCAAAAGCCGAGTCGGGTGATCCGGAAGTTAAGGCACTCAAGGCCCAGGTCGAGCAGCTGACACGGACCGTCAATAAATTGATGGCCGTGCAGGCGGAAAATACCGCCGAGGCCAAAGCCGCAAAAAAACAGGCAAGTCAGGCGGAGGCGCAGGCGGCGCAAGCCAAAGCGACCGCGGCTGATGCCAAGGCAAAGTCTGGCTCAATACCGGTCAAGACGGGATGGGGAGACATCGACAGCGGCGGCCACAGGTTCCTCGAGCGCAAACCGGGCAAAGCGCTTACCTTTTACACCCCCGGCGGCGAGATCACGGCTTATGGTCAATTCGACGTCTCGCTCGATGCCGCGACGAAGAATGCAAAGTCGGGCCCGGTCGATCCGGACGGCAATTTGCCGGTCGGAAACTTCGGGTGGATGCCCGATATCTCGACGAATATTTCTTATTTGGGAGTCCGCGGCTTTCAACGCATTCCCGGTCAGTCCTTCAACTTTGTGTATCAGTTCGAGGCCGGTATCGACATCTCCGCGACGCCCGGCACGAAACAAGACAACGCCAAGCTCAGCAACCAGGTCAATGGCGCCTTGTTCAGTCGCAACAGCTATATCGGGGTTGCATCCTCGCAGTGGGGTGCGATCAAGGTCGGCAAGACCGACGCACCCTACAAAAACTCGACGGCCGCATTTAATCCGTTCTCCGGAATGTGGGGCGATTATTCGGTCGTCATGGGTAATTCGGGCGGCGACAATCGCGTCGAATTTGGCACCCGTATCCCCCATGCAATCTGGTACGAATCTCCAAAGGTTGCTGGACTTCAGTTCAACGTGCTGTTTTCGCCGGGGCAAACTCGCAACGATGACGGCACCAATCTGGCCGCGGGCGAATCCGACTGTGCGGGCGGTAACGATCCGACCAGCGGCGGAAATACGCTCGTATCGTGCAGTGACGGCGCGTTCAACAATGCTGTGAGCGCGAATCTCAGTTACACCAATGGGCCGCTGTATATGACGGCTGCTTATGAATTCCACCAGAACGTCAACCGGCAGAGCGATCTCGCGGGAGCATACGGCGTTCCCTTCACAGTCCCGCCTGGCGGACAAAACTGTTCGGCATTTCTGGCTTTCGGAGTTTCAGGCGCGGTTTCGCAGCAACAATGTCTCGAAGACGTTGCCAACGAAGACGCCGCCAAGGTTGCCATCATGTATCACTTCCCGACCAAAACAACGATCGGCGGCATCGTGGAGCGGCTGCACCGGTACGCTTCTGCCGATCTGGATTTCCAGAACGAGCGTTCAAGATGGGGCACGTGGCTGATCGTGAGTCAGGAACTCAATGCCGCCGACAGCGTGCACTTCGGCTGGGCACATGCCTTCCGTTCGACCGGCAATCCGGGCCAGCATAACGACAGCACCCTCGTCACTGCCAATGGCGCCACGTTTGGTCCCAATCAAAACCAGGCCAACATGCTCACGGCGGCCTACAAACACAAGTTCTCCGACAATCTTGTTTGGTACACGGACGTGGCGGCGACTTTCAATGGGCCCGATGCCCATTACGATCTCGGTGCTGGCGGGAGGTCCGTGACCACCGACTGTCACGATGCCGCCACCGCGCCGGGCGGACTCACCTCAACCCCGCACTGCTGGACGGGAACAACACTGGTTGGCGTTTCGACTGGTCTGCAATGGAAATTCTGATAAACGCATTGACTGGTTGAATGCGGCAATCCGCCAAAGTTTCGAAGCCCCGGGAATCATCCCGGGGCTTTCGGTTGGCGGAGCGGGTTGCCAATCCTATCGGCGAGGGCTGGTAATCGACCACTGTCGCATCGCCGCCGAGTCTTGGTATGATTGGATGGAAACGGAGAGATCCGCATGAAGGCCATCGTCACCATTCTCGGCGTCGTTCTCATCATCGTTGCTGCAATGTATTTGCTGGTGCCGGCGGACTCGCTGCCGACCTTCTTTCCCGGACACGAGACCGGCCTGATGCGCGTGCGCGCCAAGCACGGCATGGTATCCGCCGGCCTCGGCGTAGTTTTGCTGATTGGCAGTTGGTTTATGGGGCGGAAGTAGTTCCAACTCGTTGCCTAATTGTCACAGCGGCGGCAATTCTGCCGGCCTTATGCAACGGTTATCTGGCAGCGACCGTTATTTGCTACAACAAGGCAAGCAAATCGGGGGCTTTTTCATGCGCCGTTTCTCTGCCGGATTGATCGCCGTAGCGTCTACCTTTGCCATGGCGTCGATCGCTTCTGCGGCCGATATGCCGGCCAAGGCGCCGGCCTACAAGCCTCCGCTCGCCTACAGCTGGAACGGCTTTTATGTCGGCGGACACGTCGGGTATGGCTGGGGCAGCGACCCCGTGGAATTCGCCCCGATCTCGGCCGTCTACGTCCCGGCTTTTGCGGCCGGAAACCTGCCGACATCGCTGGCGGACAATGCACGCGGCGTTATCGGCGGCATCCAGTACGGCACCAACTGGCAATTCGACCGCATCGTGCTGGGATGGGATTCGGATTGGTCGTTCAGCGATATCCGCGCATCGCAAAGCGTCACCAATGCATCGCCGGCGATTGTCAGCACCGCGGACCAGAAGCTGACCTTGCTGACCACGACCCGCGGCCGTATCGGCTATACGCTCATCGATAATCTTATGGTGTATGGCACTGGCGGGCTTGCGGCTGGCCGCGCCAGCGTGATCAGCACGTTCTATGGAACAGCATGTGCTCCCGGCAGCTGCGTTGCCGGCAGCGATTCCAAAACCCTGTGGGGCTGGGCCGCGGGCGGCGGCGTGGAATATGCGATGGGTCACTGGCTGTTGCGCGCGGAATACCTGCACTACGACCTGGGCGATCTCGATTACAGCATGAGCGATCCGCGAACGCCGGGGAATTTGATTGCAGCCTCGACGAAATTTTCCGGCGACATCGTGCGCGGCGCCATCAGCTACAAGTTCGACTGGACGCCGTGGGAGCTCCTGTTCAGCCGCCGCTGATCTTGCCGCGTTAAAAAGAAAAGACCGCCTCGCGGCGGTCTTTAGTTTTATCGGCATTGCCTCACGCGTTCAGGCCGAAACCTTAGCGGCCGCTTTCTTGTTTCTCTTGCGCCGGGCGACGAAACCGAACACGCCCAGTCCGCTTGCGAACAGCGGCAACGCGGCGGGCAGCGGCGTTGCGCCGGCGCCTGCGATGACGGTTTCACTGACCGAGACATCGAGAGAGTTGGGGCCGGTGAGAGAGAGCGTGATTATGTACGTATCGTCTGTCAGCGGACTGAAATTGAAAAGGGGGTTCAGCAACGAGACGTAGAAGAACCCAAGATTTTGGCTATTCTGCGCGCCGTAATCGGTCGTCGTGTTTGCCGATGCGAGGTTTTCGGATCCATTCCATCCGGTATTGTCCAGAGCACTTGCGGGGTAGCTGATGTGCCTATTGTTTCCGACGTTCAGAACGTCGATGGAATAGGAAATGTCCTGCAGATTGAGCCCGGCGCCAAAAAGGTTGATCGAGAACTCGTAATTCCAGCTCGCACAGGTAGCGCACGGGCTGGTGACGCCGGTGTAGGGCCCGGTATTGACGTGGTAGATATCCTGGGTGGCAACCGTGTTGCCGGGGTGAACCTGCGGGCCGGTGACGCGATATTGAACGCCGAGGCCGAGTTCGACGCCGTTTTGGGTATTGACGGTGAAGCCTTCATTCGGATTGCCGTCGCCGGTGTAGACACCCGGCGCTGCGAGCGGCGAGTCGTAGACGGTCGTTGCGTGAGCAGCGCCTGCAATGGACGCAGCCGCGATTCCCGCGGCGGTCATTTTCAAACACACGTCGAGTGTCAGTTTTCTTGGTGCTGTGCGCACGGACCCCTCCAGCGTTTCTAATTGTTGCGTAACGCGTATAGCAGGTACGCTCGCACCGGCAATTAAATCCGACATACGACTCTTGGCGTTGTGGATTTTTATCGCGTCATTGCCGGACGCAATCGGCGTCGCGCGCCGTCAACCAACGCGCAGGCTCACATCCTCGAGCGCGATGCCCGATAGTTTCGTTGTCCAGGTCTCGCCGGCCTTCACCGGCAGCGCGCGCGTCAGGGTTCCTGTGGAGATGATCTCGCCCGCCGCAAGCGGTGGATTGTCACGGTCGCGGGCGAGCAGGTCGGCCAGATGGCGCAGCACCGAGAGCGGGCCTTCAAGGACGTTCGCGCCGGTGCCGCGCTCCATCAGTTTGCCATTGCAGTAAAGGTCCACGCCGAATGCGGGAAGTGTGCGCAGCCATTCCGCCGGTTGCGGGCCGATGGCGTGGCGCGGGCCCATCAGCAGGGCGCCGTGCATGGCATTGGCGGCGACGCTGTCGGCGGCGGAAAATTTCCAGTTCGGGAAGATGGATTGCACGATCTCGAAGCCGTGCGCGACCCAGGCGATGCATGCAAGCAGCGCGGCATCATCCATGCCGGGCGAGGGCGCCTTGGCGAGGCCGAACATGATTTCCGGCTCGATCTTGGGCTCGGCAAACGACGCGGCCGAAATTTCATTCGTCATGGCGTTGTGCAAGTCGTGCACGGTGCTGTCGTACATGTAGCCCCAATTTGGCCCGTGCACGCCGTATTCGGTCCACAGCTGGCGATTGGTGAAGCCGACCTTGCGGCCGACAATTTTTTCGCCTTTCGCGACGCGCATCTTCTGCGTGAGCGCTGTCACGCCATAGGCGTTGTCCATCGTGAGGGCTGGGTAACGCGCGGCGAAGGGCTGGACCTGGCTGCCGGCGCGCGCATAGGCGGCCACCGCTTCGGCGGCGATGTCGTGAAGCGGCGCCGGGTCTGCTTTTTTGTCCGCTATCGACATCTCAGGCCCTGGCCTCAGCGGCCGGACGCACGACCGGAAAGTCGCGGCCAACCACCTTGTCGAGACGAATCCAGGCGGGAAACTGCCGTGCGAGCTTGCGGTCGCCCTCGATCGCGATCGCCTTTCGCGCCTTGTCGCGCCAGAGGGCATGGCCAAGATAGACCGCGACGAAATCGGCGATACTTCCGCGTACGATCAGATCGACGGGATGACCAGGGTCCTTCGCGCACACATCGACGCCGGTGCGCTCAAGCACCAGCCACAAGACCCGGAATTTCCGGAAGCGTGCCGGCACGCCGGAAAATTCGAAGCGCGCGACCACGCGCCGGTCCGGCAGCGCGGCACGGTCGGTGCGCTTGCGGAAACCCCACAACAGGTAAGTTGGATCGAGGTCGGCTGGCTGCAGATCGCGCACGTGAGCCAGGCCCCAATGCCCCAGTTCGCTGACCACGGAACGGAACGCGTTGCCGGCGGGCGTCAACCAGTATTCGCGGCCGCTTCCGGTTGCGCGGGTGCGCCGTTCGATAATTCCGTGACGTTCCAGATCACGCAGCCGCGCAACCAGAACCGCGCGCGAAATGAGCGGCATGCCGCGATGAATGTCGTTGAAGGAATGGATGTCCGCCATCAGTTCGCGCATAATGAGCGGGGTCCAGCGCGTGGCGAGAATCTCCGACGCCTTCGCGATCGGACAGAACTGGTGGTAGTCGCTTCCCATGCCGTCGATTGAACCATTTTAGGGCCCCATCGGCCAGTTCGAAAAACAGACTTGTCTGGCGCGCGCGGCAGGCTAAAGCTGCGGGATCGATAGAGATGGACGGAGGCGCCAATGGCGGCCATCGACAAGGTGTTCGCGGGTTCGATCCCGGAAATTTACGAGCGGTTCATGGTCCCGCTGATTTTTGAACCCTACGCGGTCGATCTTGCCGGGCGTGTCGCAAAAACGGTTCCACGGGATGTGCTCGAGACGGCAGCCGGGACCGGCGTTCTGACGCGCGCCATCGCATCGCGGCTGCCTGCCGAGGCGCATATGGTAGTGACCGATCTCAATCAACCGATGCTCGATCAGGCCAAGGCGCAACTGGCGTCCGACAAGCGCATCGAATGGCGGCAGGCCGACGCGCTGGCGCTGCCGTTCGCGGACCGGCACTTCGATGCCGTGGCCTGCCAGTTCGGCGCGATGTTCTTTCCGGACAAGATCCAGGGCTACAGGGAAGCGCGCCGTGTCCTGAAACCGGACGGTCATTTCTTTTTCAACGTATGGGACCGCATTTCGGAAAACGAGTTTGCCGATGTTGTGACGCAGGCATTGGCGAACATCTTTCCGCACGACCCGCCACGTTTCATGGCGCGCACGCCGCACGGCTACCACGATGAAAAGCAGATCCGCGCCGAGCTCAAGGCCGCCGGCTTCACCGATGTTTCGTTTGAGGCGGTCGATGCGCGCAGCAAGGCACCGTCGGCGCGCGAGCCCGCGATTGGCTATTGCCAGGGGACGCCGCTGCGAAGCGAGATCGAGGCGCGCGACGCGTCGGGGCTGGAGAAGGCCACGAACCACGCGGCGGACGCGCTGGCGCGCCGGTTCGGTTCAGGCGCCGTCGATGGTCGCATCCGGGCCTTTGTGATCAGCGCGCGCTGAGGCCAGGACTAGTTCGCACGGTGATGCATGCCGGGTGCATGGCCCGGCGGTGAGGCACCATCGTAGCCGCGCAATTGGCTGTAACGAATAATTTGTTCCGGCGTGAGGATCTCAAGCATCGACAGATGATATTTCAAATGCGTAGCGCGTAGTTTTGCCTGGGTTGCGCCGATCGTTGCGGTTGCAGCGTCGAGACTGGCTGGCGTGATCGCATGCGTCGCGAATTGCCGGTCCAGCTCGGTTTCTGCGGCGATCAGCCGCTCGCCGAGCGGCACCGCCTCGGCCTTCATCGCATCAAATAGCTGCTGCGTCCGGGCGCGTTGCCGCTCGGTAAGACCAAGGTCTTTTTGCAGCTCCAGGACGTGGCTTGGTCCGGGATAACCATTCAACTCGGCCGCCAGCGCAAGACCCATTCCGCGCCCTGCCTTCAGATTGGCCAGCTCGTCCTCTGATAAAGCTTTGAGCGGCCGGGTCTGCATACCGGAGTAGGGCTGCGAATGCTGGGCCTGCGCCGGACCGGCGGCCAGCGCGAGCGCAATAAAAATAAAAAGGATCACGCGTGTCATTTGTCATTCCCCGGGTCTGTTACGCCTGCCGTCGACAATCCTACGTCAAATGACACGAGGAACGAACGGCCTGGGCGCTTGTTGATCTGGACTAAGGAAGTCAACATCGAAGGGAAACGTCTATGAACAATCCAGATCAGAACCAGCAGAACCAGGGCGGCCAGCAGGACCAAGGTGGTCAACAGCAGGGCGGACAAAACAAGCCGGGGCAGCAAGGTGGCCAACAACAAGGCGGCCAGCAGCAAGGCGGCCAAAATAAGCCCGGTCAGCAGGGTGATCAGCAACGCTAATATCCAAGACAAAAGGCCCAAGACAAAAGGCCCGGCAAGCGCCGGGCCTTTCCTTATCCAGTTTGTTGAAACCGACACCATCTCACCTGCGATTGGTGACCTGCTCCCGCTGGCTAGCGCCAGAACAGCGCAAGGAGAATGATAATCGGCAGCGGAATGCCCAGTAGCCAGAGTAACGCGCCGCGTCCAAATCCCATCGTAGCCTCCTCTTTATGCAAAACTGCACAGGCAACGCCGTGGCTCGCAGCCATGTTCCAGACCGGTTTTGCGGTAGGGCAAAAAAAGGGCCGCGTGGTGCGCGGCCCTTGCTTGGAGTTCAGACGAACCGTTCCGGGGATACGGGGAAGGAACGGTCGTCTTATTAATGCACGTGGAGGAATTCGGTTCCTTGGCGTTATGCAGCTTCCGCTTCCTGATTGACGACGCTTTCGGCAATCTCGGTCAGGGCGGCATCGGTGTTCTTTTCTTCGGCAAGAGTCTGATCCAGAAGCCCGACCGCATTGCCCAACCCGAGTTCGCTCGCCCAGGTTTTCAGCGTGCCGTAGCGCGAGATTTCATAGTGCTCAACCGCCTGCGCCGCAGCGAGGAGACCGGCGTCGAGCGCGGGCGAGCTTTTATACTCTTTCATGATTTCCGCGCCTTCGTCAGTAATGCCGACGATGGCATCGCAGGTTTTGGTCTGTGGCTTCTTGTCGATCTCGGCAAACACCTTTTCGAGCCGCCCGACATGGCCCTCGGTCTCGGTTTTGTGTTTGGCGAAAGCTCTTTTGAGGGCCGGTGCCTGCGCCGCCTTCTCCATCTTCGGAAGCGTAGCGAGGATTTTCTTCTCAGCGAAATAAATGTCTTTCAGCGAGTCGTGAAACAACTCGTCGAGTGTCTTGGCTTTTTTTGCCATATGGGAGGTCCTCCGGTGTGTGTGTGTGTCGAGAACGCGCCGCAAGCCAAATGTTTCCGAAGGATGGCGGAACGAAAACAGCGGGTGCCGCATTTTCAAGCGCGCGACCGACGCCGGGAGATTTCGATGGACCGCTACGACATTAACTCAACTGTCTCATGGGGAGCCATTTTAGCAGGTGGCTTTACCGCCGCGGCGGTCACATTGATTGTCGTCGCTTTTGGCGTCGGCGCAGGCCTTTCGGTCATTTCTCCGTGGAATGGGGAAGGTATTTCATCGACCACTGCAAGCTGGGCCGCCGGCCTGTTCCTCGTTGCCGTGGCCATGATCGCCTCTACTTTCGGAGGATACATCACCGGCAGGCTCCGTCACGGTTGGGAGGATGTGAACATTCAAGAGCGTTTTTTCCGCGACACCGCGCATGGCCTGGTGGCGTGGGCATTCGCCACGGTTTTAACGGCAACTGTGCTGGCAGGTGCGGGTACGCACTTACTTGCGGCGGCCTCCACGGGCGCGATCCCGGCGGCAGGGGCGGGTGCAGCGCAAGCGGCTGGTGATCAATCGACCAATAATAGCGGCGACGTCTATGTTGATCGTCTGTTGCGCGTAGGGCCGCAAACCGACGGCCGAAGCACGGGTCCCTCGACCGACCAGGCGGCCACGCGGTCTGAGCTTCTCAGGATTATCGGGCCCGCCACGCGCAAAGGTGGCGATGTATCGGCGGAAGACCGTGCCTATGCCGCGCGCGTGATCGCCGCCCGTACCGGAATCCCGCAGGCCGAGGCCGAACAGCGGGTCAATCAGACGATTGCACAGGCAAAGGACGCGGCTGACAAAGCCCGCCGTGCCGCTGCCAAGTTCTCACTCTGGATTGCCGTTTCGCTGCTTGCCGGAGCACTGACTGGAAGTCTTGCCGCGGTCGAAGGCGGAAAACTGCGTAGCGCCCGCTGGTACGAAGAGGATGCCAGGTCCTCGACCACCACCGTCATCAGGAGCTGAACATGCCGATCCTTCTTTGGTTGCTTGGAGTGCCCGTCGGCCTCATCATTATTCTTATGCTGCTCGGGGCCGCGTGATTTTCAAGGTCGTGCGACACTATTGAGATTGCGCGCAAACCGGGGCCCCTGGGCGAAACAATAGCGCGCGGGGAATTCAGTATTATTGGAACGGGCTAGCCACCGGAGTACCCGCCAATAATGGGAAGCACCTCGCCCGTGATGTAACTCGAGCAGCTTGGCGCAGCGAGGAAGACAAAAGCCGGCGCAATTTCTTCGGGCTGTGCTGGCCGCTTCATGGGGGTGTCGGTGCCGAACTTTTTGATTGCTTTCGCAGGCTTGTCGGCCGGATTGAGCGGCGTCCACACCGGTCCTGGTGCGACAACGTTCACGCGAATTCCACGATCCACAAGATGCGTGGCCAGAGACCGCGCGAATGCATGGATGCCGCCCTTCGTCATCGAGTAGTCCAATAAATCTTTGTTGCCGAGCAAACCGGTAACCGAGCCTGTCATCAGAATCGAACTTCCTTTTTTCATCGTTGGAACGGCCGCTTTTGCCATATTGAAGTAGCCGTAGAGATTCGTTTTGAGGGTTCGATCAAAATGTTCGTCGGAAAGATCTTCGAATTTGTCGACGTGCTCCTGGAATGCGGCGTTGTTAACAAGAATATCCAGTTTTCCAAACGCAGAGACGGTCTTTTTAACGGCAGACCGGCAGAACGCGGGGTCTGCCACGTCTCCCGCAAGCAGAATGCAACGGCGGCCTTCCTTTTGCACGGCCCGCTTTGTCTCTGTCGCATCCTCATGCTCATTCAGATACGCGATCGCTACGTCAGCACCCTCACGCGCGAAAAGAACGGCGACTGCGCGGCCGATTCCGGAATCACCACCGGTAACAAGCGCGACCATGTTTTGAAGCTTCTCCGAGCCGCGATAGTCAGGGGCGCGGTACATCGGTGCTAACTTTAGGTCTGCTTCGCGGCCTGGCTTGCGCAGGTGCTGCGCCGGCAATTTCGCTGGATAGTTACGAAGGCCGGTCTGTGGGTGGCGGCGTTTTTGTTGTGTCCGTCCCTTGCGGGCATCCTTGCGATCGATCCTGCGCTGTATCGACCGTTGGCGGCGCGCCGCGGCCTGCGCTTTTTTGCGGAAGGTCTGTCCTCCGCGAGACCTCGCCCGGGCTCGCTCTTTCGTCTTTGCCATATCCTGTCTCGCGGAACTCAAAGCGCAATGCAGCAACAACGTGCCGGCGCAGTAATCCGTTCCCGATGGACAGGCCTCAGGAAATAATCAAGCGTATCTCAAGAGCAAATCAAGCTTCTGGCAAAGCCTTTCGGGGCGGCTTTCGGCATTCCAGTCAAATGAATGATTTCGTCCCAATGTTGTATTGGAGGGTCAGATATGTCTGATGCAAATCGTCTGCTTTTTCTGCGTATCGCCCTGATCGTGGTCGGTCTGACGTTCATATTTGGCATATATGCCTTGGGCATTGTGTGGCCCTCGGGCTGGACCTGGGGCCACGGACATTCGCACTACCTGCTGATGATTATCGGGGTGTATGCGACGCTGGGCGTCTTTCTGCTCATCGCATCGCGAAATCCCTATGCGCACCGGAGCATCATCTGGTTCACCGTGTGGTCGAGCGTGGTGCACGGCACGATCATGGGTGTTCAGGCCTTCAAAGATCCGGCTGAAGGCGGCCATTTGATAGCCGACGTGCCTGCGCTCTTCCTCGTGGCGATCATTCTGGCAGTGTTGATGCCACGAACCGCGCAAGCATGAGTACGAACCTGTATCGGCTGGTTCAATTGATGGGGCAGGCCGCGTGCCAGGTCGAGGATCGACCATAGCGAGGCGATATCAGGCGCATCGCGCGCGAGGTGGACGCGGGACCGGATGGTATCCGAAGCTGGCTTAGTGAGACACGCATCAGCCAACCAACAGCTGATGACTTGGCGCCTTCAGCAGCCTGATCGAATAAGGCTTGTCTGACCGTAGTTCCTGCCGGTCACACGACCTTCAGGTTCTCTGCCGATGTCTTGCCTTTATTCGGCACTTCTTCGTACTCAACAGTCTGGCCCTCATTGAGGGTGCTTAGACCGGCCTTTTCAACAGCCGAGATGTGAACGAAAACGTCTTTCCCACCCCCGCCCGCCGGTTGAATAAATCCGTACCCTTTGGTCGGGTTGAACCACTTCACAGTGCCTTTGGCCATACTCAAACTCCGATGTTGACGTAAGAATATACGGCCAATGCGCAGTGATGCCAATCGTTGCCGCAGTGAGTATGGAAACGGTCCTCGTTGGGGTCGATGAGGTGGTCGAATAACGATCCTTTTTGCTGCGCTGCATTAGTCCGCTTTTGGCCCATAGCGGATATTCGCTTGCAGCGCCGTATGTCTACTTTCGGGGGTAAAAGCGTCCACGGCGCGCGCAGCGCAAGCAAAATGTCGGCTCATGCGGATATGTCGCCAAGATCTCCTCCTTGTCATCACAGCCGAATAGGCACAACTTTCACGCTAGGCGACCAAATCATGTGGGTTGTCTGCGTAGACGCATAGAGGGCTATATGAAAAGTCTATTCATTATTGCCACAACGGCGACGCTCATGCTGCCCGGCTTGACCAATGCTGCTGCAATCAAGGTTCTGTCCACTCAAGCGACCGAAGAGACCTATCGCGAACTCGCTCCGCAATTCGAAAAGGCTACCGGACACAAGGTCACGACCATTTTCACCGGAACGCTCGATGCGCAGAAGCGCCTGGCGGCTGGCGAAAGCTACGACATGATCATTATGGCCGGCCCGGCGATCGATGCGCAGATCAAAGCCGGCAAGGTTGTAGACGGCAGTCGTGTCGATATCGCCAAATCTGGTGTGGCCGTTGGCGTCCCGAAGGGCGCACCCAAACCGGACATCAGCACCACCGAGGCGTTAAAGAAAACCGTGCTGGCCGCCAAGTCGATCGGCTATTCCACTGGCCCGAGCGGCGTCTATATCATCAGTCTGTTCGAGAAGCTTGGCGTGGCTGATCAAGTCAAGGAAAAGCTCAAGCAGACGCCAACCGGCGTGTTTGTGGGCACAATAATTGCCAGCCGCGAGGTCGAGATCGGTTTTCAGCAGGTCAGCGAGCTTGGAAACTTTCCGGGCGTTGACTATGTCGGGCCGCTGCCTGCGGACGTACAGCAGACGACTGTGTTCTCCAGCGGCATCATCGTAGGTGCGCAGGAAGCCGAGGCGGCCAAGACGCTGGTCAAATTTTTGACGACCCCTGAAGCAGGTGCAGCATTCAAGCATCGCGGCATGGAGCCGGGCTGAGGTCAGTTTTGACTCAAACCCAACGCGAACATCGACCGAGCGTCGCCTGAACTCATATCCGCACCAGTTCCAGCGTGCTAGCTTGAGCTCGTACGATGCTTGGTGCTGAGCCTCGGGGGAGGCAATGAGACGGCGCGAGTTCATCAAAATCATTGGTGGCGGGGCGGTCGCGTGGCCGATGGCTGCACATGCGCAGCAACCTGAACGAATGCGGCGGCTTGGCGTGCTAATGGCGGTCGCCGAAAGTGATGCCGATGTTCGTAAGGGCATCGCCATATTTCAGCAAAGGCTTCAAGAGCTCGGCTGGAAGGACGGCCGTAATATCCAGATCGATTATCGCTGGGGCGATGCGGACGCAGAGCGAATTCAAGCGCTCGCGAAGGAGTTAGTCGACCTGAAACCAGATGCGCTGGTCGGCCATTCCACTCCTTCGGCCAAGGGGCTCTTGAAACAAACTCGCTCAATACCGATCGTTTTCCTCACGGTGACCGACCCGCTGGGTCAAGGCCTGGTCGCAAGCCTTTCGAATCCAGGCGGCAACATTACCGGTTTCTCGGTATTCGAGTTTTCACTCGGCAGCAAATGGCTCGAAGCGCTTAAGCAGATTGCGCCCGGTATTCGCCGGGTCACTGCCATGTTCAATCCCGCGACCGCGCCCTATTACGGGCTGTATTTGCAATCGATCGATGCCGCTGTCCCTTTTCTGGGGGTCGAATCAGTTGCAGCGCAGGTTCATAGCGAAACCGACATTGAGAATGTCATACGCAAGGTTGGGAGCGAACCGGACAGTGGCCTCTTCGTTTTGCCGGACAGCCACAACGTGGTCTATCGCAAGCGGATTATCGAGCTCACCGCACAGTATCGTCTGCCAGCGATCTACTATTTCCGCTATTTTGCATCCGACGGCGGTCTCCTCTCCTATGGCCCGGATGAAATGGATCTCTTCCGACGCACAGCGGGTTACGTGGATCAAATTCTCAAAGGTAAGAATCCGTCGGAGCTGCCGGTTCAGCAGCCGACAAAATTTGAGCTGATAGTAAACCTCAAGACCGCCAAGACAGCCGGGATACAAATACCAGTCTCGCTACTCGCCCGCGCCGACGAGGTGATCGAATAGCGACCCACTTTCGCGCCTGTCCGGCTTCGACCGGGACGGCCGACCTCTGTTATCCTCCCGAAATGACAAACGAGATCGATGCCATCCGGGCATTGCTGACGTCGAAGCCGCGCCCGGTAGGCTGGAGCGAGCGGCGGGCGCGCATCGACGAGATCGGCTCGACCTGGCCGGTGGCCGGCGATGTCAAGCTCGAAGAGGTCGATCTCGACGGGGTGCCGGGCGAATGGTCGATCGTGCCCGGCAGCGATGCCGCGCGCGTGCTGATGTTCTTTCACGGCGGCGGCTATTGCTCGGGCTCGATCGTCAGCCATCGCCGCATGGTGACCGAGGCGGGCCGCGCGGCGCGCATGCGGACGCTGGCGGTGCGATACCGGCTTGCGCCCGAGCATCCTTATCCGGCGGCGCACGAGGACGCGATGACAGCGTGGCGTTTCCTGCGCGGGCAGGGCATCGCCGGGCGCGACATCGTGGTCGGCGGCGACAGCGCCGGCGGCAACCTCACCATCACGCTGATCAACCGGCTGCGCGCCGCGCGCGAACAGCAGCCGGCCTGCGCCTGGCTCGCTTCGCCCTGGACGGACCTGACGATGTCGGGGGCTTCGCTCGAGACCAAGGCCGCTGTCGATCCGCTCATCCACAAGGCCTATCTCGAGGAGCTGGCGGCCTGCTATGCGCCCAAGGGACCTAAGCCGATCGACCGCAAGGATCCGTTGATCTCGCCGCTGTTTTCCGATTTGCGTGGCTTTCCACCGACACTTGTGCAGGTCGGCTCGTCGGAAACGTTGCTCGACGATTCCGTTCGCTTTGCGCGCGCAGCCGGTTTGGCGGACGTCAATGTCACGCTGCAGGTGTGGCCGCACATGATCCATGCCTGGCCGATGTGGAATGCAAAGCTCGCGGACGGGCGCAGAGCGCTGGAGCAGGTGGGGGAATTTGTGCGGCGCTGGGTCTAAAGCGGCGCGGCCGGTATCGGCAAAGCGGGGCAGGCCGCGCTTCGCTCAATCCGGCCTGCAGTTGCGTGGACTCGATCAATAACCCCGGTTGATCTTGAGCACGGCGCCGGTCAACGCATCGACGTCGATGTGGACGGTCTTCCCGCGCGGATCGCGACCTTCGATTTCCCATTTCCCGTCGTAATATTGAATTTCGTTGAACCCGACCACGCCAAAGGTTCGCGCCGTCATCACCGCGCGCTGGATCGAGTCTCCGGAACCGAAATCAGCGAGAGCAGGCGTCGCGATGCCGAGGAACGAAGCGATGGCGAGAGCCGATAGACATGTGCGCATGGCGGGACCTTTCAGACTTGTTGACAACGCAGGTGAAACGCGGCGCAGGCCTGATGGTTTCCGGGGCGTGGCGCATTGCATGATTTTGCCGCCGTTCGGACATGCGGCCGCCGCGGCGGGAACGAGATCGTGGCAGAACGTAAGCCAAACTCATCCGGAACAGCGTCTTGTGCGTTAACGTGGAAACCGAAAACGGAGGTTCATCATGCGTTTTGTCTTGTGTCTCGTTATCGCGACCCTGCTGCCAGCGTCCGCCCTGGCGGCGAAGGGCGGCGAAGCCATGAGCCTGTCGCGTGCGCAGGCCGCCGCGGCGAAGGGTGACCAGAAGGCCGCGGCTGCACTTGCGACCACGACTGCCCACGATAGCTGTATGAGCGGCTGCGCTTCCCGCGGTCATTCGAAAGGCGAATGCGTCAGCGCCTGCCGCCCGGGCCTCTGCCATCCAGGCGGCGAGCAACCTTATTGTGTGTCAAAGTAGGAGGACGCAAGGGAGGAGAGGCGGCCGAAGGGAGAAAACGAAAGGGAGCGGACGATGAGCGAGCTTCGCTATCCGAACGAAAGCAAGACCTATCGCGATGCGCGCGAGGCGCTGCAGAAGGAGGAGCGTGAACTCCTCGACAAGGTGAAGGCGGTGGCCGCCAGGCGCCGCACGCTGCCGCCCGGCGGCGAACTGAAGGAGGATTACGTCTTCCAGTGGGCCGGCGGCGGCGAGGCCGGCAGGAAAGTTGGCGAGCACGTGAAATTTTCCGAGCTGTTCGGCGACAAGGACACGCTGATCCTCTACTCATGGATGTTCGGGCCGAGCTGGGACAAGCCGTGCCCGTCCTGCACGTCGCTGATGGATGGGTTTGATCGCAGCTGGTACGCGGTCAGCCGGGATGCCGCCTTCGCCGGCATCGCCAAAGCGCCGGCCGAAAAGATCGACGCCTGGGCGAAGCAGCGTGGCTGGTCGCAGATCCCGCTGCTGTCAGGCTACGAGTCGCTCTTTTCAGAAGGACTACAAATGCCAGGGTGAGACCGACGACATACAGCAGGCGTCGATGCTCACGTTTGGCAAGCGCGACGGCAAGATTTTTCTGTTCTGGGCAGCCGAAGGGAGCGTCGACACGGTGTGGCCGTACTGGAACCTGATGGACCTCACGCCGGAAGGCCGGCCGGACCGTGACACGCCGCCGCAGAAGTTCAGGCCGGAGTTTTTTGAGAAGAATATTTTGAATCAGTAGGGTTGGATCACGGCTCCTGCCATGACAAAATGAAATTTGCCGACTGTCTCGAATGAGTTCGCTTGAGATAAGCTTCCACTTGATTCTCGAGCGCAAATTCGCGCGGATCGGTAACACAAGTTTCAAATGGAGTCGGGTGAGTGAGGTAGTTTGGCTTGCACTCCACAAAAATCAAAAAACCAATTTGACGCATCGCAATTTTGCTTAGAGCATCGAGAAGAAGAACGCCCTCCAGAATTAAGCAGCGGTGGTGTCCGCGCGCCTCTATGCAACGCGTTAAATCATCAATGCGCCACTCAATGGGACCTTGATCGACCGGACGAGCAAGAAACAAATCGAGATGTATTGCTGCAATGCCAAATTGCCATGCGAGCCAATTTGCAGCAGAACTTTTTCCGGCGCCGCCTTTACCATCTAGACCAATTAGTGTCGGCTTTCGATCCGGTCCAATATGCGAGGTTACATTCTCGTACAACCGATCGTATTCTGATGGTGCAGTTTTCATCATCGTGCGATGACTGCATGCGACAGGCAACATTACTCCGCCGCCTCGATGCGCTTCTTCCGCTTCGGCGCGGCGCGCCGCAAAACCGGCGCCAGAAAATGCCCGGTGTAGCTCTTCTTCGCCGCCACCACGTCTTCGGGCGTGCCTGAGGCGACGATCTCGCCGCCGCCGTCACCGCCTTCGGGACCTAAATCGATCACCCAGTCGGCGGTCTTGATGACTTCCAGATTGTGCTCGATCACGACGACGGTGTTGCCCTGTTCGACCAGCTCGTGCAGCACGTCGAGCAGCTTGGCGACGTCGTGGAAATGCAGCCCGGTGGTCGGCTCGTCCAGGATATAGAGCGTGCGGCCGGTAGCGCGTTTCGACAGCTCCTTGGCAAGCTTCACGCGCTGCGCCTCGCCGCCGGAGAGCGTCGTGGCCTGCTGGCCGACATGGATGTAGTCGAGGCCGACCCGGTGCAGCAGCGCCAGCACGTCGCGCACGCGCGGCACCGCCTTGAAGAATTCCAGCGCCTCTTCCACCGTCATGTCGAGCACGTCGGCGATCGACTTGCCCTTGAACAGCACCTCCAGCGTCTCGCGGTTATAGCGCTTGCCCTTGCAGACGTCGCAGGTGACGTAGACGTCCGGCAAAAAGTGCATCTCGATCTTGATCACGCCGTCGCCCTGGCAGGCCTCGCAGCGGCCGCCCTTGACGTTGAACGAGAAGCGGCCGGGCTCATAGCCGCGCGCCTTGCTCTCGGGCAGGCCGGCAAACCATTCGCGCATCGGCGTAAAGGCACCGGTATAGGTCGCCGGGTTCGAGCGCGGCGTGCGGCCGATCGGCGACTGGTCGATGTCGATGATCTTGTCGATGTGCTCGAGCCCCTCGATGCGGTCATGCGGGGCGGGCGCGAGCGAGGCGCCGTTCAATTTGCGCGCCACCGCGCTGTAGAGGGTGTCGACCAGCAGCGTGGACTTGCCGCCGCCGGAGACGCCGGTGACGCAGGTGAAGAGGCCGAGCGGGATCTCGGCGGTGATGTTCTTGAGATTATTGCCGCGGGCGTTGATGACTTTCAGCGTGCGACGCTTGTTGGGCACGCGCCGTTCGGGGATCGGCACGCTCAGCTCGCCGGAGAGATATTTGCCGGTCCATGATTTGGGCGCATCGATGAGATCATCGACCTGGCCTTCCGCCACGATCTCGCCGCCGTGGATGCCGGCGCCCGGGCCGATATCGAGCACATGATCGGCGGTGCGGATGGCATCCTCGTCATGCTCGACCACGATCACGGTGTTGCCGAGGTCGCGCAGGCGCTTGAGCGTCTCGAGCAGGCGCGCGTTGTCGCGTTGGTGCAGGCCGATCGAGGGCTCGTCCAGCACATAAAGCACGCCGGTCAATCCCGAGCCGATCTGCGAGGCCAGCCGGATGCGCTGGCTTTCGCCACCGGAGAGCGTGCCGGAGGCGCGGCCGAGGGTGAGGTAATCGAGGCCGACGTCCACCAGGAACTTGAGGCGCTCGCGGATTTCCTTGAGCACGCGCACGCCGATTTCGTTTTGCTTGGTCGTCAGGTCTTTCGGCAGCGCCGTGAACCATTCGCCGGCGCGTTTGACGCTCAGCTCAGCCACTTCCGAAATGTTTTTGCTGGCGATCTTGACGCAGAGCGCTTCCGGCTTGAGCCGCGCCCCCTTGCAGGCGGCGCAGGGCACGTCGGTGAAATATTTCTGCAGGTCCTCGCGCGCCCACTCGCTCTCGGTTTCCTTGAAACGGCGCTCCAGATTCGTGATGACCCCCTCGAACGGCTTCTTGGTGGAATAGCCGCGCAGGCCGTCGTCGTAGACGAATTTGATCTCATCCTCGCCGGAACCGTAGAGGATCGCGTCCTGCGTTTTCTTCGGCAGGTCTTTCCATTTGCTGTCGAGCGCGAAGCGATAGTGCTTGGCGAGCGCATCGAGCGTCTGGATGTAATAAGGCGATGATGATTTCGCCCAGGGCGCGATGGCGCCCTTGCGCAGCGTGGCGTCGCGGTCGGGGATCACCAGATCAGCGTCAATGTGCTGCTCGACGCCGAGACCGCCGCATTCGGGGCAAGCGCCGAACGGGTTGTTGAACGAGAACAGCCGCGGCTCGATTTCCGAAATGGTGAAGCCGGAAACCGGGCAGGCGAATTTTTCCGAGAAAATCAGGCGTTCGGGACCGGCGAGCTGCGCGTGAATTTTGGCAGTGGTCTTGCCGCTTGCCACAGCTCGCTCCTTCCCCTCTTGTGG
The DNA here is from genome assembly GCA_963831275.1 of uncultured Alphaproteobacteria bacterium. Taxonomy (GTDB): domain Bacteria; phylum Pseudomonadota; class Alphaproteobacteria; order Rhizobiales; family Xanthobacteraceae; genus Pseudolabrys. Next base: position 196,319 of record CAWHPN010000011.1, on the reverse strand, counting down.
GGGAAGGTTGGGATGGGGGGTCGATGTTTGTGTTGCCCCATCGCGACCACCCCCCTCCCGGCGCTTCGCGCCCCCCACAAGGGGGGAGATGGAAGAAGGACTGTCGGCAAGCTCCACCACCGCGAGCCCCTCCGCCAATTTCAGGCACTGCTCGAGCGAATCCGCCAGACGCGTGCCGATATCGCCGCGCACCACCAGGCGGTCGACCACCACGTCGATGTCGTGGATGAATTTCTTGTCGAGCGGCTTGACCTCGCCGATCTCGTGGAATGCACCGTCGATCTTCACGCGCTGGTAGCCCTTGCGCAGGAAGTCGGCGAGCTCCTTCCTGTATTCGCCCTTGCGGCCGCGCACGACCGGCGCCAGCACGTAGATGCGGGTGCCTTCCGGCAGTGCCAGCACGCGATCGACCATCTGCGACACGGTCTGGCTTTCGATCGGCAGACCGGTGGCCGGCGAATAGGGCACGCCGATGCGCGCCCACAACAGGCGCATGTAATCGTAGATCTCGGTGACGGTGCCGACGGTCGAGCGCGGATTTTTCGAGGTGGTTTTCTGTTCGATCGAGATCGCAGGTGAGAGGCCGTCGATCTGGTCGACGTCCGGCTTCTGCATCATCTCGAGGAATTGCCGCGCGTAAGCGGAGAGCGATTCAACGTAGCGGCGCTGGCCTTCGGCGTAGATCGTATCGAAGGCGAGCGAGGATTTGCCGGAGCCCGACAGGCCGGTGAAGACCACCAGCTGGTCGCGCGGAATAACCACGTCGACGTTCTTGAGATTGTGCTCGCGCGCGCCGCGGATGGTGATCTGACGGGCGTCGCGGAGGCTCTTGGTGCTGCGTTCGGCCATTGGACCTTAAGACAAAGGCATTCCGTCGGCCCGGCAAAATGCAGGGCCGTTCAGGCTGTTAGCCGGAACGTAGGAAGAACGGGGCAGTTTTGCCAGTCCGGGCGGGACATTGCGGTTGAAAACCCCACAGAGAAAGATTAGAACATAACAGGAACGGAACCACAAGGGCCCGTTTCGGATAACCGGCGCCATAAAGCTCTGTGGATAGAGGGCATACGCGCCTGCCGCTCCCTTACACGCCATAAGGCGAAGACTAGGGTGAGTTTTGGTTCAAAGGGCCCGCGCGCGGCACGCGGCCCACAATCGGCGGACGCCTGCGGCTTCTTGCGAAGCAGCGCGCGATCATCGCCACGCGGAGAGCATCATGGCAGGCAGCGTCAACAAGGTCATTCTCGTCGGCAATCTGGGCGCCGACCCTGAGGTGCGCCGCACCCAGGACGGCCGTCCGATCGTCAATTTGCGGGTGGCGACCTCGGACACCTGGCGCGATAAGAACACCGGCGAGCGGCGCGAGAAGACCGAATGGCACCGCGTGGTCATCTTCAGCGAAGGTCTCGCCAAGATCGCCGAGCAGTATCTCAAGAAAGGCTCGAAGGTTTATCTCGAAGGCGCTCTGCAGACACGCAAATGGCAGGACAAAGACGGGCAGGACCGTTATTCGACCGAGGTCGTGCTGCAAGGCTTCAATTCGGCGCTCACGATGCTCGACCGCGCGGGCGGGGGCGCGGGCGGTGGCGCCAGCCCCGATGCCTCCGGCGATTTCGGCTCGCCCGGGCCGACGGCCTCCTCGCGCGAACGGCGGCCCGCAATGGCCGGCGCCAGCGGCGGCAAGAACGACGACATGGACGACGAGATTCCGTTCTGAGATTCCAACAACTCCGCTCACTGCCACCATCTCTGCGCACCTCGGCGTCGCCACAAACTCCGCTCACCCCCGCGAAAGCGGGGGTCCAGAGCGCAGATTGCTGACGATGAGATTGGCGCCGCTGGATTCCCGCTTGCGCGGGAATGAGCGGAGCAAGGTGATAGCGCAGGAATGAGCGGAGCATGGGGGTAGCGCAGGAATGAGCGGCGTAGGGTTGCGCGGGCAAGTCTGTCTTTAACTCCGCTCACCCCCGCGAAAGCGGGGGTCCAGGGCAATAGTGCATGGCGTTTTACGTCTACATTCTTGCGAACCGGCGGAACGGCACGCTCTACATTGGAATGACGGACAATTTGGTCGCGCGCGTGTCGCAACATCGCGAGAACGTTCGTCCCGGGTTTACACAACGATACGGCGTAAAGACGCTCGTTTGGCACGAGCAACATACATCACGGGACTCGGCATTTTCGCGGGAACGACAACTTAAAAAATGGAACAGGGACTGGAAGCTGGCGCTGATCGAAAAAGACAATCCGCAATGGCGCGATCTTTGGACCGATGTCGCAGCATAAAGAACTGGATTCCCGCTTGCGCGGGAATGAGCGGAGCAAGGTGATAGCGCGGGAACGAGCGGCGTAGGGTGCGCGGCCGACATCAGAAACAGGATACTCACTCCTCCGCCAGCAGCAGCGAAATCGTCAGCGAACAAAACGCAACGAATGTCATTCCCGCATTGACCGCGTGCGAGATTTCCCATTGCCAGCGCAGCTGCTCCCAATTCTCCGGCACCTGGGTCCAGTTATTGGTCGCCTGATTGGCCGGAAACGTGAATGCGAAAAAGATCGCCAGTGTCGCCAGCAGGCAAACAAGACTGGCCAGCGTGAAGATAAGCGGCCCGCGTTGTTCGCGGATCAGCACCGCCAGCGCCAGATTGGCGAGCACGGCGCCGATCAGCACGATCCCGAGAAATGCCCATCCGCGATAAATGGATTGCGCGATGAAATAATTGCTCTCGCTGAGATGGATCTTGTTGGGCAGCGCGAACACATGCGCGCCGCCCGGCACCAGCGCGAGCGCCGTGAGCACGATCGCCACAAACTGCAGCACTTTCACGACCGCCGTTCCTCCAGCATCGAAGCTTCGGCGTCAACGAATGCGGGAAGGGATCGTTCCGCTCAGGCCTTGATATCGACCTTGTTGTCGGAATTCGTTGTCACGGTGAGGTCGATCTGGAGGAGCGTGTTGGTGCTGCTGTCCGCATTGGGATCGCTCGCGCTGCTGTCGGATGTTTTCGAGGCCTCCGACGCACCCGATACACCGCCACCGTGATGATGGTGGTGATGATGACCGCCACGCGCCTGTTGCTGTTGCTGCAACGATGCCAGCGCCTTTTGCGCGTCGGCAATATCGCCCGATTGCAGATCCTGTCCGATCTGCTGCAGCGCCTGCGCGAACGGGCTGTTGCCCTGCGCAATCGGCGAGGAGGCCAGCGTGTTGTAGGCGTCCTGCGCGGCGGTCAGATTGCCGGATTGCAGCGCATTGGTCAGCTGGCCGAAGGCCTGCCGGTCCGATTGAAAGTTGGCAACAGAGGACGCACTCAACGATGAAATAGCAGAGACAGTCATGACTCTCGCTCCTGCCGGGAGGTGCATCCCGCGATTGAGAGTCGCCCCGCGCCTTGTGTAGCGATTCTCGCTTACCAAGCTCTAAACATTGAAGTTACGGGATTTTTACGCGGCCGCTGCGCCGATGTGCCAAAGCACGCCGGACGGATCGAACACATAGGCCACATCGAGGCCCCAGTCTTCCCGTTTCGGCGTGCGCGGACTTTCGACACCGTAACGCGCTGCCAGATCGAGCGAAGCAATATGCCGCCACCAGGCGGGGAGGTCGTCGACCAGCATGTGCATCATGAAATTGTCCGCCCAGGGAGCGACGTAAAAATCCTGCAGCAGGAATGAATACTGTCCGAGATGCATTTCGACGAGTTTGGCGTCCAGCGTCTCGGCGTGGAAACCGAGGTCGCCATAGAAGCGTTTGCTGACGTCGAAATTTTTTGCCGGCACGAAAGGCCGCAGGGCGCGCACCGTCGCGGCAAGTTCGATTGTCTCTTGCATGGGAACCTCGCAGGCTTGCGTCGCCAGCACGAGTAACGGGTCGCGTTCGCACCGGTTCCGGGGACAGTTTGGCGCTGCAAACCCAGCATTATCAGGCCCAATCAACGCCTGTAACATATTGAATTAAATGGACATATTAGGCTGTATAGGGCTTCCTTTTGCTTGGCAAGGCGGCCCTGAATCAGCTAGAAAACGGCAACAAAAAATCCACGCAGGACGCGGTCTTGGCCGACACCGAACCTCCGAAATCGGGGGACGTACCTCCCTCTGATGTGCGCCCGGTTTCGATCACCGAGGAAATGAAGCGCAGCTATCTCGATTACGCGATGAGCGTGATCGTGTCGCGAGCGCTGCCGGATGCGCGCGACGGCTTGAAGCCGGTGCATCGGCGCATTCTCCACTCGATGAACGAACAGGGCCACACGCCCGACAAGAAATACGTGAAATCGGCGCGCGTCGTCGGCGACGTGATGGGCAAATATCACCCGCACGGCGATCAGGCGATCTACGATGCACTGGTGCGCATGGCGCAGGATTTCTCCATGCGCCTGATGCTCATCGACGGGCAGGGCAATTTCGGGTCCGTCGACGGCGATCCACCCGCGGCGATGCGCTACACCGAATGCCGGCTGGCGCAATCGGCCATGGCGCTGCTCGACGACATCGATAAAGATACCGTCGACTTCCAGGAAAATTACGACGGCAGCGAAACAGAGCCGGTGGTGATGCCGGCGCGTTTTCCGAATTTGCTGGTCAACGGCGCCAGTGGCATCGCCGTCGGCATGGCGACCAATATTCCTCCGCATAATCTCGGCGAGGTGGTCGATGCGACGGTCGCGCTCATCGACAATCCCGCACTCACCATCGACGAGCTGATCAAGATCGTGCCCGGTCCCGATTTCCCGACCGGCGGCATCATCCTGGGGCGCGAGGGCATCCGTTCCGCCTATACCGAAGGCCGCGGCTCGATCGTCATGCGCGGCAAGGTCGAGGTCGAAACCGTCCGCAAGGAACGCGAAGCCTTCATCATCACGGAAATCCCGTATCAGGTGAACAAGGCCTCGCTGGTCGAGCGCATCGCCGAGCTGGTGCGCGAGAAGAAGATCGATGGCGTTGCCGACCTGCGCGATGAGAGCGATCGCGACGGTTATCGCGTGGTGGTCGAGATCAAACGCGAAGCGGTGCCGGACGTCGTGCTCAACCAGCTCTATCGTTTCACGCCGCTGCAATCCTCGTTCGGCGCCAATATCGTTGCGCTCGACGGCGGCCGTCCGCTGGTGATGACGCTGAAGGACCTGCTCGTGGCCTTCATTGCGTTCCGCGAAGAGGTGGTGTCACGGCGCACCAAATTTTTGCTCGGCAAGGCGCGCGACCGCGCCCATGTGCTGGTCGGCCTCGCGATCGCGGTGGCCAATATCGATGAAGTGATCAAGCTCATCCGCGCCGCCAAAAACCCCGAGGAGGCGCGCGAGACCTTGATGAAGCGCGACTGGGCGGCGAAGGATGTGACGGCGATGGTGACGCTGATCGACGATCCGCGCCACAAAGTCACGCCCAAGGGCACGACCAAACTATCCGCCGAACAGGCCAAAGCCATCCTCGACCTTCGCCTGCAACGGCTGACCGCGCTCGGGCGCGACGAAATCAAGGCAGAACTCGACAGACTGGCGGCCGAAATCGCCGATTATCTCGACATTCTGCGCTCGCGTTCGCGCATCCAGAAGATCATCAAGACAGAGCTCGCGGACGTGAAAAAGCAGTTCGCCACGCCGCGACGCACGGTGATTGCGGAAGCGACCGGGCAGGTGGACGAGGAAGACCTGATCACGCGCGACGAAATGGTCGTCACCGTCTCGCATCAGGGCTACATCAAGCGCGTGCCGCTCTCGACCTATCGCGCGCAGCGGCGCGGCGGCAAAGGCCGCGGCGGCATGCAGGTGCGCGAAGAGGATTTCGTGTCGCGGCTGTTCGTCGCCTCGACGCATGCGCCGGTCCTGTATTTCTCGTCGCGCGGCAAGGTCTACAAGGAAAAAGTCTGGCGGCTGCCGATCGCGGCGCCGCAGGCGCGCGGCAAGGCGCTGATCAACATCCTGCCGCTGCAGCAGGGCGAAACCATCACCACCATCATGCCGCTTCCCGAGGACGAGGCGAGCTGGGCCAATCTCGACGTGATGTTCGCCACCATCAGCGGCAATGTCCGGCGCAACAAGCTCTCCGACTTCGAGAAGATACGGCCGTCGGGAATTATCGCGATGAAGCTCGACAACGGTGATGAAATCGTCGACGTGCAGATCTGCACCGAGAAGGACGACGTTCTGCTCACCGCGAACGGGGGGCAGTGCATCCGCTTCGCGGTTCCCGAAGTGCGCGTGTTCGCCGGCCGCCAGTCGGACGGCGTGCGCGGGATCAACCTCGCCAAGGGCGACAAGGTCATTTCGATGTCGATCCTGAGCCACATCGAAGTAACGGCAGAAGAACGCGCGGCCTACCACAAGCGCGCCAGTGCGGTGCGGCGCGGCGGCGGAGGCGAGGAGGAGGCGGGCACCGATACCGAAGAGGCCGTCGGCGCGATCGAACTCGGCGAGAAGCGTTACGTCGAACTATCGGCGGTGGAGCAATTCGTGCTCACCGTATCCGAGCGCGGCTACGGCAAGCGCTCGTCGTCCTACGAATACCGTACCACCGGCCGCGGCGGCAAAGGCATCGTCGCCATGACGCTGACCAAGAAGACCGGCAAGATCATTGGCTCGTTCCCGGTGGAGGAGGGCGACCAGGTGATGCTGGTCACCGACGCCGGCAAGCTCATCCGCACGCCGGTATCCGGTATCCGCATCGCCGGGCGCTCGACGCAAGGGGTGATCGTGCTCAACACCGCCGAGGACGAACGCGTGGTGTCGGTCGAGCGGCTGAGCGAAGAAGACGACGAGTAATTTATTGCTGTTGCGGCTCGCCACGACGTCCGCAATAGCAATCGCCCTGTGAGCGATGTCTAAATGGCCCGGCCGCCGCGGCGCCAAGCAAGCCGATAAAGTCGCGTCGCCGCAGATTTCTCATGCCGGTCAAAGCTAGCACATCGCCGCCTAGCGCGCGCCGGCAGCGGCGAGGATCCCCGCCATGTCCGTGTATCCGTATTTTTTCGCGAGCGTGAGCGGTGTTTTGCCGGAGCGGTCGGCAAGATTGACGTCGGCGCCGGCATCGACCAGCGCCTTGAGCACGGCGATGTGCCGCTTGCCGCCATCGCCGAGCACGATCGCTTCGATCAGCGCGGTCCAGCCGAGATTGTTGACATGATTGAGCGGCGATCCGGCCTTGATCAACATGCGCACGACCTCGGCGTGACCGAGATGCGCGGCGGCGATCAAAGCCGTCCCTTTGTAAGGACTGGTGATGTTGGTGGCCTTGCAGCCGCCATCGAGCGCGATTTTCAACATCGGGACATCGTTCGCGACCGCGGCAATCGTGACGATGTCATAGTGCTGCGCTTCGAGCGCGTTCGCATCGGCGCCGAGCCGGAGCAATGTCCGCGCGGCGTCCTGCTGGTGCATGAAAACCGCAACGTGGAGCGGCGTGCGCTCGCGCGTGTCGCGGGGATCGATGGGGGCAGCATTCGCGCGTACCGTCCGCTCGATTGTCAACCAATCGCCCTTGGCGGCAGCGGCATGCAGACCGGTGTAGTTCTGCACTTCCACCGGTGTCGGCTCGATCTGCGCCGACGCGGGCGCGATCAAGACGGGCAACAGCAAAAGCGATGCGGCAAAAATGCGGGCAAGAACGGCGCCAAGAACGGCGCGCAAGGACGGCGGCAGGCCCCCGCTTGCGCGGGGGCGGACGGATTTTGTTTGCGTTCAATCCGATCAACATGCGGCCACAAGACTGCCGAATGCTCTCAGAATTGATAGAGCTGCACGGGATTGTCGACGAGAATTTTTTTGCGCGTGGCGGCATCGGGCGCCCAGACCACCAGCTGGTTCATGAGCCGTCCGTCATCGATCTGCGACAGCGGCGTGACCTCGGTTGCCGGCTTGCCCGACGAGGAGTTGGGGTGCGGCCAGTCGGTGCCCCAGACGATGCGGTCGACGTTGGCCGCAATCAAGGCTTTGGCGAGCGGCGTCGCATCCGGATAGTCGGGAGGTTGCTTGGACGCCCGATAGCCGCCGGAAATCTTGACGTAGGCCTTGCCCGACTTCACGAGCGCGATCAGATCCGCAAATCCCGGCTGCTCGACGCCGAGCGCACCCTGGGCGCCGCCGAAATGATCGATGACGACCGGAACCGGCGATATCAGGATCAGATCCTTGATGCCGGATATGACCGCGAGGTTTGTGTACATCTGCACATGCCAGCCGCGGGTTTTCATGCGATTGACGGCCGCCTCGAAGCGCTGGCGGGCGACGTTGGGATCATTGGTGCCGCCGGTTGCAAGGTTGAGCCGGATGCCGCGCACCCCGGCGGCATGCATCGCATCGAGCTGCGCATCGGTTGTCTTGTCGTCGATCACGGCGACGCCGCGCGCATCCGCGCCGCGCGCTTTCATGCCGAACAGCGTTGCCGAATTGTCGGGACCGTAGACGCTCGGCGTCACGATCACCACGCGTTTGATGTGCAGTGCCTTGTGGAGCTCCGCCATCTCTTCCGGCGATGCCAGTTCCGGCGTGTAGACGCGCCCGGAGTAGAAGGGAAATTTTTCCGGATCGGCATGGATATGCGTGTGGCAATCGCAGGCGTTGTCGGGCACCTCGAAATTGACCGGGGTCGCCGGCTGGGAGGCCTTGGAATGACTTGCTCGCGTCTGCATGATCGCTCCGGCCGCCGCTGCACCAATCAGCACATTACGCCGCGTCAGCATCGTGTCCTCCCGCTTTTCTGGTTGTTCAGTCCACCTTCAGATTCAAAACGTCGACGATCGGCTTCCACTTGGCCTGCTCGCGCTGCATGTGAGCGGCGAGATCCTGCGGCGTGCCGCCGCGCGGCTGCGCGCCAAGCTTGCCAAGCGCATTTTTCATTGCATCGCCATGAAGCGCAGCATTGGTCGCGGCATTGAGTTTCTCGATGATCGCCGGCGACGTGTCGTGCGGCGCGAGCAGCGCGGTCCAGGCGCCGCTGGTCACGGCGGGAAAGCCGAGCTCCGGCATGGCCGGCACGTCGGGCAGTTCCGGGGCACGTTTGGGCCCGACGATCGCGAGTGCGCGCAATCTGCCGTCCTGGATGAGTTGCAGCGATGTGCTCACGGTGTCGAATGTCATCTGCACTTCGCCGGCGACGACCGCGGTCAGCGACGGGCCGCCGCCTTTGTAGGGTACGTGCAGGATATTTGTGCCGCTCAATGACTTGAACAGTTCCGCGTTGAGGTGCGGCAGCGTGCCGACGCCGCCGGTCGAATAATTGAGCTTGCCGGGATTGGCCTTGGCATAGGCGACGAGTTCGGCGACCGATTTGATCGGCAGCTGCGGATTGATCACCAGCACCTGCGGCGTTTCGGCGATCAGCGCGATCGGCGCAAAACTGGACGCATCATAGCCGGCATTTTTGACGATCATCGGGCTCATGATGAGACCGCTCGCGGCCGAGACCATCAGCGTATAGCCGTCGGGATCGGCGGCGGCGGCCTGGCGCGAGCCGATGGTGTTGCCGGCGCCCGGCTTGTTCTCGACGATCACGGTCTGCCCGAGCACCGCGGGCAAGGCATTGGAGAGGACGCGCGCCATCACGTCGACCGGACCGCCGGCGGGGGTGGGCACGATAATGCGGATCGGACGGTTCGGATAATCCTGCGCGAAAGCGGAGGCCGCCCACATGAGCGCGGCGGCAACGACAACGGACCGACGCATCGAACGCTCTCCCCAGGACGCACTGTCCTGGGGAGAGACTAGCGCCGAAGTGGGGACCTCGTAAGGCGCTAGCGGGTTGGATTATCGATGCTGATCAGACGGACGTGCGGATTGCCGAATTCGGTACCGACGCAATTGAGGTAGGGCCAGGGACGCTGCTTGCAGGCCGTGATGGCGTCGGCGGCGGGCTTGGGGAGAGGGCTCGCGACCACATCGCCAATGGGTGCGGAGACGACCGTGATGGCGGCGGCAATGGTGGCGGCGGCGAGGATTGCGGCGATGGTTTTCAACATGACAGCCCCCTGTTCAGGCTTCCAACCGGAGCGTTTTTCGCTCTCGGCACAATGACCATAGGAAGGGGCGCCATCTCTTGCTGTGACCGGGGTCACAGAAAGACGCATTTTTCGGGCGCCCTCCCCAATAGGTCGCGGCAGCCGGGGAAAAGGTTCAAGGGCGGCCGGCCGCGGCCTTGCGGGGCCGGTGGGGGCAAGGTAGACCCCGTTTTATGCCCAGAACTGCGCTTTATGCCGGATCGTTCGACCCGGTCACCAACGGCCATCTCGACGTGGTGCGCCATGCCGTCCGGCTCGCCGACCGGCTGGTGCTCGCCATCGGGCTGCACCCCGGCAAGGCCCCTTTGTTTTCCGCCGACGACCGGCTGGCGATGCTGCAGGAGACGTGCGCGCCGCTCGCGCGCGAGGCCAAATGCGAACTGTCCTGCATCACGTTTTCCGATCTGGTGGTGGAGACAGCGCGCAAGGCCGGCGCGACCATTCTGATCCGCGGCCTGCGCGACGGCACCGATCTCGACTACGAAATGCAGATGGCCGGCATGAATTCGGCCATGGCGCCGGAGGTGCTCACGGTGTTCCTGCCGGCCTCGCCGATGGTGCGCCCGATCACCGCCACATTGGTGCGCCAGATCGCCGGGATGGGCGGCGACGTTTCCGCCTTTGTGCCGGCACCGGTCGCCGCGCGTCTGAAGAAGAAGTTCGCGCGCTGACGGACAGCCCATCGTTTCAACGGGGAATGCAATGACCAGCCGCCGATCGATCCTTACGCTTGCCTCGACCTTTGCCACGATTTTTGCGCTCGTCTTCTCTGTCACGCATGCGCTGGCGCAGTCAGCACTCGACAATCCGGCCGCGCTGCGCGAGCAGGCGCCGGCGACATACAAGGCAAAGCTCGACACCAGCAAAGGCGCCTTCGTGGTCGAAGTCACCCGCGCCTGGGCGCCGAAGGGCGCCGACCGCTTTTACAATCTGGTGAAGAACGGTTTCTACAACGATGTCCGCTTCTTCCGCGTGATCTCCGGCTTCATGGTGCAGTTCGGCATCAACGGCGATCCGGGGACCATGGCGCGCTGGCGTACCGCGCAAATCGGCGACGATCCCGTGACGCAGAGCAACAAGCGCGGCACCATTACTTTCGCAATGGCCGGGCCGAACACACGCACCAGCCAGGTGTTCATCAATTTTGCCGACAATACCAATCTCGACGGCATGGGGTTCGCGCCGTTCGGCCGGGTTGTCTCCGGCATGAATGTGGTCGATGCGCTCAATGCGGAATACGGCGAGGGCGCGCCGCGCGGCCGCGGCCCCGACCAGAGCCGCCTGCAGAACGAAGGCAATGCGTACCTGTCGAAAGAATTCGGGCGCATGGACTACATCAAGAAGGCAACGATCGAGCGCTGAAGGGGTTGAGCCTTTTGCTCCGCTCATTCCCGCGTAAGCGGGAATCCAGAGGGGTCGGAGGCTGTCGCCCTGGATCCCCGCTTCCGCGGGGATGAACGGATCCGGGATAGTTATGGGAGACTGATAAATGGCGAAGCCTGAAGACACGCTGACACTGGAGACCACCAAGGGAAACGTCGTGATCGAGATGCGCCCCGATCTGGCGCCCGGTCATGTCGCGCGCATCAAGGAGCTCGTGAAGGATGGCTTCTACGACGGGGTCGTATTTCACCGCGTGATCGACGGATTCATGGCGCAGACCGGCTGTCCGCAGGGCACCGGCACCGGCGGTTCGGGCCAGAAGCTCAAGGCCGAATTCAACCGCGAGCCGCATGTGCGCGGCACGGTCTCGATGGCGCGCGCGAGCAGTCCGGATTCCGGTGACAGCCAGTTTTTCATCTGCTTCGACGACGCGCGGTTTCTCGACAACCAGTACACCGTGTGGGGCAAGGTCGCCGAGGGCATGGACAACGTCGACAAGATCAAGCGCGGCGAGCCGGTCAAGGACCCCGACAAGATCGTCAAGGCGACGATGGCGGCCTGAGGGGGATTTCGCGTAGAAACCGCCCCCGAAACCCGCCACAGTCATTCCGGGGGCGTGCGGAGCACGCGAACCCGGAATCCATAACCCGCAATGCCGCAGAGTATGGATTCCGGGTGCGGCCCTGCGGACCGTCCCGGAATGACGAGTTTACATGCGCACCGACCTGTTCGATTTCGACCTTCCGCCGGAGCGCATTGCCTTGCGGCCGGCGAGCCCGCGCGATGCCGCCCGCCTGCTGGTGGTGCGGCCGGGCGAGACGCCCGCGCTCACCGATCGCAGCATTGGCGAGCTGCCGGATCTGCTGCGGGCGGGCGACTGCCTGGTGGTCAACGACAGCAAGGTGATCGCGGCACGGCTGAGCGGCCGGCGCATCGGGCGCGGGGACGCGGAGCCGGCGATCGAGGCAACCCTCCACAAGCGGATCGACGGATCGCATTGGCGGGCCTTCGTGAAGCCGGCCAAAAAGCTCGAGGCCGGCGACATGCTGCGGTTCGGCACCGAAGGGAAGGTCTGTTTTCTGGGCGAACTCGATGCTCAAGTTTCGCAGAAAGATGAGGGAGGTGAGATAACCCTCTCATTTTCCTTCCATGGCCCGGTTCTCGACCAGGCGATCGCCGAACGCGGCGACATGCCCTTGCCGCCCTATATCGCCTCGCGCCGGGCGCCCGACGAGCAGGATCGCGCCGACTACCAAACCCTGTTTGCGCAGGAGGAAGGCTCCGTCGCGGCCCCGACCGCGGGGCTACACTTCACGCCGCAGCTGGTGGCGGGGCTCAAGGCGCGCGGCATTGGCCTGCACACGGTGACCCTGCACGTAGGGGCCGGCACGTTCCTGCCGGTCAAGACCGACGACACGCAAGGCCATGCCATGCATGCCGAATTTGGCACCGTTTCGGCCGAAACGGCCGCGGCGCTCAACGCGGCGCGCGCCAAAGGCGGGCGCATTGTGGCGGTCGGCTCGACCGCCCTGCGGCTCCTGGAAAGTGCGGCGGCGCAGGACGGAAAACTGCGCGCCTTTGCGGGCGAGACCGCGATCTTCATCACGCCCGGCTACAAATTCCGCGCCGTCGACCTGATGCTGACCAATTTCCACCTGCCGCGCTCGACGCTGTTCATATTGGTGGCGGCCTTCAGCGGGCTCGACACCATGCAGCAGGCCTATGCGCACGCGATCTCGGCGGGTTACCGGTTCTATTCGTATGGCGATGCGTGTCTGCTGTATCCGCCGCCGTCGGAATGACGGAAGAAATTTATGCCTGAGCATTTCTCCTTTAGTCTGTTGAATACCGACGGTGCGGCGCGGCGCGGCGAATTTGTCACGCCGCACGGCAAAGTGCAGACGCCGGCCTTCATGCCGGTCGGCACCCAAGGGACGGTGAAAGGTTTGATGCCGGAGGACGTGCGCGCCGCCGGTACTGAGATTGTGCTCGGCAACACCTATCATCTCATGCTGCGTCCCGGCGCGGAGCGCATCGCCACGCTCGGCGGCTTGCACACATTCATGAACTGGCCGCTGCCGATCCTCACCGACTCCGGTGGCTTCCAGGTGATGTCACTCTCCGACCTCCGAAAGCTCGACGAACGCGGTGTAACCTTCCGTTCGCATCTTGATGGCGCCATGGTCGCGCTGTCCCCGGAACGCGCGATCGAGATCCAGACGCTCCTCGGCGCGGACATTTCCATGCAGCTTGATGAATGCCTGAAGTTGCCGGCGTCCCGTGAAGAAATTGCGCGTGCGATGCAACTGTCGCTGCGGTGGGCCGAGCGCAGCAAACGCAGCTTCGAAAGCCGCGCGCAGGACGGCTACGCACTATTTGGCATCGTGCAGGGTGGGGACGATCTGGAATTGCGTAAGGAAAGCGCACTCGAACTCACCGGCATGAGATTCCAAGGCTACGCCATTGGCGGGCTTGCGGTCGGCGAGCCGCAGGATGTGATGCTCAAGATCGTCGCCGAAACGACGCCAATGCTGCCGGCAGAGCGCCCGCGCTACCTGATGGGTGTCGGCACGCCGCACGATCTTATCGAAGCGGTGGCGCGCGGCATCGACATGTTCGACTGCGTGCTGCCGACGCGCAACGGACGCCACGGCATGGCCTTCACCCGCTATGGCGCGATCAATCTCGCCAACGCACGTCACGCAAATGACTCACGGCCCCTCGACGCCGAAAGTCTGCATCCCGCCGCGCGCACCTATTCGCGCGCCTACCTGCATCACCTCACCAAAGCCAACGAGATACTGGGTGGCGTGCTGCTCTCGACCATCAACCTTGCCTATTACCAGACGCTGATGGGCGGGCTGCGCAAGGCGATTGCGGCCAGGCGATTCGCCGAGTTCCGCCATTATAGGGTGGCGCAATGGGAGCGGGGCGACCTGCCGCCGGTGTAGGCGCGCAAAGCGCGTGAACGCGGAATCCGACAGGAGCACAACGCAAGCACCTGGTTTCCGCGTTCGTGTGCTGCGCACACGGCCCGGAATGACAGAGGGTTGTCTGGTGGGGCCTGCTTGGCTAAAGCGACCCCATGACGATCCACCCTGGATTTCTCAGCGGGCGCCGCAAGCCCCATTTCAAGCTGCCGCCGGGCAGCTGCGATGCGCATTGCCATGTGTTTGGGCCGGCCGCGAAATTTCCCTATGCGCCGAGCCGGCGCTACACGCCGGCCGACGCACCGAAGGAGATGCTGGCGGCGCTGCACGGGCATCTCGGGATCTCGCGCGCGGTGATCGTGCAGGCCAGCTGCCACGGCACCGACAATGCCGCGATGCTCGATTGCATTGCATCCGACCCCAAGCGCTATCGCGGCGTCGCCATCGTCGATGACAGTTTCAGCGAACAGGATTTTGACCGGCTCGACCGTGGCGGCGTGCGCGGCGTACGTTTCAACTTCGTGAAACATCTCGGCGGCGCGCCCGACATGGCGGTGTTCAATCGCGTCATCGATCGCATCAAAGGCCGCGGCTGGCATGCCGTGCTGCACGTCGATGCACCCGACATCGTTCCGCTCTCCGACATGCTGCGGAAACTGCCGCTGCCTTTCATTATCGATCATATGGGCCGCGTTCCATCGGCGGCCGGCGTCGATCAGCCGCCGCTGCGCGCTTTGATCGAGATTTCGCGACTGGAAAATTGCTGGATCAAGGTCTGCGGGTCCGAGCGCATTTCAATGCCGCCTTATGCGGCGGCGGTGCCGATTGCGCACGCCCTAGTGGAAGCCACGCCGGAGCGCGTGCTGTGGGGAACGGATTTTCCGCATCCCAATGCGACCCACGAGGCCGACGAGGCCGATCTCGTCGATCTGGTGCCGCAATTTGCGCCCGACCCGCTGGCGCAAAAGCGCCTGCTGGTGGACAATCCGGCGCGGCTTTATGGTTTCGGCTAACAACAATAAAACGAAAACGCGTGGAGGAGACGTCTGATGACGAAGGGATTTTTTGAAACAATCGCACGGCGCACCGCGCTATTGATGCTCACGGCATTCGTTGTGGCACTCGCGCCGCAGGCGAAGGCGGCCTGGCCGGAAAAGCCGATCAAGCTCGTGCTGCCGTTCGGCGCCGGCGGCGTTGCCGACGTCACGGCGCGCATTCTCGCCGACAAGCTCAGCGCGAAACTCAACCAGCGCATGGTGGTGGAGAACATGCCCGGACCCGGCGGCATCGCCGCGGCGCGCGCCGTCATCACCGCGCCGCCCGATGGCTACACCATGGCCTATGTCACCAACGGCACGGCGATCAGCGTGGCCGCGTTCAAGAGCCTGCCGTTCGATCCGGTGAAAGATTTCGAGATGATATCGATGGTCGGCACCTTCGATCTCGTGTTCGTGGTCAACAGCCAATCCGAATACAAGACGCTCGGCGATTTCATCAAGGCGGCAAAGGCCAACCCGGGCAAGCTCAATGTCGGCACCATTGCGGTCGGCGGCACGCAGAATCTCGGTGGCGAGCTGTTCAAGTCGCTAGGCAATCTCAATGTGCAGATCGTGCCCTACAAGAACTCGCCGGATATCGTGGTGGCGCTGCTGCGCAATGACGTGCAGATGATGATCGATTTTCCGCCGGCGGTGCGCGGGCAGGTCGCGGATGGCAAGCTGCGCATCCTGGCAACATCGAGTGCGGAATCCTCCGCGCTGCTTCCGGGCGTGCCGACGGTCGATAAGTCGGGCGTGAAAGGCTACGAGGTGATCTCCTGGAACGGCGTCGGCGTCCCCAAGGGCACGCCGAAGGAGGTCATCGATACGATGAACAAGGCCATTCGCGACGTGCTCGCCATGCCCGACGTGAAAGAGCAATACGCGCAGGTCGGCGTCGTCGCCAAAGCAAGCACGCCGGCCGAGCTGATGAACCGGCTCACGTCCGACATCAAGAAATGGAACGACGTCATCGAAAAGGCCGGAATTCCGAAGAAGTAAGTGAGCGGGAATACGAGGACCGATGAGTAACAAGAAACTCTCGATCGCCGTCGTTGGTGCGGGCATGGGCGGGCTTGCGGTGGCGGCGACGCTGCGGCGCGTCGGCATTGACGTCCAGGTCTACGAACAGGCCGAGCGCTTCGGGCGGATCGGCGCCGGCATCCAGATGATGCCGAACTCGATGAAAGTTCTGCGCGGGATCGGCATAGAGGAGCGGTTGCGCAAGACATCGTTCGCGCCCTATTCGCATCTCAACCGCGACGGCTATGGCGGCGAGGTCACGCGCGAATTGCCGATGCCGGAAACTCTCTACAACGCGCCTTATCTCTGCATGCACCGCGCCGACCTGCATGATGCGCTTGCGTCGGCGGTGCCGGCGGAGATCGTGCATCTCGGCAAAAAGCTGGTCGGCCTCGACCAGGCGAGCGGGCAGGTCACCTTGCGCTTCGAAGACGGCTCCAGTGCCAGGGCGGACGCCGTCGTCGGCGCCGATGGCGTGCATTCGATCGTGCGCGACATCGTGGTCGGCCCCGACGCGCCGATCCACAAAGGCCGCATTGCCTATCGCGCGGTATTTCCGGCGAAACTGATGGGCGGCTTTGACATCGGTCCGTCCCGCACCAAGTGGTGGGGCACCGACCGCCACATCGTCATCTACTACACGACGAAGGCCAAGAGCGAAGTCTACTTCGTCACCAGCGTGCCGGAGCCGGCCGAGTGGCTCACGCGGGAATCCTGGTCGGCCAAGGGCGACGTGAAGGAATTGCGTGCGGCCTACGAAGGCTTTCACCAGGATGTCCGCAATGTGCTGGGCGCGTGTCCGGATTGTCATAAATGGGCGATCCTGGAGCGCGAGCCGCTGCGGCGCTGGAGCGACGGGCGCGTTGTGCTGCTCGGCGATTCCGCGCATCCGATGACGCCCTACATGGCGCAGGGCGCTGCGACCTCAATCGAGGACGCTGCCATTCTCGCGCGCTGCCTCGATGCGGTGAAGGGCGATGATATCGAAGGTGCGTTCAAGCGCTACGAGGCGCACCGCAAGCCGCGCACATCCGTCGTGCAGGCGATTTCCAGCGCCAATACCTGGATGCGCGACGAGCGCGGCGGCGACACCAGCTGGCTTTACGGCTACGACGCCTGGACCGCAAACCTCGATCAGCCGGCCCCCCATCCGCATGCGCAGGCGGCTTAAGCAAACGGTTGATGCTAGGGCCCTCCGTACAGCCAGGCGATGCCGTCATAGCTTTCCTCGGTCGTGCGCGGCGACAGCGCCATTTCCCGCAGCTCGGCGGTGACGCCGCGCGCGTGATAGACCTCGCCATAGACACGCGCCATGATCTGCGTGCGTCCCGTCCGCAAGTAACGCTCCTGCTCGTAGGCCTTGAAGGCTTTGCCCGGCTCGTCCGGTGACGCCGCGACCTTGTCGGCGAGCACGATGGCATCTTCGGTCGCCATGCAGGCGCCCTGCGCGAGATATTGCAACATCGGATGCGCGGCATCACCGAGCAGGGTGATGCGGCCCGACGTCCAGTTCTTGACCGGCTCGCGGTCGCACAGCACCCACATGCGCCATGTTTCGATGCGCTCGAGCATGCGCAGGACCTGCGGCACTTGCATCTTGAAGTGCTGCCACATCACATCCTTGCTGCCTTCGGCATTCCAGCCTTCCTCGTAATGATCGGAATGGAAGACCGCGACCAGATTGTAGAGTTCACCTCGCCGGAGCGGGTAATGCACGAAGTGCGTGCGCGGGCCGGCCCACAATACGACATCGGGCCGCCAGAGATCCTTCGGCACTTCGTCGCGCTTGAGGACGGCACGATAGGCGATGTGCCCTGAAACGCGCGGCTTGCCGTCACCGATCAAAGTCTCGCGCACCTTCGACCACATGCCGTCGCAGCCGATGAGCGCGCGCCCCTCGACGGTTTCGCCGTTGTTGAGCGTCACCGAGACATGCCCGCCGTGATCCTTGAACGCATCGACGCGGCGGCTGGTCTCGAGCGTGATCAGGTTGCTGTTCTGGCAGGCCTTGAGGAACGTGGCGTGGATGTCGGCGCGGTGAGTCACGGCGTAGGGCTGGCCGAACCGCTTGAGGAATGCATCGCCTAGCGGAATATTGGTGATCAGCTTGCCGGTGAGCGCATCGCGCATTTCCTGGGCAGGCGGGCGATGGGCGTCGGCAAGGATTGCGTCCTTCAGGCCCACTTTTTCCAATACGCGAAAAATATTGGGACCGAGCTGGATGCCGGCGCCGACTTCGCGGAATTCCGGAGCCTGCTCGAAAACGCGGACGGGAAAGCCTTTATGTGCAAGGGCGTAGGCGGTGATGAGCCCGCCGATGCCGCCACCAGTGATCAGGAAGGGGGCGGACCCGCCATTCGCACGCGCCATGGATACAACCTCGATTTCAGCAAGACCACGTCAGAATGCGAGGACCATAAAACCTGAAATGGCCAAAGCAAAGCGCGTTTGGGCCTGCAAACGAAAACCCGCCGGCGATGCACCGGCGGGTTGTATCGAGACCGATCGAGGACGAAAGTCGTAGCCCCTCGCGCGTTCGCCTATTTCGTGACCTGGCCGCGGATTTCGCCGCCCTTGTTGGCAGCGGTGTGGACGTTGACGTACCACTTGCCGGCCGTCAGCTCTGCGGCCTGCGCGTCGTTGAGCGTCGCGGAACCTTCAAACGAGCCCTTGTCGGCGCCCGCAATCGGAACCACCACTGCGCCATTCTTTCCGGCTTCGCCAGAATGGAAATGCGCGGCGGTCGCTGGGCCGCTCAGACCGGAGACATTGCCCTTCCAGGACAATTTCTTGCTGGCTGTGTCAAACGTCGCGGTCACCGAGCCTGTGCCCTTGCTGTCGGTCGGCGGCACTTCGGTGGCGGCCTTCAGGTCGGCCTTCATATTGACCGTGGCTGCGATGGACGGGCTGGCGAAGGCGAGAACGGCCGTGCAGGCGAGAACGGTCAGGCTGGACCGCAAAATCATGGTTTTCATACGTGGCTCCTCCTTGGAGTGCTGGTTGCGCACCCATGCTGCAAACACCGCACTCTATCACCTATTCCGGGAGGCTGCTGAACCCCAAACTAGCCGGGTGCCAGAGGAATTAAGGTGCTGGAGAACTCACCACAGGCGTCGCATTCCCAATGATGACGGATATTGCCGCCTTCGATGAACTCTGAGGCCACCGGGGCGACCATGAGGTCGTCGCAGCTTGGGCAACGCGAAGGTGCGGCAAAGGAGCGGATGGCGGAGAGACTCGCCCGATATTCATGAAACAGCATGTCACAGCCTCCATCTCTTCCCGTCCGGGATCGTGAGTAACCGCTCATCATGGCAACCCAGCGACGCTTTGATGAAACTGTGGTGGCCACATGACTAAACTTTTACGACACGCGATCACACAGACCCGACGTTTTACGCTTTAAAGTCACGCTTTTGGTCTTTGATGGTGCCATGCGTAACAGTGCGTGCGCTGCAGCGAACAAATTTTCGACGAGTTTGCGCGAGCGTTTGCCGAAAATGGAAGGGACCGCGGCAGCGGTCCCTTACGGTCCGCCGAGATAGGGACACCCTGTTCAGGGAATCGGCATTCCGTAGAGAGCAGCATGCACGTCCGATGCCATTTGCTCTGTGAGGTAGCTCACTCTTTCGTGTGAATTTTCAAATGCGGGGTGCCGCCACTATAAAATCATATCGCTTGTGGCGTTACTGTGCCGAGATAGGCGGCGAGCACGTTCGGATCGGAGAGCACGGCTGCAGGCGTCCCTTCTGCAATGGTGCGGCCGTAATCGAGCACTTGGACACGATCCGCAAGGTCGGCGATCATCTGCATGTCGTGCTCGATCCAGACGATTGTCATTTTTAGCTCGTGCTTGATGCGCAGGATAAAGCGAGCCAGGTCTTCTCGCTCTTCGCGATTGAGTCCTGCGGAAGGCTCATCCAGCAGCATGACCGCCGGCTCCAGGGCCAGCGCACGCGCGAAACCGACGATCTTTTGCAGACCGAACGGCAGCACGCCAACGGTTGTGTGCCGGTAGCGCTCGAGCTCAACGAGATCGATAATGCGCTCGACAACTTCCCGGTGCGCGATCTCGGCGCGGCGCACGTTGGAGAGAAACAGCATCTCAGCGATCGCATTTGTGCCGATGCGGGCATGGCGGCCTGTCAGGACATTCTCCAGCACGCTCATTTGAGCGAATACTTCGGCGTGCTGAAACGTGCGGGCCAGACCAAGGCGTGCGACGTCATGTGGTGCGCGGCCGGAAATATCGCTGCCGCGGAAGTAGATCGCGCCGGTGCCGCGGTAAATGCCGCTGATGCAATTCAGTACACTGGTCTTGCCGGCCCCGTTTGGGCCGATCAGCGCGAATAGTTCGCCTGGTTCAACCGCGAAGGAAACGTCGTCCAGCACAGTCAGGCCGCCGAACCGTAAACACAGGTGCTTAACCGAAAGATCAGCCATACCATCTCCGCGACCGGCGATATTGTTTGACGTCACGATAAGATCGTCGATCGCCGCCGGTGTGTCCGAGGTAGAATTCCTGCACGTCCTGATGGCTTTTTAATCGCTCGCGATCGCCATCGAGGACGATACGGCCATTTTCCATCACAAAGGCGTAGTCGGAGATTTCCAGGGCGACCGCGGCGCTTTGCTCGACCAGCAGGATGGCGATACCCAACTCGTCTCGTATCGCCATGAGCCGCTGCGTGAGGTTCCTGACGGTGACGGGAGCGAGTCCGAGAGACAGTTCATCGACCAGCAGCAGCTTAGGCCGGCACATCAATGCGCTCGCAATTGCCAACATCTGTCGCTCGCCGCCGGACAGCAACCCGGCGATGCGCTGACGCAATTCGGACAGGCGAGGGAAGAAATGATAAACGCGGTCCTCGTCGTGCCGTCGCGCCGCGGCATTGGCGGCGCGGGCAACCGACACGGTAAGATTTTCTGCGACGGTAAGGTTGGGAAATACTTTCTCCCGCTCTGGAACCAACACCACGCCGCGCCCGGTGATGTCGTCTGGCGAACGGTTCTCCAGTCGGGAACCTTCAAATGAAATCGTCCCTTCGGTCACACGCGCATCGTCGATGCCGAGAAAACCGGAGATGGCCCGCAGCGTGGTTGTTTTCCCCGCGCCATTGGTGCCAAGCAATGCGACGATCTGTCCGCTATCGACCGATAGCGTCACACCCTGCACGGCTGTGATGACGCGCTTGTAGACGACCTCGATTTTTTCGACTCGAAGCAGGGGATCGCTCATTTGCGGGCGCTCGCAAGCGGACGTTGCTTGAAAGGCCAGAGCAGGAAGTAATTTTGCAGGCGGCGCCAGATGCCGACCAGACCGAGGGGCTCGAGGAGCAGGAACAAGATCATCACCACGCCAAACGATGCGTAATTGACGGCGAAGATATCGCCGGCCAGCTTCTGGACGTTGGGTAGAAGCTTGATGAGGCTTTCAATGGCATAAGGAAAAACGGTCACAAAAACAGCGCCGAGCAGGGCGCCGAGCAGCGACCCCATGCCGCCGATGATGATCATCGCAACGTATTGGATCGACAGGAACAGATCGAAAGCCTCAATCGAAACGAAGCCCCGGTAGTAAGCGAACAGGCAACCTGCGACCGACGTCATGCCTGATGAGATGACGAAGGCGAGAAGCTTGTAGCGAGCGATGCTGATTCCGAGAGCTTCCGCCACCGTCTCGCGTGAGTGTAACGCGCGCCAGGCGCGTCCGGTCCGGCTGCGCAGCAAATTGATGCAGATCAGGAGGGTGGCAACCGCAAAGCCAAGCAGCACGAAATACCAGATCCGGCCGCCGCTCAGTTTCCAGCCGGCGATCGTGGGAGCATCGATCATGATGCCGGTAGAAAATCCGCGCTTGGTTTCGTATTCGCCGCCGAGATAAATAACAATGAAATGCAGCGCGAGAGTGCTTACGGCGAGATAGAGCCCGCGCAACCGCAGCGACGGCAGACCGAAAATGAGGCCGAGCGTGATCCCGGTCAACGCCGAGGCGGGAAGGGTCACCCAGAATGGCGCGTGGATTTCACGTGCCAGGATGCCGGGGGTGAAGGCACCCGCCGCGATCAAACCGGCGTGGCCAAGCGATATCTGACCGGCATAACCGGTGAGCAGCATCAACGACAAAGCTCCGATTGATGCCAGGAATACCTGGCAGGCGAGATCGAGCAAAAAAGGTGAGGCTATAAACGGCAGAGCGATCAGCACCGTGACAAAGGCAGCGAGGCTGATACGCTCCGTGCGTGTTTGCAGCAGCGACAGATCTTGTGCGTACCCGGTGTGGAAATTGCCGCTGGCGCGAGACACCGGTCTAAACACGATCGAGCTCCTCGCGCGTCCCCAACAGACCCCATGGCCTCACGATCAGCATTGCGATCAGCACGAGAAACGGCACCACATCAGACAGCAGCGGATCAACGTAATAGATCAGCAGGACTTCGGCCGCAGCCACGATCAATGCCCCGATGAGCGCACCAGCAAGACTATCGAGCCCGCCGACTAACGCCGCTGGGAAAGCCTTGAGCCCAATCACCGTCATGTTGCTGGTCAAACCGGAGTTGAGCGCCATGAGAATGCCGGCAAGCGCGGCGGTCAGTGTCGATAAACTCCAGGCCAGCGCGTAGACGCCATGCAGTTTGATGCCGCGTTGCGCCGCCAGCAGCGGGTTTTGTCCGGCAGCGCGCATGCGGATGCCCCATCGGCCAAAACGCAAAAAAATGAACAAGGTGCTGTAAATCGCGGCATTGGTCAGGACCAGAAGGGCGGACCACAGCGAGATACGCGCGCTCCCGATCACGAGCGAGGGGTTTGACACGCCAAGCGCCTGTGCTGGGTACTGCTGCTGCGCTGACCAGAACAGAATAACCAGGCCGCGGATCAAAATGCCGAGCGCGACTGTCGTGAGGATCGCCGCCAGCACCATTTCGCCGGTCATTTTGCGCATGAGCACGATGTAAACCGCGACGCCTGCGATCAGACTCAAGACGACGGCGGCGCCGAGAGCCATTGCGGGGTGACCGGAGAACAGCGACGCGGTTGCGAGCAACAGATAGGCGCCAAGCATCATCAACTCACCGTGGGCAAGATTGAGGACGCGGCTCACGCGATAGATCATCACGTAGCCACACGCGATCAGCGCGTAGATCGACGCGAGAACGACGATGTTGACGAGGAGCTGCAAGGGAATCTGTCCAGCGCGCTATCGCCCTCCCGTTTTCAGGCGGGAGGGCGAGAGCGTGGCTCACTTCACATCGTAAGTCTTCCAATCCTGCACACGCGCGATCTTGCTGCCGTCCCATTTGTAGACGCGGTAGTAAAGTCGCGTACGAAAGTGGTTGTCCTTGTTCCATTCGATTGGGCCGCCACGCAGCCCTTTGGTGTCGATCTTGAGATTTTCCATGGCTGCACGCACTTTGGCGCCATCGGTTGGCCAGCCCGCGCCTTTGAGCGCTGCTTCGATGGCCATGCCGCCGATCCAACCTTCGGTCATGGTTTGCGCCGGATATTTGGAGCCGGCTTTTTTCGCTGCTTCTTCTATTTCCTTGTGGATCGGCAAGCCGTCCTGGAATAGCGCGTTGGCATTGACCACGAAGAACTTGCCGTCCTTGAGCCGCGCCAGTTCGCTTTCGGCCTCTAGATGACCCCAGGCAATGTAGTCGTTCTGCCAGTCAAGTTTACGCAGTGCTTCCAGCGTGCGCACTTGCGTGACCCAAGGCGCCCACGAGTAGACCCAATTGGGACCGGCATCCTTGAGTTTAGTGGCGAACGGCGTGTAGTCGGCGGTTGGCGGCGGGATGACCTCCTGGTCAACCGGCGACATACCCATTGTCTTGGAAAGCTCCTGCGCGTAGTCCATCTCGCCGCGCGACAGTGGGATCGCCATGGCCGAAAATCCGATTTTGATCGGGCCCTTCGCCGTTGCTTTCACGAAATTCAATGTTGCCTGGCTGTCGAAATGCGAAGCGTAGCCGGTCGTGCAAAACTGCAATGGGTCGGCCGGCGGGTAGACGCTTTGCGGGCAGACGCCGCTCGCAAACAACAGCGGCACGCCAGCTTCCTTTGTCTCCGCAATCATCGGTGCGTAGGTCGATGACAGGCTGGCGTTGATCACCAGCACCGCCTTGTCCTGCGTAATCAGCTTTTTGGTATTGGCTGCGGCTTTTGAGGGCTGTGCGCCATCGTCTTCGAGTATGAGCTGGATCTTTTTGCCGTTTACGCCGCCACCGGCGTTGACCCGGTCGATATAGATACGCAAGGCATCGACCGCGGGCGCGTAGGTGCTCGACGGCGGTCCAGTCAGCGCGCCAGTCAATCCCACAACGTAGGTGTCCTGCGCGGCCGCCGGCATGGCTAAACCACACACGACTATCGTACCAAGTAAACTTCCTTTGATCATGTCTTTCCCTCCCGGTTTAATGTTTTCGTCTTGTTACAGCGCCATCGCACCGCCCGTACCGGCGGCAATCAGGCGGTCTTCGCTATCGTCGTACATGTCTTCGATCAGTGTATTGAACCGCTCGTACATCAACTTGCGTTTGACCTTGCGTGTGGGCGTTACGGGCTCGCCTTCTTCTTCCGGGTCGAGTGCCTTTGGCAAAATGCGGAAGCCTTTGATTTGTTCGACCCGCGCGAGGTCCGTATTGGCCTTGTCTATTTCGGCCTTAATCAGATTTTCGATGCGCGGGTGTGCAGCCAGGCTGGTGAAGCCGGTGTAGGCGACGTCGTTAGCGCGCGCCCAATCGGCGACCGTTTCGAAATCGATTTCGATGATGACGGTAAGATATTTGCGGCCGTGACCGAATACGACCGCTTCCGCGACATAAGGGCTGGCACGCAGCGCATTTTCTATGAACGAGGGAGATATCGTCTTGCCGCCGGAGGTGACGATAAAATCGCGCGCACGGTCGACCAGACGCAGCGCCCCGTCGCGCCATTCGCCAACGTCGCCAGTCCGCAGCCAACCGTCGGCACCTTTGACATCGGCTGTCGCATCCTCGTTGCGCCAATAACTTTCGAACAAATCCGGACCGCGCACGAGCACTTCGCCATCTTCCGCGAGGCGGACATCAAGGCCATCGACGGGTGTGCCGACATTGCCGGGGCGGGGAAAGGGCCCCCGCTGGCCGGATATGATGCCGCCGGCTTCCTCGGTCTGGCCATACATTTCGACGACGTTGACCCCGTACATGTGCCAAAGCATCGCGGTCTGGACCGGCAGTCCAGCGCCACCGCTGACGACGAGTTTGAGTTTATCGAATCCAAGCTTGTTGAGGATCGGCCGGAACACGGCGGCCCGAAGAACGGCGTAGAGTGCATCTTGTGCAAGCGTCGTGCGGCCGTCCCACCGGCGTCGTGCATAGCCGCGAGCGAAACGTATGGCAGCGTCGTAGGCGGCGCGTTTAAGCCCGCTCGAATTGAGGACCCCGACCAGCACGTGGGAAGCGAATTTTTGCAAATAGCGGGGCACCGTGAACATGACCGTTGGTGCAACATCGAATAATGTTGTCGCGAAATCGTCTGCGGCTTCGCCGAAATGGGGGACGAGTTGGGACATCAACGGCAATGTGATGGCCACATCGCGCCCGAGCACATGACACATCGGCAAGAAGACGACAGTCCGGTGCGGTATTGCGCGCAATGTCGGGTAATGTTCGAGAACGGTATCCGACGCGGCGAGGTGCTTGCCGTGGGTTACCAGCGCGCCCTTCGGATGGCCGGTGGTACCCGAGGTATAGACGATAAAGGCGGGGTCGTCGGGTGACAGCGGGGCAATCTGCCCTTCGAGCCAGGCAAGATCGGCTTTGCCTGTGGCCTCGATCAACTCGCTGAAACGACGCAGTTTGGCATGTTCATAGCCAAACATCGCGGAGCCATCGAGCACCACGATCGTGCGCAGATCGGGCAACTGATCAACAATGGGCAGAATCCGGTCAACGTATTCCTGATCTTCCGCAATAAACACGCAGGCGCCGCCGTCCCGCATTTGATAGTCGACTTCCGCCGCCGAGGCGGTCGGGTAGATCCCGTAAACGATTGCGCCAAGCGACTGTGCCGCAAGGTCGCAGATCATCCACTCCTCGCAGACGTCGCCCATGATCGCGACGCGCTCGCCGCGTACGACCCCCAGGCTTTTCAGCGCGGCCGCGGCCTGTGCCACGAGCGCGGCATAGTCGCTCCAGCGACGTTCGCGGTAGAGTCCGAAGTGCTTGGAACGGAATGCGACTGAATCCGGGATCGCGCGCGCTCGCTCGCACAACAAGTGTGGAGCGGTGGTGCGGCGCAGGCGTTGACGATCGACCGTGGCGGGCGCGATCATTCGGCGCTCTTCACGCGCTGTTCCTCTGGTAAAATTCTATAGCTTAATCGAATTCTGAATTCTACGTGCTTGTACAATTTGGTCCGGTCACCGGCGGATACGGCGCACGGTGGGGCGCTTGCCCACTCCATCGAGAACCATCTTCGTGAATTCCGCACCAATGCGCAGGACGGGCACATTTTCCTTTCGATACCAACTCGATGCCGCATTGCACATGCCCAAAATAGCAAGCGCCGTCATGCGCGCGTCAAGATCAGCGCGGAATTCTCCTTTCGCAATACCTTCCTTGATGACGTCCTCAAAAATGCGCTCGAGCCCGCGTGACCAGCGGCCGACACGTCGGCGGCTCTCAGCCGGCAAATGCTGGCGTTCGTTCAGGAACACCTTTACGAAATTGCCGCGCTCGAGCAGCGGCGACAGATGTGAGTTGATCAATAAAGACAGGCGTTTTTGTGCCGTCCCTTGGCCGGTGGCGATGACCTTCGCGGCTTCAAAAAAGCCTTCGACACCTTTGATGCAGACCAATTCAAGCGCCGCCTCCTTCGACGAAAAATAGTAATAAAGGCTTGCCTGCCGAATTCCGAGGACATCGGCAATGTCCTGTGTCGTGGCCCCGTGAAAGCCCCGGTCGGCAAAAACGCGCGCGGCGGCATCGATAATTTGTGGCGCACGGCGGCGTTGGCTCGCACTGCGGCGTGTCGACGGAAGAGACAGCACGTTCATTCTGATCGCCCACGCATGGTGTCATTCGGTATCAGAGCGGACTCTAGGGCCTTTCATAGCCGAGGCCATTGTGTTCTGCCACCGGGCCGATCTAAATTCTATCTATCGAGCTATAGAAAAATGGTCCAGGGAGATTGTCCGCATGGCGCAGCCCGCGCAAGGCCGCCCACCATTCCGTGCCGACCATGTCGGAAGCCTGCTGCGGCCGCCGGTATTGCGTCAGGCGTTTCGTCGGCGGGCCGCTGGCGAAGTCGACGCGGCCGAATTCAGCAAACTGGAAGACCAGTGCATCCGCGATGTCGTCGCCTTGCAGGAGCAGGTGGGCCTGGAGATTGTGACGGACGGCGAATTCCGCCGCGGCTCTTATTGGGGCCGGTTTGTCGAGCGTATCGAGGGCTTCGAGATCAAACCCGCATCTTTCAAGTTCCGGAACGATCAAGGGCACGAGGTTGAATTTACCGCGCCGTTCGCGAGATCGAAAATCAAACGCAAACAGCCGCTCGCACTGGACGAATATTTGTTCTTGCGCGGCGTTACCAAGGTGGCCGGCAAGATCACGCTACCGGCGCCATCGACAATGCATTTTTACCGCTGCGCTGATTTTGCTGAACCGTCATCCTATGCGGACGTTGAATCTTTCTTTGACGATCTTGCCGCGATCTTTGCGCAAGAAATCGGTGAACTTGCCGCAGCTGGTTGCCGTTATATCCAGCTCGATGAGGTTGCGGTGGCGTTGCTTTGCGATCCGGCAATCCGCGAACAGGTCGCGCGGACCGGTAACGATCCTGACGCACTGGTCGATCTTTATATCAACAGCATCAATCAAGCCGTTGCGACCTGTCCGACCGAGGTAAGTATCGGCGTGCATATGTGCCGCGGCAATTTCAAGGGTCATTACCTCGGAGCCGGCGGCTATGAGTTTGTGGCTGAGCGCTTCTTCGCCAATACCAAGGTCAATCATTTCCTGCTGGAATACGACACGCCACGTGCGGGGGATTTTACGCCGTTGCGGTTCGTGCCGAAAAACAAGAGCGTCGTGCTCGGCCTCATCAGCTCGAAAACGTCCGCGCTCGAAAGCCTGGATATGCTGAAGCGGCGCACAGACGAAGCCACCCGTTATATCGATTTTGATCGTCTCGCTGTCGGCCCACAGTGCGGTTTTGCCAGCACCGTGGCAGGAAACCCGCTCACCGAAGAGGATGAGCGCGCGAAACTGGCGTTGGTCGTGAAGGCCGCGACTGAAATCTGGGGCTAAATTCTTTTAAGTTCTCTTCTTATAAAATCGAAACCACTGAATCGCTAATGCCGGGCGGACATGTCGCGCCCGTGCGCCAACGCCCTGCGCAGGATTTCGAAGATCACCGCCGTGGACCATCCGAACATCAGGACGCCGTTCGTCGCCGTGAGTGGGCCGAGCAGCCGCCAGCGCGCGACCGGAATGACGTCCCCGTACCCCAGCGTGGTGTAGTTCACGAAGGCAAAATACACGCGGTCGGCCCCCTCAGGCGCGGCGTCGACCAAGAAATACGCGAAGGCCCAGATGACGACCTCAAGCGCGTGCGTGACCGTCAGGACCAGCACGGTCGGGATCATCACCCCGATCAGGCGCGCGGAAGGATGTAATGTATCCCGCGCGCTCGCTCTTTGCGCGACCCGCACGACGATCGCCATCACCAGCGCGTGGATGCCGATGTTCACCGCGCTGACAGCGCCGCCGAACAGGAATTGCCGTAGCATTATGTCCCCCGTTAATTCGAACGCGCAGTATACGGTCAGGATACCCGCGGCGGCAGAAGATACAGCGTCACGGCAAATATCAGGTACACGACAATGACGAGGTACCCGATGAACCAAGCCGATCGGCCCGTGTTCGTCACCAGCGAGGCTGTCATGCTCGCGATCAGTATCATGGCCACCGCGCCAGGCCAGAACTGCAGGTTCATAGGCGACGGGCCGATCGCGTAACTAAGCAGCACCAGCACCGGAGCGACGAAGAGGGCAATCTGCGACGCGCTCCCCAGCGCGATTCCGACGCTGAGATCGAGCCGGTTCCTGCGCGCTGCCGAAAATGCCGCGACCATTTCGGCGGCGGCGCCCACGAGCGCGACGATGATGAATCCGACGAAGGCCGGCGAAAGCCCCAGCTCTTTGGCGGCCTGCTGGACGGACTCCACGAAAATCTCGCTGACCAGCGCAACCAGGACTGTGACGATGCCGAGCGTCGCCAACGCAAGGCGTATCGACCACCGTTCGTCCTCGCCGTTTGCATGGTCCGCACCGGCAAAGAGCTCACGATGGGTGCGGAGCGAGAACAATAGTCCCAGCCCGTAAGTGACGATCAGCATCACCGCGAGGCTTGCGCTAAGCGTCTGCGTGAATTCCGCGGAGGCCGCGTCGCCTTCCGCTTCGGTCACGACTGATGGAACCAGGATCGCGATCGTTGCAAGAAAAAGCAGGCCGGCCTGCAGCCGCGCGCTGCTGCGGTTGTAGTCCTGCACGTGATGTTTCAGTCCGCCGAGCAGAAAGGCGGTGCCCAGCATGAACAGGGTATTGGTTACGATGGCACCCGCAATCGATGCCTTTACCAGCACGTATTGCCCGGCGCGCAGGGCCGCGAGCGCGATGAGCAGTTCAGTCAGATTGCCAAGCGTCGCGTTGAGCAGACCTCCGACCATGTCGCCGGTTCGCGACGCCACCGCTTCCGTGGCGCGACTCAGCAGCGCTGCCAGGGGAACGATGGCGACCACCGACAGAATAAACAGAAGCGTATGGGCTTCGGGCCGCAGCGCCTCCGCCACCAACACGACCGGCACCAGGGCGAGCAGCCACAGTAGCGGTGTATTGCGAATGTCCTCGAGCAAAGGTGTCATGCGGGTCACCAAAAACATTGCGCGCCGGCTGCAACGTATCATACCCGAAGCAAGGACTTGTCACGTCGTCAGTGTTGAAATAGGCCTTCACGCGGGGGCTAGTCCACTATTGGCTTTTTGCGGACATTTGGCCCCGCTTCCCTGGTGTCAGCGGGGCGTTTTGTTCTCAGAAATATTTTCTCGAAAAATGGAAATTTCTGAGTCAAATCACTGGTGAGCGCGGATGGGATCGAACCATCGACCACTTGATTAAAAGTCAAGTGCTCTACCACTGAGCTACGCGCCCGTCACCATGGAATGGGTCGGTGTAGGGGTGCCGACCTGCCCGGTCAATAGGCCGATTCCGCTAATTTGTTAAACTCGCGCCGGTACCCGCTGGTTTGCTACACTGGCCCCTCACGGGAGCAGAACAATGCCGGTCGTCAATCGCGTCGCCGATCTACATAGCGAAATTACCGCGTGGCGGCGGGACCTGCATGCCCATCCGGAATTGCTGTTCGATGTACATCGCACGGCCGGCGCGGTTGCCGAAAAGCTCAAGGCCTTCGGCTGCGACGAGGTCGTCACCGGTCTCGGCCGCACCGGCGTGGTCGGCATCATCCGCGGCCGCAAGGGCGCCGCCGGCAAGACGATCGGCCTGCGCGCCGACATGGACGCGCTGCCGATCGAGGAGGCCAACGAACTTCCCTACAAGTCGACGGTTGCCGGGAAAATGCACGCCTGCGGCCACGACGGCCACACGGCCATGCTGCTGGGCGCGGCACGCTATCTGACCGAGACGCGCAACTTTGCCGGCACCGCAGTGGTGATTTTCCAGCCGGCAGAAGAAGGCGGCGGAGGCGGCAGGGAAATGGTCGAGGATGGCATGATGGATCGCTTCGGCATCGGCGAGGTGTACGGCATGCACAATTATCCTGGCATGCCGGTTGGCGCCTTTGGCATCCGTCCTGGCCCAATGATGGCATCGGCGGATGCGCTGACCATCGATATCGAAGGCGTGGGCGCGCACGCGGCGCGACCGCATCTTGGCGTCGATACGGTTCTGGTCGGGGCGCAGATTATCAATGCCATTCAGTCGGTGGTGTCGCGCAATGTCGATCCACTCAAGTCGGCGGTCGTTTCGATTTGCATGTTCCGCGCCGGCAATGCGGACAATGTCATTCCGCAAACCGTGCAGTTGCGCGGAACCGCCCGCAGCCTTGCGGCGGATGTGCGCGATCTCCTGGAGAAGCGGCTCCATGTCGTGGTCGAAAGCACGGCGGTGGCGTACGGCGCCAAAGCCAAGCTCACATACCGGCGCGGCTATCCCGTACTCGTCAATCACGACCAGCAGACGGAATTCGCGGCATCGGTCGCAAACCAGATCGCCGGCACGGACAAAGTCGACAGGTCATTGCCGCCGATGATGGGCGCGGAAGACTTCTCCTACATGCTCAACGCGCGGCCCGGCGCCTTCATCTGGATCGGCAATGGCGACAGCGCGGGGCTTCATCACCCGGCCTATAATTTCAACGACGATGCGATCCCCTTCGGGACGTCGTATTGGGTGAAATTGGTCGAGACCGCGCTGGCGGCGTGATCGGCCGTTACTGAACAAGCTCGCCCGGCTTCTGAACCGGCGCAGTACGCGTGGCTTCCGTCATCGTTGCGTCACGCCGGGCAACCGGCAGCAGATCGGTAACGCGGGCCTCGATGCTGCGCCAATAGGCGAATTCGTTGAGACGCGTGCGCTCGATCACGGCGAGGCCGGCCGCGGCAAGGAACGGCAGGCTTTGCACGACGAGCACCACCGCGAAGATATTGATCTCGCGGATTTCCTTGGCGTTCGTCATGACCAGCACGATGGCGCTGAGGATCAGCAAGCCGGCAAGCACCGCTTCCCAGAACGCGTGGAAGTCAGTCGAGCGCCGCATGCCGCCCTTCGAGGTGCGCACGAAGGGCAGGTGATCCTTGAACAGACCGAACCCGACGGCACGCGCGACCGTCCACTGCACGGACATCGCGGCAAAAACTGATCCGAGCAGCTGACCCATGCGCGGGCGCACGCGCAGCTGATAGAGCGTTGCGAAATGCGCGACCGACACGATGAAGCTGACAATGATCGGCGCCGTCAGGATGCGATCGGGAACGGCGATATCGAGGAAGGCGACGACCGGAACCCAGATGATATTGAGAATGGCGACCGCGACGCCGATGCTTTCGGCGCCGAGCCAGTTGAGCCAGCCGAGCGCGAATTCGCGCTTTTGCTCGCGCGTGAGCCGGCTGCCGCCGGGCAGGAAACGGCGCCAGTGCTTCCTGAGAATTTGGAAGCCACCATACGCCCAACGGTGCCTTTGCTTCTTGTAGGCCTCGAAACTGTCCGGAAGCAGGCCGTGGCCGTAGCGCTTGTTGGTGTAGTGGGTCTGCCAGCCAAGTTCGAGCAGCGTGAGGCCGAGATCGGTGTCTTCGCAAATCGTGTCGCTCGACCATCCACCGGCTGCGTCGATGGCGGCGCGCCGCACCAGGCACATCGTGCCATGCGCAATGATCGCATTGAACTCGTTGCGCTGGACCATGCCGATGTCGAAGAAGCCGGCATATTCGCCGTTCATGGCGTGATGCATGACGCTGCGTTCGCCGTCGCGGTGGTCCTGCGGCGCCTGCACAAGGCCGACGGCCGGATCGCGGAAGAGCGGGACGAGGTCCCTGAGCCAATCGTGCTGCACAACATAGTCGGCATCGATGATGCCGATCACGTCCGCATCGGCGGCGGTATGGGCGAGAGCGAGGCGCAGCGCGCCGGCCTTGAAGCCTTCGAGGCTGTCGGCGCGCACGAATTTGAAACGCTCGCCAAGCGCGCGGCAATGTTCCTCGATCGGCAGCCACAACGCCGGATCCGGCGTGTTGTTGATCACGACGATGCATTCGTAGTTCTGATAGTCGAGCCGAGCGACGGCATCCAGCGTCTGCTTGAGCATGTCCGGCGGTTCGTTATAGGCCGGAATATGAATTGAGACTTTCGGTGTGGCTGCCTCGGGCGCAAGCGGAGGACTCGAAATCAGCCGGAGCGGTTTGCGTCCAAACGCGATGGCTGCGATTTCCTCGATGCGCGCCAGTGCAATTACAATCAGTGGGATCAGCAGGATCATGCCGAGCCCGAGCGCGAAGGCAGCACCCGGTACGAAGTAGTGTCCGTTCCAATAACCGAACACGGCTGCAAACCACGCGCCGACAACATTGGCGGCACTGGCGAGCATCGCCGCCTGCCACAGCGTTACCGCGCTCATCGTGAGCAGCGGCAGCGACAAGAGGACGCTGACCAGAATGGCGATTGCGGCAAGCCGCCAGTGATCCGGATCGGTAATCGGCCCGGTCCAATCGAATTTTGGCTGACGTGAGGCGTCAAATATTCCCCAATAGGGACCAACGCCGCCTTCGAATATCTTCCACGGCTGATCGATCGCTTCGACGATGTTGTAATCGATGCCATAGGCTTCGGCGCGGCTGACGAAATCGCGCAAGGCGACCGCTTGTTCGATTCGTCCGGGGTTGGCACTCTTTAGATTGTAGCCCGCACTCGGCCAGCCGAACTCGGCAATGACGATACGCTTTCCGGGATAAGCCTGACGCAGCTTGTCATAGATCAGTACGGCCTGATCGACCGCTTGTCCTTCAGAGAAACCTTCCCAATAAGGCAGGATGTGTGCGGCAATATAGTCAACCGCCGAAACAAGTTCCGGATGCTCGATCCAGACGTGCCAGATTTCGCCCGTCGTCACGGGAACGCTGGTCGAACGCTTCACGCGCTGAATCATTTGGATGAGATCGGCCACCTTCTGCTCGCCGCGGAAGATGGTTTCGTTGCCGACGATGATGCCGTTGACGTTGCTGTGGCGCTTGGCGAGGTCGATGACCGAATGGATTTCGCGCTCGTTGCGGTCTTGATTTTTGTCGATCCACGCACCGGCCGTGACGCGAAGTCCGAACTCGGACGCGATGCCGGGCACGAGTTCTACGCCGCCGGTCGCGGAATAGGTGCGAACCGCGCGCGTGAGCGGCGCCAGCATTTTGAGATCGGCGCGAATTTGCGCGACCCGTGCCTTGCCGCCGGCGTCGGGGTGCGAGGAGCCTTCGAATGGTGCGTAGGAAACGCTCGCAAGCTGGCCGTCAAAGTTGGGGGCGCGAACATTTTCGCGCATTAAGACCCACAACCCGGCATGCACGCACGCCACAAGGGCGACGACGGCAGCTACGGTGCGCATAGCACTCAAAACCAAGTGGGGCAGAATTGCAGACCCTCGAACCCGTCCCCTGGGCTCAGCCGAAACTCCGTCTGCGAGGTTGCAGCGTAGCCCGGCGTAAGGTGGATATTCAAGTAACTAGCTGACATGGCGAATCCTAGGCAGCTGCATGGCAGCGAAACGAATTTTCTAAAAATAGAAACGCCGGTTAACGCGGGGTGGTTCCGCCGGAAGTCGGGGCGGGGGGCGCTGGCTGGGCGGCGGCGGAGGCGGGGGTCGGCTCCAGGCCGGGATTGAGCCAGCAGGCGTGGACCCGGCCGTTAAGGGTTTCCTGCGCCTTGGGATCGATATTTCCCTGTCGTACGAGGCACCGGAATGTCGCCTGGATATGGGCGCTGGGGCAGCCAAAACGGTCATAAAGGTCGAGGTGGCGAAAGGCCGTATCGAGATCGTCGCGCCAGAGCAGGGTGACGACACGGCGGCCAAGCCAGACGCATTCCGGATTGCCGGCTGGGCCGGTCAGCAGGCGCGTCGCCTCGGCGATCTCGTCGATCTTTTTCTGGCTTTCCTTAACGGCGTCCGCCGCTGGTTTCTGCGGCTCTGGGGGTTTGCCGTTGCCGCCGCTTTGCGCAAAGGCGGGCGGAAGGGAGAGGCCAACGCCCGTGACGCAACACAGTACGGCAAGAAACACACGCAACTTGAGAGAAAACCGCATTGTCCCCGTCGGATGCTGATCTTTGGTCGTACGCCCGTCCCTTACTTCTTGTCTCTGCGACCGGATTGGGACGCTAATACGGCGGTGATCTGCTTGGTAAATCCGCCTCCCGCCCGGCAATTTAATTCAAAAAACCAACAACAGAACTTGCCCTCAACCCGTCAATTTTGTCCAGCGCAACCATAGTCCTTGCTTAAGACGGGTCCCAACTTGGCAGGGGGCGGCGCGCACGATAAGTCGGACATTGGCGGCTATTGAAATCTCCGATTGGATTTTCGATGCGTTACGCTATTGCCTGCCTTGCCTTTACGGCCGTGGCTATCGCCGGAATCTGGACCTGGCTTGGCGCCCCGGTCCTTTTGATGCCTTCCCAGCTTGGGAAGGCCGAAAAGCTCTATTGCGTTTCGTACACCCCGTTCCGTGATGCCCAGACGCCGCTGGACCCTTCGACCATGATCCCGGCGGCGCAGATCGAAGACGACCTTACCCGGCTAGCCCAGCTTACAGACTGCATACGCACCTATTCAGTCGATTTCGGGCTCGACCAGATTGCCGGGATTGCGGCTAGGCATGGCCTCAAGGTGATGCAAGGTCTGTGGCTATCGAGCAGCTTGATTAAAAGCCAGTACCAGATCGAAATTGCGGTTGCGCTCGCAAACAAATATCCCGGGACTATCCGGTCAATCGTCGTCGGCAACGAAGTTCTGTTGCGCGGCGATATGACCCCGACTGACCTCGCCAACACCATCAGAGCGGTGAAAGCACGCGTGCACGTGCCGGTGACTTATGCCGATGTCTGGGAGTTCTGGTTACGCAACACGGACGTCGCGAATGCCGTCGATTTCATCACCATACATATCCTGCCTTACTGGGAGGATTTCCCGGTCGCGGCGAACGACGCTGTGACACACGTCGAAACAATTCGCCGCCGGCTGGTTGCTGCATTTCCGGGCAAGGAGATTTTAATCGGCGAAGTTGGCTGGCCCAGCGCAGGGCGCATGCGCGACGGCGCGCTGCCATCTGCGGCCAATCAGGCGCGCGTCATCCAGGATGTGCTTGCGTTGAGCAAACGCGAAAAATTCAACGTGAATATTATCGAAGCCTTCGACCAGCCATGGAAGCGCGCACTTGAAGGCACGGTTGGCGGTCATTGGGGACTGTTCGATGCCGCGACGCGTGCTCCGAAATTTGCCGGAGCGCAGGCGGTCTCCAATCATCCTTTGTGGTTATGGCAAGGTGCTGGCGGGATTTTATTTTCAGTCGTTGTGTTCGGTGCAGCGATAATTTTTCGTACCAAGGACACTCCGCTAACGTTTTGGCTTGCAGTTACTACCATCGCGCTTGTCGGCGGCGCCCTCGTGCCCTGGACGATCGAGAACATTCCAATCGAAAGTCTCGGCCTGAGCGGTTGGATACGGTCGCTGGCGCTCGCTGCAGTCGCTATTACCGCGCCAATCGTCGTGGGGGTGGCAATCATGTGCGGCACGCCTGTTCCGACCTTTTTCCGGATGTTTGGCCCCAAGGAACAGCGCATACCGAATCCACTGGTGCTGCTTGCGGGAGCAGTTCTGGTTGGCACGATGTTGCTGGCTTTCGTGATTGCGCTCGGGCTGGTTTTCGATC
The DNA here is from genome assembly GCA_963831275.1 of uncultured Alphaproteobacteria bacterium. Classification (GTDB taxonomy): domain Bacteria; phylum Pseudomonadota; class Alphaproteobacteria; order Rhizobiales; family Xanthobacteraceae; genus Pseudolabrys. Next base: position 159,492 of record CAWHPN010000011.1, on the reverse strand, counting down.
CCCGCTACCGTGATTTCCCATTTGCCCCGCTTACGGCGGCGGTCTTTCCGTTTCTCGTGCACGGCGTCGTGACAACACGGCCGAAGGGAATTCGTGCGACAGCAGAATTTTACGGAGCCGGCGTGCTGGCACTTTCGGTTTGCTACATCTTGTTCAACGAAGGGTTTGCCAATTGGCAATCGTTGTGGGTGTGCGGAGCACTCGCTGCGCTGGCGCTCATTCTAGTTCGGGTGCGCGACGTGCCAGGCTGAGGACCAGCAATCCAGCGGCAAGCGACGAAAGACCGATATTGTAGAGCACGACTCCGCAGCACGCGGCAGCGAGCGCAAACGCGAAAAGAAGAAGAGACGGCCGCAGGAAATTGAGCGCGGCAACAATCAATGAAAACCAGCCGAAAACCGAATAGGTAAACAATACGATTGTGATCTGCCGGATGACGCAGAGCCACGTATTGAGCCCGGCTTGGCAGGCAAGCCCGACGCTCGACTGTTCGACCGCGAGATAACGCATATAGAGCGCGTAACCGATCGAACAGAAGCCGACCACCAAAAGCCAATTCACGGCGCGCGCGTTCGGCAGAAACAATTTCATTGGATCAGTATGCCGCCGCTCCGCCGCGCCGACAATCATGGCTGGGCAATTTGCTCGCCGTCGAATTTGGCGGCGCGGCAGGTGGTGCGCGCCGCGGTGAAATGAGCACAGAGACCGGCGGCGGCGGCACTATTCGGCAAAGGGCCAACAACCAACCGATAACCTGCGGCGCCGGCGCGATGGTCGTGTGCCGCGATCGGATACATTCCGCTCAATAGCGGTCCGAAATTGGCTTTCACCGTTGTCCAGCGTTGGCGGATGCTGTCCATCGTGGCGCCTCCACCGAGGTCGAGACCGAATTCGCTCTTTTTTTGGGGTGTCGGCTCGGGTTCGCTTGTTGCGACGGCTGCGACGCGGGCCGGCGGCAACGGAGTGGTTTGCGTTGCCTCCTTCGGCGGAGCAGGCGGGGTCACGCTCGGCGTTACTGCAGCTGGGGTGACGGCGGGGCTTGCGGCGGGGTTGGAAGCGACTGTGACGGGCGGGGGCGGTGCGCTCGGTGGCGGAGCGGGCCTGGCCGCGAGTGCGGCTGCCGTCGTGGCGGCTTGCTTCTTGATAGCTCCGGTCATGTCGTCGAGGCTGTTTTCGAGCAACGCGATCCGTCCCGCCAGCCGATCGCGCTCGACGGTGAGCGCGCGCACCTGGGTTGCCAGAAAGCGCGTCTCCGATTCGAGTTGGACGATACGCGGCGAAATTTGCGCGAGCGCGGGGGACTCTTTCACGGAAAAAATATGCCGAAGCCGCTCATTGGCGCTTTCGGTTTGTGTCGTGATCGCAAGGATAATCAGCGCGACCGTCGTTATGCCGCCCCATCCGCATAGCCAGAGAAGCGTATTGACGTCGCGACGGCGTCTGCGAGGACCACGCAAATCGGATTCTGGCGGAGTTTGCTCGGTCGCCATGAGCTCCTCGATGGGCGAATCATTGAAAACACTAGCAGAATCCGACAAATTCCGCCTTCACCCTGATTGAAAAGCCTCGCCCGGCGATCTTTTGCCAATGCGCCAGCTGAGGTATGGCATGCATGAACCCAGAAAAGTTTGAGCCCACTCGAAATGCCGCGTCGAACATGTCTTGCGATTGTGCTCGCGGCCGGCGAGGGCACTCGCATGCGGTCGCAAACGCCAAAGGCGCTCCATCAGCTCGGCGGGTGTTCATTGCTTTCCCACGTCATATCGGCCGCGCACGGTGCCGGCGCCAGAGATTTGGCAATCGTAGTCGGACCGGATCGCCAGGATGTAACGGCTGACGCGCGGCAATACGCCCCCAAGGCGAAGGTATTCGAGCAGCGAGAACGTCGCGGTACCGCTCATGCCGTGCTCTCGGCACGCGAGGTACTGGCCGGCAATCCCGACGATGTTTTGGTTATGTTTGTCGACACGCCCTTAGTTCGGTCCCACACACTTTCGAGTTTGCGCCAGGCACTTGCCGACGGCGCAGCCGTCGCGGTGCTGGCCTTCAGGCCGGAAAATCCCCATGGGTATGGGCGGCTCATTATGCAGGGCCGCGACCTCGCCGCCATCCGTGAAGAGCGTGAAGCAACCGCGGAAGAGCGCAAAATTAGCCTATGCAACGGCGGCCTGATGGCGCTTGCCGGAAAACACGCTCTCGCAATCCTGTCGCGTATCGGGAATTCAAACGCCAAGAGCGAATATTATCTTACCGACGCCGTTGCCATCGCCCGCGATATGGGCTTGAAGGCAGTGGCGATCGAAACCTCGGAGGACGACGTGCGCGGCATTAACACCAAGCTGCAGCTCGCCGAAGCCGAAGCCGTGCTGCAACAAAGGTTGCGCATGGCGGCGCTCGAAGCGGGTGTCACCATGATCGCTCCTGAGACCATCTATCTTTCTGCCGATACCAAATTCGGAAAAAACGTGACGATCGAGCCCAACGTGGTCTTCGGCCCGGGCGTCACGATCGATGACGGCGCGACGATCCGTTCATTTTCTCACCTGGAAGGCGCGCATGTCGGCAAAGGCGCGCGCGTCGGCCCGTTCGCGCGGCTACGGCCCGGTGCGGATCTCGGGGAGGATGTCCACATCGGAAATTTCGTTGAAGTGAAGGACGCCACGATCGAGGCCGGTGCAAAGGCCAATCATCTTGCTTATATCGGCGATGCACGGGTGGGTGAGGCAGCCAATATTGGCGCCGGCACCATCACCTGCAACTACGACGGCGTTGCCAAACATCGGACCGATATCGGCAAAGGCGCATTCATTGGCTCGAATACTGCGCTTGTCGCCCCAGTAAAGGTGGGTGACGGGGCGTATATTGGAACCGGCACTGTCGTCACCAAGGATGTGCCAGCCGGCGCGCTTGCGATAGCCCGCGCCAAACAGACGGTTAAGGAAGGCTGGGCAAAACGCTTGCAGCAGGTGAAGGCCTTGGGCAAGAACCTGTCCAGAAAGAAGTCGAAAAAGTCCTGAAGCACCGGGTGCGACCGCAAAGCGACGCTGTCATACAGCGAAATGCGTTTTGATTTCCTTCGGTTTGCCGGTGAAGGCTAAACCACAATCGATGGGCAAAGGGGCCATCCAGACGGATGTGCGGGATCGTCGGAATTTTGGGCAGCAAGCCGGTTGCCGGTCAACTGGTCGATGCGCTCAAGCGTCTTGAGTATCGGGGTTACGATTTAGCGGGTATTGCTACGCTCGACCACGGTGTGCTCGGGCGCCGGCGCGCGGAAGGCAAGTTGCGCGCGCTGGAAACACGGCTCGAGCGCGAACCGCTGGGCGGGACCATCGGTATCGGACACACACGCTGGGCAACTCATGGCCGGCCGACCGAAGACAATGCCCATCCGCATGCGACCGACACAGTCGCAGTCGTTCATAACGGAATTATTGAAAATTTCCGCGAGCTGCGTGAGCAGCTGACCAAGCGCGGCTGCAAATTCGTCAGCGAGACCGATACTGAAGCAGTCGCCCATCTGGTGTCGCAGGAGATGAAAAGCGGAAAATCGCCCGCGGTTGCGGTAGCGGCGGCCCTCAAGCAGCTCCGTGGCGCTTTCGCGTTGGCGTTTCTTTTCACCGGCAAGGACGATCTTCTGATCGGCGCGCGAAAGGGTTCGCCGCTCGCTATCGGGTACGGCAAGGGTGAAATGTATCTCGGCTCGGACGCCATCGCGCTGGCGCCGTTCACCGATACCATCAGCTATCTCGAGGATGGTGACTGGGCCGTGCTGACGCGCAAGGGTGTCGAGATCCATGACGATCATGACAAAAAGGTCGAGCGGCAAATCGTAAAATCGACCGCTTCGGCGCAACTTGTCGACAAAGGCAACCACAAGCACTTCATGGCCAAGGAAATCCACGAGCAGCCCGAAGTGGTCGGGCACACGCTCGCGCATTACATCGACATGGTGAACGAGCGGGTGGCGCTGCCGGAGAAGCTTCCGTTCGACTGGAAAAAATTGAAGCGGCTCTCGATCTCGGCGTGCGGCACCGCGTTCTATGCAGGCCTCGTAGCGAAGTACTGGTTCGAGCGCTTCGCAAAATTGTCGGTCGAAATCGATATCGCGTCCGAGTTCCGCTATCGCGGCGCCCCGCTCGAGCCGGGCGATCTCGCCATTTTTATTTCGCAATCTGGCGAGACAGCCGACACATTGGCAACATTGCGCTACGCCAAAGAGAACAAGCAGCACATTCTTTCCGTCGTCAATGTGCCGACCTCAACCATCGCCCGTGAAAGCGATGTGGTCATGCCGACATTGGCCGGCCCTGAAATCGGCGTTGCATCCACCAAGGCCTTCACGTGCCAGTTGGCAGTCCTTGCATGTCTTGCGCTTGCCGCCGGGCGAGCGCGCGGAGAACTCAAGGAATCCGACGAGCAGAAGCTTGTGCGTGCGCTGATCGAGACGCCGCGGCTGATGGCATCCGCGCTCACGCTTGAGCCGCAAATCGAGAAACTCGCCCAAGACCTCGCCAAAGTGCGCCATGTGCTCTACCTTGGCCGCGGCACCAGTTTTCCGATAGCGCTCGAAGGCGCGCTTAAACTCAAAGAAATCTCTTACATCCACGCGGAAGGTTATGCCGCGGGCGAGCTCAAGCACGGGCCGATTGCACTGATCGACGAGACAATGCCTGTGATCGTCATTGCGCCGTACGACCGTGTCTTCGAAAAGACGGTTTCCAACATGCAGGAAGTCGCTGCGCGCGGCGGCAAGATCATCCTGGTGACCGATCCGCAAGGCGCCAAAGAGGCGACCATCGAGTCCATGGAAACGCTGTCATTGCCGGACATGGCTTCGACGGTAACGCCTCTGGTCTATGCTATTCCGGTGCAATTGATTGCCTATCATACCGCTGCGGCGATCGGCACCGATGTCGACCAACCGCGAAACCTCGCGAAATCCGTGACAGTGGAATAAACTGACCCCCATGTCTGAAATCGAAGAAAAGCCCGGCGAACCACTGGTCGCCGACGTCGCGAAGGTGACCGCATCGCAAACCAGCGTTGCCGGCCGGCTGCGCAACTATTTCCTCACGGGACTTATCGTCGCTGGCCCCCTCGCAATCACCGTCTGGTTGATCTGGTCGATTGTCAGATGGGTCGACGGCGTTATCCGTCCTCTTATCCCCCCGGCATATCGGCCGGAAAGTTATCTGCCGTGGCCTATTCCGGGCACGGGCCTGATCATTGCGATCGTCGCGCTCACGCTTCTTGGGTTTTTGACCGCAAACCTGGTTGGCCGAAAACTGGTTGAATGGGGCGAAAGCCTGCTCAGCCGCATGCCGATCGTGCGGACCATCTACAAGACGATGAAGCAGATCTTCGAGAGCCTGTTCTCGAAGAGCGGCTCCAGCTTTCGTAAAGTCGCGCTGGTGGAATTTCCGGCGCCCGGCATGTGGTCGCTGGTTTTACTGTCACAACCACCGAGTATCGACCTCATCAAAAAATTGCCGCAAGGCGAGCACGTCTCGGCGTTTATGCCGTGCACACCGAACCCGACAACCGGGTTTTTCTTCTATGTGAAGCGAAAAGATCTGATCGAACTCGACATCACGGTCGAGAATGCGATGACGCTTTTGATTTCCGCCGGCATGGTACAGCCGGACGCGGAGTCTCAGAAGAAGCTATCCTCGCTTGCCGCCACTGCGAAAGCCGCGCGGGCGCGCACCAAACGTAAACCCGAGGCCGTCGAATAGGCTATCCGGCGCGGATCAGCTTGATCGCTTCATCTTTTCCGAAAAGATAAAGCAATTGGCGCAAGGCTTCGCCACGCGGCGTTGAAAGCGTTGCATCACGTGACAGAACGAGCGCCGCATCGTCGCGCGCAGTGCCAAGATATTTGCCGTGAACTTGCGGCAGCGCTATCTGAAAGCCAGGCATGCCGCTCTGACGGGTGCCGAGCACATCACCTTCGCCGCGAAGACGAAGATCTTCTTCGGCAATGCGGAAGCCATCTTCGGTTTCGCGGAGAATGGCAAGCCGCGCCTTTGCGGTTTCGCCAAGCGGTGTCTTGTACAGCAGGAGACAGGTCGAGGCACCGGAGCCGCGGCCGATGCGGCCGCGCAATTGATGCAACTGTGCGAGCCCGAAGCGTTCGGCGTGCTCGATCACCATGATAGTTGCTTCCGGAACGTCGACGCCGACCTCGATGACGGTCGTGGCGACCAGTATTTGGGTCTCGCCTGAAGCAAAACGGGCCATGGCTGCGTCTTTATCGGTCCCCTTCAGGCGGCCATGAATGAGGTCGACCTGTTCAGCGAACTTCTTGCGCAAGTCATCGAACCGCGCTTGCGCCGCGGCAAGGTCAATTTTTTCGGATTCGTCGACCAAGGGACAAACCCAATAGGCTCGCTTGCCCTCCGCGATCGCGCGGCCGACGGCGTCTTCCACCTCGGCAAGACGGGAGAGGGGAATTGTTCGGGTATCGATTGGCTGGCGGCCAGGTGGTTTTTCGCGCAATTCGGAAATATCCATATCTCCGAAGTAGGTGAGGACCAGTGTGCGAGGTATCGGCGTGGCGGTCAGTACAAGAACATCGACTGCGTGGCCTTTTTGCGTGAGCGCGAGCCGTTGGTGGACGCCAAACCGGTGCTGCTCATCGACAACGGCCAGCGCCAGGTCGTGGAAAGCAACGTCTTCCTGAAACAGCGCATGCGTGCCGACCAGAAGGTCGATATCGCCTATTGCAAGACGATCGAGAATCTCTTTTCGCGCAGCCCCGCGCTCGCGGCCGGTGAGGATGGCGGTCCGGATGGTGGCGGCTTCGGCGAGCGGCACAATCGTTGCGTAGTGTTGACGAGCAAGGATTTCGGTCGGTGCCATGAAAGCTGCCTGGCGTCCGGGTTCGATGACTGCGGCTGCCGCAGTCAATGCCACAACCGTTTTTCCCGAACCGACGTCGCCCTGCAGCAGGCGCAACATCCGATGCGGGCGGGCGAGGTCGGTGATGATATCGTCGACCGCCTTTTGCTGTGAATGCGTAAGCGTATAGGGCAGGGCCTTGAGAATGCGCGCGCGCAAACGGCCTTCGCTGGCGGTGCCCCGTCCGGTCTGCCGGCGCATGTGCGCGCGCATCAACGCAAGCGCCAGTTGGCCCGCGAGCAATTCGTCGTAGGCGAGGCGTGCCCAGGCCGGATGCTCCGGCAGGATGTCGTGCGGTTCGGCGGGGCGGTGCAGGTGGCGCAGCGCCGCCGCAAAGGTCGGCAAGCGTTCGCGAGCGACCCAGGCTTCATCCTGCCATTCCGGCAAATCGGGCAAGTGTTTAAGCGCGCTATCTACTGCGCGCCGGACATTTCCGAGTGCGAGGCCTTCCGTCAGCGGGTAAACCGGCTCGACCAAAGGCAGTGCGGCAAGGCCGGCTTCATCCACAACGCGGTCGGGATGAACCATCTGCAACATGCCGTCGTAGAATTCGGCCGTGCCCGAGACATACCTAAGTTCTCCCTCTGGCAGCAGTTTCTCCAGATAATCGCGGTGCGGATTGAAAAAAGTCAGTGTGATGTCGCCGGTATCGTCGCTTGCATAGACGCGATAGGGCGCGCGTGAGCGGCGTGGCGGACCCGGCCGATGCTTTCCGATCGTGACCGCGACGGTGACAATTTGTCCGGGCTGTACATCCCGAAGCTTCGGCCGCGCGCGCCGATCGATCGTGCCGGATGGCAAATGAAACAGTAAATCGACGACGCGCGGTGCGTCCCGATCAAGCAAACGCGCATAAAGCCTCACGAGCTTCGGGCCAACCCCGGACAGGCTGGTGAGTGAGGCGAACAAAGGATTGAGGACGGGCGGCCGCATGGGCGCAGACTGTAATGGATTTCCTCCGAACGCAGCATCCGTCGCATCCTGGATAATCTCGGCCATGACAAACGGCAGGCGGGCCTCTATATAAACCCCGCCCGGCCCCGTCCGGGTTTTTGGCGTTGGAGGCGTGTTGGTGACCGGAACGAACCTGTCGAGCGAGGGGCTGGACCCCCGCCGCCGCCGTCTCCTGTTCCGGTGCTGGCACCGCGGGATTCGCGAAATGGACCTGGTGCTCGGCCGTTTCGCCGACGTGCAATTGCCAACGCTGAGCGACGTCTCGCTCGATGAGCTCGAACGCTGGCTGGATGTCCCCGATCAGCAGTTTTTCGCGTGGGTGAATGGAATGGAGCCGGTGCCGCCAAACTACGACACCGCTCTGTTCCGCCAGCTCCGCGACTTCCACAGCGAGAATAAGGCGTGAGTATTATCAAGAAATCACCGGCCGAATTACTGAAGCCGGGAAAAGCCCTGACGCTGGCGCAAGTGGCGGATGGTGCCGAAGGGCTCGTCCTCGGCGATCTCGCGCGCGCCCTTGCCGCCGGTAAAGATGCTCCCGCAATTTCGCTCGCGGTTATCTGCCGCGATGGACAGCGGATGGCTGCGCTGTCGCGCGCTCTGAGCTTTTTCGGCTCCGACCTCCAGATCATGGAATTTCCTGCCTGGGATTGTCTGCCCTACGACCGGGTATCGCCCAATGCGGCGGTTGTTGCTCAACGCATGACCGCGTTGTCGCGGCTCGCGCGTGTGAAAGGTCGCGATAAACCGTCGGTCCTGCTCACCACCGTAAATGCGGCGCTTCAGCGCGTGCCGTCGCGTGATTTTGTGGCAACGCACGCTCTCTCGGTTGCGCCGGGCAACGTCCTCGGCATGAACGGCGTGATCGAGTGGCTTGAACTCAATGGGTACATCCGCGCATCGACCGTGCGTGAACCTGGCGACTATGCGGTGCGCGGCGGAATTCTCGATCTTTATCCGCCTGGCCTGGATATGCCGGTTCGGCTCGATTTTTTTGGCGATGCACTCGAGACGATCCGTGCATTTGATGCGCAAACCCAGCGAAGCGAAGAGCAGTTGCGCGGGCTCGATCTCGTTCCTGTGGCGGAATTTCAGCTGATCACAGAGACGATACGACGTTTCCGGACCGGATACGTGGCGCAATTCGGAGCGGCCGCTCCCGACGATCTCCTTTACGAGGCCGTCAGCGAGGGCCGCCGTCACCCCGGGATGGAGCATTGGCTGCCGTTATTTCATGACCGGCTGGAAACGATCTTCGACTACCTGCCCGGCACGGCCTTGGCACTCGAACATCTTGCGGAAGATGCGGGGCATGAACGGTTAACGCAAATTGCGGACTACTATGAAGCGCGCCGGGACGCGCTGAAGCAGGGTGTGGTGCCACCCTACAAGCCTTTGCCGGCAGAGCGCCTTTATCTAGGAGAGACTGAATGGAAAGGTTTGCTCGAAAACGCGGCGTTGGTCCGTCTGACGCCTTTTGCCGTTCCGGAAAGAGATGCGCTCGACGTCGGCGCGCGGCAGGGACGCAATTTCACCGCTGAACGCGCCGAGCCCGGCGCCAATGTCTTCGAGGCCGTACGCGCGCACGTGTTTGCGTTACACACGGTGGGCAAGCGGGTCGTGGTTGCGCTGTGGAGCGAAGGCGCGCGCGAGCGCATGAGCCACGTTCTTGACGATCACAAACTTCACAATCTGACATCGATCCCCGATTGGTCGAAGGCGTTGGCCCTGCCGAAAGCCACCGTGGCCCTTGCAGTGCTTGGGATCGAATCCGGTTTTGAGACCGATGATGTTGCTGTCATCAGCGAAGAGGACATTCTCGGTGACCGTCTCGTGCGCCCCCGGCGCACGGCGCGCCGTGCCGAAAACTTCATCGCAGAAGCTACTAGCCTGGCCCCCGGCGACCTCGTCGTCCATGTGGACCACGGCATCGGGCGTTTCCAGGGCCTGCAGCCGATAGAGGCAGCCGGCGCCCCCCACGATTGTCTGGAAATCCATTACGCCGAAGGTGCCAAGCTTTACCTACCGGTCGAAAACGTCGATCTCCTGTCGCGCTACGGATCGGAAGAAACCGCGGTTGATCTCGATCGCCTCGGCGGCGGGAACTGGCAGGCGCGCAAGGCGCGTATGAAGAGTCGCATCCGCGAAATCGCGGGTGAACTCATCAAGATCGCGGCCGAGCGGCAATTGCGCGAGGCGCCCCGGCTTACCGTCGGGCCGGGTGCCTATGACGAGTTCTGTGCGGGCTTTCCCTATGAGGAGACCGACGATCAGCTTGCAGCCATTGAAACGACCATCAAGGACCTTGGCTCGGGCCGTCCGATGGACCGTCTTATCTGCGGTGACGTCGGGTTCGGCAAGACCGAGGTGGCGCTCCGCGCGGCCTTCATCGCCGCGATCGGCGGCAAGCAGACGGCCGTGGTGGTGCCAACGACACTGCTAGCCCGCCAGCATTTCAAAACATTTTCGGAGCGATTCCGCGGCTTTCCAGTGAACGTGGCACAAGCGTCGCGGCTGGTGCCGTCTGCCGAGCTCGGCAAGGTCAGGACCGGACTTGCCGACGGCAGTGTCGATATTGTGATCGGTACACACGCCTTGCTTGGCAAGAACATCACATTCAAGGATCTGGCCCTGCTGGTGGTCGACGAGGAGCAGCATTTCGGGGTCGCGCACAAGGAAAAGCTCAAGTCGCTCCGCGCGGAAGTACACGTTCTAACGCTGACCGCGACGCCGATTCCGCGCACTTTGCAACTCGCGCTGACCGGCGTGCGCGACCTCTCGATCATTGCGTCACCGCCTGTCGATCGCCTGGCGGTGCGCACCTTTGTATCGCCATTCGATCCGATCACGGTTCGCGAGGCTTTGTTGCGTGAAAAATATCGCGGCGGGCAGGCCTTCTATGTTTGTCCGCGCATTGAAAATCTCGCCGGCGCGAAGGAGTTTCTTGAAAAAAATATTCCGGAAGTTCGCGTCGCCGTGGCGCACGGTCAGATGCCGCCGACCATGCTCGATGATATCATGTCTGCCTTTTACGACGGCAAATTCGATGTGCTGCTGTCAACCACGATCATTGAATCCGGACTTGATATTCCGGCTGCCAATACGCTGATCGTCCATCGCGCCGACCGTTTCGGTCTTGCGCAGCTCTACCAGCTGCGCGGGCGGGTCGGGCGCGCCAAGCTGCGCGCTTACGCATTGCTTACGCTACCTGCACAGAAACCAATTACCCCACAGGCTGAGCGCCGGCTGAAGGTCCTGCAATCTCTCGACACGCTGGGCGCGGGCTTCCAGCTCGCCTCCCACGATCTCGATATCCGCGGCGCCGGCAATCTGCTCGGCGAAGAACAGTCCGGGCATATCAAGGAAGTCGGCTTTGAACTCTATCAGCAGATGCTGGAAGAGGCCGTCATGAGCCTGAAGGCTGGCATCACTGCACCCGTTGCCGACCGCTGGTCGCCGCAGATCACCATCGGCACCGCTTTGCTGATCCCGGAGGAATACGTCACCGATCTTTCGGTGCGGCTCGCGCTTTACCGGCGGCTTGCGGAAATCGAGGACGAGCGCGACATCGATGCATTTGCAGCCGAGCTGGTCGATCGTTTCGGGAAGCTGCCACGGGAGGTCGAACATCTCTTGCAGGTTGTCGCGATCAAGGCGCTGAGCCGCCGCGCCAATGTCGAGAAAGTCGAAGCCGGGCCCAAAGGTATCGTGCTGTCGTTCCGGGACAATGTTTTTGTGAATCCCGATGGACTGATCGCCTTCATCCGCGAACAAGGCTCGGCGGTGCGCATGCGCAATGATCCGAAGAATGCCAAAGGCCAGCAGCTTGTATTTTTCGACGATTGGCCGCGCCCGGACGACCGACTGAAAGGCACAACGGCCGTGTTGCGTAAGCTGGTGTCGATTGCCGAGCAGGCCAAAGCTGCCTAGTCGCGAACGATCTCAATCGTTTGTCCCATAAGCCGAGACCGAGGACGAAAAACATACACGTGACGGCGGCTAGTGCGGCATCCGCAGGACCGGTTTGATCGTTTTGCCTGCGCTCGATTCAGATGCGGCGCGATTGATCTCGGCGAGCGGATAGTAGGTGATCATCTTTTCAATCGGGAAACGCCCCGCCACAATATGATCTACCAGTATCGGGATGAACTGCTGGGGAACGCTGTCCCCCTGGATCACGCCACACACCGTGCGCCCGTTTTGCAGGAACGGCATTTCAAATGCAGCTTCAGTGCCTTTGCGGGCACTACCGAGCAAAACACATGTGCCGGCAGGCATCAGGGCGTCCACAGCTTCGCGAAACACCGCGGGCAGCGCGGATGTCTCAAGGGTATAGCGCGCGCCCAGACCTGTGATTTTCCGGATCTCCGCCACCACGTCAGTGCGGTTGGCATGATTGATGGTGTGACTGGCGCCAAGTTCGCGCGCAAGCGCCAGACGGTGCTCGTGCACGTCAATCGCAATGACGGGATCGCACCCGGCGATTTTAGCAGCCAGCAGGCCGGACAATCCCACGGCGCCGACACCAAACACCACGAAACTATCGCCCGCACGCGGCTTCATCACATTGAGCACGGCACCAGCGCCTGTCTGACCGCCACAGGCGAGCGCGCAGACCTGTTCGATCGGGGCGTCATTGCGCACTTTGACCGCAAAGCGTTCATTTGCGATGGCAAAACTGCCGAACGACGACTGCTGAAAGAACGCACTGTAAACCGGCTTGCCGTCTTTCGAATGAAGCGTCGAACCATCGGCGCGGGTGCCGTTCATTTTCAGGTCGAAAGCATGAAGGCAATAGGTCTGGCGTTGCGTCTTGCAATTCGGGCACTCGCCGCACCACGGATAGGCCATAACGACGTGGTCGCCGGCCCTGAACGCGGAAACGGCTATCCCCACCGCGCGCACGATGCCGGCACCTTCATGCCCGAATACTTTTGGAAACTTCGTGGGGTAGTACGCATCGCGGCCGTGCAGGTCTGTCGCGCACATGCCGCTGGCGACGACCTCGACGAGCAGTTCGTCCGCGCGCGGATCACAGAGTTCAATCTGCTCGACGCTAAATGGACCGGAGCGCTCGTGAACGACGGCAGCTGTGATCTTCATAGAAGCGTCTGGCGCTACTCGGCGGCGTCAGCGGCTTGCGCGACACGTGCGATTGCTTCGGCGAGATGTTCCGGCGCTTGAGCACCGGAGACCGCAAACTTCCCGCCAAAAATGAAGCACGGTACGCCCTCGATGCCGGCCTCTTTGGCAGAAATTGCCTCACTCTCCACTTCGGCGACATCCTTGTCGCTTGCCAGATCGTTGCGGATGGTGTCCGCGTCAAGTCCGACGGCTGCGGCGGCTTTAACCAGCACAGAATGGTCTGTGAGGTCGGCCCCCTCGGTGAAATAGAGATTCATTAGCGTTTGTTTCATCTCGGCGGCTTTGCCGATGCCATCGGCCCAGCGGATCAGCCGGTGTGCGTCGAGCGTGTTGGGCTGTCGACTGATCTTGTCCATCGCATAGGTGAGACCTTCGGCGCTGGCTGCGGCGGAGACACGCTGGGCAATACCCTTGTAGCGCTCGGGTGAACCGAACTTGGTGGTCAGATACTGTTCGCGCGGAATTCCTTCGCGGGGAATCCAGTCGTTGAGAAAATAAGGCCGCCAATGCACCTCGACCGGAATTTGCGGATTGAGGGCGACCGCCTTTTCAAGCCGCCGTTTGCCGATGAAGCACCATGGGCACACCACATCGGAGATCACATCGATGCGAACGGGCTGCTGGTTTGACATGGCCGGCTCCTTTGGAGCACCAGCCTAGGCTTCCGTCTATTCCGCTGCAACCATACCTCGACCCACGACCCGCATCATCAAAGTGTCCAGCGTGTCGCCCGCTTTCAACGTTGCCAGCGTCACGTTGGCGCCGACGGGTTCGGCGATGTTTTGCGGGGTGAGCATGGTATTTTTGAGCGTCCCGGCGATGCGACGGGCGATCACATGCGTACTGCGCAGATCTGTCTGCGTGAAGGCAACCAGGATTGCACCCTCTTCGTCGCGGGTGGCGAAATCGATATTGCGGATCAGGCGCGACATCAGGCGCGCGGCGTCGAGACTCGTGCGCGCATCGAGGGCTTTGTCGAAAGAAAAACGCGCAACGGAGAGCGGCATGCTCCGGTCAGCGGCGTCGGCCATTGCCTCGCTCAGGTCGTGCCAGAATGAATCGCGGGTGAGCAGACCACTTTCCGGGTCGAACATGCCTTCCGTGTCGAGCGCCTTGAGCATTCGCTTAAGCCGCGCGTCGAATGCGCGCATGCGCACGAGAGGTACCATGCGCGCCACCAGTCGCACCGGGTCGGCCGCTACCTGATCGATGTTCGGTAGCGCATCCGCGAATTCAGGTGGTGCTTCGCCGATCACGGCGACCGGGATATCGCGGAAGCGCGGTTCGGTGGCCAACACCGTGAGGAAGGCCTCGACCATGCGGGGAGAGAAGCCGTCACCGACGACGATACCGTCAATGTCGCGCACGTTAAGATGGCGGGCCGCCGCCTCGACGCTGAGTGCACCGGCGACCTTGACACGCTCGCCCATGGCGACGCTGAGCGTCGGGTAAAGCGGTCCGCGGCCGGCGATCAAGACGGTCGCATCGTTGAGCGCATCGCCGACCGGCAGCATCGGTAGTTGGCCGCGATGGCAAGCGAATAGTTCGATGCGGCGCAGCACCGTCGCGTGCAGGGCGCGCACGCGCATCGCAAATTGCAGGCGCGCGAGCAGCCGTTCGACCGGAAGGGCGGCGTCTGCAGGCAAGGCAATCGGAACGGCGGCATCGTCATCGCCATAAACGCGCGCGATGACCGGCACGATGGGGCCGTTCACGGTCGCAATTTGCAGGCAAAGCATGCGCGCCGAGGCTTCGGTGCTCGGTGGGCCAGGCTCTGCAATGACGACTGCGGCTGGCTTGACGGTCAGAAACGCCGCCGGTGCATCGGCCCATTTCGTTTCAACGATAGGGAAGGCGCCCGCCGTGCCGAGCGCTTCGATCAGGCGGGTCGCCGGTTGTTCGGTGACCACGATCAGCGGACCTTGCAGCGACATCGGTACGCACGCGCGAGTTTACAGAATGTGCGCCAGTTTAGATGCGCGCTGTTAATACTGCGTCAACGACAAGCCCAAACTACGCCGCTTCCGAGCCGCCGCGACGCTGAAATGCGTCCGATATCAGTGGATTGACGCCTTGTGCGTGCAACTTGTCGTACACGTCGCTTCTGTCGCTTGCGGCCCCCGCCAACCGCTGAGTGAGGGCAGCGTCAGGCAGGGCGACAATGGTGACATCGTCGTCAATTGCGACAGCAGCATCGATCTGGCTTTCGCGGAACGAATAGCCACCGACGGTTATGCTGCCGGCGGGAGGTGCGGTTATGGCAAGCGTGCGGGTATCGTGGCCGATCCGGCAGGCAAACCCGGTGTCGATCCAGCCGGCGATGTCCGGCGATCGCCCTCCATAACCATGCTCTGTTCGCGGCGGAAATGCCTGTGTCGCAACCATACGGCCGCGCAAGGCCAAAGTGCCGGCATCGGTGCGGCTGGTCTCGATCACGATTGGCGCGCCAGGAGGCCGCTGCGATTGATCGACAACCCCGTGCGGGATCGGGGCCGGCAGGCCGTTGCCGCCCCGGCGCGCAGCGAGAAAGCCGATTTCTCCGAAGCTTACCGTATCGACAAGGACCGACGCGTTCGGCCAGGCCTTGGCCGCGGCCAGCCGCTCGGGCGCGCGCCAGAGCGCAACGATTGTTTGCTGCTCGTTGCCGAGCAGGCCCGCATTGGCGAGCGCAGGTGTCGCGGCTGCGGGCAGGACCATCGTCGCATCGGCGAGTTCGCGGCATTGCGAAGCAAAAGCATCCGGCTCGAATCCATGATGCAGATGCAATGCGCCACCGGACAGGAGCCACGGCAGCATCGTGAGGGCGATGCCTGAAAAAGAGCTGACAGGGATCGTTGACAGCAAGGGTGTATCGGCTCGCGCACCCACCTCCAGAAAGGCTTCCAATCCGCCAGCGATGAGCTCGATGTGGCTGCGTGCGACTGGAGCCGGCCCATGACCATCGCGATCAAACGTGATGGCAGCGATATGCGCGGCAGCTGGCCCGGCCCGGACGTAAGCCGTCGCAACGTCGGCGCCGCTCGAGGAGAACACGCCATCGAGCGACACGATGCCATCCGGCAGGTCGGGACCGAAGCTAAAGATATGCCGAACCGAAAACAGATCGGCTGCAGCCCGCATCGCGATCTCCGCATGGGCGTAAGTCCCAATGCGCGACGACGTCACGATGGCTTTCGCACCGATCGGGCCGAGCGCGGCGACGATATCCTGATGCCGCCACAGCAATGGCAGCGGCGCCGCGATCATTCCCGCGCGCAATACACCCAGAAAGGCAATGATGCTTTCCACCGCATTCGGCAGCTGCAGGGCCACGATTGCGTCGGTCTGCAAGCCAAGTTCACGCAGCCTGGCCGCGAACGTGGAGATCGCACGATCGGCCTGCGCGAAGGTCAGGGCGCGCGGCGGCCCGGCGGTGAACGTTTCACGGTGAGGTGGGTCGGCGAGCGCCAGCATATCCGGATGGCGCACGCCGGCGCGCCGAAACAAGTCGTCGAGCGTCGCGGCTGTGCCCGCCGTCCGAATGCCTTCGCCGAGGATCATGGCCGAATCCTCAAGGCTTTATGTCCTTTTGCCACCAGGTTTCCGGCAGATAGCCGAAAAGGGACGTGTGCGAGGGATGCTCGATTCGCGTCCAGCGTGCCAGCCACTGCACCGGAGGAAAATAGAGCGGCACGACGTAGAAGCCTGACAACAGGACACGATCGAGTGCCCGCGTCGCGGAAACAAAGTCGGCTTGGCTTGTCGCGGCGAGCATGGCGGCGATCATGGCGTCGACCGCCTTCGACTTGACGCCCATGTAATTGCGGCTTCCCTGCTGATCGGCAGCGGCCGATCCCCAGTAGAACAGCTGTTCATTCCCGGGCGATAGCGACTGCTCCCAGCGGTACTCCATCATGTCGAAATCAAAAGCGATGCGCCGGCGTTCGAATTGAGTGGCGTCGACCGTTCGCACGCGCGCCTCGATGCCGGCGCGCTTGAGGTTTCGGACAAATGCCAAAGCGAGCCGCTCCTGATCGCGCGTGGTGGTGAGAATTTCAAACGTCAGCGGCCGGCCGGTGGCAGCATGCAGTAGTTGCGTGCCCTTGAGTTCATAACCGGCCTCCTTGAACAGGGCGAAAGCGCGGCGCAGGGTCGTGCGGTCGCGTCCCGACCCATCGGTGACTGGCGGAGACCATTTGCCATCCATGATGTCGGCGCGGACCACGTCAGGAAATGGCGCCAGCAGCTCGCGTTCGCGTGCAATCGCGGCCACACCATGCGCCGAGAGCTCGCAGTCGTCGAAATAGCTGGCGGTGCGCTTGTAAAGATTGAAAAAATAGTTGTGATTCAGCCATTCGAAATCGAACAATTGCAAAATTGCTTCCCGCACGCGCGCATCGGCAAACATTGGCCGCCGGGTATTGAACACCAGACCTTGCATGCCTTTCGGCAGTCCGTAGGGCAGCTCGTCTTTGGTCACGCGGCCTTCGCGCAGGGCCGGAAAATTATAGGCGGTTTGCCAGCGCCCGGGATCGGATTCCACGCGCAGGTCATAGAGGCCTTTCTTGAACGCCTCGAAGTGCGTGTTGCCATCGCGGTAGTAATCGAAGCGGATGGTGTCGAAATTCCACAGGCCGCGATTGATCGGCACATCGCGGCCCCAATAATTTTTGTCGCGCCTGAAGATAACGTTCTCGCCCGGTTTCACGGCGCTGACGATGTAAGGCCCGCTCCCCAGCAACGGATCGAAGGTCGTATCCTCGAAGGTTGCAGGGTTGATCGCGTGCTTTGCCAGGACCGGCATCAAACCGAGGATCAACGGAAGTTCGCGATCGTCGGCACCGGAAAGATCGAAACGTACCATGCGGGCATTCACAGCCTCGGCTTTGACGGCCTTGGCGTAATAGGTGCGGAAATTCGGCCGGCCTCTGTCGCGCAACAATTCCCAGGAAAAAATCACGTCATCCGGAGTCACCGCTTTACCGTCGGAGAAGCGTGCCGCCGGATTGATACGGAAGCTGACGAATGAGCGCGCGGCGTCCGTCATGACGCCATCGGCCAGAAGCCCGTAGAGTGTGAACGGTTCGTCGTAGCCGCGCGCTAGCAGACTTTCGATCACGTAGCCGCGGATGTTCGCCGCCGGTAGGCCCTTCACGATGAAGGGGTTGAGACAATCGAAGGTGCCGAGCACACCTTGCGTGAGCTGACCGCCTTTAGGCGCGGCAGGATTGGCGTAGGTTGGATGGCTGAAGCGCGGGCCCCAGGCCGGTTCGCCATGCATTGCAATCGCATGCGATGGGGTCTGGGCGCCGGCGCGTCGTGAGAGCCCAAGGCCTGTCGCTGCAAGCAGTGAGCCGAACACGACTGTGCGGCGCGACGCCCGCCATTGCGTCACTCCAGTGGAACCAGAAGTCGGGGCGCGCGAAGGTCGAATGCGATTCGGTCCGGTTTTGCTGCAATTTAGCACAGGGCACAGGCGACGGCCGGAACCGCATTTTCAGGCCGTTCGTGGCTTTATTGCCGGGCCGAATTCAGCTATCAGGCAGCCATTGGGGGTCACGCTCCCGCCGTATTTCGCACGGAGAGAGCCGACTGTAAGGCCGGGTTCGAGCGCCATGGGCCTCGGACGTAAAGAACAAGGGATAATCGCAATGAATCATTGGACCGCATCGGCCGGGCCGCGGGGCCGTGTGCTGACCACCGTTTTTGTTGGCATGTTGGCGGCACTCCTGACCGGACCTGCGTCAGCGCAGCAGCCTAAAGCTCCCGCACAAAAACAGGCGCCCGCGCAAAAACAAGCGCCCGCGACACAGCCCGCGCCGCAACAGCCGGCACCGCAGGCTGGTCAGCAACAGGCTGGCGAGCAGCCGCAATTGATGTATTCGCCGTGGATGAAGGTTTGCGGAAAGGGACCTGACACCAACAACAAACAGGTCTGTGTCATCACCAAGGATGGCCGTCTCGAAAACGGCATGCCGGTCGCAATCGTCCAGTTGTTCGAGCCGGAAGGCGAGCAGAAAGTTTTGCGTGTCACGGTCCCGCTCGGCATGCAGCTTTCGCACGGTACCCGTTTGCTCATCGATCAGAACCAGCCGACGCAATCTCCCTACAAGATCTGTTTCCCGGTCGGCTGCATGGCGGATTATCCGGTGAACGATGATATGATTGCCAAGATGAAGAAGGGTCAGAACATCATCGTCCAGGCCATCAACATGCAGGGCACGGCAATCAGCCTGCCGCTGCCGTTGAACGATTTTGCCAAGGCCTATGATGGCCCGCCGACCGACCCCAAAGCTTTCGAGGAGCAGCAGCGCAAATTGCAGGAAGAGCTGCAGAAGAAAGCGGAAGAGGCGCGCAAGAAGCTCGAGGGCCAGCAAAGTCAGGCCCCGGCAGCGCCGGCGCCCGCGCCCGCGCAGAAAAAATAAGCGCCTGCATCCCAAGATCGAAAGGCGCGGCTCGATAGCCCGCGCCTTTTTATTTGCGCGGGTGCCCTAATGCATCTGGCTGTGACGTGGCCGGTACCCGCCGCCTTCATCCGGTTCGAAGACCTCGGCCACCTCCGGATGACGGATCGGCGTGCCTGACATGTCGGGGAGCAGGTTTTGCTCGGACACATAGGCAATGTATTCGGTCTCCGCGTTTTCGGCGAACAGGTGATAGAAAGGTTGATCCTTGCGCGGACGGGTTTCGGCCGGGATCGTTTGCCACCATTCCTCGGTATTATTGAACACCGGATCGATATCGAAGATCACGCCCCGAAACGGATATATGCGGTGTTTGACCACCTGGCCGATCTTGAATTTTGCGTTGCGCGTTTTGTTCATCGCAGTGTCACAGGCCGTAGCGCACGGCCATCTCCGGATCCTTGGCGGCGACGAGCCGCGCAAGATCGAGAACGACCTTGGCCTGCTTCCAGGTTGCATCGTCCTGCATCTTGCCGTCGATCATCACGGCGCCCGCGCCATCCGGCATGCCTGCCACAATTTTCTTGGCGAAGGCCACTTCAGCGGGGTCTGGCGAAAACACTTTCTTCGCGATTTCGATCTGCGAAGGATGCAGGGACCAGGCGCCGAGGCACCCCATCAGAAACGCGTTGCGGAATTGCGCTTCGCATGCCGTCGCATCCGAAAAATCGCCAAACGGTCCATAGAATGGCTTGATGCCGGCGGCCGCGCAGGCATCCACCATTTTTGCGATCGTGTAGTGCCAGAGGTCCTGCTGCGCGGCGGCGCGTGGCGCGTCGCCTTGCGCATCGGCAAGAACCTTATAGTCGGGATGACCACCGCCGACACGCGTGGTTTTCATTGCGCGCGATGCTGCCAAGTCGGCCGGCCCGAGGCTCATGCCATGCATGCGCGGTGAAGCCGCCGCGATTGCCTCCACATTGTTGACGCCTTGGGCCGTTTCGAGAATCGCATGGATGAGGATCGGTTTTTTCAGTTTGTGACGCGCCTCGAGCTGCGCCAGCAATTGGTCGAGATAGTGAATGTCCCAGGGCCCATCGACCTTGGGCAGCATGATCACATCAAGTACATTGCCGGCAGAACGCAGGAGTTCGGTGATGTCATCGAGTGCCCATGGCGAGTTGAGTGCGTTGATGCGTGCCCACAGTCCGGTCGGTCCAAAATCGACGGCCTTCGCCATTTCCACAAATCCTTTCCGGGCGGCCTCCTTGGCATCGACCGGAATGGCGTCTTCCAGATTGCCGAGCACGACGTCCACCTGCCGCACCAGGTCCGGGATCTTGGCACGTACTTTCTCGTTGTGCGGGGGCAGGAAATGAATCATGCGCTCGAGTTGCACCGGCAATTCACGCAACGGCGCGGGCGCACCGATGGCCAGAGGAGCAAAGAAATGACGTGGCAGCTTCATTGGACCTTCCAAAAAACGTGTCTGCCGTTTAGAGCAATGCAAAGGCCGCGCCAAGTGGCAGACCGGAGCGCCGTTAATGATCGACGTTCTCAATCTCGCCCTGCCTTATTTCGGGCTCATCTTCATTGGTTTTGCCTGCGGCAAGTTCAAGCAAATCCCTGATACAGCGCTGGCATGGATGAACTTCTTCATCGTCTATGTGGCGTTGCCGGCGTTGTTTTATCGGATTCTCGCCCAAACCCCGTTGGAACAACTCACCCAGGTGGACTTCATATTCGCTACAACGCTCGCAACGTTCTGGGCCTTCACGGTCTCATTCGCGGTCGGGATGTCGATCCTCCGTGGCAACGTCGGTCAGTCGACCATCGCAGGACTTGCGGGCGGGTATGGCAATATCGGTTACATGGGACCGGGCCTTGCTCTGGCGACACTTGGACCGCAGGCTGCGGTGCCGGTGGCGCTGATCTTCTGTTTCGACACGTTGTTGCTTTTTACGCTGGTGCCGTTCCTGATGGCATTGGCCCAACCGCAGCAGAAAAAGATCGGTGTTGCTGCCGCTGAGGTGGCCAAACGGATCGTCACACACCCGTTGGTGATCGCGACCGCCGTCGGGGTCGCCTCAGCCGCAGTGAATTTCCAGCCCCCGCTCGCATTGGAGCGGCTGCTTCAGTTTCTTCAGAACGCGGCGGCGCCCTGCGCGCTATTCACGCTCGGTGTCACCGTCGCCTTGCGGCCTCTGAAGAAAATGCCGTCGGAGGTGCCGCTGCTCGTCGCAGTCAAGCTTGTCCTTCATCCGGTCCTGGTTTTTGTACTGCTGTCGTTGTTCGGACCATTCGCGCAGAGTTGGGTCTACACAGCGGTCCTGATGGCGGCTCTGCCGCCGGCACTCAATGTGTTCGTGTTCGCACAGCAGTACGATACCTGGGTCGAGCAGGCCTCGGGTGCAGTTTTGGTGGGCACGCTGATTTCCGTTCTGACGTTGACGTCGGTCATGTGGATGGTGAAGACGCACAATCTTCCAGATCTTCTATTCGGGTGAACCATGCAACCACTGTCCGGCCTCCTTGTTGTGGATTTCACCACGCTTCTGCCGGGCCCTCTGGCAACCTTGATGCTTGCCGAAGCAGGCGCCGACGTCATCAAGATCGAGCAGCCGGGCGGCGAGAACGCGCGGCATTTTCCGCCTTTGGTGGACGGGGAGAGCGTCGCCTTTGCGATGCTCAATCGCGGCAAGACCAGCATGGCGCTCGATCTCAAGAATGAGGCCGGCCGCGCGAAACTCATTCCGCTCGTCAAGCGCGCCGATATTCTCGTCGAGCAGTTCCGTCCGGGTGTGATGGCGCGGTTGTTGCTCGGCTACGATCAATTGCGTCAGATTAATCCACGGCTCATTTATTGCTCGATTTCCGGATACGGACAAAGCGGTCCGCGCGTGCACGAGGCCGGACACGATCTCAATTATATCGGCAACACCGGCTTGCTGGACCTGCAGCCGGGACCCGCCGACCATCCCGTGGTGCCGCCGATGCTCGCGGCCGACATCGCCGGCGGAAGTTTCCCTGCGGTGATCAACATTCTGCTTGCATTGCGGGCTCGCGACCAGACTGGCCTGGGTTGCCGCATCGATATCGCAATGACCGACGCCATGTTCACGTTTACATGGGCGGCGCTGGCGCTGGGGATAGCGACCGGTCGATTTCCACAATCGGGAGAAATGTGGCTCGTCGGCGGCTCGCCGCGCTATCAGATATATCCCGCCAAAGATGGCAAACTTGTCGCCTGCGGGGCGATCGAGCAGAAATTCTGGGTTGCGTTTGCCAAAGCGATTTCTTTGCCAGCTGAACTCGTCGATGACGTGCGCGACCCAAAAGCGACGCGAGAGTCCGTCGCAAAGCTGATTGCAGCCAGGTCATCTGCGGAATGGCGACCAATCTTCGCTGCGGCCGACTGCTGCACGACCATCGTTGCCTCGCTTGAGGATGCAATACGGGATCCGCATTTTGTCGAACGCGGGATGTTCGCGCATGAGGTTGCCTTTGCGTCCGGCAAACATGTGCCCGCGTTGCCGCTACCGATCAGTCCCGAATTTCGCGAACCCGCAAGCGCAAAAAAAGCGCCGAAGCTCGGCTAGGGCGCTTCGCCTCGCATCAGCCGCGGCTGTGCGACGGCGGTCGCCACACCTTCGCGCATCACCGCCCGCCGTAAGGGTCCGATGCGATCTATCAAATAAAGTCCCAATCCGCGCATTCCTTGCACGGGTAGGAAGTCGCTCAGCAGGGTGCGATTGAGCAAGTCGACGGCGAGTGTGCGGCTGCCGACATCTGCCCGGCGCATAGCGTTGTAACGCGCCAACAAGTCGGCGCCGCCAACGTCATGACCGCCGCGATAGGCGGCAACCGCAAGTTCGGCGATTGTGGCGCCATCACGAAGACCCAGATTGAGACCCTGTGCCCCGATCGGCGGAATGACATGGGCAGCTTCGCCGACCAGCGCGATGCGCTCGGCGGCGAGACTCTTTGCCCTTACGCTCGCTAGCGGAAACAGTCCGCGTCCTTGCTCGACCTCGATTTTCCCAAGAATCGAATGGGACGCCCGCTCAATCTCATCGGCCAATTCATTGTCATCAAGTGCAGCGAAGCGGTCTGCGTCAGCGGGATCGAGCACCCATACCAGACTTGAACGCCGTCCCGGCAGCGGCACCAGAGTAAACGGACCCGTCGATGTATGGAATTCGGTCGAGGTGTTATTGTGGGTGCGGGAATGCCGCAGGCATACGGTCAGGGCGACCTGCGGGTAGACGCGTTCTGCGATGTCGATACGGGCCGCGTCGCGGCAGGCCGATCGGCGCCCGTCGGCGCCGATGATAAGGGGCGCCTGCAATGTATGGCCGCTCTTTAACGTAACAGTGACTGCGTTCTCGCCGGGCGCCACATCGATCACTTCGTCGTCGATAAGACGAAGCTCGGGCAGGGCACGAGCGCGTTGTTCCAGCGCATCAACCAGATAACGGTTTTCGATGTTGTAACCGAAGGCGTCGAGTTTGATCTCGCTGGCCTCGAATTTCACCTCAGGCGCGCGCCATAACCGCCCGGTGTCGTCGACAATGCGCATGATCTTGAGCGGTGCAGCATATGCGCCGCACAGATCCCAGACGCCGAGCGTTTCGAGCGCAGTAATGGAACCCGCCAGTAGCGCCGTCGTGCGGTTGTCCGGCGTGGTTGGGTTTTTGGCCGGGCGCCTGCCCGCGAGCGTCGTCGGCACGCCGCCCGCGGCGAGCGTGATTGCCGCCGTCAAGCCAGCCGGTCCGCCGCCAACCACTATCGCGGCAGGGCTATCGCCATATTTGTCGGCCATCGAAGCGCTCGTTCCGGTTTGCATTAACCGCAGTAGCATGTGGGGGGCAGGCACGGAAACCACGGCAAAGGCTTGCGGTACCCTGGCCGTCGGCGATGCGCTATGCAGTGGGCCGTCATGAGCCGTACCGCCGACCACGATTTTGGGCATTTGTCATCCGCCGCGGCGGGACTCGGCCAGATTTTCGCGCGCCCGAAAGGACTGGCTGCGCTTTGTGTGGTGACGCTTGCGGGTCTCGGCTGGTTTTACGTTGCGCTGCTCGTTGCCGGCCGCGGCGATAACTTCGTTGGCCTGGCGAATCCTGTTCTGCGCGTATTGTGTGGTCCGCTACAGACGACATCATGGAGCATCACCGGCATCGCCGTCGTCACTGTGATGTGGGCCGCAATGAGCCTTGCGATGATGCTGCCGAGTGCGGCTCCCATGATCATGACCTATGCCGGCATCGCCGATACTGCCGCGCGCAAAAACGAAACCATTGTCTCTCCATTCATGCTTGCCGCCGGTTATACGGTGGTCTGGTTTGGCTTTGCTTTCGTTGCCGCGATCGCGCAAATCGTGCTTACGCACGTCGCCGTGCTCGATGGCGACGTGACGTCAACGGACAGACTTTTCTCGGGCGCGATCTTCATCGGCGCGGGGCTTTATCAGTTTTCGGCTTTCAAACACTCGTGCTTGACGCGCTGCCGGCAACCGTTTCCGTTTTTCTTTGCGAATTGGACGACCAAGCCTGCCGGTGTGTTTCGTTTGGGTTTGCGGCAGGGATTGTTCTGCCTTGGATGCTGCTGGGCGATGATGTTGGTGATGTTTGCGGTCGGGGTTATGAATGTGGCCTGGATGACGGGGCTCGCCATCGTGATGACCATCGAGAAGATGGTTCCCGGCCGAAGGCTTACGTTCGTGATCGGGATTGTCTTGATCCTGGTCGGCGCCGGCATCGTGGTCGCGAACTTGGCCGACTATTGGCTCGCATCGAGTTGAGTTAAAGAAGAAAAAAGGGAGTATGCGTTGACGGAAATCTGGAATTTGAAGGGCGAGCTGGCGTTGTCATGTAGTTGTACGGTGTTCTGCCCTTGCGTGTTGTCGCTCGGTGAACATCCGCCGACGGAGAGCCGATGCCAAACCTGGGCCGGCATACGGATCGACGAGGGAAATTTCGACACGACGGACCTCTCGGGCATCAAGGTCGGACTTATGATGGACCTGCCTGGAATCATGTCGCGCGGTAACTGGACCGCCGCGCTTTTTGTGGATGACGCCGCCTCCGCGCTCGCGGTGAAAGGGCTTACGCGCATTTTCACCGGCCGGGTCGGTGGAACGACGCATTTATTGTCAATCCTTGTCGGCCAATTCCTTGGCGTTCGTCAGGTCCCCATCACGTATGAGATGCAGGGCGAAACGCGCATCGTCCGCATCGAAAAATATGTCGACGGCGCAATCACGCCTGTCCGCGGCAAGGAGGTTGGCCAGAACGTCACCATACGAAACAGCGAGTATTGGATCGGTTCGGATATCATCGTCGCGCGCGCTGACAAATCGCGGTTCCGTGGTTTTGGCCGCAACTGGAATTTGGCCGGACGTTCGGCCGAGATCGTCAAGCTCAACTGGGGCAACAGTTAGGTGACGACGCAATTCGAGCGTGTCCGCGCCTTCATGGTGCATGTCCTCACGGCGACCGGCGCGGCGCTGGCCTTGCTGGCGCTGATCCTGGCGACCGGCGGACATTGGGCGGCCATGTTTCTCTGTCTCGGCCTCGCGCTTGTCGTCGATGGCGCGGATGGACCGATGGCGCGGGCCTTCGATGTACAAAGGACATTGCCGCAATGGTCGGGAGACACGCTCGACCTGGTCGTTGATTTTACGACCTACGTCTTTGTCCCTGCCTACGCTATTTCCGCCAGCGGATTACTGCCGCAGTTTTTCGCCATCCCTGCCGGCATTGTTGTGGTTATCAGCGGCGCGCTTTATTTCGCTGACCGTGACATGAAGACCAAGGACAATTATTTTCTCGGCTTTCCGGCTTTATGGAACCTTGCGGCTTTCTATCTCTATCTGCTCGAACCGCCGGAATGGGCGGCGGGCTGCGCGCTCGTCGTTCTTGCCGGCTTGAGCTTTGCACCCATCAAGTTCTTGCATCCATTGCGGGTGGAGCATTTGCGTATGTTCAACGTCGCCATGCTGGCAGTGTGGGCGCTTCTGGCTTTTGTCGCCGTTACGCGGGATCTGGCACCTGGTCCTTATGTGACTCTCCCGTTATGCGCGATCGCTCTGTATTTTCTTGCAGCCGGTTTGTTTCGTAGTCGCGTCTGATCGAAATTCCAGGAGCACCTCATGTCACGACCAGTGTTGCTAGTTGCCGGCGGAAGCCGTGGGATTGGCGCCGCCACCGCGAAGCTTGCAGGGGAGCGCGGTTATGACGTGGCGGTAAACTACAAAAGCAATTCAAATGCGGCGGCCGGTGTCGTCGAGGCCGTGAAGAAAGCTGGTGGCAAGGCCGTCGCAATTCAGGGCGATATGGCGCTGGAAATCGACATTGAGCGCGTCTTCGATGCTACGGACAAAAACCTAGGGCCAGTGACCCATTTTGTTCACAGCTCAGGGATTATCGGTGACGGGTCGAGACTGGACGAAGCCAGCGCAGCCACTATTCGGGAAGTCCTCGATATCGATACGTTCGGGGCGCTTTTGTGTTTGCGGGCCTGCATGCGGCGCATGTCGACCAAACACGGGGGCAAGGGCGGTTCGGTTGTCATGCTGTCATCGATGGCGGCACCGCTCGGTGGTGCGAATGAATGCGTGTGGTACGCCGCAGCCAAGGCTGGCGTAGATTCCATGGTTATCGGAGCGTCGCGCGAAGTCGCCAAGGAAGGCATGCGTATCAATGCGGTAACGCCGGGCGTGATCGATACCGACATTCAGCCGCCTGGCCGCGTCGAGCGCGTGACACCAATGCTGCCGATGGGCCGGGCGGGACAGGCCGACGAAGTCGCCGAGGCCATTCTGTTCCTTCTGTCGGATGGGGCATCCTATATCAACGGCGCAAACTTGCGCGTGTCGGGCGCGCGCTAATCCGCCTTGCGCTTGCCGCGCGGCTGCCTATGATCGCCGCCGACATCGTTTCCAGCACAATCACAAGCATATTCAAGGAGTGAAACATGGTCGCGGCAGTGCGCGTTCACAAACCCGGTGGTCCTGAAGCCCTGACGTATGAGGACGTTCAGATCGCCGCACCCGGCCAGGGTCAGATCAAAATCAAGCAGCACGCCTGTGGCGTCAATTTCATCGACGCCTATTTCCGCATGGGCATGTATCCGTCGCCGGTCGGCATGCCATTCATTGCCGGTAATGAGAGCGCGGGCGAGGTGATGGCGGTCGGCCCCGGCGTGACCGATCTTAAGGTTGGCGATCGCGTCGCCTTCGTTGGACCGCTTGGCGGCTATGCGGGCGAGCGACTGGTGCCCGCTGATCGCGCCGTCAAATTGCCTGACAATATCACATATGAACAGGCGGCCGGCATGATGCTCAAGGGCATGACCGTGCAGTATCTGGTCAACCGCACCTACAAAGTGGAGAAAGGCACGGTGTGCCTCATTCACGCGGCTGCGGGCGGCGTCGGCCTGATTGCCTGCCAGTGGGCGAACCATCTCGGCGCCACCGTTATCGGCACCGTCGGCTCCAAGGAAAAGGCCGAGATTGCCAAGAAGAACGGCTGCCACCACACGATCCTTTATCGCGATGAGGATTTCGTCGCGAAGGTGAAAGAAATCACAAGCGGCAAACTCTGCGACGTCGTCTATGATGGCATTGGCAAGACGACATTTCCCGCCTCGCTCGATTGTCTGCGTCCGCTCGGCTATTTTGTCAGCTTCGGCAGCGCTTCCGGCCAAATCGACGCCTTCAACATCAATATCCTGCAGACCAAAGGCTCGCTGTTCGCAACGCGACCGACGCTCAACAACTATGTCGCCAAGCGCGATGATCTGATCGCAACGGCCGCCGATCTGTTCAAGGTCGTCGGTTCCGGAGCTGTGAAAATTCCGATCAATCAAAAGTACTCGCTTAAGGACGCCGCCAAAGCGCACAAGGAAATGGAGGGCCGCGATACGACCGGCTCCTCAATTCTGGTGCCGTAACGGCTAGCCGTTGCACAATTTTAAAAGCGGTGGCGATGATCGTCGTCACCGCTATGGCGCCATGCGCATATGCGGGAAGTACATCGGACACCGAGGCGCTGGCAATATCGCGCAGGCATTGTGTCATGTGCCATGCAGCAAATCCCACCCACGAAAGTTTTCAGGTCGCGCCCAAGAACATCACACTTGAGACCGTCGCCGATCTTCGTAAGCATGCGACAACGATTTATGCGCAAACTGTCCGGACCAGAGCCATGCCGCTCGGCAACCTGAGTAACATGGCCGACGATGAGCGTCTCACGCTCGGGCGATGGTTGAGGAACCAGGAATTGCCATGACGGAGGTCGTGAAGTCGTGGGGTGTCTTTGCAACCTTCGCTCTTGGCGCCTTTGCCCTGCTGTGCGGACAATTTTCCGGCATCGCGGCGTTGAGCGCCTGGTATGGTCTTGATCTGAAACAGATCTCCGACGTGACACAGGATGGTGGCGCCATCGTCTTGTTTATCCTGGTTTCGGCGCCTGTTCAGGTCGCTGTTTTGCTCGCGGCTGCCGCAATCAAAGGGAATCCGCTTGAATACCTCGGCTACAAGCTGCCTCGTCGCAGTGAGCTGATGTTCGGCATGGCTGCGCTCATTGTACTGATCGCTGTCGGCGACACGGTGAGCTGGCTTTCCGGCCGCAACGTCGTCGATCGGTTTCAGACGGATATCTATCAGGCCGCGAAAAGCGCCAGCCTTCTGCCTTTGTTTCTCGTCGCGATCACAGTGTTCATTCCGATCACCGAGGAGAGCCTGTTTCGTGGTTTTCTCTTTCGCGGCTGGCTGACCTCGCCTCGCTATGCTTGGCACGTCATCGTTCTAACTGCGGGTATATTTGCTGTGATCCATGTCCAATACGACTGGTTTCTCATCGCACAGGTGTTTGCTTTTGGGCTCCTGTTCGGATGGATCCGTTGGGCAACCGGCTCAACGCTCCTGACAATTCTTCTGCACGGTCTGGTCAATCTGGAGGGAATGATCGAAACGGTTCTGACAGGGGCTTCATAGCCGGGCAGCAATACGGGAAATCGCCGGATGGTGATTGATGCCGGCTGGCAAGCGCGGCAATCCGATGACTTCCACCCCGCCGGCAAATCGCTGAATGCTGGCGACCGTGTCGGCAAGCTCAACCGTGTCACGATCGCCTTCGCTGACCACAATCGCGGCGATCGTCAATTTACGCTGAGCGAGCACATCGAGCGCGGTCAAAGTGTGGCTGACGGTGCCGAGATAGCCGCCGACGACCAAAAGAAGGGGGATGTCGAGCGCCGTCATCCAATCAAGCACCGTGCGTTCGCCATCAAGCGGCACCATGATTCCGCCAACCCCCTCAATAAAGAGAGGCCCTTTTGCGGAATCGATCGCAGCGCGGCTGAACGCAATCAATTCATCAAAATCGATGCGGCGGCTTTCGCGCATCGCGGCAAGATCGGGTGACAACGGCGCACGGAAGCGCCATGGCGCAATGCGCGCTACTTCATCAGCCGTGACTGGGCGCCCGAGCGCCGAAAGAAGAACGGCCGGATCGCTGGTTTGAGCAACAGAGGAATCATAGCCGCTCACGACGGGCTTAAGGGCGGTGACGGGTTGATTTGATTCACGCAGATAGCGGATTAGTCCGGCGGTGACGAAAGTCTTGCCGATATCGGTTCCGGTTGAACTGACGAAATAGGCAGCCACGGATCAGGCCAACAACTTGTTGCGTACAATGTCGGCAAGGCGGCCGACTTCTTCGTCAGGGTGTTGCGCGGTGAATGTGAGGCGAAGCCGCGCCGTGCCGGCCGGCACCGTCGGCGGGCGGATGGCGATGACCAGATAGCCTTCATTCTCCAAGTAGCGCGACGCGACAAGCGCGCGTTCCTCGTCCCCGATCACAATGGGGACGATCGGGCTCTGCGCGTCCGGCAGGCCCGCCCGCTGTGTGAAGGCTTTGGCCTTTTGCACCGGCAGAGCCGCATAGGCGGGCTCTCGTTCGATCAAATCCAGGGCGGCAATGGCTGCGGCGACGTTCGCCGGCGGTAAGCCGGTGGAATAGATCAAAGTGCGTGCGCGGTTGCGCATCAATTCGATGACCGAGGCAGATGCGCAGAGATAACCGCCATACGAGCCCGTTGCTTTCGACAAAGTTCCCATCTGCAGCGGTACCGGTATATGCGTATTGCCGGCAAAATTCGAACCGTGGCCGCCCCCGACCACGCCGATCCCGTGCGCATCATCGGCCATCAGCCAAGCGTCATAGTCCCCGGCGAGCGCGAGCAGTTCGGAAAGAGGCGCCAGATCGCCATCCATGGAAAAAATGCCGTCGGTGACAATTAGGGCGCGGTCGTGTCCGGCGCGGTGCGCCGCGAGCAGCTCACGCGCGTGCGCGATATCATTGTGGCGAAATGTCATCACCTGACCACGCGACAGTTGCGCACCGGCATAGATACAGGCGTGCGAGAGCTCGTCGAGCAGCACGAGACCGCTTTCGCCGATCAGAACAGGAATAATGCCGGTATTGGCGAGATAGCCTGATCCGAAAACACACGCCGCTTCGGCGCGCTTGAAGTGCGCCAGCCGCGTCTCAAGTTGCGCGTAGAGCGGATGATTACCGGTCACGAGCCGCGATGCGCCGGAGCCGGCGCCGTATTCCTCGATCGCGGCAATTGCCGCCTGTTTGACCGCTGGGTGCTGGGTCAAATTCAGATAGTCATTGCATGAAAACGATAGCAACTGGCGTCCGCCTCGATCAACCCAGATGCCATCCTCGCGAACGGTATCGGTCAGCACCCGGTGCAGGTGCCGGCGCTTGAGCTCATCGAGCTTGTCTTGTGCAAACTGATTGAGTGACAGCATCAAGTGACCTTGCAAGGCGGCGAGCCAGATGCTTAGCACAACCGGGGCAGGGAAGGCTCAAATGCCGAGCGAGGGCAGGAAAAAC
The DNA here is from genome assembly GCA_963831275.1 of uncultured Alphaproteobacteria bacterium. Lineage (GTDB taxonomy): Bacteria > Pseudomonadota > Alphaproteobacteria > Rhizobiales > Xanthobacteraceae > Pseudolabrys. The sequence goes on along the minus strand of CAWHPN010000011.1, from coordinate 128,195 downwards.
AGCGCGGGACCGGCTTGGCATGCCGAAAGCCTGGAGCATATCTGGCTGCCCTATGCCCAGATGAAAACTGTGTCGCCGCCATTGCCTGTCGTGCGCACGCACGGCGCGCGCATCGTCCTCGCCGACGGCCGGGAGTTAATTGACGGTATCGCAAGCTGGTGGACGGCCTGCCATGGATACAATCACCCGCATATCCGGCAGGCGATCGAAGTGCAGCTGGAGGCGATGCCGCATGTGATGTTCGGCGGTCTCATCCACGAACAGGCCCAGACGCTGGCGACGCGGCTCTCATCATTACTGCCGCATGATCTGACGCGCGTGTTTTTTTCCGACTCCGGCTCGGTTGCGGTTGAGGTCGCGATGAAAATGGCAATCCAGTACTGGATCAACCGCGGCGTTCGAGGCCGCAATAAATTTATAGCGTTTACGGGCGGCTACCATGGCGACACGACCGGCGCCATGGCTGTGAGCGATCCGGAGGCAGGCATACACGCCACGTTTGCCAGTCTCTTGCCAAGACATCACGTCACCGCGCTGCCGGAAGATGACGCGACACTGGCGGCATTCGAAAATCTTCTCACCGAGCACGAGAAATCGATTGCAGGAATTATTATAGAGCCCCTCGTTCAGGGTGCGGGGGGCATGAGATTTCACGAGATGAATGTGCTGCGCCGCCTTCGGGTTCTGGCCGACAAATACGATATTCTCCTGATCTTGGACGAGATATTTACCGGCTTTGGCCGCACAGGAACGATGTTTGCGTGCACGCAAGCGGACGTGACGCCCGATATCATTACGCTGTCGAAGGCGCTGACAGGGGGCACGTTGCCGCTCGCGGCGACTGTTTCGACCGGCAGAGTGTTTGACGCTTTCTGGTCTGACGATCCCAAAAAGGCGTTGATGCATGGCCCGACCTACATGGCCAATCCGCTCGGATGTGCAGCGGCAAATGCCTCGCTCGATCTGTTCGAGCGCGAGCCACGTTTGCAACAAGTTGCCGATGTCGCTGCCGCACTGGAGACGGGCCTTGCGCCCTGCCGCGACGCACCACGCGTGAAAGACGTGCGCGTTAGAGGTGCAATTGGTGTGGTCGAACTCGATCGTATCGACGATCTTAACGGGATACGCCGCCACTTCATCGACCAAGGCGTCTTCATCCGGCCGCTTGGTAGCGTCGTCTATCTCACGCCGGCATTCACGATTTCGTCCGATGAGCTCAAGACATTAACCGACGCGGTCGTCAAAACCGTGCGTGAACTGAAGTAGCGAGGATAAGATGGGCTATAGCGGGCCGGCCATAGATACGCACCATCATATTTGGCTGCGCAAGGACGTGACATGGCTCGCCGATCCGCCAATTCCGCGCATGTTCGGAGATTATTTCGGCATTCGCCGCGATTACCCGGTCGAAGAGTTCATCAACGACGTGAACCCGCAGGGCGTGACGAAATCGGTTCACGTCACTGCCATGTGGGGTCCCGGCCGCGCGCTGGATGAGTCGGGCTGGCTGCAATCGGTCGCCGACAAGCACGGGTTCCCGCACGGGATCGTCTGCAATACGGATCTTGCTGACTCTGACGCCGACGCGGCACTCAAAGCACAAAGGCAATTCCCCAATCTGCGCGGTGTGAGGCAGATGCTCTATTGGGACAACGAAACCGTGCGGCAGGGCGCGCCTCGTGCGGATTTTTGCAACTCACCTGACTTCCGTCGAGGATTTGCGCTGTTGGAGAAACACGATCTGCATTTCGAGCTGCAGGTTTATGCAGGGCAGGCCGGTTACGCCGCCAAGCTCCTCGAGGCGTTTCCCAACGTCCGGATGATCCTGGTGCATGCCGGAATGCTGACCGCGCGTACGCAGGTCGCAATCGATCAATGGCGCGCCGCCCTGACGACGATGGCCGCGTTTTCCAACCTGCATGTGAAAATTTCCGGTCTCGGAATGTACAGCAATGGTCTTACGTTACCGCAGGCGCGACAGGTCATTCGCGATGTCATCCAGATCTTCGGCGTCGAACGCACGATCTACGGAAGTAACTTTCCGCTGGAGAAGCTGAACGGCAGCTATGCCGATTTCTTTGGTATCTATCGCACTGTGCTGGCGGAATATCCCGAGGCCGCCCAACGTGCGGTCCTGCACGACAATGCGATGAAGTTCTACCGGCTCTGAGCTAGAAGCCCACCGCCACGCCGTGCAAGTCGTATTCATCGGCGCGCTCGATCTTGACGGTCGCTATTTCGCCTATACGAAGCGGCCGCCGGCTCGCGACATAGACCACGCCATCGATCTCCGGCGCATCCGCTATCGAGCGTCCCCTGGCGACCGTTGGTCCGGCCTCGTCGATGATAACCTTTTGGCGCGTCCCGACCTTGCGCTTCAGGCGATGCGTCGAAATTTTCTGCTGCGCTTGCATGAAGCGATGCCAGCGTTGCTCTTTTATTTCGGCCGGTACCGGCGCGCCCATGTCATTGGCCGCTGCGCCTTTTACCGGTTCGTATTTGAAGCAACCGACACGGTCGAGCGAGGCTTCCTCCAGCCATTGCAGCAGGATGTCGAAGTCGGCGTCGGTTTCGCCCGGAAAGCCGACAATAAAGGTCGACCGCAAAGTCAGATCGGGGCACTGCTCTCGCCAGCGCGCGATCCGCTCCAATGTTTTCTCCTGCGCAGCCGGCCGGCGCATGCGCCTGAGGACCTCTGGCGACGCGTGCTGGAACGGGATGTCGAGATAGGGCAGGACTTTGCGTTCGGCCATCAGCGGGATGATGTCGTCGACATGCGGATAAGGATAAACGTAATGCAGGCGCACCCAGACATCGAGCTCGCCCAGGGCGCTCGCCAGATCAATGAATTTCGCTGGGATTTCGCGATTACGCCATTTGCTTGCTTCGTATTTGATGTCCAGCCCATAGGCTGACGTATCCTGGGAAATTACCAGCAATTCTTTGACACCGGCGGTGACGAGCTTTTCGGCTTCACGCAACACATCTGCGGCCGGCCGCGAAACAAGATCGCCGCGCAGCCGCGGGATGATGCAAAACGTGCAGCGATTGTTGCAGCCCTCGGAAATCTTCAGGTAGGCATAGTGCCGCGGCGTCAGCTTGATGCCTTCCGGAGGCACGAGATCAAGGAACGGATCGTGCTTCGGTGGCAATGCCCTGTGCACCGCTTCGACAACGCTTTCGTATTGTTGCGGACCGGTGATCGCCAATACATTGGGATAGGTTGAGGAAATGCTTTCCGGTTCAGCCCCCATGCAGCCGGTAACGATGACCTTACCGTTCTCTTTGAGCGCATTGCCGATCGCCGCAAGTGATTCCGCCTTGGCGCTGTCGAGAAATCCGCACGTATTGACGATGACGAGATCGGAGCCCTGATGCTGGCGCGAGAGTTCGTAGCCCTCGGCGCGCAAACGCGTGATGATGCGCTCGCTGTCAACCAACGCCTTTGGGCACCCGAGGGAGACAAAACTCACCTTGGGCGCAGCTGGATCGGATTTCGTGGCAGTATCGACCATTCCGCCAAGGAGCTAATGGCGATTGCCGGGAATAGCAACTCTTACACTGACAACTGGGCCCCGCTCGTCCGCAAGTGCCCACAACCGGCGATAGGTCAGTGGCGAAGCAGGAGCGGCAGGGCTATCGTGTGCCGTGCACGGAATCGGACATGAAGAGTAAGCGCATTCTTTTAGGGCTTCTGTTTGCTGGAATCGCGGCAATGTCGGCTCCGGCAGTCGCCGCCGACGGACAGGCTGGGCTCTGGCGTTACAATACGCATGATCAGGAGTTGCCGTTTCCGCGCAGCAAACGCGCGGAATCCGTCTGGGCTTCGGGCGCCTGCTGGACCGAATGCGGATCCTATTGCGCATGGGGAATGGCTGGTTGTCTGAAGGAAGATTCTCAAGGCCGGTGCCTAAAGCTTACCGATAAATGCGATCGCTATTGTCAACGTGAATGCCGTACCAGAGGCGGTCCATTTCTGCCGATTGAATTCCCCTGGGAATAGCCAGGCTCAGGTTCGCCGGAATTTATGCCCCGCGAGCGGAAGTACACGCACGGTGTTTCCCGTTGCAGCCCGGATCGCATTGGCGACCGCCGGTGCGATAGGCGGCACCGCGGCCTCTCCAACGCCCGTCGGCCGCAGCGACGATGGTACGATATGCACCTCGACGTCCGGCATGTCGCTCAAACGCAGTGGCTTGTAGTCGTGGAAGTTCGACTGGTCGATGTGTCCTTCTGTGAGCGTGATGGCGTCATGCAACGCGGCGCCGAGACCAAAGGCGATGCCACCCTCCATTTGTGCTCTGATGATGTCGGGATTGACGGCGACGCCGCAATCGACCGCGCAGATCACGCGTTCGACCTTCGGAACGTCCTGCTCGAGGCTGATCTCGGCGACTTGCGCCACATGCGTGCCGACCCATTCATGCACAGCGATCCCGCGGTAGCGTCCTGAACGGGGAGGACGACCCCAGCCGGATTTTTCGGCCGCCAGCTTGAGCACGCCGGCGGGCCGCGGATGCTGCGCAAGCAGGCTAAGCCGAAACGCCAGCGGGTCCTTGCCCGCGGCTGCGGCCAGTTCGTCAAGAAATGTTTCCGTCGAAAAGGCATTGTGAGACGACCCGACCGAACGCCACCACAATACCGGGACGCCCGCTTGCATCGCGTGTGTTTCGACGCCGAGATTGGCGATCGCATAGGGCAGGGTGGCTGCGCCCTGCACTGTTGACGGATCGACACTTGAATTGCCGAGTGCCTCGCCGGATAGCGGCTGGCCGACGATGCGATGATGCCAGCCGACCAGGCGGCCGTCATTGTCCAGTCCTGCGCGCAACCGATGCACGACCATCGGCCGGTAGGAACCGCCCTGGATATCGTCCTCTCGCGTCCACACCAGATGGACCGGCGCGCGACCATCAATTGCCTTGGCGATCGTAGCTGCTTCCGTGACGAGATCCGCGTTGAATGTGCCGCGGCGGCCGAAACTTCCGCCGGCGAACATTGTGTGAATGGTGATTTGGTGAGGCTTGAGACCCGTGACGAGCGCAGCCGCCACCTGATCAGCCGTCTGAACCTGTGATCCCGACCAGATCTCGCAACCGTCGGGGCCGAGTTCAATCGTACAGTTGAGCGGCTCCATCGGCGCGTGCGCGAGATAGGGAAATTCATAGTCGCCACTGAACGATTTGGCGGCCGCCGCAATTGCGGCTTCGGGGTCGCCGTCCTTGCGTACGGGGAGACCCGGCCTGTCCAGCATCTGCCGATATTCGGCCAGCAACTCGGCGCTTCCGCGCTTTTCGGCGCCGCTCTCGTCCCACTCGATTTTGAGCGCATCGCGACCTTTTTTTGCCGGCCAAAAGCTGTTGGCAAGGATCGCCACGCCGGAGGGCACCTCTACGACGTCGACAACGTCGGGAATGCTTTTCGCATCGTTCGCGACGAACGCCTTGACCTTTGCGCCAAAGCGCGGCGGCCTTGCAATGACCGCGGTCAGCATGCGCGGGCGTTGGACATCAAACGCATAACGCGCCGTACCAGTGGTCTTGGCCGGTATGTCCACGCGCGGCATATCCGTCCCGATCAAGGCGAAGGATGCCGGCTGCTTCAGCGGGGCAGTCCATGGCACCACCATTGTGGCCGCCTTTGCCGCCAGCGCGCCGAAACCGCTACGCCGCCGGGTTGGTTCATGCGACATGATGCCTTTCGTCACCACAATCTCGCCGGCCGGTACATTCCATTCCGCGGCCGCCGCCTGCACCAGCATCGTGCGCGCGATGGCGCCCGCCTGACGCATTTGCCCCGCGGCATTCGCGATCGATGAGCTGTTGCCGGTGCCTTGCAATTGGCCCCACATCAGATTGTTGTAGCGCGTGACGTCGGCCGGAGCGGCTTCAACACGGATTTGCGACCAGTCCGCATCCAGTTCTTCGGCGACAAGGGTCGCCAGGCCGGTATGTATGCCCTGGCCCATTTCAAGGTGCTTCGAGATCACTGTCACCGAATTGTCCGGGGCGATGCGCACGAATGCATTGGGCGTGAATTCACCGGCGGCATCTGCGGAAGGTAAATGAAAGCCGATCACCAGCGAGGCGGCGGCCGAGCCAATGATGAAATCGCGGCGGCTGGCTGTCATTTCGGGGTCGTATGACAATCGGAGCAACTGTTCATCACAGACGCCGGCACATCGGTGCCGACAGGATGCGCACATTCGGCCGGCAGTTGAAAATCGATCGGCGGCATTTTCTGTCCGGGCAGCCAAAGGTGATAGTCGACGATATTGACGCCATTGCCAAAGGCGGCCGGCTCCATGAACAGGATCGGACGGCCTTGCGTGGTGTACCAGGCCCAGTTGACGCGATTTGGCTTTTCCTTCACGGGGCAGGCGAGGATCTGGCTCACTTCATTCGGGTCAAAATCAGGATTATGGTCGATGACTCCTTTGCACTCGCACCCGGCTGCTGTCATCCAGTCCGGCCGCACCAGACCGGGATTGCTCGCCATGCACACGGCGCGTCCGTTTGGCAATCGCTCGAGCGAGTAGCCGCGGTCCTTCTGCAGGACGCTGATGAGTTCAGGCACCGGAGGCGATGCGTTGGTCTGATGCATGACCGCAACCTGCGTCGCCGGTCCTTCCCAGTCGTAGTAAACAACCGACGGATACGGCGACCATCTGAAATTTATCGGCGAAACAGTTGCAGTTGTGAAGAACTGGTTCGGCCAGCGCGGCGGTCTCACCGCTGAACAGGCCCTGCGGCTCAAACCGGGTACCAGTTCATTAATGCGGCCGGCATTGTCGGCTTGCTTGTGTTGCTCCATCAACTCGCGTGCGGTTTTAGCTGCGGTCTGCGCCGCAGTTGGTTTCCTGGTGCTTGATCGACACAAACTACGCAAGGACGCCAAATTCGTTGCGTCAAGCGGCGCGAATGTCGGAAAATAACTGATCGCAAATTCGCCGACAACGGGCGGATCCTCTGACGGAGCAGGCAATATCATCCGGTAGGGAAGCCGGTTGTCGGTCTTGTAGAGATGCCATTTGTTACGTCCGTCTGAGGCCGCGGTTTTCCACCACTGCATGGGAATTTTGCCGAGTGGCGTTTCGCCGACACAGACGGCGTCATTTGATAGCCAGCGGTTAGACGGAAGTGAGAATTTGCGGCCCAGTGCTGTGCAGGTTTCGGGGGATCCATGCGGCGCGGAGAGTTCGTAAGTTTCCGTCTCGGTGATGAGGAGGTCGACCGCGCCGCTTTCGAGTCCGTAGACAGTCGTGCGCATTGCAGGCAACGTACTGTCGTACGTGAGTTCCGCGACGTGGAGCTGCTGCCGGCTGAACGGAATCATGAGACTGACCGCGCGCCATCGCGCTGGCAAGACCGGGGCGTCGGCCTTCGTACACGCCGAAAAGAGCGGCATGGGAATTCTCTGCTGGGCAAACGCAGGCGCGGCGGACGCCGCCATCAGAAGAGCCACACCTGCACCCGCGAGGAACCTTTTTCTTCGCATGTTCATTCGATTGCCGCTCCGACACTCACCCTACACATTCGGTACTGGACCACTCAAATTTCCTATTCATTTCCCAAATAATCGGGAATCGCGTTACAACTCCCGAAGGAAAAGGTTGGAAGCGCATTCATGCTGGTCAAAATCGGGCTAACGATTTTAATCGCGTGGATGACGGTCGGCGTTGTTGGCTTGCTTGTTCCGTCAAGACAATTGCGACCTAATTTCTACAGCGGCGCAGCCTGGTTCGTATGCGGCCTGATCGTCTGTTATTTGTGGGTGACGTAGCCTTGAGCGCGCAAGTCCCGACGAGGCTGGCGTACCCAAATTTTCGTTCAATCTTGCCCCACGTATCCTGCATCGGTCTGCATGCGAGCGGAGCGCGTCGAGAGTTTTTTTCGTTGGCGGAGGGGGTGAGATTCGAACTCACGATACCCTTGCGAGTATGCCAGTTTTCAAGACTGGTGCCTTAAACCACTCGGCCACCCCTCCAAACTTTGCCGCCGGAACTTTCCTTTCGCTGATAACCCCGCGATTCCAGCGGGATACCCGTGCCGCGCGCGTAAGAGATCGGTAATCAACCGGTTATATAAAATCCAGGGTTTTTATCACATGAGCGGGTCGGATAAACGGCGCTGGGTTCGTTCAATGCCACGGGGTCTGGTCCCCCGGGTCGGAAAACTCATTCTCGGACCCAAGACTACTCCGATCGATTGCTACGTCGTCGATTTGTCCGCGGGTGGTGCCTGTCTTGAACTGAAGGCGACCCACAATTTGCCTGGCAGATTCGAATTTCTCCACGGCAGCACGCGGCGGTTTTGCACGCTCGCCTGGACTCTGCGGTTTTCGTATCGGGATCAGTTACGAAGGTGCGCTGCAGCGGTCGTCCGTCTCTGGCGGTTTAAGTCGTCCGAAAAGCGGCGCCAGCATGCTTTCGCGCCGCTAGCGTCCAATCCTGCGACCTTGCAAGACAGACACGCCTCCGCTATGCCCGCCGGGCTTTGGCTAGGCCTAATGCGTTGTGGAACCAACTGTTTACCAGCGCGCAGATCGGCAGTTTCTGTCTTCCTCGCCACGCGGTACTCTGGTGGCTTCCGATCGGGGATCATATCCGGGATGGGTCGCTTGGGGGCTAACCAAAATATTGGCAGGCGGGCGCGTGTTCTTGTGCTCATTGCCGGCTGCCTCGCGCTTGCGGCCTGCTCCAACAGCCAGATGGCGGGCAAGATCGACCCTCGCTATGGCGTGGCTGCGAGCGCGCGTGTGGTCGAGCCCGGCCAGCCGGTGCCAAAGGGTGGTGGCGTGTATCGACTGGGCCAGCCTTATACGGTCGCCGGACGTGTTTATACGCCTGAAGAAAATACCAACTACAGTGCGGTTGGCATGGCGTCCTGGTACGGCGACGATTTCCATGGCCGTTACACCGCTAACGGCGAAGTTTTTGACATGCATTCAATCTCGGCCGCGCATCCGACGCTACCACTGCCGTCTTACGTGCGTGTCACCAATCTCGTAAATAACCGGTCCATCGTTGTACGCGTCAACGACCGGGGTCCTTATGCGCGGGATCGCCTTATCGATGTGTCGGTCAAGACGGCCGAACTTCTGGGATTCCACGGCCACGGAGTTACACGCGTGAAGGTCGAGTATGTCGGCCGTGCGCCATTGCAGGGCTCTGATGACCGCAAGCTGATTGCCACGTTGCGTGAGGGCGGCTCCAGTGCGTCCATGCAGGTGGTTTCGAACAAACTGTTCGCTCCGGTCAATTTCAATGATCGTCCTATGACGAAATTTTCGTCGACCGGAATTCCGACGCCACCCGACCGACCGTACCGGCTAGGCGAGGGGACGCGCGAGGTGCCGGTGGAGGCGCCGACAACCGAGCTAGCGGCCGCGAGTCGCCCACGAGCAACGGGAGCGGGCACATACGAAGTAACCGCGGAGGCCGCGCGGGGTGCGTCGCCAGTTTCGGCCTATGCGCCAACGCGTTATGATGGCCGAACTTTTATGAGTGGCCGCGGCCTTTACTGAGCCGTATTTTACCGCCACAGGTCCGCCGGAAACCAAAGCGCGCTGATGCGCGCTGCCGGCGAACAAGTCCCGATGGTGCCTATGCGGAAACGCGTATTTGGACAATGGCTGACAGTCGCTTTGCTGGCTGGAGGCTTGTGTGCGGCCGCAACCGCCGCGCCGGGACCTGCACACAGACCGGCACCGGCCGCGGTACCGAAGAAAGATGCGCCAAAGAAGGATCCCCAGAAACGGGACGAACCGAACATCACCGCGCCGCATGCGATCCTGATCGATGGCGAAAACGGCAGTGTGCTGTTCGAACGCGATGCCGATCGGCTGATCTTTCCCGCCAGCCTCGGCAAACTCATGACCGCCGAATACGTGTTCCATGAAATCAAAGAAGGCCGTGTCAAGCTGACTGACGAATTCATGGTCAGCGAGAATGCCTGGCGAAAAGGAGGCGCGCCGTCTCACGGGTCGACCATGTTTGCTGTGCTCAACAGCAAAGTGCCGGTCGACGACCTGATCCATGGAATGATTATCCAGTCGGCAAACGATGCCTGCATCATATTGGCCGAGGGAATGGCCGGGAGCGAAAGCGAATTCGCCGCGAAGCTGACTGAGCGTGCGCGCGCGATCGGACTGGAAAAATCCGTTTTTACCAACTCAAACGGCCTTCCCGATCCGGGCGAGCAAGTGACTACGCGTGAATTGGGGCTGCTCGCGCGTCATATCATTCGCAGCTATCCGGATTTCTATCAGTTGTTCGCCCAACCGGACTTCACCTGGAACAAAATTCGGCAGCAGAACCGCAATCCGCTTCTTGGTGCGATGACCGGCGCCGACGGCCTCAAGACCGGCTTTACGAAAGAGGCCGGCTACGGCCTGGTCGGTTCGGCGGTGCAGAACGGGCAGCGGCTGATTGTGGTGGTCAACGGCGTGAGCACCCCCAAAGAACGTGCCGACGAAGCCAAGAAATTGCTGGAGTGGGGATTTAAGAATTTCGAACAGCGGGTATTGTTTGCCGAAGGTCAGACCATCGGTGCTGCGAGGGTTTTTGGTGGCAGCAACGGGCGTGTGTCGCTGGTGGCGAATAATGAGGTCCACATCATGGTGCCGAAGGCCGGGGGTGAGAAGCTGATCGCTCGCATCGTCTATAATGGCCCCGTGCCGGCGCCAGTAGCCGAAGGTACTCCGATCGGAAACCTCAAGGTCTGGCGCAACGACAATCTCATTCTGACCATGCCGTTAAAGGCCGCCGAAAATGTCGGCAAGGGCAATATGCCCCAGCGCGCATTCGATGCTGTGACCGAAATGATAATTGCGCTGTTCCGTGCCGGAGCCGAGCGGCTATGATGGTTGGGAACGCCGCTAACCGGCGCTGACTGGGAAAAGAGTTTCTTGCGCGGACATCTCATTACCTTCGAGGGCGGCGAAGGCAGCGGCAAGTCGACCCATGCCGCGACATTGGCGCAGCGCTTGAAGTCTCTTGGACGTGAAGTTGTGCTGACCCGGGAGCCGGGCGGATCAACCGGGGCGGAAATCATCCGTCATATTTTGCTGTCGGGCATTGCCAAGCCACTCGGCGCGGAAACCGAAGCGATCTTGTTTGCGGCCGCGCGCGACGATCATGTGCGCAACATTATCTTGCCCGGTCTGAAAGACGGTCACTGGGTGATCTGCGATCGCTTCATTGATTCAACGCGCGTCTACCAGGGCGCGCTTGGCAACGTTGATCAACGGCTGATCCGGGGCCTGGAACGGGTCACTGTCGGCCCGGCGGTTCCCGCGCTTACGTTCATTCTCGACGTTCCGGCCCAAATCGGCCTCGCGCGTGCCAAGAGCCGCCGTGGTCCGGATGTTGCTGACCGCTTCGAAGCTGAATCGCTTGAATTTCATGAGAAGCTTCGTCAGGCCTACCGGGCGCTCGCCGCTGAAGAGCCGATGCGGTGCATTGTCATCGATGGAAGGGCGCCGCGCGATGTTGTGTCCGATCGCATCTGGGCCATCGTGCAGGAACGGCTGCACCCTGATCAGGTCGGGACAGCGGAGACCACCGCGCCGTGAATGCCGACAGCGACGAACGCGTGGCGAAACTGCCCCGTGAAACGACGGTGCTATTTGGTCATGACGAGGCCGAGCGCGCATTGCTCGAAGCCTACAAAGGCGGCCGTATTCCTCATGCATGGCTGATTGGAGGGCCGCCTGGCATCGGGAAGGCGACGCTCGCATTTCGTCTGGCTCGCTTCATACTTGCACATCCCGACCCGCTGGCCGACGAGGTGCAGAAGGCTGCTTCGCTGTCGGTTGATGGGGAACATCCGGCTGCGCGCCGCATCGCTGTGCAGGCCCAAGGCGACCTTCTGGTGCTGGAGCGGACCATCAACGAGCAAACCGGGAAGCTTTACACAGTCATCCGGGTTGATGACGTGCGGCGGACGGTACCGTTCTTTGGCTCCACAGCAGGCGAGGGCGGCTGGCGCATCGCCATCGTCGATGCGATCGACGATCTTCAGCGCGAGGGTGCCAATGCGCTTTTGAAGGTGCTCGAGGAGCCGCCGCAACGGTCTCTGCTGCTCCTTATCAGCCATGCACCAGGCCGCGAATTGCCGACCATAAGATCGCGATGCCGCCGACTGCTGCTGCGGCCCCTTAAGGCAGGTGACGTCACCCAGGCGCTGGCCGCAGCCACCGCCCGCAATGCAGACGATGCCGAAATTCACAACGCCGCCGGGCTGGCCGAGGGCAGTGTGGGACGCGCGCTCCGATTATTGGATGGACCCGCGCTCGCGCTGCGGCAACGGGTCCTCGAACTGTTCGCGCAGCTGCCGGATCCAGATCCCCGGGCACTTCATGCTCTTGGCGAGGCGATTGGCGGGAGCGACCCAAAAACGCTTGAAGCCTTCATGGATCTGGTCAATGGCTGGCTGTCGACGCGATTGAACGAGGGGATACAAGGCAAGGCCCAGACAATGCGGGTGGCGGAGACCTGGGAAAAAGTCAATCGCGCTGCTCGCGACGCCGAGATCTATAATCTCGAGCGAAAGCCGTTGGTCTTTGCGGTCTTCGGGGCGCTGGCGGACGCCGCGCGCAACTAAGCAAATTGGTTGGGCCCAGTGGGCAAGTCGGGGGTTCGCTTGGGCCGCCCGTTGTGATTGAATTTGCACCGCTCGCGTCCATATCCGGCCACAACAGAATGGCCGAAGCCTGGGGAGGATGGCATGACCTTACGGACCAATCGTCGTCAATTTCTTGCCGGTTCGGCGTCCGCCGCGGGCGCCGCCGCGTTTCCGATGCCGGCGATCGCGCAGAATGCGCCGATGAAGGTCGGGCTCCTGACCGTCAAGACCGGACCGCTCGCCGCCGGGGGGCAGCATGCCGAGGAAGGCATCACGTCGTTTCTCAAGGACAGGAATTTCACGCTCTCCGGGCGAAAGATCGAGCTGCTCGTCGCCGATACGGGCGGTTCGCCTGCCGGCGCAAAGACAAAGGCGCAGGAACTCGTCGAGCGCGACAAGGTCAACGTTGTGCTTGGCCCGTTCGCGGCTTTCGAACTTCTCGCAACCCTTGATTATTTTGCACAGGCCAAGATGCCGACGCTTGCTTTTGCCGGTGCCGAGGACGTTACCCAACGCAAGGGCAACCCATATCTTACGCGCACGTCATACACATCGGCCCAATGTCTGTATCCGCTGGCGGATTATCTCCATACGGAAATGAAACTGAAAACCGCAAGCACCATCGCGGATGATTTTGCATTCGGTTACGAGCAGATCGGTGGTTTCCAGCGGGTGCTCGAAGAGAAGGGCGGCCAGGTCCTGAAGAAACTCTGGTCCCCGCTCAACACGGCCGACTACGCACCGTATGTGGCGCAAATCCCGGAATGCGATGCCGTATGCGTCGGACTGGCTGGGTCAAATCCGATAAAGTTCGTCAAACAAGCCAAAGGTCTCGGCATAAAGCAGCAGTTGATCGGCGGTTCGACTACCGCCGACGACACCATCATCGGCGCCTATGGCGATGAGGTGCAGGGACTGATCAATACAAACCCGTATTCACTCGACATCGACAGCGAGGCCAACAAGCGCTTCATCGCGGCTATGCGTAAAAATTACGGCGCCGACGTGCGCATCGGGCACTACGCGGCCTGCTTCTACATCGACGGTCAAGTTATTGAAGCAGCGCTTGGCAAAACCGGCGGCAAATCCGACAACCCCGATGAGTTCGTCAAGGCGGTCCGTTCAGTCACCCTGGCAGATACTCCACGCGGCCCAATCAGTTTTGACGATCACGGCAATGTGGTGATCGACGTTTACGTAAGGCGAGCCGAGAAGCAGGGTGACAAGATGGTCAATAAGACTATCAAGACCTATCACAAGGTGAGCCAGTTCTGGATCATGGACCCGACCAAGTTCCTGGCTCAGCCAGTGTTCTCGCGCGACTACCCGCCGATGAAGAGCTGAACGGACAGCGCGCGGTCATGCCGCGCGCTTTCACTTGGACTCAATAGGACAAGGTCTCGGGGCTGCGATCGCGGAGGTACTGGTCGAGACCCCAACGTTCGACCTGTGCGAAAACTTCGTCAAATTCCTCGCGTGGCAGGGGCTTGTCGACGAAGCGCTCGCCACGGCCGAATTTGCTGAAATCCCACGGATGGAAATTCTCGAATTCCGCCGGGACCGCCAGTTTCCACAGCGGGAGGTATTTCGGCAGGTCAGCATCCATTGCCTGTTCGGCACGATTAAGCGCGCGCATATAGCCATGCACGACTTCCGGCGTTGCGTTGTCCGGCACCCACCAGAGGGTCTTGAAACGGTCTTCTATGATTTTACGCAAGCCCAATTGTTCGGCCATAGCGATCTGCGGCGGCAAGAGGCTTGCAGCTTCAACCTCGCCATCGAGTAAGGCTTTCAATCGTGCACCGAAGCCGCCCGTATTGACCGTCTTGATGTTCTCGAGCGGCAGAAATTTTTCCAACCGGTAAGGCACATTGAAGTGGCTGCCGGCCCGCATGCCGACAGAGACCGGCACATCTTTAAGATCCTCCGGCCGTCGGATTTTCGAATCCTGGCGCACGAAGATCGCCCAGGGTAAATCGCCATAGCCCTGAGTGACGACGCGGCCCATGCCGGCGCTGGCATTGCAGATCGTGCCCCAGACACAGGCGCCCTGAACGACGTCCTGCTTGTCTTCGGTGTAGGGGCGATCCTGCGGCCGGTGGAAATAGTCGAGTCCCTTCCAGCTCGATTGTGTGCCGCGGAAGGTTTTCCAATCGAATCCGACGTCGAGGCCTTCGGCCGCAAAGAAGCCCTCCTGCATGGCAACGAAATCATTGAGGCCCATACCTTTGGGCGCAACCTTGACCCGATTCAGGCTGGTCGCCATGGCGCATTCCTCCGACTTGATTTTGGTTGATTAAAATTTACCACGACAAGCGCTACGCGCGCGAGCCATAAGTCGAAAATCGGGCCGCCCACCGCGCAGCCCACAATGTGCGCTGGCAATCGGTCTAATTTTACAGAAGTGCGAAACAAAGCCTTCCGGTTCCATAGCTATCACGAAAGACCATGAGTATTGCGAGCGCGATCGCCGTGTCCGGATTAAACGTCGCCAGCCTGCGTTTGCGGGTGGCAGCAAGCAATATCGCCAATGCGCTTTCCGACGGCCCGCTGCCGGACACGCCAAATCCGGAGAATTTTCCGGCGGCCTACTCGGCGTTGCGCGTTACTCAGACCGATCTTGCTGGCGGTGGAACTACCGCAACCGTGACAGCGATTTCGCCGGCGACCGTTTCATCATATGACCCGGCAGCGGCCTTCGCCGATTCCAAAGGCATGGTCGCACGCCCCAATGTCGATCTCGCCAATGAATTCGTACAGTTGTTGATCGCCCGCTACACGTTTGCCGCCAATGCGCAGGTCATCCGCGCCGATGCCCAGACGAGCGCGGCGCTTCTCAATATTTCAGCCTGATGGTTTGCCGCGCGCCTAGTGCCTGCGCGCCGGCCGCGATGACGGCATACGGTGAAAGTCGAGAATTTGCTGTGCCGTTGATTGGCGGAGCCGGAAAAATGACGGCATGGCCTGGTCAATTCCAGTCGTGGAGCGGCGATAGCGTTTTGCCGCCAGCATCATGATGCTACGGGTGGTCTCCCACGACAATCCAATGGCCCTGGACAAGACCAGCAACGATTCCGTACGGGTGTCGCGCATGTTTTGTTCAATCACCGCCGTTGGAACGTTGGACATCACCGACAACGACGCAACCATCTCTTCGAAGCGTCCGGTTACGGCAAATTCCTGTAATTTTGCAGTGGTGAGCTGACCCGCCTCATACATCGACTCAACAAGGACCAGCGCTGCTGCGTAACCGAGGGGCTGCGTTGCTGCGCCGGTCTGGATGCGCCCGGCGATCTCATCGATCGCCCGTTCGATGTCGGCCTTTGCGTATTCACGTTCCGCGACAAGCGTCTTGCGTACTTTTTCAGACGCGGCGTTGAGCAATTGCTCGAGTATTTGCGGGGGCAAATCCGCCCGCATTCCAACGCAAGATGTCAACGCGTCGTCGCCGTGAGATCGCTTAACGAGCGTGTCAAAGCCTTTACCGGAGAACCTGGCGCCCGCATTTTTTGCCGTGCTTAGCACGACCTGTTGGTCGCCGCGCTCCACGAGAACATCGGTCAATGCCTCGGGTAATGTCTTGCGGCGCGATATGGCGAGAAGATGTTCTTGAGTTTTGGTGCGTGCACACTCCACCAGAGTTTCGACGTCGAGGCGTACCGCCTGAGTCAGGACCGGGGAGGCGACCTCGATCGCGTCATCGCACGCAAGCACGCGTAGGATTTTGGGCGGGGCGATAGCCACCGGGCCGATGCGGATCGCAAGCAGTGCGCGCGCTGACTGCTCGATGGTGCCCACCAGCCGGACAAAGACATCGTCGATCAAATCGACTTCTTCTTCGGAATATTGATCCGACCCGACCAGAAACAAATCGGTGAGGTGGCGCAGCATGGCCGAACGACGCTGGTCCGTGCTGTGCGAAATCGAGCTATCGAGCTCGTGGATGAGTTCGAGGGGAGCGCCCATGAGCCCTGGAAAACCGTTCTGGTTGGCCACGGATTGGCAATTGCTGAATTGTTAACGTCTTTTCAGAGTGTACGCGATGCGGGTTTAGCAATTCGTAAAGGCGGGCGGCCTTTTTGCGGCCGGAGGCCCCGAATCACGCGTTTTTCCGTGCGGACCACATCTGCGAACAGCTATTGTTTCAAAAGGCCGCAATACCTTTGGGTGCCGTTGTCCCAGCACCCGCTCTTTTTGCATAGCGACTGACGTGCGCCGCAATTGGTCAGGCAGATCGACAGTGTCGACCGATCAGGGTTCTTTTTACAGCTCGCAATGCATTGCATTTGTTCGCCGCTACATCGCATGGGGACGGCAAGAGCCGGCAACGCGCACGTCAGGCTGCCGATGAGTGCCGCACCGGCCAGGATTCGAGAATATCGGCGAGAATCGTTTGATGTCATGCGAATTTGTACGAGAGGCCAAGACCAGCGGCAATCAACTTTCCTTAGGCCCGTAACTGGACACGCCAGTCGCTTGCTCCGGGCGTCCGCGGTTGATACCTAAGCCAGAACAATATTGGCAGGGTTTTGCCCGGCCCAACATCCTTGAACGAATATCCGAAATGCCGGCCAAGACGCCCTTTTACATCACGACTGCGATCTCTTACCCCAACGGGCCGCCACACATCGGGCACGCCTATGAAGCGATTGCCACCGATGCCATTGCCCGCTTTATGCGGCTCGACGGCTACGACGTTTATTTTTTGACCGGCACCGACGAGCATGGCCAGAAGATCCAGCAGACGGCCGTGAAAGAGGGGCTGACACCACGACAATTGCTCGATCGCAACGTGCCGCGCTTCGAGGCGATGGTGAAGCGGATGAATTGCTCGAACGATGATTTCATCCACACCACCGAAGAGCGCCATCACCGGTCGTCCGAAGCGATCTGGCAACGGATGGAGCAAAATGGCGACATCTATCTCGGCAAATATGCCGGTTGGTACTCCGTGCGCGATGAGGCCTACTACGCGGAAAACGAAACGCATCTCAACGAACAAAAAGTACGTGTCGCGGCCAAGACCGGAACGCCGGTCGAATGGGTGGAGGAGGCGAGCTATTTCTTCAAGCTCTCCGCCTATGAGAAAAAGCTGCTTGATCTTTACGCGAAACCGAATTTCGTTTTGCCAAAGGAGAGGCTGAACGAGGTCGCTAGTTTTGTGCGGGGTGGCTTGCAGGATCTGTCGATCTCCCGCACCACGTTCGACTGGGGCATTCGCGTCCCTGGCACTGACGGCCACATCATGTACGTGTGGGTCGATGCGCTCACAAATTATATTACCGGCGTCGGGTTCCCGGATACCGAAAGCGCGAAATTCAAACGCTATTGGCCGGCATCTCTGCATGTCATCGGCAAGGATATCGTTCGTTTCCATGCGGTCTATTGGCCGGCATTCTTGATGTCTGCGGGCATCGATGTGCCACAACGAATCTTTTCGCACGGCTTTTTATTTAACCGCGGCGAGAAGATGTCGAAATCGGTCGGCAATGTGGTCGATCCATTTACGATGGCCGACACCTACGGTGTCGATCAATTTCGTTACTTTTTCTTGCGCGAAGTTCCGTTCGGTCAGGACGGGAATTATAGCCACGAGGCAATCGTCAACCGCATCAACGCCGACCTTGCGAATGATCTTGGCAATTTGGCGCAGCGCTCCTTGTCGATGATCGGCAAGGCTTTCGGAGGAAAGCTGCCAGAGCCGCAGACTTTCAGCGAGACCGACAAGACCATCCTTGCTGCGGCGGATGCCATGATCGGAATAGCGCGCGAGCACATGAAAACGCAGCAGCTGCACCAGGTGCTCAATTGCATTTGGGCTGTGGTGGCTGACGCCAACCGGTATTTTGCGTCGGAGGCGCCATGGGCGCTGGCGAAAACCGATCCCGGGCGCCAAGGCACGATTCTGTACGTCACCGCCGAGGTGCTGCGGCAGGTCGGGATCCTGGCCCAACCTTTCGTGCCGGCCTCGGCGTCCAAACTGCTTGATCTCCTAGCAATCAAAGAGGCACAGCGCAGTTTCGATACGCTTTACCCGGGAGCGCGGATCACGGGGGGCGTTAGCTTGCCAGCGCCGTCACCGGTTTTCCCGCGGTATGTCGAAGCGGAAGATAACAGCTGAGCCGAATGGAATGGCGTGCGCGGGTTCCCGCACGCGCCATTCTTTTAGGTCACGGGACTATTGGTGCTTCGCGCCCTCGCTGCCGCCGCCGCCAACGTTTCCGCCACCGCGAACGCTTGCGCCTTCGCCGGTCGGACCGCCAAGGCCCTTCGCGGCACCTTCCGACTGAACATCAGCCTTTGGAGCACTACCGGTCACACCGCTTCCGGTCGTGGATCGCGAGCGCGTGTCCATGTTTCTTTCGGTGCTGGACCGCGTGTTTCGTTCGGTGCTGGACCGCGTGCGCATCTCAACACGGCCGTTGGTCCGGCCCTCTATACGGCCATTAATGTGGCCTGAACCGGTTTCGACGCCGATCCGTTCGCCGTGGTGATGGCGGCCACCGAAACGACGTTCATAGGGGCCATAGCTCCAGTCATTCCAGCCATAAACTCCGCCCCAGCCAACTCCGCGACGAAAGGCAAAACCGCAGCGGTACCAGCCCGGGCCATGCCAGCCGTTGAAGGAGAAGCAATAACGATGGCCCTCGTGAACATAAACACGCACAGCGACGTGGCCCACGAGACCGCCGTCGGTCCGAGTTAGTCCGGAATTAATCGGAAAACTTCCTGCATTTGCTTGCGTCGCGACCAATAACGCGCCAGCCGCGAAAGCCAAGCCAAGTGTTCTCATTGGGGTATCCTCCTGTTAACCCCCGTTGCCCGGTAACGCGTCATATTTTGCTTGGTTCCGGACATTAAACGCACGGACGCGACCGCCACTTCGTCAGCGTCGATCGCGCCCGTTACATTCACCGCGTGTAACTATCTTGAGCTATTTCTCCACGCACACTGTTTTGATCTGCTTTTCTGCGTCGTTCTGGGTCTTGAAGGCGGCTGGACCAATCTGGATCCAGGTTGTTTCGGTCGGCCGTGTTTCAACAACCTTGCACTTCTTGGTGGCCTTCTCCTGGACGATGTAATAGTCAGCGCTGGCCGTCGACATAAGAAGCGCAATGGCAGTGCTGGCGAGAGCTAGTTTTTTCAGCATGGGCTTTTTCCTTTCCTCTGGAATACGGACAAATCAGAGGGGCCGTTTAGGTTCCGGGGTGCTTGACCATCCCGTTGACCAGTCGCTAACAACGGTTGGTCACACTCTGCTTTTGCGTCCAAAGAAGTTGCTACTGGCCCATGCTGGTTGACAGTCATTGCCATCTGGATTTTCCAGATTTTTCCACGGAACTTGAGGCGATCGTGGCGCGTGCTCGCACGGCTGGCATTGGCCGCATTGTGACGATTTCAACCCGCGTAAACAGACATGCACAGGTTCTGGAAATTTCCGAGCGATTTCCCGACGTTTTTTGCTCTGTCGGAACCCATCCGCACTATTCGCACGAGGAGGCGGACGTTGACGCGGAAAAGCTGATCGCCATTTCGAAACATCCAAAAGTAGTTGCTATCGGCGAAGCCGGACTGGATTATTTTCGTAACAACAGCCCACGCGATGCACAGATGCAAAGCTTTTGCCAACATATCGCGGCGGCGCGCGAAACCGGATTGCCGCTGGTTATTCACTCGCGCGATTGCGACGCGGATATGGCTCAGGTTTTGCGCGAAGAAAGCGGGAAGGGGGCCTTCACGGCCGTGCTGCATTGTTTCACAGGCGGGCGCGACCTCGCCTTTACCGCCGTCGAGCTGGGACACTATGTATCGTTCACCGGGATTCTGACTTTCAAGAATTCTCATGCGTTACGCGACATTGCGATGGAGCTTCCCGCCAATCGCATTCTGGTCGAGACCGATGCGCCCTATCTCGCGCCGCTACCGTACCGCGGCAAGCGCAATGAACCTGCCTACGTGGTCGAAACCGCTAAAGTTTTAGGTGAATCGCGCGGCATTTCTGCTGAAGAGATCAATCAGCAGACCACGGAAAACTTTTTTCGCTTGTTCAATAAAGTGCCTCGCGTTCTGACGGATGCCGCATGAGTTTAACCTTTACTATTCTCGGCTGTGGCTCATCGATGGGCGTGCCGCGAGTGGCACTTGGCTGGGGTACCTGCGATCCGAACAACCCGAAAAATCGGCGGCGGCGTTGCTCGCTTCTGGTCGAACGCAGCGTTGGGCAGGCGCGCCGAACGCGAGCCCTTGTTGACTGCTCACCCGATCTGCGCATGCAGCTTTTGGACGCCGAGGTGGATTGGCTGGATGGCGTGCTCATCACCCATGAGCATGCCGACCATACCCATGGCATCGACGATTTGCGGCCTCTTTTCGTCCACAAACGTCGCCGCCTGGAGGTCTACGTCGATGAGTTGACGTCCCAGGCCATGCTATCCCGTTTCGGCTATTGCTTCGTAACGCCGAGCGGCAGCGAATATCCACCGATTGCCGTCGAAAAGCGGCTTGTGGCGGGACGGAAGGTTGCAATCGACGGGCAGGGCGGCCCTATTGCGGCGCTTCCGGTCCTCCAGAATCATGGTGATATCCCCTCGCTCGGCTTCCGGTTTGGCAACGTTGCCTATTCGGCCGATATCAAGAGCCTGCCACCTGAAAGCATCGTTGCGCTTGCGGGTTTAGACGTGTGGATCGTGGACGCGTTACGCAAAGCGCCGCATCCGAGCCATTTCAATCTCGACGAAGCCTTGGAGTGGATTGCCCGCATCAAACCGAAACGCGCGATCCTCACAAATCTCCACAGCGATATGGACTACGCGGAGCTGCGTGCGCATCTGCCGACTTCGGTCGAGCCAGCATACGATGGGATGACCTTCACGGAGACTTAATGTGCCGGTGACATGACCAGCTTCAATTCTTTGAAATCTCGTATTTTATCGAATCTGACGCCTGACTATGGAGCCCTGACTGCCTTTGGATCACATGGATATATTCCATAATATGTCTTATGCGAATCATGGATGAAGTCGCTGCGAGGCGCCCGCTTTGATACGATTACGTGTCCCGCCAATTCAAACGCCAGGCCCTCTTTGACCCCGTCCCGTGACATCTCACGTCTAATCGAGCTCATGGCCGCGCTGCGCACGCCGGGAAGCGGATGCCCGTGGGATCTTGAGCAGAATTTCCGCTCGATTGCTCCGTATACCCTGGAGGAAGCCTACGAGGTTGCCGACGCCATCGTTCGCAATGATCTTGCCGGTCTCAAGGATGAACTCGGCGATCTGTTGCTGCAGGTGGCCTTCCATGCCCGGATGGCCGAAGAACAAGGCGCTTTTGATTTTGCTGACGTCGTAGAGACAATCACCGCAAAACTGATCCGCCGTCATCCACACGTCTTTGCCGACGCGGATGGCAAAACCGCCAAGGCGGTCGAGGGCTTGTGGGCACGGATCAAAGCCGAGGAAAGAGCATCACGCGGCGAGGCGGCGCCAGCCGGGGCTCTTGCCGGCGTGCCGGTTGCCCTGCCCGCATTAACCCGCGCGTTGAAGCTTCAGGATAAAGCCGGGCGTGTCGGGTTCGATTGGAATGATCCGCGGGCGGTGCTCGCCAAAATCCGCGAAGAAGCAGACGAGATCGAGGCGGAGCTTGACCATGGGGAGTTTGGCAATGTGGCTGCGGAAGTTGGTGATCTGTTGTTCGCGGTGGTCAATCTGGCGCGGCATCTGCGTACCGACCCCGAAGGTGTGCTGCGAGAGGCAAACCTGAAGTTCGAACGCCGCTTTGCTGCAATCGAGCGTGCCTTGGCTGCGCGCGGAAAGACGCCAAACGATTCAAGCCTCGCCGAAATGGATGAGTTGTGGAATGAGGCGAAGGCAGCCGAAAAGGTTGCCTCCGCTCGTGGTTAAACACCGCGGCTCTATTAAGCGGCCGCGCGCTTTGCCGCCGCGGGCGGCATCCGGGCCGGACTTGCCATGGTGCCGCGAATTGCCGCCGCTGACGCCGCGCTCACCAATGCGGCAAAAACGACATAACCACAAAGATACCAAGGCTGATTACCGTTCGCCGCAATCAGGTAAGTTGCGACAATCGGCGTGATGCCGCTCGAGAAGATACCGGAGAATTGATAGACGAACGAAATGCCGGTGTAGCGCACGCGTGGATCAAACAGATCACAGAACAGCGCGGCTTCCGGCCCGTAACACATCGCGTAGATGATACCGAACGGGATAATTAACGCGGCGAATATCGCAACGACATTGCCACTGCTCATGGCCCAGAAAGCCGGATAGGTCGAAATGGCGAGCAGGATCGAACCAATGGCGTAGGTTTTCCCCCGGCCCCATTTGTCGGAAAGCCGTCCAAACAACGGGATAAAGAAGATCATCACAAAGGCGGAGCTGCATACGGCCCACAAAGCGGTCGTGCGCGACAAATGCAGCGTATTGACAATGTAGGAGATGCTGAACACCGCGAACACGTTGAAGAACACGCCGTCAATGTAGCGTGCCCCCATGCCCAGCAGGACATTGCGCGGGTATTCGCGGATCATGCTGACGAAGGGGATCGCAACCTCACGCCGTTGCGCCTTGAGTTTGGTGAATTCCGGCGTCTCCATAATGCGCAAGCGGATGTACAGTCCAACAATCACCAGAATGATGCTGGCCACAAATCCGACACGCCAACCCCAAGCGAGAAATTGTTGTTCTGGCAGGCTTGACGCAATCGCTACGACACCGGCCGAAAGGCAAAGACCGATCGAGAGGCCGATCTGCGGCAAGCTCGCAAACAGCCCGCGTTTGTCTTCGGTGGCGTACTCATAAGTCATAAGTACCGCCCCTCCCCATTCGCCGCCAAGACCAATGCCCTGCAATACGCGCAACACGAGGAGAATGATCGGCGCTGCGATGCCAATTTGCTGATAGCTCGGCAGCAGACCGATAAGTACGGTCGCGACGCCCATAATCATCAGAGTCAGAATAAGCATGCTTTTGCGGCCGACACGGTCGCCGAAGTGGCCAAACAAGACGCCGCCCAATGGGCGCGCGACGAACCCAACGGCAAAGGTGGTGTATGCAAGCAGAATTGAAATCAGCGGGTCTTGGACAGGGAAGAACAGTTTGTTGAAAACAATGCCGGCGACCGTGCCGTACAAAAAAAAGTCATACCATTCGATGGTGGCTCCGATCAGGCTCGCGATTACGACGCGCCTGACGTCGCGATCCGATACTGTGTTTGCCATTGTTCCCTGCCCCCTTGTACTGACCTAGGTTTGCGGCGTGACGTCCGTCGCTCCGGGGTACTTGTGTTTCACCATTTCCGCGTTTTTCAGATCTGCTCGCACGCTCAGTTCCAAACGTCCGTCCTCTTTCATTTCGCGCGACAAGACTTCTGCGTGGCGATATAGCCAGCTCAAACCTGCGCCGTCCGAAACATCAATCGACAGGTGAAGAATCTTCCGCTTCTCACCAAGGCGGGATTCTATTGCGACGAGCAGATTATTGATCCCTTCCCCGCTTAATGCTGACACAAGAACTGGATGGCGTCGATCTTGTTGCCGCTCGGCTAGGTTGAAAATGCACGTACGATTGTCCGAGCTCAACAGATCAATTTTGTTCCAAACTTCAACCACACGTGGGTCGTTCGCCTCGATGCTGAGTTCGGCGAGTACCTTTCTCACGTCGTGAGATTGTGCCTCAGAATCGTCGTGCGACATGTCGCGGACATGCAAAATTACATCCGCTTCGATCACCTCTTCCAGGGTCGCGCGGAAAGCGGCAACCAGCATCGTAGGAAGGTCCGAGATAAATCCAACCGTATCCGAAAGAATGGCCTTGGCGCCGTGCGGCAGTTCAGTCGCACGCAATGTCGGATCAAGGGTGGCAAACAGCATGTCCGCCGACAGCACGCGCGCGGCGGTCATGCGGTTAAACAACGTAGATTTTCCGGCATTGGTATAGCCGACCAGCGCTACAATCGGATAAGGCACGCGCTTTCGACTATCGCGATGCAACTTACGCGTCCGCTTGACTTTATCGAGCTCTCCTTCGATGCGGGCGATCCGTTCTTCAATTACCCGGCGATCCGCTTCAATTTGGGTTTCGCCTGGCCCACCGAGAAAGCCAAAGCCACCGCGTTGACGCTCCAGGTGGGTCCATGAGCGGACCAGGCGGCTCTTTTGATAGGTGAGATGCGCGTGCTCGACCTGTAACGCGCCCTCGCGCGTGCGTGCACGACGGCCAAATATCTCCAGAATTAACCCCGTGCGATCAATGACCTTCACATTCCAGGATTTTTCGAGATTTCGCTGCTGCACGGGCGAAACGGGACAATCCATTACCACCACAGATGCCGAGAGGCTCTTGGCAAGGCCGGCGATTTCGTCAACTTTTCCTTTGCCTATGTAGGTCGCCGGGCGGACCGCATTGAGCGTGACTAGTCCGCCCTGAACGACCGTCAGGTCGATCGCGCGGGCGAGCCCGATTGCTTCCGTAAGCCGAGCTTCCGGCGTGCGGCCACTCGATTGCGTGTGCGCGCTTGGTTTACGGGCCAGGTTCTTGACCCACGGCTCAATGACAATTGCCCGGCCGGTCTCAAGACCCGATGTAGTGGGGCTCAGAAAATCGGCGCGCTGATCGCGAGGGCGTACTTCCAACTAAGCTTTGTCTCCCGCCGGTGGCTCTTCGCCGCCCTCGAAGAGCTGTATCGGATGACCCGGCATGATGGTCGAGATCGCATGCTTGTAAACGAGCTGCGAATGCCCGTCCCGTCGCAGCAGCACGCAGAAATTATCAAACCAAGTCACAACGCCCTGTAATTTCACACCGTTCACGAGAAAGATCGTGAGCGGTATTTTGCTTTTCCGGACGTGATTGAGAAAAGTGTCTTGCAGATTTTGCGCACGATCGGCTGCCATGGCCGTTTTTCCATTTTATGCTCGCGTCTGGTGCGCGAGACCTTATTTGCCCAAGTCCGTCCGCATGCCTGTTGCAGAGCATGCGCCGCTTCGCCCCTCGCGAAGCAATGCGAGGCCCGGGATCGCTATTAGATGTTAGGTGCTTGTCAGGCGCAAGCAAAACTTCATAGAAGGCGTGTCAAGATACTGAAATAACACGGCTTTTTTGGCTTTTGCCGAACCTGTTGTCTGTCGCAGGCGTCCGTATGCGGCCGCAAGCTAGGCCTGCTCGCTAACTTCGGCATACCGGTGGTAATCGCGCCGCAAGGCCGAGGCTACCAAACCGGGCGCGCCGTTACCGACTGGACGACCGTCAATGCTCACGACAGGAAGTACAATCTGACTTGCAGATGTGATGAACGCTTCGCGGGCGGCATAAGCTTCCTCGACGGTGAAGGAGCGCTCCTCGAGCGTGAGCCCCTGTGCTCTGACGACGTCGATCACAACCGAACGTGTGATGCCGGACAAAATGTCGTTGCCAATTTGACGGGTGATCAATGTACCGTCGCGGCTTACGATCCATACATTCGAGGAGGCGCCTTCTGTAACGCGTCCTTGTTTGTCGACAAACCAGGCTTCCCGCGCGCCTTGCTCGCGTGCTGCTTGCTTAGCCAGTACGTTCGGCAGCAGTGCTACTGATTTGATGTCCACCCGGCCCCAACGAATGTCGGGAACTGTGACAACCGAGATGCCTTGCGCTGCAGTCAGCTCAAGACGTTCGAGATCGTTGCTGCGGGCGGTAACGACCAAAGACGGTTTTGTTTGCGGAGTAGGAAACGAAAAATCTCGTCGCGCGACACCGCGGGTCACCTGAACGTAGACAATACCGTCGCGAACGCGGTTTCGCCGGATCGTTTCGCGCAGTACAATTGCCAGTGCGGCAAACGACATCGGTTGCGCGATTCGCAATTCACTAAGCGAACGATTGAGACGCGCCATGTGCCGGCGCTCATCAACGAGCCGACCTCCCCTTACCTCGCACACTTCATAGATGCCGTCAGCAAACTGATAGCCACGATCCTCGACTGCCACCGCAGCGGCATCCCGCGGCAAATAGCGGCCATTGACGTAAGCGATGCGCGACATGGATGCTCAATCGATCCCAAGCGCTTTGAGCTTGCGATGGAGGGCCGAGCGCTCCATGCCAACGAATTCCGCGGTCCGGGAGATATTGCCGCCGAAGCGGCTGATCTGGGCCACCAGGTATTCGCGTTCAAATACTTCGCGGGCATCCCGCAATGGCAAGCCCATCAAGTGTTCCCCACCGTTCCCATTCGGCATGTTCGGCACCATCGAACCAACGTCGGGCGGCAACATGCTGGCATTCATCACCGCTTCCGGATCGCCTCCTGCAAAAATCATCAGCCGTTCGATATTGTTCCTTAGCTGGCGCACATTTCCCGGCCAATTGTGCGACTGCAGAATTGCCATGGCGTCCTCGCCGATGCGTCGTTTCGGCAGTCCCGTGGCCATCGAAATTTGGTCCATGAAATAGTCGACAAGACTGGGGATGTCCTCGCGCCGTTCGGCCAAAGGTGGAACTCTAATCGGCACGACTGCAAGTCGGTGGTAGAGATCCTCGCGAAACTTGCCTTCGGCGATCAACACTTCCAGGTTACGCGCGGTCGAGGACACGATGCGCACATCCACTGCGATCTTGGCGCTGCCACCGACGCGCTGAAATGTTTGATCGACAAGCACACGCAGGATCTTATTTTGTGTCTCACGCGGCATATCCGCGATGTCGTCAATAAACAGCGTGCCACTGTGCGCGTCTTCCAGTGCACCAGGTTTGCGTCCCTCCGAACCATTGGATTGGTCGACGCCGAATAATTCGATTTCCATGCGCTCCGGTGTGATAGCCGCCGCATTGATAACGACGAACGGTCCGTTCGCGCGACCAGACAATTGATGAAGCGTTCGCGCGGCAAGCTCCTTGCCCGCGCCTGACGGCCCGACAACAAGCACGCGGCTATTGGTGGGCGCAACGCGCTCGATCGCCTGGCGCAATTGCGCGATTGCTGTGGAGCCACCGATCAAGCTCGAAGGCGAAGGTGCCAGCTGTTTGAGTTGTTTAACCTCTCGTTTGAGGCGTGAGTTCTCCAGCGCGCGATCGGCAACGAGGACGAGCCTATCCGCCTTGAACGGTTTTTCGATAAAGTCGTAGGCGCCATGTTTGATTGCGGCCACCGCCGTCTCGATGTTCCCGTGGCCGGAAATCATCACAACAGGAAGATCGGTGTGCTCTTGCTTCACGGCGTCAAGCAATTGCAGACCATCCAGCTTGCTTCCCTGCAACCAAATATCGAGAAATACCAGATTTGGCCGCCGCGTTGCGATAGCGGCCGATGCTTCCTCGCTGTTACGCGCGGTGCGGGTACTATAGCCCTCATCCTGAAGGATCCCGGCCACGAGATCGCGGATATCGGCCTCATCGTCAACGATCAAGATTTCAGCGGCCATCAGGTTGCTCGCTTGCGATCTTCAGAGTGTGACCCAGCTGACTCAGCCTTGCCTGTGGACGCAAAACGAACGCGTACCCAGGCGCCACGCTGATCAGCAATTTTTTCGGCGGCATCGCGCAGCTCGATCGCGCCACCATGTTCCTCTACGATACGTCCGACAATGGCGAGCCCTAATCCTGTCCCCTTTTCTCGCGTTGTGACGTATGGCTCTAGCAGGCGATTGCGATTTGTTTTCGGCAATCCGATACCGTTGTCGATGACGTCGATCACAACATCGTCGCCCTCACGTGCCGCGTAAACACGTATCACACCCTTATTGATCTCGTCTGACGGCACCGCTGCAATTGCCTCAGTAGCGTTCTTTATAATGTTGGTGAGCGCTTGTGAGATCAACCGGCGGTCAAATCGAGCCAGCATCGGATCTTCGGCAATCTGGACATCGATATCGATTTCCGAATTCCCAACGCGCATCATGAACACCGTCTGGCGCACGGCGTCGGCAACATCCTCGTTCGCAAGCACCGGTTTCGGCATGCGCGCAAAATGAGAAAATTCATCGACCATGCGCCTTATGTCGTCGACCTGGCGGATAATGGTGTCGGTGCATTGTTCGAACACACTGCGGTCTTCTACGATCATCTTTCCGTATTTGCGGCGGAGCCGTTCGGCCGAGAGTTGAATGGGCGTAAGCGGATTCTTGATCTCATGCGCGATACGCCGCGCAACATCTGCCCATGCGGATGTGCGCTGGGCAGTGACCAATTCCGTAATATCGTCAAGCGTGACAACGTAACCGCGATCGGCGTCTCGCGATTGCTCGCTCGTAACCCGGACGGACAAATTGCGCTCGCGGCCATGGCGGCTGATGGTGATTTGGTCTTGTGCGGGAGCACCCGATTGGACCGCTGTCATGGTGCCCGCAAGTTCAGGCAATACCTCCGTCAAAGGCCGGCCAAGCGCATCGCTTTCTGTACGTCCAATCAGCTTTTCCGCGGACCTGTTTAGAATGCTGACCTTCCCGTTGCTGTCCACGCCGATCACGCCCGCGCTGGCGCCCGCGAGTACCGCTTCGGTAAAGCGTCGGCGACTGTCGATAAGGTCGCGCGCATTCATGATGTCATCACGTTGTGTGCGCAGCTCCTGTGTCATTCTATTGAACGTTTCACCAAGATGGGCGAGATCGCCCTCCGCTTGGCGGACCGGAACACGCACGTAGAGATTCCCAGTCGAGACGGCATTGGCGGCGCCGATCAGCCGACGGATGGGCGCGACAAGACGATTGGCAAAATTGAAGCCTATCCAGACTGCTGAAAGGAGCACGATAAGCGCGATGACCGTGTACATTAACGCGAATGCGACCTGCACGCCGGCGCGTCGCGATTCCAGTGCGGCATATTCGATGGCGCTTGCCCTGGTCGCCTGCAATTGCGGCACGACGCGAGGGTCAAGCAATCGCGTCAGGTAAAGATAATAATCATCGTACTGCGCAAGTTTGATGATCGCCGCGACGTAGTTCGCATCCGGCAGCAGTACGATTTGCGGTTCTTTCTCGGTAATATGCGCTAGCGCATCCCGCGGCGGCAATGCGAATGTCTGGTTGAGATTGACCTCGGCCCGCGCCACCACCTTGAGGTCCTTGTCGATCACGATCGCCGCACCGAGACCTCGCATCGAGGCCTGGAAGGTCAGAAATTGCCGGAGCTTTTCAGGGTCCTGCTCGAATACCGATTTTGTGCGTACGAGGTCGAATGCGACAACCATGATGTCCGATCGCACGATCTGGGCGTTGTCGCGCAAATACGCTTCGGCCACGATGAGCGAATTTTCGATTGCCGCGCGCGTACGCGTCGAAAACAGGCGATCAAGCCCGCGGTCCAAGGTGACGCTTGCTACGATTGCGACCATGATCGCTGGCGCCGCCGCGATGATAGAGAATAGTCCAACAATACGGACGTGCAGGCGGGCGGCGGCGCGGCCACTACGGCGAGCCTGCACGACTTGCCAGACTTCGCGCACAATCATGCCGAGCAGCAGGAGCACGGTCCCTGCGTTCGCCGCCAATAGGGTTACAACGACGTAGTGCGTAGGCGAGATCGGTGTGAGGTCGGCCAAAACAACGAAGGTGGCAAAAGCGGACAATAGGGCGAGCCCGACCGCAATCGGGCCGAGGATGCGCGTTTCCCCTCTTTTGGCGGAGGGAACGGCAAGCGAAGTGTCGGCGGTGGCGGCCTGTTCGACGCTCATGAACCCCTGGGCGGCTGATAACTTCGGGGACTAGCTGCCTGGTTAGGCAAGCGCACCAAAGGGGCTAAACGGCCGCTTTGGCACTGATGCTTTTATACAACAATGTTGCCGAATTGCGACAAATCCGCGGCGGTTAGACGCAAATTCGATTTAAGGCGCGCTAGTTGCCGCCGCGGAAGACCTGAATATCCAGATCGCGGATTTTCTTGCGCAAGGTGTTGCGGTTAACCCCCAACAGATCTGCAGCGCGGATTTGATTGCCCCGCGTTGCAGCCAAAGCCGCTGTCAGCAGGGGATGTTCCACCTCACGCAGGATACGATGATACAGCCCGGCTGGCGGCAGACCGTCGTCAAATTCAGCGAAATATGCTGCGAGATGCCGTTCGACGGCGCCACTGAGACTTTCCTCGTCAGCCCCCTCTTCGCCGCCGATTGGAAGCGCGGGGTGTGCCAATTCTGCGTCAATCACCGCCGCGGTAATCGTTTCCTGCGGATAGAGCGCTGCCAGACGACGAGCCAAGTTCTCGAGCTCACGCACATTGCCCGGCCAGCGATGCCGTTTGAGGCGATCGACTGCCGCTTGATCGATTTGTTTGAGCGGCAAACCCTCGCGTTGAACGTGCGTGAAAAAGTGTCGAATGAGATCGGGAATATCCTCGGCACGCTCGCGTAGTGGCGGCAGTCGCAACGGCACGACGTTTAGTCGAAAAAACAAATCCTCTCGGAACAGGCCCTGCTGAATAAGAAGCCGCAGGTCCTTGTTTGTTGCCGCGATGATGCGCACGTCGCTCTTGATCGGAGTGCGCCCACCGACCGTCGTGTATTCGCCTTGTTGCAACACACGCAACAACCGCGTTTGTGCTTCCATCGGCATGTCGCCGATTTCATCAAGAAAAAGCGTGCCGCCTTCTGCCTGCTCGAAACGCCCGGCGCTGCGACTGTTGGCGCCCGTAAAAGCGCCCTTCTCGTGGCCGAACAACTCAGACTCGATCAAATCTCGCGGAATAGCCGCCATATTGATGGCGACGAAGGCACCGGCGCGCCTCTTTCCGTAGTCGTGCAACGCGCGCGCAACCAGCTCTTTGCCTGTTCCTGACTTACCCGAAATCATGACGGTTAAGTCAGTCTGCATTAGTCTGGCTAACACACGGTAGATTTCCTGCATTGCAGGCGACCGGCCGACCAGCGGGATGCCTTCGAACTCTTCGTTTTTGGCGGTCGCGGGTCGTGGATCCTTTGGCTCAGATAGCGCACGCCCAACAATGGCGATGAGCTCCTTGAGATCAAAAGGCTTCGGTAAATATTCATACGCCCCGCGCTCGGAGGCACGAATTGCAGTCATGAAAGTATTTTGCGCGCTCATCACTACGATGGGCAGATCCGGGCGCGTCTTACGGATTCGTGGAATGAGATCAAAGGCATTCTCGTCAGGCATCACGACATCGGTAATTACGAGGTCGCCATCGCCCTGGGTGATCCAGCGCCATAGCGTTGCAGCGTTACCGGTCGAGCGCACTTCATAACCCGCTCGCGAGAGAGCTTGGTTGAGGACGGTGCGGATTGCAGCGTCGTCGTCGGCAATCAGTATGCTGCCCGTTGGCATGACCTATCTCAACGACTGAATTTGCGGCGCATCGTCGGTTGCATTGCCGTCACCACTGTATATGGGCATGAGCACACGAAAGATCGTTCTTCGCGACTGCAATTCGCATTCGATAATGCCGCCGTGGTCACCTATAATTTTTGCAACCAGGGCAAGACCGAGCCCACTGCCGCTGTGTTTTGTGGTGACAAAGGGGTCAAACAAATGCGGCATCAAGTCTTCGGGCACGCCGGGGCCGTTATCCTTCACGCAAATTTCGAGTGGCAACGAAACGCGTGTTTTGCTTCCCGGTACCGATAACCGTACGCCCGGGCGAAATGCCGTCGTGATCTGGATTTCCCCGTCGTTTGTGTTTTCGCCGATTGCCTCGGCCGCATTCTTCAGGAGATTAAGAAATACCTGAACAAGCTGGTCGCGATTGGCCAGAACCGGCGGGAGGGACGGATCGTACTCTTCGGTGAATTTGATGTGCCGTGCAAAGCCGGATTGGGCCAATCGTTTAACGTGATCCAAAATCACGTGAATATTCACGGGCTCGCGATCGATAGGACGTTCGTCGGCAAACACCTCCATACGATCAACCAGTTTGACGATGCGATCGGTCTCGTCGCAAATCAGTTTGGTGAGTGGCCGATCCTCGTCGCCCGCGGACTGCTCAAGCAACTGGGCAGCGCCGCGAATACCGGATAGGGGGTTCTTAATTTCATGAGCGAGCATAGCAGCCAATGCTATTACCGAACGCGCGGCCCCACGGTGGGTGAGCTGGCGATCCATTTTGTCGGCGATCGTTCGCTCCTGGAGCATGACGACGACGTGTCCCGGATATTCCGGCAGCGGCGCTACATAGAGGTCAACCACCCTTTCGCCTGGATTGCGCGGCGTTGCGAGATCGACCTTGTACTCGTTGACGGCAGCGCCGCGATGTCGCACCTGCTCGACCAGTGTCAATAACGGAGATCCGAAAGGCACCAGCTCACGCAGCATGTGTCGGCGCAGCATTGCGGCCGACGCTTCGAAAAACTGTTCGGCAGCTACGTTTGCATCAGCAATTGTTCCGCCGGGTGACACCATGATGACCGGATGCGGCAGCGCGTGCAGCATCGCATCGGTTTGCGTATTGATGAGCGAGGAGACGGCCTGTACTCCCGTCATGCGGCCGCCCTCCAGGCGAAATCCTCGTAGGCGTCGGCGAGCAGACGCCGTGTGCGCGCCGGATCGTCCGCGGTCAGCACGCGGTTGCGATGGCACTTCAGCAACTCGATCGACGCCCCGACGCTTGCTGCGGCTGAATCGAGTGCCCAACCGAGATGCTTTCGAGCGTGCCGCCGGCCGATCGCAGACCCGTGGTGGCTGAGTATTTCGTCATAGAGATCGTCGACGAGGTGATATTGCTCGCGAAGCGAAGGTGTGCTTTCGCGCTTTCCGGTCTTGAGGTAGCCGGCCACCTGCCCCGGCAGCCAGGGACGGCCTTGTACAGCCCGCCCAATCATCACGGCATCGGCGCCCGATGCAGCCAGAGCACGATGAGCATCGTCGCCTGACCGAATATCGCCATTGACGATGACTGCGATTGAGACCGCTTCCTTAACCTCCCGAACGGCACGCCAATCGGCCGATCCATCGTAAAATTGACAACGTGTTCGGCCGTGGACTGTGATGAGCTTTATGCCGGCGGCTTCAGCGCGCTGCGCAAGAATTGGCGCGTTGACGGTGGACGCGTCCCAACCCAGCCGCATCTTCAGAGTCACCGGTACCTTTACAGCGGATACGGTCGCCTCAATCAGGGCCTGGGCGTTGTCGAGGTCGCGCATAAGGGCCGAGCCCGCCGCCCCGTTTGTGACCTGCTTGGAGGGGCAGCCCATGTTGATGTCGATGATGTCGGCACCTTGAGCTTCCGCAATGCGGGCTCCTTCTGCCATCCATTGCGCCTCGCAACCGGCGAGCTGCACGACATGGATACGTACCCCATGGCCCTCGCTGCGAACGCGCGCCTCCCGTTCGCCTCGCACGAGCCCTGCGCATGCCGTCATTTCCGAAATGACCAGACCGGCACCAAGCCGTTCCACCAGGCGCCGGAAAGGGGCGTCGGTAATTCCCGACATAGGGGCCAAAACGACCCCATTCGGTATTTGGATCGGGCCGACTGCAAGGATTGGCCCCGTCAAAGCATCGATTTCCGGTGTCACGTGCCGTCTGCCTATCAATTAGGCTGTCCATTATCCTGCCCACAGTTTAGCCAATAAATTGCGCCGTGCAAGTGCTGCAGTGCAAAAAGCTGTTCGTTTTTATGTTTGCTTCCGGGAGTTATCGCTTTTGTCCCGCTTCTGGAACGCGGTAAAGGCAAAGGAGGAAATGGAGCTCCGAGATGGCGCACGTCGCAGCCGTTGTCGTAGCCGCCGGCCAGGGCGTGCGGGCGGGCGGCGATTTGCCGAAGCAATTCAGGCGCATTGCGGGGGAAACCTTGCTTGAACATGCGCTTTCGGCCTTCGTCGAAATGCCAACAGTTGCATTCGTACAACCGGTCATACGAATTGCGGATTTGGCGCTCGTGCGGCAGCTCACAAGCGGCATGAATGTCCTCGAGCCGGTAGCAGGCGGCAGTACCCGACAGGCCTCTGTGCTTGCAGGTCTTGAGGCGCTCGCGTCGCGATCGCCCGACATTGTGCTGGTTCATGACGCCGCGCGGCCCTTCGCGAGCGCTCAGCTGATTTCGCGCGCCATAAGGGCAGCAGAAATGACCGGCGCGGCTATTCCCTCTTTACCGGCGACCGATACAGTCAAGCGTGTTGATAAGGATGGTCAGGTTGAGGCTACGCTCGACCGCAGTTCCATTCACCTCGTTCAAACACCGCAGGCGTTCGCGTTTCCTGCACTGCTTGCGGCTCATCGGCGAGCTGCCACTGAACGCCGCGACGATTTTACCGACGATGCTGCGCTGGCCGAATGGGCCGGCATGAAAGTCAGCGTATTTGCCGGGGAGTCCGGCAACGTCAAGTTCACGACACCGGAAGATTTCGCGCGCGCCGAGATAGCCCAGGCTGCCGCACTCGGAGATGTGCGCGTCGGCTCGGGCCTGGACGTCCATGCCTTCGGACCTGGTGACCATGTGACGCTCGGAGGCATCCGTATTCCGCATAACCAGGCGCTCACTGGCCATTCAGATGCCGACGTTGCACTGCATGCGCTCACTGACGCGATCCTTGGTGCTTTGGCCGAGGGCGACATTGGCGTCCATTTCCCGCCGAGCGATCCGCAATGGCGAGGCGCTTCATCGGATCGGTTCCTGGAGTTCGCGATTGCTCGCGTGCGTGCGCGCAAAGGTCAGATCTCACACCTCGATCTGACCGTAGTGTGTGAGGCGCCTCGTATTGGCGCGCATCGGGATACGATTCGCGCTAATATTGCGCGACTTTCCGGAATCGACATCGAACGCGTGGCAGTAAAAGCAACCACGAGTGAAAAGCTCGGGTTTACTGGCCGCGGCGAAGGCATTGTGGCGCATGCAACAGCCACCGTTCGACTGCCATGGAGTTGACGCGATGGCCGATGAGACATTGCGTAGCGCGGCCAACGTCCTGCTTGAACTCTGCAAGGCCAAAAATCTAACGTTAGCCACCGCGGAGTCGTGTACGGGTGGCTTGGTCGCTGCAACGCTCAGTGAAATTTCTGGATCGTCGCTGGTCCTCGATCGCGGGTTTATCACGTACTCAAATACGGCAAAGCAACAGATGCTTGGGGTAACGCCGGCGACAATCGATGTTTACGGCTCGGTGAGTACTGAATGTGCCGAGGAAATGGCGAAAGGTGCCCTCGCCCATGCCTCGGTCGATCTTGCCGTGTCGATTACCGGGATTGCAGGGCCGACCGGAGCTGTTCCCGGTAAGCCGATTGGTCTTGTTTATTTTTGCGCCGCGTCGCGCAGCGGTCGCGTACTCTCGCATGATCGTAAGTATGGCGATATCGGCCGTGCCAACGTACGCCGCCAATCCGTTTTGCAGGCGCTCGCGATGCTACAGGAACTCGCCGAAAAGGAAGAGCCAGCACCGCCAGCCGGAAAAAGTTAACTGGTCTGTCCTGAAGCGGCTGGGTCTCTGTGCCTGTTGATAAATGCGCGTAGCGCGTCACGGACGCTGGAGATCACGCTCTCCCAATCGCGCCTATTGTCCTGTCGAAACAAATGAGCCGTGGGATACCAAGGGCTGCTGTCTCGATCGAGCAACCAGCGCCAGTCGGGCAAATGGGGCAAAAGAACCCAAACTGGACGCCCCAGTGCACCGGCCAAATGAACGACACTGGTATCCACCGAAATAACAAGATCGAGATTGCTTATCAGCGCGGCTGTGTCGGAAAACTCCACAAGTTTGTCGGCATATTGATCGATGTCGGGACACGCGTTGAGCATGGCCAGATCCTTGGCACGAACGTCCGTTTGAATGCTGACAAAGCGCGCTCCGGTGCCCAGCAAAGGTGCGAGCATGCTGAAGTCAATCGAGCGGATTTGATCGCGGTGATGGGCAGCGTTACCAGCCCACACCAACCCGACCCGGCAGCCTTGCGTCTTTTCAAGCCGTCGGGTCCATTCTTCTAACTTGTCGGTCGGCGGTCGCAGATACGGTATCTTTGACGGTATCGTTTCAAGTCGCGTGTCGAACGCAAGCGGCAAGCTGAGCAAAGGACAATGCAGGTCGAATTCAGGTAAAGGGTCGCCGGCGGAAATCAGTTGTGTGACACCGGCAAGACTTTCCATCAGCCCGCGCAGCCGTTTGTCGACCTCGAGAATGACCCGGCCGCCACGTGCCGCCACAAGTGATGAATACCTGCAAAATTGTATCGTATCCCCCAAGCCCTGCTCGGCGTGGAGCAGAATTGTCTTGCCTTGGATTTCATGACCGCGCCAAAGGGGTTGCGCAAAATTGCGGTTGGCAAGCGCCATGATCTCATATTGCCAGCGCCATTCATATTCGACCCAACCGCGCTTGAAATCGCCCGTAAGTAACCGCAGCGATGCAGCATTCCAGTGCGCTTCGGGATAATCCGGCTGCAGAACAAGCGCCCTATCATAGCTTTCAAGCGCTTCCTGATGCCGTTTCAGTTCGTACAAAGTCGCACCGCGATTGGACAGCGCATCGGGATAATTTGGCTGTAAGTGCAGCGCGCGGTCGTAACTTTTCAAAGCTTCGGGGTATTGCCTCATCTCGTGCAACGTCGTTCCTCGATTGTAATGAGACGGAGCATGGTCTGGATTTAAAATCAGCGCACTGTCGTAGCTCACCAGCGCTTCTTCAAATCGATGCAGCTTGTTTAAGGTATTGCCACGACTGCAAAGGGCTTCGAAAAGAGTTGGGTGCAAAACGAGCGCGCGATCAAAGCTTTCCAGTGCCTCTTCGAATCTGTGCAATTCATTCAAGGAATTGCCGCGGTTGGCGTGCGCCGCTGCAAATTCAGGACGCGAGCCGATTGCGCGGTCGTAGTCCGCTACTGCTTGTTCGTACCGTTTGAGGGCATGTAGAACGCCGGCACGATTATAAAGTGCGTCCGCATGATCGGGGCGTATGGCCAACGCGCAGTCGTAACTTTCGAGTGCTTGATCGTATCGCTTTAAGTCAAAAAGAACAGCCCCGCGGTTGGTCAGCGCCAACACATAGTCGGGCTGCAAGGCGAGTGCGCGATCATAGCTTTCCAGGGCGTCCTCGAGACGTTTCAGCGCCCTTAGTGTATTGCCGCGGTTGGAAAGTGCCTCCGCATGATGCGGATGTAAAGTCAGCGCCAAATCATAATTGGTGATGGCGGAATCGTGCTTGCCTAAGGTTGCCTGTACAACGGCCAGAACATAAAGCGCATCGAAAAAATCTTGTCGGATTGAAACGATTTGCTGGCAAATTTTCTCTGCTTCGAGAAGCTGTCCAGCCCGATAGGCTGCAACCGCAAGATCAAGGGACGGCGGCAGCTCAATTGCGGGGCTTGCCATCGCACATCATTTAGCAGGCTTATGAGATCAGGAATCACCCGGTCCCTTATGTGGTGACGCTATATTGCGGTGCCACGCTGTCAAGCCGAAGCACGCCTACGCGCCGGTTTTGTGTCGGTAAACTTCGTCAGCACGCTGCTCGAATGCGGTGGCGAAACGGCGGAATGCGGCATCAAACACCGTCCCCATCAACAACGCAAAAGCGCGGCTCTTGAATTCGTACTCAATGAAGAACTCGACATCGGACGTTCCATCGTGCGCAGCATGAAAACTCCAGCGATTTTGCATGCGCTTAAATGGGCCACTGAGATATTCAACCAAGATCTTCAGGTTTGGCCGATCCAGACTAACGCGGCTGGTAAAAGTTTCACTGATAATCTTGTAAGCGATCTTCATATCCGCGACCAGGATAGTGATGTCGTCCTTTTGCATCCGGCTTTTCACCACAACCGCGGTGCAGAGTGGCACGAACTGCGGATATTTCTCGACGTCGGCAACCAGATCGAACATATCGGTCGCGGCATGGCGGACGCGGCGCTTCGTCGAGAATTGAGGCATTAATTTTCAGATCGCGGCAGAGCGCGCGGCTTTCAACCGTGCGAAATCCTCGCCAGCATGATGCGACGAGCGCGTGAGAGGTGAAGCTGCGACCATCAAGAAGCCTTTGCTGTAAGCAATACCTTCCAGCGCTCTGAATTCATCAGGTGGTACAAAGCGCTTGATTTCATGATGTTTGCGTGTTGGTTGGAGATACTGGCCGACGGTGAGAAAATCGACATCGGCAGATCGCAGATCATCCATTACTTGCAACACTTCGTTTCGTTCTTCGCCGAGGCCGACCATTATGCCGGATTTCGTGAACATCGTTGAATCGAGTTCTTTCACGCGTTGCAACATCCGGAGCGAATGAAAATAACGCGCCCCAGGGCGCACCGTAAGATATAGCGAGGGGACGGTTTCCAAATTGTGATTGAACACGTCGGGTTTGGCCTCGACCACAATTTCTAACGCGCCATCTTTGCGCAAAAAGTCGGGCGTGAGGACTTCAATTGTTGTGTGCGGACACCGATGATGAATTGCGCGGATGGTGTCGGCAAAATGTCGAGCGCCGCCATCGGCTAGATCGTCGCGATCAACGGACGTAACGACGATATGATTTAGACCCAGTTTTCCCGCCGCCTCCGCGACATGCGTTGGCTCGTTTAAATCGAGTTCGCCCGGTCGTCCGGTTTTGACATTGCAAAACGAACAGGCACGCGTGCAGGTGTCGCCCATAATCATGAACGTGGCGTGCTTCTTTTCCCAGCACTCGCCAATGTTCGGGCAACCAGCTTCCTCGCACACGGTGTGCAAGCGATTATCACGCATTATCTTTTGGGTAGCGTAATAGCCGGGTGACACCGGCGCTTTGACACGAACCCATTCCGGCTTCTTTAGAACAGGGGAATCGGGCCTGTGCGCTTTTTCCGGGTGGCGCGGGCGCGGGCCATTCACAAGATCAAGAACGATTGCCATGACCTCTACTTACGGCTGCGCCACGGCTCCCGCAAGTCTCCCGCGGTCAGGCCCTCCGAATCGCTCGCCAGATCAACAAGAAAACGATGGCGCCGATCGTCGCGGTGATCAAATTGCCCCAGAAATCCGGCATGACTTCCAGGTGAAGCTTTTCGAAAAGAAAGCCGCCGACGATTGCGCCAATGAGACCCACGGCAAGATTATAAAAGAGACCGCCGCGTCCGCCCAGAATTTGCGTGGCGAGCCATCCCGCAACTAAACCGATGATGATCCAAGCAATGACCCCCATAATCTCCTCCGGATTAAAGATGCGGCACGCTTCAGAAATCTATACAACTGTCGGCAAAATGCGAGCGGTCCTTCCTGCGCCCCTCCTCTAGCGTTGCAACCTCCATGGTCAAAAAAACGCGTCGACCTTCGAAAGCGCGTACTTATGCGCTTGTCTTGAGCGTCTACACCGCAACCGTTTTTCTGAGCGCCTTTTTGTTGTTCGGCGTGCAACCGATGTTCACCCGCATGGTGCTCCCAAGACTTGGTGGTTCTCCATCGGTTTGGTCGGTGGCAATGGTATTTTTTCAAACGATGTTATTGGCCGGGTATGCTTACGCGCACGTGTTGACGAGCTTGCGAAATCGTTACGCAGCCGCCGTAATTCACCTGCTGGTTTTAATCACGGCTGCTTTGACACTGCCTTTGTCGATAACACAAGCTTGGGAGAGCCCACCCAATAACAGCGCCCCGGCGTTCTGGTTGCTCGGATTGTTTGTCCTGTCGATTGGTTTGCCGTTTTTTGCGCTCGCCGCCAACAACCCGCTGTTGCAGGCATGGTTTGTTCAAACGGGGCATCGCGACGCGCATGATCCTTATTTTCTATATGCGGCTTCCAATATCGGCAGTTTCATCGCACTGCTCGCGTACCCAGCATTGTTTGAGCCCGTTTTCACGCTGCATATTCAGAATGAACTGTGGACTGCCGGATTTTTGTTGCTGATTGCGTTTGTTGTGAGCTGTGCTGCACTGACACTGCAAAAACCCAGTCGGTTTGCAGGTCGTACGAAAATCAGCGCAGGACCAAAGCCGAATCGGTGGGTAATTGCTCGCTGGATATTCATCGCGGCGATCCCGTCAGGGCTGCTTGTAGCGATCACCGCCTACATCTCAACCGATATCGCCGCTGCACCGCTACTTTGGGTCATCCCACTATCGTTGTACTTGCTAACATGGGTGCTGGTATTTCAGCGACAACCGCTGATCCCGCACAAGTTTGCACTATCACTGCAACCGTTCGCGATAGCCGGCATTGTGGTGCTCGTGCTCTATACCGGCTGGCTTGGGCTCTTCTTTAACCTCGGCGCGCACCTACTCGCATTCTTCGTCACCGCCCTGGCTTGCCACGGAGACCTTGCGCGCACCCGGCCTGCGCCACGTCATCTAACGACCTTCTACGTCTCCCTGGCATTTGGCGGCATGCTGGGTGGTTTGTTTTCCGGCCTGGTCGCTCCTTTCGCTTTTTCCTGGGTTGCCGAATATCCGATCCTCGCAGTGCTCGCGGTCCTGTGCCGGCCATCATCGAAGGAAATCAATCGACGGCTCTGGTCACCAGCCCCTTCGTTTTGGCCAGCCGTCAACCGCTGGTTCTGGCCAGCCGCTGTCGCCACGACGGTTCTGCTGATCATTCCGAGTTTCGATGGGTTTCGTTTTGATGACGATACGGATTCGTATCGCACACTC
Source organism: uncultured Alphaproteobacteria bacterium (assembly GCA_963831275.1). Classification (GTDB taxonomy): domain Bacteria; phylum Pseudomonadota; class Alphaproteobacteria; order Rhizobiales; family Xanthobacteraceae; genus Pseudolabrys. Next base: position 87,097 of record CAWHPN010000011.1, on the reverse strand, counting down.
TTGGTTCTGATACTTGGGACAGCGTCACTCGCCCTTCTTCGTGACCCGCCAAAGTCCGCGGCCGCCGTTGCGCTCGCCTTTTTCGCGATCTGGCTTTATCCGATCAATGAAAACAACGCCGAGTCGCTACGCAGCTTTTTTGGAGTTCACAAAATATTTGAAAGCGACGACGGGCGATTCCGTATACTCAAGCACGGCTCCACCATCCATGGCGCGCAAATGATAGAGGATGAGGATGGCGAAGCTATCGTGGGACGACCCAAGCCGGTTACCTACTATCACTCCAAATCTGCGATGTCTCGGGTGATTGAAGCCGTGCGGGTACGCAAACATGGCCCAATACGGACAGCAGTTATTGGACTCGGTTCCGGGTCGCTCGCCTGCCTCACCGGGGCTGATGAAACCTGGCGTTTCTTTGAGATCGATCCTCTCGTCGTTGAGATCGCGCGCGACCCCCAACGATTTTCCTTTATATCGTCGTGTGCACCTGATGTGCCGATTGTGCTTGGCGACGCACGTCTAACCTTCGCGCGAGAACCCGATCACATCTACGATCTTATTATTGTCGACGCCTACTCTTCCGATGCGATTCCGGTGCATTTGGCTACGACCGAAGCGATGGCGATCTATAAATCGAAGCTTGCGTCTCGTGGCGTGGTGATGATGCATATTTCGAACCGCCACCTCGAATTGCGGAGTGTGGTCGAAGGAATTGCAGCAGCCAATGGGCTCAAAACCTGGATTTGGAGCAACGACAATGAAGACACTGACGATGAAAATTACATTTTCGGCTCCGACGTCGCGATTTCTGCGGCCGATGTCAGCGATATCGGCGCGCTCATGTGGGATAAGTTTTGGGTCCTGACCAAGCCAGATCCGTCGTTACGGACGTGGACCGACGACTATTCCAACGTCCTCGGAGCGGTTTGGCGAAAATACAACAAATAGCCCGCAAGATGCTCAAACATTCAGGACGCGGCCATAGGCATCGAGCACCGCTTCCTTCATCATCTCGGACAAGGTCGGATGCGGGAAGATTGTATGCATCAGTTCTTCTTCGGTCGTTTCGAGATTCATCGCGACCACGTAACCCTGAATGAGCTCGGTTACTTCTGCGCCAATCATATGGGCGCCGAGCAACTGTCCGGTCTTCTTGTCAAAGATGACCTTGATCAGGCCATGGTCTTCGCCGAGCGCGATGGCCTTGCCATTTCCCATGAATGGAAAATGACCGATTCGAATATCGAGCTTCTTCTCCTTAGCCACCTGCTCGGTCATGCCGACCGATGCGACTTGCGGTGAACAATAAGTACATCCGGGGATCATCGATTTATTCATAGGATGGGGGTTCAGGCCCTTGATTGCCTCCACGCAAATAACGCCTTCGTGTTCGGCTTTGTGCGCAAGCATCGGAGGACCAGCGACGTCGCCGATGGCATAGATACCGGGAACATTGGTCCTGTTGAATTTATCAACAGCGATTGCTCCGCGTTCAATCTTCACGCCCACCTTTTCCAGGCCGAGGTTTTCTATATTGCCAACGACACCGACCGCCGAGATAACGCGCTCAACGGTCATCGTTTGAGACTTGCCTGCCTCCTCGATCGTCGCGGTAACACTGTCGCCTTTCCTATCGAGCTTGGTCACCTTGGCATTGGTGTGAATTTTGATGCCCTGTTTTTCAAAACTCTTGCGCGCGAAGGTTTGAATCTCGTGGTCCTCGACAGGCAGAATTTGCGGCAGCACCTCGATCACAGTCACGTCCGAGCCGAGTGTGCGGTAGAACGACGCGAACTCGATTCCTATCGCCCCGGAGCCGATAACCAATAGAGATTTCGGCACGCGATCAGGGGCCATTGCCTCGAAATATGTCCACACCAGTTTTTTGTCAGGCTCGATTCCAGGCAATACGCGCGGGCGCGCGCCGGTCGCGATAATGATATGTTTGGCCTGATATTGGCCTGCGCCGAGCGCGCCTTTTGGTGCCTCACTTTTCGACGCCTTCACAGTCACCTTGCCCGGTGCGTCGATCGAAGCTTCACCCCAGACAATCGACACCTTGTTCTTCTTCATCAAAAAGCCGACGCCGTCATTGAGGCGTTTCGATACGGCGCGCGAACGCTGCACAACAGCTTTGGCGTCGTAGCCGACATTGTCGGCCTTGAGGCCATAGTCTTTCGCGTGCTGCATGTAGTGAAATATTTCGGCTGAACGCAAAAGCGCTTTGGTCGGAATGCAACCCCAGTTCAGACAAATGCCTCCGAGATAGTCGCGCTCGATAATTGCCGTCTTGAATCCGAGTTGGGCTGCGCGGATGGCGGTCACATAACCGCCGGGACCCGAGCCGATGATCAGGATGTCGAAATTGGTGTCAGCCATGCGTTCATCCGCCTTTCGAGAGACCCCGATTGAATGTAACCCAAATTAGGCATGTAATGATCGCCGCAACAGGGGAAACGTCATGATCAGGACCATCAACCGCCTTGCGGCTATCGCACTCTTTCTGGTCGTGCAAGCGGGGCTTGCCTCAGCAGCAGAGCTTAAGGTGTTCAGCACGATCGGCGTTCAGGCCGCTCTTGAAGAACTAACCCCAAAATTCGAGGCGATGAGCGGCACAAAGCTCGCCATCACCTGGAGTACAGCGGCGCTTCTCGTCAAGCGCGTGGAGTCCGGTGAAAGCGCCGATGTTTATGTTCTGACCAAGCAAAGTTTCGACGCGCTGACCAAGAACGGCAAGGCTGAAGCTGGCCCGGACGCGGTTTTTGCCAGCTCCGGAATGGCAATGGTCGTGAAGAAGGGCGCGCCAAAACCGGATATTTCGACCGCTGAAGCGTTCAAAAAAACGCTGCTCAACACAAAGACCATTGCATATTCGAATCCTGCGTCTGGCGGAGCCAGCGGTGTCTATCTCGCCAAACTGCTGGAGCGAATGGGCATTGCCGATCAGATGAAAGACAAGACCAAACATCCGCCACCGGGCGGCAACACGGCCAATCTTGTGGTCAGCGGCGAGGCTGAGCTCGCTGTGCAACAAGAGCCGGAGGTCGTTTCGGTCACTGGGGTTGATCTTGTGGGGCCATTGCCCGCCGAACTCAATAACATCACGACGTATGCGGCTGGTACGGCCAGTGGCACCAAGGAAGGTGAAGCGGGCAAAGCCCTGATCAAGTTCCTCCACTCGCCGGAAGCGCAGACCGTTTTCAAGGCGCGCGGATTAAAACCAACGGATGCGCCGAAAGGGACTTAACGGTCACGCGACGTACTGTGCGATACCGTTACCGAACGACCAATTCGCCTTGTCCACTTCCACGAGATTGATAAACACGTCTTGCGGTCGCAATCCCGGCTGCTGCGCAAGGAACTCGACGATGCGGGCGAATAGTGCCTTCTTCTGGTCGACGTTGCGCGAATTTGTGACGGTGAGTTGAATTATTACCATGTCATCGGTGCGCTCAATATTGAGGTAGCTGGCGCTGTAGAAGAAATCAGCATCGTCGTGCTCGGTCACGACCATGAAGCGATCTTCTTCCGGCACCGTGAATGTTTCGCGCATTGCGCGGTAGATGGCGTCAACAATTGCCTTTTTATAGCCAGCTGACTTTCCCTTACGCAGATCGATGCGCACTAACGGCATGCTTTATACCAACATCATCACAGGATTCTCGATCAAGGTTTTGAATGCGTGAATAAGTTCAGCGCCCAGGGCGCCATCGACCGCACGATGATCGCAAGATAGCGTTACGCTCATGATTGTCGCTGCTTCGATTCTTCCATTGCGTACCACAGCGCGCTCCCCACCCGCACCGACTGCCAAAATAGTGGACTGCGGTGGATTGATGACCGCGGTGAAATCCTTGATGCCATACATGCCAAGATTCGAGACAGAAGACGTGCCCCCTTGATATTCGTGCGGCTTGAGCTTGCGGTCGCGGGCCCGCTTCGCCAGATCACGCATTTCGTTGGAGATGGCAGCCAATGATTTGCTTTCAGCGTTACGGACGATCGGTGTTATCAGACCGCCCGGCAAGGCCACGGCGACCCCGATGTCCGAATGCTTGTGTTTGAGCATTCCGGCCTCGGTCCAGCTGACGTTGGCTTCCGGCACCCGCTGAAGCGCGAGCGCGAGCGCCTTGATGACGAAATCGTTGACCGAGACCTTATAGGAAGGTTTGCCATCCTTATTTTTCGGGGCGGCAGTATTGATTTCCTCGCGCGCGCTCATCAGGCGGCCGATGTCGCAGTCCATTGTTTCGTAGAAATGCGGGATAGTCTGCACAGACGCGGTAAGGCGCTGCGCGATTGTGCGACGCATGCCGTCATGCGGCACCAATTCGTACGAACCCTCTTCGTAAAGGGAACGGATCTGTGCGTCGGACATCGCCGGCCCGATCGTTCCACCGCCTGCAGGCGCACCGGCCGGCGCACGCAAGCCCTTGCCAGATTTCGCCTGCTCGATGTCGCGCGCGATCACGCGTCCATGAGGACCAGACCCCTGCAGGCGCCCGAGATCGAGGTTGGCCTCTTTGGCAAGCCGGCGGGCAAGCGGCGAAGCGAAGACGCGGTTGCCGCCGCTCGAAGCCTGCTTAACCTCTGGCGCGGGCGTCGTCGTCGCCGGAACGGGTGCTGAAGGGGTTTCGCCGACAGGGTTTCTCACGGGAGCTGCCGGCTTCGCGGCAGCTTGTGGCGGGGTTTTTGGTGGGCTCGTGGTGGCGATTGCAGCGGCTTTTACGTCTTCACCTTCTCCAGCAAGCACAGCAATAATCGAGTTGACCGCGACGTCTTGTGTTCCTTCCGGCACGACGATTTTAGCCAAAGTGCCTTCGTCAACAGCTTCGTATTCCATCGTCGCTTTGTCGGTCTCAATCTCGGCGATAACGTCCCCCGACTTAACTTTGTCCCCTTCCTTCTTCAGCCAGCGCGCTAGATTTCCCTTCTCCATGGTGGGCGACAGCGCCGGCATAAGGATATTGGTGGGCATGACAACCTATCGGTAGCAAACGGACTTGGCGGCCTCGACCACCTCGGCGACTGATGGCAATGCCAGCTTTTCCAGATTGGCGGCGTAAGGCATTGGCACGTCTTTTCCTGTCACCCGCGCGACAGGTGCATCCAAATAGTCGAAAGCATAAGTCATCAGCCGTGACGCAATCTCTGCGCCGACGCCGGACTGTTGCCATCCTTCTTCGACCGTCACGGCGCGGCCCGTTTTTTGCACCGAGTTGACGATCGTATCGGTATCCATTGGTTTAAGCGTGCGAAGGTCAATCACTTCGGCCTCAATCCCGTCCGCCGCCAACTCTTCCGCCGCTTTCAGGGCGTACGCCATGCCCATGGACCACGCAATGATCGTCACGTCGTGACCCGGCCGCACAATCCTCGCCCTTCCTATCGGCAATACAAAATCATCAAGTTTCGGAACCGGCGAGGAGTGGCCATAGAGAATTTCGTTTTCGAGGAAAATCACAGGGTTGGGATCGCGGATCGCAGCCTTGAGCAATCCCTTCGCGTCAGCGGCTGTCGATGGCGCGATCACCTTCAGGCCTGGAATATGCGAGTACCACGCCGAGTAATCCTGGCTATGTTGGGCGGCCACACGGGCGGCCGCACCGTTCGGGCCACGGAAAACAATCTGGCAGCCCATCTGCCCGCCTGACATATAAAGAGTCTTCGCCGCAGAATTGATCAATTGATCCATCGCCTGCATGGCGAAATTGAAAGTCATGAATTCGACGACTGGTTTGAGGCCCGCAAGCGCGGCACCAATACCTAATCCCGCGAAGCCGTGCTCAGTAATCGGCGTGTCGATCACGCGTTGGGCGCCAAACTCCTGCAACAAGCCCTGTGTCACCTTGTAGGCGCCCTGATATTCGGCGACCTCCTCGCCCATAACGAATACATCCTTGTCGCGCCGCATCTCCTCGGCCATGGCGTCCCGCAAGGCTTCGCGCATGGTCATGTTGACCAATTCTGTGCCCTCCGGAATGTCAGGATCGTTGACGACGTGCGGAGTGGGCGCCTCCGGCGCTTTGGCCGGTTTGAGCGCCGCCTGACCTTTTGCGCCGGATTTCTGAGTCTTGGGCGGCGGAGCAGATTCAACGGCCCTTTGTTGCTGGGCTGGTTTTGTCGATTTGATCGCGCCCTTTTCTTCACCTTCGCCGAGTATCACCGCGATTGGCGTATTTACAGCAACGTCGGCGGTACCTTCGGGCACCAGAATTTTTCCAAGCGTGCCTTCGTCCACCGCCTCGACTTCCATTGTTGCCTTGTCGGTTTCAATTTCGGCGATGACGTCGCCGGATTTGACCTTATCCCCTTCCTTCTTAAGCCATTTGGCGAGGTTACCCTTCTCCATCGTGGGCGAGAGCGCTGGCATGAGGACTTCAGTGGGCATGGCGCAAATATTTTCCGGCAGCAGGATCAACGATAAACATCAGTATAAAGTTCTGAAACGTCCGGTTCTGGATCGTGGGTGGCAAATTCAGCTGCCTGATTGATCAGATCGCGTACCTCGCCATCGACTTTCTTGAGTGCGTCTTCATTCGCAATTTTCTTCTCGATGATACGATGACGCGCCATGTCGATCGGGTCGTGGTGGGTGCGGACTTCATCAACTTCCTCGCGTGTACGATATTTTGCTGGGTCTGACATCGAGTGGCCACGATAGCGATACGTCAGCATCTCAAGAAGATATGGGCCTTTCCCCGATCGACACCACTGCGCCGCTTTCTCGCCGGCCGCTTTCACTGCACGAACGTCCATCCCATCCACTTGATCGCCGGGAATGTTGAACGATAGACCCCTGCGAGACAGGTTCACTTCCGCTGACGAACGTGTGATTGATGTCCCCATGGCGTAACGGTTGTTCTCGATCACATAGATCACGGGCAGTTTCCAGAGCTCCGCCATGTTGAAGCTTTCGTAAACCTGACCTTGATTGGCGGCGCCATCGCCAAAATAAGTAAGCGTAATATTTTTGTTGTCGCGATACCGGTTGGCGAAGGCCAACCCGGTTCCCAGCGGAACCTGCGCTCCAACGATCCCGTGCCCACCGTAAAAACCTTTCTCCACGCTGAACATATGCATGGAGCCGCCTTTGCCTTTGGAATAGCCATGCGCGCGGCCGGTTAGTTCGGCCATCACGCCCTTCGGATCCATTCCGGCTGCGATCATGTGGCCGTGATCACGGTAGCCGGTGATAACCTGATCACCGTCCTTGATTGCCATCTGCATGCCGACAACCACCGCTTCCTGGCCGATATACAGATGGCAGAAGCCGCCGATCAGTCCCATGCCGTACATCTGGCCCGCCTTTTCCTCGAAGCGGCGGATGGTCAGCATGATGCGGTAAGCGGAAAGCTCCTGCTCCTTGCTGAAATCGGCGACGGATTTAGTGTCGGCGCTCGAAAGATTTTGGGCGACCGCCATTTTCACTCCCTGCGAAAGCGTCCGGCTTTGTGACGGGCGTCGGTAGGCTTCCGAACTCCCAATAGCTTAAACTGCCCGGCGGCGGAAGCGCGAGAGCATCGCGCAGAATTGCGCAAAACACGTCCAAATTGGCCAAAAATTTCAAGGCAGACGGTGGATAACGCCGACGCTTTAGGAGGGTTGCCTAGCGCGGGTTTAACAGCAGGGTCAGATCGCGCGGATCGACATAGCCGACCAGGGCGCGGGCCCGTTCGTCGAGCATGTCGGGGTCGATACGGTCGGCACGCAATAGCGACACCCGCCGCTCCCACAGGGCTCGTTCGGACATAAGTTGCCCGAGCTCGTCCTTCATCGCAGCTAACTGCTGTTCGAGGTCCTGTTGAGCACGCAGACCGTGATTGCCTGTAAAAGCGTTGATGCCGAAATAGCCAATAAATAGCGCTGCAAAAAGATAAAGACCGAGAGCAGTCAGAATCGTTCGGCGTCGGCGGTGAGTGACCATAGCTCCGGAAGATGGGGCAAGTTCGTTAAAGCGTCTTTAAATTCCAGAAATTTTCCTATCGCGGGATCGTGAACGAGAAACAAAAAGGCCCGAAATGTCGGCCTGAAGACAGTACTTCAAAGCGTAACGCACGGGACGCGGCAGGAGAGAATGAATGCTGACCGTCTGGCTGGTGTTATTACCTCTACCAAGCATGGAGGTTGACAATGCCCCGGATGATTCTCGCTGCTGCTGCGATTTCCGCCATATTCGTATTCAGTCCAGCACCGGCCGCGGCGGATTACTATGGTGCCCCTTGGTGTGCGGTCGTTGCGGCGGGTGATGGCGACATGCAATGGGATTGTGAGTACCGCTCGATAGAGGAGTGTCGACCGAACGTTCTCGCGGGCAATCGAGGATGGTGTAACCCGAATCCCTACCCGATCGCGTCAAATACACCCGCACAAAGCAGACGCGGAAAACATCGGGCCCGTGCGCAATAGCCAACCGCTCTAGAATTTTCGTACGCGCTAAATCCGATGGCGAATTTCGTTGAGAACGAAATTGCCAATCCGTTTGCCACGATTGCGCAGACTCTTCAGCAGGCCCTGGTCGACAAAATAGGTTAGCAGAATAGAGTCTCGCGTTTTGACGCGATTGTGCACGGGATCGGCGGAATGCCAAGTGTCATCGCCAACTGCGAAGGCATAACCGGAGTTGGGCGCAAAACGCATCTGGGCTTTCTTCGGCATTGAGCCGTCGGGAAGCTTCTCATGAAAGATCGTGCCGATGTCGGTATTGGTATCGTCTTTCGGCAAGTAAAGCTGGACGGTAATGCCCTTCCAACGCGTGTCTGTGTGCGGCGTAATGAGATAACCAGGAATGTCGCGCGTGAGAATCGGAATTGGGTACATTCCGACCTTGGCGAAATGTTTTCCAAACCGCTTCGACAGGCCGGGAGCCAGGCGTCGAATAAAAGCCTGCTTAACCGGCTCAGCGCATAACGCGCGACCAACGACATCCCATAGCGCACGTTTCTCCATTGGCAGATTACGAACGTATTCGGGAAACAAATCGATCTTTACCCGCGTATGAGTGCCATCGTCGAGATCGTGTCCCTTGCTGCGCCCGTGCATAGGCCGGTAGTCCGCAGATTCCGGCATGAGCGCCAGGATCTGAGCGTAGGTGTCGTCCGGAAATACCCGATCAAATTCGAGATGGAAAAATGGCTTTTCGACCGCGCGCGCGTGCTCGATTGACCGGACAATGACACTCACCAACCTCTCGGCGGGCCGGCGACGGTCAAAGGTTGATAAAGTGGTGCTCTGGTCCATATCGGGAACTCGAATTTTGAGTGTTACAGGAATTTGCGGCTATTGGTCCGGAAACGCAAGATGCGAAATGCCGCTATCGGCGCGACCGCAATGCTTCGCGGCCGGCATATTTCGCCTGTGAGCCAAGCTCCTCCTCAATGCGAAGCAACTGATTATATTTTGCCGTGCGATCTGAACGCGCGAGCGAGCCGGTTTTGATTTGCCCACAGTTGGTGGCGACGGCCAGATCGGCAATTGTTGAGTCTTCGGTTTCGCCCGAACGATGCGATATGACCGCGGTGTAGCCGGCCTTGTGCGCGGTCTCGACCGCAGCCAAGGTTTCGGTCAGAGTGCCGATCTGGTTGACTTTGACCAATATGGAATTGGCAATATTTTCTTTGATGCCTTTGGCAAGCCTGACGACATTTGTCACGAACAGGTCGTCACCGACGAGCTGGCATTTTTCCCCGATAAGGTCGGTGAGAATCTTCCAGCCTTCCCAGTCGTCCTCCGACATGCCGTCCTCAATCGAAACGATGGGATAGCGTTTCGTCAAATCGGCAAGGTATTTTGCCTGCTCCTGCTTTGAACGTTTCTTTCCTTCGCCTTCATATACGTAAGTGCCGTCCTTGAAGAACTCGGTAGCCGCGCAATCGAGCGCCAGCATCACGTCGTCACCCGGCTTGTAGCCGGCTTTCGCAATCGCCTGCATGACGAAATCAAGCGCCGCTTCCGCTGACTTCAGGTTGGGCGCGAAACCACCTTCATCGCCGACATTCGTGTTGAGGTTGGCAGAATGTAGCTGTGCTTTCAGCGTATGGAATATTTCTGCGCCGGCCCGCAATGCCTCGGCAAACGTGGGCGCGCCGACCGGCATGATCATGAACTCCTGAAAGTCGATCGGATTATCGGCATGCACGCCGCCGTTTATGATGTTCATCATAGGTACCGGCAGTACGCGCGCGGCAGTGCCGCCAACATAACGATAGAGAGGCGCCGACTTGGCCGCGGCCGCGGCTTTCGCAACCGCAAGCGAGACACCGAGAGTGGCATTCGCCCCAAGCCGGCCTTTGTTCGGGGTGCCGTCGAGGCCAATCAGCGTGTCGTCGATCTTGGCCTGCGCTTCGGCATCCATTCCGCCAAGGGCGTCGAATATTTCGCCATTGACGGCATCAACGGCTTTTCTCACGCCTTTCCCGCCAAATCGCGCCTTGTCGCCGTCACGCAGTTCGACGGCCTCATGCGCGCCAGTGGACGCGCCGGAGGGAACTGCGGCTCGGCCTTTCGAGCCGTCCTCCAAAATTACATCCACCTCGACGGTCGGATTACCCCGGCTATCGAGGATTTCGCGGCCGATAATGTCGGTGATTGCTGTCATAGGCAGATCCGGTGCTGGCAATCCGGGGCTTCTACAGGATCGAGAACCCTCTTGTCATGTCCCGCGCGAACGGGGCATCCAATGGGTGGAAACCATGCGATAAAAGCCGATGGCCAAGAGACAATTGCAGTTAGGGCGTCCGAGCCCGATTCCTGTCTCGCCTGAAAAGGCGGTTCTCGACCGCGTGCCAAATCCGCACACGGGCACAAACTACGTTGCACGTTTCACGGCACCGGAATTTACCACGCTCTGCCCCATCACTGGCCAACCTGATTTTGCACACCTGGTGATTGACTACGTGCCTGCGCGCTATCTGGTCGAGTCAAAATCGCTCAAACTCTACCTCAACAGTTTCCGTAATTATGGTGCGTTTCACGAGGATTGCACCGTTGCAACCGGAAAAAAGCTCGCTGCACTTTTGAAGCCGAAGTGGCTGCGTATCGGAGGCTATTGGTATCCGCGGGGCGGAATGCCGATCGACGTATTCTGGCAAACCGGCAAACTGCCGGCGAATGTTTGGGTTCCGCCGCAGGGTGTGGCGCCTTATCGCGGGCGCGGTTAAACGGGCGCTGTGTTTTGACGACGCAAGTTTGAAGCACAAATCCCGCCGGTTGCTGCCAGCGCAGCCGCGCCAACAATCAAGACGAAGTTCAATCCGACGCTGTTCAAGCCGATTCCGTAGACGACTGGGCCCGCTGCCTGACCCAAGAAGAAGAACAGCGAATGCGCTGCCGTTGCCGATCCGCGTGCCGACGGCGCCAATTCCGTGACATAGACCTGAATGCATCCATGCAACAGATAAAATCCGAAACCGAGCAACATGAAATTTGCAAACTCTATTGGCCAGGGCATGCGCAGAGCGATCACGAAAAGACCGATCCCCATCGCAATGCCGCCAGCAGCCATCAAACGCTTCTCGCCGATATGCGAGAGCAACCAGGCGACCATGAAGGTGTAAATGACGCCGCCAATGCCAAACCCCGCGATTACGACGCCCGCGATTGACGCGCGAATCTCACCTTCGGTGCGCAGCAGACCCGCCATATAAGGAAACACGCCGAACAAAAACACGGCTTCGATAAAAACCGCCCCGAAGCAATATTTTGCCATCGGATTTCGGAAGATCGTATGATAATTCGGCAGCAGGGTCGAAAGGTCAAAACGTCCCGCCTTCTCCTCCATGCTCCGGAAGCCTGGAATGGCAACTGCCAGGGCGACCAGATCGATAGCGCCGGTTGTGAAAAACACGCCGCGCCACCCAGCAAAATCGCCAATTACGCCGGCACCCGACGCCCCGAGGAGATTTCCACTCATCGCGGCAAAAAGCAGCCGGCCGATCGCGACTTGCCGCTGCTGCACCGGAACACGATCTCCCGCCACGGCCAGAGCAATTGGGAAAACGCCGCCGGCCGTAATTCCGGCGATCACACGCAAAGCCATCAACGTTTCAAAATTCGTCGCGAGCCCGCACGCGATCGTGCTGACCCCGACAACGAACATGCAAAGCGCGATAAGTCGTGTCTTGCTGAACATATCAGCGAGCGCACCAAGTACAGGTTGGATCAGCGCATAGGGCAATGTGAAGCCAGTCGAAAGCAGCGCCGCGGTCGTCGGCGTCACGTTCAACCCTTGAGCAATCTGCGGAATAACGGGATCGACCGAGCGCATGAAAAGCGTCGTCGCGAAAATGACGAAGGCCATAAGATTGAGGACGCGTCCCATGGAGAACGGATTGCGTTCAGCGTTTCGCCAGCCGGTCGAACTCGACCAGCATCCGCAATAGCGGCTCAATCTCCTTGAGAGGGATCATGTTGGAGCCATCGGAAGGAGCTTTATCCGGATCCTGGTGCGTCTCGATGAAAACGCCGGCAACACCCACCGCCACGGCGGCACGCGCAAGGACCGGAACGAACTCGCGTTCGCCACCTGATGACGTTCCCTTTCCTCCCGGTTGCTGAACCGAATGGGTGGCATCGAATATCACAGGTGCTTGCGTTGTGCGGATGAGAATCGGCAATGCCCGCATGTCGGACACGAGTGTGTTATAACCGAACGATGCTCCCCGCTCCGTCACCAGAACATCGCGATTTCCGGCGCCCGTAATTTTCTCAACAACATTTTCCATGTCCCATGGCGCCAAAAACTGGCCCTTCTTCACATTGACGATTTTTCCGGTTCTCGCGGCTGCGGTGAGGATATCTGTCTGGCGACAAAGAAACGCAGGAATTTGCAAAACGTCGACTGCTGATGCCACGCGAGCGCATTGTTCGACGTCATGGACGTCGGTGAGCACGGGGATCTTTAGCTTGTCACGAATTTCAGCAAATACCGGCAGGGCTTTATCAAGCCCAAGCCCGCGCGGAGATTTAGCCGAAGTCCGATTGGCCTTGTCGAAGGAAGTCTTATAGACGAGCCCGATGCCTACACGGGCGGCAATTTCCTTCAGCGCGCCTGCGGTTTCAAGCGCATGGGCCTTGCTTTCAAGCGCGCAAGGCCCTGCTATCAGTGATAGCGGCAATGCATTGCCGAAGCGTACGGCGCCAGCCGCAACAATAGAATTCGGTTTCTGTTCCAAGCTCAAATCCCCGCGGCCGCGACCATGAAACGGGTCGGGCGTCCGGTCAACGGGACGGTTCAAACACCAGCACAGCACCCATGGCGTCCCGCGGGCCAATTACCGTTGCATTTCCTGCATAAACACCGGAAAGGCCGGCCATGTTTGGCGCACCTTCGAACAGGCTGGCGTCCTCGACTGAGAAACGCACCGCCGCCAACTTTGCGCCATGCGAAACATCGGGCGCTAATACGCCGAAGCGGTCCACGAAGACGGCGGGCTTCAAAATCTCGATGTCTCCGCGTGGCGTCTTGATTATCACACCGCTCGCTGTCGTTTGGCTTTCCGCGCCGGCAAAGCTGGAAAGAAAACTTGCGTGGGTTGCCGGCTCCTGTGTGACCAGCACAACTCCGGCGACGGCCTTCGCTGTGTTGGCATGGGCTTGAAATGCCGGATTCCAGAAATTCTCCGGATGGTGCTGTAGGCTCGTGAAAAACCCAATGTCGGGCGCGCGCGGATTCGACGCGAATGCAAGCGCAAACGCTACTTTGACCGAGCTGCCGTCGGGGCGTTTGCCTTCGCGCTCGAACTCGTACAGTTCAAAATTTCCAATGCCGTCCGCTTGAAACGATTGGGAGTCGGGAGCTCCGCGTCCTTCCAGCACCAGCATCGAAAATCCCTGCTCGCGCGCTAGCCAATCCCGATTGAAAGCCCCGAATGAGAAATGCCGGGCTGTGTGCGGCACAATCCCGCTCTCATCCGTGACGGTCAGTAGTTCGATGAATGTACCCGGTAGTTGAACAACGTGATTTTCCGTGCCCCATGTCCTGGGGTGAATATTGCGGGCGCCCACCGTAAACCCAAGATAACGATAGAGCTCGACCGCGGCATCAAGGTCGCGCACAGCGTGAACAACATGATCGAGACCACGAGCCATCGTCAGCACTTATACCAACCGGCTCTGCTCCACCGCCGCACCGATAAACGATGAGAACAACGGGTGTGGTTCGAAGGGCCTCGATTTCAGCTCGGGATGAAACTGGACACCGATAAACCAGGGATGATCTTCGTATTCGATGATCTCGGGCAGTATCCCGTCGGGCGACATGCCGGAAAAACGCATGCCGCGTTGCTCGAGCCGACCCTTATAGGTGGTGTTGACTTCGTACCGATGTCGATGCCGTTCAGAGATTTCTGCTGCGCCATAGATCTCCGATACCCGGCTGCCGCGCGAGAGCATTGCGTCATAGGCGCCGAGACGCATTGTGCCGCCGAGATCGCCGCTTGCAGTACGCTTCTGCAGTTCATTACCTTTCAGCCACTCAGTCATCAGACCAACGACCGGCTCAGACGTTGCACCGAATTCAGTGGAATTGGCGCGCTCGATTCCACATAAGTTGCGTGCGGCCTCGAGCACGGCCATTTGCATGCCGAAGCAGATACCGAAGTAAGGGACGTGGCGTTCACGCGCAAATTGAGCAGCCTTGATCTTGCCCTCGGCGCCGCGCTGGCCGAATCCACCCGGCACCAAAATCCCGTTGACGTGCTCGAGGAACGGTGCCGGGTCCTCATTTTCGAATACTTCCGACTCGATCCAGTCGAGAGTCACTTTCACTTTGTTGGCAATGCCGCCATGCGAAAGCGCCTCGATCAAGGATTTGTAGGCATCTTTCATCCCGGTGTATTTGCCGACAATTGCGATGGTGACATCACCTTCCGGATTGCGGACGCGCTCGTTGATCACTCGCCAACGTTCGAGGTCTGGCGTCTGACGCGGTTCTATCCCGAATGCGGCCAGCACTTCGGCATCCAGTCCCTCGGCGGAATATGCCTCGGGCACCGCGTAGATGTTATCGACATCGCGCGCTTCGATCACCGCGCTTTCCCGCACGTTACAAAATAGTGCGAGCTTGCGACGCTCGCTCTCCGGGATTGGGCGGTCGGTGCGGCAAAGCAGAATGTCCGGCTGGATGCCGATTGAGCGCAATTCCTTCACCGAATGCTGTGTGGGCTTTGTCTTAAGCTCTCCGGCGCTTGGGATGAACGGCATCAACGTGAGATGAATGTAGAGCGCATGTCGACGCGGCAGATCGTTACCCAGTTGGCGAATGGCCTCGAAGAACGGCAATCCTTCGATGTCGCCGACAGTGCCGCCGATCTCGCACAACACGAAGTCGAAGCCGTCATTCCCTTCTCTGATGAAGTCCTTAATCGCGTTTGTCACGTGCGGGATGACTTGAATTGTCGCGCCGAGATAGTCGCCGCGTCGTTCGCGAGCCAGGATGTCCTGATAGATACGACCCGTCGTGATGTTGTCGTGGCGCGTGGCCGGCCGGCCGGTGAACCGCTCGTAGTGGCCGAGGTCGAGGTCGGTCTCGGCGCCGTCATCGGTGACGAAGACCTCGCCATGCTGATAGGGCGACATGGTCCCGGGATCGACATTGAGATAGGGATCAAGCTTGCGCAGACGCACCTTGTAGCCGCGCGCTTGCAGAAGCGCCCCGAGCGCTGCGGAAGCAAGACCCTTACCGAGTGAGGAGACCACGCCGCCGGTTATGAAAATGTACCGCGCCATGGGACCTAACCTTTAAGCTCCAGAAATCGATTCGACGAGCGCGAAAAACGCAGGACCACGTTGCGTCTGTGTGTAGCTCGATAAGGTTCCGGTTTTCCAGATAGTTGCCAAACGGTCTTCATATTTGCTCCGGATCTGGTCCCCGACGTGTCACCAAACCCATACAACTTCATAACGGCGAAGGGCCGGTTTTCCCGGCCCTTCGGTAGCGATTTCATTTCGACTGTGGCACCTGCGGCCCAGACGGAGCGGCAGGCGCCGCGGGCGCCGCCGGTGGCGCACCGCCTTGCAGCTGGTTGAGCAGCCCGCCGCCACCCCCACTTCCAAGCGGCGTGGGCGCGCCAGGCGCAGTTGGCGCGCCCTGTCCACCGCCTTGCAGGATTGATGTTGGCTTTCGGTTGATCCCGGCCAGGATCGACAGCAAGAGACTGGTCACAAAGAACAGCCCGGCCAGGATCGCGGTTGCTCGCGTCAGAACATTTGCCGTTCCGCGGCTGGTCATGAAGCCGCCGGTAGAACCTATACCGAGCCCACCGCCTTCGGAGCGCTGCAGCAGCACGACCCCGATAAGCGCGAGGACGAGCATCAGGTGGATGACAATAATCACGTGCTGCATCAGTCCAAAATCCGTTTAAATCTTAGCGGACCAGGCTGCTTCGCCCGGCGGCGATCTATGGTCCATATAGGAATTCGCCGCGGTCTCTACACGATCGGTCGCAGTTTTTCCAGCCTTGCCGCGGCTATCGGTAAACAGCCGCTATCCCTAGGAAATCGTGGGCTTTGAGGCTGGCGCCTCCAATCAAAGCTCCATTTACATCCGAAATTGTCAAAAGCTCCTTGGCATTGGCCGGCTTGACTGACCCCCCGTAGAGAATGCGGATTCGCGCACCATCCGCCCCAAACCGGGCAGTCACCCGTTTACGGACGAAGGCATGAACCTCCGCAACGTCAGCCGGCGTCGGCGTAAGACCGGTGCCGATGGCCCAAACAGGTTCGTATGCAATGATCAGGTTCGTGCCCATGGAACCCTCTGGGACGGATCCATCGAGCTGGCGACCGACCACATCGAGTGTCTTCCCGCTTTCGCGCTCGGCGCGCTGCTCTCCGATACAGACGATAGCGGCTAAACCTGCGCGCCAAGTCGCATGGACTTTAGCCTGAACCAAAGCATCGGATTCGTGATGGCCGGCGCGGCGCTCCGAATGGCCTACGATGATCGCGCGGGCGCCGGCATCGGCCATCATCTCTGCCGAAATATCGCCCGTGTGAGCACCGGAGGCTTCGGTGTGACAGTCCTGCCCACCAATAATTACTTTCGAATTTTTCGCCGCCGTTGCAAAAGCAGCCAGCAAAGTTGCGGGCGGGCATATCATCAATTCGGCTTTGCCCGCTAAATCACGTGCGCCGGCTATGATTTTTGCGAGCTCGCCCTGCGAGGCGGCAAGCCCGTTCATCTTCCAGTTGCCCGCGACCAGCGGAATTATCTTGGCCGCCACCATCGAAAAATCCCTTTCGGGGTGCGGTTATCAGACCCGCCCTGGCAAAGCCAGAGCGCTCAAACCCGCATCAATCCCGCTTCAGTTGCAAGGAGTTGGCCCGGCTACTATGGTGCGGCCGCCCTGCTTGAGCTAGACAAGCGCGGTCATCCACCCAACCAGCCATTGTAAATTACAAAACGCGTGCATGCTTCGCGGTCTTCACAAAGCCTCCTCCACCTGGCTCGGCAAGGCCCTCATGGCCACGGTCATGGGCTTTCTTGTCATCAGTTTTGCTATCTGGGGAATTGGCGACATTTTTCGCGGCTTTGGCCGCAATGCAGTGGCGACCATAGGGGGCGCCGAGATTTCGATCGAGCAGTTTCGCCAGTTTTACAATGATCGTTTGCAGCAATTGGGGCGCCAGGTCGGGCGACCGATCACGCCGGATGAGGCGCGCGCGCGAGGCCTTGACCGGCAGCTCCTCGGACAGCTGATCGCTGAAACCAGTCTGGACGAGCAGGTCAGACAATTAAAGCTCGGCCTCTCCGACGCCGACATTGCACAGCGCGTCACTTCCGATCCGTCATTTCGCGGTGCCAATGGTCAGTTCGATCGGGTGCGCTTCGAGCAGCTCATCCGCCAGGCCGGTTTCACGGAAGGACGATTCATCGAGGATCAGCGGCGGTCAATGCTGCGTCGGCAACTCGTGCAAAGCATTACCGGAAACCTAAAAGTTCCGACGATAGCGATGACAATGCTCAATCAATACCGCAATGAAACGCGGCAGATCGAATACGTCGCGCTGGGACCCGAACAGGCCGGAGACATTTCACCGCCCACCCCTGAAGTTCTGAACAAGTTTTTCGAGGACCGCAAAACTCTTTTTCGCGCCCCTGAGTATCGGAAGATCACCATCATGGCGCTTGCTCCGACTGACTTGGCTAAGCCGGACGCAGTCAGTGATGCCGATGCCAAAGCCTACTACGAAGAGCACAAGGCAAATTACGGCAAGCCTGAAAAGCGAGCGTTGCGGCAGATTTCTTTTCCGAATGCGGAAGAGGCCGCGACTGCTCGTGAGCATATTGCCAAGGGCGCGAGTTTCGATGATATCGCTAAAGACCGCGGCATGAAGGAATCAGATACTGATCTCGGCGTTCTCACCAAAGCCGACATCATCGACCCGGTCATCGCCGATGCTGCCTTTGCGCTCAAGCCCGGTGAAGCAAGCCAGCCTGTAAAAGGCCGTTTTGCCACGGTGCTGTTGCAAGTCGGCAAGATCGAACCGGGCGAGGAAAAAACTTACGAGCAAGTTGCCGGCCAAATCAAACACGATATTGCCGAAAGCCGGGTCAGGACCGAAATCGGAAACCTGCGCGACAAGATCGAGGACGAACGCGCAGCGGGCTCCACGATAGCGGAAATCGGCAAAAAACTTGGAATTAAAACGATCGCCGTCGAGGCCGTCGACCGGTCTGGCCGCGGGCCCGATGGCAAAACGATCGCCGGATTGCCGCAAACGCCGAATGTGGTTGCTGCCGCGTTTGCAAGCGACGTTGGCGTCGACACCGATGCCCTCCAACTGCCCAATGGCGGCTATTTGTACTTCGACGTGACCGGCGTAACACCGTCGCGCGAACGCCCCCTCGCCGAAGTTAGGGATCAGATCGAAACGCGCTGGCGCGACGACGAAATCGCCAAGCGACTGCAGGCAAAAGCCGACGACCTCGTCGGGAAACTGAAGGCCGGTACGGCATTCGCGCAGGCCGCGGGCGATGCGGGAGTTAAGGTCGCTACGGCTACCGACCTGCAGCGCGGAAAATCCGGAGGGTTTGTACCGTTGAAAACGGTGGAGGCCGTGTTCCGTACACCTAAGGGCGTGCCGGCAAGCGCTGAAGGCGACAAAGAAATCGACCGCTTGGTATTCCGCGTTACGGATGTCACGGATCCTGCGTTCGATGCCAGCTCATCACAAGGCAAGGCGATTGCTGATACGCTGCAAAATTCCTATACCGAGGACATAATCACTGAATATATCGCGCGGCTGGAAAATGAATTTGGTGTCACTGTCAATCAGGCCGCGTTAAATCAGGTCGTCGGTGGCGGCACCCAACAATAGCAAGCCAATGCAGATCGAGCCGTCGGAAGTCGCCTTTGCCGAACGCTATGGGCGGAACGAGCCGCAGGTCGTATGGACCACCTTGGTTGCCGACCTGGAAACACCAGTGTCCGCCTTTTTGAAACTTGGTGGAAAGGCAATGAGTTTTCTCTTCGAGTCGGTCGAAGACGGTGCGGTACGAGGGCGTTATTCGATCATCGGACTTGAACCCGACTTGATTTGGCGCGCAAAAGGGCCGGTGGCCGAAGTCAATTCCACAGCTCGCAACAACACCGATACATTCTTCCCATGCCCTGAGCCGCCGTTGCAGGCGCTGCGCAAATTGATCGCAGACAGCAAGATCACCCTGCCCGACAATTTGCCGCCGATGGCAGCGGGTATCTTCGGCTTTCTCGGCTACGACATGGTACGGCTGATGGAGGAGCTGCCTCCATCGAATCCAGATTCCATCGGAATTCCCGATGCCATTTTGGTTCGTCCCACGGTGATCGTGATTTTTGACGCCGTCAAAGATTCGATCACAGTCGTCACACCCGCTCGGCCCGAACAGGGCCTGGATGCGAAAACTGCACTCGCGCACGCCACTGAACGGCTCACGAACGTAATTGAAAAACTCGACCAACCGTTGGACATGTCGCTCCCCGAATACGATGCTGGGCCGATCGACGTACCCGCGACGTCCAATACTTCTCCGGAAGAATTCAAGCGCATGGTGCGCAAGGCGAAGGAATACATCGTCGCCGGCGACGCCTTCCAGATCGTGCTAGCGCAGCGGTTTGAGGCGCCCTTCACATTGCCGCCTTTCTCGCTTTACCGCGCCCTGCGGCGAACCAATCCCTCACCCTATCTCTACTTCCTTGACTTCGGCCGTTTCGCAGTTGCTGGCTCCAGCCCGGAAATCCTGGTGAAGGTAGCCGACAATGTCATCACGGTGCGCCCAATCGCCGGAACCCGCCATCGAGGTGCCACGGCGCAAGAAGACAAGGCGCTCGAAAAAGAGTTGCTTGCCGACCCGAAGGAGCGTGCGGAGCATTTGATGTTACTTGACCTCGGCCGCAATGACGTCGGTCGCGTCGCGACTATTGGCACTGTCGAAGTTACTGACCAATTTTTTATCGAGCGATACAGTCACGTCATGCACATCGTATCGAACGTCGAGGGTCAGCTCGCGAAGGACCGCGATGCACTTGATGCGCTGGCCGCCGGTTTTCCGGCGGGGACTGTCTCGGGCGCTCCAAAAGTCCGTGCCATGCAAATCATTGATGAATTGGAGAAAGAAAAGCGCGGTTTGTACGCGGGCTGCGTCGGGTATTTCTCTGCTGCGGGAGAGATGGACACCTGTATCGTTTTGCGGACCGCGCTTATCAAGGACGGCACGATGTACGTCCAGGCCGGCGCCGGCGTTGTCGCGGACAGCGATCCCGACTTTGAGCAGCAAGAATGCATCAATAAAGCGAAGGCCTTGTTTCGCGCGGCGGAAGAGGCGCGCCGTTTCGCCAGCGCGGCCAAACGCACTCAGTAACCACTGAAAGAGCGAGCTGCTTGACCCTCATGAGGGCGCACCGTAAACCCTTGCCAAGCGGTGCAACATGCTCGTCCTGATCGACAATTACGATAGCTTCACCTTCAACCTCTTCCATTACCTGGGAGGGCTCGGGGCCGACGTTGTCGTCCATCGCAATGACAAGGTTTCGGTTAAAGATGTCATGACCTCGGAGCCCGACGCTATTGTGCTCTCACCGGGCCCCTGTACCCCAAACGAAGCCGGAATTTGTCTCGATCTCATCGCGAAAGCATCAGCGACGATTCCGGTTCTCGGCGTTTGCCTGGGTCATCAAGCTATCGGCCAGGCTTTCGGCGGCAAAGTAGTTCGAGCAACACCGACACATGGGAAAATCTCGGAGATAAAGCACGCGGGAACGGGAGTTTTTCGCGGCATCAATGGACCGCTTAAGGCCACCCGCTATCATTCATTAGTCGTCGAACGCCCCGGCATACCTTCTGAAATTGTGGTCAATGCGGAAACCGGCGACGGGCTGGTCATGGGCTTGATGCACAAGAGTCTTCCGGTTCACGGAGTCCAATTTCACCCGGAAAGCATTGCTTCCGAGCATGGCCATCTCATGCTGAAGAATTTTTTAGATATCGCGGCCGCCGCGAACGCAGCGCGTGGGCGACGCTCGTCGCCCGCACGTAAAGCGACCGCTATGCACGCGACCTGAGACCACCATCATGGCCGACGAATTTAAAGCGCTCATCGCAAAGGTTGCGACCGGAGGCAGCCTTACGCGCGAGGAGGCAGCCGGCGCCTTCGATCGAATGATGTCGGGCGAGGCTACACCTTCGCAGATGGGCGGATTGCTGATGGCATTGCGTGTACGCGGCGAAACGGTCGACGAGATAACCGGCGCCGTTACGACCATGCGGGCTAAAATGCTTTCGGTAAAAGCGCCATCCGGTGCGATTGATGTCGTTGGTACGGGCGGGGATGCGTCCGGTTCGTTTAATATATCGACCTGCGCTGCCTTTATTGTTGCCGGCGCCGGCGTACCAGTCGCCAAGCACGGCAACCGTGCCCTGTCGTCCAGATCGGGAGCCGCTGACGTGTTACAGGCGCTTGGCGTGAAAATCGAGCTCAATGCAGCACAGGTCGGTACATGCATCGATGAAGCCGGCATCGGATTCATGTTTGCGCCGGCACATCATCCGGCGATGAAGAACGTCGGCCCGACGCGTGTTGAACTTGGCACCCGAACCATCTTCAATCTGCTCGGGCCGCTTTCTAATCCAGCCCGCGTCAAACGCCAAATGATCGGCACTTTCTCCAAGCAATGGGTTGAGCCCATGGCGCAGGTGCTAAAAAACCTGGGATCAGAAAGCATTTGGGTCGTTCACGGCTCCGACGGTCTCGATGAAATCACGACGGCCGGCCCTACGACCGTGGCGGCACTCGAGAATGGCAAAATTCGTACCTTTGAAGTGACCCCGGAAGACGCCGGCTTGCCCCGGTCGAAACCTGAAGCCTTGCGCGGTGGCGACGCAGAACAGAACGCAAAGGCTTTGCTCGACGTCCTCAAAGGTAAATCGAGCGCATTCCGGGACGTGTCGATCCTGAATGCCGCAGCAGCGCTTATTGTTGCCGGCAAGGCCAAGGATCTAAAACAGGGTGCAACGCTGGCGGCCAAATCGATCGATGGGGGCGAAGCGCAGGGTCGGCTTGACCGGCTGATCGCGGTGTCCAACGCCACGGAGGCGTAAGCGTGTCAGATATTCTGACCAAAATCGAAGCGTATAAGCGCGATGAGATCGCAGCGGCCAAGCGAGCGCGCCCACTCGCCACCCTCGACAAAGACGCGAAAGCGACGTCGGCGCCGCGGGGTTTTCTGCGCGCGATAGAAAATAGAATTGTCGGCGGCGAATACGCGTTGATTGCCGAGATCAAGAAGGCAAGCCCCTCGAAGGGTCTCATTCGCTCCGATTTCGACCCCCCGGCCCTCGCCAAGGCATACGAAGCAGGTGGTGCCACTTGCCTCTCGGTGTTGACCGACGCACCTTCATTCCAAGGCAAGCCGGAGTTTCTCATATCGGCCCGAAACGCTACCGCGCTTCCAGCCTTGCGGAAGGATTTTATCTACGAACCCTATCAAGTGGTTGAGTCGCGTGCGTTGGGCGCGGACTGCACCCTGATCATTATGGCCGCGGTAGATGATCACGCAGCGCGGGATATCGAGGCCACCGCGTTGGCCTATGGAATGGATGTCCTTATTGAAGTTCATGATGAGGATGAACTTGAGCGCGCCCTCAAGCTCAAATCGCGGTTGGTCGGCATCAATAATCGCGATCTGCGAACATTTAAAACATCGCTGGCGGTAAGCGAGGTGTTGGCACCGAAAATCCCCCGTAGTCACGTTATTGTTGCCGAGAGCGGGCTTAACAAACCGTCGGACCTCGCTCGCCTCAAACGAATTGGTATTTCGACGTTTCTGATAGGCGAAAGTTTAATGAGGGAACCAGACGTTACGACTGCGACCCGTATTTTGCTCGCGCGCGAAACTCGTAACGCAGCCGCGGAATAACGTTATGCGAAAGAAAAAGAAATTAACTGTGCGTCGGGCGAAAAGGAACGTGGTCCGGCGAGCGAAGGCAAAAACAAAGAGCCGTTCCGGGCCGAGATCAGAGAGAAAAACCGCGCCAACTATCGTCACGCCGGTCCCCGCTCTCACCCACATCGACCAGCGCGGTGAAGCTCGCATGGTCGATGTCTCCGAAAAGGGAGCCACGGAACGAATTGCGGTCGCAGTAGGTCGCGTGATTATGCGCAAGGAGACCCTTGATCTCGTGCTCGAGGGCAACGCGATGAAAGGCGATGTACTCGGTGCGGCGCGGCTCGCTGGCATTATGGCGGCCAAGAGAACCCACGGCCTTATACCGCTCTGCCATCCACTCCCCCTGACCAAAGTGGAAATCGAAATCAATCCCGAGCATGCCCTGCCCGGCTTCCTGGTTCAGTCGACAGTCAAGGTGACCGCCAAGACCGGAGTCGAAATGGAAGCTCTCACTGCGGTCTCGATCGCGTGCCTGACCGTCTATGACATGGTCAAAGCGTTAGAGCGGGGCGTGCACATAGAGGGAATTCGGCTTTTACACAAAAGCGGTGGCAAATCGGGCGAGTGGCGCGCGGAGACCTAGTCTATGGCCCTTATGCCGGTTGCCGAAGCACTGCGGCGCGTGCTGGCTGATGCAAAACCACTTCCGGCCGAAAGGGTACCACTTAATGAGGCTTTCGGTCGCGTTCTGACTGAAGATGTCGTGGCGCTGCGCACGCAGCCGCCAGCGGCGGTCTCCGCTATGGATGGGTACGCGGTCCGCGCGAGCGATGTGGAACAGGCGCCGGTCACGCTTAAAGTGATTGGTGAAGTAGCGGCCGGCCATCCCTTTGCCGGGCAAATCGGGCCCGGCGAAGCCGCGCGTATTTTCACCGGTGGCGTTCTGCCACAAGGTGCCGATACGGTCATCATCCAGGAACTTACCGCGTTGGCTGGCGATTCAGTTACGATTCAAAAATCAATCGCCAAAAGACGGAATGTTCGGGATCAGGGTATCGATTTCGAACGCGGCCACATGTTGTTGCGTAAGGGACGGCAGTTGGCTGATCGGGATTTGATGCTTGCAGCCGCAATGAACCATCCCACCCTTAATGTGCATCGACGACCCAAAGTGGCCGTCCTAGGAACCGGTGATGAGCTTGTCCCTCCTGGCGGCAACCCCCAACCCGGAGAGATCGTTTATTCGAACGGCTTTGGCCTCAGTGCGCTGGCGCGAGCGGAAGGTGCTGAGGTGCATGACGTTGGCATCGCTCGCGATCGCATCGAGGACATCGTTTCCGCTGTACGTCGTGCGCGCGAACGCAGTGTCGATATTCTCGTCACATCCGGCGGCGCTTCGGTGGGCGAACACGATTTGGTGCAGCGCGCGTTGGCCAGCGAAGGCCTGGATCTTTCATTCTGGCGGGTAGCTCTTCGTCCCGGCCGGCCAATGATGCACGGGCGCCTCACCGGAATGCAGGTGTTGGGGCTGCCCGGTAACCCGGTCTCGTCCTACGTCTGCGCATTCCTGTTTCTCGTGCCGCTCATCAGGCGCCTTGCCGGACGGCAGGACACGGAACACGTGCCAGAATCCGCACGTCTTGGTTGCGCCCTGCCCGCCAATGACGAACGAGCCGATTATCTTCGCGCCACACTGACGTCTGGTCCGGACGGGCCGCTCGCTACCCCGCTACCAGCCCAGGACAGCTCCCTCATGGCGCCCCTGGCGAAGGCTGACTGCCTGCTGATTCGCCAGCCATACGCACCTGCGGCTACCGCCGGGTCAGACTGCGTCATCCTTAAGCTACGCCTTTAGGCGTCTTTCGATTTTTTCACTCCAAATTAATTGGTTGCGGAACACATATCGAACAGATAGTGTCCGTTCATGATTTGTTTCCGACCTGATCCCTTCTTGGGGCGGTCCGACGGGGAGAGATAGATGCTGACCCGCAAGCAGTTCGAGCTCCTGCGCTTCATTCACGAGCGGCTGACCGAAACCGGAGTACCCCCCTCGTTCGATGAAATGAAAGACGCCCTGGACCTGCGTTCAAAATCGGGGATCCACAGGCTGATTACAGCCCTGGAGGAACGCGGATTCATCCGCCGTCTGCCCAATCGGGCCCGAGCCATCGAGGTGATCAAGCTGCCGGATTCAGTCGGCCACGGCCTGGGCTCGGTTCGCTCGCGCGGATTTACCCCCAGCGTAATCGAGGGCGATCTTGGCCGCGTTCGCACAACCTCCGATGAAGACGGCGGCCGGCCAGTCGCGGTCCCGGTCATGGGTCGAATCGCTGCCGGCACGCCAATCGAGGCGATTCAGACACGCAGCCATGTCATCAACATGCCGCCCGACTTACTTTCCGCTGGCGAGCATTTTGCGTTGGAAGTCCGCGGCGACAGCATGATCGAGGCCGGCATTCTCGACGGTGATATCGCGCTAATCCGCAAATCCGAAGCAGCGGATACAGGCGACATCGTCGTCGCCCTCATTGATGATGAGGAAGCGACCCTCAAGCGCTTCCGTCGCCGAGGTGCCTCGATCGCTTTGGAGCCGGCCAATACCGCCTATGAGGTGCGGATTCTTCCCCCCAATCGAGTCCGCATCCAGGGCAAACTGGTTGGGCTATTCCGGCGATATTAGTCGTCCGCGTCCAGATTTTCCGGCTGCGGTGCCGCCTCGTCTTTTAGGTGCGATGGTGCCGTCAGTCGTCGGTCGACCGTCGCGTTTTGGGAGCCATGACCCCAAGGCCTGTTGTAGCCAGGGAGAAGGGTAACGGTTTGCTCAAATCGGTTTGCTGACCAGCGCAACGCGATTGTGCCGCCGGCCCGCCAAACGCTTCTATCGACTAAAGTCGCCGCACAATCGGGGGATACCGCGTCTCGTATACTTGTCACAACGGCGGCACGCGCACAGTCCTCCGCAAAAGCCTCGAGTTCAAAAACCATCGATATAAGCCGCCCATCGGCCAGTCTGCCGATACATCCGGCGGTGTCACAGGTCACAC
This sequence comes from uncultured Alphaproteobacteria bacterium, assembly GCA_963831275.1. Lineage (GTDB taxonomy): Bacteria > Pseudomonadota > Alphaproteobacteria > Rhizobiales > Xanthobacteraceae > Pseudolabrys. The sequence goes on along the minus strand of CAWHPN010000011.1, from coordinate 60,687 downwards.
CCTTCGTCAGGCTTGCATCTTTTGGCGTACGCGCGTCAGCGTCGGCGGCAAGCCACTCCTTAACCGCAAAGCTGTCACGGCCGCTGTGCAACAGAGTCAAGTGTCCAGCTTCGTTCCGAAAAGCAGCTGTTTGACCATCACCGGCAATCAGCACATCAGGCCGCGGCGTCGACACCGCCCACAAAGTTGCAGCCAGGGCCAGCACGCCCCCGCTCCACCGCAGTGGGGTGCGTAACAGACATACAAACAAAAGACCGGCTGTCCCGACGAGAAGTGGCCCAGCACCAAAAGCTTGCATGCGCCCGACGGCGCCCGGGAGGCTGCTTACCCACAGCGAGACCGAAATCATCCAATCTATTCCCTTACCCATCAGGTTCCAGAAAATTGCGTCGAAACCGAATGGCATGGCCAGTAGCCCAAGAATTCCCATCGGCATCACGAGCACCGAGACCACGGGCATTGCAAGCAGATTTGCCAGAACTCCATAGGGCGCCAGCCGGTGAAAGTGGTAAGCGGCATAAGGCGTGGTGGCGAGACCAGCCACGAGCGATGCGAGAATTAATCCACATAGCTCGCGGACGCCCCATAGCGCTACTCGCGTGCCGAGCGAGGTGTCGTTGTTGTGGCGCCAAGGTAACCCATTTTGATAGGCAGCTATCAGCGCCAGTGTTGCCGCAAACGACATCTGGAAGCTCGGATGCACTATTGCCTGCGGCGCGAGCAAGAGTACGAAAATTGCCGCTACAGCGATCGTGCGAAACGTAAGTGTTGGCCGATCCAACATAATGCCGGCAAGAACGATTGCGATCATGATAAAGGAGCGTTGAGTGGCAACTTCCGCGCCCGACAATAAAAGATAAAACGCTGTCGCGATTAACGCGCCGCAAGCGGCCCATTTTTTGATCGGGAAGCGGTTAGCCAGCATCGGAACAATAGCAAGTCCCGCACGGATGACGAAGAAAACGATCCCCGCTACCACCGCCATGTGGTAGCCGGAGATCGAAAGAACGTGCGCCAAACTCGAGACGTACATTGCATCGTTTACTGGCGTTGAGATTGCATCGCGTTTACCCGTGATCAAGGCAGATGCAATCGAACCGTTATCGCCGGAAATCGCCCCGCGCATACGTTTGTCAATAGCTTCGCGTATGTCGTCAATTGTGGTGGCGTATCGCAACCAGAAGCCCACTTTAATCGGGGGCGGCCTGACCTTGATTGCACCGAGTGCATACCCGGAAGCACCAATGCGCTGAAAATACATATCTCGGGCAAAATCATATCCACCCGGACGAAGTGGTTGCAGCGGTGGTGACAGATGCGCCTTTAACTCAACAAAGCTGCCGACTGCGGGCGCGCTGCCTTTACGCACAGCGATACGAACACGGTCCAGCGCGACCCTGGTGCGCGGTGCATCGAAGTGTTCAACACGTACAACGATACGGTCACTGCGCTCGCGCTCCTCTCGGATTTCAACGAAGCCCGCAAGCGAAGCGCTGGAAATTGCCTGCTGCAAAATCGGGTGGTCGATGCGGACGGTTTGCACAGTTGCGACAGCAAAGCCGGAGGCGATCGCGGCCAATCCTAAAGCGAGCGGGAAGCCGATCGACCATTGCCGTACCAATATTGCCACGACAATGCAGGCGGCCGTCAGGCAAGCCGCGGCCCACCAAGCCGGCTCACGATCAGCTGTAAAGTAAGCAACGATGCCAAAAGCAAAGGCGACCGGAAGCCAAATCACCAGTCGGCCGGGTGCAACTTCTGCGGCAACCCAATGAGCAAGGACGCCGCGCAGGTGCCCGGCTGAATTGACAACTCCGTCAGGAATCAGAAAACCGGCGGGACGTCCGGCAGCCTCGATATCCGGCGCCCAGGCCTTGGTCCCGGCGCGTGGCCGGTTGCGATTGTTGCCAGGTCGGCTCATGGCGCGGGCGCCTCCCGACGCTAGCCTTACAACCTAGCCGATCATACCGCACTTATAGGTTGTGGCCAGAGGTCAGGCGCTAGCCTGTGAGTTTCTCCTTTGCCCACGTATCCCGCAGACCGATCGTTCGACTGAAAACCGGGAACCCTGGCTTGGAGTCCTGGTCCATGCAGAAATAGCCTTGCCGTTCGAACTGCACAGGCTGCCCAAGCGGGGCGGCCGCCAGCGCCGGCTCAAGGCGAGCTTGCGTGAGTACCTCGATCGAATTCGGGTTGAGATCCAATGTAAAGTTTTCACCGCCGGCCGGGTCAGGCTTCGTGAAGAGCGGATTATAGAGACGCACTTCAGCGGGTATCGCATGCGCGGATGAGACCCAATGGATTGTCGCCTTCACTTTGCGTCCATCCGGGGCGTTGCCGCCCTTTGTCGCCGGATCATAAGTACAACGCAGCTCGGTCACCTCGCCCCGTGCGTTCTTGATGACGTCACGACACGTAATAAAATAGGCATAGCGCAACCGGACTTCGGTGCCGGGAGAAAGCCGAAAGAATTTTTTCGGCGGGTTCTCCATAAAGTCGTCTTGCTCGATGAAGAGTTCGCGTGCAAATTTGATCTTCCGTATGCCGGCCGATGCATCATCAGGGTGATTGACTGCCTCAAGTTCTTCGACCTGTCCTTCCGGATAATTCTCGATTACGACCTTGAGTGGTCGAAGCACGGCCATGCGCCGTAGCGCCTTTTTGTTGAGCACTTCACGAACAGAAAAATCAAACATGCCAACATCAACGATGCTGTTGGCCTTGGCAACTCCAATCCGCTTTACAAAATCTCGTACAGCCTCAGGCGGCACGCCACGACGGCGTAGTCCTGCCAGCGTCGGCATTCGCGGATCGTCCCAGCCGCTCACGTGCCCGCCGCGCACGAGTTCAGTCAGGACCCGCTTCGAAAGGACCGTATAGGTCAGATTAAGTCGAGCAAATTCATACTGATGAGGTCGCGACGGCACGTTCAAATTTTCAATGAACCAGTCATACAGCGGACGGTGATCTTCGAATTCCAGGGTGCAAACCGAGTGGGTAACGCGTTCGATCGCGTCCGACTGACCATGTGCGAAATCATAACTTGGATAAATCTTCCATTCGGTGCCGGTACGCGGATGGCTTGCATGCAGGATTCGATAGAGCACCGGATCACGTAAATTAATGTTGCCTGAGGCCATATCGATCTTGGCACGTAGCACCCGCGCGCCATTCGGAAATTCTCCTGAGCGCATGCGGCGAAACAGATCAATACTCTCTTCCACGTTGCGATCCCGAAATGGGCTATTCTTGCCGGGTTCGGTCAAGGTACCGCGATTAACGCGCATTTGGTCCGGACTTTGGTCGTCCACATAGGCTTTGCCCGCCCTTATCAGGTCCTCCGCCCAACTATAAAGTTGTTCGAAATAATCGGATGCGTGATAGAGGTGCTTTCCCCAATCGAAGCCGAGCCAACGCACGTCGCTCTCTATAGCGTCGATATATTCCTGCTCTTCCCTGGTCGGGTTGGTGTCGTCGAAACGCAGGTGGCAACGGCCGCCGAATTCCTGCGCGACCCCGAAATTGAGACAGATCGATTTGGCGTGTCCGATATGCAAATAACCGTTCGGCTCGGGCGGAAAGCGCGTGACGACGCTTTTGATGTGACCCGAATCGAGGTCAGCCTTGACGATATCGCGGATAAAATCACGGCTTGCTTCCGCTACCGCCGCGTCGCCTGCTGCCATGCCTTGATGCCTCACTTGTCGCGCGTTCGCCCGGACCGGACAGCGCGCGGTCTATGTGCCAAATCCCGGCCTTCGCCTCAAGCAGCGTCTTTGGTTTGATACCGCCGTCCCTGCATGGCCGTGAGATGTTCGAATTTTGTCGTTGCTGATCGTGTGCTTGTTGTCTTACGCCGCACACCGTGACCCGACGTGTAAAGCTGTGATACACGAGCTACCGAGTGTCTCTATGAAGTTCTGGGCCCCATCTTCCCCAATATGACCACGCCCGTCGTTACCCGATTTGCCCCGTCGCCCACCGGCTTTCTGCATATTGGTGGCGGCCGGACCGCCTTGTTCAACTGGCTGTTCGCGCGCCGGCACGCCGGCAAGATGCTGCTGCGAATCGAAGATACCGATCGCGAGCGTTCGACCGCCGCCGCCATCAACGCCATTATCGACGGACTGACCTGGCTCGGCGTAAGCTGGGACGGCGAGATCGTTTTCCAGTTTTCACGTGCAGAGCGTCATCGCCAGGTCGCCGAGCAACTGCTCGCCGCCGGCAAGGCTTATCGTTGCTATACCAGCCCTGAGGAACTCACCGAAATGCGCGAGGCTGCTCGTCGCGAGGGGCGGGCAAAGCTCTATGACGGGCGCTGGCGTGACCGCGATTCCGCCGAAGCGCCTGCAGGCGTCAAGCCTGTGATTCGTCTCCGGGCGCCATTGACTGGCGAAACCGTTGTTGAGGACCAGGTACAAGGCCGCGTGGTCTGGCAGAATGAGAATCTGGATGATTTCGTACTGCTGCGATCAGATGGCACGCCCACTTACATGCTGGCGGTTGTCGTGGACGACCACGATATGAGCATCACCCACATCATTCGCGGCGACGATCACCTCAACAATGCGGCCCGCCAAACTCAAATCTATCAGGCGCTGGGTTGGAAGGTGCCCATCATGGCACACATCCCTCTCATTCACGGCCCGGACGGCTCCAAACTATCAAAGCGACACGGCGCCCTGGGCGTGGATGCATACCGGGCCATGGGATATTTGCCGGCAGCCATGCGAAATTACCTAGTCCGGTTAGGTTGGGCGCATGGCGATCAAGAAATTTTTACGACAGACGAGATGGTTGCCGCGTTCGATCTACCGCAGATCGGTCGCTCCCCGGCGCGTTTCGATTTCACAAAGCTCGAAAGTCTCAACGGCCACTACATCCGTGCCAGCGATGATGCTGATCTAATTTCAGCGCTCGAACAGCTTTTGCCGCACATTGCGGGTGGGCAGGAACTCGCCAGCAAAATGACGCCGGCGCTCCGCGCAAAGCTCCTGGCAGCGATGCCGGGACTCAAAGAGCGCGCCAAAACCTTGGTTGAACTATTCGAGGCTTCCCGCTTCCTTTGGACCAGCCGGCCTCTCGATATCAATGACCAAGCAAAAGCACTTTTGACAAGCGAGGCTAAAGGCCTGATCGCGGCGCTCTTGCCCGAATTGGAGGCGGTTTCAGATTGGAGCGCGGCCTCTGCGGAGGCCGTCGTTCGGCCTTATGCCGAGCGCGCCGGTCTAAAGCTTGGTGCCGTGGCGCAACCTTTGCGGGCGGCCCTTACCGGACGCACGACCTCGCCCCCCATCTTTGATGTTCTTGCCGTTCTGGGCCGGGACGAAAGCCTGGCGCGCCTGCGCGACCAAGCCGCGCAATAAATCTCACCTACGCATGCGTCCGCCCATTTGTCGGCCATTGCAGGCTATCTTGCAGTGCACATATGAATGGGATACGCACAAAGCAGCATCGCTCGCGGCCAATTCGAGGGCTCGATCATGGACGCCAAAACCAGCGCCAAGAATAAAACCGGCACACTGACGGTGGGCAACAATAATTGGGACATGCCCGTTTATCCCGGCACGATCGGTCCCGACGTGGTCGATATCTCGAAGCTCTATGGGCAGAGCGGGATGTTTACCTACGACCCGGGATTTACGTCTACGGCGAGCTGCGAGTCCAAAATCACCTATATCGACGGCGATGAAGGTATTCTGCTCTATCGCGGTTATCCGATCGAACAGCTCGCCGAACACGGCGACTTTCTGGAGACCTGCTACCTGCTGCTTTACGGCGAATTGCCGACGACGGCTCAAAAAGCTGACTTCGACTATCGAGTGACACGGCACACGATGGTTCATGAGCAGATGAGCCGGTTCTTCCAGGGCTTTCGCCGCGATGCCCATCCAATGGCTGTGATGACCGGTTGTGTTGGTGCGCTATCCGCCTTCTACCACGACTCCACCGATATTTCCGACCCGCACCAACGCATGATCGCCTCTATTCGCATGATTGCGAAAGTTCCGACACTCGCAGCCATGGCGTACAAATATTCAATCGGCCAGCCGTTCGTCTATCCAAAGAACGACCTCGACTATGCCTCCAACTTCCTGCGCATGTGCTACGCGGTACCGACGGAGGACTACAAGCCGAACCCGGTTCTTGCCCGCGCAATGGACCGCATCTTTATTCTGCACGCCGACCACGAACAGAACGCATCGACGTCAACAGTCCGCCTCGCGGGATCTTCGGGGGCTAATCCGTTTGCCTGCATTGCCGCGGGCTGTGCGTGCTTATGGGGTCCGGCACATGGCGGTGCCAATGAGGCGGCCCTCAACATGCTGCGTGAGATCGGCTCCGTTGAGCACATTCCAGAATTCATCAAACGCGCCAAGGACAAGAACGATTCGTATCGCCTGATGGGATTTGGCCATCGCGTTTACAAGAATTACGATCCACGCGCCAAAATAATGCAGAAAACCTGCCATGAGGTGCTGACCGAACTTGGCATCAAGGATGATCCTCTCCTCGACGTGGCCATGGAGCTTGAGAAAATCGCCCTGCACGACGAATACTTTATCGAGAAAAAACTTTATCCGAATATTGATTTTTATTCGGGAATTACTCTCAAGGCGATGGGCTTCCCGACAACCATGTTCACTGTCCTGTTCGCGGTCGCGCGAACCGTCGGCTGGATCGCACAGTGGAAGGAAATGATCGAGGATCCCAAGCAGAAGATTGGCCGCCCGCGGCAGCTGTACACGGGTGCGACGCGCAGGGACTACGCGCCGATCTCGCGGCGGAAATAATCCGCGTTACGTGCCCTTACCGTTGCCTTTGCCGTTGAGCTTGGGCGCGTTCGCGCCATCATACGCCCATTGCACATAGGCGCCCGCCCAGGTGAAACCGCCGCCGAATGCGGCCAACACCATCCGGTCGCCGCGCTTTAGTCTCGGTTCATAATCCCACAGGCAAAGAGGAATGGTGGCGTTGGTCGTATTGCCAAATTTTTGGATCGTCACCATGACCTTTTCCATCGGCACACCCATGCGTTCCGCGGTCGACTCGATGATCCGTTTGTTGGCCTGATGCGGTACCAGCCAGTCAATCATGTCCGCGCGTAAGTTATTGCGCGCCATGATCTCGCCGGCGACCTCCGCCATCTTCGCGATGGCAAATTTGTAGACCGCCGCGCCCTCCTGATGGACATAGTGCAACCGCTTGGCGACGGTCTCTGCGGTCGGCGGCATTCGGCTGCCGCCCGCCTTTTGATGCAGATGGATCATTCCCGAGCCATCCGAGCGGACCAGAGCATCCATGATGCCGTAGCCTAGGTCATCAGGTTCCAACAGCACTGCGCCGGCCGCATCGCCGAACAGGACGCACGTCGCGCGATCTTTATAATCAATTATCGACGACATCTTGTCTGCACCAACCACCACGACTTTGCGCGCTGCACCGGTAGCAATAAATTGCGTTGCAATGGTGAGCGAGTACAGGAAACCGGAGCAGGCTGCCTGCACATCGAAACTGCCGACGTTGCGAATACCCACCATTTCGCAAATCAGATTGGCTGTGGATGGGAATTGCATGTCCGGCGTCGTGGTCGCGCAAATCAGCAGATCGATATCTTCCGGTTTCGTGCCGGTCTTCTGCAGCAATCCGCGGACTGCTTCCGCAGCCATATGCGACGTACCAAGGCCCTCGCCTTTGAGGATATGACGTTCCTTGATCCCGGTCCGCTCCGTGATCCAGGCATCGCTGGTGTCAACCATGCGCGCGAGCTCTGCATTGGTGAGCAGATCGGGCGGCAGATAGCCATGAACAGCAGTAATCGAGGCGCGCGGCGATGGGGTCACAAGCTGGAATCCCGTTTTCTACAAAGGCATACGCCTATCCGGGACTGCCCAGCAAGTCATACCAAGCATCTATTAAAGCGTGGCTTTAAGCGATTGTTCGAGCACCAAAGCAGCCGCGCGATCGCTCGGGCTGCCTTTGCCAATTTCCATGATGTCATCCAGGCGAGCGAAGGCCTCGATCTGACGGCGCCGTTCCGGAGTATCGGCCAATAGCGGCAACAGCGCTCCGGCAAGCCAATCCGCATTGCAATCGCGCTGCAGGAATTCCGGTACGACGTTTTCACCAAGTATCAAATTCGCCAAGATCACCGAAGGCACATTGAGCAACAGACGCGCTGCAAGCTCCTCGATCAACGGCACTCGGTATCCCGCGACCATCGGAACTCCGGCGAATGCCAGCTCCAGCGTCGAAGTTCCTGACTTTGTTAAGGCCGCCCGCGCCGTCCGAAATGCTTCGTGCTTCTCGCCCTCGTCCACGATCACACGCGCTGGAACCGGCCACGTCCCGACCGCTGCGCGAACCAGCTCCGACAGTCTCGGCACTGCCGGCACGACAGTCTCGACCGCGCCGAATTGCTCGACGATGCGCGCGATCGTGGCACCGAAAATCGGTGCCATGCGGCGAATTTCACTTGTACGGCTACCCGGCATAACCATAAGCAACGGCGGATTCGCCAAGCGCAGCCGCCTTTCCAATTCATTCGGACGCAACTCGCCAATATGTTCGGCCAACGGATGGCCTACAAAACTGCAAGATGGACCGCCGAGCTCGTCCATGACTTTTGGCTCGAACGGCAGCAGCGCGAGCACGCGGTCCACATAAGCTCGCATCGCGCGCGCGCGGGCGGGTCGCCATGCCCACACCGATGGACAAACATAATCGATGATCGGGATCGAAGGTGCATGTGCACGGACGCGCCGCGCAACGCGATGGCTAAACTCGGGGCTGTCGATAATAACCAACGCATCCGGTTTCGCCGATACGACTGCATCGGCCGTTTCTCGAATACGTCGCATGATCTTGGGCAAACTCGCCGGAATCGTCGCAAATCCGATGATCGCGAGATCGCCCAGCGGAAAAAGGCTCGGCACGTCCTGCGCGACCATGCGCGTTCCGCCTACGGCGGAGAACCGGACCTGACCGTCCAGGCGTTTCCTGATGGCAGCGATCAGGGCCGCCCCCAGCCGATCGCCCGATTCCTCGCCCGCCACCAGGAAAATATGGCGGCTCATTGCTCGCTTCCAGAGGCCACGCCGACGACAAAAATCTGTGCATGATCGGCGGCCGCTACCAACTGATCGATCTCCGCGACAATCGTGCTGCCTGCGACAACAGCAACTCCCGCGAGCTCGGCGCGCGCCGCTCCCTCAATCGTAAATGGACCAATTGAAGGTAAATCAAAGCGATGATCCTGCGCGGGCTTCGGCGCTTTGATCAGAACTCCGGTTCGACGTGGTGCGCGTACGCGTCCGTTTGCACGCATCTCCGCAACGCGCGCAAGCATTGCATCGGTGCCCTCTGCGGCCTCGACCGCAAGCACATGTCGACCAGCAACGACAACAGCCTGCCCGATGTCGAATTTTCCGGATGTGTGAAGATAATCGAGCCCGAGCGCAATGTCGGCGCGGTCTCGCTCAGAAGTTTGCGTACGGCCAAGCGTGCCTTTCGGCATCAGGATATCCGGCGCAACCTCATGCGCGCCAACCAACCGAAGGCCTTCCTCCTCGAGCACCTTCGCCAGACCTGTCAGAAGGTGATTGTCCCCCCCGCGATAAGCCGCAAGAGCCCGCGGAAGAACTCTTAGTCCCTTGAGATCGAGATGCACTCGCCATGGCGAGGGACGTATCAATGACCCAATGAGTACGACCTCTTTGCACCCTGCTGCCCGCGCCAAACGCAGGAATTTTCCGACCTGGCCAATGTGCACCCAATGGTGAGGAAAGCGCTCGATCGCGCCTTCCTCCGCAGCGCCGCTCAATGGAAATAGCACGACCGATCGCCCGCCCGCCGTCACTTTGTCGGCCACCGCTATCGGCAGACTGCCGCCGCCGCAAAGCATGGCGAGCGGGCCTTTGTCTGCGGCGGCACGAGCGGCACTCATGCGTCCCCGTCTGCCTCGCGTCGTTTGACGGCCATGGTGAGCGGCCGCTTGCCACCCCGGATGAATTCGATGATCTTGCCAACAAACGGATCAGCACCGGATTCCCCCGCGACCTTGTCGACGCGCCCGCGAAATTCGCCATCACCAAAAAACAGCACTTGGTAAACCGCCCGCACACGCTGAATGTCGGCCTTGGATGCGCCGCGACGACGCATTCCAACAACATTAAGGCCGATCAGGTTGGCAAGCCCTCCGTGCGCCATCCCGTAAGGGATCACGTCTGCACGCGCGCCGCTCAGGCCGACAATCATGGCACCTTCGCCTATGCGGACAAATTGGCGGACGGCCACGGCTCCGCCGAACACAACATGATCGGCAACGCTCACATGGCCTCCAAGAAGTACGTTATTCGCAAACACCACGTTGTTACCGACCTTGCAATCATGCGCAACATGGGTGCCGACCATGAAGAAACACCGGTCGCCAACTTCCGTTACGCCGCCTCCATCCTCGGTGCCAGTATTCATCGTTACGCTTTCGCGGATATCGCAGTCGGCGCCTACGATCAGACGGGTCGGCCCGCCACGATAGCTGACCGATTGTGGTGGAGAGCCAAGCGAAGCAAAGGGATGAATGACAGTGCGCGCGCCGATGACCGTGTGGCCAGTCACATTCACATGAGCAATTAATCGGCAACCGTCACCGATGCCGACGTGCGCACCGACCGTGCAATAGGGACCGATTGAAACGTCTTTTCCGATCTTGGCTCCGGCTTCGACCCGAGCCGAAGGATCGATCATGCGCGCACTCATTCGTCGGAAAGCAGGGCGCCAACATTGGCTTCTGCAACGATGTGACCCGCCACCTTTGCCTCGCCACGGTACCACCACATGGACTTGCGCCGCGTGATTTTGTTCATGTGGTACTCGATTGTGTCACCCGGACGTACCGGTTTGCGAAATTTTGCCTTGTCGATGGTGAGAAAAAACACGGACGCCGGCTTGGCGCCGGTCGCCGCGATGCAAAGCACCCCCGCCGTTTGTGCCATCCCCTCAATTATCAACACGCCTGGAAACACCGGATTTCCCGGAAAGTGCCCCTGAAAATGCGGTTCGTTGATGGTCACGTTCTTGATGCCGATGCCGTGCTCATCGCCCCGGATGTCGAGCACTCGATCAACCATCAAAAACGGATAGCGATGCGGCAGCAATTTAAGGACAGCTGCAATGTCAGCCGCCTCAAGCCTTGTCACGATCTTGTTCATGACAACCGTCTCATTTGTCGGCCGCGGCATCGGGGCCGGCCTTCTGGCGTCCAAGCCGTTCAACGGCCTTCATCTCGCGGAACCACTGCTTCAACGGTTTGGCTGGCGTGCCGCCCCAGCGCGCGCCTGCCGGCACATTGCCGTGGACAACGCTAATTCCTGCGATCTGCGCGCCCTCACCAATCGTAACGTTGGTGTTCAAGCCGACACGGGCGCCCAGCACAACAAAGTCCTCAAGTGTCGAACTGCCGGAAATTCCCGTTTGAGCAACCACAATACAATGCCGCCCAATGCTCACATTGTGGCCTACCTGGACCAGATTGTCGATCTTGGTCCCTTCGCCGATGATTGTATCGCGAATAGCCCCACGGTCGACCGTAGTACCCGCACCTATCTCCACGCCGTCCTGAATGATAACGCGTCCGACTTGCGGGACTTTGACGTGCCCCTCGTTGCCCGGCACGAACCCGAATCCATCCTGTCCGATCTTGCAACCCGGATGAATGATAATTCGGTCGCCGAGCAATGCATGACTCACAACGGTGCCTGCGCCTATCGAACAGTCGCGTCCTATCCGGACATCTGTCCCAATCACCGCATTGGCGCCGATCACGCTGCCGCTGCCTATTTCAACGCGTGGGCCGACCACCGCACCCGGTTCGACGGTGACGTCGTCTTCCAGACGCGCAGTCTTGTCGACATAAGCATGCGTGAAAACGCCGGCAGCGGACAGCGATGAAGGCCGCAAGGCCTGCGGAAATAGTTTTTGCGCCACAGTGACAAACGCGCGATATGGCTCTCGAACCGTCAAGGCCGCAACGCGCGCGGGAAGTTCTTTGGCCAGCGCCGCCGTCGTAAGGCATGCCCCCGCATGCGTCTTGCCCGCTGCCGAACTGAACCGGTTGTTGTCGAAGAAGGCGAGGTCGCAGGGCGCCGCCCGATCGAGTGGGGCGACATTGACGATCCGGCGAGAATGCTGGCTTGGCGCCGGTCCCGTTGCGCCGGTCAATGCGACGATCTCCTCAAGCGTGAGACCTGGGGAGTGCCGTAAAAATACTGGCTCACTCATACTGCCTCAGCCCGATCCCTTGTACCGGCAACGGCAGCCAAGATCAGAACCTGGTGCCACCACTGAAACGGAACACTTGCGTGCGGTCGCACACTTCGCCCCCGCCCACCGGGGTCGTGCAGTACTTCGTAAGTGGGTACGCGAGATCGAACCGCAGTGGTCCGAGCGGGGAATCCCAGAGCAGACCGACGCCGACGGAGGCGCGGATCATCGAGGGGCTGTCGAGACCAACCTGCAAAGTTTCACCCGTTACATCCCAACTGGTGGGCCCCTTGTAACTCCACAGCGAACCAGCATCGGCAAAAGCCGCAAGCTTGATGCCCACATCCTTTGGCAGGAAATACAACGGGGTCTGCGCTTCAAGGCTCGCGCCCCAATACAGCGAGCCGCCGAGCGCATCGTTGGTCGTGCCCGGTGTCAGGTCGCGCGGTCCAATACCGGCGGGCGAAAATCCGCGCACAAGATTTGGGCCCATCTGGAAATGATCCAGCATGCGCAAATCCTTGCTTCCCCAACCGGAGATATTGCCGGCCTGCACCTTCAGGACACTGACGACGTCGGAGAAAACTTCATAGTAATTGCGCGCTTCGACCTGCGTGCGAATGAAATTCACGTCGCCGCCAACGCCGGCAAGATCCTGTTTGATCTCGGCATAAAGGCCGCTGGTCGGGAGCTTGTTATTGTCGAGTGTGTTGTATGAGAGCGTGTAGCCGACCAGCGAAACATTGACGGGGCCCGCCGCCAGTTCCCTGCGGACGGCCAGCGAGGCTTCGCCGTCGGCGAAACAGCCGACCGGCGGGTTAACGAACAAGTCCTGCCCAGCTGCTTCGCGGATCGGATTGACACCGGGACCACCATTGCCTGGCGTCAAGCTAGAGAATTGGCAGTTATTGTACTGATTAGGCAGCGTGATTTTCTGCTGATAGAACGAATAGCGAGGCTGGAATGCGATTTCTTCCGTGAGCGCGAAGCCGAGCCGCAGGTTTGTTCCGATTGTCTGGCTGTCGTAGGAAACGTAGTTCGAAGCCAAATTCTGCCGTGCGAAAAAATCGACGCCACCCGCCATCCGGTAGCCAAGGAAATACGGCTCGACGAAGGTGAGATCGAAGCCGCGAACGCGTTCCCCGTAAGTCACCGCGGCCTTGGCATAGTTGCCGCGGCCCATGAGATTGCGGTCCGCGATGCTGACTTCACCGATCAGCCCGTCTGCGGTCGAATAGCCACCCGAAATGGAGAATTCACCCGTTGGTTGTTCTTCAACATCAACGTTGACAACAACACGATCAGGGGCCGAACCCGGCTCGTTGGTGATTTTGACAGTCTTGAAGTAGTTGAGGTTCTTCAAACGGCGTTCGGCGCGGTCGATGAGAGCCCGGTTGTAGGCGTCGCCCTCGCCAAGGTCGAACTCGCGGCGAATGACGTAGTCGCGCGTGCGCGTATTACCGCGGACGTTGATGCGCTCGATATAAGCGCGCGCGCCTTCCTCGACGACAAATGCCAGATTGATGGTCTTGGTCTCGAAATTGCGATCACCGCGCGGCCGCACATTGGCGAAAGCATACCCGTGCCTTGCGGCCTGGATGGTCATCGACTCAACGCTTTTTTCAACGAGATCCGCGTTGTAAACGCTGCCGGTGCTTAGTTTGACCTGGTTGCGAAGCGATGCGGGGTCAATCGCGCGAACGTTGGAAACAACCTCGATTGTGCCGACGCGGTACTGGCTGCCCTCATCGATGGTGTATGTAACAACGAATCCCTTTTTGCCCGGGTCGTACTCGCCCACGGCCGAAATGATGCGCACATCGGCGTAGCCGTGCTTCAGGTAAAACCGGCGCAACAGATCGCGGTCAGCCTCGATCCGATCGGGGTCGTAGATATCGGTCGTTTGCAAAAAGCTGAGCCAATTACTTTCGGACGTCTTGACCACGTCCTTGAGGCGGCTCGACGAATAAGCTTTTGTGCCGATGAAGCGAATGTCCTTGATACCGGTTTTTTCGCCTTCCTTGATCTCGAACACGAGATCGACGCGGTTGTTGGGCAGCTCGATGATCTTGGGATCGACCGAGATGTCGAAACGGCCGCTGCGATGATAGATTTCGATGATGCGCTGTACGTCGGCCTGAACCGTCGGCCGCGACAGCGTGCCTCGCGGCTTCGACTGAATTTCCGCCGAAAGCTGGTCGTCCTTGGCCTTCTTGTTGCCCTCGAAGGCAACCCGGTTGATGACCGGGTTTTCAACCACCGTTACGACAATCCGGCCGCCGGCGTGACTGATGCGGACGTCGGAAAACAATCCCGTGGCGACCAGCGCCTTGAGGGCCTGGTCTTCCTGCTCGGGGCCCAGCCGGCCGCCGGGGCCCGGCTTGAAGTAAGACCGGATTGTATCGGCCTCGACCCGTCGGCTGCCCTCCACGACGACAGAACTCAGGGTTTGCGCAACCGCACCCCCCGATGAGGCAACCGTCGCGCAGCCAACGCCGATAAGGATACCGCCGAGGATCAGGCAGCCGATAGCCAATCCCCGAACTGCCCTCACACAAAGTCCCATTCGCTACGCGCCCTTTTTAGTAATGCGGCCGCCCCCACTGCGGATCGACAGGCGGTCCGGGCTCGCATAGGCCAGCTTTTTACAGCGTTTTTAATGCGCTGCAAACGAACTCCCGTCCGAACTTTCCCTTTTCCCTCAGAAAGTTGCCCGTCAGCAACGGTCAGGAAGTGGCGAGATGGAGGATGTCATTAAAGGTTGCAAAAATCATCAACATCAGGACGATCGCCAACCCAATGCGGAAGCCCACCTCCTGCGCCCGGTCCGAGAGCGGCCGACCCCGAATCGTCTCAATAGCATAGAACAAAAGGTGACCACCATCGAGCAGGGGGATCGGAAACAGGTTCAGCAGCCCGATCGACACTGAGAGCACGGCCGTAAGGTGAAACAGGGCCGCAAAGCCAGCGGTTGCAACCTGACCCGACACCTGCGCTATCCGAATTGGCCCGCCAAGCTGGTCGGCCGCCTCCCGTCCGGCAAAGACACCCGTGATGTAGGACAGCGTTCGATCCACCACGAACCATGTCTCCTGCGCGCCCATCACGATGGCGCGCAAGGGCCCGGCTTTTTCAGTCTTGATGTCGCCCGGCGCCATTGAACGGCTGATGCCAAGCACACCAAGCCGATGAACGTTGCCGAAATTGTCTTTAAGTTCCTTGAGCTGCGGTACCGCCTTGAGCGTGACCTGCGTGTTATCGCGCTCAACCTCGACTGTGAGCGCTTCGCCCGCACTAATGCTGACGATGCGTTGCATATCGGAGAAGCTGTCGATCTTCTCGCCGTTGATCGAGAGAACCAGGTCGCCGGGTTTGAACCCCGCTACCTGTGCAGCGCTTCCTGCTTGCACGGTATCGACGCGGGCGCTTGTGGTCTGCTTTCCAACAGTCGTGAAGATGATCGCGAATATGGCAATGGCCAGCACGAAATTCGCAACCGGTCCCGCGGCGACCACCAAAGCACGGGATTTGACCGGCTGGAACACGAAGCTGTCCCTCTTTTCGGCCTCCGTCATAACTGCGGCCGCTGACTGGTCAGGCACGCTCGCTGCGTTCTCGTCACCGAAGAATTTCACGTAGCCGCCAAGCGGGATGGCGGAAATCTTCCAGCGCGTGCCGTACCGGTCATAGAACCCGGCAATCTCAGGACCGAAGCCGATTGAAAATACCAGCACCTTGATGCCGCACCAGCGCGCCATCAGAAAATGGCCCAGTTCGTGGAAGAACACGACGATTGTCAGAACAAATAAAAACGGCACCACATAGCTGACGAGGCCGCCGCCAAATGCGCTCAGGCCGCCCATAATTTCCATTCCCATTACTGCCTCGTCCTGCCCTGCCGGGCGTTCGTGTCACCCAAAAACAGCCTAGGATGCCTTTGCGGCAATTTCGGACAAGAGGTCCCGGGCAAGACTTCTTGCAACATGGTCAACGCCAAGCGCTGCTTCGATTCCGGTCGGTTCTGCCAATAACCCGCGTCCAGCCGCCGCATCAAGTGTCGCCTCTACCAGGGCTGTAATCGCTGGGAAAGTGATCTTTCCTGCGATAAATTCGCTAACTGCGACCTCGTCGGCCGCATTGAGCACCGTGGTTGCAGCCCCGCCCATCTCCAATGCGCGCCGCGCCAGCGCCAGCGCCGGAAAGCGGTCCAGATCGGGCTCCTCAAACGTCAGCTGCCGCAAAGCGGCCAAATCAAGCCGTGCTGCCGGCCCGTCGATCCGTCGCGGCCACGCCAGACAGTGTGCGATCGGAATTCGCATGTCGGGGGACCCGAGCTGCGCGACCACCGAGCCGTCACGAAATTCCACCAAGCCATGCACAATCGACTGAGGGTGCACGAGTACATCGATTTCGTTCGACTTGAGTGCGAACAGATGATGAGCCTCGATGATCTCGAGGCCTTTGTTCATGAGCGTCGCAGAATTGATGGTAACTTTCGGACCCATCGACCAATTCGGATGCCGCAACGCCTGCTCCGGAGTTGCCGCCCGAATCGCCTCCTTTGACCAGGTTCGGAAGGGACCGCCGGACGCAGTCAGAATGGCTCGCTTAAGGTCCGCGCGATTGCCGGCACCGAGTGCCTGGAAGACGGCGTTGTGCTCGGAGTCGACCGGAAGAACCGTCGCCCCTTTGCTTGCCGCGCGGCGCATGAACAGACTTCCCGCGCACACAAGACATTCCTTGTTGGCGAGCGCGACGGTCGCACCGCGTTCGATCGCCGCAAGCGTCGGCTTAAGACCCGCCGAACCGCTGATCGCGGCCATAACCCAATCGGCCGGACGTTGCGCAGCCTCCACCAAGGCGTCTTCACCGGCAGCCGCCTCGACCCCCGACCCGGACAGCGCATCCTTGAGATCGCGATACGCGGCCGGGTCAGAGACGACCGCGTGGCGCGCGCCGATCTCGCGCGCGATTTTTCCCAAAGCCGATGCATTCTTCCGTGCGCTCACGGATTCGACGCGATAGTGGTGCGGTGCGCGTTTGATCAGGTCGAGGGTGCTGGCACCGATCGAGCCGGTCGCACCGAGAATTGTGATCGAGCGGCTCTCGGAGGCCGGCTGCGATGATGGGCTAACGACGTCCACGAGGGTCATGCGCTCACCATAGCAATAGTCCGCGCGCAGGCCCATCGAAACCGCCGCGCATCAATCCGATGATACAGCCGACGACTGCAGCCGCCCAAAAGCCGTCGAGTTTGTCCATGACCCCGCCATGGCCGGGAATAAGACGACCGGAGTCCTTGGCGCCAAATTTCCGCTTGATCCACGATTTAAACAAATCCCCAAACTGGGACACGACCGACAAAACCAGTGCGACGAGCGCGATTGCGAGCTTGTTGAAGGAGCCGAACAGGCCGACGATCAAAAGTGCTGCGACGACGGCACCGAACGCACCAGCAATGGCGCCGGACCATGTTTTCTTGGGGCTGACGGCGGGCAGCAGCTTCGGTCCGCCGAAAATCCGGCCTGCGAAATAACCGAAAACATCGGTCGTCCACACGACTGCAAACAGCAATACGATAACGGCAAAGCCGTAGGTGTCGTCAGCGCGCAAAAACATTGGCGCCAAAAGCATCGCGCCGGCGTAGCCAATGCCGACACTGACCCAGAGCCTGCGTTCCGGTGGAGCAAAAATCGCGGCCGCAAATGCCCCGAGCCCAACCATAAGCAACGCTGCGACCGGCCGCTCGAGCCACGCGACAAAACCGGCGATGGCGATGGCGCCACCACACGATGCAAACATCAGCGGATAGGAAGAGCCCACGACAAGCCCGATCCATTCCCACAAGACGGCAATTGCAGCGGCGCCCCAAAACAACGCGAACGGCCAGCTTCCATAGTAAGCCGCCACCAGCGCGAGCGGCGCCAGCACGAGCGCAGAGAGAATCCGGAGCGTGAGATTGTTCGCGGACAGACGCTTATCTGCACGCGCGACGTCTGGAACGGGGTCCGCATCGAGCACGGGCTTCACGATCCCGTCTCGGCGACAAGCCCGCCAAACCGACGCTCTCGTAACCGATATTCGCGGATCGCAAACTCCAGCGTCGACCGATCGAAGTCCGGCCAATAGGTCGGCACAAACACGAGTTCACTGTACGCGGCCTGCCAAAGCAGAAAATTGGACAACCGCTGTTCACCACTCGTGCGAATAATGAGATCGGGATCCGGGATGTCGGGTGCGTCCAGAAATCGGGTCAGTGAATCCATATCAATATCGGCGACGTCGAGGTCGCCGCGTTTCGCCGCCGAGGCAATGCTGCGCGCAGCGCGCACGATTTCCTGCCGGGCACCGTAGTTGAATGCGACCACAAGAGTGAGGCCATCATTATTCTTTGTAAGCTCTTCAGCTTCGACCAGGAGCCGAGTGATGTCAGCCTCAAGTCCCGCCCTCTCGCCGATCACGCGCACACGAACATTGCTCTTGTGCAGCTCGGCGAGATCGTTGCGCACAAAACGGCGCAGCAGCCCCATCAGCTCGCCGATTTCGCTCGCCGGCCTCGTCCAGTTTTCCGCGCTGAAAGAGAAAATAGTGACAACTTTGATCCCGATTTCGCCCGCGGCTCGGATCGTTCGTCGCAGCGCCTCGACCCCCCGCCGGTGGCCTTCCGCGCGCGGCAGGCCACGTGCCGCCGCCCATCGGCCATTGCCGTCCATGATAATGGCAACGTGACGCGGCACGTCGAAGCCCGTCACTGCGCCTTTCGGGATGTCGGCATCAGGCATTCAACGCGACCTCAGACCGTGAGGATCTCCTTTTCTTTCGCGGACAGCATGTGATCGATGTCCGCAATGCCGGCATCGGTTGCTTTCTGGATGTCTCCGGAAAAGCGATCGTGATCGTCCTTGCTGACCTTGTGATCCTTTTCCAGTTTCTTGATGACGTCCATCGCATCGCGCCGGACGTGACGCACGGCAACACGCGCAGTTTCGGCATATTTGTGCGCGACCTTGACCAATTCCTTGCGCCGTTCCTCATTGAGTTCGGGAATGCGAAGGCGAATGGTTTGGCCTTCGGTCGCCGGCGAAAGGCCGAGATTGGAATTCACGATCGCCTTTTCAACCGGGTGAACCAGCGACCGGTCCCACACATTGACTGAAATCATCCGCGCCTCCGGCACGCTTACCGTCGCCACCTGATTGAGCGGCATCTGCGCGCCGTAAGCCTCGACCACGACGGGATCGAGCAAATGAGCGGACGCGCGGCCGGTCCGCAGCCCCGACAATTCGGTTTTAAGCACGCTACTGGCGCCCTGCATGCGGCGCTTGATTTCGTTGATGTCATGCGTTTCGTTTGCCATAGCAACTCCTCGCACACCGCGCTCGTATCGGACGGCCCTGACAGCCCGTGGCCTTAACCGACGACTGTTGCACGCCCTTTGCCGCGTAACACGGCTTCGATAGCGCCCTTCTCGGCGACTGAAAATACGATGATAGGCATCCGATTTTCCCGGGCAAGCGCGAAAGCCGCGCCGTCCATGACCTTCAGGTCTTTCTCAAGCGCTTCCTGGTGACTGAGTTTCTCGTAACGTTTCGCCTTGGGGTCTTTTTTGGGGTCAGCGGTATAGACGCCGTCGACGTTGGTGGCCTTGAACACCGCCTGGGCCTCAAGCTCGGACGCGCGCAACACCGCAGTCGTGTCCGTTGTGAAGAACGGATTGCCGGTGCCCGCCGCGAGTAACACGACGCGACCCTTGCCGAGATTTTTCATTGCCCGCTTGCGATTGTAGGTCTCGCACACGCTCGTCATCGCAAGTGCAGACAACGTGCGCGCCTCACAGCCTGCACGTTCGATTGCGGCTTCAAGCACCAGGCAATTCATTACCGTCGCCAGCATTCCCATGGTGTCACCGACAGGGCGCGGCACACCGCGCGCGGAGACTTCCACGCCGCGGAAAATGTTGCCGCCGCCGACGACGACGCCGAGCTCGGTGAGTTTGGCGGCAGCCGCGAGGTCCGCCGCCAGGCGCTCCACAGTCGCCTGGTCCACGCCAAAACCGTTCGCGGCCGACAGCGCTTCGCCGGATAATTTGACGATGACACGACGATAGATCGGGTCACTCATAATATTGCGATCCCCCTATCATCTTCGACGCACCATGATGCGCCGATTGCCCAGAACGATGTGGCCGACGTCCGATCAGCTCTGACCGGCGGCAGCCGCGACTTCGGCGGCGAAATCCGTTTCCTGCTTCTCAATTCCTTCGCCAAGAGCATAACGCACGAAACCGGTGACCTTGATCGGCCCGCCCACCTTACCTTCGGAGTCCTTCAGCGCCTGCGCCACGCTTTTCTTGTCGTCGAAAATGAACGGCTGCTCCAGCAAACATACTTCCTTGTAGAAAGTCTTCAGCCCCAACTCGACGATCTTCTCGATCACGTTAGCCGGTTTGCCCTGCTGCTTGAACTTGTCAGCGAGCACATTCTTTTCGCGCTCCACAACGGCAGGATCAAGCGCGCCCGCATCGAGCGCCAGTGGATTGGCCGAGGCGACATGCATTGCGACCTGCCGTCCGAGTGCGGCCAGCTCGTCAGCCTTGCCGGATGATTCAAGCGCGACGATGACGCCGATCTTGCCCAAACCATCGATGACCGCGTTGTGGACGTAAGAGCCGATCGCGCCCTTCCCGACCGAAAGCATGGCGGCGCGGCGCAGCGTCATGTTCTCGCCGATCTTGGCGATGGTGTCGGAAATCGACTCCGCCACGGTGATGCTGCCCGCCTTTGCCGCCTTGAGCTTCTCGACGTCGGTGCCGGCCGTGAAAGCGACATCAGCGATCATCTTCACCAATCCCTGAAAGAGATCGTTGCGGGCGACGAAGTCGGTTTCCGAGTTGACTTCGACAACGACGCCTTTGGTGCCTTGCACCTGGACGCCAATCAAGCCTTCGGCCGCGACGCGCCCGGCCTTCTTGGCGGCCTTGGAAAGACCTTTCTTGCGCAGCCAGTCCTGCGCCGCCGTCATGTCGCCATTGGTCTCGCTGAGCGCGGCCTTGCAGTCCATCATGCCGGCGCCGGTGGACTCGCGCAGCTCTTTGACCATCTGTGCGCTGATATTTGCCATAACCTATTTCCTTGATCCCTCATGGCCGGGCGATCCCGGCCATGCACGTCGTGTAGACGCCAGCGGCCCGACTTACTCGGCCGTCAATTCCTTAGCCTTTGTAATCCAGCCATCGACGCGGCCAGGCAATCCGACCTCTTCGCCGACGTTGTGCGCGGCCTTCGCGTTGAGTTCGGCGATCTGTGTGAAGTGGAAGATCCCGAGATCGTTGAGCTGCTTCTCGATCGCCGGCGACACGCCGGGCAGCTTTTTGAGGTCGTCGGCCACGCCGCGCGGGCCAGGCAGCTGCTCGAAGCCGAGATCGGCGGGCGCGGGCGCGGTCGGAATCTGTTCTTGCACGATCGGCTTTTCGGCGGCGCCAGCATCGACGCCCATTTCGCCTTGCGCGCGCGAAATTCCGTCGATCGCCGCCTTGGCAATGAGGTCGCAGTAGAGCGAGACCGCGCGGCTGGCATCGTCATTGCCCGGAACCGCGTAAGTAATGCCAATCGGATCACTGTTGGTGTCGACGATGGCTGCGACCGGAATGTTGAGACGCTGGGCTTCCTTGATCGCGATATCTTCCTTGTTGGTGTCGATCACGAACAACAGGTCCGGCACGCCACCCATGTCCTTGATGCCGCCGAGCGAGCGATCGAGCTTGTCGCGCTCGCGCTGCATCGTGAGGCGCTCTTTCTTGGTGTATCCGCCGGTCTCGCCCGAACTGAGAATCTCGTCGAGCTTCCGCAGCCGCGCAATCGAGCCAGAAATGGTTTTCCAGTTGGTCAGCGTGCCGCCGAGCCAGCGCGAATTCACGTAGTACTGCGCCGAACGCTTGGCTGCGTCCGCAATCGAATCCTGCGCCTGGCGCTTGGTGCCGACGAAGAGGATGCGGCCGCCTTTGGCGACGGTATCGCTGACCGCCTGCAGCGCGCGATGCAGCATCGGCACAGTCTGGGCAAGATCGACGATGTGGATGTTGTTGCGAGTGCCGAAGATGAAGGAGCCCATTTTCGGGTTCCAACGGTGGGCCTGATGGCCGAAGTGCACGCCAGCTTCCAATAGCTGACGCATCGAAAAGTCAGGAATTGCCATAAATCTTCTCCGGTTGATCCGCCGCGGACGGTTGTGAGCCCTTTTGGGCCACCGGACGGCGTCTGACCCATTGTCGGGGCCAAAGCCATGCGTCCGCGTGAGTGATGCCGGGCTTATATAGGTGCGATTTCGGGAAGGCAAGGCAGCTCAAACGGTTAGCCCTCAGTTGTCATTCCGGGACGGCATTTTCAGAATCCCAGGCGCGCGCCATCGCCCGTATTCTTTGCGGCGCCGGGTACGCCGTAGTCCCTTCTCCTTCGTCCCCCTCCAATTGAGGGGGGATGGCGCGCCAAGTGGCGCAACCATTGTTCTTTCAGTGCCGTACTCCCTCTCGAGAGCACGGGCGCCTCTCGGCGCGCCATCGCAGCGTCTTCCTTCCGGCGCCGGCCGCGCTTTTCGTTGACCGCGCAACGCGCGGGCCATCCGTCAGCCAAGCTCCTGGCAGGCAGCCCGTAGTGGCCGCCGGGCGGAGCCCCGGCGCCGCCCGAGTGCGTGCTGTGCGTTTCCAGCACGCCCGCAGGCGCCGCACCCTGCCCCACCATCAAGACGCCTCTAGATGACGCCCCTCACGTTCGAGCAGGATGGTAGGACTATATTCAAGGATAGGATTAAAGTCAAGCTCGGCGCCATGCCTACACGTGGAAAATTTCCGAATAGCGGCGCTTGATCTCCTCGCCCTGTTTCTCGACCTCGGCAGGATCGTCCTTCCACACCTTGATCGCAGACAGCGGCGTGCGGCCGGGTTTCTCCTTGACCAGGCTATGCAGCGACCGCAAGCCGCCCAAATTGACGAACAGCTCCTGCCCTTCGACGCTGAACAGATAATTCTGGAACAACCGGGCGGCGTTTGGGTGCGGCGCTGCGGCAAATACCGCCGAGGGCTGCACGATCGAGGGCGTGCCTTCGGTCGCGTAAACAACCTCGATCGGCTGGCCGGCCTCCTTGAGCAGCAGCACATTCGAATTCATTGCCGTCGGCCATCACCAGTCGCTCGCCGAGCACGATTTTCTTCGGCGTGTCGGTCGCAGACTGGATTTGCAAGACCTGCTGTTGCGCAAGCTTCTCGAGGTAAGGCCACCCCAGCTCGCGCACCATCTGATACGTCGACGTCATGACCGTTCCGCTGTAGCTCGGATGCGCCTTGACGATTTTTCCTTTCCATTTCGGGTCCAGCAGGTCGGCGAAACTTTTCGGCGCGTCCTCCCGTTTCACAAGCGTGGTGTTGTAGGCGATGACGCAGAGTGAGGAGCGCACCGTCGCGTAGAACCCATCCGGGTCGCGATGTTCTGCCGGAATGTGTCGCGCAACATCCACCGGGACGTAGGCTGCAAGCAGGCCCTGTCGTTTCCAGACCAGAAATTGCGCGGCATCGCCCGTGCTCACCGCGTCGGCGACGCGGAGGCCGGTGGCATATTCCTGCGCGACGCGGGAAAAAATCCGCTCGCCGCCGGCGCGCTCCACACGGGCGCGTATGCCGGGAAATTTCTGCTCGAAAGCCTTGCCAACCTTTTCCGCCAGTTGCAGATCGGCTGATGTGTACCAGGTGACCTGGCCTTCTTTCGTTGCCGCCGCAATCAGCGCCGGAGTGACCGCCTCTTCCGCCGGCGCTGCCGCACCTGCTGGCACGGCGTAGGCCAGCGGCAGAGCGCCGGCAGCTTTGAGGATGTCACGGCGAGAAGGCTGCTTCTGCATGGCGGACATTCTGACTCTCCGCTCAAGCCCGCGAAAGAGAGAACTACAGCGCCTCGACCTGCACGACGCCGGGCACGGCCTTGATGGCGCCGGCAATCTGCGGCGAGACCTTGAAACGGCCAGGCAGCTTGACCTCGACTTCGGTGCCCGGCTTGAGCAAAAGCACCACGCTCACTTCGCCGTCGCCATTCGCATGGGCTGCCCGCGGTGCGGGTTCCAGGCGCTTGGCCACAGCATCGAGCGGAGCCCCATCGCGAAGGAATACACGCAGGCCTTTTTGCATGTTGGCGGCGGCATTATCGAGCGGCTCGGCCGACTGAATGCGCGCGCGCACTTCGTCGCCCTGCACTTCTGCCGACAGGAATAGCAGCACCGCATTCCCCGGCTCGAGAAGATCGCGATGTTCGGCGAGCCCTTCCGAAAAGATGACGGCCTCGAAATGCCCGGTCGGATCGGAGAGCCCGATGATGCCCATTTTGCTTCCTGTCCGTGTACGTCGCTCCGTGCGCGCCACGACGGTTGCCGCAACCCGTCCCGCCGTTGCCCCGGCTTTCACCGCGCGGGCAAATTCCGCCCAGGGTTGGACGCGCAGCTTTTTCAAAACGGCGGCGTAATCATCGAGCGGATGGCCCGACAGGAAAAACCCGACCGCTTCATATTCACGCCGCAGCCGTTCGGCCGGCAGCCATGCCTCGATCTGCGGCAACGCGATCTGCTCGCGTGTACCGCCGCCGAACAATTCGCTTTGGCCCATCGCCGCGGTGTCATGGACACGCTGGGCATGCCCAAGGACGGTATCGACCGCGGCAAAGACGCGCGCGCGATTTTTCTCAAACGCGTCGAATGCGCCGGCCGCTCCCAGACTTTCCAGCACGCGCTTGTTGACGGCGCGTGGATTGATGCGCGCGGCAAAGTCGGCAAAATCGGCAAACCCGCGGTTGTCGCGTGCGGCGATGATCGCCTCGACCGCCTGCTTGCCGACTCCTTTGAGGGCGGCCAGCGCGTAAATGATCGTATTGCCTTCGACGTCGAAATCGACCCCCGAGCGATTGACCGAGGGCGGATCGACCTTGATGCCGAGCCGTTCGGCCTCCGCGCGGAATTCCGCGAGCTTATCGGTATTTCCCATGTCGAGGGTCATGGTCGCGGCCAGGAACTCGACCGGGAAGTTCGCCTTCATGTAAGCGGTCTGATAGGCCACCAGCGCATAGGCGGCCGCGTGGCTCTTGTTGAAGCCGTATTCGGCGAACCGCTCGAGCAAATCGAAGATCGCATCGGCCTGGTGGCGTTCGACGCTGCGCTCGACGCAGCCCGAGACGAAGTCGTTTCGCTGCGCCTGCATTTCCTTTCGGATCTTTTTGCCCATGGCGCGGCGGAGCAAATCCGCCTGGCCGAGGGTAAAGCCCGCAAGGATCTGCGCGGCCTGCATCACCTGTTCCTGATAGATGATGACGCCAAAGGTCTCGCGCAGGATCGGCTCAAGCTTGGGATGGATGTAGTCCGGGCGCTCCATCCCGTGCTTGCGCGCGCAATAGGTCGGGATATTGGCCATCGGACCGGGCCGGTACAACGCGACCAGCGCGATGATGTCCTCGAAACGGTCGGGCCGCATGTCGAGAAGCGCCCGCCGCATGCCCGCGCTTTCCAGTTGGAAGATACCGACCGCTTCAGCGCGGGCCAGGAGATCGTATGTATTCTTGTCGTCGAGCGGGATCGCAGCGAGATCGATGTCGATGCCGCGCCGCTTCACGAGTGCGACCGCGGTTTGCAAAACTGTCAGCGTCTTGAGGCCCAGAAAGTCAAATTTCACCAGGCCGGCCTGCTCGACCCATTTCATGTTGAACTGGGTCACGGGCATGTCCGATTTCGGATCGCGATAGAGCGGCACCAGTTCAGAAAGCGGACGGTCGCCGATCACGATGCCAGCCGCGTGCGTCGACGCGTGGCGGTTAAGGCCTTCAAGCTTCTGGGCGATTGTGAACGCACGCTTGACCACGGCGTCGCTGTCACGTTCCGCCTGCAGCCGTGGTTCTCCTTCGATCGCCTGCTTGAGCGAGATCGGCGCCGCCGGATTTTGCGGTACCAGCTTGCAGAGCTTGTCGACCTGACCGTACGGCATTTGCAGGACGCGGCCGACGTCGCGCAGCACGCCGCGCGCCTGCAGCGTGCCGAACGTAATGATCTGCGCCACCTGTTCGC
Organism: uncultured Alphaproteobacteria bacterium; assembly: GCA_963831275.1. Taxonomy (GTDB): domain Bacteria; phylum Pseudomonadota; class Alphaproteobacteria; order Rhizobiales; family Xanthobacteraceae; genus Pseudolabrys. The sequence goes on along the minus strand of CAWHPN010000011.1, from coordinate 34,341 downwards.
GGCCGTAGCGCTCCTGCACGTAGCGGATCACCTCGTCGCGGCGGTCCTGGCAGAAGTCGATATCGAAGTCCGGCATCGAGACGCGTTCGGGGTTGAGGAAGCGCTCGAACAGCAGGCCGAACCGGATCGGATCAAGGTCGGTGATGGTCAGCGCGTAAGAAACCAACGAGCCCGCACCCGAACCGCGGCCCGGACCAACGGGTATTCCCTGTTTCTTCGCCCATTGGATGAAGTCGGAGACGATCAGGAAGTAGCCGGGATATTTCATGCCGGCGATGACGCCGAGCTCGAAATCGAGCCGCTCGCGGTATTCATCGACCGTATGACCCGGCGCGACCCCTGCGGTCTCGAGACGGCGCTCGAGACCCTCCTCCGCGCGTTTGCGCAGTTCGCTGGCCTCATCGAGGGTCTTGCCGCTTTCACCGGTCGCGAACCGCGGAAGAATGGGTTGGTGTATGCGCGGCCGGAAGGCGCAACGCTGTGCGATTTCGACGGTGTTGGCGAGAGCCTCCGGCAGATCCCGAAACAGTTCAACCATCTCGGCGCGGCTCTTAAAGCGATACTCCGGCGTCAGCTGGCGGCGGTCGGTTTCCGCAACCAGACGGCCCTCGGCGATGCACATCAACGCGTCGTGCGCCTCGTAATCTTGCGCGGTCGCGAAATACGGTTCGTTGGTGGCAACCAGCGGTATGTTTTTGCCGAAGGCAAGGTCGATCAGGACGGATTCCGTCCGGCGTTCGGCTGGCGTGCCATGCCGCTGCAATTCGACGTAAAGCCGGTCGCCGAAGAGCCGCAGCAGCACGTCGAGCCGGCTTGCAGCAAATTGGTTTTGTCCGGCAGCAATTGCGGTATCGAGCGGCCCCCCGGGGCCACCAGTGAGGGCAATGACGCCGGCGGTTTCGTTTTCAAGCCACTCGATTTTGAGCCGCGGCGGCTCGTTCACCGGGGTATCGAGGAAGGCGCGGGAACTCAGCCGCATCAGGCTGCGGTAGCCCTCGGGCCGCGCCGCCAGGAGCACGATGCGCGTGCGCTCGGGTTGGGCGTTGCCGTTGCGCGACCCATGATCGGTGTCGCCGAAATCGACGGCGAGCGCGCAGCCGACGATCGGCTGGATGCCATAGCCCGCAAGCTTTTCGGAAAATTCCAGGGCACCGAACATGTTGTCGGTGTCTGTTAAGGCGAGCGCCGGCTGATGATCGGCCTTCGCCAGCTCGGCCAGGCGCGTGATCGTGAGCGCACCTTCGAGCAGCGAATAGGACGAGTGCACATGCAAGTGCACGAAATCGAGATCGGCCATTGTCAGAACTGGACTGGGTGATTCCTTGTTGCGTTCACAGTGGGGTTGCCGTCCCGCGCTGTCCATCGGAACGCCGCGGTCAAGCCGAGCTATGCCCGTTTTTCTCTGCGGCTCCCGTCATGGCCGGTCATTGGCCCCGTCATTGACCCGACGCCGTCACGAACGCGCCGCCTGACATCGCAGCGGGCACGGCCAAAAACACGGCCGGCGGTGCCCTAGAGGTTGCCCAGCACCCGGGTCCAGATCGCAATCATTCCGACAAACAGCGAAAGCGAGGCCAGCGCGGCGGCTTCCTGGATGACCAATTTGAACATGTTTCTCTCCTAGAACAGAGAGAGAACATAGTTCAGTGTTTGTTCCCAAGTCAAGCCAGATAGAAAAAGAACTATTTATGAGCGTATTCAATAACTTAGCTAGTTATCCTCACGCGCACGAGGAGGCGCGGCGGGCCTTCGAGATGCGATTTTCGGGCGGTTGAAGGACTAGTACGGGGCGTAGCGGCTGAAGTCGAAGAAGTAATTCAAGCCCACGCGCGCGACGTCGATCTTGGCGGTCGCATCGATCCGCTGCCCGGCCAGCGGAAACGCGAAAGACTGCGAGCCAAAGTCGAGGTGCAAATATTCAGCGCGGAATGACCAGTTCGGGGTGATCGCCCATTCAAGCCCGCCCCCCGCGGTCCAGCCGGACGCGATCCCTGACGCGGATTCGACCGTACCGGGCGTTGCGCCGTTGATCGTGCCGATCTGCTGGGTGCGAATAATCTCCTGGTTGGCCCAGGCGTAGCCGCCCGTCCCGTAGACCAGGAACCGATCCCAAGCGTAGCCGAACCGTCCGCGGACGGTGCCAAAACCATCGATCTTGTTTTCGCGCGTGCCAAATCCTGGTCCGCCAACCGAGGTGCTGCGCAGGCTTGCGGCCGAAGCATCGGCCTCCAGGCCCAAAACCCACGACGGGGTCACCTGAAAATTGTAGCCGATTTGACCGCCGCCCATGATGCCATTGGCGCTGGTGGAACCCGATACGAGGAGCGCGCCCGCAGGGCTGAAAATCGACGCGTCGCGACTGTCCCAAGCGTAGCCCACATGGCCGCCCGCATAGAAGCCGGTCCAGTCGGCCGCAACTGGCATCGCTGGAAGCGAAGGACGTAAAATATCAGCGGCACATACGGAGTGGACGCTGGCCATACAAGCAACAGCGGCGATCAGCGATATCGATGACTTTGTGCGCTTTGTGCGCATGGCTGGAACCGCTGCCGACTCCGTCTGTAGCGACGAGTCAGGCTAAGCGGCGTCGACTTAAGACAGGGTAAATGCCTACCCAGGACGCAGCGGGGCGGAACTTTTCTGCCTCAATCCATCTCGACGATCTTGCCCTCGCGCAGCGACACCCGGCGATCCATGCGGGCCGCCAGATCCATGTTGTGGGTGGCGATGACGGCCGCGAGGCCCGAGGCGCGCACCAGCTGCGATAGTGCGCGGAACACATGTTCGGCGGTGTGAACGTCGAGGTTGCCGGTTGGTTCGTCCGCCAGCAGGATCCGCGGGGCATTGGCGACGGCGCGCGCAATGGCAACGCGCTGCTGCTCGCCACCGGAGAGTTCAGAGGGGCGGTGGGTAAGCCGTGCCCCCAGGCCAAGATATTCAAGCAACTCGACCGCGCGCGCTTTGGCTTCGGCGCGGGTGAGGCCGCGGATCATCTGCGGAAGCAGCACGTTTTCGAGCGCCGTGAACTCCGGAAGCAGGTGATGCGACTGGTAGACGAAGCCGATCTCATTGCGGCGAATGCGCGTGCGCTCGTGGTCGGCCAGAATCGCGGTCGAGCGGCCATCGATGTAGACGTCGCCGTGATCGGCGTGTTCGAGCAGGCCTGCAATATGCAGCAAAGTCGACTTGCCGGAGCCGGAAGGGGCTACGAGCGCAACCGATTGCCCGGCCCAAAGCGCGAGCTCGACGCCATTGAGCACGTGCACCGTTTCATCGCCCTGCCGGTACTGGCGCTCGACGTCCTGCAAAAACACGACGGGAATGTCCTCATCCCGCAGAGCACGCGGCACCTGCTGTTGCTGCTCGACCATTTCGACCCTGGAGACAGTATGGGCCTCACTCATAACGCAACGCCTCCACCGGATCGAGGCGGGCGGCACGCCATGACGGATAAAGCGTCGCCAGCAGTGAAAGTACGAGCGCCATCACCACAACTGCCATTGTCTCGCTTGAATCCATGTCCGCAGGAAGGTGCGACAGGAAATAGAGCTCGGGCGAAAACAATTCCGTATTGGTCAGCCACGACAGAAACTGTCGGATGCTTTCGATGTTGAGGCAGATAATGATGCCAAGCAGAAAGCCCACAATAGTGCCGACCACACCGATCGATGCGCCGGTGATCAGGAAGACGCGCATGATCGAGCCCTGGGTTGCGCCCATGGTGCGCAAGATTGCGATGTCCTGGCCCTTGTCCTTCACCAGCATGATCAAGCCGGAAACGATATTGAGCGCCGCCACCAGCACGATGAGCGTCAAGATCAGGAACATGACGTTGCGCTCGACCTGCAACGCGTTGAAGAACGTCGCGTTGCGCTGGCGCCAGTCGATCAGGAAAATAGGCCGCTGCGCGGCGTCCTGCACCGCCTTGCGATAGCGATCCACGCGATCGGGGTTGTCGGTGTAGATTTCTATCGCCGTCACATCGCCGGCTCGATTGAAATAGGCCTGCGCTTCCTTGAGCGGCATGAACACCATGGCACTGTCATATTCCGACATGCCGATCTCGAACACCGCGGCAATCTTGTAGACCTTGATGCGCGGTGTCGTGCCCATGGGGGTCACTGCGCCGCGGGGTGCGACCAGCGTGATGTTGTCGCCCGACCGTAGCGAAAGCTGATCGGCCAGCCGCCTCCCGATCGCAACCCCCTGCTCGTCGTCAAAACCTTTGAGCGAACCTTGCTTGATGTTGTTGGCGATCGAGGGAAGTTTTTCCAGATCCATCAGACGAATGCCGCGAACCAGCACGCCCCCCGCATTGAATGGTGAGGACGCAAGCGCCTGACCCTCGACGATCGGTGCTGCCAGCCGAATGCCCTGTACGCCGGCGACACGGGCTGCCACCTCCTCCCAGTCGGTCAGCGGTTTTTCGAGCGGCTGGATCAGAAGATGGCCATTGAGGCCAAGAATCTTGTCGAGCAATTCTTTGCGAAAGCCGTTCATCACCGCCATGACGATGATAAGCGTGGCGACACCCAGCATGATGCCGAGGAAAGAAAATCCGGCGATGACCGAGATGAATCCTTCTTTGCGTCGCGCCCGTAAATATCGGAGCGACAGCATCCATTCGAACGGAGAGAAGGCCCGCGTGCCGTTGGGCTCGGTCATTGACGATGGGATCCCCACGCTCGACTGTCCACACAGATTCTGGCGGATTCGTGCCGAAGGCGCGAGGGCAAAGTCCTTGTCAACACACAGGATTATGAGGCCGCCAGCCCCTTTTCTGCGTCATGATCGCCCACGTTGGGCGAATCGATGGCTTTCGGAGAACGCAAGTCGACCGAACGGCGGATGGATTATCGCGTCAGCAGGTCAAGCGCCGCGGCGGGGCTGAGGTTTTCGCGGCTGCCGTCGGCACGCTTTTTCACCTCGACCTTGCCTTCCGCAAGCCCGCGGGGGCCTATCAAAACCTGATAGGGAATCCCAATCAGGTCGGCGGCGGCGAATTTGGCGCCGGGGCGCTCGTCGAGGTCATGATAGAGCACCTCAATCCCCTTGGCAGTGAGATCACGATAGAATTGCTCGCACGCCGCGTCGGTATCCGCAGCGCCCTGCTTGAGATTTAGAACCATAACCTTGAAAGGCGCGACCGGCTCCGGCCAGATGATGCCCGCTTCATCGTGAGACGCTTCGATGATCGCCGCCACCAGACGACTCGGCCCGATGCCATACGAACCCATGTGAACCGGAACCTCTTTTCCGTCAGGCGTCGCAACCACCGCCTTCATCGGCTCGGAATATTTGGTGCCGAAATAAAAGATATGTCCGACCTCAATGCCGCGCGCCGACACTTGTTTGTCGCCGGATACTTTGGCAAAAATCGCAGCGTCGTGCATGTCTGAGGTCGCTGCATATTGCGACGTCCATTTGTTGACGATGGCCTGTAGACCGCCGACATCGTCGAAATTCACGTCGGTGCCCGGCACCTGCATGTCGAGATAGTCTTTGTGACAAAAGACTTCCGACTCGCCCGTCTGGGCCAGAATGATAAATTCGTGCGACAGGTTTCCGCCGATGGGGCCTGACTCCGCGCGCATCGGAATCGATTTCAATCCCATGCGGGCGAATGTGCGAAGATAGGCTACGAACATCTTGTTGTACGAATGCGTGGCGCCGGCCTGGTCGAGGTCGAAGGAATAGGCGTCCTTCATCAGGAATTCCCGGCCGCGCATCAACCCGAAGCGTGGACGGACTTCGTCACGAAATTTCCACTGGATGTGGTAGAGATTGAGCGGCACATCCTTGTACGACCGCATGTAGGCGCGGAAGATATCGGTGATCATCTCCTCATTGGTCGGACCATAGAGCACCTCTCGCTCATGGCGATCCTCGATGCGCAGCATTTCCTTGCCATAAGCATCGTAACGCCCGCTTTCGCGCCAAAGATCGGCGGACTGGATGGTCGGCATCAACAGTTCGATCGCGCCCGAACGATTCTGCTCCTCGCGCACGATCTGACAAACTTTCTGGAGCACACGAAAACCGAGCGGCAGAAACGCATAGATGCCCGCGGCCTCCTGCCGCATCATGCCGGCGCGCAGCATCAGCCTGTGCGACACGATCTCCGCCTCTTTAGGCGTTTCGCGCAGGATCGGAAGGAAATAGCGGGACAGGCGCATGATTTCTTGAAAGATTCGAAAAAGACGAGGTCAGAGAAAGCGGATCGGCTGCAAAAACACAAGGGCTGGTCCGCTTTTTCGGGAATTTATGGCGCGTTGCGGCGTCTATATCCATGCTAGACAGGCCCTGACGGGCCGGGGAACGCATGCGGACGCGCTTCAGACAGTTTGCAGGCTTGATGGCGATCATCGCGATCGCCCTGCACACTGCGCTATGGGGCGTCGCAGTGGCGCACCCGGTCGCGCCGGGTGCCGACCCCTTCTCGGTCATTTGCCATAGCGACGCGGGAGCCACCCTCGTCGCCGATCAGCTACCGGCAAATCCGGTCTCTGCACCGACGCATGCCTGCGACCATTGCAATCTGTGCGCAACGGCGCCGCCTTCGAACCTGCCGGACACCGTTGTAATTTTTAAACTTGATCCCGCGCGGCTGTTGCATCGACTGACCGAGGCAAACGTTCTCCCGCGCGCGGGAATCACAAAGCGATCAAACCCTGCCAGAGCTCCTCCGGTTTTCGCCTGACGCAGCCGCTTGCCGCGGCTTACTGATCCGTCATCGCGATACTGGAGGATTTCCATGTTCAGGACTTCATGGCCCTTGGCCGTGCTCGCCGTCAGCCTGACGGCATCCCCGCTTGCGCGGGCACACGAAATTGTCGGCAATCGTTTTTTTCCCGCCACGCTCGCCATTGATGATCCCGGCGTGACCGACGAGCTGGCTCTGCCAACCGTCTCGCTCTCAAAAACCGGCGACGATCCTTCCTTCAAGCAACTCGATATCTCGGGCGAGTTTGCCAAGCGCATCACCGAAGACTTTGCGATCTCCGTTGCGCCGGCCTGGTCGCGGCTCTACGCGCCAGGTGGCCCGGCCATGAACGGGGCGCGCGGCTTCCAGAACCTGGGGACTTTGTTCAAGTATCGTTTGTTCAAGAACGTCGAGCATGAATTCGTTATGTCGGCGGGGCTGGAAATCGAATGGGGCGGAAGCGGCGCCCAAAGCGTCGGTGCCGAACGGTTCAATGTTTACACCCCGACACTCTTTTTCGGGAAAGGTTTCGGCGACCTGCCCCCGAGCCTGAACTGGGCGCGGCCGTTCGCAATCACGGGACAGGTCGGCTACGCGATCCCTGGGGTATCAAAGACCACGACCGCCACGTTCAACGATGAGACCGGCGAGCAGGACATCGACACGGAATTTCATCCCCGCGTACTCACGTGGGGTGCCACGCTCCAATACAGCATGCCGTATCTGAAATCCGCGGTCGTAGATCTTGGCCTGCCCGATTTTTTCAACCGCCTTATTCCAATCGTTGAAGCTTCATTCGAGACCCCGGTTTCGAACTTCACAACGTCCGGCACTGTGACAACCGGCACTATCAATCCCGGGATCATTTATACCGGTGACACATGGCAATTTACGATCGAGGCGATGATCCCGGTGAACCGGCAAAGCGGCAGCAGCGTCGGCGTTATCGGACAATTGCATTTCTTCCTCGACGATATCTTCCCGAACACGTTGGGAAAACCCATCTTCGCAAACAACATCAGGACAGGGAGGCCGAGCTTCGGCCATTGATCATGCGTATCATTCTGACGGTCGTCGCGTTTTTATTTGCTGCCACTGCGCCAGCCTTCGCCCACGCGCATCTTGATCATGCAAGCCCGGCAGTCGGCAGCACTGTGGCGCAGGCGCCAAAGGAAGTTGTGCTCTGGTTTACCAACAAGCTGGAAGCCGCGTTCAGCGGCATGGAAGTCCGCGACCAAAAAGGCGCGGTGGTGAATTCCGGCAAATCGAGTGTCGGCGGGGATGGCACGCAAATGCGCGTTCCGCTCAAGAATTTGCCGGCCGGGACTTACAAAGTGATGTGGCGCGTTCTGTCGGTTGATACCCATCGCACGCAAGGCGATTTCACCTTCCGTGTGGGCCCTTAAGGCCGCTCACAGGTAGCATTTGATGTCCGACCCATTGATCCTGGTGCGCGGCGTGCATTTCGCCGCGACCTTGCTGGCTGGCGGCACCGTCGGATTTATGGCACTGGTGACGGAGCCTGCCGAAGCCAAATTGCGGAAAGGCTTCGCCGGCCTTCGCCGCCAATTCACTGTACTCACCTGGCTTGCGCTCGCTGTGGCAACCCTTTCGGGTGCGGCCTGGCTGGTGCTTCTGGCTTCCGACATTCTTGGCGTATCCTTTGCCGACATATGCCTCCATGGGGGCGCGTGGCCGGTTGTGTTCGATACACGGTTCGGGCTGGTGTGGTGCGTCCGGCTGGCGCTCGCCCTATTGCTCAGCCTGCTGGTGCTCCGGCCGGCGCTGCAAATATTTCAACTTGCCGCGGCCGCAGCGCTGATCGCCCTGCCCGCATTGGTGGGTCATGCCGGCGCAACGCCTGGCATCGGCGGAGACGTCCATCTCATCGGCGACATGATGCATCTGCTTGCGGCCGGCGCCTGGCTCGGCGGCCTGCCGGCCTTTGCGTGGCTGCTCTGGCGAACGCGCTGCGTCGCGAAACCGGCCTGGTCCGATTTCGCCATCCGAGCAACGCGACGGTTTTCATGGGTCGGGGTTTTCAGCGTCGGCACACTGCTCGCAAGCGGACTCATCAATAGCTGGTATTTGTTGAGCGGGCCGCGCGACCTTTTCGTTACCGATTACGGGCGCCTCGTTGCGTTCAAGATTGGCCTGTTCGCCGCGATGATCGCCATCGCCACAGTGAACCGCTTTTACCTGACCCCGCAGCTGCCGAAACCTGCCGCGACACGCGCGCTTCAACGCAACAGCATTGCCGAAACCTGTCTTGGTCTGTGCGTATTGCTGTGCGTCGGCATGCTGGGGACCTTGCCGCCGGCTGCGCACAAACATGTCGCGCCTGGCGGCATTCCGCCCGACGCCGCATTCGTTCACATCCACACAAACGAGGCCATGGCCGACGTAACGATCGACCCCGGCCACGCGGGCTCCGCCGATGTGACGATTCAACTCTCGCGCGAAGACATGACGGAGTTCCCGGCAAAGGAAGTGCACTTGGTGCTTGAGCCCCCGAACGCGTCCGGCCAGACGGTTGAACGGGAGACAGTCGAACAAGCCGACGGAACCTGGTTTATCGGCGGAATTAAGCTTGAGAAATCTGGCATATGGACGGTGCGGGTCATCGTTGCGCCAGAGAGCGGCACGGTGATCCCGCTCGATGCACCGATCGTCATTGAACGTTAAGGCCATATTGATCGTGACAGTCTTCCGATGATCGGCTAGCGTCCTCCATCCGTATGAGGGGACGCCGGCCGGAAGACCGGTTCCAACCTTGCGCGGTCCAAGTCTTGGGAAGGAAGCAAGTCCTGGCGCGATAACCGCAGCCGCCCCAAAAACGATAACGATCGGGGACAAGGACAATCAATACGATGGGCAGGGCGTCGCGCCCTGCTCTTTTTTTTGGGCTTCGCTACCGGCCGGGCGGCCGGGAAATCGCCATCAGCAGGTCGAATGGGATAAGGCCCTGCGTATAAACGACATATAAAACGCCAAAAATCACGGTCGCGACCACCGTGGTCCAGCCAAGCTTGCTCCAAACCCGGTGCAATGCCGGCGCGCCCGGATCGGTGCCCGGCGCAACCTCGCCGCTTTCTTCCTGATTGCGGACGCCCCAAGGCAGCACTGCAAACAACGTCACCCACCAGATCAGAAAATAGATCGCGATGACCGTGCTGGTTGCCATGATCAGGCCTGTTCGAGTTCGACCAGCGTGCCGCAAAAATCCTTGGGATGGAGAAACAGAACAGGCTTGCCGTGCGCACCGATTTTCGGCTCGCCATCGCCGAGCACGCGCGCACCCTGCGCCTTGAGCGTGTCGCGCGCGGCACGAATGTCGGGCACCTCGTAGCAGACATGATGGATGCCGCCGTCGGGATTCTTTTCAAGAAATTTTGCAATCGGCGAGTTGTCGCCCAGCGGCTCGAGCAGTTCAATTTTTGTGTTCGGCAGTGTGATGAATACGGTGGAAACGCCATGTTCGGGCTGTGGCACTTTGGCCGAAACCTCCGCGCCCAAAGTATCGCGATAGACCTTCGAGGCCTTGGCGATATCGCGCACTGCGATGGCGACGTGGTTGAGACGACCGATCATGCTTGTCCTGGCTGACGCATCATACCGTCAAAACATGCACATGGCACATCGGCTTCTTGCCCCAGCGTTGTGCGACAGCGGCGCGCACGCTGCGCCGCAGCGCTTCCGCAACTGAATCCGGATCGCGCCGCCGTCCGCGTGGCAGCGACTCGAACGTCTCGATCAACGCATCGCGCACCGCCTCATACATCGAGTCCCCGTCGCGATCGCGCTCCGGGATGCCGATCAGATCGAGCGATGGTGCATCCACCATCTCGCCTTTTTCAGAAATGGCAATCGCGACCGAAACGGCGCCGGCAAAGCTCAGCCGCTTGCGGTCGGCGATGGTGCGGACGTCGGCATCGACGAGAAGTGTTCCGTCCTTGTAGATTTGGCCGGCGGGGACCTCGTCAATCACACGGACCTGCGGCGATAACTGGACCAGATCGCCATTGCGGCACTCGACGACTTCGCGCACACCGCAGCGGCGCGCAAGCGCCGCATGCTCGTGGAGATGCAAAGCCTCGCCATGGACCGGAATGACAACCTTCGGCTTCACCCAGCCGATCAATTCCTCGAGTTCCGCGCGCCGCGGGTGCCCCGAAACATGCACCAGATGCGTGCGATCGGTGATCACTTCGATCCCCTGCTCGATCAGCAGATTGATGACTCGCCCAACCGCCTTCTCGTTGCCGGGAATTGTGCGCGCGGAATAGATCACCCGGTCGCCCGGTGAAAAAGTGACTTCCGGATGTTGATCCTCGGCAATGCGCGAGAGCGCCGCGCGCGGCTCTCCCTGACTCCCGGTGCAAAGCGCCACGACCTTGTTGGGAGGCAGATAACCGTAAGCGTCGGCCGGGCGGAAATCCTGGACCCCCTCCAGATAGCCGGTTTCGCGCGCGATCTGCACGACGCGGTCCATGGCACGGCCGATGATCACGACCTCCCGGTCGGCAGAGCGCGCCGCATCGGCGACCGTGCGCAGCCGCGCAACATTAGACGCGAATGTCGTGACCGCCACCCGCCCCGGCGCATTCTTCACAAGCCCGGCAATCGTCTTTGCGACGTCGGCCTCGGATGGCGAGCGGCCTTCGCGCACGGCGTTGGTGGAATCGCCCACCAATGCCAGGCACCCTTCCTCGCCGAGCGCGCGCAGTTTTTTCTCGTCGGTGGGGTCGCCCAAAATCGGGGTCGGGTCGATTTTCCAGTCGCCGGTGTGCAGGACAGTGCCCCCGGGGGTGCGGATGATGAGCGCATTCGATTCCGGGATCGAATGCGCCATCGTCACCAGTTCGATATCGAATGGCCCGACATTGAAGCGGCTGCCAAGCGCGACGATGTTCACGGGGATTTTCGGTGCACCCGGTTCACCCGCGCATTTGGCTTCGAGCAGGGCAGCCGTGAACGGCGTGGCAAAGACCGGCAACTTGAGCCGCGGCCAAAGGTCGAGCAAGGCGCCGAAATGATCTTCGTGGGCGTGGGTCAGCACGATCCCGGCGAAATTCTTGCGTTCTTCCACGATATAGCGAACATCGGGCAGGATCAGATCGACGCCCGGAAGATGCTCCTCCGCCGCGAATGACACGCCCAGGTCGACCGCAAGCCAGGTCCGCTGGCGCTCGTTGCCGAGCCCATAGATCGACAGGTTCATGCCGATCTCACCGACCCCGCCGAGCGGCGCAAACACGAGTTGCTGGGGCGCCGCCATCAGGTCTCACCGAACCCAAACACTTCGCCGGCCGTAATTCTGGTCACAGCACCATTCTGCGCCAGCAAGAGCCGGCCGCTCTCATCGAGGCCCTCGAAACGGCCCGAAAGCTCTCGCTCAGGCAACCGAACCTGTAACGCTTCGCCGAGGCCCGCCGCGCGCTTGAGCCAGTCAGCGCGGGTGGCAGCGAACCCTTGCCCGCGGTCCCATTGCGATAGGCGCCCCTGCATGGATACCGACAGCGCGGCAAACAGCGCGTCCGGCACAACCAGGGCGCCAATGGCGACGAGATCGGTGGCGGGATAAACCGTGTCGGTCGGGTGGATGGCGCAATTGACGCCGATGCCGATGGCAACCGTAAAGACGGGCTCGCTCGTCCCCTCAATCAAAATTCCCGCGACCTTCGCCTTGCCGACGAGCAGATCGTTCGGCCACTTCAGCTGCAGAAGCTCTCCAATGTCCGGCGCACAGTCTGCAACGGCATCATGCAGCGCCAGTGCGGCGACAAAGGCCAACTGAGGTGCCTGCGCGGGCGGCGATGGTTCGCTCAACAACAGCGTGGCGTGAAGATTGCCCGCCGGCGACACCCATTGACTGCCGCGACGGCCACGGCCGGCATTCTGGGTCGTGGCGGTGACCCACAACGGCCCGCGCTCGCCGGCACGCGCAAGCGCCAGCGCCTCGGCATTGGTCGAGCCGAGTGTCTCGAAGATTATATGCCGGGCCCCCGCCAGGCCCGTGGCTTCGCGGTTCATTTCGTCCGACGTCAGAACAACGACTTCGCTGCCACCGTCGCTGCGCCCACAAGCGGCGCCGGATAGGCGAAGAACAGGATATTTGCGAGCCCCGAAACGCCGAGCACAAACCGCAACAGCATGGGCATGCGCTGAAAGCTCTGCGCCGGCTCGTCGAAATACATGATCTTCACGATCGTCAGATAATAGTAGGCGCCGACCACACTGCTAACCACGCCAATGACGGCGAGCGTGAAGAGCCCGGCCTTGATGGCAGCGAGGAACACGTAGAATTTCGCGAAGAAGCCGGCGAGCGGCGGAATGCCCGCAAGCGAAAACAGCAGCACGCCGAGGAAGAAGGCCATGGTCGGATGCGTGCGCGCGAGCCCGGCAAGATCGCTGATGTTCTCGACCAGCCTGCCGTCGCGCCGCATGCTCAAGATCACCGCGAAGGTGCCGAGCGTCATCGCAACGTAGATGCTCATGTAAATCAGCACGCCCTGCACGCCCTCGGGCGTCCCGGCCGCAAGACCGACCAGCGCGTAACCCATGTGGCCGATCGAGGAATAAGCCATCAGCCGCTTGATATTGCGTTGACCGATCGCGGCAAAAGCGCCGAGCACCATCGATGCAATCGAGACAAAGACGACGATCTGCTGCCATTCGTGCGTAATGCCGGGAAATGCCACCACGGTCGCTCGCGCGAAAATGGCAATACCTGCGACCTTCGGCGCAGCGGCAAAGAATGCCGTCACCGGCGTCGGGGCGCCTTCGTAGACGTCTGGCGTCCACATGTGGAACGGCACCGCCGAAATCTTGAAGCAGAAGCCCACGAACAGGAATACCAATCCGAAAATGAGACCGACACCGGCCCCGCCCTGCGTCGCCTTTGCAATGCCCGCAAAATTGACCGTGCCGGTGAAGCCGTAGATCAGTGACGCCCCGTAGAGCAACATTCCGGATGAGAGGGCGCCGAGGACGAAATATTTAAGCCCCGCCTCGGTCGATCTGACGTTCTCGCGATCGGATGCCGCGATCACGTAGAGCGGCAGGCTCATCAGCTCCAGGCCAAGATAGAGCGCGATCAGGTCGGACGCAGAGATCAGCATCAGCATGCCGAGCGTCGCGAGCAGGAACAGCGCGCCGTATTCGAACTTCTGTTGTTTTTCGAGCGTCAGATAATCAAGCGACAGCAGGAGCGCCCCGCCTGATCCGACCAGTGTCAGCATTTTAAGAAAGCGCGCATAGTCGTCGACAAGAAAGCTGCCGCCAAACATGGAATGCGGGCCCGGCGGCACCCAGAGCAAAGCGGCGCCGACGCCGAGCAGCACGATCACGCACCAGCCATTGACCATTGCCGAACTGCGCTCGCCAAGCATGACACCGATCATGAGCATCAACATGGCGCCGCAAGCCAGCACCAGTTCAGGCAGCATCGGCATCAAATCTTGCAGGGTTGGATATGCGTTCATGGGCTTACTGCGCCAACAACGCGGCCGTCTTCGCCGCTGCGATAGCATGGTTGTAATTGTCGAGAAGCTGGGCGACCGAAGCCGCCGACATATCCAGGACCGGCTTTGGCAGAATGCCAAACAGGATGGTGAGGACGACAAGCGGCGCAAAAATCACCGTTTCGCGCCAGCCAATATCGCGGATGCCTTCGAGCGAGGGCTTGAGGTTGCCGAAAATCATTTTCCTGTAGAGCCACAGCGCATAGGCCGCCGACAGAATGACTCCAAACGTCGCAATCGTCGCCACTGGTATGTTGGTTCTGAAGGTGCCGATCAGGGACAGGAATTCGCCGACGAAGCCCGAGGTGCCCGGCAGCCCGACATTTGCGAGCGTGAATACCATGAATACGAAGGCATAGAGCGGCATGCGGTTGACCAGCCCGCCATAGGCCGCGATCTCGCGCGTATGCATGCGGTCGTAGACAACGCCGACGCAAAGGAACAATGCGCCCGAAACGATGCCGTGGGAGATCATCTGGAAAATGCCACCCGCAATCCCCTGCGCCGTCCCGGCGAAGATCCCCATGGTGACGAAGCCCATATGGGCGACCGAGGAATAGGCGATCAGCTTCTTCACATCCTCCTGCATCAAGGCGACCAGTGAGGTGTAAATGATGGCGACAACCGAGAGCGTGAAAATCAGCGGCGCAAAATCATGGCTCGCCGCCGGAAACATCGGCAGCGAGAACCGCAGAAAACCGTAGCCACCCATTTTCAAAAGGATGGCCGCAAGGATAACGGAGCCGGCCGTCGGCGCCTCCACATGCGCATCCGGCAGCCAGGTGTGCACCGGCCACATCGGCATCTTCACCGCGAACGACGCAAAAAAGGCAAACCATGCCCATTTCTGCAGACCGAGCGGGAACCCGTGCCGCAGAAGTGTGACGATGTCGGTGGTGCCGGCCTCCCAATACATCGCCATGATGGCGAGCAGCATCAAAACAGAGCCCAGCAGCGTGTAGAGGAAGAATTTGAAGCTCGCATAGACCCGGCGCGGCCCGCCCCAGACCCCGATGATCAGGAACATCGGAATCAGGCCGCCTTCGAAGAACAAATAGAACAGCACCAGATCGAGCGCCGAGAAGGTGCCGACCATCAAGGTCTCCAGCACCAGAAAGGCGATCATGTATTCCTTCACCCGCGTCTGGATGGCGCTCCAGCTTGCGAGAATGCAGATCGGCATCAGCCCGGTCGTGAGGATCACGAAGGGCAAGGAAATGCCGTCCACGCCCATGTGATAGGCGGCGATGCCGAGCCAATTGTATTTTTCGACGTATTGGAATTCCGGCGAACCGGCGTCGAAACGCCAGACCATCACCAGCGAAATGGCGAAAGTGACCAACGTCGCCCACAGCGCTATCCAGCGCGCGGTCCCGCGCGCCAGTCGTTCGTTTCCGCGCACAAGCAAGGCGACCAGCAGCGCACCAAGCAGCGGGAGGAATGTGACGACGGAGAGGATCGGCCAATTCATGATTTAGTGTGTCCCCGTCGCGAACATGAACCAGGTGATCATCGCCGCAGCGCCGATCAGCATGGCAAAGGCATAATGATAGAGGTAACCGGTCTGTAGCCGTACGACGTTGCGGGTCACGTCAAGCACGCGTGCCGATACGCCATCCGGGCCGAAACCGTCGATGAGCCAGCCGTCGCCGCTCTTCCACAGCAGGCGGCCAAGCCACTTGGTCGGTCTGACGAAAATCAGATCGTAGAGTTCGTCGAAGTACCATTTGTTGAGCAGGAAGCGATAAAGCACATCGTGCTGGCGCGCGAGCTCGACCGGAATATCCGGCCGGCGGATATAGAAATGCCAGGCGATCACGAAGCCGAGCGCCATCATGACCGTCGGCAGGATGCCGATCTGCAACGGCACGTGGTGCATCTCTTCAAGCACATGGTTGGATTTCGCGAAGGTCAGTGACTCGCGGAAGAACCCTTCGACACCGTGTCCAGCGAAAATTTCCTTGAACGGCAGGCCCGCAAGCACGGAGCCGGCAGCCAGGACCCCAAGCGGAATCAGCATCACCATCGGGCTTTCATGCGCGTCCTTCCAATGCTTGCGATCGTGCGGTTCGCCATGGAAGGTCTTGAAGATCAGCCGCCAGGAATAAAACGACGTGAGCATCGCGGCCGCGACCGTGCAGACGAATGCATAAAGCGCCATTGGGTTGGTGCCGACATAGGCCGCCTCGATGATGGCGTCCTTGGAGAAATAGCCGGCCGTGAGCGGAAATCCCGTCAGCGCCAGCGTGCCGATGAGCATGACGATGTACGTGTACGGGATGCGATCCTTCAGACCGCCCATATTGCGAATGTCCTGCTCGTGATGCATCGCGTGGATGACCGAGCCCGACCCGAGAAACAGCAGCGCTTTGAAGAAGGCGTGCGTGAACAGATGAAACATGCCAACCGAATAGGCCCCGACGCCCATCGCCACGAACATGTAGCCAAGCTGCGAACAGGTCGAATACGCGACGATGCGTTTGATGTCATTCTGCACGAGGCCAATCGTGGCGGCGAACAATGCGGTGGTCGCGCCGATCAATGTCACAAAGGTCTGTGCGTTGGGGGCAAGCTCGAACAGCGGTGACAGGCGCGCAACCATGAACACGCCCGCCGTCACCATGGTCGCGGCATGGATCAATGCGGAAACCGGTGTCGGGCCTTCCATGGCGTCCGGCAACCAGGTGTGCAGCAGGAATTGCGCTGACTTGCCCATCGCGCCCATGAAAAGAAGCAGGCAGGTGATCGTCAGCGCATCGACCTGCCAGCCGAAGAAGTTGATCGCCTTGCCGGTGAGCGCAGGCGCCTGCGCGAACACGGTGTCTAGTTCGATCGAGCCGGTCAGCATGAACACCGCGAAGATGCCGAGCGCGAAGCCAAAGTCACCAATGCGATTGACAATGAAAGCCTTGATGGCGGCGGCGTTCGCCTCCGGCTTGTGGTACCAAAAGCCGATCAGGAGGTAGCTCGCGAGGCCGACACCTTCCCAGCCAAAGAACAGCTGCACGAGATTGTCGGCCGTCACCAGCATCAGCATCGCGAAGGTGAACATCGACAGGTAGCCGAAAAACCGCGGGCGATACGGGTCTTCGTGCATGTAACCGATTGAGTAGAGATGCACGAAAGCCGACACGGTATTGACCACCACCAGCATCACGGCTGTCAAAGTATCGATACGCAACGACCAGTCGACCTTGAGATCGCCGGACGTAATCCAGGTGAGGATCGGCACGCGCATATCGTGGTGGCCAAAGCCGACATCCACGAAAGCGATCCATGACAGGATCATCGAAATCATCAGCAGCGTGGTTGTAATCAGTTCCGCGGTGCGCGAGCCCTGGGCGGCAGGCTCGTGCGCCTCCTCCTCATGGTGGGAGGAATGAATGACCCCGCCGCCATGAACCCCGGGCCCGCTGTGATGTGAGCTATGTTCAGCCGCAGTATTTTCCGCCGCCGGCGCCGGACCCTTGCCGGGATAACGTGCGCGCGCGCCGGCAAGCGCAATCAGGCCGGCCAGTATGGCGCCAAGGAGAGGGAGAAAGACGATCGCCTGATACACGCGCTCAACCCTTCATCAGATTGATGTCTTCGACCGCGATCGAACCACGATTGCGATAAAACACGACCAGAATCGCCAGGCCGATCGCCGCTTCCGCCGCGGCTACGGTGAGCACCAGCAGTGCGTAGATTTGCCCGACGATATCGCCAAGATGAGTCGAGAACGCGACCAGGTTGATGTTGACCGCGAGCAGGATGAGCTCAATCGACATCAGGATAATGATGACGTTCCGGCGATTGAGAAAAATCCCGAAAATCCCGAGCGTGAACAGGATCGCGGCAACCGCGAGGTAGTGTCCGAGGCCAATGGTCATGTATTGCTCCCCAGCCCCTGCCCGGTCCGTACTTTCACGATTTCGATGGACGCGGCCGGAACGCGTGCGACCTGCGCGCCGATATCCTGACGGCGTACGCGCACGCGGTGCTGCAACGTCAGCACGATGGCGCCGACCATCGCCACCAGAAGGATCATCCCGGCGGCCTCGAAGAAATAGACATAGCGGGTATAAAGGACGAGCCCGATCGCTTCGGTGTTTGATATTGTCGTGGGGATCGGCGCGGTGATTGCCTGCGGCACACCCGGCCCGATGACCCAGGCCCCCACCACCAGCAGCAATTCGGCAAGAAAGATTCCTCCGATCAGGATCCCGGCCGGCAGGTATTGCAGCATGCCCTCCTTGAGCACGGAGAAGTCGACGTCGAGCATCATCACCACGAACAGGAACAGCACCGCGACAGCGCCCACATAGACGACGATGAGAATCATCGCGAGAAATTCAGCGCCCATCATCACGAAGAGGCCCGACGCATTCACGAATGCAAGAATGAGAAAAAGAACGGAATGAACCGGGTTTCGCGCCGCGATCACCATGACCGCGCTCGCCACGCAGATGCCAGCGAAAAGGTAGAAGAACAGCGCGGCGACGATCATGCCGGCGTCTCCGCGCTCTCATTCGTCATGCCCGCGCCTGTCGCGGGCATCCACGTCTTGTTCATCTGCCTACAAGTAAGCCGTGGATGGCCGGGACAAGCCCGGCCATGACGGCGATGAAGATGAATATCCTTTTTCATCGCAGTCACCTGTAGGGCGCGTCGAGCTCGATGTTTTTCGCGATTTCACGCTCCCAGCGGTCGCCGTTCGCGAGCAAACGCTCCTTGTCGTAATAGAGTTCTTCGCGCGTTTCGGTCGCAAATTCAAAGTTGGGTCCTTCGACGATGGCATCGACCGGGCAGGCCTCCTGGCAGAGGCCGCAATAGATGCACTTCACCATGTCGATGTCGTAACGGGTTGCGCGGCGCGTGCCGTCGTTGCGTCGGGGGCCAGCCTCGATCGTGATGGCCTGCGCGGGGCAAATCGCTTCACACAGCTTGCATGCAATGCAGCGCTCCTCGCCATTCGGATAGCGACGCAGCGCATGCTCGCCCCGAAAGCGCGGCGAGATCGGACCCTTCTCGAAAGGATAGTTGAGCGTGGCCTTTGGCCTGAAGAAGTAGCGCATCGCCAGCACAAAGCCGGCCACGAACTCCATCAGGAACAGGCCTTTGGCCGCGCGATCGAGTCTCATCGCACCCTCATTTCACCGCGTTTGCGGCTACCGCGCCGTATTGAATGACCGCTGCGACGATCGCAACCATGGCCAGCGAAAGCGGCAGGAACACTTTCCAGCCAAGACGCATCAACTGGTCGTAGCGATAGCGTGGAACGATGGCCTTTGCCATGGCAAACAGGAAGAACATGAACAGCGCCTTGAGCACGAACCAGATCACGCCCGGCACCCACGTGAACGGCGCATAGGGAACCGGCGGCAGCCACCCACCCAGAAACAGGATTGTCGACATGGCGCACATGGTTCCGATCGCCACGTACTCGCCGAGCATGAACATCATATAGGGTGTCGAGCCGTACTCGACCATGAAGCCGGCCACCAGCTCGGATTCCGCTTCGACGAGATCAAACGGCGGGCGGTTGGTTTCCGCCAGCGCCGAGATGAAGAACACGACAAACATCGGAAACAGCGGCAGCCAGTACCAGCTGAACATGCCGTAAGGACCATCCTGCGCCTTTACGATCGCCGACAGGTTCAACGAACCGGCGCACAGCAGAACTGTGATGATCACAAAGCCGATAGAAACTTCGTACGAGACCATCTGCGCCGCCGAGCGCAGCGCGGCGAGGAACGGATATTTCGAATTTGACGCCCAGCCGGCCATGATAACGCCGTAGACCATGAGCGACGAGATCGCGAAGATATAAAGAACGCCGACATTGATGTTGGCAATCACCCAGTTCGGATTGACCGGGATCACTGCCCAGGCGGCGAGCGCAAGAACGCAGGTGACCAGCGGCGCGAGCAAAAACACGCCCTTGTTGGCGCCGGCCGGGATCACGGGCTCCTTGACTACGAACTTCAGCAGGTCGGCGAATGATTGAAATAATCCCCACGGCCCCACCACGTTGGGCCCGCGCCTGATCTGCACAGCCGCCCAGATTTTACGGTCCGCCAACAGAACATACGCGATGGCGATCAGCAGGATCACCAGCAGCATCACCGACTGCGCCACCATGACGATCAGAGGCCAGAGGTAGGTCCAGAAGAAATCCATGGCCTACTCCGCTGCCGTCTTGGCGGCCGCGTGCGCCAGCGCCGAACATTCCGCCATGATGGCGGAGGCGCGCGCTATCGCATTGGTGAAATAGAAATCCGTGACTGACGAACGCAGCGGCATTTTCTCGTGGCCGCCGCCCAGATTGGCCAGTTTCCTGATGTCGGCCGGGTCACCTGCCGTAATTTGATCAATGCGCATGAGATGCGGATGCGCCGCGAACATCGCCTGGCGCAGCTGGGCGAGTGAGTCGTAAGGCAGCTTGTGGCCGAGCGCGTCGGACAGCGCACGCAAGATTGCCCAGTCCTCACGTGCATCGCCGGGCGGGAATGCCGCCCGGTTTGCCATCTGTACGCGGCCTTCGGTGTTCACATAAATCGCGGATTTTTCCGGATAGGCGGCGGCCGGAAGAATGACATCGGCACGGTGGGCCCCGTGGTCGCCGTGGGTGCCGATGTAGACAACGAAAGCGCCGGGCGCGATGTCGAGTTCATCCGCACCGAGCAGAAACAGGACATCGAGACCACCGGTCGCCATCTGGGCGGCATCGAACCCGCCCGCACCGGGCACCAGGCCGAGGTCGAGCGCCGCCACCCGCGAGGCCGCGCTGTGCAATACCGAGAAGCCGTTCCAGCCGTCTTTAACAGCGCCAAACTCAATCGCCGCTTTTGCCGCAAGCGCTGCGACCGCGCCGCCATCCTTGCGGGCAAAAGCGCCGGCGCCCACCAAAATGAGCGGACGTTCGGCTGCTTTCAATGCATCGGCGAATTTGCCGTTGCTGACTTCGGCCAGCGACTCCGCCCCTGCACCGAGAAAATCATAGTTATAAGTAAGATCGGCTTTCTCGCCGATCAGGCCGATCGGGAAATTTCCCACGCGCCAGCGCTTGCGGATCCGCGAATTGAGGACGGCCGCCTCGCGGCGCGGGTTTGACCCGATGATCAGCAACGCGTCCGCCTGCTCGATGCCCGCAATCGTTGCATTGAACAGATACGAGGCGCGGCCCCATTTCGGATCGAGCGTCGAGCCGTCCTGGCGCGCATCGATATTGGGGCTGCCGAGCCGCCCCATCAGGTCTTTGAGCGCAAACATCTCTTCCGCACCGGCGAGATCGCCGGCAATGGCGCCGATCCGCTTGCCGGTGCTTGCCTTGACCTTGCGGACAATATTCGAAAACGCTTCGGCCCATGAGGCTGCCTGAAGGCGGCCATTCACGCGCACATAGGGCTGGTCCAGCCGCTGCGTGCGCAGGCCGTCGACCACGTGGCGGGTCTTGTCGGAAATCCACTCCTCGTTCACGTCCTCGTTGTTGCGCGGGAGGATTCGCATGACTTCGCGCCCGCGGGTGTCGATACGGATTGCGGAACCAACCGCGTCCATCACGTCAATCGACTCTGTCTTGCCGAGCTCCCAAGGGCGCGCAGCGAACGCGTAAGGCTTCGAAGTGAGTGCGCCGACCGGGCACAGATCGACCACGTTGCTCTGCAGCTCCGAGATCATCGCGTGCTCAAGATAGGTCGTGATTTCCATGTCCTCGCCGCGTCCGATGGCGCCGAGCTCCGGAACGCCGGCAACTTCCGTCGAGAACCGGATGCAGCGCGTGCAGTGGATGCAACGCGTCATGATGGTCTTGACCAGCGGTCCAATGTATTTGTCTTCGACCGCACGCTTGTTTTCCTGATAGCGACTGGCGTCCACGCCATAGGCCATGGCCTGATCCTGCAGATCGCATTCGCCGCCCTGATCGCAAATCGGGCAGTCGAGCGGATGATTGATCAGCAGAAACTCCATCACGCCTTCTCGGGCCTTCTTCACCATCGGCGTCTTGGTGTTGAGGATTTTCGGCGACCCGTCCTTGTTCGGCGGCAAGTCCTTTACGCCCATGGCGCACGAGGCCTGCGGCTTCGGAATACCGGCGACCTCGATCAGGCACATGCGGCAATTGCCGGCGATCGACAGGCGTTCGTGGAAGCAGAAGCGCGGGATTTCCGCGCCCGCGGCCTCGCAGGCCTGGAGCAACGTGTACTCCGGCGGAACGTCGATCTCTTTGCCGTCGACGATAACCTTGGTCATGCGGCGTGCTCGCTTGGCGCCGTGCGGTGCGCCGTTTTCCACAGTGCTGCGCCCGGCAGCTGCTGCCAGCCGAACGCCTCCTCGCTTGGGCCATGCGCGATCAATCGATCGAGCCGTACAACACCTTCCGCCATGGCGGGACGATGGCCGACGGGTATCCACCACAAGGCCAGCGTTGTCTTGATCGGTGCGAACCATTCCCCGCGGCGGGTGAAGAATTGGCGGTGCAGTGTCTGCCAGACAAAACGTTCCAATGCTTCGACGCTGTCCCACACCGTCAGATTCGGCAGGATGGTCGGGTCATCGTAAACCCGCATGTTCATCGCGTGGCCGCTTTCGTCCTGCAGGCGCCACACGAAACCCGGAATTTTATCGGCCAGACCGTTCACCCGTTCGACGTTGTCGACGAACTCGCGCATGCGCGGATCATCGAGCGGATAGCGGATCCGCGCGATATTGAACTGGGCGAGGTGGCGGTCGCTCGTCATGCGGCAGACTCGTCTGGCGCGCAGCGCGCCGTTTTCCAAAGCTGGACGTTGGACGTCTGCCAGTCGAAGGCGTGATCGCTCGGACCGTGTTGTTTGAGATGCTCCAGGCGCGCGACCGCTTCCTCAACGCTTGGCCGATGCCCGGCCGGCACCCACCACATGACGAAGTACCGATCTTCGAAATGCTCGAACCATTCCGCGCGACGGCCGTAAAAGCGTTTATGGATCGTCTGATAGACGAAACGCTCAAGCGCCTCGATGCTTTCCCAGACCGATAGGTTGACCGCGACTAGAGGATCGGAATACGGCCGCGTGCTGGTCGAATTCCCGCTTTCGTCAATGTAACGCCACACAAAACCGGGCGTACGCTCCGCCAGACCGTTCACCATCGCGAGATTGTTGGTGAAATCCGCCATACGCGGATCCTCGATCTCGTGACGGATGCGGCCGATATTCAATTGGGCAAGATGCGTGTCAGGAGGCTGTTTCATGGGATTCACTCCGCCGCCTCGCGCACCGCGCCATTGGCGTCGGCATTGCGCGAATATTCGTCGATGCGCCGCTCGATCTCGGGCCGGAAATGCCGCAGCAAGCCCTGCACCGGCCACGCCGCGCCGTCGCCAAAGGCGCAGATCGTGTGACCCTCGATCTGGGTCGTGACCTGCATCAGCATGTCGATCTCGCGCTTCTGCGCGCGGCCTTCCGACATGCGCGTGAGCACGCGCCACATCCAGCCCATGCCTTCGCGGCAGGGCGTGCATTGGCCGCAGCTCTCGTGCTTGTAGAAATAAGAAATACGGGTCATGGCGCGCACGATATCGGTCGACTTGTCCATGACGATCACGGCGGCGGTGCCGAGCGCCGATTTCTTGTCCCGGCAGCCGTCGAAATCCATAAGGAGCGAATCCGCCCAGTCCTTGCCGGCGGGCACGAGCGGCATCGACGACCCACCGGGAATGACCGCGAGCAGGTTGTCCCAGCCGCCGCGCACGCCGCCGGCATGCGTTTCCA
Organism: uncultured Alphaproteobacteria bacterium; assembly: GCA_963831275.1. Classification (GTDB taxonomy): domain Bacteria; phylum Pseudomonadota; class Alphaproteobacteria; order Rhizobiales; family Xanthobacteraceae; genus Pseudolabrys. Next base: position 10,381 of record CAWHPN010000011.1, on the reverse strand, counting down.
CAAGTTCGCGCAACGGGATGCCCATGGCCTCTTCCACGTTGCATGGCTTCTCCACGTGGCCGGAGATGCAGAACAGTTTGGTACCGGTGTTGTTCGGCCGCCCGATGGCCGCAAACCATGAGGCGCCGCGCCGCAGGATGTCGGGCACGGCCGCAATCGAACTCGACGTTGTTGACGGTGGTCGGACAGCCGTAGAGCCCGACATTCGCCGGGAAAGGCGGCTTTAACCGCGGCTGACCCTTTTTGCCCTCCAGGCTTTCCAGCAGCGCAGTTTCCTCGCCACAGATATAGGCGCCGGCGCCGTGGTGGACGTAAAGGTCGAAATCCCAGCCATTGACGTTGTTTTTGCCGATCAGCTTGGCTTCGTAGGCCTGGTCGACCGCTTCCTGCAGCCGCTCTCGCTCGCGAATAAATTCGCCGCGCACGTAGATGTATCCGACATTCGCCCCCATCGCGAAACCGGCGATCAGGCATCCTTCGACCAGCAAATGCGGGTCATGCCGCATGACCTCGCGATCCTTGCAGGTGCCCGGCTCGGATTCGTCGGCGTTGACGACCAGATAGTGTGGGCGGCCGTCCGACTTCTTTGGCATGAACGACCACTTCAATCCGGTCGGGAAACCGGCGCCGCCGCGCCCACGCAGGCCCGAGGACTTCACCTCCTCGATAACGGCATCGCGGCCTTTTTCCAGCAATGCCTTTGTGCCGTCCCAGGCGCCGCGCGCGCGCGCGCCCTTGAGACCCGGATCGTGCAGGCCGTAAAGATTTTTGAAGATGCGATCCTTGTCAGCGAGCATTCATCAATCCTGTGGCAGCTTGTGCGACGATGGATAAAGCGAACGATCGGTCAACGTAGTCGGGCCGCCGACCGGCGCCGACAACTGCCGGTCGATCTGCGGACCAGGCTTGACCTTCTTGCCGGCGGCAAGATCATCGAGGATCTTTCCGAAACTCTCGGCCGTGAGGTCCTCGTAATAATCGTAATTGATCTGCGCCATCGGGGCGTTGACGCAGGCGCCGAGGCACTCGACCTCGATCCACGAGAACTTGCCATCGCCGGTGACCTCGCTTTGGTCGCCGATGCGCTTGCGGCAAATCTTTTCGAGATCGTCGGCGCCACGCAGCCGGCACGGCGTCGTTCCGCAAAGCTGCACGTGGAATTTTCCGACCGGCCACAGGTTGAACATCGTGTAAAATGTCGCAACCTCGAGCGCGCGGATATGCGCCATGCCGAGGAAATCCGCGACGTGACGGATGGCGGCTTCCGGCAGCCAGCCGCCATGTTGCTCCTGCGCCCGCCACAGCAGCGGAATGATCGCCGAGTGCTGGCGCCCTTGCGGAAATTTGGTGGTTTCCTTTTCTGCCCAGGCAAGATTGTCCTTGCTGAAGGAAAAATCCTTCGGCTGCAATTCGGGTGACGCGAGACGGCGGACGCTCATCGGTCCACCTCGCCGAAAACGATGTCGATCGAGCCAAGGATGGCGGATACGTCGGCCAGCATGTGGCCGCGCGTAAGGAAATCCATGGCCTGCAGATGTGCGAAACCGGGTGCGCGGATCTTGCATTTGTAAGGTTTGTTGGTGCCGTCGGCGACCAGATAGACGCCGAACTCGCCTTTCGGAGCTTCAACCGCGGCGTACACTTCGCCTGCCGGCACGTGATAGCCCTCGGTGTAAAGCTTGAAGTGATGGATGAGCGCTTCCATCGATCGCTTCATTTCACCGCGCTTGGGCGGCACGATCTTCTGGTCATCGACATTGACCGGCCCCTGCCCGTCCGCGGACCGCAATTTTTCCAGGCACTGCTTCATGATCTTGGTCGACTGACGCATCTCTTCCATGCGGATCAGATAGCGGTCGAAGCAGTCGCCGTTCTTGCCGATCGGGATGTCGAAATCGAGTTCGGCGTAGCACTCATAAGGTTGCGCCTTGCGCAAATCCCAGGCCGCGCCCGAGCCGCGCACCATCACGCCGGAGAATCCCCAGTTCCAGGCATCGGACAACTTGACCACGGCGATATCGACATTGCGTTGCTTGAAGATGCGATTGCCGGTCAAAAGCATATCGAGGTCATCGACCACCTTCAGGAAGGGATCGCAGAACGCGTGAATGTCGTCGACGAGCTTCGGGGTGAGATCCTGATGGACACCGCCGGGCCGGAAATAGGCGGCGTGCATGCGCGAGCCGGAGGCGCGCTCGTAAAACACCATGAGCTTTTCGCGCTCTTCAAAACCCCAGAGCGGCGGCGTCAGCGCACCGACGTCCATCGCCTGCGTCGTGACATTCAGGAGATGTGACAGGAGCCGGCCGATTTCCGAATAGAGCACGCGGATGAGCTGGGCGCGTCGGGGCACCTCGATGCCCAGCAGTTTTTCGACCGCCAGACAGAACGCGTGCTCCTGATTCATCGGCGCGACATAGTCGAGCCGGTCGAAGTACGGCAACGCCTGCAGATAGGTCTTGTGCTCGATCAGCTTTTCGGTGCCGCGATGCAAGAGACCAATATGCGGGTCCACCCGCTCGACAATCTCGCCGTCGAGCTCGAGCACCAGGCGCAGCACGCCGTGGGCTGCCGGATGCTGCGGCCCGAAATTGATGGTGAAGTTGCGGAGCGACGTTTCGGCCATGTCAAACCAGCTCCGCGGCGGATTTGGCCTTGTCCGCGACTTTGGCGTTGAAACGATCCCATGCCACTACGATGCGTTCGTGACGGCCCTCGCCGATCAGATCCATTCCATCGTGTGCGCTCACCTTGAACACGACCTTGCGGCCCTGCACGTCGAGGACTTCCACATGGACCGTGACGGTGAAGCCGGGTGGAGTTGCCGCCCGATGCGAGATATCCACATGGGTGCCGAGGCTGCCTTCGCCCTCATCGAGGTGCGGCGCCATGAGTTGCGTACAGGTCCATTCCATCAGCACGATCATGAAGCCGGTTGCGAACACCTTGGGCATTTGCGCAATGATCGGCGATTCGGGATAGGTGTAAGGCACCGTCTTGTTCTCCGGCACCTTGTAGGAGAACGAATGCCTGAGGCCGGGTTTCAAGGTCGATTTCATGCTTACGACCCTTTCCCTTCGGGCTTCGCCTTCTCATCGCCCGGCAAAACATAATCCGTGCCTTCCCAGGGCGACAGAAAATCGAAGCTGCGGAATTCCTGTGCCAAGCTCACCTTGTCGTAGACAACGCGTTTCTGCTCGTCGTCATAGCGGACCTCGACGAAGCCGGTGAGCGGAAAATCCTTGCGCAGCGGGTGTCCCTCGAAACCATAGTCGGTGAGGATACGCCGCATGTCCGGATGGCCGGTGAACAGCACGCCGTAGAGATCGTAGGCTTCCCGCTCGAACCAATCGGCGCCGCGGAAAACATTGATGAGCGACGGGACCGGCGTCGTCTCGTCCGTCACGACCTTCAGCCGCACGCGCTGGTTCAGGCGTGGTGACAGAAAATGATAGACGACGTCGAAACGCTGCTCGCGCGATGGCCAGTCGATCGCGGTCACATCGATGATGTTAATGAACTGGCAAGCCGGATCGTCACGCAGGAACGTCGCGACTTTGACGACATCGGCGGCATTCGCAATCACGGTCAGCTCGCCGCGCGCAACCGCGTAGCCGCTGACGGAAGCGCCGAGGGCGCTCTTGATCGTTTGCCCAAGCCTGTCGAGCGAATCGTCCATATCGGGCTCCGCTCAACGCTCGATCGTGCCGGTGCGGCGAATTTTTTTCTGCAAAAGCAGCACGCCGTAAAGCAGCGCCTCCGCTGTCGGCGGACAGCCCGGTACATAGATATCGACCGGCACGATACGATCGCAGCCGCGGACCACGGAATATGAATAGTGATAATAGCCGCCGCCATTGGCACACGAGCCCATGGAGATTACGTAGCGCGGCTCCGGCATCTGGTCGTAGACCTTGCGCAGCGCAGGCGCCATCTTGTTGGTCAGCGTGCCGGCGACGATCATCACGTCTGACTGGCGCGGCGATGCACGCGGCGCGAAGCCGAAACGTTCGGCGTCATAGCGCGGCATCGACATCTGCATCATTTCGACCGCGCAGCAGGCAAGTCCGAATGTCATCCACATCAGCGAGCCGGTGCGCGCCCAGGTAATCAGATCGTCGGCAGCGGTGACGAGAAAGCCTTTGTCGGCGAGTTCGGCGTTGACGCCGGTAAAAAAGGAATCGTCCGAGCCCACCGGCTTGCCGGTACGCGGATCGAGAATGCCTCGCGGTGCGGGTGCGACTACGCTCATGGGCTCATCAATCCCATTCCAGCGCCCCCTTCTTCCACTCATATATGAAGCCGATGGTGAGAACGCCAAGGAACAGCATCATCGACCAGAAGCCGAAAAGGCCGATCTGGCGAAAGACGACCGCCCACGGAAACAGAAAACTCACTTCCAGGTCGAAAATGATGAAGAGGATGGCGACGAGATAAAAGCGTACGTCGAATTTCATGCGGGCATCGTCGAAAGCGCTGAACCCGCACTCATAGGCGGAAAGCTTTTCGGGGTCCGGCTGCTTGTAGGCGACGATGAAGGGCACAACCAGCAAGGCGAGGCCGATGCCAAGCGCAACGGCAATGAAGACGACCAGAGGCAGGTAATCCATCAGCAATGCGCTCATCGGCGACCTCAAGCGTACAGCCCCGTCCTACCTGATTATACGCCCGCCCCGGACCGCTCGGCGGCCCGAAGGCGCCGGTTACCCCGCACAAAAGGGCCTTTGTTTGTTGGAATAGCCTCAAGAACGGGAGCGGCCGAGGCTTAGCGCAGCATACCAAGGGTGGCAAGCCGACAATCGACGGCATCCACGAGCGATCGTTCGAGAAAAATGACGGTTCCGGGCGCGCGATTGACAGGGACGCGAGGCGCCCACGATAGTCGCCGCGGGCGGGGCAAAAATTACGAATGGAAATGGTGCATGGCTCTTCCACGGCAAATGGCGGTTGTGTTTGCGCTCGCCGGTGTCCTGACAATGCCGGCAGTCGCGACCAAGGCCGACGATTACCCCTCGCGTGCCGTCAAGATCATTGTCCCGTTCGGCGCTGGCGGGCCAACTGACGTTTATGCCCGCGCGGTCGGCGAGGAGCTACGCAAATCGCTGCATCAACCGTTCATCATGGAAAACCGCCCGGGCGCCGGAACGACCATCGGGACGGAGGTCGTCGCCAAGTCCCCGCCGGATGGCTACACGCTGCTGATGGTGTCAGGCACGCAGACCGTCAATGAAACGCTGTACACCCACAAGCAATATCAACTTATGCGCGACCTGGTCCCTATCGCGCCGCTCATCGACACTGACTTGGTGCTCGTGGTGCATCCATCAGTGCCGGCGAAGAACTTGAACGAACTCCTGGCGCTGGCCCGCGCCAAGCCCGGCACCATCAACTACGGTTCGTCCGGCCCGGGCTCGAACTATCATATGGCGGGGGAGCTTCTTAAGAACCTCACCGGAGTCGATATCGTGCACGTGCCGTATAAAGGCTCGACTGGCGCCCGCAACGATATCCTCAGTGGCCAAATTCAAATCCTGTTTGATTCCGTGCCGACGATGGCGCCGATGATCAAGGCGGGCCTGGTGCGCGCGCTTGGCACCAGCGGCAAGACGCGGTCGACGACCTTGCCTGACGTCCCGACAATCGCGGAAGCCGGCGTCCCGGACTTCAATGCCACGCTGTGGGTCGGCTTCATGGCGCCGGCCGGCACACCCCAGCCGATCGTCGACAAACTCAGCCGCGAGATCACCAAGATCCTGGCGCGCCCCGATATCAAGGAAGCCTGGGAAAAAACCGGTGCGACCCCGATCGTCATGTCGCAACCCGAGTTCAAGACCTTCATGGATGGCCAGGTCGCCAAATGGGCCAACGTCATCAAGGCCAATCATATTGCGCCAATCAACTGACCGGGACCCGTGAGCAAATGAACGAAATGAGCAAGCCGGCCGCCGCGATCAAGGGCGAAGACCATTGGACCACCAAGGACGGCGGCGTGAAGCTGTTCCTGTTCGAAAAATGCGTGGGCGATCCGGGCAAATCCCAGGGCACAATCCTGTTCGTGCACGGCTCATCGATGGCGTCCCAGCCGACCTTCGATTTGCAGGTCCCGGGGCGACCCGATTCATCGGCGATGGATCACTTTGCCCGCCGTGGCTACGACTGCTGGTGTGTCGATATGGAGGGCTACGGCCGCTCCACCAAAGATCGCGACAACAACGCGCCGATCTCGCAAGGCGCCGACGATTGTTACGCGGCAGCGCTCTACATCCAGAAGCTGCGCGGCAAGCGGCCTTTCCTGGTCTACGGAATTTCGTCAGGCGCGTTACGCGCAGCCATGTTTGCCGAACGGCATCCGGACATGGTGGCGCGCCTCGCGCTCGACGCGATGGTGTGGACTGGCGAAGGTTCTCCGACGCTCGAACAGCGGCGCAAGAAGCTTGCCGAATTCACGTCAACGAACCGCCGGCCGATCGACAAGGCCTTCATCCATTCGGTTTTCGACCGCGACCATCCCGACACTGCCGATCGTAACGTCATCGAGGCATTTGCGGATGCGGTGACCGCGCTCGACAGTTCGGTTCCGACCGGCACCTATGTCGATATGTGCTCCAGACTTCCCGTCGTTGATCCGGAAAAAATCAGGGTGCCGACGCTTATCATGCGAGGCCAATACGACGGCATTGCATCGCTGGATGATTTGTTGAAGTTTTACGCAAAACTACCAAATCCCGACAAGCAGTTCTCGGTGATGGCCGGCATCTCGCACGCCAGCTTTCAGCAGAAGAACTACATGCTCGTGTACCACATCCTGGCGAGTTTCTTTTCGCAGCCGGCGCCGGTGTATCGGGGCTGAAGCCCTACGCGCCGAGCCTGTCCGCCAGATCGCGCAGATCCCTTCCTGCCAGATCAACAGGCACTGTGGGCTTCGCTTCACCAGTGCCCGGGCCATACTCGTCCGGTCGTGCAGTATGACCGGTCGCCAACCCGCATGCAGCGGCGGCAGCAAGATCATTGCTGTGCGCCGCCACCATCATGCATTGCGCTGGCTCGAGCCCGAACGCTTCGCATGCCGCAAGATAGACGCGTGGCTTCGGTTTGTAGTCGCCCGCAACTTCCGCGCCCAGGATCGCATCCCACGGAAAATCATTGCGACGCGCGAGATCCACCATCAGTGAAATATTTCCGTTCGACACCGGCGCGAGCAGAAATGTCTTCTTGAGTCGTTTGAGGGCCGCCGGGACATCAGGCCATGCGTCGAGCCGATGCCAGGCAAGCGTCAGTTCGTGCAACGCATCGTCCGACAGATTGCTCACGCCAAGGCGCGGCATGAAACGCTCAAGGTTGCGTCGGTGAAGGACGTCGAGTTTGCAAAACGGAATGCGGCCTGACCGGACCTCCTCCATCCCGGGCTGATATTCAGCCCTCCAGGCGTCCGCGAAGGCGGTCCAGTCGAGGTTATACCCAAGAGGCTGAAGGACCCGCGCAGCCTCGCGTGCGACCCCTGTCCGCCAATCGACCAGCGTTCCGAACACGTCGAAGAACATCGCCCGAACGGTGGTCATGGCGCGCCTCGCGGGCCTGTTCGCCGGCCGCGAGAGGCACCGGCGGGCCACCCAAAATCACAGCTAAGTCATTGATAAAATGGCGGGAGCGACGGGACTCGAACCCGCGGCCTCTGCCGTGACAGGGCAGCGCTCTAACCAACTGAGCTACGCCCCCGCGGGCGTTTGTCCCAGTTATAGACGGCCAAATAGCAAGTCAAGGTAAACGATCTCGGTCACCAAAATTGCGAAAAAGCCTTATTTACCGAGAAGAATCGATGGTCAGACGCCCCCCGAATCGTCTATTCGGGCATGGTGTTTGGCGCTTCGCCAAACCGGCGGATTTAAGAGGAGGGTCCCACTGATGGCAATGGTTCCTGGAAAAGCTCCGACACCACCGACCGTCACGCTTAAACATCTTGCAGCCGCGCTCGCGGAAACGCACGAGATGTCGAAGAAGCAGGCGGAGACCGTGCTCGGCGATTTTATTGGTAACATCGTCAAGCATTTGAAAAAGGGCGAGCGCATTCGCATTGGCGGCCTCGGAATTCTTCAAGTACGCAAGCGCGCCGCGCGCATTGGCCGCAATCCTGCGACCGGCGAGCAAATCCAGATTAAGGCCAGCAAGAAAGTCGCTTTCCGCGCCTCGAAGGAATTGAAGGAATTGGTCTAACGCCTTTATTGCCTGACCCTCCGGGGAACAACGGCAGGCGCGAGAGCAACGGCTCCTCGCCTGCCGTTTCGTTTTGAACGGTACTTGCGTGCTTGCGTTGGACCGGCGCCACGCGATATTGGCGTGTCTCAAGGGCGGTTAGCTCAGCGGTAGAGCATCTCGTTTACACCGAGAGGGTCGGCGGTTCGAGTCCCTTCACCGCCCACCATGCATGTCCGCTTTCGCGGTCGCTATTCGGCGTAAACCGGACATCGCGCTTCGCAGCGCACATGTCGCTTATGAGCCAAAGCGACACCAAAGAAGACCAAATTCCACGACGATCGGATTAGTGTGCGTCATCGAGCGGGCGTATCAGGCGCGGATCGAACGTGAACAGTTCCTGCGGCTGCGAGACACCGCGCAGCGCGTATCGACCCGACCGAAACGAGCCTTCGCTTGATGTCGTCCGACATCGGCAAACGCCGCCGACATCAGCATCGGCTGATCGACCGACCGGCACATCGCGGCGATGCGGCTCGCCTCGTTCACCGCGGGGCCGATGACGGTGAAGTCGAGCCGCTCGCGGCTGCCGACATTGCCATAGAACACCTCGCCGACATGCAGGCCAAGATACATGTCGGTGACGGGCTGGCCTTCCGCCAGCCGGCGCTCGTTCAATTCGGCGACGCCTTGGCGCGCGGCGATCGCGGCGGACAGTGCCGCAGTGCAGGCGTGCGCGCGGTCTTCGGCGGTGAAGATCGCAAGCGTGCCGTCGCCGATCAGCTTGAGTACATCGCCGCCATGCTCGTGAATCGCCGAGACGATCACATCGGCATAGTCGTTCAGCAGCGGGATGACCTGCTCCGGCGCGGTGTCGGTGATGCGCGTGAAGCCGCGCAGATCGCTGAACCAGACGACGGCGTCGATTCGATCGGCGACGCCGCGCACGTATCCGGCCGCCGAGCACGCGCTGGCCGGCGTCGCGGCCGAGATAGGTTTCCATCAGCGTTGCAGTCATGCGCGCGAGCGACACCGATTTGATGGCGAGCGCGAGATACGGCACGATGCGCTCGAGCGCTGCGATCTCGCCGTCGCTGAATCCGTCGGGCTCCCGCGTCGCCCACGACGAATAAACGCCGTCCATCTCGCCGATAACGCCCTCGGCGGCAAAGCGGCTGATGATCGCGACATAGTCGGTCATGCCGGCGGTGCGCCAATCCGGCAGCAGCGAGAACTCGTCTTTGGTGTCCGACATCCAGGCGGCGCCGCAACAGCGACTCGCCGGTTTGCAGCATCGGTAGAAGGGCCTGCGCCGCCAGACGTCGCTCGCCTGCTTCATCCAGGATGCCGAGCCGGACGGCGCGAGCCCATCGCAGGGTGGTGCGGCCATATTCGTCACTACGCCGGATTCGTCGGGGCCGGCCCCAGCGGAACAGCCGGCCCTCGTGCACCGGATCAGCGTGTCGATAAATGAATGGGCGCGGGCGAGCGGCATCCCGGCCGCGACGCAACGGTCGCAGAAACACAGAAAAGATTTCATTCTCAGGCGTGCCGGCCAGGCCAGCCTGCATCAGCCATGCCGACATTTCGCCAAAAAAGTGTTCGTCCATTCTCGGATTATACGCCGCAGCGGGCGTATTTTGGGCATTACCGGCGACAATTGACCTTCCGGCGCAATCTCCAATCAAGTTTGAAACATCAGTCGTATCAAAGCCTGATGGGCCTCGACCGTCATGGACTTGGCGTTGCCTTCGACGGGTAGCTTTGTTACCTCGTCGAATGACCGTACGCGCATTTTTGCTGGCATTCCATTATGCCACGACCGCCTTGCGCTCGCTTGGCACACATTTTGGCGCAGTGGTTAAGTCTGGCTGACTCATCTTTCTGTTGCGATTGCTTTTGTTGCTGCTGTGCCCGCGCCAGACGCAACACAAAGGATTCAGCGATTGCGATCAACCTAAGCATGTTTCACCCCCTACAACGAAAACGTGTAACTGTACGCCGAGTCAAATTCGCCGCAACGTAGCGGGACTTGCTATCTTACCAATGCGAAATTGAACGTCGGAAGGATCGCCGCTCGGCGGTCCCGCACCTAAGGCGCGACCAAATCGCCGTGGCGCGTGGTGCCCAAGTCCGCGAAACTCGAAGTCCCGCGCCACAAACGAAAACGGCGCCACAGGGCGCCGTTTTC
>CAWHPN010000010.1:0-13456 GCA_963831275.1 uncultured Alphaproteobacteria bacterium | reverse complement strand
GCTGACCAAGTGCCGAAATTCGATGTTCGCAAAAGCTGTAAGGCAGACGTACAGGCGTATCAGGGCGCAGGCAGCGCTGCGGCGCGCTGTTTGCCCGATGAACAACGCGCCAGGCGAGCTCTCGTCAAGCAATGGAAACAGTTTACACCGGGTAGCAGAGCGAGGTGTACGCAAACAGTGAACGACATTGCTGGCACTCAGAGCTACGTGGAATTGCTGAGTTGCCTCCAGGACGCGCAGGCCGTGAAAACGCTACCCAAAAATTAATTTTGCGGATCAGGCGATTTGCCCGCTCGCAAGTGTCCTGAAGACGGCGACAGTGGCCCAGGTCAAATAAATATCGTGCATCTTTGGCGAGGCCTAAATTAGGGATTCGAGGTCGGTGGTGGAGCCGAGGGGATTTGAACCCCTGACCTCCTCATTGCGAACGAGGCGCTCTCCCAACTGAGCTACGGCCCCGCCTAACAGGCACGACGAACGTCGTTGCGTCGAAAATGCGGCGAGTGGCCGCCATTTAGGACCACGTATTTAGCCTGTCAAGGATAAGGGGCGCGGCGGTCCTGTTACAGTCTGTCGGCTTGTTCAAGGCCATTCGACCCGCTACTTTGCGCCCGATTTGCGAACAGGCGGACACCCATGCGCGCACTACTCGATATCATTTTGCTGGTACTGCAGGTTTACATCTGGCTGCTGATCGCGGCTGCGGTCCTGTCGTGGCTGATTGCGTTCAATGTGGTCAACACGCACAACCAGGTGGTCGCGACCATAGGTGAATTCCTCTATCGCATTACCGAGCCGCTGTTGCGGCCAATACGTTCACTGCTGCCCAATCTTGGCGGTATCGATGTTTCGCCGGTGATCCTGATCTTGCTCATCTTGCTCCTCGAAAACGTTATCGTCCGGTACATCTATCCAAACGTGTTTTAGCGCGGAGTTGGCCAGCCCGTGGTGAAACGGGGGGCGCCCACTCTCTCTCTCTCTCTCTCTCTCTCTCTCTCTGCCTTGAGTGCTGGAGAAAATCATTGCGCCGGGCTAAGCCTTGTTTCGATGAGGCGAAGGGCGGGTCATGAGCGCGCGCATCATTGACGGCAAAACCGTTTCGGCAGACTTGCGGGGCAAGGTTGCTGACGCTGTGCATCGGTTGCGCCGGGATCGGGGCATCGTGCCTGGAATCGCCGTTGTCCTGATCGGCGACAACGCGGCAAGCCAGGTCTATGTCCGCAACAAATCCAAAGCGGTGGCGGAATCGGGCATGAGTGCTTTCGACCGCAAGTTGCCCGCCACCGCCAGCGAAGCTGAAGTCCTCGATCTTATCGCCGGGCTCAATACGGACGAAGAAGTAAACGGCATCCTGGTACAGCTACCGCTGCCGAAACAAATTGACGCTCAAAAAGTCCTCGCTGCGGTCGATCCCGTCAAGGACGTCGACGGTTTCCATCCGCTCAATGTAGGCCGGCTCGCCAGTGGATTGCCCACGCTGGTTCCATGTACGCCGCTCGGGTGCATAATTCTGGCCAAGACAGTCCGGCAATCACTTGAAGGCCTCGAGGCGGTTGTCATTGGTCGGTCCAATATCGTGGGCAAACCGGTGGCCCAATTGCTGCTGGCAGAAAATGCAACGGTGACAATTGCTCATTCCAAGACAAGCGATCTTCCCTCCGTGTGTCGCCGCGCCGATTTGCTGATCGCCGCCGTCGGTCGCCCGGAAATGGTTCGGGGTGACTGGATCAAACCGGGTGCGACCGTGATCGACGTTGGCATCAACCGCGTGCCTGCGGAGGCTGGCAAGTCGCGCATCGTCGGCGATGTTGCTTATCTGGAAGCTTCGGCAATCGCCGGTGCGATTACCCCGGTACCAGGGGGCGTCGGTCCGATGACGATTGCTTGTCTGCTGCTGAATACCTTGCGCGCTGCCTGTGCGCAGAAAGGTCTACCGGCTCCGAAATTCTGACTATGCCTGCCAGGCGTAGGCGACTTTATCGAGCGTCTTGGCGCCAAATCGTTCCGAGGAACGGGCGACCGCCCGCCCGCCGAGTGCGCGATAAAACTCCATCGCGGGTTCATTGTCAGACAGGGCCCACACTACCAGGCTCTTCAGACCGCTCTGGTTGAGATCTTTGCGGGCGGCTGAGAACAATCGACGGCCGAACCCAAGACCCTGAAACTCGGGTCGCAGATAGATTTCGTAGATCTCGCCATCATAAAAAAGGCTACGCGCGCGATTGCGCCCGTAGTTGGCATAGCCGGCGATGCGGTCGCCGAACTGGAGGATCGTGATACGGCTGCCTTTACGGATTGCCGAATCCCACCAGTCCGGACCGCGGCGATTGATAAGCTTGTCGAGCTCGTTGCCGGGAATGATCCCCTGATAGGCGGCGCGCCATGCCTCATCATGAGTCTCGGCGACGTCCACAGCGTCGGCGGATTTCGCGCGGCGAATCTCTATGAGGGTCGTCGTCATTGCGCGATAGAAGCAACGAAATTTACGGCCTTCAAGCCCTATCGTTAATGATGGGTTAACGGTGTGGATTACTGGTCACAGGCGCAAAAACGCCAACAGCAAAGCCGCAGAAATGACGGTCTCGTCTTCTGGCTCGGCGATATTTTTCGGGTTCCGCGAGCCAAAATCCGCAGCCGGCGCGGCGCTAACCATGAACGCCGGGGCGGAGTGATTCGATTTTTAATTCGAATTGTGGCTTGGCCGACACATAGCGAGAGTTGTGGCAGGCCGCGAGTACGTCAGACCGTCTCGGCTTCTTTCTTGCGCTCTTCTTTTTTGCGGTCATTCTCGTCGAGGAGCTTCTTGCGCAGACGGATCGATTTTGGCGTCACCTCGACCAGCTCGTTATCTTCGATATAGGCGAGCGCCTTCTCCAGCGTCATGCGGATGGGAGGGGTGAGGCGTACTGCCTCGTCCTTGGAGGTCGTGCGGATGTTGGTAAGCTTCTTACCCTTGAGGACATTGACGATAAGGTCATTCCCGCGCGTGTGTTCGCCAACGATCATGCCGTTGTAAACTTTCCACCCGGGCTCGATCATCATTGGCCCGCGGTCTTCCAGATTCCAGAGCGCGTAGGCGACAGCGTCGCCCTTGTCGTTGGAGATAAGCACCCCGTTGCGGCGGCCTTGAATCGGCCCCTTGTAAGGCGCGTAGGCATGAAATAGCCGGTTCATGATCGCCGTGCCGCGCGTGTCCGTGAGCAACTCGCCCTGGTAGCCGATCAGGCCGCGCGTCGGGGCGTGAAACACCAGCCGTAGCCGGTGGCCGCCGGACGGCTTCATTTCCAACATCTCGGCTTTGCGCTCGGCCATCTTCTGCACAACGATGCCGGCATGCTCCTCGTCGAGGTCGATCACAACTTCCTCGATCGGCTCAAGTGTCTCGCCGGTCTTGGCGTCTTCGCGCAGCAGCACCTTCGGCCGGGATACCGAAAGTTCGAAGCCTTCACGCCGCATAGTTTCGATCAGAATGCCGAGCTGTAATTCACCGCGCCCCGCAACTTCCATGAAATCTTTCTCGTCGGATTCACGGACACGCAGGGCGACATTGCCTTCCGCTTCGCGCAGGAGCCGGTCGCGGATCATGCGGCCGGTGACCTTGTCGCCTTCGGTACCGGCGAGCGGGGAGTCATTGACGCGGAAGATCATTGCCAAAGTCGGCGGATCGATGGGCTGTGCCGGTAGGGGTGTTTCCACCGAGGGGTCGCAGATTGTCATCGCGACGGTCGCATTCGGCAATCCAGCAATTGCGACAATATCGCCAGCTTCCGCTTCGTCCACCGGCACGCGCTCGAGTCCGCGGAAGGCCAGCACCTTGGTTATACGGCCGGTCTCGATCAGCTTGCCGTCGTGGTCGAGCACCTTCACGGGCAGATTAGGTCTTGCCGATCCCGAGGTGATGCGGCCGGTGACGATGCGGCCGAGATAAGGATTGGCTTCCAGGATGGTACCCAGCAGGCGGAACGACCCTCGCTCCACGTGCGGCGGCCTCACGTGGCGCAGGATCAGATCGAACAACGGCCTCATACCGTCGTCGTGCGATCCATCCAAACTGACTGCCATCCAGCCCTGTTTGGCCGAGCCGTAAAGGATTGGGAAGTCGAGCTGTTCGTCGGTGGCGTCAAGCGCGGCGAACAGGTCAAATACCTCGTTCACCACTTGCGTTGGACGCGCGTCCGCGCGGTCCACCTTGTTGATCACGACGATGGGTTTGAGCCCCATCTTGAGCGCCTTCGACACCACGAACTTGGTCTGCGGCAGCGGACCTTCGGCGGCATCCACCAACACCAGGGCGCCATCCACCATGTTCAAAATGCGCTCGACCTCACCGCCGAAATCAGCGTGGCCGGGCGTATCGACGATATTGATGCGGGTGTCTTTCCACACCACAGAGGCCGCCTTAGCCAGGATGGTGATACCGCGCTCGCGCTCGAGATCGTTGGAATCCATGGCGCGCTCGATGACGCGCTGGTTCTCGCGGAACGCGCCGGATTGCTGCAGCAACCGGTCCACCAGGGTTGTCTTGCCGTGGTCGACGTGTGCGATAATGGCGACGTTACGAAGATCCATTGCGGTTCCAGAAATCAAAGCGCGGGCCCCGGGGCCCGCGACGCAGCGCTATTGCGCCGCAATATAGTCACGCGGGGCCGAGATGCAACCGTTTGCCGTTATCAGCGCTATATTGGTTAAGTCTGCCAAAAGGCTCCCATTCGCTGCAGGAAGGCTCATGTCATGGCGCAAAAACTCGTCGGAGAAGCCCGCAAATCCGCGTTGGCACGACTCAATGGCTGGTCGGAAACGACAGGCCGGGATGCCATCGCGAAAAAATTCGTGTTCAAGGATTTCAATGAGGCCTTCGGCTTTATGACGCGCGCCGCCCTGGTCGCGGAAAAAATGGATCATCATCCGGAGTGGTTCAACGTCTATAAAACAGTCGAGGTGACGCTATCGACCCACGAGGCGGGGGGCCTGACGGATCTCGACGTCAAACTGGCTGAAGGGATGGATAAAATCGCGACCGGCGCGTCATGACGGTCGCGCAAATTGGACAGAAAATGGCTTCTTGCGGATCCCTCGATTGCTAACCACATGGAGCTCCATGGCATTCGCGCAATTCGCATTTCCGCAAGGTGACGAGAAGGCCTTTCTCGATCGCTTTTGGCGCAAGCTGCGCGGCGTCGCCGCGTCGATTCCCTTCGCGGAAGACTTGTTGACCGCTTATTATTGCGCATTCGATCGCAATACGCCGATGCCAGTGAAAGCGTCTCTGATCGGGGCGATTGCCTATTTTGTGCTTCCGATCGATGCCATACCCGACGTGTTACCGATACTCGGGTTCACCGATGACGCTGCAATGCTGGCGGCGACGATCAACCTCGTGACGGCTTACATCACGCCGGAGCATCGCACAGCGGCAAAGAGCAAGCTGGCTGAATTTTCGAAACAATAGCGCATGTGCACGCTGTCACTATGGCCGCAGAATAACCTTGCCCATGATTTGCCGGGCGCCGATTGCCTTGAGCGCAGCTGGTCCTTCAGCAAGTGGATAGACCGCGTGCACATGTGAGGACAGTTTCCCTTCCATGCACCAGGCCACTAACTGTTCTGTGTTGGCGCGATGACCGGCCGGATCGCGCTCGATCCATGAACCCCAGAAAACGCCAACCACATCGCAGCCCTTCAGCAATACGAGATTGAGTGGCAGCCTCGGAATTTCACCGGCTGCGAAACCAACAACGAGGTATCGTCCCTTCCATGCAATGGAACGCAGCGCCGGCTCACTATAGGCACCCCCCACCGGATCATAGATCACATCGGCGCCGCGCCCGTCGGTGAGCCGTCGCAGCTCTTCTTTGAGATCATCGCGCGCGTAATGGATCGTTTCGTCCGCGCCATGCTTGCGCGTAAATGCAAGCTTTTCATCCGACGAAGCGCAAGCAATCACCCTTGCGCCCAGGATCTTCCCGAGTTCGATGGCGGCCAAGCCGACACCGCCAGCAGCACCAAGAACAGCCAGTGATTCGCCATGCCGCAGCGCCGCCCGATCCTTCAATGCATGAAAGGTGGTTCCATATGTAATGCAGATTCCCGCGGCGCGGTCGAAATCGAGTCCGTCCGGGATTTTGATCAGCCTGTCGGCGGGGACGGCGACGCGTTCACGTGCGGCACCATAAGTCATGTAGCCGAGGACGCGGTCCCCGATCTTGCAGGTGGTCACTCCAGCGCCGATGCTCTCGACCACGCCGGAGAATTCCGCGGCCGGTGAAAAAGGCGGCGTCGGTTTGAACTGATATTTCCCGGCTATAATCAATGTATCAAAGAAATTTAGCGCGGCGGCGCGGATGTTCACCACCGCCTCACCTGGGCCAGCTTTGGGATCGGCAATATCCGCGAGTTCAAGATCGTCGGATGAGCCGTAACGGGTACAGAGCAGGGCTTTCATTATGGGGCGCTTTGGATTGTGCAGCGCGAATAGCAAGGCCGCGCAGTCCTCGCAAGGCGGAGCCGCCTAAAATCGCTACGCATTGTCGCCTTCACATTGCCGACTTTCTCCCATAATGGGCTAATATCCAGCGATTCTTTATTGAGGCGGCTCAACAGTCATTTGTATCGTCTCCGGTAGGACCCGATGAACACCACTCCATTTTTTCGCATAGGCGTTGCTGCGTGCGCGGTCAGTGCGTTCAACGCCTTAGCATTTGCACAACAAAAGAAACCGGCTAACCCCACGGACCAAGCTGTGTTGCTTGGACAATTCGGTGAGTGGGGCGCCTACAAAGCTTCGCCTGGTGGCAAGAAAATTTGCTTCGCACTCTCAAAGCCGACTTCGGCGACGAGTGATCCCGCTGGCCGCAATCGTGATCCGTCCTATGCGTTCGTCTCCACGCGGCCGGCCGAAAAAGTAAAGAATGAGGTTTCAGTTATTGTCGGTTATCCGCAGAAGCCCGGCCACGACGCGACGGCCGCGGTGGGCTCAGCGACCTATTCCATGTACACCCAAATTGACGGGGCGTGGGTGAAGAATGCCGCCGAAGAGGCGCAAATGGTGGACACGTTGCGTAGAGGCTCCGACCTTGTGGTCAAAAGCGAATCGGCGCGCGGCACGAAAACGACCGACACCTATTCCCTCAAAGGTATCGCCCAAGCGCTCGACAAGGTCGCGGAGGAGTGCAAGTAGGGTGTTCGGGCCCTATATTGCGTTCATGGCCGACTGGCGCTGGTAATTGATCGGATGATAACGCTTGCACAAACCACAGCGGTCTCGACCGATTTCGTCGAAAAGTTGCCGCTCGAGCGCTATATCGCACCCGAAAAGCCGTCGCTGATCGGATTTACCCGGGGGCAACTTGCTGACGCGCTGGGTTCGCTCGGCGTCCCGGAAGCACAGCGCAAAATGCGCGTCCAGCAGATTTGGCACTGGATCTATTTCCGCGGGTTCACGTCATTCGACGACATGACCAGCGTGTCGAAAGAGCTGCGAGCGTTGCTCGCCGAACGCTTCACTTTGACTCGTCCCGAGGTTGTTGCGGAACAGGTTTCTGTCGACGGAACGCGCAAATGGCTGTTGCGGCTTCCCGGGGAAGTACAAGGCGAACGTCCCCACGAGGTCGAATGCGTCTACATACCCGATACTGAACGCGGCACCCTGTGCGTCTCCAGCCAGGTTGGCTGCACTCTCACTTGCACTTTTTGTCATACCGGTACCCAGCGGCTGGTCAGGAATCTTACCGCGGGAGAGATCGTCGGGCAGGTAATGGTTGCGCGCGATCGTCTCGGCGACTGGCCGGGGGGTACGCGGCCAACCGATGGCGTGGTGCCGGCCGGTGAGCGCTGTATCACCAATATTGTAATGATGGGCATGGGTGAGCCGCTCTACAATTTCGACGCGGTGCGCGACGCACTCCTTATCGTGGCAGATGGCGAAGGTATTGCCATTTCCAAACGACGCATCACGCTTTCCACATCGGGTGTCGTGTCCAACATTTCGCGCACCGGCACCGAGATCGGGTGCATGTTGGCAGTTTCGTTGCATGCCGTAAGCGACGAACTGCGAAACAAACTGGTGCCGCTTAATCGCAAACATCCGATCGCTGAACTGTTGGAAGCATGCCGCAGCTATCCCGGTGTTTCGAATGCCAAGCGGATCACTTTCGAATATGTCATGCTGAAGGGCGTGAACGATTCGATTGATGACGCAAAGGCATTGGTGAGGTTGCTCAAGGGTATTCCGGCCAAGATCAATCTTATTCCGTTCAATCCCTGGCCTGGGACTAGATACGAGTGCTCAGATTGGGAACAGATCGAGAAATTCTCGCAAGTCGTGTTCGATGCGGGTTATGCCTCCCCCGTCCGCACACCACGCGGACGGGACATCTTGGCTGCCTGCGGTCAGCTCAAAAGCGCGACCGAAAAGCTTTCGGCGCGGGAACGCATGGCGTTGCGTGCCATGGCGATGGTGGAGTGACGGCTCCGATTTATTAAGAGGATTGCAATGTCCCTTTTCGGCCGGCTCATCGTTATTTTCTTCGCGCTCTTCTTTGCCATCATCGCTGCTGGCATCACTCTTGCCGTCGGCATCGTAGCGCCAGATTGGGCGGGAGTGGATTCCGATCCCTTTGAACGGGTGAGTTTCTTTATTGTTTCCTTCTTCGCTACTAGTTTTGTCGGTGCAGTCGCATTGCTGCCGGCGCTGGTGGTAATTCTAATTGCGGAGGCGGCGCGTCTGCGCAATTTCCTCTACTACGGAGTTGGCGGCGCACTCGTCGGGCTAGCATCCTATTTCGGCTCCGATATTTCGGTAAGGCTTGAAAATACGACTGACGTGACACCGGTTGGCAATACTTTACAGCTGGCGGCTGCGGCGGGAATTATTGGCGGGCTGGTCTATTGGGTAGTGGCGGGGCGCAATGCAGGCCGCTGGCGCGATCCACGCGCGGTCTAGCGTGCAGCCCAATTCAGCGCTGTTTCCAGTCGATCATTACCCCAAAACAGCTCGCCATCCGCTGTCACAAAGCTTGGTGAACCGAATATATCGAGACGCTGCGCCTCTTCGGTGTTCGCGCGCAGCTGTTCCTTGTTCTCCGCCGACTGCGCACATTCCAATACTGCGCTGACATTTTGCCCAAGATCCTCGAGGACTCTGGCGATCGTTTCCGTTTCCTCGAGATTTCGGCCCTCGCCGAATTCGGCGCGATAAATTGCTCGACAATATTCTTCGCCCCACGGCTGTGCGAGACCCACCACCGCGACACGAGCCGCCAGCAAGGTATTTTGCGGAAATGGATGCGGGCGCCTGAAGGGTAAGCCGAGCTCACCGCAAATCCTTTCCAGGTCGCGCCACATGTTGCGGCCTTTGGCCGGATAGAGATTGAAGGGTGACGTTGTCCAACCTTGCGCTTTGAAAATCGGCCCCAGCATGAATGGTCGCCAACGCAGGTGAACGCCCGAGACGTTTGCCAAGGGCCCTGCGCGCATCGCCGCCGGGTAAGAATAGGTCGAGGCAAATTCGAACCAGAAGTCGAGTATTGGCACTGCCATAGCCGCAATATAGCGACCTGTGCGACCGACCGTCTTTCTATTTTCAAACGTCTCGGCTAGACGAAACGCGCATGAATCGTACCGGGCTCATCATCGCGCTTGCCATTGCCGTCATCGCCGGCGTGGTCTTCGGTTTTTATCCCGAACTAGACTTGCGTATCGCGCGATACTTTTATGGATTCGAGGATGTTAGTCACAACATGTTTGCTTTTCGGCTTTATCGGCCGCTCATGCTGGCGCGAAATCTCGCGTTATGGATCGGGACAATTTTGGTGTTACCGGCGGTTATCGCTCTTTTAATCAAGCTGATTTTACCACGGCGCACATTGCTCATATCTGGACGCGCGGTCGTTTTTCTGATTGCGACCATGGTGCTCGCGCCTGGCCTGATGGCCAATGTTCTGCTGAAGGATCACTGGGGACGCCCGCGGCCAATCGACGTGACGCAGTTTGGCGGGGACCAACAGCATGTCGCCTGGTGGGACCCGCGCGGCCATTGTCCCGGCAATTGCGCTTTTGTGTCTGGCGACGTCGCGGGCGCGTTCTGGACGATGGCGCCGGCGGCCTTGGCGCCTCCGCAGTGGCGCGTTGCCGCCTATGGCGCGGCGCTCGCGCTCGGGATTGGTATGGCGGCAATTCGTGTAATGGCTGGAGGCCATTTCCCATCCGATGTCATCTTTGCCGGCGTCTTCACGTTTCTGGTCATTTGGTTTGCCTACGCTCTGATCTATCGATGGCCCCGTACGCGTCTCTCGGACCGAGACGTAGAACGTTCTATTGAGCGGGCAGCCTTGCCACTCCACAATTTTGTCGTTGGGTTGTTCGGCAGAAGCCGAAAAACGAAATAATTCGACAAGGCGGCAATCGGAGCGTGGTTAACCAGGACGCACTTTGCGCCGCCTACCTTTGGCCCTATAGTCCGCCGCAATTTTTAAGGCGGTCCGATGTCTGGCGGGAAAACAAAGAACGTGAAGAAAGTTGTGCTCGCCTATTCCGGCGGGCTCGACACGTCGATCATCCTGAAGTGGCTGCAGACCACCTATGGATGCGAGGTGGTGACTTTTACTGCCGATCTCGGGCAGGGCGAGGAGCTTGAACCGGCACGGCAGAAGGCCCAGCTGCTGGGCATAAAAAAGGACAATATTTTTGTCGAAGACCTGCGGGAAGAATTTGTGCGCGACTACGTCTTTCCGATGTTCCGTGCGAATGCGCTGTACGAAGGGCAATATTTGCTCGGGACCTCTATTGCGCGCCCGTTGATCGCCAAAAAGCAGATCGAGATCGCCGCGAAAGTCGGTGCCGATGCAGTGGCCCATGGCGCCACCGGCAAGGGCAATGATCAGGTCCGGTTCGAGCTTACCTACTACGCGCTCAAGCCGGATGTAACGGTGATCGCACCGTGGCGCGAATGGGATCTGACGTCGCGCGCGGCGCTCATCGAGTTTGCTGAAAAGCACCAGATTCCAATTGCCAAGGACAAGCGCGGCGAAGCGCCGTTTTCCGTGGATGCCAACCTTCTGCATACGTCATCGGAAGGCAAAGTGCTGGAAGACCCGGCTCTCGCTGTTCCGGAATACGTTTTCTCGCGCACGGTCGACCCGGAAAAAGCACCGGACAAGCCGACAATTGTTTCGGTAGATTTCGAAAAGGGAGACGCAGTAGCCGTCGACGGCAATAAAATGTCGCCAGCGACGTTGCTCAAGAACCTGAACGACCTTGGCTGCGCCAACGGCATCGGCCGCCTCGATCTCGTCGAAAACCGCTTTGTCGGCATGAAGTCGCGGGGCATGTACGAAACGCCTGGCGGCACGATATTGCTCGCCGCTCATCGGGGCATTGAATCGATCACCTTGGATCGCGCCGCGGCGCATCTCAAAGATGAGCTGATGCCGAAATACAGCGAGCTTGTCTACTATGGTTTCTGGTTTGCGCCGGAGCGCGAGATGCTGCAGGCGGCAATCGACAAGAGCCAGGAGTTTGTAACAGGTCGGGTAAAGCTCAAGCTTTACAAAGGCAACGTCACCATCGTCGGCCGTGAGAGCAAGTATTCCCTTTACGATAAAGAACTGGTGACCTTCGAGGAAGGCGCAGTTGCATACGATCATCGTGATGCAGAAGGGTTCATCAAGCTCAATGCGTTGCGGTTGCGCACGCTCGGTCAAAGGCGTCGTAAGCTGAAGCTCGACTAGGCAATTTGCGATGAAGGCAAAGCCATGACCCGGCACGCCGCAAACTTATGTTTGCTTTCGGTACTTGGCGCAGTTCTGTTGGCCTGTTCGTCAGCAAAAAAAGAGCCTGAAGAAAATCCAAATATTTTTCCAGCCGAATACAAGAACGAGATTCTGACCACCCTGACCAATACACTCGATAACCCGACCAATGTGCGCGATGCGTACATCAGCGAACCAACACTTCGGCCAGCTGGCAAAGATGAGCGTTATGTGGTTTGCGTAAGGTCGAACGCACGCAATGCCAACAATCATTATATTGGGAGCAAAGATCGCATCGCGTATTTTTATGGCGGTCATCTCAATCAGCTGATTGAGGCTGTAAGTGGACAGTGTGGAAACGCTGCCTATAAACCGTTTCCCGAACTTGAGCATCTTTGCCAGGCAAAGAAATGCATGTAGTCAGTGAATGTTGTGATCCCGGATATCCGACAACTCAGTCTCGGCCTGGATTGCTTTCAGCTCAGGTCTGAGCGGCAAGCCGCTGCGACGTTTTTCGGCAATTTCGGTTGCGACCTTCTGCATCTGGACGAAACGCACCGGCGTTATTGGATGTGTCGTTGCAATACGAATATTGTCTGGGCTTTCCATTGCGAGTGCCCGCCAAAAGTCTTCCGTTCCTGAGAGATCATATCCGGCACGCGCGACATAATAGGCACCCACATAGTCAGCCTCACGTTCAAAACCGACGCTAAACGCACGTTGGCCCGCCCGCCGCAATTCCCTGGCAAACGCGCCTCTGCTCGGCAAGCCGGCGGCCAGGAGTGCGGTGTCGATTACTGCTCCGCCCGCCCATCCAAGGACTTCATTGGTGCGTTGCTTGGTCAGGTGACCAAGATCCGCGTGCGCCAACTCGTGTGCAACGACTAACGCAAGCTGCGCGTCGGTATGCGCCAGGCGTAGAACGCCCGATTGGACGACGATTCTGTCATCACTGGTGAGAGCGTTTGCCGCTGAATCCGTGACCAATTCGATTGGAATCGCACATGCCTTTACCGGAGTAACAGTATGAATCTCATCGACGCCGTTGCGACGAATCAGAATCTGGATTGGCTGCTCACCGTTGTTGCGCACAAATCCGCCGATCCATCCGGCTGTCTGCGAACTTGGGACCGGCTCGTTGTTGAACGTCAAAAGATGGTCGCCAGGTTTGATCCCGGCAGCTGCCGCGGGCGATTTGTCGGCGACCGACAAGACGGTGGCTTGCGTCCAACTGACAGAGAGAGCTTCCTGACCGAACGAGCGGTATTTGCGCGGTAGGCTCGCGACTGTTCCAGCATCCAGACCCATCTGTGCCCAAGCCCAATCTTTACAATCATCCCGGTTGGCAACGCGGATACGGAACGCGACATTTGGAGTCGTCCGAGCTGGCTGAAATAATCTCGGACCTGATCGATCTGTTGCTTCCAGACCTCGGCCTCGACTTCGTCAGAGGGTAGGGGCGGCAGTTTGGAGATTGGGCCGCAAGCCGCGCAGAGCAAATAACTTGCGATCAAAAAATTTAAACGCAACCGCACACGTCACCCCGAGAAAACGGGCGGACGGTGCACTAGCCAAAATGCTGATTCAAGCGAATGTTGTATGTCAAAACCATATCATTCGTTCGGCTGAGTGATCAGATCGTGAATGTCGTTGCTGGCGCGCGTGACCTGGTTATGCGCGCATTGGCAAACACGCATTCGGCGACAATC
>CAWHPN010000009.1:0-5362 GCA_963831275.1 uncultured Alphaproteobacteria bacterium | reverse complement strand
GCGCGGGTAAGACCACGTTCTTCAAGATGCTTACCTGTGAAATTCCGCCGACCTCCGGCACTATCATATTCGAGGGCCGCGACATCACCGGCATGAACGTAACCGACGTCTGTCAGCTGGGCCTGACAAAAAGCTACCAGGTCAACCAGCTGTTCACGCGTCTTACGGTACGCGAGAATTTGACGATTGCTGCATTGGCCGAACTAAGAGGCAAGTTCCGCCTCGACATGCTGCGCAGCCAGTCGGCAATTGCCGGTTTGCGTGAGCAGGTTGAGCATACGCTGGACCTGGTAAATCTCACCGAGCGTCCCGACACACCTGTTTCGCAACTTGCCTACGGCGAAAAGCGGAGGCTCGAGATCGGTCTCGCGCTTGCGACCAGTCCAAGCCTGTTGTTGCTCGACGAACCGCTGGCCGGAATGAGCCCACGCGAGCGCGTGGAAACCGTGAAGCTGCTGAAGTCGATCAGCCGAGGCCGTACCATGATCGTGATCGATCACGATATGGATTCGCTGTTCGAACTGGTCGGACGTGTGACCGTCCTGCAGGAAGGCCGCGTGCTGGTCGAAGGCACGCCTGGAGAGATCAAGGGCAACGCAGCCGTGCAGGAAGCTTATCTCGGCGGGATAATGGCAGCATGAGCCTTCTCGAGGTCAATGGTCTCAATAGCTTTTATGGGGATTCTCATATCCTCTTCGACGTCTCTTTCCGCGTCGAACAGAACGAAGTCGTGGCGCTGCTTGGCCGCAATGGCGCCGGGAAAAGCACGACGCTCAAGAGCCTGATGGGTGTTGTGCAACCTCGCGCCGGAACGGTGAAGTTCGATGGCGTCGATGTCGCCGGGAGGAAAAGTCACACGATTGCGCAGGCCGGCATGCAGCTGGTGCACGAAGAGCGCCGGATATTCGGCAGCTTGAACGTAGAGGAAAATCTTGTTCTGGCCGGATTGACTGCGCGCAACAAATGGCCGCTTGAGCGGATCTATGAGATGTTTCCGCGCTTGCGAGACCGACGCGGTAGCCGCGGGACTGACCTGTCAGGGGGCGAACAGCAGATGCTCGCGATTGCGCGCGCGCTCATCCGCAGTCCCAAGATCATTTTATTGGACGAACCGTTCGAGGGTCTGGCGCCCGTCATCGTGCGCGATCTTGTGGAAGCCTGCCGAAAGCTGGCGGCGGCCGGACAAACAATCGTGCTGGTGGAGCAGAATCTCGCGGCAACGCTCGCGCTCGCCGACCGCGCCTACATCATCAACAATGGCCATATCGTGCACGAAGGGCCGGCCGAGGAAATCAAGGCGAGGCCGGAAATCCTGCATCGGCATCTTGGCGTGTAGGCAGGCCGTCAGGCGATAGCGGCCACTGTCACCATCAATAGCGAGATGCCGACATATTTTGCAGTCTGCGTCATGTCGGGCAGCTGATCGGCAAATCCGACCAGCCAAAGCAAACTCGCCACCGCAATGATCGAATATTTCACAACCGGGATTGCGATGCACTTTCGTAAGATATCCAACATGACACTCCACTCCGCCGCGCCCCCGGCCCGCGGCATTCAAGAAACTATTGCAGCGCAATATATCCTATTGCACCGCAAAAGAGCAAATCCGTGCAACGTTCGGATCATTGGACCAACGCACAGGTCCCGCCCGGTTTCCGTTCCCGGTTCACAAAAGTAGGCTGGTATCGGGGTCTGCGCTGTTATTTCTTTCGGCGACCTGAACCGGGCTTGCGCTTGAGCGGGATAACCGTGGCGCTTTCGCCCGCACTTCGCCGCAGCGCCTCTCGCAGACTCGCCGGCCGACCATGCTTTCTCAGCAGGTCATTGAATGCCTCATCGGCGAGCTCCTGAAACGACTTCATGCTTTCCGATGCCAGCATCCGGAGCTGCTGCCAGGTTTCGTCGTGTAATTGAACACGTTTGCCGATCATGGGTGCTGCTTCCAATCACGAGACTACTTTTCGGCCTTCTTTCCGAGGGCTGCGAGCGCGCCGGCACACAGCCGATCCGGATCCCGCTCGCCTTTTTCGGCTAACGCGATGATCCGCCGCGCAATAATTTCATTCACGATGGCCGGTTGACCGGTGTCATGAAGGGCCTTGCGAGCTTTTTCGTAAGCCTCGCAAAGCGTTTGGACCGTTTCGGGATCGAACACGGTCTCTTTGAACAGTTCGACAATGGTTCCCATCGCAATGGCGTGACGGCTCCCTAACCACGTAATCCTGCCCCCGACCAGCGCAATTAGCCAGTAATACGGTGACAACTCTGTGGAAGGAGGCAGAGGCCGCGCGTTCAACTCGCCCTGGCTTCGGTGATCACCCAGAATCCGTGCGGATCGCGTCCCAGTTGGGCGATCTCGAAATGCTCGCACAGTTTCGGAAGCCACCAGGACGATGGCTTCTGAATGAGATGGGCATTGCGGCCGTCGAGAAGGACTTTCTGCGCCGGTCCCGTTGCTATCGAAAAGAAGCCCACTTTTTGGGTGATCGACCTGAGGTCGGCGATGACTGCCTCCACAAAATCCGGCTCGATGTGCTCCAGGACATCGATGCAGCACACAAGCTCGGCTGGCCTTGGCGTCCCGTATTCCGGAAAAGCCGGGTCATAGGGGAAATAGTCGAAATCTTGTTTGCCTAAATCGAGCAGCGCTTTCTTGAGGTTCTGCTTGCCAGCCCCATAGTCGGACAGAGACCTCGCCTTGGACATTTCCAAAAGCTGCTTGACGAGCGGGGCATAGCCAATCGAGGCCACGCCGTAGTTCGGGTTTTTATGAAGCGCCTTTTGCAGCGTTAGGTAGCCGTCAGAAATTGTTGGGTTTCGATCCAGGTGATGGCCCATCTAGGCAAAATAGATGAGACAGATCGCAATTTCAAAACGGCAGGAGCTGACAATCGCGAGGGGCAGCGTTCGTTAGCTCACGATGCAGCCTCGTCGACAGATTTTCCCTGCTTTTCCATTTGTCGCTTACGGGCGTCTGCAAGCTGTTCCCAGGTTTCCGCCATTTGCTCGAGCTGCTGGCGGTGAGCGGGTGGGGCGGTTCGCGCCATATCCCGGCATTCGGCAGCGTGGTGAAGGTATTCGTGCATTTTTTTCATACAGATGCCCCCGGCTATTGTTGTTTATACAAAATTTATGCCGTCCCCCGGTCCGAACGCTTCACGATCGCATTCGTTCCGAAGGCAAACATGTCTAGCGAGGGCCGGGGAGATCGATTTTTGGAGGAGGAGGCTCATACGTAACGTCGGTCTCTGTATTGCGTTTGGCTTGGGCCGCCAGACGCAAATACGACTGTGCCAACCTCTCGAATTCGGCTCGCCTGCCTGGATCCGTTTCTTGCGAAGCGCGCGCTCGCAATTCGGCAACCTTCACGCGGTAGTCATCCCCCGTCATTCCCCGACCTTGTGTCATTTTACGCAACCACAACGCGTAATTCGCTTGGGCAGAAATCGTTCCCGGAACTTACATTTTCGGGCTCGGTATCGGCGGATACTGGCCGTACGCCAGTACCTATTAACCGAAAAGAACATATTGCGAACGGAGAACAAATAGTGTACATTGCTTTTCTCAAGTCGATTCCGACGATGCGGTGGGCCGCGTTGTCGGGGGGTCGAATCCCGGCCATAAGGAGCGCTTCATCATGAGTCAGCCTGCCCTGCGTCTTGTCGAAGGACCTTCCATGGATAAGTCGAAAGCCCTGTCTGCTGCGCTAAGCCAAATCGAGCGTCAGTTCGGCAAGGGCTCGGTCATGAAGCTTGGCAAGAACGACAAAGCCATGGATATCGAAGCCATTTCCTCGGGCTCGCTGGGGCTCGACATCGCACTCGGCATTGGTGGCCTGCCGCGCGGCCGAGTGGTGGAAATCTACGGGCCGGAATCCTCCGGCAAGACCACCTTGGCGCTGCACACCATCGCGGAAGCGCAGAAAAAGGGTGGCATCTGCGCTTTTGTCGATGCCGAACACGCGCTCGATCCCATTTATGCCCGCAAGCTCGGCGTGAATGTTGACGAACTCCTGATCTCCCAACCGGATGCCGGCGAGCAGGCTCTGGAAATTGCCGACACGTTGGTTCGCTCCGGCGCGATCGACGTGCTGGTTGTCGACTCGGTGGCTGCTCTCGTTCCGCGTGCCGAACTTGAAGGCGAGATGGGCGACGTACAGCCGGGCAGTCAGGCACGACTGATGAGCCAGGCACTTCGCAAGCTCACCGCCTCGATTTCGCGCTCGCGCACGATGGTGGTTTTCATCAATCAGATCCGCATGAAGATCGGCGTGATGTATGGCTCGCCGGAAACGACCTCGGGCGGAAACGCATTGAAATTCTATGCGTCTGTTCGTCTCGACATCCGCCGCATCGGCGCAATCAAGGAGCGCGATGAGGTGGTCGGCAATCAGACCCGCGTGAAGGTGGTCAAGAACAAGTTGGCGCCTCCGTTCAAACAGGTCGAATTCGACATCATGTATGGCGAGGGCGTCTCCAAGACCGGCGAGTTGATCGACCTCGGCGTCAAGGCCGGAGTGGTGGAGAAGTCCGGCTCCTGGTTCTCCTATGACAGCCAGCGCATCGGGCAGGGCCGCGAGAACGCCAAGCAATTTCTCAAGGAGAACCCCGACATCGCTGCCAAGATCGAGGCACAGGTACGCCAGAATTCCGGCGTCGTTGCCGAGGCGATTATGGCTGGCGAAGAAAAGGATAAGGACGAGGACGGGGAGGAGGCCGCCGAGGCTTGAAAGGATGATGGGCTGCCGGACGGCGTTGTTGCGACGCTGCCGTCTGGAGCCGGCTTTCGCGAGGAGGGTGTAGCCTTCAAGAGCGAAGCGCCGACGCAGGAACGGCCAGAACCGCTGCCTGTCCCGCCCATGCCGACCCAACTTGTCGAAGTCAAAGACGTTGCCGAGCCAATTGCAGAGCCAAAGGCCGCTAAACCAAGGAAGGCCGGAGCTGCTAAAGGCAAAGCCAAAACTGCCGTCAAGACTGTGAAAACGAGTGCGAACGCCAAGAGCAACGCCAAGAGCAAAGAACCGAAGATCGTGGCCGCAAAGGCCAAGGAATCGAAGGTGAAGGGTTCGACGCGCAAGATAAAGACATAGCGTTAGCGGTCTGAAGATTAGTAAGGCGAGGCGGCGGCGCCCGAGTTCTCCGCTGCACCATTAGGTGATGCGTATCAGATGCGTGATGCGTTAGTCGTTCGCCCCCGTCGGCACCCGGCTGCGTAAAGCGGCCGCCACCGAGGACGGGGGCGAAGGCGTTTTGGTGAAGCCGTCCCCTGGGATGCGGCCTTCCTAGACTTACGTAACCCCCCCCGCTAAATAGCTGACTTGAAAACATCAAGCCAAATGGGGATTTAGACCCCACCGGGCAGG
>CAWHPN010000008.1:0-164016 GCA_963831275.1 uncultured Alphaproteobacteria bacterium | reverse complement strand
GGTTTAACGGCATTTCAAAATGAGCGGCGTCAACGATATCCGCAAAGGTTTCCTTGATTTCTTCGCCCGCAACGACCACCAGGTCGTGGCGTCCTCGCCGCTGGTCCCGCGCAACGACCCGACCTTGATGTTCACCAATGCCGGGATGGTGCAGTTTAAAAACGTGTTCACCGGCCTGGAGAAGCGGCCATATTCTCGTGCTGTGACCGCGCAGAAATGCGTGCGCGCCGGTGGCAAACACAACGACCTCGACAATGTCGGGTACACCACGCGTCACCACACATTCTTCGAGATGCTCGGCAATTTCTCCTTCGGGGACTACTTCAAGGAGCGCGCGATCGAGCTGGCCTGGACGCTGGTCACCAAGGAGTATGGGCTGCCCAAGGATAAGCTGTTGATCACCGTCTATGTCGACGATGACGATGCGTTCAAGCTTTGGAAGAAGATCGCCGGGCTTCCCGACAGCAAGATCCTGCGCATCGCCGGCTCGGACAACTTCTGGACGATGGGCGATACGGGCCCATGCGGGCCCTGCGCGGAAATTTTCTACGACCACGGTCCGCATATTCCGGGCGGACCGCCGGGTTCGGCCGATTCCGAGGGCGACCGCTTCATCGAGATATGGAATCTCGTTTTTATGCAATACGAGCAGCTCGAGGGCGGCGAGCGTGTTGATCTGCCGCGGCCGTCGATTGACACCGGTATGGGTCTCGAGCGTATTGCCGCGGTTCTGCAGGGCACGCACGACAATTACGCGATCGATCTATTCGCGACGCTCATCCGCGTCATAGCCGATCTGACCGGTGTCGACTCTGAGGGGCCTCACAAGGCCTCACATCGTGTGATCGCGGATCATCTGCGCGCAACTGCATTTCTGATCGCCGATGGCGTTCTGCCCTCGAACGAGGGCCGAGGTTACGTCCTCCGCCGCATCATGCGGCGTGCGATGCGCCATGCCGAATTGCTCGGCGCAAAAGAACCGCTGATGTGGAGGCTTGTGCCGGCGCTGACTCGCGAAATGGGTCAAGCCTATCCCGAACTATTGCGAGCAGAGGCGCTCATTACTGAAACACTCAAGCTCGAGGAAACGCGCTTTCGTCGTACGCTCGAGCGCGGGCTCGCCATTCTGGATGACAAGAGCAAGGGCCTCAAGAAGGGTGCCATGTTCGATGGCGAAACCGCCTTCTCGCTCTATGACACCTACGGCTTTCCTTTGGACCTCACGCAGGATGCGCTTCGCGCGCGTGGCATCAGTGTTGACCTTGCAAGTTTTGAAGATGCCATGGAACGCCAACGCGAAAAAGCGCGCGCGTCCTGGACGGGTTCGGGTGAGGCGGCGCAAGAGACGGTGTGGTTTCCCCTCCGGGAGAAGGTCGGCGCCACTGAATTCCTCGGTTACGAGACGGAAAGTGCCGAGGCCGTGGTGGCCGCGCTTGTGAAAGACGGCAACGAAGTATCCGAATTAAAAAAGGGTGATAGCGGTGCGGTCGTGATGAACCAGACACCGTTTTACGCAGAGAGTGGCGGCCAGGTCGGCGATACCGGGGAAATGCGGCGCGAAGGCGTGCGGCTGACAGTCAGTGACACACAGAAAAAAGCCGGTGACCTGTTCGTCCACCTGGTCAAGGTTGAGCAGGGTGCCGTCAAAATCGGCGACCCCTTGCTGCTTGATGTCGCGCACGCGCGCCGTGGCGCCATCCGCCAGAACCATTCGGCCACTCATCTTCTGCACGAGGCGCTACGCCAGGTGCTTGGCGAGCATGTTGCGCAAAAAGGCTCGCTGGTCGCGCCCGACCGGCTTCGCTTTGACTTTTCGCATCCCAAGTCGATTTCGACGGAGGAGCTGGAACGGGTCGAGGACATCGCCAACGACATTGTGCTGCAGAACGCACCCGTCACGACCCGGCTGATGGCGCAGGACGACGCGATTACGTCCGGCGCACGCGCGCTGTTCGGCGAGAAATACGGCGATGAGGTGCGTGTCGTCGCAATGGGTGAGGGCTCGGGCAACATGCTTGGCTGGTCGGTGGAACTCTGCGGAGGCACCCATGTGCGCCGAACCGGCGACATTGGGCTTATTTCGGTGGTCGGCGAGGCCGGGGTGGCGGCCGGCGTGCGGCGCATCGAGGCTCTAACTGGAAAAGCTGCTCGCAAAGCCGCTAACAAACAGCTTCAAGTCGTTAAAGCAGCGGCCGCCGAGCTTAAAGTGCCGCTTGAAGAGATGCCCGCACGTATCGGTGCGCTCTTGGATGAGCGCAAGAAACTCGAGCGCGACCTGTCTGACGCCAGAAAGAAGCTGGCCATGGGCGGCGGGGGAAAAGCGTCCGGCGATGCGAGCGACGTGAGGCAAATCAATGGTGTGAAGCTCCTCGCGCGCGCCGTGTCCGGGATCGAACTCAAGGATCTGCGCGGTCTCGCCGACGAAGGCAAACGCCAGGTCGGGTCCGGTGTCGTCGTCATCGTTGCCACCTCCGAAGACGGCAAGGCGGGCATTGTGGTGGGCGTTACGGACGACCTGACCAAGCGGTTCAACGCTGTTGATCTTGTCAAAAAAGGTGCCGAAGCGCTGGGTGGCAAGGGTGGTGGCGGCCGGCCTGATATGGCGCAGGCTGGCGGACCTGACGGCTCCAAGGCAGGCGATGCACTGAAGGCGATCGAGGCTGCGCTCGGCGGCTGATGCCGCCGCCAGCGCATCCAAACAGGATCACGTGGCATGGCACGCAATCGTCTCAAGGACTTGCGCCGTCGCGTTTATCACGTGCTTGAACAGGGGCCGGTTGGCGACCGTGTCGGCACGACCGTCGATCGGTTTCTTGTTGTTCTCATTCTCATCAATTTGATCGCAGTTGCGCTCGAATCCATGCCGCAATTTGAGGTACGCTACGCAACGACCTTTGCGCTCATCGAATTCTTCTCGCTTGTGGTTTTTACGGCCGAGTACGCTTTGCGGCTATGGTCTGCGGTCGAACATGGGCCGCACCAGCACCTTCGTCCAACGCAAGCGCGCATGAAATACGCGCTTAGCCCCGCGGGCATCGTCGATCTAATCGCGGTTCTGCCGTTCTGGTTTGCCATGATCCTGCCTGGCGACTTGCGCGTTGTGCTCGTGTTTCGCATGGTGCGTTTCTTCAAGTTCGCACGCTATTCGCCGGCGATGCGCTCGCTGCTGGATGTCCTCTATAACGAGAGACGGGGGCTGTTCGGCTGCCTTGTGATCGCGCTTGGCACTGCGCTGGTCGCAGCTACCCTGATGCATCTCGCCGAGGCCGACGTGCAACCGGCAAAGCTTGGGACCATTCCTGACGCTTTCTGGTGGGCGATCGTGACAATCGGCACGATCGGCTATGGCGACGTGGTGCCGGTCACTGCGCTCGGCAAACTGATCGCCACCGGCACGATCTTTGCCGGGCTCGTGTTGATGGCGCTGCCGGTCGGCATCATCGCCACCGCTTTCGCCGAGCAAATCCAACGTCGGGATTTCATCGTAACGTGGGGCATGATTTCCCGAGTGCCGCTCTTCGCGGAACTCGATGCCACCGAAATATCCGACATCATGGAATTGCTTCGAGCACAAGTGGTCGAGGCCGGGGAAGTGATCATGCGCGCGGGCGATGCCGCGCGTTCGATGTATTTCATCGCCGCCGGCGAAGTCGAAATCGAGATCAAGGGCAAAAAGGAGCCGATCCAGCTCGGTGTCGGTCAATTTTTCGGCGAAGTCGCGTTGTTACGGCGTACACGCCGCACCGCGACAGTGACTGCGATCACGCGGACCAATTTGCTAGGAACTCGATGCGCATGACCTCCATGCGTTGATGCAACGTGACGTGCGCATTGCCAATCGGATCAAGGATGTAGTGGAAGCTCGAGTAGGGAAACGGCCAGTGGTGCCCAAACGGGAAGTCGCGGCACCGGAGACCAAGTGAGGCCATATCGCCGACCGCCGGGATGAAGTCGGCCGTCTCGTCGCGCGAACAGGGGCAGGTTCACCCCCCCATAGCCTTTTTCAGGTTGGCATCCACCTTGTCGAGGAAGCTTGTGGTGGAGAGCCACTTTTGATCGGCACCGACCAGCAGCGCCAAATCCTTGGTCATAAAGCCGGTTTCCACCGTATCGACGCAGACCTTTTCGAGTGTGCTGGCGAAATTCGCCAAGGCGTCGTTCTTGTCAAGCTTGGCACGGTGGGCCAGGCCACGGGTCCAGGCGAAGATCGACGCGATCGAGTTGGTCGAGGTCTCTTTGCCCTTCTGGTGTTCGCGGTAGTGGCGCGTCACGGTGCCGTGCGCAGCCTCCGCTTCGACGACCTTGCCGTCCGGCGTCACCAGCACTGAAGTCATCAGGCCGAGCGAGCCGAAACCCTGCGCCACGATGTCCGACTGCACGTCGCCATCGTAATTCTTGCAAGCCCAGACATATCCGCCCGACCATTTCAGCGCTGCCGCCACCATGTCATCGATCAGGCGGTGCTCGTAAGTCAGCTTCTTCTTGTCGAAGTCGGCCTTGAATTCCTTGTCGAACACCTCCTGGAAAATATCCATGAAGCGTCCGTCATAGACTTTCAGGATTGTGTTCTTCGTGGAGAGGTACAGCGGATAGCCGCGCGATAACGCGTAGTTCATCGAGGCGCGGGCGAAATCGCGGATCGAGTCGTCAAGATTGTACATCGCCATGGCGACTCCCGAATCCGGGAACTTGAACACCTCATGCTCGGCCTTTTTGCCGTCGGCGCCGACGTAGCTCAGCGTCAGGGTGGCATTGTTGGGTACACGAATATCGGTGGCGCGGTACTGGTCGCCATAAGCATGGCGGCCGATGATGATCGGCTTGGTCCAGCCCGGCACCAGACGCGGCACATTCTTGCAGATGATAGGTTCGCGGAAAATCACTCCGCCGAGGATGTTGCGGATGGTGCCGTTTGGCGAACGCCACATCTTCTTGAGGTTGAATTCCTTCACTCGGCCTTCGTCCGGCGTGATGGTGGCGCACTTGACCGCAACGCCGACCTCTTTGGTTTTATTGGCGGCGTCGATGGTGATCTGATCGTCTGTCTCGTCGCGTTTCTGGACGCTGAGGTCGTAATACAGAAGGTTGATGTCGAGATAGGGATGGATCAGCTTGTCTTTGATCAGCTGCCAGATAATGCGCGTCATCTCGTCGCCGTCCATTTCGACGACGGGGTTTGCCACCTTGATCTTCGCCATTGCGGATAGAACCTTTTGAAAGTTGCGCGGACAGAGGAAAAAGCGCCCGGCGCGCGCTATAGCACCCAAAACTCGGCGGCGAAAGTCGCGATTTCCTGCGTTCTTTCCCATTATCAGCGGGGCAGGTATACCGCGAGCGGAGGATTTTATGCCCGGTGCCGGCACCGACAAAACCAAGCGCTGGATCGAAACGCCGGCGCCAATTGTCGTTCTGGTCGAGCCACAACTCGGCGAGAACATCGGTGCGGCGGCGCGCGCGATGGCCAATTTTGGGCTGTCTCGTTTGCGGCTCGTCAAACCACAGCAAGGCTGGCCGAACGAGAAAGCACGCGTGATGTCAGCGGGTGCAGACCGCGTTCTTCAGGGCGCAACGCTCTATGAAAGCCTTGGTGATGCCATCGGCGATTGCAGTTTCGTCCTTGCTACTACTGCGCGAAATCACGATCAGGCCAAACCGGTGATCTCCGCGGAATCCGCCGCAACGGAAATGGCAACGCTGATCGCGGCCGGTGAAAACGTCGCCATCATCTTCGGTCGCGAGCGCATCGGCCTCGAAAATCATGAGGTCGCGCTTGCAGATCGAATCGTGACACTGCCGATTAATCCGGCTTTTGCCTCTCTCAATCTGGCGCAGGCGGTGGTGATTGTTGTTTATGAGTGGTTCAAGCACGCCGGCGGCGGCAAGTTGCCGTTTGCCATGCCCGAAAAATCGCCGCCTGCACCCAAGCAACAGCTCGAGGCATTCTTCGCCGATCTCGAGCGGGAACTGGAGCGGGTCGAATTCTTTCGTCCCGAGGAAAAGCGCGGCAAGATGAGCGTGAACTTGCGCAATATCTTCCAGCGCATGGCGCTGACGCAGCAGGATATCCGTACGCTGCATGGTGTGATCACTTCGATTGTGCAGGGGCGTAAGGGGCCTGCGCGCGGTGGGGTGCTGGATTCAGCTGAAGCGCAGAAGCTGCGCACTTTGCTGGCGGAACATGGCGGCGGCCTTGTACCGGGCGAAGCTGGTCCTGTGCGCGGGTTGGCACGGCTTCTACGCCGCAATCCGACCGAGGCCGAGCGCGTGTTGTGGCAGGCACTTGTGAATGATCGCCGTTTCGCCGGTCGCGGATTTAAGCGGCAAGTCCCGATCGGGCCGCACATCACCGATTTCGTCTCATTTCCCCTGAAATGCGTCATTGATGTCGTGCCGACGCAGGAGAGCGAAGAGGCAGCGCACGCCCGCGACGAGAAGCGGGCCTATCTCAGCGAACGAGGCTATTGCGTATGCGAGGTGAGGACGGCGGAGGTCGAGCGGGATGCGGCGGCAGTACTGGACGGGCTTGCTGCTCGGCTGGGTTGATAGATCGAGCGGAGTGAAGCACGCTACCCCTTCAGCACCTTCAGCTGCGCCGCGGTCGCTTCACGCAAGGTCGTCTGATCGTTGCCGGCTATAACGAAGCTATAGCCGCGACGGGTCATCGTCGCTGCGGCCTCGGCATTGCGGCAATAGATGCCGGGAATTTTGCCGAACTTTTTTGCCGCTGCGCAGATTTTATCGATCGCCTGCTCGACCGGAGCCGCTTGGACATCCTGTGCGGTTCCGCCACTCAGCGCCGTGGCGAGGTCATAAGGCCCTACAAATAGTGCGTCGATACCGGGCGTTGCGGCAATTGCTTCGACATTGCCGAGCGCGGTTGCGGTTTCGATCATAGCGAATGTGAGCGTTCCTTCATTCGCTTCGCGCATGTAGTCGACCGGAGTTGTGCGGTGTTCTTGCAACGTCATTGCGCGCAGCGGACCCCAGCTACGCTCGCCCAAGGGTGGATATTTTGCAGCGGCCGCGAGTTGGCGTGCTTCGAAGACACTATTGATCATGGGAGCGATGATTGCTTCTGCGCCGAAATCGAGTGCGCGTGAAACGAGCGCAAAATCGTTAAGCGGCACGCGTATCACCGGCGTGGCTTCGGCATGGTTGATTGCGGCAACACCCACGATCAGCGAAGCGGTATCCCACAACCCGTGTTGCGCATCGAGCACGATCGCAGCAAAGCCTTCGCGCGCAATCGTCTCCCCGACTATCGGAGAGCCGATCATGCACCAGGCGCCGTAGATCGTTTCGCCTGCTCGTAGGCGCCTGGCAAGGGCGAACGCCGGCACGTCAGCCGCTCTTCTTGATCTGCGCGACAGCTTCCGCCAGCAGTTCGGTCATTTGCGCGCGAACCTGCTCTTCGGTGACGCCCTTCGGCTGCAAATCCTTGGTTACTTTGTGCATTACGTCGTTGCCGCCGGCTTCCTCAAAGTCGGCCATCACAACGTCTTTGGCATAGGCTTCCGCCTCAACGTCGCTTTTTCCGAGAATACCGGCGGCCCATAGCCCGAGCATCTTGTTGCGTCGAGCGACCGCTTTGAAGCGCAGTTCCTCATCATGCGCGAATTGCTTCTCGAAGCCTTCCTCACGCTTGTCAAATGTCGTAGCCATGCCGCCCCTCACTTAAACTTGTCTGCGTTTGACTGTTTTCCGAAACCGAAAGCCGCCTTTCGGGAATCATGTCCATTGCAACTCAGTAATCGCACACACTTTCGTTCACTGCCGCCTTGCATATCGCCGCACCAGGGTCAAGGCAACGTTGGGGCGCTTGTTTGCGCGAAAATACAAAGTGGAAAACGTAGGCGTTGTGTGATTGTGCTACCTCTACCGATCGGCTAGGTTTCTTGAGTGCCGGGACCACTGGCCCAGGCCAGCGTTTTCAGTCCGGTCCCGCAGCCGCGGATCTTGCAAAGTCGCACAACAAGGAGCCACGGCAACCCGATGGACTTTCACAAATCACGGTACACGCCCATGAGCCGCCGGCGCCGAATTTACGAAGGCAAGGCGAAGGTCCTCTATGAAGGCCCGGAGCCGGGAACGTTGATTCAGCACTTCAAGGACGACGCGACCGCCTTTAACGCCAAAAAGCATGAGGTGATCGAAGGTAAAGGCGTCCTCAACAACCGAATTTCTGAATATGTGTTCCAGCACCTCAATGACATCGGAGTGCCGACACATTTCATCCGCCGTCTCAACATGCGTGAGCAGTTGATCCGCGAGGTGGAGATCATTCCGCTCGAAGTCGTAGTGCGAAATGTCGCCGCAGGTTCCTTGGCTCAACGCCTGGGCATCGAGGAGGGCACGCAACTGCCGCGGTCGATCATCGAGTTCTACTACAAGAACGACAAACTCAATGATCCAATGGTTTCGGAAGAGCACATCACCGCCTTCGGCTGGGCGTCTCCGCAGGAAATCGACGACATCATGGCGCTTGCCATTCGCGTCAATGATTTCCTCTCAGGGCTTTTCCTCGGCGTCGGTATTCGTCTGGTCGATTTCAAAATGGAAACCGGCCGGCTGTGGGAAAATGAT
The DNA here is from genome assembly GCA_963831275.1 of uncultured Alphaproteobacteria bacterium. Classification (GTDB taxonomy): domain Bacteria; phylum Pseudomonadota; class Alphaproteobacteria; order Rhizobiales; family Xanthobacteraceae; genus Pseudolabrys. Next base: position 155,433 of record CAWHPN010000008.1, on the reverse strand, counting down.
GTAATGCGTATCGTTGTAGCTGATGAGATTTCGCCCGATAGCTGCCGGCTTTGGGACATCAAAACCAACGACAAGCTCGACAAGGACCGTTTCCGCCGAGATCTCGGCGGCCTGCTCGAAGCCTATACCGAAGTGGCCAAGCGTCTTGGCATTATGAGCGAGGGCGAGCGGCCTCAGGGCACGGGTCCGGTTCTGGTCAAGGGCTGAGTCTTCGGTTTTGTAGTCAACCGTTGCAAAACGTGTCATGCCCGGCCTTGTGCCGGGCATCGACGTCTTTAAGTATAAGCGTGGATGGCCGGGACAAACCCGGTTATGTCGAGCGACTCATGGCATAAGCCCCGGACATGAAAGCCCGCGTCACCGTTACCCTTAAATCCGGCATCCTCGACCCCGAAGGCAAGGCGATTGAAAGTGCGCTGCGCGCTCTGGGCATTGTTGGGGTGGCCAGCGTTCGCCAGGGCAAAATATTCGACATCGAAATCGAAGGGAGCGACCCTGCTAGGGCTGAGGCACTCCTCAAGCAGGCCGCCGACAAACTGCTGGCCAATACTGTGATCGAGAATTATCGCGTGGACGTTCTGGGATGAAAGCCGCCGTCCTTGTCTTTCCCGGCATCAATCGTGAGCGCGACATGGCGCGCACGCTTCGGCTGATCTCGGGTCATGAGCCCGCAATGGTGTGGCACGCGGAGACCGATCTGCCCTCCGGCACTGACTTGGTTGTGATACCTGGCGGGTTCTCTTATGGCGATTATTTGCGTTGTGGTGCAATCGCTGCACGCTGTCCTGTCATGGATGCAGTACGTATGTATGCGGCGAAAGGGGGGTTGGTGCTGGCTGTGTGCAACGGCTTCCAGATCGCCTGTGAAGCAGGGCTTCTTCCCGGCGTTCTGATGCGTAACGCGGGACTTAAATTTGTCTGCCGCGATATTTTCCTGAAAGTCGAGCGTTCCGACACGCCCTTCACTGGCGGTTACAATGCAGGTCAGGTGATCCGGATCCCGACCGCGCATGGCGAGGGCAACTACACGGCCGATACCGACACCATAGCGCGGCTGGAAGGCGAAGGACGCGTGATCTTCCGCTATGTCGGGCCGACCGGGACGCGCGATTCGGCGTTCAATGTGAATGGTTCGACCAATTCGATCGCCGGCATTGCCAACGAACGTGGCAACGTCCTCGGCATGATGCCTCACCCAGAAAACCACGTCGAAGCCGCGATCGGCCCGACCGATGGGCGCGGACTGTTTGCCGGGCTTGTCGAGGCGCTTGACCGGGCAGCATAGGCTGTGATTCGCAACGAACCTCGCATGACGCCCGAGTTGATAGCCGAGCACGGCCTCAAGGCAGACGAATACGAGCGCATCCTGAAGCTGATTGGGCGTGAGCCTTCGCTTACGGAACTCGGCATCTTTTCGGCGATGTGGAACGAGCATTGCTCATACAAATCCTCCAAGGTCCACCTCCGCACGTTACCGACGAAAGGTCCCTGGGTGATCCAAGGGCCGGGCGAAAACGCCGGCGTCATCGATATTGGCGACGGGCTCGCTTGCGTGTTCAAGATGGAGAGTCACAACCACCCGAGCTATATCGAGCCCTATCAGGGCGCGGCGACCGGTGTCGGCGGTATCTTGCGCGACGTTTTCACGATGGGCGCGCGGCCCATTGCCTGTCTGAACGCGCTCTCGTTTGGCGCCCCTTCGCATCCCAAGACGCGACACCTGGTATCAGGAGTGGTGGCTGGGATCGGTGGATACGGAAATTCATTCGGCGTGCCGACGGTCGGCGGCTCGGTGCGTTTTCATGCGCGCTATGATGGAAATTGCCTGGTCAACGCGATGGCTGTCGGCATCGCGCGCAAGGACCAAATCTTCTACGCGGCGGCTTCGGGCATCGGCATGCCGATCGTCTATCTCGGCTCCAAGACCGGGCGCGACGGCATCCACGGTGCCTCGATGGCCTCTGCAGAATTTGATGAGGATTCCGAAGGCAAGCGTCCGACTGTCCAGGTCGGCGATCCATTCTCGGAAAAACTATTGCTCGAGGCTTGTCTCGAGATTATGCAGAAAGGCTGTGTTATCGCCATCCAGGATATGGGCGCCGCCGGGCTGACGTGTTCAGCTGTTGAAATGGGCGCCAAGGGCGATCTCGGCGTCACGCTTGATCTGGACAAGGTACCGTGCCGCGAGGAGGGCATGAGCGCATACGAAATGATGCTGTCGGAAAGCCAGGAGCGTATGCTCATGGTGCTCAAACCCGACAAGGAAAAGGAAGCCGAGGCGATCTTCCGTAAATGGGGCCTCGATTTCGCGGTGGTGGGAGCGACCACCCCATCGAAACGGTTCATCGTGCGTCACGGTGGCGACGTGATGGCCGACTTGCCCATCAAGGAACTGGGCGATCAAGCGCCCGAATACAAGCGGCCATTTGTGAGCCTCGCTAAATTGCCCGAAGTCGATGCTGACAGCGTGGAGGCGCCGGTTGCCAACATCGAGGCGCTCGAGAAATTGTTGACGACACCGGATCTCTGTTCCAAGCGCTGGGTGTGGGAACAGTACGACCATGTCATTCTTGGAAATACGGTACAGCGGCCGGGCGGGGACGCCGCGGTAGTGCGCATCGAGGATGGTCCGAAGGGGCTTGCCCTCACGACCGACGTGACGCCGCGCTATTGCGAGGCCGATCCGTTCGAGGGCGGCAAGCAAGCGGTGGCGGAATGCTGGCGTAATCTCACGGCCGTTGGCGCAAAACCGCTCGCCATCACCGACAATCTCAATTTTGGAAATCCCGAGCGACCGGAAATTATGGGCCAATTCGTGGGCTGCATTCGCGGCATTGCGGAAGCGTGCAAGGCGTTCGATTTTCCCGTCGTGTCCGGTAATGTCTCACTTTACAACGAGACCAATGGTCGCGCGATTTTACCGACCCCGTCGATTGGTGGCGTCGGTATCATCGAGGACTTCTCAAAATCATTGACGCTCGCCTTCAAACAACCCGGTGAAGCAATTCTGCTTGTGGGCGAAACCACCGGCTGGCTTGGCCAGTCGATATACCTGCGCGAGGTCTGTGGACGTGAGGAGGGCTCGCCGCCCCCTGTCGACCTCACCGAAGAGCGTGAGAATGGCGATTTCGTGCGCGCTCTTATTCTCGACGGCAGCGCAACGGCAGCGCACGACCTGTCTGACGGCGGCCTGTTGGTTGGCATCGCCGAGATGGCGATGGCCTCCGGTATCGGTGCGGATATATCGGCGGCGCCGTCCGATATTCCCGCCCATGCCCACTGGTTCGGTGAGGATCAGGCGCGTTATGTCGTCACCGTCCGCGCATCGCTGGTTGATGCCGTACTCGTCCGTGCCAAGGCTGCCAACGTTCCAGTGTGGGTGATCGGAAAGACTGGCGGCGACACATTGACGCTTGCCGGTGAGCGTCCCATCTTAGTCACGATTCTGAGGAAACGTTTCGAAGAGTGGTTGCCGGCTTACATGGCCGGCGAACTCTAAGCACCCTCTGGGGACCGGCCTATGGCCATGCAAGCCGGTGAGATCGAGCGGTTGATCAAAGCGCACATCCCCGATGCGCAAGTGACGATTCGTGACCTGGCCGGCGATGGCGACCACTATGCTGCAACCGTCATCTCGGCTTCTTTCAAAGGCAAATCGCGGGTCCAGCAGCACCAGCTCGTCTATGAGGCGCTCAAGGGCCAGATGGGCGGTCTACTTCACGCGCTCGCCCTGCAAACCGGCACGCCGTAATGGCTTCGCGAGAGGGTGTACGTATTGTCGTACCGAATGGCGCGATTGCGCCTACTGGCACCTGGAGTCTCGGCGCGCGCGCTGGGGACTTCGTGTTCATTGCCGGCATGCGCGGCATCAATCCCGCAAATAACGGGCTTGTCGAAGGTGACGAAGCGCGCATCCGCTGCGCGTTCACAAACATGAGATTGATAGCGGAATCCGAAGGCGCCGGTCTCTCCGACTGCGTCCGCCTAACGGTGTTCGTGACCGATATGAATTGGTTACGCCCCCTCGTCAACAAAGTTCAAGAGGAGCTTTGGGCCGGTGCGCCATACCCCCCACGCACGATTGTTGAGGTCGCGGGTCTTAACCAGGACGATGTTTTCGAGGTCGAAGGTACATTCTACTCACCAAAAAGCCGATAAATCCCCAGAGGCTCTTGGGTTGGCGCGGTGTTATGGGATACATATATCGACGATTGAGGCGGCCGTGCCGCACAACAGGATGAGATTCCATGGGCATCGAGCAATTTATCGACAATGAAGTAAAGGGAAACGACGTGGTGCTGTTCATGAAAGGCACGCCGCAATTTCCCATGTGCGGGTTTTCGGGCCAGGTGGTTCAGATTCTCGACCATATCGGCGTCGCGTATAAAGGCATCAATGTGCTCGAATCCGAGGAAATCCGGGACGGCATCAAGAGCTATTCGAACTGGCCGACGATCCCGCAGCTCTATGTGAAAGGCGAGTTTGTCGGCGGTTGCGATATTGTGCGCGAAATGTTTCAGGCGGGCGAATTGCAACAAGCTCTCAAAGACAAGGGCGTGCCTATACGTCAGCCGGCCTAAATTATCTAAGCGGTTGGAACGAAGCGGTAGACACCTTCCTTACGTTCAACTGTTCCCACTCCCGGGTAGGGAAGGTGGAAGCCAACCAGTTTTGAACGATCTGTGGCGAGCCGTTCGAGCAGGCTGCGGCGTGTTCGTACCGCTTGGTCCGGCACGTGATCCGCAGCCGGCCGCCATTCGGGATGCTCAAATGAAATCAGCGGGTGGGTGAGGGCGTCTCCGCCGACAATCAATCCGTCGCCACCGTCAAGCTCAAGCGATACATGGCCCTGCGTGTGACCCAGTGTGTCGATGATGCGCAGGCCTGCGACGATCTCGTCATTCGCCTTGACCATTTTCACCTTGTCCTTGATCGCCGCATAATTGCGCCGCGCGCCTGTAACAAAGCCAGCCCGCTCGGCGGGCAAACCCCGCGTGGCGTTGTCGCTGGTCCAAAAATCCCATTCCGTCCCAGCGACATAAAACGTGGCGTTTGGCATCACCAGTTCATCGAGCTCATCGACCGCTCCCCAAAGATGATCGGGATGTCCATGCGTAAAAACCACCTTGTTAATTCGAGCCGTATCGATGCCGGCCGCTTTGAGGTTGCCCCACAATTTGCCGGCAGTCGGCATGAAGCGATCGCCGGAGCCCATGTCGACTAGGACTAGGTCGGTCGGCGTGCGGATCAGCGTGACGTTCGTCGGGGAATTATATAGTTCTTCCGTCTGGCCCGCTGCTTTCAACAGAGGCTCCCGTTCAGCAGGTGGCACGTTTGGCGCCAAGAAAGTCACCGGCAGCACGAGATGGCCGTCGCTAATAATCGTTAGTTCGAACGCACCATGCTTGAGCGCATAAGGCGCAATCGCAAATGCCGGTATGGTATGCGAGAAGAGACTCGCGGCGGACGCGGTCAGAAGGCCGCGACGGTTTATTTTCAGCATAGCAACAACCGGCTTGGCGGAGGCTAAAAGCCTTCTACGCCAATGTCACGTACCCCGCTACCCGGAATCGCTCCAACGCTTTCGCTAACGCGTGCGGTTCAGGCGGCTCATAATCAGGTAAATGACGGCCAAAACCAGCGCCAAACCGATCAAACTTTGCGTCGGCACGCCGCTCGCGAACTTCGTAACGTTGTCAGCAACCGATACGACGAATACCCCGGAGCCTTGTCCGAGAAGCAAGTAGATCAGCATGATCGCGAGGATGGTGACAAAGCCAAGCTCGACAAATTCCCACAGGATCGTTTTTGCGTTGGCCATGAATTTGCGCATGGCATTACCTCTTGGTGGCACATACCGCTTATGGGTGGGGAGCCTTAGCCCCCCACCCTGATTGCGTGAGCGGAACTGATCAGTTTAGCCGCACGCGGGTGTCAGGCCATTTTCCTATTCGAGAACAGCCAGAGGACGATCCCGAGAGTGATCAGACCGACGAGACCATTCCCGCCCATGTCTTTCACCCAGCCCATGATGTTTGCTGTTACAGCGCCGAAGAACGGCAAGTTTGCGCCGACCAACAGCGAGAGCACGATCGCCAATGCCAGCAGCATCAGAGCTAATTCCGTCAACGCCCCGACCCACTCTTTGATGGTATCGATCCCTTTCATTGCGGAGTCTCCCTAGGCATGTCCTCTGATTCGAGGACCGCACTTTGTGTTAGCGCTTTTCGCCTACTAAATGTAGAAAATTGTCGCAGAGCGGCCACAAAATAACCTGTGCACTTCGTTGCTAGTGGGGATAACTCTGGTTGTTTCGAATCAGCAAGGCCTAAAGCGAGCCAAATTCAATGTTTTGCCTGTCTGACGAAAGCGCGGCCGCACAAAGGTTGTGCGGCCGCACTTTCGTTCAAGAGACAGCTGATCGACTAGGCGTCAGCGCGAGTAATATTCAACGACCAGGTGTGGCTCCATCTGGACCGCATAAGGCACGTCGGTGAGAACCGGAATACGCGTGAGCTTGGCGGTGAGTTTTGACGCGTCAAGATCGATATAGTCAGGTACATCACGCTCAGCCAAAGCCTGCGCTTCCAGCACCAACGCCAGTTGCTTCGACTTATCTTTAACTTCGACCACATCGCCGACCTTCACACGATAACTCGCGATGGTCACGCGCTTGCCGTTCACACGGATATGGCCATGGCTGATAAATTGCCGCGCAGCAAATACCGTGGGTACAAATTTGGCGCGGAAGATGACCGCATCCAGTCGGCGCTCTAAAAGACCGATCATATGGGCGCCACTGTCGCCTTTAAGACGCCGCGCTTCCTGATAAATGCCTCGGAATTGACGTTCAGAGATATTCCCGTAGTAGCCGCGCAACTTTTGTTTGGCCTTGAGCTGAATTCCGTAGTCGGACAACTTGCTCTTGCGCCGCTGGCCATGCTGGCCGGGCCCATATTCGCGCCGGTTCACCGGGCTTTTTGGCCGCCCCCAAATGTTTTCGCCCATCCGGCGGTCAAGCTTGTATTTAGATTCCATGCGCTTGGTCATTCGCGTCCTCGGTTGTCGCTTGCTGCTGAGGATCGCGCCCTCCTCTGTCCCGGCAGGGCCGGAACCGACAGACAAAAACCTCTTAAGCGCAAGGCCTTGCCGCGGGTCGCGAACGCCCGGAAAACGTAGAAATCCACCGGGCGCGCGGGTTTTAGGGGCATAGCGTCGGCCTGTCAAACAGGCCGCCCCGTAGTCCCCGCTAGGCACCCCGTCAGCTTACTTGCGACCGACGGGGTCGGCCCCCATGTTGGATGGTCAGGCCGGGCCCCTCTGGCAGCTCCCAAGGCTGCAATGTCGGACTGATTGAACGGTAGGGTCCCATGAACGGCCTGTTCGCTCTTACGCCAGATGCAATTGCCGCTCTGCTTCAGGTCATCATGATCGACCTGGTGCTGGCTGGGGATAATGCCGTCGTGATCGGCCTTGCAGCGTCCGGTCTACCGCCCGAACGTCGCCCGCGCGTGATCTTGGTCGGCATTGTCGCCGCAACTGTGCTGCGTTTGGCATTCGCGGCTGTTGCGATCGAGCTCCTAGAAATCGTCGGATTGCTGCTGGCGGGAGGCATCTTGCTTCTTTGGGTGTGCTGGAAAATGTGGCGCGACGTGCGCAGTCAGCGCAGTGACGGTAATGCGGTGATGCACGACGCGCGCTCTGCCCGTAAGACCTTTGCTCAAGCTGCCTGGCAGATCGTGGTCGCCGACATTTCCATGTCGCTCGACAATGTGCTGGCGGTTGCAGGTGCCGCGCGTGATCATCCCGCAGCACTGGTTTTCGGACTGGGACTGTCGATCGTGCTGATGGGTGTCGCCGCGAACTTCGTCGCGCGGCTGCTCAACCGCTACCGCTGGATCGCGTATCTGGGGCTTGCGATCATTCTCTATGTCGCGCTCGATATGACTTGGCGCGGCTTCCTGGAAGTAAAGCCGCATGTGGTTGGCTAAAACCCGTAACCGCCAAGTGCCGTGCCGAGCCGGGACGCGGGGACACGTCCCGATGTAAATGAAATCCGGGGTGGCGGGGGAGGGCCACTCGGCGCGCGGTCACCTACCAGGTCCGCGACCCGACGGGCAATCGCGGGGGCCGGATCAAACCACGTAACAGGCCAGGGTGCGTTCGCGCGGAAGCGGTGCAGCAACAGCGGGTAATGGGTGCATGCAAGCACGATTGTGTCGGTACGACTATCCGCGTTCTCGACAAAACATCCAACAATTTCCTGTTTAATCGCGGCGTCGCTTTGTGGGTCGCCAGCGATCTCGGCTTCTGCAAATGACGCGAGACGCAATGAGCCGACAAGATGGACATTACAACCGTCCGCAAACTCGCGGATCAGCGCACGGGTGTATTCGCGAGCGACGGTCGCCTGCGTGCCGAGTACGGATACCAGCTTCGATGCCGATTGTGCGCAGGCCGGTTTGATCGCCGGTACAGTGCCGACAAAGGGCACTGCAAAGCGTTTGCGCAATTCCGGCAGCGCGAGCGTTGAGGCTGTGTTACAGGCGATTACGATGAGATCAGGTTTGTGCTCGGCAATGGCATTGCTGAGCACATCGATTATCCGCGAGATCAAAACCGTTTCCCCGAGATCGCCATAGGGAAACCCGGCATCATCAGCAATATAAACAAAACGCGCGTCCGGCCGTGCCGCCCTGGCCTCGCGAAGTACCGTGAGGCCGCCAAGACCGGAATCAAACACAAGAATTGTTGGAGCTTGCGCCATGCTCTGCGATAAAATCTAGACCGCGCCAAACACCCGCCGAAAGATAGTGTCGACGTGCCTGAAGTGATAATCGAGGTCGAAATTGGCCTCAAGCTCCTTTTCGGAAAGTTTTCCGCGCACATCCTTGTCGGTTTTTAGCAACGAAAGGAAATCGCTTTCACCACTCCAAGCCTTCATGGCATTGCGTTGCACGAGCCGGTAGGCCTCCTCGCGCGGAACCCCCTTTTGCGTCAGCGCGATTAGCACGCGCTGCGAGTGAATCAAGCCGCCCAATTTGTCGAGGTTTTTCTGCATCGCGGCGGGGTAAACGACCAGCTTGTCGATGATGGACGTGAGCCGCGTCAGTGCAAAATCCAAAGTGATCGTGGCGTCCGGACCGATCATACGCTCAACAGACGAATGTGAGATGTCGCGCTCGTGCCAAAGCGCGACATTTTCCATAGCTGGGAGCGAGTAGGCGCGTACCATACGAGCAAGCCCAGTGACGTTTTCCGATAGCACCGGATTGCGCTTGTGGGGCATCGCGGAAGAACCTTTTTGCTTTTCAGAGAAGAACTCTTCGGCTTCCAGGACTTCCGTGCGCTGAAGATGGCGGATTTCAGTGGCTAGTCTTTCGATTGAAGAAGCGATGACCGCGAGTGTTACAAAATACATGGCATGGCGATCACGTGGAATGATTTGCGTTGAGATTGGCTCGACGCTCAGTCCCATTGCCTTGGCAACATACGATTCGACGCGCGGGTCGATCTGGGCGAAAGTGCCCACCGCGCCGGAAATCGCGCACGTTGAAATTTCTTTGCGCGCGCCAATTAGCCGCTCGCGCGCTCGTGCAAACTCGGCGTAAGCGTATGCGAGTTTCAGGCCGAACGTGGTTGGTTCGGCATGGATGCCGTGCGAACGCCCAACCGTAGGTGTAAGCCTGTGCTCAAATGCGCGGCGCTTGAGCGCCGCCATCAGGGCATCGACACCTTGGATTAGGATATCGGCGGCCCGCATCAGCTGCACGTTAAAACAAGTGTCGAGCACGTCCGACGAAGTCATGCCGGAATGCATGAAGCGAGCTTCAGGTCCGATGATTTCGGAGACGTGCGTCAGAAAGGCGATGACGTCGTGCTTGACCTCGGCTTCGATGGCATCGATGCGGGCGACGTCGAATTTGGCCGCTCTGCCTCTTTCCCAAATTGTTTTGGCCGCATCCTTCGGAATGATCCCGAGGTCAGCCATAGCCTCGGCCGCATGTGCCTCTATCTCAAACCAGATGCGGAACCTGGTTTCCGGCGACCAGATCGCAGTCATCTCGGGGCGGGAGTAGCGCGCGATCGTCACGCGGCTTCCCCGCGCGCTATTTCTGCCGCATCGCGAATTGCAGAGATATTGGCCTTGTAGTTGCTCCCTTTGAATACGGCAGACCCGGCGACCAACACATTGGCTCCAGCCTGCACAATCCGCGCAGCATTTTCGGAGGTCACTCCGCCGTCAATTTCGATATCGATCGGACGCATTCCAGCCAGCGAGCGCACCTCGTGCAATTTGTCCAGTGCGGCCGGGATAAAAGCTTGGCCGCCGAAGCCGGGGTTGACCGACATGACAAGAATAAGGTCGACCATGTCGATGACATGCTCGATGCTCGAAACGGGCGTGGCCGGGTTCATAGTGATGCCTGCCTTTTTGCCGAACGACCGGATCGCCTGCAATGATCGGTGAACATGCGGACCAGCCTCAACGTGCACCGTTATGATGTCCGAGCCCGCCTTGGCGAATGCCTCAAGATAGGGATCGCAGGGCGCGATCATCAAATGGACATCGAGGACCTTCTTGGTGAGGGGTCGGATCGCCTGCACGACTCCTGGGCCGATCGAGATGTTAGGGACGAAGTGACCGTCCATCACGTCGACGTGGATCCAGTCCGCGCCAGCCGCTTCGATTGACCGGATTTCATCACCCAACTTGGCAAAATCGGCCGACAATATCGATGGCGCAATAACGAGCGGACGGGGCATTTGCGGCCTCCAGATGCGTTCGGGTAACACGAGGAGGCTGAGTTGGGCAACGTTGCCAGACGAATTCTTGCACCTGCTTGTTAATGATTAGCGGTCAGACGGCGCGCCAGCGGTTTTAGGAGGTGGGGCAACAGATAAATCGGAAACTGCGCCAGCGCGAAATAAAGCCACGCAACGTCAGACACTAAAAAGCCGGTTGCGGCCAGCATTAGACCGATGTTGCGGTTGCCGGCAATCAGGCCAATTGCGAAGGCACGAGCACGACCGACTTTCAGAAAGACCAGGGCGGTTAGTACGATCATGCCGAGTGCGAGGGCAAAAGCCAACGCGGTAAGTTCGATCACCAGCCACGGATTAGTGCGAAAGTGATCGGTAACGCCATCCATGGCGGCAACGGCGAAAATGGACATGGCAAGCACGCTCAGGCCATCGATGCGCTCACGCTGCGACTCGATAAAAACACGTCCTGCCAGAAATCTGATGACGGCTCCTGCAAGAGCGCAGCCGGCGATAATCAAAAACAACTTGAGGCCGAAGAAGAGCGGTGAGGTGAGAGCCGTACCAAGAAATAGATGTGTAAAGAAACTTGCGGTCAAAGGTGTGATCGCAGTCGCCACAATCAGGCTGGCGAGCGTAAGCGCGACATCGAGGCCAAGCAGTGCGGCAAGAGCCGGGGAGGACATCAAGCCCGGAGCGGACATCTGTAGCACTAGCATGAAGTAAAGCCCGGGCATCCGCTGGTCGAGCCCGAAGGCAAGGAACATAATTCCGAGTGTGGCTGGTGCAACGAGCATGGTCCACACAGTTGCGGCCGCGATCAGTGAGGGCCGAGTAAAGTGACGGAGCAGGGCCTCGGGATCGACCCGCAAAAAAGCCAGCGTCAGCATGACGACGATGGCTTCGCTCAAATACGGCTTGCAGGTAGCGGCCAGGCCAGGGACAGCAAGGCCGATAAAAATCGAAGCTGCCGCCAGCAGGGTGCCGTGTCGGCCCGCAAAAGCGAGCATGGCCGCAAGGGCATCAAGCAACTTCATGTGGGAAAGCTCCGGCGATAGGTCCAGCTCTTTGATAGCCCTCGGGGGTTCCGCGATCCATATATAAGGGCAAGTGCAGGAGCAGGAGCAGGGACTTGGCACGCACAGATGCAATGGTTTTGGGCGCCGGGATTGTCGGCACCTCCGTCGCGCTCCATCTCGCCAAGCGAGGAATGAGCGTCGCGCTTGTCGATAGCGCCGGCGTCGGCGAGCAAACCTCCTATGGCAATGCTGGGATTATCGAAGGCAATACCATATTCCCCCCGGCATTTCCCTTCGATGTGCCGGCACTCGCGCGAATAGCGTTTATGCGCGCGAGTGAGGCAAACTACCACCCGGCGTTTTTACCGCGCATTTTGCCCTGGTTGCTGGCATTTCGCGCCGCCTCGCGGCCGGAACGCTTGGCCGAAACCGCGAGATTGATCCGCCCGCTATTTTCCCGCGCAGTTGCCGAACATGAAATTTTGATGGCTGACGCCGGTGCAATGCACTACCTGCGCAAGACTGGCTGGCTCAAAATTTATCGCGGCAAAAAGAGCTTTGCTGCCTTGGAGCCCGAGTTCGACTTGGCCGCACAATTCGGGTTGCCTTTGCGCGCGCTCGATACTGCTGGGGCGCAAGCGCTCGAACCGTCGCTTAGTCCGGGTTTTGCCCACGCCGTGTTTTGGCCAGAAGCTGCAAGCGTGAGCAACCCGCTAGGTGTAACGCGTGCCTATGCCACACGCTTTACCACCTTGGGTGGCGTCATACTTTCGGGCGATGCTCGCTCATTACATCGGAGCGGTAGCCGCTGGCGCGTTGAGACTGACGAAGGTGCGATCGACGCGACGGAATGCGTGATAGCTCTCGGCCCTTGGACGTCAGACTTGCTCAATTCGCTCGGTCTGCGTCTCCCACTCGCCGTCAAGCGTGGTTATCACCGCCATTTCCGCGCGCAAGGAAATGCAGGTCTGACAAGACCAGTCTTGGATGGCGAAGTGGGCTATCTGATTACGCCAATGGAACAAGGCATACGACTAACCACGGGCGCTGAATTCGCGTCGCGTGATGCGGCACCTTCGCCTGCGCAGTTTGACCGCATCATGCCGCGGGCGCTGGAGCTATTTCCGTTGGGCGAGCGGACCGACCAAAAAACATGGCTCGGCAGCCGACCTTGCTTGCCCGACTCACGTCCTGTGATTGGCCGGGCGCCTGGGCGGCCTGGCTTGTGGCTTGCAGTCGGACATGCACATTGGGGGCTTACCCTAGGCCCGGCGACGGGACGCATGATCGCCGAGATGATTGTCGGCCAGACGCCCTTTTGCGACCCTGCGCCCTATCGTGCTGAACGATTTAATTAACAGACCGACGTAAGTTCTCGGAAATCATAACGATCCCGAATGTATCCGTTGAAGAATATGCCTTTCGAGAAGGCGGAACGGAACGCAGCCGCAACCTCCGCCGGAACTTCGAAATACTCATAGATGCGCCCAGTCACAAAGGTCACGGTCAACCGTTCTGCCTTGCGATCATAGTCGACGTTTGCGATGGCGGTCGATGGCATATGGGCACAACGCGCAAGCTAGGTCTTGAGTTTCAATCCTGGTCGAATTGGTCGTGCCAGCTCGGCAGCGCATCTGGGAACGGCAAAGCTTTCGCTTCGTAAACCCCGCGCGCGATAGCGCGAGCCATGACATTGGCAGCCAGCATGCCGAGTTCAGCCAGTCCATAGTATGGATCTTGAAGCGATTTGGCTCCGGTTGCTGCCGCGAAGACAACGTCGCCGTCGAGGGGCGTGTGGACTGGATAGATTGCGCGTGCAAACCCGTCTTGGGCCATAATCGCGAGGCGATTGCATTGTGCTTTGTTCAGCTTCGCATCGGTGGCGACGACTGCAATCGTGGTATTTTCGCCAGGCCCACCTTTGGCACGCAGGATAAGGTCGCCTGTCGAAATTTGGGCGGGCCATTTGCATCCACCGAATTCATTGTTCTGTTCGAATGGCGCTGCCCAGAAATGAGGACCATCTGCCGATCACAGTCGTGCCGACAGCATTGACGACCGCAAGCGCACCAATCGTGATGCCATCGCGCGTGAACGCCGAGGCAGAGCCAACTCCACCTTTTAGCGTAGCGGTAGTAGCGCCGAGACCAGCGCCGACGCTGCCGAGCGCGAAATCGGCATCGGCGCTTTTTGCGGCCTCGTAACCGAGCTCACGATAGGGAGGATAGCGGCCCCAGTTCTTGTCGCCGCCATTGAGGAGATCGAACATGATAGCGGCGGGAATAATTGGCACCGTTGCGTCGCGAATGCGGAAGCCACGGCCTTGCTCGCGCATGTAGGCTTGGGCGCCGGATGCTGAATCGAGACCAAAAGCCGATCCACCGGACAGAACGATGGCGTCAACACCCTCCACCGTTTGCGCCGGATCAAGCAGGGCGGTCTCGCGTGTGCCTGGGCCACCTCCACGTACATCAACGCTTGCGGCCACGGCGCTATCGAACAAGATTGCCGTGACGCCGGAGCCGAGCTTGGCATCTCCGGCATGCCCCACACGGATCCCTGCAATATCGGTAATCAGATTGCGCAACATGGCGTTTCCCTCAAGGACTTTATCACGTCCGATCACGTTCCGGCGAAGCGGCTGCATGACGCTTGCAACCGATCACGCAGCGTCGCATCTAAAGGTCCCATGAACAGCGATGTAACCTTTCTGGCCGCTTTGGCTGCGGGTCTTGTTAGCTTCCTGTCTCCCTGCGTGTTGCCACTGGTGCCTCCATATCTCATTTTTTTGACGGGCACCTCGCTCGAACGATTTGCGGACAAGGAGCCAAAGCCGCGTGTCAAGCGCGAGACGGTTGTTGCCGCCGCCCTGTTCGTTCTTGGATTTTCTACGGTGTTTGTCGCGCTTGGTGCCAGCGCCAGCGTCATCGGCTCACTTATCCGCGTGTATTCGGGGCCGCTCGCGACCATTGCAGGTGTGTTCATCATCATCATGGGTTTGCACTTCCTTGGGATTACGCCCATAGCGCTGCTGCACCGGCAGAAACGGCTCGAAGTTGCCAAGCCCGTCGGCCTCTGGGGTGCCTATGTGATCGGGCTGGCCTTCGCCTTCGGATGGACCCCATGCATCGGGCCGATCCTTGCTGCCATTTTGACGGTGGCCGCGTCCGAACAGACCGTGGCGCGCGGTGCGAGCCTGCTTGCGGTCTACTCGCTCGGCCTCGGAATTCCTTTCATTGTCGCGGCCCTTGCGATTGAACCGTTCGCGGCATTCCTGTCGCGTTTCCGCGGCTACCTGCACCGGGTCGAACAGGCGATGGGCGCGTTATTGGTCCTGACGGGCCTGGCGTTCCTAACCGGCAGCATAAACCAGATCAGCGTATGGCTGCTCGAAACATTCCCCGCCCTCGGCAAGATCGGATGAAAAAAGCCCGCCGGTCGGCGGGCTTTTTAAAAGCACGAGCGACGGCCTATTTGACTTTGGTGCAATCGGATCCGGGGCATTCGACGTAGGTGATCTTGCCGCTGCCGTCTTTCTTCCAGATGTACATCACGTAATCGAGCTTGGTGATGTCGCCTTTCTTGTCATAGGCGATGTCGCCGAGCACAGTCTTGAACTGCATGCCGGAATGCATCTTCTCCGCGACCTTCTTGGGATCGAGCGATTTGGCCGCTTCGGCGGCCTGCTTGATGATCTGCACGCCGGCATAGCTGTAGAGGGTGTAAGCTTCCGGCTCGAATTTCTTGGCGCGGAATTCCGCCACCGCCTTTTTGGCATCCGGTTTATTGCGTGGATCGGGACCGTAGGTCATCAACGTTCCTTCGACGCCCGGGCCACCGATCGAGGCGAACTCGTCCGAGGTAATACCATCGCCGCCCATCAGCGGCGCCTTGACGCCTTGGTCGCGCATCTGCCGGACGATGAGACCGCCTTCAGTGTAGAGACCGCCCCAGTAGATCAGGTCGGCGCCCGACTGCTTGATCTTGGACACGAGCGCTGAATAGTCCTTCTCGCCGGTGTTCACGCCTTCATAGAGCACTTCCTTCATGCCGCCCTTTGTCATCGTCTTTTTGGTCTCATCGGCGAGACCTTTGCCGTAGGTCGTCTTGTCATGGACGATGGCGATTTTCTTGCCCTTGAAGTGTTTCACGATGTATTCGCCGGCAACCTGGCCCTGCTGGTCGTCACGGCCGCAGACCCGGAAAATGTTCCACATCTTGCGCTCGGTCACCGTCGGATTGGTGGAGGCCGGCGTGATCTGAAGAATTCCGTTTTCCTGATAAACCTCCGAGGAGGGGATCGTGACACCGGAATTGTAGTGGCCGATGACGAATTTGACGCCGTCGGCTGAAAACTTGTTGGCAACCGACACGCCTTGCTTGGGATCGGATGCATCGTCGCCGTAAGAGACCGTGATCTTTTGTCCGAGGATACCGCCCGCCGCATTGATATCGGCAGCCGCCTGATCGACTCCATTCTTCATCTGTGCGCCGGTCGCTGCGCTCGGCCCCGTAATCGGCCCGCCCACACCGAATTTAACCTGGGCCGTAGCTGTCCCGGCCGTGGCCATGGCCATGCTCAAAGCAAATCCGAGTGCAGTGATTTTTTTCATCTGTTGTTCCCCTCCAACGTGAGCGCGCATTTCTGTCCCGTTGATAATACGTCAGGGGACTTTTCGGCGCCAGCGCATCCGGCCATCCGCTTCGTTAAGCCAGCGGTACTGCGCCATCATTTGCGCAACGCGCGCAAGCCTGAAACCCAGAAGGCCAAAAATCACGCAAAACGCACTGTCGATAAGGTAGTAGTGAACTGACAAAAAGGTGCCGCCATAAAGGCTGAAATGGATGAAACGAACCGCGCCAGCCAGGATAAAACCGTAAACGACGACCTGCCACCAAGGCCGCCAGGTGGCAGCGATAGCACGGCCGGCGAGCGCTGCCGCCCCTCCGCCCAGGATGATGGTGACCAGCACAAATACCCCGAGCGAATTCTCCTCGTATAAAAATTCGGGGATGGAGAACGCCATAAAGACGTCGCTCAATGGCGCCCCCCCTCAAGATAGGCCGCCTTGATTTCTGACCGCTCCAGCAATTCCTGCCCGGTCCCGGATAGCGTGATCAACCCGTTGACCATCACGTAGCCGCGGTGCGCGAGCTTGAGTGCGTGGTAGGCATTTTGTTCGACCAGAAAAACAGTAAGGCCGCTTTGAGTGTTGAGGCCTTTGATGGCGTCAAAAATCTGGCGCACGACAAGCGGAGCAAGACCCAAAGACGGCTCGTCGAGCAGCAGCAGTCGCGGTTGCGCCATCAAAGCCCGGGCAATTGCCAACATTTGCTGCTCACCGCCCGACAGGGTGCCACCGCGCTGATGGAGGCGTTGCTGCAGCCGCGGAAAAAGCGTCAGGACTCGGTCGAGATCACGGGCAAACTGCGATGCGCCGGCGACAATCGCGCCCATTTGCAGATTCTCAAGCACGGTCATCCGCGAGAAAATGCGGCGGCCTTCCGGCGCCTGCGCGAGCTTGAGGCGTGCGATTTCGTGCGTCGGAAGCCGCGTAATATCGTGGCCGGCAAAATCAATGGTGCCTTCGCGCGCGCGAGGATTGCCGCAGACGGTCATCATCAGCGTGGATTTGCCGGCGCCGTTGGCCCCGATCAGGGTTACGATCTCTCCCTCGTTGATCTCGAGATCGACACCTTTGAGCGCCATCACGCGGCCGTAGAAAGTTTTGACCCCACGGATCGTGAGAAGCGGCGTAGTCATAGGCCGACCTCGGCTTCGACGCTCGCAACGTCTTTGTCGGCAACGCCAAGATAGGCCGCAATGACTTTGGGATTGTCGCGAATTGCCGCCGGCGCGCCGTCCGCGATCTTGACGCCGTAGTCCAGCACCACGACGTGATCGGAAATTTCCATCACAACCGACATGTCGTGTTCGATCAGCAGGATCGAAATGCCATGCTGCTCGCGGATCGCGAGCAAAAGATCATTGAGTTGTGCGCTTTCGCGCGGATTTAGCCCGGCGGCAGGTTCATCAAGGCAAAGCAGTACCGGGTCGGTGCACATTGCGCGTGCGATTTCCAGGCGGCGCTGTGCGCCGTAAGGCAAGTCGCCCGCGGCGTCATCGGCACGCCCCGTAAGGCCAATCCTATCGAGCCATTCCCGGGCCCTTTCGATCGCCGCGCGTTCGGCCTTGGCAAACGCTGGAAAGCCGAGAATGCCGAGAAGGGTGTAGCCCGATGCGACCATCAGGGAATTGTGTTGTGCGACCAACAGATTTTCCAGGACGGTCATGCCCGGAAAGAGGCGAATATTCTGAAAAGTACGAGCGACGCGGGCGTGTTGGGTCACGAGAAAGTCGGGCATGCGTTCAAGCAGATGCAAGCCGCTCCCGCCGCGAATGAGGCTGCGCTCGCCACTGTCTGTCAGTTGTTCCAGCCATGACCAGGAAACGGGATCGCCATGGCGAAGGGCGATCCGTCCCTCGCTTGGTCTGTAAAAACCGGTGATGCAGTTAAACACCGTTGTCTTGCCCGCCCCATTCGGCCCAATCAGCGCGGTGATGTCGCCCTGGCGCGCAGTGAAAGACAGGTCGTCAACTGCAATGAGCCCGCCGAAGCGCATTGTCAGATGCTCGATCCGGAGCAAGATGTTGTCGCCGGTCATCATCAGCCGTGGCCTTCCTTGACGAGATCGGCGCTTATAATTTTGCGCTCTTTCAGGACGACGGAAGGTTCGCGCGTTGCTATCAGGCCACGCGGGCGCCAGATCATGATGAGGACCATCGCGAGCCCGAACAAAAGCATCCGGTATTGGGTGGGGTCGAAGGTGGATCCGAAAACCAATTTAAGAAAATCGAGTTCCCGCATGATTTCGGTGCCACCGATCATTGCGATCGCGGCGATAGCGACACCGATCTGGCTGCCCATGCCGCCAAGCACAACGATGGAGAGAATCGTGGCCGATTCCAGAAATGTAAAAGAATCGGGCGAGATGAAGCCTTGACGCGCAGCGAAAAACGAGCCGGCAAAGCCCGCAAACATCGCCCCCATGGCGAAGGCGGTCAGCTTGGTGTTGGTCGTGTTGATGCCGAGCGAGCGACAGGCGATTTCATCTTCACGTAAAGCTTCCCATGCGCGACCAACCGGCAGCCGACGCAACCGCACGGTGACGAACGCGGTGAGCAAAGCAAGCGCGAGAATGACGTAGTATAAAAAGATGGTGCGGTAGATCGGTGTGAATTCCAGCCCAAACACCGCGGCAAAACCATTATCGTCGGCGTTAAACGGAATGCCGAAAAAGGTTGGGCGCGGAATGCTGGTGATGCCGGCATAACCGTTGGTCAGGTCGACCCAGTTTATCAGTACGATGCGGATAATTTCGCCAAAGGCGAGTGTGACAATGGCGAGATAGTCACCCCGCAGACGCAAGACGGGAAAGCCGAGCAGAACGCCCCAAAAAGAGGCGAGGATGCCGGCGAGCGGCAGAAGTAGCCAAAAGGAAAACCCGAACGTCTTGGCCAGCAGCGCGTATGAATAGGCACCGACGGCATAAAATGCGACATAACCGAGGTCGAGCAAGCCGGCGAGGCCCACAACGATATTCAGGCCCCATCCGAGCATGACGTAAATCAGGATTTGAATTCCGAAATTGTCGATCCACTTTACGGCGCGTCCAAAGCCCGCGGTGGCGACGACGATGGCCGGATACGCAACCACGAATCCAATGGCAAAAGGGATGAACCATTTTCCGGCCCGGCTGTGCCAGGCCGGAGTAGGGGCAACGGGTCGAAGTGCCCTTTGTCGAAACCACGGTTCGACCACAAGCGAATACGTAAGCCGGCCAATTCCGACAATTGCAGCGACGGCAATGAGCAGCGGCCAACGTGTAACCAGAATCAGGTCATTGCGAACGTTGGTAACGGTCTCGAAGCCGACAAGAGGAAGAAAAAGACCGAAAGCCAGGAGTGCCGTAACGCCCGCGTCCTTTAACACGCGAGCCACATCGACGCGCATGCCCGGGGCGTCGTCCCCCATATCAGACCTTTTCCACATCCGGACGGCCAAACAGGCCCTGCGGCAGGAAGATCAACGTGATTGCCAGAACGGAAAAGGCCGCAACGTCTTTGTAGTCGATCGAAAAATATGCTGACCACATCGTCTCGATAAGGCCGATCAGTATGCCGCCGATAACTGCACCCGGCAGAGAGCCTATGCCCCCCAGGACGGCGGCGGTGAATGCCTTTACACCGGGAACGAAACCGTCGGCGAAACTCACGACGCCGTAATACATCAGATACATCGTGCCAGCGACGGCGGCGAGGGCAGCTGCGATGACGAACGTCATCGAGATTGTCCGGTCGACGTCGACGCCGACCAGGGCCGCCATCTTTTGATCCTGTTCACAGGCGCGTTGCGCGCGGCCAAGCCTGGTCTTGGTGACGAGGTACCAGAAACAAGCGAGGAGTACGGCGGTGACAACCCAGATGATGAGCTGTTTAAACGAGAGCGTCACTGGATAGTTGTTTTGCGTGAAAAGCACGAACTCGCCCTGCACCATTGGAGGAATTGATTTGTTGCGCGGGCCTTGTGCCACCTGCACGAAGTTCGACAGGAAGATGGACATCCCGATCGCGGAGATCAGGGGCGCCAGCCGGAATGAGCCGCGCAGTGGCCGATAGGCAAGCCGCTCGATCATCCAGTTGACGAGTGAGGTAAACAACATCGCCACGATCAGCACGAGGAAAAGCGCGACCGCAATCGAGGAAATTCCAAGGAAACTGGTCAGGAGCAGGAAAGCGACCAAGGCTATGAAAGCCGAGACCATGAACACATCGCCGTGGGCGAAATTCACCATGCCTATGATTCCAAACACCATCGTGTAGCCGATGGCGATCAGGCCATAGATCGATCCAAGCGTAATGCCGTTGATCAGTTGCTGGAGGAAGACTTCCATCCCCATCCCCTGGGCCTTCCCGACGTCCCGGCGAATAATCGCCCTGACGTTTAAGGCTTAACAGGGCATGGCGTGAGCGGCAACGCCGTGCTGCTGGCGTGTGACTAACTGCCGATCAAAAGACCAAATCCCGCATCAGCTAAAGAGCGAACACGGGACTTGTCCCACATTCAATCGCTCCTGGGGTTTGTACGGCGCGGACCAGCGCGCAGCTCTAATTAGCTCAGTGCAAGCCACCGAACATCCAAATCAGCACAAGAATCGGAATTGGAATCCCCAGCAGCCACAGCAACAGATATCGTCCCATCGTCGGTTCTCCTTGTTGCAGTAGGGAACACGCCCAGGCGCGTCAGGTTCCATTTCGCTTTTTGTTCAAAATTGAGCATTGTTGGGGCAGGAACAAAAAGCCCGGTGGTGCATTGGTTTTTGTCGTGGGGCGCGAATTATCATACTGGCGCCTCAAACCAATATTGGAGAGGACCAACGATGAACCAAAATCAAAACCCGAACCAGAAGCCCGGCCAGCAACAGCAGGGTGGCCAGCAACAGGGTGGCCAGCAGCAGGGCGGACAGCAGAAGCCCGGCCAGCAGCAGCAGGGTGGACAGCAGAACCAACCGGATCAGCAAAAACGCTGATGCGTTGTTGAATAGCTAAAAAGCCCCGCCGAAAGGCGGGGCTTTTCGTTGTGCTCGCGAGCGGTTGGCCTTCGCGTGCGAGCTCGCATATGATTTCCGGCATGGGCGCAGTGTCGGCACTCCCGCTGTTTCATCTTTACGGCGATCCTCCCGACAACTCCGCGTTTGACTTCATTCATATCGAAACGATCTCATCACGATCGTCAGTGCACGATTGGACTATTCGTGCGCATCGGCACCGCAACCTGTTTCAGCTCTTGCTGATTGAAAAGGGCGGCGGCGAAATGAGTTTCGAAACTGTCACGGCACGTTTTTCCGCGCCCACGGTAATCCTCGTTCCTGCGACGACAGCCCATGGATTTCGCTTCAACCCGCGGATTACCGACGGTTGGGTCGTCAGCTTTACGGAAGATGTTGCCGACGCGCTCGGCGATCAATCCGGAGAGGCGCTGGCGCGGTTGAAAACGGTCGCCAGCGAGCCTTTGCTTCCACTCGTAGGTGCGAATGAGCCCAAACGCCTATCCGCGCTTTGCGCCGATTTGTATGAAGAGGGCTCTCTGGCACGGGAAGGTTATCGACTGGCCATGCGTGGCCTGCTTGCGCTCATCGCGATCGAAGTGGTTCGGCTTGCGGTAAGCCGCGCGCGCACCGGCTCAGTGACACTCTCGCGCGCCGATGCGCGTGTCGATGAATTGCGGCGCCTCCTCGATGAACATTTCCGGCAGGAACGCGTCATCAGCTTTTACGCGGAAAAGTTGGCAATGACCTCCGATCGGCTCAACGATCATGTCAAACGCGCAACGGGCGTGACGGCGGGCCATCTGATCCGTCAACGGGTCTTGACGGAAGCCAAGCGCCAACTCGTATTCACCAGCCAGGCGATCCACGAAATCGCCTACGACCTTGCGTTT
The DNA here is from genome assembly GCA_963831275.1 of uncultured Alphaproteobacteria bacterium. GTDB lineage: Bacteria > Pseudomonadota > Alphaproteobacteria > Rhizobiales > Xanthobacteraceae > Pseudolabrys. The sequence continues at coordinate 133,148 of CAWHPN010000008.1, read as the reverse complement.
TCGGACCCCTCCCATTTCACCCGATTTTTCCGCAAGCAGACAGGAATGACGCCGCAGGCGTTTCGCGATGGGCGTGCGGGGTAAGTTTGGTCCCGCACGTGGTTAATTTGGCAAGGTTAAGCGGGGTGCCGGTAAGGTAAAATTTCGGTTTCTTTTGAACTCCGCATTTGAACGGCCTAGGGATGATTCCTTCGTGTGAGGAGGAGCCCATGCCGAAAATCTCGAATATCACCGTGGCGCTGATCGTCGTGATCGCCTTCTATTTTGCACTGGTCTGGGGCTATGACGGGATCCGCGTTCTCACATCGCCGAGCTACGGGCTCGACGAGGTTTGGCGCTCGCAATTTATTTTCGCCATCGGCCGTTTTTGCGGGCTGGGGCCAATCGGGCTGATCAAGCTCGCTGCGTTTTTCGGAGCGCTTAAACTCGCGGTCGCCTGCATCTGCCTCTTCCATATTGCCGATCGGGTCCGCTGCTGGACGCATGGACGGCCGAATTCGGAAATTCTGGAAGCCGGTCTCATTCTGGTTGTGGCGATCAGTATCGTGTCGGTCGGTCCGGCATCATGGACCTACAGCACAGATCTCATGCGGGAGCATACGTTCCAGCTTCTGTTCGCTGCCATTGCGACTGGACTTTGCATCTTCGAACGCATGAATGACCGGCGCCTGGAAAATCCGGACAACAAGGCAGAACTCGCCGTCGATGCAGCGGCCGCGAAGGCCGCTCCGCGCTTTCATGCCTGAACGCACGCGGCCCGGCGCCGCCAATGAGGCAGAAAGCGCGTTATGCTGGAACGGGTCATCGCGATATTTCTGCTTTGGGGCATGCGCTTCGGTCTCGCCTGGTTGGTGACGCACGAATACCTGGCGGTCGCCGGCGAAAAGCTTGACTCGGTCGCCCGCGCGCTCGGCAAGTTATAAACGCGACGATCCTTCAGAAAGCTTTGTCCGCTATTTCTGACGTGTTTCGTGCAGCCCGCGGTCCGGCGGCTGCAGCTTTCCTGCACGCCTGTCTTTGACGGCCTGTACCAATGCCAGCGCAGCGTTGCGCACGTCGTCCTGAAAATCGGTGTCATGGTCGAAGTCGTCATGGCTGGTGGCGTATGGCGTAAGGTAACCGACGTAGCGATCAATCAGAGCCAGGTGACCTGACGGGATCATCCCGATGTCGCTCATCCAATCGGTGAGGATGCGTCGCAAGTTTTCGGTCCCGGCTGCATCGCCATGCACAACGACCGAAAAAACACGTCCGGCCATATGACGTGGGTAAGGCCAGCCGGCAAGTTCGATCTCCTTGGCCTTTGCAGCGTTTTTGCCATGCGTTGAGGTTGGATCGGGGTTGCCGCCGTCGGCACAGACCAATCGATCGATCATCAGTTTGAGCGAGGAGGGCGCCTGGTACCAATTGACCGGGCACACAATCATCACACCATGCGCAGCGACCCACATTGGGTAGATTTCATTCATCCAGTCTTCGGTCTGTCCGATCGCGTGATTGGGGTAGCAGGAGCATGGCCAGTGACAAAGCGGTTCTGCCGTGGAAACGCAGGCCTTGCAGGGATAAATCTTTCGGCCGTATTCGGACGCCAGCCGCGAAAGGTCGAGCACGTCCACTTCAAAGCCGGCGGCCGCTGCAACAGTTTCGCGCGCGATGCCAACCATCCGGAATGTTTTTGACATCTCGCCCGGACAAGTGTGCTCGCTACGCGTTGAGCCGTTGACGATCAGGATACGCGAGGGGGCGGCCGTGTCTTTCTGCCGTCGCTCCGCGGCCTGGATGGCCCTGCTGGCGTCGAGCCACTCGACGGAGAGATCGTAATTCGGGTCGGCAAAGCCGCTTCCTGCCTTCACAGTACGCGGCGCCTTGCGATAGCTGTCGTAGCCGTCCCAAGCCACCTCGGCGATCTTGTCGAGCTCTTTCTGAAGCGGCTCAAAGGCGGGGTCGTAGAATTGCTTCAAAAAACGCTTTTTGAATTCGTCTTTGTCGAGCTGAACGCTCGGCATACCCTTGCGTATTTTTATATCAGCCATGATCGTCCCCAATTAACCGGGCCATGACTAACATTACGTCTTTTCAAGTCGAAATGACGAGACCGTAATCGCGGCGTGAAGGCTATTTGGCCTTGGTTACTTCTGAAATCACTTCGGCCGCTTCCTTGAAGGCATGATTGGCAGCGGGGACGCCGCAATAGATCGCCTGCTGCAGGATGATTTCTTTGATGTCTTCGGACGTGAATCCGCCCTCGGCGAGCGCTGCGCGCACATGCATGCGGAATTCGTCCCATTTGTCGAGAGCAAGCATGGTGCCGATCACGAGAATGCGCCGCGTGCGCTCATCATAGTGGGGTCGAGTCCAAATCTCGCCCCAAGCCGCCCGCGTGATGAAATTCTGAAACTCCTCATTGAACGGCGTTTTCTTGGCATTGGCGCGGTCCACCCAATCATTGCCCAACACCTTGCGCCTGCGCGCCATGCCACGTTCGTAGCGTTCCTTGTCATCCATGATGACGCCTCCGCTTAGTGCAGGAAATTGAGCACCGCTTCGGTATAGGCTTTCGGTTGCTCAATGTTCGCGATATGGGCGGCCTCGAGACTTGTGAGCTTGGACCCTTTGATCTGTTTCTGGATGGCTTCGCCGGCAGATGGCGGTGTCGCCGGGTCGTGTTTTCCCACAATGATCAACGTTGGAAGGGCGATGCGAGCATTGGACGTCGTGAAATCCATGTCGCGGATCGCTTCGCAACACGCAATATATCCGGCCGGGTTTGTTGCAAGAAATATCTCGGTCATGCGCGCAATTGCCGGCGGTGTACTGTCGCGAAATCCTTTTGTGAACCACCGTTCCATATTGAGCCCGACCAATTCGCCGAGGCCCTTTTCGCGAACGAACTTGATGCGATCGCTCCAGGGCGCCTTGTCGGCATAATGATAATTGGTGTTTGAAAGGACGAGCTTCTCGATACGATCAGGAGCATTAGCTCCGAGCCATTGTCCGACCATCCCGCCCATCGATAGCCCGCACCAATTGATTTTTTTTATTTTCAGAGCGTCGAGTACCGACAAGATGTCGCGTCCGAACCGTTCCATGGAGTAAGGCCCTTTTGGCACGCCCGATTTGCCATGACCTCGCCGGTCATAGCGCACCAGCCGGAAATGCTTCGCAAACTCCGGAGCCTGGTCGTCCCACATATGCAGATTGGTGCCGAGCGAGTTCGATAGCATCAGTACAGGTGCGCCTTCGCGGCCTTCGATCTCGACATGGATCGGGCAGCCGTCATCGGCATCAATCATCGGCATGAAAGTCCTCCCGTGAGATATTCTGATTGTTGAACAGGTGTGGCTGACACCCATAATGCGCTCCAAGCCCTCTGCAAAGCTCTTTTCAGGCTGGCCGTGAGGGACTAAGCCGTGTTGACCGGCCCTGCAGGCTGCATTCAGTGAAGGAGATGCGTGATGGCGATGACGATGACGGGTGAAGTTCAGCTTTCGGCCAGCCGCGACGTCGTATGGGCCAAGCTTAACGACCCGGACGTACTGAAGGCCTGCATCCCCGGCTGCGAAGAGTTGAACAAGACTTCGGATACCGAATTTCAGGCGGTCGCAACTACCAAGATTGGTCCGGTGAAGGCCCGCTTCAAAGGCAAAGTCCACCTGACCGATCTCGATCCGCCTAACGGTTATCGAATTTCCGGCGAGGGTGACGGCGGTGTTGCCGGCTTTGCGAAAGGGGGCGCGACCGTCGCGCTTGCCGAAAAGGACGGTGGCACGCTGCTCACCTACAACGTGGAGGCTCAGATCGGTGGCAAGCTCGCCCAGCTTGGCCAACGCCTGATCAATGGGGCCGCCAAGAAGGTCGCGGACGACTTCTTCCAGAACTTTGCCACGGCCGTTACAAAGACCTGACCCTTGACCGAGCCCACAATGGGGGTTCAGACTTATTCGGGTTCCAAAGTGCAATCGGCCAAAAATCGGCTCGATTTCGTCTGCAAACCGCTCCGGTCCTGACCGACAGGGGCTAAAAGAGGGCCTTTGGCCCCCAAATTGGGAGGAAGGTCATGCCAGCGGTGTCCATGACGGTGAACGGCAAAGCCGCCACCGGTGACGTCGAAGCGCGCACTTTGCTGGTGCAATTCCTGCGGGAAAATTTGCGGCTGACCGGCACGCATGTGGGCTGCGATACCTCGCAGTGCGGCGCTTGCGTTGTTCACATCGATGGTATTGCGGCCAAGGCATGTACCACTCTCGCGTTGCAGTGTGAGGGCGCAAAAATCACGACCATCGAAGGGCTTGCCGATCCGAATGGTCCTCTCCATCCCATGCAGGAAGCGTTCCGCGAAAACCACGGTCTGCAATGCGGGTTCTGCACCCCGGGAATGATCATGGCGGCACTCGATATCGTGCGTCGACGCGGGAACGATCTCGACGAGCACACCATCCGCGAGCAGCTCGACGGCAATATCTGTCGCTGCACGGGATATCACAACATCGTCAAGGCGATCGCAGCGGGTGCGAAGGCCATGGCGAAAGGCGGCGCACGTCAGGCGGCTGAATAAACGTCTAGAGGAGAAGACCGCCATGAGCGCAACGGGTATCGGCGCGGCGGTGCGCCGGAAAGAAGACCTCCGATTTATTACAGGTAAAGGTCAATACACCGACGACGTCATCCGGCCTGGCGAAACGCGTGCCGTATTCGTCCGCTCACCACATGCTCACGCCGCCATCAAGAGTATTGACGTTTCTGACGCCAAGGGCATGCCGGGCGTTGTCGCGGTGCTCACCGGCAAGGAGCTTGCTACCGATAAGATCGGCAATCTCATCTGCGGCTGGATGATCCACTCCAAAGACGGCACGCCGATGAAAATGGCGCCGCATCCGGCTTTGGCCGCTAACAAAGTATGCCATGTCGGCGATGCGGTTGCGGTGGTTGTCGCGGTGTCGCAGGCACAGGCGCGCGATGCGGCCGAAAAAGTGAAAGTGGACTATCAGGTACTTTCAGCCGTCGTCGATCCGGCTCAGGCGAAATCGGGAATGCAAATTCATGAAGTGGCCCCGAAAAACACGATCTACGAGTGGTCGCTCGGCGACTCTAAGGCAGTGGATGCAGCCTTTGGCGCCGCCAAGCACGTCACTAAACTCGATATCGTCAACAACCGCCTTGCACCAAATGCCATAGAACCGCGTGTCGCGCTGGCGGAATATGACGCCGGCACCGACCACCTCACCCTGTGGAACACGACCCAAAATCCGCACGTGTCGCGGCTCGTGATAGCGGCATTCGTCGGCATGGCGCCCGAACATAAATTGCGCGTCATCGCCCCGGACGTTGGCGGCGGCTTCGGTTCGAAGATTTTCATTTATCCGGAAGAGGTCGTTTGTTTGTGGGCGTCGCGTAAAATCGGACGGCCGGTAAAATGGACTGCCGATCGATCGGAGGCGTTCGTCACTGACGCGCACGGCCGAGACCACGTTACGCACGCGGAGCTTGCGCTGGATGCAAATGGAAAATTTCTTGCGATGCGCGTGAAAACGGTCGCCAATCTTGGCGCCTATATGTCCACCTTTTCCTCTTCAGTGCCGACCTATCTGTATGCCACGTTGTTGTCGGGCCAATACGACATCCCTCAGATTTATTGTGAGGTCGACGCGGTTTATACCAACACTGTGCCGGTCGACGCTTATCGTGGCGCCGGTCGCCCGGAAGCGACCTTCGTGGTGGAACGGCTTGTCGAGGTGGCTTCGCGGCAAATGGGCATAGACCCTGCCGAGCTGCGTAAACGTAATTTCATCAAGTCATTTCCGCACCAGACGCCGGTGATCATGGCATACGATGCGGGCGACTATAACGCCTCGCTAAAAAGAGCGTTTGAGCTCGCCGATGTGAGAGGTTTCAACAAGCGCCGGCGCGAGGCGGCGCGCGATGGAAAACTGCGCGGCCTCGGCTATTCGACCTACATCGAGGCTTGTGGAATTGCGCCTTCGCAAGCGGTTGGGTCGCTTGGCTGCGGCGTTGGGCTTTGGGAGAGCGCCGAAGTACGCGTCAACCCGACAGGCAGCGTGGAAGTACTCACTGGCGCGCACGCACATGGGCAAGGCCACGAAACGACGTTCGCGCAACTTGTATCTGAGCGGCTCGGAATTCCGTTTGAAAATATTTCGATCGTGCACGGTGATACCGACAAAGTGCAATTTGGGATGGGCACCTATGGTTCCCGCTCGGGAGCTGTCGGAATGTCCGCCATCGTCAAAGCGCTCGACAAGATTGAGGTCAAAGCGAAGAAAGTCGCTGCGCATATGCTGGAGGCGGCTGAGGGCGACATTGTATTCAAAGATGGAAAATTTACCGTCGCAGGTACTGACAAGGCGGCCGCTTGGGGGGACGTATCGCTCAATGCCTACATCGCGCACAAGTTTGCGGGGCAAGAGCTTGAGCCAGGTTTGAAAGAAACGAGCTTCTACGACCCCACCAACTTCACATTTCCTGCCGGCTGCCACATCTGCGAGGTCGAAGTGGACCGCGATACCGGCAAGACCGAGATCGTCAGTTGGACCGCTATCGACGACTTTGGCACCGTCATAAATCCGATGATCGTGGAAGGGCAGGTGCATGGCGGTATCGCGCAAGGCATCGGCCAGGCACTTCTGGAGGGTGTGATCTACGACAAGGACGGCCAACTCGTGACCGGATCGCTCATGGACTACAGCATGCCGCACGCTCATGACTTGCCGTCGTTTCAGGTCGGACTGACTGAAACTAAATCGCCGTCAAATCCTCTCGGCATTAAAGGCTGCGGTGAGGCGGGTGCCATTGCCGCTCCGGCAGCGGTGATCAATGCGATTACTGATGCGATCGGTACCGAAGAACTGGCGATGCCGGCGACTGCTCAAGCAGTGTGGTCGGCCCTGCAGCGCGGGCACCCGCGCCAGGCGGCGTAATCACGGGAGATATGAATGTACAATTTCACGTTTCATCGTCCGACCACAGTCCGGCAGGCGGCCGGTTTGCTTGCGCGCAACCCCGAGGCCAAGGTGCTCGCCGGCGGACATTCGTTGTTGCCGGTAATGAAGCTGCGGCTCGCGAGTTCGTCGGCGCTCGTCGATCTTTCGTTGGTTGAGGGTCTCACCGGCGTTGAGCAAAAGGGACGGTCCATCGTCATCGGCGCCATGACGCGCCACGCCGACGCCGCCAATTCAACCGTGCTTCAGCAAGCTTTACCTGGGTTGGCCGCGGTGCCGGCCTCGATCGGAGATCCCCAGGTTCGCAACCGGGGCACGATCGGTGGCTCAATCGCCAACAATGATCCAAATGCCGATTATCCAGCGGCGTGCCTGGGGCTGGGCGCAACGATCATCACCAACAAACGACGCATCGCAGCCGACGACTTCTTCACCGGAATGTTTTCGACCGCCCTCGAAGATGGCGAAATCATTACCAAGATTAGTTTTCCCGTCGCCAAGAAAGCGGCTTACGAGAAGTTCAAACACCCGGCATCCGGCTTTGCGCTGGTGGGCGTTTTCGTATCCAAGCGGGGCGCTGACATCCGCGTGGCAGTGACCGGCGCGGGCTCCAGTGGTGTGTTTCGGGTGAAGTCGTTCGAAGAGGCGCTCAAGAAGCGCTTCGCTGCGAAGTCGCTGGAGGGAATGACGATCCCGGCGAACGGGATGAACAGCGACATCCATGCAAGTCCCGAATACCGTGCCCATCTCGTTGGCGTATTGGCGCGACGGGCACTTGCGAAGGCAACGGCCTAGCTTCGCGCAATCTGGAACAATTTTGACGTGGCCGCGTTTCCGAGCGGAAGGCATTGTCCGCATCGGAAGGTTTCCTAATGCAAGTTATTCCACTTCTTATTGTCGTATTGATTGCGGCGTCTTTGGCATTTGTTCGCCTGAGCATCTAACAAGGCAACAGCCGGCGAAAGGCTCGCGATCAGGCAGGCTCGTTGAGCTCGCCAAGGAGGTTGTGCAGATCGAGCGGGTTCGTGAACATCTGCAACGAACCGTCCGGCTTCTTCGGCCACATCTCTTTTGGACGGTCCCAATAAAGCTCAACGCCGTTGTCGTCCGGATCGCGCAAATAAAGCGCCTCGGACACGCCGTGGTCGCTGGCACCTTCAAGCGGGATTTTGGCAACGATAAGCCGGCGCAATGCGTCGGCGAGCAGCCGGCGGCTCGGGTAAAGAATAGCGGTATGGTAAAGACCGGTGGACCCGGGAGCCGGGGGCAATCCGCCGCGGCTTTCCCAGGTGTTGAGACCCAAATGATGATGGTAGCCGCCCGCCGAGATAAAGGCCGCCCCGGGCCGGCTGGTGGTGAGTGTAAAACCCAGCACGCCGCAATAGAAATCGAGCGCCCTCTGCAAATCCGCGACCTTGAGGTGCACATGGCCGATCCGGACCCCCGGGTCGATGGTCGGCATTTGCAGGGCATCTTTCTCGATGATTTCCGGTTTAGTCATTGGGTTGTCCTGGCTGTCGGGGCGTCCGACCCCCACATGTAAGCCACACGCGTGGTAGGATAAAGTCCCCGCATGACAGATAAGACCCTTCCAAATTCGATCGATGCGACGCTCGATCTGCTGGCTAAGGCCGACTACATCGGCGATCGCTCGCTGGCGACCGTACTTTACCTTGCGTTGCGGATGGGCCGGCCAATTTTCGTGGAAGGCGAGGCGGGGGTCGGCAAAACCGAGATCGCGAAGGTGTTGGCAACAACGCTCGAGCGCCGCTTGATCCGGCTGCAATGTTACGAGGGGCTCGATGTCTCCGCCGCCGTCTACGAGTGGAACTACGGCGCCCAAATGATTGCCATTCGTCTTGCCGAGGCCCAAGGCGAGGGGGATCGCAGCCGGATCGAGCACGACGTTTTCTCAGATCGCTTTCTAATCAAGAGGCCGCTCTTGCAGGCTCTTGAGGCCGATCCGGCAGGCCCGCCGGTGCTGTTGATTGATGAAATCGACCGCACCGACGAGGCATTCGAAGCGTTTCTTCTGGAAGTGCTTGCGGACTTCCAGATCACCGTGCCCGAACTCGGCACCGTTAAAGCACCGCACCCGCCAATAGTTGTCGTCACATCCAATCGTACGCGCGAGGTTCATGATGCGCTCAAACGCCGTTGCCTCTACCACTGGGTCGGCTATCCGAACGCGGAACGTGAATTGAAAATCCTTCGCGCCAAGGTGCCTGGTATTGCTAAAAAATTATCGGAACAGGTCGTCGCCTTCGTGCAGGCCTTGCGCAAAGAAGACCTGTTCAAATCGCCTGGCGTGGCTGAAACACTGGATTGGGCGGGCGCGCTCACCGAGCTTGACGTCATCGCGCTCGATCCGGCGACTGTGTCGGACACGCTCGGTGTATTGCTGAAGTACCAGGATGACATCGCCCGGCTCGACGGCACCAAGGTCAAGGTTTTGCTTGACGAGGTGAAGTCGGAGCTTAGGGCGGCGGAGTGACGTCATGGTCACGTCACAGGGCCATCTTGCCGAAAATATTCTTTACTTCGCCCGCGCATTGCGGGCAGCGGGCATGCCAGTTGGTCCCGGCGCGGTGCTTGACGCGTTGGAGGCGCTCCGCGTTGCTCATATCGGCGCGCGCGATGACTTTTATTGGACTTTGCACGCCGTTTTCGTGAAACGACACGAGCACACGGTTCTTTTTGACCAGGCGTTTCGAATTTTCTTTCGCAAGCGCGCCTATATCGAAAAAATGATTGCTTCGATGTTGCCAGACACTGTGCCGGGCGCGCCGAAAATGCCGCCACCGGGCGCACAGCGCATCCAGGATGCGTTGTTCTCCGGCCTTAATGAACGGGAGCAAGACAAGCCCGAAGTGGAAATAGACGCCAAGCTCACCGTTTCCGACCGAGAAATCTTGCAGAAGAAGGACTTCGCACAGATGACGGCGGCAGAGATTGCCGCAGCGAAGGAGGCCATCGCACGTCTGGCGTTGCCACTCGACAAGGTCCGCACTCGTCGGCTCGCGCCCAACCGGCGTGGTCATCTCATCGACATACGTCGAACGTTGCGCGCCAGCATGAAGGCGGGAGGGGCCGTGATCGACCTCAAATATCTCGGTCCTCGGGTGAAAGAGCCTCCTATCGTAGCGCTTCTCGATATTTCCGGTTCGATGAGCGAATACACACGGCTGTTTCTACATTTCCTGCATGCGGTCACTGACGCGCGAAAGCGGGTGACCACCTTTCTGTTTGGTACGAGACTTACCAATATCACGCGTGCAATTCGCCAACGCGACCCGGATGATGCGCTCGCGGCCTGTTCAGCCAATGTGGCGGACTGGTCGGGCGGCACGCGCATCGCATCCTCGTTGCATGCGTTTAACAAGCAATGGGCGCGCCGGGTGCTCACGCAGGGTGCGGTCGTGTTGCTGATTACAGACGGACTTGAGCGTGATGCCGACGATAGCCTGGCATTCGAGATCGATAGGCTTCATCGATCATGCCGTCGGTTGATATGGCTCAATCCGCTGCTACGTTTTCACGGCTTCGAAGCTCGCGCCAAAGGCGTGCAAACCATGCTGCCGCATGTTGACGAACTGCGGGCAATCCACAATCTGGACTCCATGGGGGAGCTGGTGCGCGCACTGTCGGGTGCGCCGGTGAAGGGTTACGATCCCAAACACATACTTAGGCAAGTGGCGTGAAGGAGAGTTCTATGCTGGCCCGCGATGAAGACATTCTCAAAGCCGCTGAGGAGTGGCGGAATTCCGGCCGTGGCGTGGCGCTCGCGACCGTTGTCGAAACATGGGGCTCGGCGCCGCGTCCGGTCGGCTCGAACCTTGTGATCGACAGCGAAGGTAATTTCCTCGGATCGGTTTCCGGCGGTTGCGTTGAGGGTGCCGTCGTTACTGAGGCTATCGACGTCATCGATAGTGGCAAACCGAAGATGCTCGAATTTGGAGTTGCCGACGAAACTGCCTGGGAGGTGGGTTTGTCCTGTGGGGGGACCATCCGCGTCTATGTCGAGAAGGTGAGTTGAGTGAAACTAGACGTCCTACATGCCCTCAATACAGAGCGCGCAGCTCGCCGGGCCGTGGTGGTGGTCACGGAGGTGGCTAGCGGAACGCAGCGACTTGTGAAAGCTGCCGATGTGGCCAACGACCCTCTGAAAAATATTCTGGAAAAACGGCTGCGCATGGCTAAGAGCGGTATGGAAGAGACGCCGCAAGGTCGCGCGTTCCTGACGGTTTACGTGCCTTCGCCTCGGCTCGTGATCGCCGGTGCGGTGCACATCAGTCAAACCCTGGGGCCCATTGGCCAATTGCTTGGTTATGACGTGACCATCGTCGATCCTCGCACAGCCTTCGCGTCGATTGAGCGGTTTCCCGATGTTAAGGTGATCGCAGAGTGGCCCGACGTAGCGTTGCCTTCGCTCGGAATCGATCACTACACCGCGTTTGTCGCGCTTACTCACGATCCCAAGATCGACGACCCCGCACTCAAGCATGCGCTCGAACGTAACTGCTTTTATATTGGTGCACTCGGTTCCAAAAAAACCCACAGCAAGCGTGTCGACCGTCTCAAACAAGCCGGTCTGACCGAGACGGACATCGCTCGTATTCACGCCCCAATCGGGCTCGACATCGAGGCGATCTCGCCAGCTGAGATCGCAGTGGCCATCATGGGCGAAATTACGCAAGTGCTTCGGCAAAAGGTTGCGGCATGAAATTTGGAGCTGAGTCTGTTGCCGATGCGCTTGGTGCAACCGCGGTGCATTCGATCCGCGGGGGCAATTTTGTGCTCAAGAAGGGCACACGGATCGGCCCCGCAGAGATCGCCTCGCTTACAGCGGCTGGGGTGAAAGAAATCACCGTGGCACGTCTTGATCCGGGCGATGTCTCGGAAGATCAAGCTGCCGCCGATATCGCCATTGCCCTTACGGACGAAGGCGTGCGCACGGATCGCGCCTTTACAGGCCGCTGCAATCTGTTTGCTGAAAATGCCGGCGTCCTGGTTGTCGAAAAGGCGGCCATTGACGCACTCAACCGTATCGATGAGGCGATCACCGTTGCGACACTACCGGCGTACAAGCCGGTGGTGGAAGGCGAGATGATCGCGACGGTCAAAATCATCCCATTTGCTGTATCGGGGACGGCTCGCGACAAGGCGGTCACGGCGGCGGCAAAAGCGAAGCCGGTCATCCGTGTTGCGCCCTATAAGTTGCGCAAAATAGGTGTGGTATCGACATTGTTGCCGGGCCTGTCGCCGAAAGTCATCGAGAAGACCCTGAAGATTACTGCCGCGCGCATCGCTCCGGCTGGCGCAAGGATCATCGCCGAAAAGCGCGTGGCGCACGAAAAGGACGCGCTCTCGCGTGCGGTCGATGAATTGCTCAAGGCCGGTGCCGAGCTCGTGCTCGTGTTTGGTGCCTCGGCGATTGCGGATCGACGGGACGTCATTCCGGCGGCAATCGAAGCCGTGGGGGGTGAAATCGAACATTTCGGTATGCCGGTCGACCCGGGAAACCTGATGCTAATCGGGAGTGCCCGTGGACAGACGATATTGGGAGCTCCAGGTTGTGCGCGCAGCCCCAAGGAAAACGGCTTTGATTGGGTCCTGATGCGATTGCTAGCAGGCGTTGCTGTTACGCGTAGGGATATCACCGGCATGGGGGTTGGCGGTCTTCTGATGGAAATCGTCACGCGGCCGCAGCCGCGCGAAGAGCGTGTCTCGCAGAGCGGGCGTCGTGTTGCTGCGGTGGTGCTTGCCGCGGGCCGCTCCACGCGCATGGGTGCTGTCAACAAAATGCTTGCCGAAATTGGCGGCAAACCCTTGGTGCGCATTGCTGCCGAACAGGCAATTGCCTCGCGTGCAAAGCCGGTGATCGTTGTTACCGGACACGAGCGGGACAAAGTGGAAGCAACCTTGAAGGGGTTGCCGGTTCGTTTGGTGCACAATCCTGATTTTTTGGAAGGGCTCGGGAGTTCGGTCAAAGCCGGCATCTCCGCGGTTCCGGAAGATGCCGATGCAGCGATTATCTGTCTTGGCGATATGCCGCAGGTCGATGCTGCACTGATCGATCGCCTGGTCGGCGCTTTCGATCCGGACCGAGGCGCTCTGGTGGTCGTGCCGAGCATCGATGGGCGTCGCGGCAACCCAGTCGTTTGGTCGCGCCGGTTTTTCCAAGATCTGATGTCTATTCAGGGCGACATAGGCGCCCGCCACCTGATCGGCAATTATGCCGAGGCGGTCGTCGAAGTGCCGGTTGCCGGCGAGGCCGCACTGACCGATGTGGACACGCCCGAGTCGCTTTCGACGGTCAAGACAGAAATCGAACGCGCCTGAGATTCGAATCATTGATCGGCCACCCAACTCACCCCTATCTGGCGAGGACGCAGGTAGGGACGGGTGATGGCCCACAATTATGCGCCAATGATGCGCGCGCTCGTGGTCGTGGCCTTGATATTGGCGACCGCGACCTTGATGTTTGTTGCCGTCAATACGGCGCGGGCCGCCGAAGCGCCGCTAGTACGGATTCTCCTAAACCATTAAACTTCCGAGTGAATTTCGTACTTGCAGAAAGCGATATTTTGCCGTAAATTATGACTGACCGGTCAGTCAGTTTGGTGCAATATGTTGCGTCCGCCCCGAGCCCGAAAATCAACGACGCGCCGAGCAACGCGGCGCAAACATGCCGTGCGCGCTGCGCGGACGTCAGCTATCGCCGCGGGTGCTTCTCGCAAGACACGCAGCGCCGAACGCCGCGACGCGATCTTGTCCGCTGCGCTCGATGAGTTTTCGAGCCGCGGCTTCGAAGCGGCCCGGCTCGACGATGTGGCGCGGCGCGCTGGCGTCGCGAAAGGGACGATCTATCTCTACTTCCGAGACAAGGAAAGTCTGTTCCAAGAGTTGGTGCGGGCCATGCTGACTCCGCTGGTCGGTACCATCGAGGCGTTAGGTCAGGCCGACGCTCCACTCTCTGCTTTGGCGGACCAGATCGTCGAATTGTTCGTGCGGGAGGTCTACGAAACCAGGCGCAGGGACGTTATCCGCCTCATGATTTCGGAAGGCCGACGTTTTCCCAAACTTGCAGAATTCTATTACCAGGAAGTTCTTTCACGGATTATTTCAGCCGTCCGCACACTGTTGCGACGTGCCGCCGCACGCGGCGAAGTACCGGAAGCACTTGCCGAATTTCCACAAATAATCGCTGCGCCGGGTCTGGTCGCGATCATTTGGAGCGGATTGTTCGAACGTTTCGAGCCGCTTGACGTTCGCAAAATGATGAAAACCCATGTCGAGCTTTTGTTCACGCCGGGCCGGATAAAATGATTGGAAAACTCAGTAGACCCCTGATCGCAACTTTTACTGCGCTCGCGCTCTCCGGCTGCGACAACAGTAACCAACGCGCTTTGCAGGGTTGGGTCGAAGCCGAACTCGTTTTCGTTTCGCCTGACGAGCAGGGACGCATTGAATCTCTAAAGGTGCGTGAGGGGGATCGCGTGCAAAAAAGCGATATCCTGTTCACCGTCGACGATGACCTGCAAAAAGCTGACGTCGTTGTGAGGAACACTGCTGTTATCAATGCCCAGCAGACCTTCGATCGGGCAAAAGAACTTCTTAAATCGGCGGCAGGCACCCAAAAGACTTACGACGACGCCGAAGCCGCGCTACGTCAGGCGAAGGCCAACCTTGATTGGTCGCAGACACGGCTGGCACGCCGCAATGCCTACAGCCCCGGCGACGCGACTGTTGAGCAGATCTATTATCGCCCAGGTGAGACCGTGCCGGCGGGACGGCCAGTCGTCGCGTTGCTGCCGCCGGGCAACCTCAAGTTTCGATTTTTTGCCCCCCAAGCCGCGCTGCCCGAAATCAAGTTCGGCGAAACAGTGGGCGTCAGCTGCGACGGGTGCGAGAAGGGGCTAACGGCGAAAGTGAGCTTTATCGCGCGAAGTGCCGAATTTACGCCACCCGTGATCTACAGCATGGATGAACGCGCCAAGCTTGTATTTCTGATCGAAGCGCGGCCCGAACATCCCGAAAAATTTCGGGTCGGTCAGCCCGTAACTGTGACCCTTCCGCAAGAGGCGTCGAAATGAATGGCGCCGACATTGTGATCGATGTTCACGGGCTGACGAAGAAATTTGACGGCCGCGCGGTTGTCCGCAATCTGTCCATGCAGGTCAGACGCGGCACCATCTACGGTTTTCTTGGTCCCAATGGTTCGGGCAAAACGACCACCATCCGCATGTTGTGCGGCTTGCTGACCCCTGACGAAGGCACTGGCACGTGCCTCGGTTATGACATCCGTACCGAGACGGACAAGATCAAACGCCAGGTAGGGTACATGACCCAGCGTTTCAGCCTCTATCAGGACCTTTCAGTGCGCGAGAATCTTGAATTTATCGGCCGCATCTATGGCCTCGCGCAACCGGTTCGAGCCGCACGGGCGGCGATCGAACGTCTTGGATTGTCGGGCCGTGAGCAACAGCTGGCGGCTGAACTCTCCGGTGGCTGGAAACAACGATTGGCGCTTGGCGCCTGCACGCTCCCAGGCCCGCAGCTCCTTCTGCTTGACGAGCCAACCGCGGGCGTTGACCCAAAGGCACGCCGAGAATTCTGGAATGAAATACACGCGCTTGCTTCCGATGGCCTCACGGTTCTTGTGTCGACTCACTACATGGACGAGGCGGAGCGCTGTCATGAGATTGCCTATATCGCGTACGGCGAATTGCTTGCGCACGGTACGGTCGAACAGGTGATCGAATCGTCACATCTGACGACTTACGTTGTCAGTTCGGAGAATGGCGACGGTCTCAATACGCTTGCGACAGAGCTCAACAACAAGGCCGGTATAGACATGGTGGCGCCGTTTGGCACGAGCCTGCATGTCTCCGGCCGCGACGCGGATAAGCTTGAAAGCGCCATAGCGCTTTATCGAAAGCGAAAGGGGTTTGAATGGCGGCGTTCGCAGGCGTCGCTCGAGGACGTATTCATCGATTTGATGAGCAAGGCTCGGGATAATTTCCAATGACCCACCTTTTACCCGCGCAAGCTCCGCGCCGCGTGTCCGGCAATGATTTCTGGGGCCGGACGTTGGCCGTCCTGGTGAAAGAATTCATCCAGCTTAAACGCGATCGCGTTTCTTTCGCCATGATCATCATGATCCCACTGATTTAGCTTCTCCTATTCGGCTATGCGATCAATACGAACCCGAGACATTTGCCAACCGCAGTTCTGCTTCAGGAAAATACCGATCTCGGCCGGTCAATCCTGGCGGCGCTGAAAAACACCGACTATTTCCGCGTTACCCAGCGGCCAACCAGCGAGGTTGAACTCGACGAGTTGCTAGCATCCGGCAAGATATTGTTTGGAATTGAAATACCGCGAAATTTCGAGCGGTCGGTGCGACGTGGCGACAAGCCGGCGATGCTGGTGATAGCGGACGCCACAGATCCGGTTGCAGCGAGCGCCGCCGTTAGCACGCTTGGAGAGGTGGTGCAAAATGCTCTCACGCACGACCGTGCGGTGCCAGACGCTGCCGTTTTGCCGTTCGAGGTGAGGACTCATCAGCGCTACAATCCAGCTGGTCTGACGCAGCTCAATATCGTGCCGGGTCTAGTTGGAACGATATTGACCATGACCATGCTGATCTTTACCGCGCTATCGGTGACGCGCGAGATCGAGCGTGGAACGATGGAAAATCTTTTATCAATGCCGATCACCCCGGTCGAAATCATGCTGGGGAAGATTATTCCCTACATAATTGTTGGCTTCGTGCAGGCGACAATGATTATCGGCATAGGAGTGCTGCTGTTCGGCGTGCCAATTTTAGGCAATCTGTTTGTGCTGGCGGGCTTGAGCACGCTCTTTATCGCTACCAACCTGTCGGTTGGATACACTTTTTCGACCATAGCGCAGAATCAGCTGCAGGCTATGCAAATGTCGATCATGTTCTTTCTTCCGAACATCTTGTTGTCTGGCTTTATGTTCCCCTTTGCCGGCATGCCGACCTGGGCGCAATGGGTTGGCGAGGCGCTCCCGCTCACGCACTATCTGCGCATTGTACGCTCGGTCATGCTAAAAGGATCTTCCGTTGCGGATCTGCGCTACGATGCGGCTGCGCTGTTCGTCCTGATGCTTGTGGCCATGACGGTCGCCGTCACGAGGTTTCGCCGCACGCTCGACTAAAGTCGTTTCAAGACGTTGAGCCGCAAATAAGGGCTGGTACGACCTTGTGAGTCCATAGCCCAGCCTGTAGCCGCCGACCATTCGACGTCTTCAGTCTTCATGCTGGTGATGTGCGCGCCCAACCGCCATTGCCGATATCCGTCAGAACGAAAATATTGTGTTTCAGGACCAACATACGCACCGCCCAGCATCTCTTCGAGGACGCGCCAGCCGTAACCCAGGCGGGCTGAGTTGTTCACCGCGATGGATGAGAGCGAGAAGTCCGCAGCGATCAATGTGTCAGGTGTCGGTTCATGCCAAAGCTCGGTCTCCATTCGCAGTCCTAACGAATTGCCGCGGAGGCGATTGGTGAGGTCATCTGGCCAGAAGCGATGCTTTTGAAATTCCGGTCCGAAGAAAAACTTGAATTCTGCATTGCCGCGTTTGATCCGCCAGCCCGGCAACATCGACCCGTGCTGTTCAAGAGCGATGACTTGTTGGCCGCCGAAACTTTGGGCGTTGTAGACGTAAAGGCCGCCCGAAAATAAAACTTTCAAAAGCACGCCATCTTTTTCGAAGCTGCCCGGCGCAAACACGACTCCGGCATATGCGAAACCGGCATAAAGCGAAGCGTCGCGACCGGAGAACAACATGACGCGCGGCTCGTCGGCCTCACCAGCCGATGCCCGACTGGCCGATGCTCCGAGACAGCAAAAGGAACAGGCCGCGACAGCTATTGCCGTCGCGCAAACGCGCCTCCTAAAACTCATCCAAACCCAGCCCTTGAATAATTCCGCAATTGCAAAGCAAAGCTTTCACAACTCATGCGTGATCGCGTCCCCCAAGCGGGGGAGGGTTGCGACAGTTGACGAGGACAAGGGCCATCAATGGGTATATGCAATCCGTGACTTGCACTTGCCGAATGGAAATCCGATGCCTGCTACCCCCGCCAGCCGCACCGCCGAAGACCGGGCCCGCCAGCGATCGATCGCCTTCCTTAACTGGGCGCACGCGCTCGATCACTTTGTGCTGCTGATCTACCCAACGGTCGTGATCGGCCTTGAGGTCGTCTATCAGCGCTCCTACAGCGAATTGATTGCGTTATCGAGCACTGCATTCGTCGCCTTTGGGATATTTTCACTGCCGGCTGGCTGGCTCGCCGATCGCTGGAGCCGCCGCAATATGATGGCGGCGTTCTACATTGGCTGCGGTCTATCGCTTGTCGGCGCAGGCCTTGCACCCAACCTCACCGCGCTCGCCGCCGCCATGTTCGCGCTTGGCATATTTGCGGCGATTTATCATCCGGTCGGCATGGCGATGCTGATCGAGGCATCAAATGCGCGCGGACGCACGCTCGCATTCAATGGGGTATGCGGGAATCTCGGTGTGTCACTCGCTGCCGGGATTAGCGCGGCGCTTGCCACATGGATTGACTGGCGCGCCGCTTTTTTCGCTCCCGCAGCGATCCTGGTCGCTACCGGGATCATCTATCTCTGGCTTACGCCCGACGATCGTCATCACGCCAAGACGCGCAAGTCTGCGCCGGCGGTGCGGCTGACGCCTCATCTTGCTTTCGTGCTGTTCGGGCTGTTTATCGTGATCGCTTTGAGCGCGGGTCTGACCTTCAACGTGCTTACCATCGCGCTGCCAAAAATTGTCGATGAACGTCTGTCCAGTGATTTGCCATTGGTCCTCGTCGGGAGTATCGCAACCGCTGTGCTGGTTTGCGGAGCGCTTGCGCAACTCACGGTCGGGCGCGTGGTCGAATGGATTCCACCACATGTGATATTCGCAATCGTTACTGGGATCGGCTTCCTCGGCAATTTGTGGGCCGCCTATGCCAGCGGTGTCGCGCTTCTGATTGCGCTTGCTATCGCGATTGCCGCGATCTATGGCCAGGTCACAGTCAACGACATGATCATGGCGCGTTACACTGCTGACGCCTGGCGCGGCCGCGTCTATGCGGTGCGCTATTTCTTGCTGTTTGTCAGCGCCGGCGCGGCGATCGGCATGATTTCATTGCTGCATGAAAACGGAGGCTTTGCGCTTGTTCTTGGCGTCAATGCCGTCATCGCACTGCTCCTATTCGTCACGACACTGGCCTTGGTCGCCATGATCATCAGCGTTGAGAGTAAGCACCGCGCGCCGCAGCCCGCTGAGTAGCTTCTCGAAAACTGTGCTAGAACAAGGGTGGAATGAGGTCATCAACCTTGATCGGCACGCGTTTCCTGACGTTGGCCACGATGCGACTGCGGTGACAGGTTTTCGGATCGCGGCAATAGCAAAGCAGGGCAACACGTTTTCCTGATCTGATCAGCGTGGCCAGCTCACCGAGCGCGTCCTGAGGTTCGGCTTTCTTGATGTGTTTATCGTAAATGCGCCACAGCTTGGCGAAGTCGCCATTGCGCGCCGCCGCGCGTCCTTCCGCCGGTGTGCCGAGCTTCTGCAAATGGATATAGCCGATACCGATTTCGTCGAGTGAAGCGGCGAGCTGACGTTTGGAAAAGCCTGGCCGTCGTGACGCAGCTACCGCGCGCGTATCGACAAGCAAGTCGACCTTCGCGCGTTTGAGCTCATTGAGAACTGCAGCAGGCTTGGCTTGCTCGTAACCTATCGTGAACAGCGGCCGTGGTTTGGTCGCTCTTGCTTTCATTTCAGTCTTTCGATGAGTGCCATGGCTGCCGCTGGCGCTCGCACCTTTGCTTCGTGGATGAAATAGATGAACACATCGCGTGGCTGTTTTTTCGTCGGGGTCTTGGTTACGCGTGGTAGGTCTTTCGGCTCGCCGCCTTGCGCCCACGCCTTGGCGCGCGTGGCCCAAGCATCGAGCGCTTTCGGCGGATAGCCGGCCTTGAGCTTCTCGTCGCCTTTCTGCAATCGGGCGTAGATAAAGTCACCACTAACGTCTGCGATGGCCGGATAGGTGCCGTGTTCGGCGAACACCACAGGCACATCGAATTGCTGCAGCAACGCCACGAACGCCGCCGTCTTGAAGCTGCCATGCCGAACTTCGACGACATGACGCAACGTGTGTCCGTTGAAAGTCTTGGGAAGCAGTTCGAGGAAGCCGCCAAAATCCGCTTCGTCGAATTTCTTATATGGCGTGAATTGCCAGAGGAGGGGACCAAGCCGGGGACCAAGTTCTGTTACGCCGGAGTTGAGGAAGCGCTTGATTAAATCACCGGCCTCCCTGAGCACGCGCCTATTGACGGCATAGCGCGGGCCTTTGAGCGAAAAAACAAATTTCTCTGGCACCTCGGAAGCCCATTTGCGGAACGTTGCTGGCGTCTGAGTCCTGTAGAAGGTGCCGTTGATTTCTATCGAGGTCAGGTGTTCGCCGGCAAACGAGAGTTCCCGCGAATGTGGCAGGCCCTTGGGGTAAAAAACTCCGCGCCACGGCTCGTAGGTCCAACCTCCGATCCCCGCATAAATACTGGCTTGTTGTTTTGTCATGCTGCCGTCATGTCAGGCGTATAAATATGATTTGCAAGTGGCGAAGTGTATTGTTGTCGCCACGACGGCCACTGCGACGAGGCGACGCCGGATGAACGCGCGCCTTTTCGTGTGTGGTCGTTCCTTTTTATGAAACTCTGCCCGCAAGAAAAAGGCCCGGGATTTCTCCCGGGCCTTTGCATCTCGCATTGGGCTTACAGCTTAAAAGTCCATGCCGCCCATGCCGCCGCCCGGCATAGCCGGAGCTGCGCTCTGCTTCTTTGGCAGTTCGGCAACCATAGCTTCGGTGGTGATCAAGAGGCCGGCGACGGACGCCGCGCCCTGGATCGCCGAACGCACAACCTTAGTTGGGTCGATCACGCCCTTGGTGACGAGGTTGCCGTATTCGCCGGCCTGCGCATCATAGCCATACGAATACTGGTCCTTCTCCATAATCTTGCCGACCACGACTGAGCCGTCAGCGCCAGCATTGGTCGCGATCTGGCGAGCCGGAGCCTGGATCGCCTTGCGCACGATCTCGACGCCGTGCTTCTGGTCCTCGTTCTCGGGGCGCAGGCGCTTGAGCGCTTCGACCGAACGTAGCAGTGCCACACCGCCGCCCGGCAGGATGCCTTCCTCGACCGCGGCGCGGGTTGCATGCAGCGCATCGTCGACGCGATCCTTTCGCTCCTTCACCTCGATCTCGGTCGCGCCGCCGACCCGAATAACCGCAACGCCGCCCGCAAGCTTTGCAAGCCGCTCCTGAAGTTTTTCGCGATCATAGTCGGAGGTGGTTTCCTCGATCTGCGCTTTGATTTGCGACACCCGCGCCTCAATGTCGGCTTTCTTGCCGGCGCCGTGGACGATGGTGGTGTTCTCCTTGTCGATCATCACCTTCTTGGCGCGGCCGAGCATGGAGATTGTGACGTTCTCGAGTTTGATGCCGAGGTCTTCGCTGATCGCCTGGCCGCCGGTCAGGATGGCGATGTCCTGCAGCATGGCCTTACGGCGATCGCCGAAGCCAGGTGCCTTCACGGCTGCGACCTTGAGACCGCCGCGCAGCTTGTTGACGACGAGCGTGGCAAGCGCCTCGCCCTCGACGTCCTCAGCCACGATAAGTAACGGCTTGCCGGTTTGCACTACCAACTCGAGTAGGGGCAACAATTCCTGCAGGCCAGAGAGCTTCTTTTCGTAAATGAGGATGTAGGGATCTTCCATCTCCGTCCGCATCTTGTCGGCATTGGTGATGAAGTACGGGGAGATGTAACCGCGATCGAACTGCATGCCCTCGACTACGTCGAGTTCAGTCTCGAGAGACTTTGCCTCTTCGACTGTGATCACGCCCTCGTTGCCGACCTTTTGCATGGCCTTGGCAAGGAAGTTGCCGATCTCAGTATCGCCGTTGGCCGAAATGGTACCGACCTGGGCGATCTCTTCGTTGGAGGTAACTTTCTTGGTGTTCTTCTGCAGGTCAGCCACGATGGCTTCGACCGCGAGATCGACACCGCGCTTGAGGTCCATCGGGTTCATGCCCGCGGCCACCGCCTTGGAGCCTTCCCGTACGATCGCCGCGGCCAACACTGTGGCGGTTGTGGTGCCGTCCCCAGCGGTATCGGAAGTCCGGGACGCCACTTCGCGCACCATCTGTGCGCCCATGTTCTCGAATTTATCCTCGAGCTCAATTTCCTTCGCGACCGTCACACCATCTTTGGTGATACGCGGAGCGCCGAACGATTTGTCGAGCACGACGTTGCGGCCCTTGGGGCCGAGCGTCACCTTCACCGCGTTGGCGAGGATATCGACACCGCGCAGCATACGATCGCGGGCATCGACTGAAAATTTGACGTCTTTAGCAGCCATTGTTTCGTTTCCTTCAGGTTTCGGTCCTCATCCTGAAAAACCGCACGTCAGCGCGGCGTCTCGAAGGATGAGTTGTTAATCGTTGCCCCTCGTCCTTCGAAACGCGCCCTGTGGGCGCTCCTCAGGACCAGGATCGCGCTAGGCGGCTTTCTTCTTCGCGGCACGAACGCCTTCGATCACGCCCATGATGTCGGACTCCTTCATGATCAGGAGATCCTGGCCGTCGATCTTCACCTCGGTGCCCGACCACTTGCCGAACAGCACGGTGTCACCGACCTTGAGATCGATCGGGATCAGCTTGCCGCTCTCGTCGCGGCCGCCCGGGCCAACAGCGATGATTTCGCCCTGCGAGGGCTTCTCTTTGGCGGTGTCGGGAATGATGATGCCGCCGGCAGTTTTTTCCTCGGCATCAATGCGCTCGACGACGACGCGGTCGTGAAGCGGGCGAAACTTCATGGTAGTCCTCCTAAATTATTGAACAATTTGGTCTTTTGGTAGCTGGCTGGTCCCCCCGCCAGCACCTGCTCGCCACATGGGTAGCGATTTTTTTCCCCGCAAGGGGCGCGGGAGAATTTTTAGCACTCATTTCGAACGAGTGCCAACAATTCTGAAAAGAACTGTCGCAACAATGGTTAACAGCCGAGCGAACGGAACCAGGTTCGACCGATCAGGTTATTTCCCCGGTCGGCATCAACTGCGCCGTCGTGGCTGCTAGCAGGCATACTCCTGTGCTGCTACTGCCTTGATTTTAAACAACATGTTTACCTTTTCGGCTTGCAATGGAGGTCGCCGGAACTGGAAACTTTAAGTCCGAGTCGACGGAGGACCAGAATGGTTTCAGACGCTTTCCGTAGACAAGTCAGTGGGTATGGCCTGACGACCGCCCACATCCTTTATCGACGCCCAGACCATCGCTGGCTACTGCAGTCCTACGTCTGGCAGAACTACGATCTCTTCCCCGAATTTCCCGAGCTGCAACGCTTCCTCGCCTTCTGGCAGGAAAAGTTGGAAGGCCCGCTGCACTCAGTGCGGGTCGCGCATTGCAAATTGATCAAGCCGGCAGAGCTCAACACGATCGATGGCGAGTTCAGGCTGCATTGAGCGCGCGACGATCAAGCTGCCAATCTTGATGCAAAAATTTTGCGAGAGATGAGCTGTGCTGGCTCATCAAATCATCATCGCGAGCGTTCAACGTCCAGCCGCGTAGCCCTGCATACCACGCGGATTGGCCGCAGCGCGGCGCCGTCGTCCTACGCGCGAAGCCGCGGTCAGACGGCCTTCCGACCAGGGCGGTCCGACTTCTACTTCATGGCCGCGTTTGCGCAACTCTGTGATCGTCGCGTCGGGCAATCGCTCTTCGGCAACGAGCACGCCGGGCCGCGCCGTTCGCGGCCAGAACGAAATAGGGAAGTGCTCCGAATGCCAGGCGGGCGCGTCAATCGCCTCTTGTAAATTCATGCCAGAGTGAACGTGACGCAGGAAAAATTGCGTGGTCCACTGATCTTGTTGATCGCCGCCAGGCGACCCCCACGCGAGATAAGGTTTGCCCTCGCGCAACGCTAAAGTCGGAGACAATGTCGTGCGTGGCCGCTTGCCGGGAGCGAGCGCTGCGGGATGCTTCTCGTCAAGCCAGAACATCTGTGCGCGCGTGCCAAGGCCAAAGCCAAGCTCAGGAATGACCGGCGAGGATTGTAACCAGCCACCAGATGGCGTGGACGACACCATATTACCGGCAGCGTCAACGATGTCGAAATGCACGGTATCGCCGATGACTTCACCCAAGCGACCGACTGTCGGCTCGCCTGCACCAAGTGCACCGACAGCAGAACGTGCACCTTCAGCGCGGCGCATCTCAACGACCGCACCGAATCCTTCGACAGAGCCGGGCCGCAATTCAAGTGACGCCTGCTTGCCGATCAACTTGCGACGATCGGCGTTATAACGATCCGACAGGAGCGTCTCGATCGGCACACGGACGAAATCCGGGTCACCGTAGAACGTCTCGCGGTCGGCATAGGCGAGCTTTGCGGCTTCGGTCTGGAGGTGAACGAAATCCGGCCCGGAGGGGTCCAGGCCGTCGAGATCAAAGCCTTTCAGCAATGCCAGCTGTTGCAACATCACCGGCCCTTGGCTCCAAACGCCCGGCTTGCATACGGTGAAGCGGCCATAGTCATAGGTGAGGGGCGGTTCGATATGTGCTTGCCAAGCTGCCATATCCACACCCGTGAGCAGCCCTCCATGAGGTTCGCCGCTGACATCCATCACCTCTTGCGTGCGGCAGAACCTGTCGATCGCCTCAGCAACAAAGCCTTGGGACCATGTCTTACGGGCCCGCTCAATTTGGGCAACGCGGTCGTTCCCGATACTTTCGCCCTCGCGCACGATGCGAGCATAGGTGTCGGCAAGCGTACGATTTGTAAACAGCGCGCCGGGCTGGGGAACCTTGTCGTGGGGCAAATAAACTGCCGCAGAAGTCAGCCAATGCTCTCGAAATAACTTTGCGACCATTGCAATAGTTGCACTTGCACGCTCGACCAGCGGATGGCCATTAGACGCGTAGGAAATCGCGGGCGCCAGCACTTCGGCAAGCGACATTGTGCCGTAGTCGCGCAGCAGCAGCATCCATGTGTCGAACATGCCGGGAACGCAGGCGGCCAGCAGACCGGTGCCGGGCACCAGTTCGAGTCCCAGGTGGCGGAACTGTGCGATCGTTGCGGCTTGCGGCGCCGGCCCTTGACCACAAACGACATCGGGCCGATTGCGTTTCACATCATAGAGAACCACGGGTACATCGCCGCCGGGGCCATTGAGGTGCGGCTCGACCACTTGCAGCGTGAAAGCAGTCGCGACCGCAGCGTCGAAGGCGTTGCCGCCCTTTTCCAAGGTCGCCATGCCGACCGCAGTTGCAATCCAATGGGTGGACGCAACAACGCCAAAAGTCCCTTCAATCTCGGGCCGGGTGGTAAACGGGTTGGGGTTGATCTTGGAAACGTTAGATTTCATGAGCCGGCAATCTAGTTGAGATTGGACTCCCCCGCTACCTTGTTTCGTTGCTCCACTCGCGGCAACCTTGGGTTACGAATTCGGCCGAGGAGAAGGAGACACGCTGTTGCCCCGCATTCAATTTGATTTCGGCGCAATCAAACTCGCGGCGGACCTGCTCGATACGCCCACCGCCAAAGCCATCTCGGCGGCGCTGCCGATTTCATCGTCGGTGCTGACCTGGGGCGAGGAAATCTATTTCGATGTGCCGGTGAACATCACACGTGAGTTCGATGCGCGTGCTGTAATCACACCTGGCGAAATCGCCTATTGGCCGCAGGGGCCGGCCATAGCGATCGGGTTCGGCCGCACGCCGATTTCCAAAGGCGACGAAACGCGGCTCGCCAGCCCTTGCAATGTGTTTGCCAAGGCACTCAGCAGCGTCAAGGTGCTATCCAAGGTGAGAACAGGAACCAAGGTAACGGTAAGCAAACTCGATTAGTTCGACGGGCGTTTACCGGCGTGGCGGCGGACCATCGACAAAGTGAGATCCCAGGCATTGCGGATGTTGACGATCGCAAGCAATAGCAATCCGCCGGCCAGCACTTCGAACGCGTAATCCCGTCCAAGATAGATCATGATGCTTGCGCCCAGTAACGCGAGATACGCACCGACCGGCAGCAGCCCGTAAGCGAAATAATCCGGAAGATATTGCGTCATTTCGGTGCGCATCACCCATACGGAAATGACGATCGATACCACAACACCTATAACCGCCGTTGTCCCGATCAGGGTCGCAAAGAAACCCGGCCCGTGCGAGGGCACCAGGCACACCGCAGAGAGAAAAAACACGCTGGTGAAATGAATCACAACCGGACTCATGAACGTACGAGTGCCTTGCTGATCTTTGTTGCTTAGAAAGCCGGTGCCAAGCGATACGGCGACGAACAACAGCGCAAGCAGCGTGGCTCCCGCAGTGCCCAGCAAGATATAAAACTCATGCCAGGCGTGGAGTGCTTCCATTTCCATCAGCCGCGTCCAACGAACGGCATTTTGTTCGCCATGACGGTCATGAACAAAACGTTGGTGTCGAGCGGCAGACTTGCCATGTAGACCACGGCGTTACCGACATGGTCGGCTTCCATGCGCGGCTCCATCCTCTTGCTGCCGTCCGGTTGAAGAACGCCTTCGCCAGTCGCCATGCGTTCGGTGAGCGGAGTGATAGCATTGCCGATATCAACCTGGCCGCAGCAGATATCGTATTGCCGGCAGTCAAGCGAGGTGGATTTGGTCAGTCCGGTGACCGCGTGTTTGGTCGACGTGTATGCGACCGAGAAAGGCCGGGGCGCATGCGCAGAGATCGATCCGTTGTTGATGATACGGCCGCCACGCGGCGACTGAGCTTTCATTATCTTGATCGCTTCCTGGGTACACAGGAATATCCCGGTGAAATTTGTTGCGACGACGTTTTGCCAGGTTTCAAATGGCAAATCCTCCAACGGCACCGGCGGCGCACCAATTCCCGCGTTGTTGAAAAGCACATCGAGGCGGCCGAAGGTTGATTTAACTGTCGAGAACAACGCGACAATCGACTCGCGCTTGGACACATCAGTTGGGACCGCCAATGCTTGCGCTCCGGTTGCGTTGATTTCGCCGGATACCTTGTCGAGCATTTCCTTGCGGCGGCCCGCCAGTACAAGATTGTAGCCGGCCTTGGCAAGCGCGATGGCAACCGCGCGCCCCACACCCGTTCCAGCCCCAGTCACCAATGCAACTTTCGTAGACGCAGCCATCGGATGTCCTTTCCCGCGGGAATTTGAGACCCGCATATTATGAAAACGCGCGCACGCTACCACTGGTGTTGCAGCGCGTCAGCTATGACGGGAAAAAACTAGCTCGCGAGCGGCACTTCAATCTGCTCGAACGCCTTGGGCGATTGCAGTCGTGTGGTGATCTCGGCGACTGACACGGGTCTACCAAAGCGGAAGCCCTGCATGGAATGTACCCCGGCGGCGCGCAGGAATAGCTGCTGGTCGGCTGTTTCCACGCCTTCCGCAGTGACCTGCATGCCGAGGCCGCGCCCGAGGCTCACGATCGCATGGACGATCGCCGCAGCGTCGGCTGCTTTTTCGATCGAACGCACGAAACTGCGATCGATCTTGAGCTTATCGAATGGGAAACGGCGCAAATAGAGCAAGCTGGAATAGCCGGTGCCGAAATCATCCAGGGCTAGCCGAACCCCCAGCGCTTTAAGCCGCAGCATTGCCGCTTCCGCAGTGTCGACATTGCCGAGCAGCACGCTTTCCGTCAGCTCCAATTCAAGTTTGGCCGGATCAAAATGCGTCTCTTTCAGGATGCGCTCTACGACCTCGACAAAATCGATACGGCGGAATTGAAGCGACGACACATTGACGGCGGTCGTCAAATCTGGCCAAGCCTTTCCGTCAATGCACGCACGCCGCAAAACCCAATTTCCGAGGTCGATGATCAGCCCGCTGTGTTCGGCGATGGCAATAAATTCGCTTGGCGGGATCTCTCCGCGGGTCGGATGCGTCCAGCGGCAGAGCCCCTCGACGCCAATAACAATCTCGCCGCTTTTGTTGACGACCGGTTGATAAACCAGTTGCAGCCGGTCTTTTTCGATCGCTTCCCGCAAGTCCGCTTCGAGCAACTTGCGGCTTGAAAGATCCGCGTCCATCGCGGCATCATAGATGCACGCGCGATTGCGACCTTCGTTCTTGGCCCGATAGAGCGCCATGTCGGCATAGCGCATGATGTCGGTTGCAGTGCCGCACTTGTTGTCGATCACTGCGATGCCTATCGAGGCGCCAATGATGATATTCTGCCCATTGATTGCATACGGCGCGCATATCGCCGCGATAATTCGTTGTGAAAGCCCCATCATCATTTCGCTGTCTCCAGCGATCGAGGAAATGACCGCAAACTCGTCGCCACCCAGGCGAGCGACCAAGTCGCCGCCGCGCAGAGTGTGCGAAAGGCGCAGCGTGACATTGCGGATCAGTTCATCGCCGACATGATGGCCGAGTGTATCGTTAACGTCCTTGAAGTGATCGAGGTCGATGTAGAATACGGCAGCCGGCGCACTGCCGTCGCGAACCTCTTCGATCACGGCTTCCAATCGCTCTCCGAAAAAGATGCGATTGGGAAGACCGCAAAGAGGATCGTGCATCGCCAGGTGACGCAGGCGGGATTCGCCTGCCGCAATCGCCGCTGCGGTCCGCCGCATGTAGCGCAATACGAATGCCGCCAGCAACGCAAAACCGGTGAAGGCGACCGCGATGAAAGGCACCACATTGTGCACGATCTCCGCTCCCGGTTGCTTGGGCGTCCAGGCAAAGCGTGCGATGGCGTTGCCATCGGGGCCGTTGAGTTCGTAGGCGAGGTCGCTTCCCGGTATGGGATCCTGCTCGATCCTGCGCAAGTTGGTTAGTCGCAGCTGCGCGGCGATGCTTGCAAGCGCATCGGTGTCGATGAATTTCACAGACATGATAATTGGAGGAATGCCATCAACCGATCCGGGAGTTTCTTCCGCGGGACCAACCGCCACTGCCGCGACTACGGCAGGGCGTCCCATCAGCTGACGGACGACTGCTGTTTGCTGGTGTGCCCCGGTATCGGCCAATGTCATTTGATTGAGACGAAACGCGCCATGCGGGTTCGGATCGCGACCGCGCATATATTCGATGACCGGGGCGATACCGGGGCCCGCTGCGAAAAACCATTTCATTTCTGCTGGTTGGTGACCGACCAATGAATAAATCAGCTGGTCCTTGCGATCGAAAATAAAGACGTAATCGTGATGAAAATATGTTTCTAGCCACGTTCCGATTCGCTGCTTTGCCCACTCAGGATTAAACGAGCGGCGAATATTTTGAATTGCTCCGTCCGATGATGCGACGCTCTCTACCTCCCGCAATACGCGCTCACCGTAATTCGTAAGCGCGCGAGAGAACAATTGCTTTTCATGGTCGACCGCAACAACGTCGGCGCGCTGGGCAGACGACAGTACGGCGACCACGATGCAAACGATTGCCACGGCAACAATAACGCCGATGGGGACGACCACGCTCAGCCGAGCGCGATCCCAAGTGGTGTATTGCCGCTCATCGGAAGCGCGCGGACGAGCCACAGTCGGCACGATTGGAATCCCTTAAAGCGTCCTGCCCATTAGGCTTTTCGCCCCGAAAGCTAGGGGACAAAACTTGCTATTCGCTTTCGTTTTACCGAACCTGTTAGGGGTGATAAGGGCGGCAAACTGCAATTCGCCCGGCTCTATTAACTACCGGTAAAAGTATGGTCCGCGTCCTAAATTGCTTAATTAATCAATTGGAAATTTGCCGGCATTTCGGCCCCTTAAACGCTCACGTTGAGCTGCGGTAAGGTGGGCGCGGGATCGAAATATGTGCGGCGCGAAGGGCGGCCGACCAGCGCTCGCGCAGGTCCTGGAAATAGGGTTCCCCAGGCTCGATACGATAGTTCACGTCTGAACTACAGGAATCTCTCCGCACGACCAAAATGTCGATCGGCAACCCTACACCCAAGTTCGAGCGCATGGTTGAGTCCATGGAGATCAATCCAATTTTAAGCGCATCATAGAGATCGGTGTCGAAACTGATAGCTCGATCGAGCACAGGCTTGCCATATTTGTGTTCGCCGATTTGAAGATAAGGCGTGTCAGTCGTGCACTCGATGAAATTGCCTGCAGAGTAAATCATAAACAATTGGAGGCGGCTGCCCTTGATCTGGCCCCCAAACAAAAACGCGACCTCGTGATCGACCTCGGCTGCGTCGAGGGCTTTTCCCTCCGCTGTTTGTACACTGCGAATTGTGCGACCGATGCGCTGCGCGGCTTGGAACATTGTCGGGGCATTCATTAATGTCTCGAGCTCGCCCGTTTCAGGATTTTCGACCCCTTCGGTCAATGTCGAGCGTACCGATTGGCTCAGCGACAGATTTCCGGACGAGGCGATAGCCATGATGCGTTCGCCGGGTTGTGTATAAACGTGCAATTTACGGAAGGTGGAGATGTTATCCAGACCGGCATTGGTACGCGTATCGGCGACCATCACGAGGCCGGCACTTACGAGGATCCCGCAGCAATAAGTCATGGAGTTCGTCATTTTCTCGATAATGGGAACAGTTTTATAGCGAGGCTATGGCCCATTGGGCAATCCATCACGATTGACTCTGTCGCTGCGCCTGCTCGACGCGCACCGCAACCGTAAGATTTTCCCCGCTGCCGCCGAATCGTGTGCCGCGCACAGGGGCTGCGCCGAGATAGTCCAGACCGTTAGCCACTCGAACGTGAGCATCGGTTATGCAAATGCCATTGGTCGGATCAAAGCCAACCCAGCCAAGATTCTCAACATACGCTTCCGCCCAGGCGTGACCGGCGTCCTGTGCGGTGACACCATCGGCGCGGTGAAAGTGTCCACCAACATAGCGTGCAGGTACATCGAGCGATCGAGCGGCCGCGACAAAAATATGCGTGATGTCCTGACAAACGCCGCGCCGTAGTGAAAACGCTTCCGCAGCGGTAGTGGCAGGGTGGGTCGGATCGGTATCGAAAACGATCTCACGGTTGAGTGCCGTAAGCAACGCATGCAACAGCATCAGGGTATCACCGTTTGTGTTGGCGCGTATTGTCTCGGCGAAATCGACGATAGCACCGTCAGTTTGCGTCAGTGGCGTTTCCCGCAGAAAGAACTGTGGTGGGAACCGCTCGACCGCGTTATTCACGAGGCCATTTGTATTTTGGGTGTCGACTTCGCCGGCCACTTCGACGGTCAATTCGTTGAACGGGCCATCGGCTGTAAACGAGTGGATGATATTTCCGAAAGCATCCTCATGTTGATGCAACAGGCAATTCTCCGACAGATCGATACGCCACGATATAACATGCTGACCTTCATGGTCGCGCGGGGTTAGTCGCAACAGTTGCGTTACGCCAGAGGGTGGCGTGCCATAGGAGTAAGTGGTTGCGTGGGCGATGCGAAGACGCATTGCACTTACATTAAAGACGTGGATGACTTGAACAAGGCCTGAGGATCATTGGTGCGCTCACGCCAGGAATTGGCCCGTGATCAACGCGCCCAGGTGGTTGTTCTCACCAATAAATTCACCAATGAACTCATGGAGCCCGCGTTGAAAAATCCCATCCATACGGCTGTTTTGCAGTCGCGTACGTATTCCACGCGCCTGACGTTGGGCAGGCCCTGGTCGATTGTAGGCGCCGGCGAGTGAATCCAAATTGCGCACAATCGCTTCGTAGCACGAGGCGAGCGACCGCGGCATCTCGTCACGCAAAATCAGCAGATCTGCAACCAGCCAGGGCTTTAAGCTGTCCCGATAGACCCAGTGATAGGCGGTAAGAGCAGAGACAGAGCGCAAGATCGCCGCCCACTGGAAGTAATCGAGAGGACCGCCGATACGCTCATTCTCCGGCAATAGCAGATGATACTTCACGTCAAGAATGCGCGCCGTATTGTCGGCGCGCTCGACATAAACTCCAAGCCGCGAAAACCAGTAGGCATCATTGCGTAGCATGGTGCGGTAGGCTGAGCCGTCAAACCGGAGCGAGGACTCCTGCACCCAGCGCAGAAAACGCGATAATTCCTCTCGCGACGTCGGACCATTGCCGTAGCGTTTGAGTTCGAGCCAGGTGCGGTTGATCGCGTCCCACATTTCCACGGTGAGTGCGGTGCGCACCGCACGTGCGTTGCCGCGCGCAAGTTCAAAGCACGACCGGATCGACGACGAATTGGCGGTGGAGAATGCGAGGAAATCGGTGACATTGGTTTCATTAGCCTCGTCGTAGAGCTTGAAAAATGCCTTGGCGCAGCCGGCGGTCGCGACCGCGGACTCCCATTCATTGCTGGCGCCGACGTAGGCAAGGGGCAACGCCGAAAGCCGCTGCGTGGCGTCCAGGATCCGTGCAAGATATTCCGCACGTTCAACATAACGCGAAAGCCAATAAAGGTTGTCGGCGGTGCGCGAGAGCATTTTCAGCCGTCCAACACCCAAGTGTCCTTAGTACCGCCGCCCTGACTTGAATTGACGACAAGTGAGCCTTCCGTCAACGCGACTCGCGTCAGTCCGCCGGGCACAATCCGCACGCGGTCACGGCCGCTTAAAACGAACGGCCGCAGGTCGACGTGGCGCGGTGCCACACCTTGCTCGACGCAGGTAGGACACGTGGAAAGTGCCAGTGTCGGTTGAGCAATGAAATTTTTCGGCGAGGTCCGCAGTTTGGCGCGAAACTGCTCGATTGCGATCTTGCTGGCCGTCGGGCCGATCAGCATACCGTAGCCACCGGAGCCATGCACTTCCTTCACTACTAGTTCGTGTAAATGGTCAAGAACGTACGAGAGATGCTCATCTTCACGGCAGCGCCAGGTCGGCACAGTTTTGAGAACAGGCTCTTCACCGAGATAAAATTTCATAATTGCCGGCATGAAGCTGTAAACGGCCTTGTCGTCGGCGATGCCGGTGCCGACCGCGTTGGCGAGTGTCACGTTGCCCGCCTTATAGGCCGACATCAATCCTGGAACGCCCAAAACGGAATCAGGACGAAAGGTGAGGGGATCCAGATAGTCATCATCTATGCGCCGATAAATGACGTCGACGCGTTGAGGCCCCTGGGTAGTGCGCATGTACACGACTTCGTCCTTGACGAAGAGGTCACGGCCCTCGACCAGCTCGACGCCGAGCTTGTCCGCAAGAAATGAATGCTCGTAGTAGGCTGAATTGAATACGCCAGGCGTAAGGAGGACGACATTCGGATCACTTGTGGCTGATGGTGGCGCGAGCGATGTCAACGTACCGAGAAGTTCGTCGGGATAGTTCTCAACCGGCGCTATACGATGACGCGAAAATAATTCTGGAAACAGCCGCATCATGATTTCACGGTTTTCCAGCATATAAGAAACGCCTGAAGGCGTGCGTGCATTGTCTTCAAGGACGTAGAACGTTTCGGCATCGACCCGCACGATGTCGATACCGGCGATATGCACATAAGTATTGTGCGGTACCGTCTGTCCGCTCATCTCCGGACGAAAGGCCGGATTGCGGAACACAAGATCGTCGGGGATCACGCCAGCGCGCAAAATTTCACGTGCGCCGTAGATGTCCTTCAAAAACGCGTTGAGTGTATTGACACGCTGTGTGAGGCCCTCTTCGACCAGGCGCCACTCAGCGGCCGAAATGATCCGTGGAATAACGTCAAATGGGATCAGTCGCTCTTGTGCGTCGGCTTCGCCATAAACCGCAAATGTAATGCCGATGCGCCGGAAAATTAGCTCCGCCTCACGCCGCCGGTAATCGAGCACGTCAGGTGGGACTTCTTGTAGCCAACGCGATAATTCACCATAGGCTGGTCGCACGCCACCATCCTGTCCCTTCATTTCATCGAAGGCGGCTATCATTCTGGTCCCCACCGCTCAGCTGCTTGTTACGCAAAAGCCGGTTCTATTAAGCCGTTCCAGCTTTCCATATTCTGACTTTGCAAGCTTCAGGCCATTCAAAAGCGTAACAAAAACCTCAGGTTAGATAACAGGCGGACCAATGGATGCGCTGGTTGCTCAATAAATGGGCGATAAAACAAGCCGCTGGCTTGAGCGAGTTCTGGGGCCACGCTACGTCTTCTGCGTGCTCATAAGGTCAAACCGATGAATACCAGGCCCGACATCGTCACCGCTGCCGTGCTGGTGATTGGAGACGAGATCCTCTCGGGTCGGACTAAGGACAAGAACATCGGCTATATCGCCGACTATCTCACCGCCATTGGAATCGACCTCAAGGAAGTCCGAGTTGTTTCCGATGATGCGTCGGCGATCGTTGATGCGCTCAACAGCCTGCGTGCAAAATATGTGTACGTTTTCACCACCGGCGGAATCGGGCCGACCCATGATGACATTACCGCGGATTGCGTAGCGAAAGCCTTCGGAGTCACTCTAGATCTGCATCCCGAGGCGGTGGCGATCCTAAAGGAGCGGCTGACTAAGACCGGCGGTGAACTCAACGATGCACGCTTGCGTATGGCGCGTATCCCGCGCGGCGCAATGCTGGTTGCGAACAAGGTGTCGGGGGCCCCTGGCTTCCGGATCGGCAATGTCATTACGATGGCCGGCATTCCGGCGGTAATGCAAGCCATGCTCGATGAGGTGGCGCCGAAACTAAAAACGGGCACCAAGTTACTGTCGGAGACAATTCGTGCCGACGCCAAGGAAGGCGACGTGGGAACGGCCCTGGGCGCAATCGCGAAGGCGCATCCCGAAGCAATTATCGGGAGCTATCCGTTCATTGACGAGAAGCAGGGTCCGAACACAAACATCGTTGTGCGCTCGCGTGACGCGGATACCCTTGCGATCGTGAAATCAGAAGTCGAAACGATGTTGGTAAAGGTAAAATCGCAACTGGGGATGGCACGTTAGTTATCAAGAAATCGATGGCAAATCCGAATCCCACCACTGCGCCGCGCTCGGAAAAGATCTTCCCCGTCTCATGGGACCAATTCCATCGTGATTCGCGTGCGCTCGCGTGGCGTTTGCATGACGCTGGACCATTCGAGGCGATTGTCTGCATTACCCGCGGCGGTCTGGTGCCGGCCGCAATCGTTGCGCGTGAACTGAATGTTCGGATGATCGAAACGGTATGTGTTCAGAGCTATCGAGACTACAAGAATCAGGGCGAGCTTTCTGTGCTCAAAGGTATCGCGGCCGAAATAACCTCGCTGCATTCGCAAAGCAAACGTGTGCTGATCGTCGACGATCTGGTGGATACCGGCAAGACAGCGCGCGTTGTGCGAGATCTTTTGCCGGAAGCCCATTTTGCGACGGTCTATGCCAAGCCGATGGGTCGGCCTGTCGTTGATACGTTTATCACCGAGGTGTCGCAGGACACCTGGATTTATTTTCCATGGGACACCGGTCTTGCATTCCAACCGCCGATCCGTGAAGGCGGCGATTAACAACAAAATGGAGGGAAGGAAATGCTGACACGCCGCCATTTGCTAACTGGCGCTGTGGCGCTCGCCGCTACTCCCGAAGCAGGCGCTCAACTGAACTATGCTAGTCAGCCCGTGCACATTCTCGTCGGCTATGCAGCCGGCGGCGGCGTCGACATCGTCGCCCGGCTGCTACAAGATCCAATGAAGTCTGCACTTGGGCAGCCGATTATCATTGAGAACCGCACGGGTGCGAGTGCCATGCTCGCAACAGGCGCAGTCGCGAAAGCAAGCCCTGACGGCTACACTTTACTGATGGCGGCGTCGGGTGAAGTCGCCATCAATCATTTCCTGTTTAAGGAACGGATGTCATACGACCCGGTTAAAGAACTGGTTCCGATTGCGATGATCGGCAGCGTGCCATGCGTGGTCGTGGTGGCGTCGGCAACACCCGTACACAACCCAAAAGAGTTGGTCGACTACGCAAAGGCCAATCCCGGCAAACTGTCCTTCTCTTCGTCCGGAATTGGCAATCCGCAACAACTCGCCGGTGAATTGATGAACACCATGGCAGGAATCCAGGTGCTGCATGTGCCTTATCGCGGCTCTGCGCCAGCGGTAACGGATGTTGCGACTGGCGCGGTGACAATGAGCTTTTCAAGTCTCGCGGCGGCATTGCCGTTGATATCGGCAGGCAATCTGCGCGCCGTGGCAGTCACATCGCGCGAGAGGATGCCGCAGTTGCCCGATGTTGCGCCGCTGCGCGAAGGCGCGCCGGGTCTTGCGGGGTATGAGTTACTGAATTGGTTCGCAATGTTTGGTACCGCCGGGACGCCGCCACAAATTGTCGAGCGGCTCAACGGGATCGTAAATACCGCGCTCAAGGACCCGGCCATTGCGGGTAAGCTCCTGCCGCAGGGCATTGTGCCGAAGCCGATGAAAGTGGCCGAGTTCAAAGCTTTTGTGGAATCCGAACGTACGAAATTCGGGAAGATTGTAGAGCAGGCCAATATCAAGTTGAGCAATTGATCTCGATTTCGGGTATACCATTGGGCAACATCGGAAAACGCCCCGCCCGTGGGAGAACATCAATGAACGTCAAGCCGAACACCCAGAATGCCAAGGCGCTCGATGACAAGCGCTCGCATTACGTGCGCCCACAGGAACTGACATGGGAGAAAATGCGTTTTCCAGGCTGCCAGACGAAGACTTTGCTGTTTGACGCCAAAAGTGGTCTCGCGACGGTCTTGATCAAGATGGAGCCGGGGGCGACCCTGCCTGACCATGAGCATGTTCTGATCGAGCAAACTTACGTGCTTGAAGGATCATTGGTGGACAAGGCAGGCCCCGACGCCGGCCTGGAGGTCGGTCCTGGTGAATTCGTCTGGCGTCCGGCAGGTAGCCGGCATGAAGCGTGGTGTCCAAACGGCGGGACCATGATCGCGATCTTTCAGGTGCCCAACAAATTTTTCGAGAAAGATGGCAAGGTGACTGATGCCGGCGGCAAAGACTGGCAGTCGGCCTGGGGGCACGTGTTATCGGAATAGTTTGAAACGCCGCCGCGTGTGCTTCACCGCCGCGCGCCGGCGCGGTGAGCGAAATACCACGCGGACGTGGCGGAATGGTAGACGCAAGGGACTTAAAATCCCTTGGCAAAATTGCCGTGAGGGTTCGAGTCCCTCCGTCCGCACCACAAAATTATTTCAGTGATTGAGCGAGGCCTAGTTTATGCGACTGACGATCAATTGCGACATGGGCGAGGGCTTTGGCCTTTATCGACTTGGTGATGATGCAGCGATGATGCCTCACATCGATCTTGCGAATGTCGCGTGCGGGTTCCATGCGTCTGATCCGACAACGATGCGCGCAACAGTGCGCTTGGCAAGAAAGCACGGCGTGAAAGTGGGCGCTCACCCATCGCTACCTGATCTGCAAGGCTTTGGACGCAGAGCAATGGTCATCTCGCCAGCGGAAGTGACCGACCTCGTTACCTATCAAATCGGGGCGCTGGAAGCCTTTCTCCGCGCCGAGAACGTACCACTCAATCATGTCAAACCGCATGGAGCGCTATACGGCATGGCCGCTCGCGATGAAAGGATTGCAGCGGCGATCGCTGACGCCGTGCTTCCGTTTGGGGTCCCAATTCTCGGCATGGCTTTCACGGCGCAGGAAACGGCGTACAGTGCAAAAGGCGTCGAACTTATTCCTGAATTTTACGCGGATCTTGAGTATGATGGTAACGGTGATTTGATACTCAGCCGGGTACACGCCGCGGTCGACCCCGCCAAGGCCTCAGAAAGAGTGCTGCGGGTGATTAAAGAACACGCGGTCACCACAACTACAGGCAAAGACATTCCTGTCAAAGCGACGACGGTTTGTGTGCATTCCGACACCCCATCGGCCCTTGCCATCGCCGCCGAACTGGATCGGATTCTTCGGCAGTAAGTACCCACTCGCATACTCGCACCACCGCAATGCCAAATTTGCTTGGTAACCGCATGGCAATGACTCGGACGTGGACGTATCGGATAATGATTGCCGCGGCCGCGGTCCTTTCGGTTTCGGGGTGTGCATCTGAAGATAGTATGGGGCGGTTTCTTGTCGAGCCGGATAGATATGTCCTTTACAGCTGCACCGAATTAGCAACGGCGGTGCAGAACAATGTTAATCGTCAACATGAACTTGAACTCCTGATCGCAAAGGCCGGATCTGGCACGGGCGGACAGTTGGCCAGCAACGTCGCCTATCGTCCGGAATATGTTCAGTTACGTGGCGAGATGACCCAGCTTCGCAAAGCTGCGGTGGACAAGAATTGCAAGTCTATGCCCGCGGGAGTTCCGGCGAGTTTGCGGACCAGCGATCACGCGGTCCGTTGAGCCAAAGGGGTTGCTTGGAACTTTTCGACTGGATGGAACTTGTTGGCGTGGAACCCGCCACAGCCGTGGCACCACATGGGGGCTCGTATGAGCATTTTAATCAGCATTCTCATAACGTTCCTAGTTATCGTTCTAGTGCTTTATCTGATCAATATGTTGCCGATCGACGGTCGGGCGAAGCAAATCGTGCGTGTAATCATCATCATCATCGGCGTTCTTTCGCTGCTGAAATATCTGGCAGTTTACTAGCGCGGCTAAAGCGTAACCGCTCGCAGCCGCAGCGCATTACCAATGACGCTGACCGACGACAGCGCCATCGCGGCTGCCGCAATGATAGGCGAGAGCAACACGCCAAAAACGGGATAAAGCACACCGGCAGCGACGGACACGCCGACGGCGTTGTAAACGAAAGCAAAAAACAGGTTCTGTCGGATGTTGCGCATGACCGCCGCCGACAGCGTGCGCGCTTTTACGATACCCGCAAGGTCGCCCTTGAGTAGCGCGATGCCTGCGCTTTCGATGGCCACATCGACCCCCGTACCCATGGCGATGCCGACGTCGGCGGCAGCCAGTGCCGGCGCATCATTGACCCCATCACCAGCCATGGCGACGAGATGGCCTTCCTGCCGAAGCCGCTCGATAACCGCGTACTTCTGATCGGGCAGGACGTCTGCCTCCACCTCTGCGATGCCGAGACGCCGGGCGACGGCCTGGGCCGTAGTCCTGTTGTCGCCCGTCAACATAACGACCCGGATACCGTCAGCGGCGAGTGCGTTCAACGCGGCTGCCGTCGTCTCCTTGATCGGGTCGGCAATGGCAATGATCCCTGCGGGCTTGCTGTCGAAAGCGACAAAAATCGCGGTTGCGCCGTCCGCACGTGCGCGGTCTGCGTCCGCAGAAAGGGTTGATGTGTCGACATTCAGCTCGTCAAGAAATTTCGCGTTACCGAGCGCGACCCTTTGGCCTTCCACAATACCGACAGCCCCCTTGCCGGCGGGAGCGTCAAATTCGCGAACGGGAAAAATCTCGAGATTGCGCTCGGCTGCGGCGGCTACAATTGCGTCAGCCAAAGGATGTTCGCTGTTGCGCTCGATGCTTGCGGCCAACTGAAGGATCCGGCCTTCATCAAATGTCGCAGAAAAGACGGCCACAACCTTTGGCTTTCCTTCAGTGAGAGTGCCGGTTTTGTCGACGACAAGCGTGTCGACCTTCTCCATGCGCTCCAATGCTTCGGCGTTCTTGATCAGGACGCCGGCCTGCGCGCCGCGGCCAATGCCGACCATGATCGACATCGGCGTCGCAAGGCCGAGAGCGCAGGGACAGGCGATGATCAGCACACTCACTGCCGCCACGAGCGCATATGCTATGCGCGGCTCGGGTCCGAAGATCAGCCATGCGCCAAAGGCGCTCAGCGCGACTACGATTACCCCCGGCACGAACCAGGCCGAGACCTGATCGGCTACGCGCTGGATTGGCGCGCGACTGCGTTGTGCTGATGAGACCATTTGCACGATCTGCGACAGAAACGTATCGCGCCCAACCTTCTCGGCCACCATGACGAAACTTCCGCTTTTGTTGAGCGTGCCACCAGTCACATGCGAATCTTTTTCTTTTGTGACCGGCATCGATTCCCCGGTCACCATGGATTCGTCGAGTGTCGAACGGCCTTCCAACAAAATCCCGTCTACGGGCACCTTGTCGCCAGGTCGCACGCGCAATCGCTCACCGACTTGGACCGCTTCGAGCGGAATGTCTTTGTCGGTGCCGTTGTCTTTCACAAGGCGTGCGGTTTTGGGCGCAAGATCAAGGAGCGCGCGAATTGCGCCGGATGTGGCTGCGCGCGCGCGCAATTCCAGAAACTGGCCCATCAAGACCAGAACGGTAATGACGCTCGCCGCTTCGAAATAGGAAGCCGGTGTGCCGTCATGACCGCGCAGTGCTTCCGGGAAGATTTCTGGCACAAAGGTCGCAAAGAGACTGAATCCATAGGCAACTCCGCTGCCCATGGCGATCAATGTAAACATGTTGAGATTGCGCGTGACGAGCGATCGCCAGCCGCGCACGAAGAAAGGCCAGCCAGCCCATAGCACTACCGGCGTCGCGAAGATGAATTGGACGTAGTTCGACAGTTTCGGCCCGACCCAATTGTGCGTGCCGAAGAGGTGAGCGCCCATGTCCAGGATAAAAACAGGGAGCGTCAGCACGAGGCCGACCCAGAAGCGGCGCGTCATGTCCGTCAGCTCGGGATTCGGGCCGGTTTGGGCCGTCGCGACTTCAGGCTCAAGCGCCATTCCGCAGATCGGGCATGCCCCAGGACCGAACTCGCGGATCTCCGGGTGCATCGGGCAGGTGTAGAGGGTGCCTTCCGGCACCGGATCGGGTTGGCGTTCGCCTAGATATTTTTGCGGGTCTGCAACGAATTTGGTGCGGCAACCGGCAGAGCAGAAATAGTACGTGTGACCCTGATGGTCGGTGCGGTGCTTGGCGGTATGAGGATCTACCGTCATGCCACAGACGGGATCGATTGCCCCATTCTCAGACGGGCGAGGATGATGTCTTGCCGCCACCACTGCGCCTTGCATACAATACCCCCTAGGGGTATATAGACGTCATGGCGAAAGACAGCAAGGCGGCAACCCTCAAACGCCTCAGCCGCATCGAGGGCCAGGTAAGAGGCCTTGCCCGCATGGTCGGGGCCAACCGCTATTGCATCGACATCGTTACGCAGATCGGTGCCGTACGCGCCGCGTTACGCCGGGTCGAGGAGGAGATCCTGCGCGACCACGTCGCGCATTGCGTCGACCACGCCATCAAAAGCGGCAATAAGACCGATCAGCGCCGCAAAGTCGCCGAGTTGATGGACGTGATGGGACGGGCGGCCCGGTAATACAAACGGATTGGCTTACGCGTACTTCTGCCGTGCCAATGCTACCCCGTGGCCCAACGCTATCAATTTCGCCTCGGCGATTTCGCGCCGCATCGGGGCCATGCCGCAATTGGTGCAGGCTACAATTCTTTCCTTCGGCACGAATTTCATCACCTCGCCGATGATCTGTGCGATTTGAGTCGGTGTTTCGACCTGGTCGGTCGCCACATCGATGACGCCGACCAACACGTCCTTGCCGTCAAGCAGTGACAAGAGTTTCCGGGGAACGTGAGAGTTGATGCATTCGACGGAGACCTGACCGATACGACTTTTGGCAAGCGCGGGGAAAATCTCCTCGTATTGCCGCCACTCATCTCCGAGTGAATTTTTCCAATCGATATTAGCTTTAATCCCGTAACCGTAGCAGATATGCACGGCGGTGGTGCATTTGAGCCCATCGATAGCGCGGTGAAGCGCTTCAACTCCCCATCCAGCAACGTCACCCATGAACACGTTGAAGGCCGGCTCATCGAACTGGATGACGTCGACGCCGTCTTTTTCAAGGGCGCGCGCCTCCATGTTGAGTAAGTCGGCGAATGCCATCGCCATCTTGATCTTGTCGCCGTAGTGAGAGTCAGAAATCGTATCCGATATTGTCATCGGGCCAGGCAACGTGATTTTGAGTTTGCGTCTGGTGTGCGTGCGGGCGTGACGTGCCTCTGCCTGATGAACGCGGCCTTTGAGCTTCAATTCTCCGCGCACCACCGGCACCATTGCCTTGTAGCGATCGCCGCGAATCCCCATCTCGACCTTGTGCGCAAAGTCGATCCCATCGACGAACTCAAGAAATCCGTGCACAAAATGCTGGCGGGACATTTCGCCGTCACAAACGATGTCGATATCGGCATCCTCTTGCCACTTGATTGCAAGCAAAGTGGCGTCAAGCTTCGCTCTGGCCAGTTCATCACCTTGTTGACGCCAATGCGGCCACAGCTTGTTCGGCTCGGCGAGCCAGGATGGTTTTGGCAGGCTGCCCGCGACGGTCGAGGGAAACATCATGCTTGAATACACTCTTGTTGGGCTTGATCGTTTTTAACCGATTTCTGTTTCTCGCGATCATGGACCCTAGCGTTGGGGTGGACGCCAACTATAAAGCCAATCGTAGCGTGCGCGCAGCTTATCTCCGCCCATTGCCCGCATGGCCAGATTCCGGAGAAGCGCTTCCGGGCCTGTCAGCCCATAAATTCGTTCCTGGCGGCGAGAGAGTTGTTGGGCACGGGCGGTGCGGTGCCAACGTCCGCCTTCGTAAGCCCTCAACGCATCAGTTGGATCGTCAAGATATTTTCCAAGTGTATCGGCAACGACCGCAGCGTCCTCGATCGCCATGCTCGCACCTTGTGCGAGAAACGGCAGCATCGGGTGGGCGGCATCCCCAATAAGCGTCACCGGGACT
Organism: uncultured Alphaproteobacteria bacterium; assembly: GCA_963831275.1. Classification (GTDB taxonomy): domain Bacteria; phylum Pseudomonadota; class Alphaproteobacteria; order Rhizobiales; family Xanthobacteraceae; genus Pseudolabrys. The sequence continues at coordinate 90,592 of CAWHPN010000008.1, read as the reverse complement.
TTGGCGCCCCGAAAGGGATCTTTGCGATCATAGAGGGCCCATTTCAGCCAGCGATCAGGAATTGAGACAATCGCACGGGCCTTCTCCGACCATGCCCAGCGCGAGAAATGCCGCAGGATCTCATTGCGGTCACCCGCCGCCGACCAACCTTCACCGTTCCATTCGTCATGGACAATGCCAACAATGTTCACAAGCCTTCCAGCTTTGACCGGATAGTGCACGAGGTGCGCGTTGTCGCCGAGCCAGAGATGCACGAATGGTTGACGGAATTCTTCCGGCAGGGAATTGGCGGAAACAAGCGCGCGCCAGGCATTGCGGTGCCGGAAGGTCGGAGGCTGCTGACGACGCAATCGCGCGGCGATCGTCGACCAGATCCCGTCCGCGCCGATTAGCGCGATGCCGCGTTCGTCGAGTACCTGCGTGCCCCGCCTGCCGAGCACGCTGACGCCATTGCCGTGGGCGGCAAACTCCTCGACGCGCACTCCGAGCTCAAGCGCGACGTCGAGTTCGCTTCGAACAGCGTCAACGAGGGCGGATTGCAGATCACTGCGATGAAGTGACCAATACGGTGCACCGTAGCGACGCTCCACCTCATCGCCCAAGGGAATACGCACGATCTCGCGTCCAGAGCCACCAGCCATTACCCGGATCGCCTGCGGAGCGACTGCGACGGCCGCGAGGCGCTCACGCAGGCCGAGGGCAATCAATATACGGCTGCCATTGGGTGAAAGCTGGAGACCGGCACCGGTCTCTTCCAGTTTCGGCGCCTGTTCGAAAACCGTGACGCGAATGCCGGCGCGTGCCAGCGTCAGCGCGGCTGTCAATCCGGCAATGCCGCCGCCGGCCACGATGACATGACGCGCGGCCGCCATGGCGAAGAACTCCGAAAACGATCAGGCGACGGCTGAAAGTGGCAACGCGCATTGCGGCGGGCGAGCCGCATGCGAATTAAGTGTCGGATCTAAGCGATATAACGTCGAGCAATAAGGACAAATGATTTCCTTGTCTGAACCCATGTCGAGGAAAACATGCGGATGGTCGTACGGGGGCGTCGCACCAACGCACATGAATTCCCCTGCGCCGATCTCGATTACCGGTACGCCAGGATCATTATGGAAGTGGGGGACGACATGTTCCACCATGGAAACTCCTCATGCTGCCGTGTTCGAACGGCAAATTTTCCGGCGCACCATAGCGAGAGGGGCTCGCAATGCCTAGCTCAATTGCGCTGCGGGGGTCGAATGCCGCCGAAACGCCTTTGTTGTGAGATAGAGCAATGCCCTTAAGCTTCCGTCCTGGAATACGACTCACCGATTTAGATTCAACACATAGTGGAATTCAAGAATTGAATCATTCCCAACAGAGCCGTGTGCTCGCCCCGCGAGGCTGGCTTTCCTTCATTGCAATCCTGTTGTTCGCTGGGGTGGCAGCCTATGTCGTGCCACGTGCGGCGGACGCGGTTAGTGGGCTCGATGATCCAGCGCGCATTGCCGACCATGCGCTAAGCGCCAAATTCGATGGAGCCGTGGCCAGCCGGGAAATTGAGGCAGCTCTTGCGGCTAATGATACCGATCTTGCCCAGAGTTTGATCGATCTTGCCGGCGATCGGAATGTAAAGCTGGATCCATCGTTGGTGGAAAGAGTGAGGAGCGGCGCCACAGAAGCGGCAACGGTGAGTCACAAAGCACGAAATTTTGTCCGTGGTTTCATTACTGGAGAACCAGAGGACATGGCCGCGCTCGCGGGTACTGCTGTTGGCGACCTCTTCGTTTTTGGCGATATACGTGACGCGCTGCGCGAAGGCACGCGGTTTATGACCGGGCAAAAAACTGACACGCTGATGCTAGGTCTGGCTTCTGCCGGAATTGCGATCACTGCCGCCAGTTACGTTACCTTTGGAGCGGCTACGCCCGCGCGTGCCGGTCTCTCATTGGTGAAGGCTGCGCGCAAGGCTGGTAGTCTGGGAAGTGAACTTGCAGTCAATTTAGGCCGCATGGTGCGTCGGGCAAGCCTGTCAGAAACGGTGGCGTTGGAACGCTCCGGGCGCGAAGCTGTGAAGGTTGAGCGCTACGGAGGATTGCTGAATTTTGCGCGCGACGTAGGCCGTGTCGAGCGGGCAGCTGGCGGACGTGCCGCCTTTGATGGCCTTAAGATTGCAAAAGAGCCGAGCGATATGACACGGGTCGCTAAACTGGCTGAGAAGGAAGGTTCCCGTACGCGCGCCATTTTGAAAATTGCCGGTCGCGGCGCGATTACTCTCGCCGCCTTCGCCTTTGATGCAAGTGTCTGGCTTTTAGGCGCGTTGTTTGCCGTTGTGGGCTTGGTCTCGGCCTTGAAAAGTGCGACGGAGCGGACAGCACTGCGGTTTTTTCGCTACCGCAGACGCAAGCGTAACAATCAACGAATGCAGCCAATTGCGATGGCGCTGGCGCAGAGCTAAAAATCAGGAATGCCAGCGTTCAGTAACGGAGCGGTCGAGATCGCCTTTCTCGACGAAGGAGCGGGTGCCCCGATTGTACTCGTTCACGGGTTTGCTTCCACCAAAGAGGTGAATTGGGTTCAGCCTGGCTGGATCACAACGCTTACTCGTGCCGGCCGCCGCGTAATCGCACTCGACAATCGTGGACATGGTGCTTCAAGCAAGCTTTACGATCCGTCCGCGTATCACAGCGCAACAATGGCCGACGATGTTCGTGCTCTGCTCGATCATCTGGCGATCGAACGTGCCGACGTGATGGGTTATTCGATGGGTGCGCGCATCGCGGCTTTTCTCGCCCTCAAACATCCGGCGCGCGTGTGTTCGGCGATCTTTGGTGGGCTCGGCATCCGCCTTGTGGAGGGTGTAGGCTTGCCGGAAAACATCGCCGATGCACTGGAAGCGCCATCTCTTGCCGATGTGCAGGATCCGACCGGGTACATGTTCCGCGCTTTCGCGGAACAGACGAAATCGGATTTGCGCGCTCTCGCTGCATGCATTCGCGGTTCTCGCCAGACAATGAATCGGGCAGAGGTTGCCCTGATCCGTCTGCCGGTCCTTGTTGCCGTGGGGACAAACGATCAGGTCGCCGGCAATGCGCAAGAGCTGGCGAGCCTGATTCCGGGGGCAAGGGCGCTCGATATTCCAAACCGCGACCATATGCTGGCCGTCGGAGACAAGATCTATAAAGCCTGCGTTATCGATTTCCTTAACCAACGCAAATGAGCCATGCGCTGGGCGCTTTGCAATGGTCTCTTTGCGACTTTGAAAATGTGATAAAAGACCTATGTGAGGGATCCGAGAGGCGGAGAACCGAAATATGGCTCAATTTCAGACACGGCCGGCGCGAGGACTCGACAAGGTTGATCCGGTCTGGGCTCGCATCCGCAGCGAAGCGGAAGATGTCGCACGCCGGGAGCCTGAGCTCGCAACCTTTATCTACGAAAACATTCTCCATCACGACACGCTCGAAGCCGCGATCGCGCATCGCGTCAGCCAGCGGCTCGCGCACGCAGACGTGTCGGCCGACATGATCCGGCAGGCCTATAACGACGCGCTCGAGGATCAACCGACGCTTGGGGAGACTTTTCGCGCCGATATCGTTGCTACGGTCGATCGGGATCCGGCTACCAGCCGGTTTATTGAGCCGGTGCTCTACTACAAAGGATTCCACGCCATCCAGACTCATCGCCTGGCGCATTGGCTTTACGGCAAAGGTCGGAAGGATTTTGCGCTCTACCTGCAAAGCCGTGCTTCGTCCGTATTTCAGTGCGACATCAATCCAGCAGCAAAAATAGGACGCGGCATTTTCCTCGATCACGCCACAGGCCTTGTAGTTGGCGAAACCGCGGTGATCGAGGATGACGTTTCAATCTTGCACGATGTGACTCTGGGCGGCACCGGCAAGGAACACGAAGACCGTCATCCGAAAATCCGCCGCGGTGTGATGATTGGTGCCGGTGCCAAAATACTTGGCAATATCGAGGTCGGCCATTGCGCGCGCATCGCCGCGGGCTCGGTTGTCATCAAGCCTGTTCCGAACAATGTCACCGTCGCCGGCGTGCCGGCCAAAGTTGTGGGTGAAGCAGGTTGTCCGGAGCCCTCGCGTGCCATGGATCAGATGCTCTACGGTATCATGCTTGACGGTTAGGTGTTGCGCCGGGCCGTGCGATCGGGCAAGGAGACGTTGCGTTAAGAGAGGAGCGGCCCGTTGGACGTCCAGGAAGTCAGAAAACTCGACGGCTATCTGAAAAAGCTGTTTGGCAATACGCAAATTCGCGTTGTGCCGAAGGGGGCGGATGCGGCCGAGATTTTCGTCGCCGAAGACGATCTTGGCGAGCTTACTGTCGACGATGAAGACGGCGAGCGCTCCTATAATTTTCGGATGGTCATTCAGGTTGGCAACGATCCGAGCATTCAGCCGGTACCGACGCTCAGTGCCTATCTTCGCCGAAAATTTGATAATGAAAATATTCGCGTTGTGCCGCGGCCGAAGAAAACCGATTCACTAGAGGTTTATATTGGCGAGGAATTTATCGCCGTGCTGTTTTTGGAAATCGAAAAAGGCCGTCGGTCCTATATTCTAGAATTACCAATCCTCGACGTCGATCTGGTGGATTGATACCCCACGTATTGCAAAGGTTTATCCCGTCCATCTTCTTTTGGATCGAGGCATCGTGCGAATGACGGTGAAAAAATTCGTTAGTTCATCGGGTGCAATCTCGCGATCAACTTGTCGATATTGCTCGCGACATTTTGCCAATCAATCAGCCAGTCACGCGGGAAGCGCAAGGTAAGGTCGGCTTCGCCGACGCGCCTCTCAAGCAGGCATACACCCGAGTTCATGACGCCCTTACGTGAGCAGCGCGCAAGAAAATGTTCGGGCGCATTCGACTCGAATACTAGATCCTCACCCTGATATGGCGTGTCGTTCCGAAAGCCGCGAAATGTGAGCCCGGGCGGGCCGGCCACTGGCTCGGCCACAAGATAACGCGGATAAATGGTTTGAACGCGGTCCATGAGCGGCAAAGTGCTGTCTCCGGACGCGATTGTAACAAACAAGCGTTCATTCGGATCGATCGGTGCCCCGACGGTCGGTTTGATGGCCGGATCCGGCGGCATCAGACTTGGCCACAAATATGAAAGGTCGACGCGGTCGTGTGCGCCGGGTCGGCGCTGAACATTCATGCGTACCGCCGCCGGTTCGATATTGAAGGCAGTTCCGGAAATGACGATGGGGATCGTAGGAGCATCGAGTGTCACTGGGGCGTCTGGCCAGCGAGGCCATAACACGTAAGCAACATATGCTGTGGCGATAACTACAACGGCGGCAAATACCATAAGAGGTGCCAATAGCGGGCTATGCCCGAACCGCCGCCGGCGCTGCGGTTTACGCCGGCTCGCCTGCGAGCGCTCCTGCGCGAGAATTGCCAATTCGAGCTCCCTGCAAGCGAATCGGATGGATTATGCCACGCGGACCGGCGCCGACTCGGGGCCGCATATTTACCATTCATTTAGGATTGGCTGGCGCCGGTCAGATTGGTTTGCGACAGATGGCCTCACGTATCGCGTTGAGGCCATTGATGACTGCCGAATCAGTACAAATGTTGTTGGCGCTCGGACTCGGCTTTGCTGTGGCTGGAATGTGTAGCTCGGGCTACCGGGTTTTCACCAGCCGATTGCCGAGCTTCAACCAGCTCAGTGCGGGCCCCGGCGCCGCTGCATTTGCTGCTGTCCCAGTGCTGGTGATTTCCGCCCCATTTTTGATCATGCGCAATACGATCATCGGCCGCCGGCAGGAAGGGCGCCGCTTCGAATTCGTGTTCCTGGCGACGTTGATCGCGGGATTCTGGAGCCTGATGTCGGGACTGGTGCTGCTCGCCACACTGCAGGCCTGCGGTCTCCTGCTCGCGTAAAGCGCTTTCCTCGCTATCGCTGTTGAGGCAAGTTCGCGCAAGGAGACGCGAATGCCAATCTATCAACTTGACGGACAGGCCCCGGAATTTCCTCCCGATGGTCAGTACTACATTGCGGATACTGCGGTTCTGATCGGACGCGTGCGCCTCAAAACGCAGGCGAGCGTCTGGTTTGGCGCGGTCCTGCGCGGCGACAATGAATGGATCGAACTCGGCGAGAGGTCGCAGATCCAGGACAACACCACGTTGCATACTGATCCTGGATTTCCAATGACAATTGGCCACGACTGCGTGATCGGCCATAACGCCGTTCTGCATGGCTGCACGGTTGGCGACAATTCGCTGATTGGCATGGGTGCGATCATCCTCAACGGCGCAAAAATCGGAAAAAATTCCCTCGTCGGCGCCGGAAGCGTCGTCACCGAAGGTAAGACCTTTCCAGACAATTCACTAATCGTAGGAGCGCCAGCGCGATCAATCCGCACGCTTGATGAAAAGGCCATATTGATGATCCGCGCCGGCGCCGACATTTATGTGCGGCGCTGGCAGCAATACGCTAAAGGCCTGAAACCGATCGATTGATCTTTAAGCAGCCACTTTCTTGCTGTCGACCTGTGGAGGAACGCGGAACGCAATTGCAAGCCTGTTCCAGGTATTGATGGCAGCTGCCGCTGCGGTGAGATCGACGATTTCTTTCTCAGAGTACTGCTTGCGCACGGTCTCGAAGACTTCATCCGGAATGTGACCTTGCGTGACGAGCGTGATTGCCTCGACCCAAGCGAGAGCCGCGCGTTCGCGCGCGCTGTAGAAGGGAGCTTCGCGCCAGGCGTCGAGCAGATGCATTCGTTCGTCGGTTTCACCGAGCTTGCGTGCATCGCGCGTATGCATGGCAAGGCAGAAAGCACAGCCATTGATTTGCGAAACCCGAAATCTTGATGAGTTCGCGTAATTTCGCATCAAGGCCGGATTGGTCGACATAGGTTTGCAGCGCGGCAACCGCCTGATATGCCGCAGGGCTCACTTTGGTGACGTCCATTCGTTGTTGCATGAGTAGTTCTCGCAATGCTTGACGCGTCGCCCGACAGCAGATGTGCACAAAAAAATGCCATGAGTTTGACGAATTCGTGACGATCGCGTGGACAATGAAACTTGCGAGGGGCCTTTAAAAAATGTGCGGCCGGGCCTTGGGGGAGGCCCGGCCGCTCGCGAGCCCGGTCTGGGGACGGGGAGGGGTGGGGACGTGACCGGGAGCGCGAATTCCTTTTCTTCTCAACGTGCCGAAACAGTGGCTGGCGCCACGCGCGGTTCACCGAGCGAGACCCACAGATTCGGATCGGACTGCGATTGCCGTTTTACGAAGCGGTAGCCGGTCTTGGTCCAGGGCAGGACCTCCGGTTCCTGATTGTCCAGAATGAATTCACCGCGATCGGTCCTGACTGTGAGCACAGCGTGACCATCGTTTTTCTTGTCACGCACAACGGTGATAAGTAAGGCCTCGCGCGGCCAACCCGCCTGCATGAGCATGCGACGTTTGAGCAACACATAGTCTTCGCAATCGCCGTAACCATCGTCTGGGTAGTTCCAACGCTCGATGACTCCCCAGTGTTCAAGATCTGTGACCGGCTTGATTGACTGATTGACCCAGGCGTTGACCTTGAGCATGTCGGTCCACGCTTTTGACGTCAGCACAACGTCCCGCGGTTCTGAGGCCTTGGTCGCACATTCCGGGTTGTATTCGATGCAGAAGTCGACCCAGCCGATAGGCGCCCGCGTCGGATCACCAACGGTGACGAACATGGGTCGTTCGTCAGACTGCAGTGCTCCGCCCAGCGACGCCGTAGATTCCCCGGCCACGGCAACGCCTAGGGACGTGGTCAAAACCGCCACGCCGGCGACGGCCAGTATGCTGGCGGCCCGAAATGCCTGTTTGAAACGCCCGGCCATTGTGGCCCCTTCCCGTCTTGTTGGGGCCACATTTCCCACAAACCCTTTGTATTGGGGCTAAGTCGGGACAGTCATTTTAAGAATAAGTCGAATAAAACTTGCCTCTAATACTTATAAATCTCAAGTATAATTCAATTAAAATCTTAGAGAATACAGTTTAGCTAAAATTGTCGACATTAACGAATGAGAGGCAAAATGATACGGCTGCACGCGGTTTCGTGCGCGGCGTTTACGTTTTGCCGCCCCGGGGATCTGTTTGCTGAGACCGCAGAATTGGCGGAATGATTGGGATGTCGGTGGCGGGATTGCGCGCAAATTCTCGCGCGGTATTTACCGAGCGGTGACGCTATTCACCGGTGACGTTATCTTCAACGAAGTCAGGATGCTGTAAGCGCATAAATTCGATAGCAAAGCCGTCTTCGATGTGTCGTACCACGCGGCCTTGCGTTTTGCCGATCGTGACGACGACTTCGACAGGCGGTCGAAGGTCTGCGGCAATCCCAATCGCGGCGCCGGATTGTGAGAGGTCGATCACTCGGCAGGCGACATTCGTGCCATTCGGTAGAACCAGCCTGGCTACAGCGTTTCGCGGAGTGAAACGATCATGTCGGCGGTCTTCCGGCAGATTCAGAATTTGCCGGTTAGCCAGCCAGGTGAGCTGCGCAGCGAGTTTGTCGCGCTTGCGCAGGGTCGCCGAAATGGTCATTGCAAAACCATTCTCTAAGACGCGCGCAACCTTGCCTTCGAGCCTGCCCAAATGGTCCACGTAGGCGATAACTCTTTCGCCCTGCTGGCCGGCAAGCGGCGCAACGAGCGCCATGCCGCCCGGCGACATGTCGATCACCTGGCATGGAAATTCGCGACGGTCGACGAGCATATAACGACCGAGCAGGTTGACCTTCACGCGCTGGTGGCGCCGGCGTTCCTCGGCCAGAGGCAGGATCACTGGTTTGGTCAGCGGCAGTGCCATAGGTATCGGGATCGGAAAGGATTTCCGCGATTAAAGAGCCTATTAGGCTATCGTTAACGATACGTTATGAACTAGCCGGTTTGCTTGTCCGGACTTAGTTTTCGTCCGCCGCTGTATACGAGAAAACCATGCTTCGTTTGGGGCTCCTCATTTGGTCGCCCGAAGCCTGGAGCGCCCGATTTGAAGTATTCCCCTCCGACGTGGCGAAGCGTGCGGAGTTCGAGGCCGATCACCGGCTGTTCGCCAAGCCAGTAAGGTGGGACCAGCGGCGTCAACGCCCCGAGCACGCGAACGCGCGTCCGCCGGTCAAAGGCGAGTGGTAAGAGCAGGAGTTCAAGCTCGACTTGGGCGCCTTCGTCGGTGTGTCCAAGAACTCCGGCAACCATCCCAACGTTTTCATCAAGAACGCATCCAAGCAGTTCTTTGGCATTCGGATTGCTGCTTTCGTCCCACAGGCTATTGAATGCTTCGCCTTTTATTTCGCGGCCAAAGAGCGCGCAGATCCGGGTACCGGCCAAGCGAAACCTTATCTCCTCAGCAAAATCTGCCGACAACATTAAGGTATCGCTGAGGATGTGCCGAATGTCGGCAGGGTCAATGTCCGCACGCGCGGGAGCCCGGCGCCGGCCGCGCCTCTGGTTCCAATATTCAAATAGTGCGCGCGTGGAAGCGTGCTTCATGCAACACCTGTTCCGTGGCGACGCAAGGCTTGTCGCGTTTGTCCCCGAGTGGGACAGCGACGAGGGCCTTTTTGTCGCGATACTGCGTATGGGGCACGCTTTGTGCCGGCTCCGTCCCAGCGACCGGCGGAGTGCGATTAGTGTTAAGACGAGAGTACAATTGGCAGGATGGCAGCGTCCCCTTATGGTCCCTGTTGATCCATATGATGGGCCGGCGCGCCTAGCTGCGCACTGGTCCTGAAAAGTTGGGAGCCTCGGGGAGGCGAGGGGATGTGACCGAGCCGTTAAGGCGCGGCAATAACCCCGCAACGCGGCTCAAGGGAGGGCGAAAGCCCTCCCTTTTCTTTTATGGCAGCTGATGCGCCTTGCGGGTTAGTAGCAAAGCAGCGTAACTCAAGCGCCTCACCGGATCTGCTCGTGAAACGCGAACCGCTTTTCAATGTCCCGCCGGTTGTTGCCACAGTACTAGCGGTGCTGGTGTTTGTTCATGCGGTGCGCACGCTGCTGCTCAGCGAGCAGCAGGACATCGAGTTACTGCTGAACTTCGCTTTCATTCCGGCGCGTTATGACAGCTCGCTGCTGGCCGACGGCGGGTTGCCAGGGGGCGGCGCGGATTTATGGACGTTCGTGACCTACGCGCTGATCCACGCGAACTGGATGCACCTCATTGTCAACGCTATTTGGCTATTGCCATTCGGAAGCGCCGTTGCGCGCCGCTTCGGTGCAATTCGTTTCCTGGCATTTTTTGCGGTAACCGCAGCGGCGGGCGCCGCTCTGCATCTGGCCACGCATGCGGGCGAGCAATTTCCGATGATCGGGGCGTCGGCGGCGATCTCAGGTACTATGGCGGCCGCAATGCGGTTTGCGTTTCAGCGCGGCGGACCACTCGGATTGATGGGACGGACTGACGCAACCGCCTACCACGTGGCGGCGATTCCGTTACGCGACGTGCTTTTCGACGCCCGCGTCGTCCTCTTTCTGGTCGTTTGGTTTGGGATCAATCTCCTGTTCGGACTCGGCTCGCTTTCAATGACTGGCAGTGAACAGCCGATAGCCTGGCAGGCACACATCGGCGGCTTTCTCGCTGGACTGCTGTTGTTTTCCTGGTTCGACCCGCCGTCGCGTTTACCGCAATCCCACGATCCTGCTGCAACGCGACATTAGCCAATTGTGTCTGCCGGCCTGCCATCACAGAATTGCGTCTTGACGGAACAGGCGCGCCCGCAGGATCGTTCAGTTTATCTGGCGATCGTTTTGTAGCCGGAACACTGGAGGCTGCCATGAACGTGAAGACGATTCTGGCCGCCAAGGGACATCACCTGGGCGGCGACCTCGTTTGCATCGAACCGAAAGCCGATCTGGCTGCGGCAGCCAAATTGCTTTCCGCGCATCGCATCGGTGCAGTCTTGATCCGTGGTGCAGGAGGGCGTCTCGCCGGCATCTTGTCGGAGCGAGACATTGTGCGCGCGTTATCCGAACACGGAGCGGATGCGCTCGCGCTGTCGGTTGGGCAAGTCATGACGCGCGACGTTGCGACCTGCGGCGAGGACGACACAGTCGCCAGTATCATGGAGCGCATGACGTCAGGGAAATTCCGCCATATGCCGGTGATCGCGAACGACACACTTGTTGGCCTCATATCGATTGGCGACGTGGTGAAGCAGCGCGTCGAGGAGATCGAGAGCGAGTCAGAGGCGATGCGCGACTATATTCGCACTGCGTAAGCCGGCTAACTAGCGCGCGCTGCCGTCGTTCGGCTGTGACAGCGCCGTGACGGCCTCGCTGACCGAGCCGATAGCCCTTTCGGTAGCCTCGGCGCCGATCGCGATTGCTTCGCCGGCGCGGTGAAAATCGAACCAGCCCAGCGCGCCAAGCCGCGGGCTAATGAGGACGTCGGGCGGATCGCCGGCGAGTTGCGCGCGCGTAATGCGGTCCTGCATCACGTTGAAGGCTTCGACCATGACGGTCGGTAGTCCAGGCCGTCCGCGCCGTCCGAAAAATTGCCGCCGCAGCGAGCGTTCGCCGCTGAACATGCCACGTATACCGTTCGGTTTGGCTTGTGCGGTAGCCAGGTCATTATCGTCCGAGCCATGGCTCGCGATAATTGTCCCGCGCCCGAATAGATCTGCATTCAGATTGACGGCGATCACCAGCCGTGCGCCGAGAGCACGCGCAGCCGATACGGGTACCGGATTGACCAATGCACCATCCACCAGCCAGCGACCGCCAATAAGGACCGGGGGGAAAATTCCGGGGAGTGCATAGGAGGCGCGCAGTGCGTCGCTGAGCCGTCCGTGTGTCAACCATATCTCGTGGCCGGTGTTGAACTCTGTCGCAATCGCGGCAAAACGGATCGGCAAATCGTCGATGCGGCTGTCCTTCAGTCCGCTCTCAAGCTGGCTCGCGAGGTGGCCGCCACCGATAAGGCCAGAGCCGGCAAGGCTGATATCGAGATAGCTCAGCACCCCACGCACGGTGAGAGTGCGCGCCCAGCTCTCCAGATTGTCCATTTCCTTCGCGGCGTAACAACCGCCAACCACAGCGCCGATGGACGTGCCAACGATCACGTCCGGTAGGATGCCGTGCGCGAGTAATGTACGCATGACGCCGATATGTGCAAAGCCGCGAGCTGCCCCGCCGCCGAGTGCCAGACCGATCGTAGGGCGTATCGGAGTTGGCTGCGGTTGTGTCGTGGCCTCCGCCTCACGGTCGCCAGTGCGCGTTCGCGCAAATAACCCTTCGAAGACCAAGACCGATTTCTCCTAGCCGGCTCGTCAACTCATAAAATCACGGGGCACCAGTGTACCAAACGCAAGTAACGCAAAGAGTGCTGCCGGAGCCTTGTGACCGAAACGTGACAGGGGATGCGCCTCACCCGAATTGCATAGAGATTAAGCGTTGCCGTAGATGATTGGTTCCTCACGCGCCGAACCGGCTGACAATAGCGGCTAGATCTGGACGTTCGCGATCTCCGGGCGGCTTGGCGGGGCGTCCGATGTGCACAAAGCCGGCGATACGCTCATTTGAGACAAGACCAAGCTTGTCGAGGACGCGGCGGTCATAGGCATACCATTCGGTAATCCAACTCGCTGCGTAGCCCATCGCGTATGCGGCGAAAACCAGACTCATGGTGGCGGCACCAGCCGAGAGTTGCTGCTCCCATTCGGGAATTTTTACGTGAGGGCCGGCGCGACTAACGACCGCGATCACCAGCGGGGCGCGTGCCAGACGTTTGCGCTCAAAGTCTATTTGGTCTGCCGTTGCATCCGGACGGTCGGCGCGGAAAACGGACGCGATCACGTCGCCGGCCGCCGTGCGAGCATCGCCCTCGAACAGAATAAAGCGCCAAGGGGCAAGTTTCCCGTGGTCCGGTACCCGCGACGCGATTCTAAGCAGCGTATCGACTTCCGATGCGGTGGGTGCAGGACCGGCCAATTCGATTGGTTTGACCGACCGGCGTGTCTTTAGCAGCTCTAGCGCGTCAGGCATCGAAAACCCCATGGAAAAATGCGCCGTTGCGCCTAGCACAGCGTTAACACAGTCACAAACAAGCTGCGCTTGGCTTGAAATCGCCTCGATTTCGGCCGAAAACAACCAGCCCATGATCAAGGTATCTGCAACCGTAATTACGTGCGGCCGGCTCAGGCCGGCTCTCATGCTGCTCATCATCGCAGCGGTGGCGGCCGCGTCGCAGGCCCATGCGCAGAATTCACTTTTTTCGGCAACACCATCAACCAGTCTGATCTCGCCCGTGCCCGCCACACGGAGCGATATTTTTGGACCAAGCAGCTTGCAAGTCCCGGCGTCGCCGCCGGTGCAGTCACCGGCACCCGGCACGACGACGGCTTCGATTCCGATTGTTCCAGCCGGCCAGGTGGCGCTTGTGCTCAGCGCGCGTTTTGGAAAGGACGCGCTGCCAATCGGTGGCGGACTGACCTGGCGAGTCTACGGCGCCAAAGCCGATACCGCCGGCAACTACAAGCTGGTGAAGGAGGACAAATCGCCGACACCCACATTGGTGCTTCCTGCCGGTGGCTACATCGTCCACGTCGGCTTCGGGCTCGCCACCGCCGTCAAGCCGGTCGACTTGCGGGGATCAAGCGTGCACGAAGAATTCGATTTGCCGGCCGGCGGCCTACGTATGGAAGGCAAGGTCGGCGATGTGCGCATTCCGACCGGTCAAATTTCATTTGATGTCTACAAAGGCAGCCAGTTCGAAGCCGGTGACCGGCGGCCGATTGCAGAACACATTATGACCAGTGATGTCGTCGTTGTGCCGGAAGGTACGTACTACATCGTGTCGAATTACGGCGATGCCAATTCGGTCGTACGGTCGGACATTCGTGTGCAACCCGGCAAGCTGACCGACATCACGGTTACACATCGCGCAGCGGCTATCACTCTTAAGCTGGTGGGTGAGCGTGGCGGGGAGGCGCTCGCCAATACAGCGTGGTCGGTGCTAACACCCGGTGGTGACGTCATCAAAGAATCAATTGGCGCTTTTCCACGTGTTATTCTTGCGGAGGGCGAATATCGCGCCATTGCTCGCAACGAAGGCAAGGTCTATGAGCGCGAATTCAAGGTTGTTACCGGGGTCGACGGAGATGTCGAGGTGATCTCCCGCTAAAGGCGGGAGATCCGCAACCTTTTTGCATCGAACGGAATTATAACAGTGCAGACGGTTTCCAGCGACGTTGTTATGGACGTTTTTACCCAACTTGATTTGCAAGAAATCGCTCTTTTGCTCGACGTGGACGGAACCATAGTTGATATCGGTCCATCGCCGACCGAAGTGCAAGTTGCTCCGGGCTTGCGTGAAACGCTCAATCGATTGTTCGATCTCTCGGGCGGCGCAGTCGCACTTGTCAGCGGTCGTCCGATCACGGATCTCGATTGGCTTTTTTCCCCCTTGCGGCTGCCTGCCATCGGCGGCCACGGCGCCGAAATGCGATTGCACAACAATGAGGTATTTTTTTGGGCGAAGCCTTTGCCGCCGGATTTGCGGAAACGCCTCGCCGAGGGTGCGAGTATTGGCCCGGGCATTGTCGTTGAGGACAAGGATTACTCACTCGCATTGCACTACCGGAAATCTCCAAAATTGGCGGAAAGCTTGCGCCGGCACGTGGCCGAAAGCCGTGCGGCATTTTCCGGCGAGCCAACCGAACTGCTGCTTGGCAAAGCCATGTTTGAAGTCAAGCGCCCGGGTGTCAGTAAGGGCGAAAGCATTCGCCGGCTGATGCCCCACTTTCCCTTTTCCGGTCGCGTACCGGTTTTTATTGGAGACGACATCACCGATGAATTGGTCTTCGCGGTTTTACCCGAGATCGGAGGCAAAGGTTTTAGCGTCAATCGTCACGTCCCGGGGCTCACCGGAATATTCAAAAATCCTGCGCAAGTGCGCGAGGCCCTGCAGATCCTCGCCAACAGCGGATAATTTATTTCATGACGGATTATGGTTTGGATTTGGCAGTGATTGGCAATGGCCGCACCGCGGCGCTGGTCGATCCGTCCTCACGCATCGTTTGGTGGTGCCTGCCGCGTTATGACGGCGACCCCGTGTTCTGCCGACTACTTGCCGGCAATGAAGACAAGGGCTTCACCGATGTAGTTCTCGACGGTCAAGTCGACACGCGATCTGAATACGTACGCAACACGGCCATCGTTAAAACTGAACTGATTGGCGCCAACGGCGGGGCGGTGCGGATCACCGATTTTGCTCCACGGTTCCAGATCTATGGCCGCACCTTTCGTCCACCTCAGCTCATCCGCATTATCGAGCCCATCGGCGGCATGCCGCGGATCACCATTCGCTTCCGCACCACCCACCGCTATGGCGAACCGGTTGCATCACGGTCATCGGGTAGCAATCATATTCGCTACTGGCGCGACGATGTACCGGTTCGGCTCACCACCGACGCGCCTCTTTCCTACGTCGAAAAAGAGGCTTCCTTCATCCTGACGCGGCCCGTGCACCTCGTGTTCGGAACCGATGAACCGTTTGAAGGGTCGTTGGAAAGCACATGCCATGATTTTTGCGAGCGCACGCGTGATTACTGGCTGGAATGGGTGCGCCGTCTCGCCTTTTCCATCGACTGGCAGGACGAAATTATTCGCGCCGGCATCACGCTTAAACTTTGCAACTATGAAGAGACCGGCGCGATCGTGGCCGCCCTGACCACGTCGATTCCTGAAGTGCACGGATCAGGACGGAACTGGGACTACCGGTTTTGCTGGATGCGTGACGCATTCTTTGTCGTGCGTGCACTCAATCGCATCGGTGCAACGCGCACCATGGAAGATTTTATTTCTTATATTCTGAGCGTCGCTGGTGGTCGCGCTGACCAGATAAAGCCCCTGTACGGCGTGGTGCATACCGACGCGCTTGACGAGGGAACAGCTCCCGCGCTTGCAGGATATGGCGGCGATGGACCGGTGCGGATCGGCAATGCTGCGGTCAATCAGAGCCAGCACGATGTGTACGGCAGCATTATTATGGCGGCGACGCCGATGTTCTTTGATCGCAGGTTGCCGCATCCCGGCGATGCGGCGCTCTTTCATACGATTGAGCCGCTGGGCGAACAGGCCGCCCGGCTTGCGCTCGAACCAGATGCAGGCATTTGGGAGTATCGCGGACGTAAACGCGTGCATACACATTCCGCGGCGATGTGCTGGGCCGGCTGCCAGCGGCTTGCCGCCATTGCCAATCATCTCAATTTGCACGAACGGGCGGCGTATTGGAGCGGGATATCCGAGCGGCTCGGTGAGCAGGTGCTTCAACGCGCGTGGAATCCCAAGCGTAAGGCGTTTTCTGCTGCTTTTGACAGTGATGATCTCGACGCCAGCGCCCTATTACTCGCCGAATTGGGTTTGGTCGCGCCCGACGATCCCCGGTTCGTGGCAACCGTGGACGCGATAGGCCATGAACTTCGACGCGGGTTCCACGTTATGAGGTATGTCGCTGCCGACGATTTTGGCCTGCCTGAATCGGCCTTTTTGATTTGCCGCTTTTGGCTGATCGATGCACTGTGGGAGGTTGGACGGCGCGACGAGGCCCGTGACATGTTTGTCGACGCACTTCGGGTTCGAAATCGGTACGGCCTCCTGTCAGAGGACGTGCATCCCGTAACCGGCAAATTATGGGGTAATTTTCCGCAGACCTATTCAATGTCAGGATTGATTTTGACGGCAATCAAGCTGTCGCGAAGCTGGGGAGATCGATATTGGCGCGGCTCGTCGTAGTTTCGAACAGGGTCGGCGTTCCTGACCGCGGCACGAGGGCCGGTGGCCTCGAAGTTGCGATCGGACCGGCGCTCAAGCGGCATGGCGGCCTCTGGTTCGGCTGGAGCGGACGCGTTTCAGAAGATGTACCGCGGACAATCAAATCTGTCACTCACGACAACATCACCTATGCCACGGTTGACCTGAGCAAGGACGACTACCAGGAATTCTATAACGGGTTCGCAAACCGGGTGCTGTGGCCAATCCTGCACTACCGACTCGACCTCGCCGAATTCACGCGACGGGATCTTGGCGGCTATTCTCGCGTCAATGAGTATTTCGCCACTCATCTCGAGAAATTGCTGCAACCTGACGATGTGGTTTGGGTGCATGACTATCACTTAATTCCATTGGCAAAGGCTTTGCGCGACCGTGGCCACAACAACAAGATTGGTTTCTTCATCCATATTCCGTTTCCGCCACCGGAAATCATCACCGCGTTGCCAAACCATGATCAGCTGATCCCCGCGCTATGCCATTATGATCTTGTCGGCTTTCAAACCGAGGTCGATTCCGCCAATTTCTCGCGTTACATCGCAAACGAGTGCGGATTGTCCTGGGCCAACGGCAACAGCTTTCACTTCGGTAGCCGTATCGTACAGGTCGGTACATTCCCGGTCGGCGTGGAGACGGAAGCCTTCGCGCGTCTGGCACGTCGCGCGGTCGAAACTCATTTCGTTCGCGATGTGTTGGAGAGCCTGTCCGGCCGCGCAATGATCATCGGGGTTGACCGTCTCGACTACAGCAAAGGTATCCCCGAACGTATGAGTGCGTTCGAGAGATTCCTCACCAATTTCCCTGATTGGCGCGGCAAGGTTACCTATCTGCAGATCACCCCACGCAGCCGCACGGGCATTCCCGAATACGCCGATATGGGCCGATCGGTGGGTGAAGCGGTAGGTCGTATCAATGGCGCCTTCGGCGAAGCCTCATGGACGCCGGTCCGGTACATCAACAAGGCCCATAGCCGTACAGCGCTCGCCGGGCTTTATCGCGCTGCCCGTGCGGGGCTGGTGACGCCTTTGCGGGACGGTATGAATCTGGTGGCAAAGGAGTTTGTGGCCGCGCAGAACGCTGAGGATCCCGGGGTCTTGATCTTGTCACGTTTTGCGGGAGCCGCACATGAGTGCGCTGCTGCTCTGTTGGTCAACCCCTACGATCCGGAAGGCGTCGGCAACGCAATCAACCGCGCGCTCTCAATGCCAATTGAAGAACGGCGACAGCGCCATGCAGATAGTTTCAAAGTCCTCGTGCGCAACGATCTTGGTCATTGGGCCGAACGCTTTTTGCGAACGCTTAATCAGCCGGCGGGGGCCGACACACGCACATGGCCGCGCGTTGCCGGCGGTCGATGATATACCTCAGACATCGGGCGGCACCGCTTCGGCGGTGAGGGCCTTCAGGGCGGCATCAAGCGGCATGACCTGCTGGCCTTCCTTGCCAAGGCGCCGGATCGAGATCGTCCGGTCGGCGGCTTCTTTCTTGCCGACCACCAGCAGGGCAGGCACCTTGGCGAGAGAATGCTCGCGGACTTTGTAGTTGATCTTTTCGTTGCGAAGGTCGGACTCGACGCGCAGACCCAGTTTTCGTGCAGCTTCGACCGCCTCGCGGGCAAAATCGTCTGCATCGGAAGTTATGGTAGCAACCACTGCCTGAACTGGCGACAGCCAAAGCGGCAGGTGGCCCGCATAATGTTCAATCAGAATGCCTGTAAAGCGTTCCAATGATCCGAATATGGCCCGGTGGAGCATCACCGGAGTGATCTTGTTCGAATGCTCGTCAATATAGAAGGCACCTAGCCGCCCTGGTAGATTGAGATCAACCTGCACGGTGCCGCATTGCCAGTCGCGTCCAATCGCATCGCGCAAAACATATTCGAGCTTCGGCCCGTAGAAGGCACCTTCGCCTTTGTTCAGTGTCCAAGGTCGCCCGGATCGTTTGAGCGCCGCCATCAATGCGGCCTCTGCCTTGTCCCATACGGCATCCTCACCGATCCGTTTGTCAGGCCTGTCGGAAAATTTGATGCGTACATCCGAGAAGCCGAAATCCTCGTATATCGAAAGGATTAGATCATTCATTTTGAGTGTTTCTTCAGCGATTTGGGCTTCGCTGATGAAAACATGTGCGTCATCTTGTGTGAACGCACGTACGCGCATCAAACCATGCAACGCCCCCGAGGGCTCGAAACGATGGACCTTGCCAAACTCGGCGATCTTCACCGGCAGCTCGCGGTAACTGCGCAGGCCGTTCTTGAAAATTTGCACATGGCCGGGACAATTCATCGGCTTGACGGCATAGACGCGCTCATCTTCCTCGCGTTTCTGCGTCAGAAAAATCATGTCCGAATAAGTCGGAATGTGACCCGTAATTTCCCAAAGCGTTTTGTCCATCAGTTGCGGTGAGTTGACTTCCACATAGCCAGCGGCGGACTGCCGGCGGCGGATATAGTTCTCAAGAGCCTGAAAGAGCGTCCACCCACTGGGGTGCCAGAACACCGAGCCAGGCGCTTCCTCCTGGAAATGGAATAGGTCCATCTCGCGCCCGACGCGCCGGTGATCGCGCTTTTCAGCCTCCTCGATCTGTTTGAGGTAGGCGTCGAGCTCTTGCTGATTGGCAAAGGCGGTGCCGTAGATGCGCGTGAGCATCGGATTTCTGGAATCGCCGCGCCAATAGGCCCCGGCCACTTTCATCAGCTTGAATGCGTTGCCAACCTTGCCGACCGAAGTCATGTGCGGGCCGCGGCAAAGATCGAACCAGTCGCCTTGCTTGTAGATATTGATCTGCTGATCTTCTGGAATGGCATCGACAAGTTCGACCTTGAAGGCCTCGCCCATGCCCCGGAAGGTTTTTTTCGCTTGCTCCCGCGACCAGATTTCCTTGGTGAACGGCTTGTCGCGCGCGATAATCTCCCGCATCTTCTTTTCGATGACCGGCAGATCTTCCAGAGTAAACGGCTGATTGCGGGCAAAGTCGTAGTAGAAGCCGTTCTCGATAACCGGACCGATGGTTACTTGTGTGCCAGGCCAAAGAGTCTGCACTGCTTCAGCCAGCACATGGGCGGCATCATGCCGGATCAGTTCCAGCGCGCGGGGATCTTCGCGCGAGATGAATTCGATCTTCGCGTTGCGATCGATGGGATTGCTGAGATCGGCGAGAACGCCATCGAGGGCCATCGCCACCGTGCGCTTTGCCAGTGAGGGCGAGATGCCCTTGGCAATGTCGAAGCCGGTTGTGCCTGAAGGGTATTCGCGGCGTGCCCCGTCGGGAAAGGTCAACGCGACCATCAGCGTCTCCTGTTGCTCACTCACTGCCTACGAATGCAGGTAAGCGTCGGTTCGGATATAGCAGGCAAATCGTACCGTGCAACTAGGTGGGTGGCCGTTCATTGGGGCTACGCCATCGTCCGTAGCGCCAGGGGAGAAACCAGCGTGCCCGCTCCGGCAGCTGCCCGGGGACGAAATCCAGTCCCGCCGTTCCCCATGGATGGCAACGCAGTATCCGTGCAAGCGACATCCAGCCTCCCGCCCACAGCCCAAAGCGGCAAATTGCCTCGTCTGCATAATCGGAGCAGCTCGGCAGGTGGCGACAACGAGGTCCGAGCAAAGGTGAAAGTACGAGGCGGTAGAGGCCGACCAGCGATCGGCCGAGACGGCGCGGCAATAGGCCGAACGAATGGGATTGGCGCGCACGCTGCTGCATCGTTGAACTCAAGTTCCAGTGGAGGTTTAGGCGCTGAAAGTTCCTAAGCAAAGTTCCAAGTCGATGGGATCGCTCAAGTTTTTGCTATTCGGATGGTGACAGCGACTTTTTTACACTAGACCCGAATCTCGCAAGTGCACTAAGACATAAAGGACGCCGGGGGTATTCAGGCGCCGCCAAGCCCAGCCAGAACGTGGTTGACCACGCAAGAAGAAGGGCTACGCGGCGAGACAGGGGAAGAATGAGCCGATCCATTTCGGTGGCTATTGCGCTCGCTTGGGCGGCGCCACTCTTGTTGTTGCCGGCATCGTTGCGGGCTTCCGACCGCACATTGCCAATGCAATTCCAGTTGCGAATGCAGGGACCGGCCGGTGATTGTGGCACAAGCTGCAAACCTCTTGTTTCAGCGGCCGGAGCCATTACGGCGGAGACACCACGCCAGTTCCTCACGTTCGCGCAAAGTCATGATCTGACCGACGCCACTGTCGCAATCGATTCAGACGGGGGTTCGGTGCTTGGCGCTATAGCTCTCGGGCGGGCAATTCGAAATCTCAATCTTGCTACGACGGTGGGCCGTGTTACCGATCTTCCGGTAGAGGCGAAGGATCAGCCGCGCGCTGTCCTCTCGCCGAACGCGGATTGCGAGTCGATGTGCGCTTTTGTCTTGCTTGGCGGCGTGCGTCGCTCCGTTCCGCCCAATGCGCGCGTGATGGTCCATCAGATCTGGTTGGGCGATCGCCGCGAGGACCCCACTGCAGCCAATTACTCGGCTGAAGACCTCGTACTTGTGCAACGCGATATCGGACGTCTTGCCCAGTACACGGCAGAAATGGGGGCGACGGTTGATCTGCTTGATCTGGCACTTCGTATCCCGCCATGGGAGCCGATGCATGCCTTGACGCGGAATGAGCTGAAACGCTCGCATCTGACGACCGAAGAAACCGAGGCACCTCCGGCTGCAACGGTCGCGACATCGTCGCCCCGGGTTCTCTCGACTACGCCGCGTATGACCAATGGCCTTCGGGCCGCTGCAATCAGCGAACAGCGTTGGGCTCTGGTCGATCGTTCCGGCGTCGCCACTCTTGCTCGGCGTCACCCGCTCACCGTCGAAGGCGAAGAAATTGGCAGCTTCGATCTCGTCGTGGCCTGCGTTCCGGGCGGCGAGAGCTACGACCTAAGCTATATCGAACGTCGTCATACCGGAGAACAGAAGCCGTTGCCCGAAGCGCTTGGTACGATCAGCATAAAGGTGGGCAGCAGCTCTGCGACCCTTAAGGTGGTATCGTCCGAACACCGCACCACTCCGGACGAACTTGTTACTTATGCGGCCGGACGAGTACCAGCTGGCCTGATCGGAGCCTTTGGCGCCGTCGGCAGTCATTCAATGCTGATCAAGACCGAGAGCGCACAACTGATCACCGGTATTCGGATTGGCAACACAGGAGCCTCGCAGAACCTTCCACGGCTGACGGCCGCCTGTACCCAGCCGGTCGGGGACCGCGCCGACTTGGCTCGAACAAAGACCGGTGGATTGGCGGCCGTCAAATAAACTACCCGGCTTGTTTATCGACGCTTCCCGTCTGATTTGCCCTCGATCTGATCGAGAGCCGACACGACCGCATCAAATGTCAGCAGGGTTGAAGCGTGACGCGCCTTATAGTCGCGTACAGGCTCCAGCACCGCGATATCGGCCCATTTGCCGGTGGGTGGAGGACCATTCTCTTTGAGCATTTTACGAACGGTTTCGCGCAAGTCTCGCAGCTCCGCCGGTTTGGCCCCGATGATGTGTCGCGCCATGAGCGAGGATGAGGCCTGTCCCAGCGCACAGGCTTTCACATCATGGGCAAAGTCGACGACCTCACCGCCATTGACCTTAAGGTCGACGGTGACGGTTGACCCGCAAAGTTTTGAGTGGGCTGTTGCCGTGGCATCAGGCGCCGGCAAACGTCCCAACCGGGGAATATTGCCTGCCAGGTCCAGAATTTTAGCGTTATAAACCTCGTTAAGCATTGGCGTTTTTTCGGTGGACCGGTGAGGCGGTTTGCCTCTACCACACAAATGAATATATAGGGGCTGACATAGCGGCGCGAGAAGGGTTCTTGCAGCCTGATTATCGCTTGCTAATGGGAATGGGAATGCAGCGTCCAGTCGTTCGGCCTTGGATCGCAATCCAGACCGACCAAATGGCGCGGCCAACCCGGTGACACACCCGGTGCCATTGCGTGCCGGTCGAACGGAGAGACCCGTCATGGACGCGAAGAACACAAATATTAAGCCTTGGCCTAAGCAGAGCCTGTCCGATCATGTACGGGCTGCGCCCACACCGGTCGAACCGCGGCCTTCGCGCGAACAGGCAGAAGCCGCCGTACGCACTCTTATCGCGTATGCCGGCGATGATCCCAACCGCGAAGGGCTGCTGGAGACGCCTAAGCGCGTCATCGGCGCCTATGAGGAGATTTATCAGGGTTATGGCGAATGCCCCGTGGAGGTCTTGGATCGTACCTTTACCGAGACCGGTGGCTACGATGATTTCGTGCTGGTTCGGGACATCGGTTTTAATTCGCACTGCGAGCATCACATGATGCCGTTCTATGGCAAGGCACATGTCGCCTATATGCCGGTGGATCGCGTTGTGGGTCTCTCGAAGCTTGCCCGGTTGGTCGACGTTTATGCGCGTCGATTGCAAACGCAGGAGCACCTCACATCGCAGGTCGCTACCGCGATTGATGAGATTTTGAAGCCGCGCGGCGCTGCAGTGATGATTGAAGCCGAGCACATGTGTATGTCGCTGCGTGGTGTGGAGAAGCCCGGCGCTCTTACGGTGACGACGCATTTTATCGGTGCTTTCCGTGACGATACCGCTGAGCAGGTGCGCTTCATGACGATGCTGCGCGGCGGGCAGCGTTAACTCCGACCTGCTAGTATCACGCGTTACGACCTCTCGCGGTTCATTGCCGGGTCCGGCGTCCGGCAAGCTGGAACAGCGCGGCAGATTCCAATTCGCGGTGCATCCATGGCAGATAGCGATATCGAAGAAGGCCTGACTTTCACCCCCAAATTCGACGCCAATGGGCTTGTCACCGCTGTCGTCACCGACGCCAAGTCCGGTGATGTTCTGATGGTTGCGCACATGAACGACGCGGCGCTGCAAAAAACCATCGCGAGTGGCGAGGCTTGGTATTACAGCCGGTCGCGCAAGGCGCTTTGGAAAAAGGGCGAGACGTCCGGTCATGCCCAGCGCGTGACTGAAATGCGCATCGATTGCGACCAGGATGCGCTTTGGCTCAAAGTCGACCAGCTGGGCGGCGGCGCGTGCCACACCGGCCGACGTTCATGTTTTTATCGCGCGCTACCACTGGGCAAAAGTGGCGCGACCGCCCTCGAGTTTCGTGATGCGGAAAAGACCTTCGATCCCGAAAAGGTCTACAAGTAAGACATTTCCAGATTTGTCAGAAGGTAGCCGGGATAAATCTGGCCATGGCGTTCCTATTTAATATTCAGGCCCGCCAACAATCTTTGGGCGCGCACCAAGTGGGGCCGGTCATACATTTTGCCGTCGATGCCGACGGCACCGGCACCGGGTTTTGCGGCGAAGGCTGCAACGACTTTTTGTGCCCTCTCGATTTGCGTCGCGGTGGGCGTGAACACCGTGTTGATCACCGGCACCTGTGCCGGATGAATTGCAAGACGTCCGGTAAATCCATCGCGTCGCGCTGCCTCGGTGTCGTGGCGCAGTCCTTCCGAATTGCGGAAATCGACATAGACCGTCTCAATTGCGGGGAGTTTGGCAGCCGCCGCGGCATACAGGCAGACGGACCGCGCCAGACAGTAGGGATCGGTCAATTGGCCGTCCGCGTCACGATTGGTTTCTGCACCCAGTTCTGCCGCCAGATCCTCCGGCCCCCAGGTCAGAGCGATCAGCCGTGCGCTTGCTCCGCGGTACGTTCCGGCGGCAAACAATCCTGCAGCCGATTCCACGGCCTGCGCGAGAATTTTGATTTGTCCTTCCTCCAATCCAGCAATGGCCTCGCGGGCAGTAAGCTTCGCATCAAGATGAACAATGCTGTTGCCGCCCTCGGCTTTGGGAAAGACGACTGCGTCGGGCTTGCCCGCGACGATCGCGTCAAGGTCGGTGTCGGTCATTCCGGTATCGAGGCCATTGATGCGCACTAGCAGGCGCGGACGTTGCTTGGTTGGTACGGCGCGCTTGAGAAAGTCCAACGCTGCCGCACGCGCCGCGCCTTTGCGCTCCGGCGCAATCGAATCTTCGAGGTCAAGGATCACGGCGTCCGCGCCGCTGGCCATTGCCTTATCGAGTTTCGCTTCACCGTCGGCGGGCACGAACAGAAGGGAACGCATGTCGGGGTCCTTGTCGCGTTTTTAATCCGGCCGAATACTGGGGCCGCCGGGCCTCGTTATTTAGGCCGCATCCGCATGAACGCCTGTCGATGGCATTCGGCGACGAGCGTGCCATCCTGCTTAAAAGCCTTGTGATGGAATTCCACAATTCCGGCGCCCGGACGCGATTTGGACTCGCGCTTGCTCACGACCTGTGTCGCGCAGTGCACAGTGTCACCCTCGAATAAAGGATTCGGGAATTTTACGTCAGTCATGCCGAGATTGGCGATCGTGGTGCCGACGGTCATGTCGGACACCTGAATACCGATCATGAGCCCGAGCGTGAACAACGAGTTCATTAACGGCTGCCCCCAGTCGGTTTCCGTCTCGCAGAAGTGGCGATCGATATGAAGGGGTTGCGGGTTGAGTGTCATGTTGGAGAACAACATGTTGTCCATCTGGGTCACCGTCCGGGTGTACCTGTGCTCGTAGGTCCTGCCGACCTCGAAGTCCTCGAAATAGAGGCCGCCACGCTTGTGACGCTGGATCGTTTCCGCCATCGGTCCCTCCGAAATCGTTGTAAAATAGGGGCTTGCCGAACCTCGTTTACCGATCGTTTACCATAATTCCCGCATGCTCGTTCTGCCCGCGAGAGCCGTTGCGTCGCGTCAATCATCCATAAGCCGAGAACTTCGCAAGGCGCAACAAAATGGCCGTCAATCCGGCGACTGCCAGCGGGACACCGCAGATTACAGGGGCGATTCGCCAGGCGGCGCAATCGACCGGTATCAGCTTCGAATATCTGCTCACGACGGCGAAAATAGAATCCAACTTCAATCCGTCTGCGCAAGCTTCGACCTCGTCGGCAAAGGGGCTCTATCAGTTTATCGACCAGACCTGGCTTGGCACCATGAAGCAGGATGGAGCAGCTTTGGGTCTTGGCCGTTACGCGGATGCCATCGCGCGATCGTCTGACGGACACTATGAAGTGTCGGACCCCTCCATGCGCGCGGCCATTCTAAAGTTGCGTAACGACCCCCAAGCAAGCGCCATGCTGGCGGGTGCGCTTACCCGCAACAATGCCACTTTGGTTGGCGCGAGCATCGGGCGTCAGCCGAGCAACGGCGAACTGTATATTGCCCATTTTCTCGGAGCCGACGGTGCCAGCAAGCTAATCAACGGTGCAGCGGCGCAACCAAACGCGAGTGCTGCCGGCATGTTTCCCAGTGCCGCCGCGGCCAATCACAGCATTTTTTACGATACGTCTGGCCGGGCGCGAAACATCGGTGAAGTGTACGGAAAGTTGACCCGACTGTTTGACTCGGCCCGCACCGTTGCTATCGCGCAAAGTGGCGTCGGCGGTGGGGGCTCGGGCGTTGGGACCTCTACGACCGCTCCGCCATTGCCAGTCCCGCTCGCTGTTGCCACGGCGCGAGTGAAAGGCATACCGGGTGATCGTCCTCTACAGGTTGCATCCGCTGCACCCCCAAGGCCACCGGCATCGATTCCATCTCAGCCGAAGCCACACACACGGATATCGACGCCGGACACCGCTGGAATGACTTAGGCTTTTGCAAGCGCTGCTGAAAAGCTGCCGCCACCTCAGCCCGCACGACCGTCCTTCCAGTCGATGTTCACTGATCGGGTGAATCAGCCTTTGGCGCAGACCGTGAATAACCTTTGGGGGCCTCCAGCGCCAGCTGCAGCGGCCCAGACGGTGCGAGTTTTCGATCTATTCACCGATACGAAGCCCAACGAGCGCAAGCTTTTGGGCGATAAAGCCTGATTGGCGGCCCAAAGGGACGCGGATGCTTAACATTCTTGCAATTTCTATGGTGAACGCTTTGTTAAGCCTCCTTGGATACCTTGACCCTGCCGCCAGGTGGCTGACGGTGCCGTAGCGTCGGTTGTGCCAATGATCGTTCGTCAGTTTTTGCACTGGGTACGCCAGGCGCCGCCCGGGGAGCGGGCGGAGGCCACATCAGCGTTGGCACGCGCTTACCTCTACTCCGATTTGTCGCCAGACGATCTCGGCGCTGCCGAGGGCGCGATGATCATGTTGCTGGATGACCCATCGCCACTGGTGAGGCGCGCACTCGCAGATGTCTTTGCATCGACGGATAAAGCGCCTGTCGTTGTTGTGCATGCGCTGGCAGCGGACCAGGCTGATGTTGCGTTGCCGATCCTCGCCGAATCTCCACTGCTTCTTGAAGAGGATCTGGTCGATCTGATCGCAACCGGGCAAGCGGATGTCCAGGTCGCCATTGCCGGGCGGCGCTTGTTGACGCGCGGACTTGCCGCCGCCATTGCCGAAGTGGGGGCCGCAGAATCCTGTCTGGCGCTATTGGAAAATCCCGAAACCGAAATTGCGCCCTTTTCCATAGACCGGATCATTGATCGCTTTGGTCATTTGGCGCCGATCCGGGAAAATTTGCTGGGGCGGGACGACCTTCCGATGCCTATGCGGCAGGCGCTACTTTCGAAGCTTTCACAGACGCTTGCCGGGTTCGTGGCCGCGAGGCATTGGCTGGGAACCGAGCATGCCGAATTTGCCACCCGTGAAGCATGCGAAAAGGCAACCGTGGCACTTGCGGCCGACACGAATTACGACGAAGTCGGCGCCTTGGTGCAGCATTTGCGTCAAAGCGGCCAACTAACAGCAGGAATGCTTTTGCGGGCGTTGTTGTCCGGCAACGTAGTGTTGTTCGAGGAAGCACTGGCCGAACTATCCGGTGTATCGATCGGCCGCGTCACCGCGTACATACACGACAACAATATTTCCGGCTTTCGCGCGCTATATCACGAGGCTGGCTTGCCCGACCTGGCATATCCAGCTTTTCGGGAAGGGCTAGCCGCAATGCGCGAGGGTGTGTTGGTCGGTGAGCAGGGTGGGGCGGCACGGCTCAAGAGGCGTATGGTCGAACGTGTGCTTGGCGCGTGCGTGCAAGAGCGTGGGGAAGGGGCCGTCTCGCTAATGGCCCTCCTGCGGCGTTTTGCTGTGGAAGCCGCGCGTGAAGAGGCTCGCCTGTTCTGTGACGATCTGGTCGCAGAAGCCTGTATTATTCAGGCAGACCAGTCATATGCAGACGCGCAATTGGCGGCCGCTTAACTGCAGCTTTGCAGGATTTTCTATTCCGGGACGATTGAGAGGCCCTTGAGCTGCTCAAGGACGTCAGGGCGGTCTCGATTCTCGTGCAGCAGGAACTCATCCGTGACGTCACGCAGCCGCTTGGTCAGCGTTGAAGCAAGCTGACTGGCGTCCGACCGAGCGTACTCGCGATAAATTGCTCGCACGGCGTCCACGTGCTGGTCGATCAATTCGGATGGAATGCGCGTGATGTCGGGCGTGTGCTCGATGAGCCGACAGAGACTGTCGGCCGCAGATGCAACCGCAGGGTAGCCGAATGTCGCGGCTTCACCCTTGATATCGTGAGCGGCATGGAAAAGCGCATCTTTGTTGGACGTCGTGAGGTCGCGGCCGAGCGCGCGGCGGGCATCGTCGAGCCGATGACATTCGGACTCCATCCAGTTAGCAAATTCTGGTGATAGATCAGCGAGTGCCTTTTCGGCGCGCGCGATGGGATCCTCACCATTGGACGTCTCTTGAGACACCGCACTTCGCAATTTGTTTTCCGGCGTGATCACCTCGTGATCGCCGTAAGTCACAACTGCTGCGGTGTCTTTGGAGCGGGACATTCAAATTGCCTTTGTCAGACCGGAGCTCGTGCTTTTTCTAGCAAAGGGGTTTGCCGGATCACATCGGCCTTGCCACCCTTCCGGCGTTCCGGACCGATATAGTTTGAATTGATATTGCGACGTCGATCGGGGCCGAAATAGGTCTTAGTCTTGATAAATGGACGCGGGTTGGCGACCACATTGATGATCCGCTGGTAGAGCCCTTTCGCCGAAATCGGTTTGGCGAGGAATTCGGTCACGCCGGCATCGCGTGCTGCGGTGACACGCTTTTTCTCGGAGTGTCCGGTGAGCATAATGATCGCCACGTAAGGATTGGCGTTTGCGCCAGGCTGGCGGATCATTTGCATTAGCTCTAGGCCGTCGAAAATCGGCATTGCCCAATCAGTGATGACAATGTCGGGAATGTAATGCGTAAATGCTTCGAGACCGGCGGCGCCATCTTCGGCCTCGTAGACTTCGCGCGCGCCGAAGCCATGCAGCAGCGTGCGCAAAATGCGCCGCATGTGCGCATTGTCGTCGATTACAAGGAAACGCAACCGGTTGAAATCGATACGGACCATGGCGCCCCGAGCTTCGGGCGTTTTGAGCCCGATACGGTCGCCCATGAAGCTAACGGGGTGCCGTTAACGAATGGTTTAGGATGCCGGCAGGCCAGTCCGGGCGGCCTATTCTTTCAACAGTGCGGCCATAGTTCGTTCGCGCGTCAACGGCAAATCGCGAATGCGGGCGCCAAGGGCATGGGATACGGCGTTGCCGATCGCGGCGGCCGTCGGGCCAGCGGTGACTTCGCCGACGCCGAGAGGGATTTCGTCCGTAGTGTTGATCAACTCAATATCGATCTCGGGAACCTCGCTGAATTTCAGGACAGGGTAGGTCTCCCAATCGAAGGATGCGACGCCATTATCGAAGCGAACTTGCTCTTTGAGTACCCAACTTGCGGACTGGATGATGCCGCCCTCAAGCTGATTGCTGACACCGTCGGGATTGACCACCAGGCCGGCGTCCGTAGCACACCACACGTGGTGTAACCGGATTTCTTCGTCGACCGACAGCTCGACCACGACTGCAGAGTAGGCCGCGCGATTTTTATAGCGGGCAAACGCAATGCCGCGACCGCGGCCCGAGCCGGCTGGCACCCCAGCCTGCCATTTTGCCATATTGGCAACCTTTTCGATGACCGCGCGTGCGCGTGCATCGGCGGTGATGGACAAACGAAATTGTACCGGGTCCTGCCCGACGCGTTCGGCCAATTCATCGATACAGCATTCGAGCGCAAACACGTTTGGCATGGCGCCGAGCCCACGCAACGCCGAAGTGCGTACGGGCGCTTCGGTTACCAAGTGGTGCAGAATGCGTTTGGCGGGAATATCGTAGAGAGGCTCCGCGTTGCGCGTGGCGCCACCACCATTTGCTTCAGGCACGTCATCAGGCGGAGGTTCGGGAGGCGGATTTCGGCAGGGCGATCGCACCAAGCAGATTTCCTCCGGCGCCGGGACGCAGATTATGCGTAGGACTCCAGATTTCCTGCGTCCAATCGACGGGTTTGCCGTTGTCGTCAAGCAAGGCGCGAACCTTCACCACCATGGCCGGCGTCTTCGGCTCGTAGATGAATTCCTCTTCGCGTCGCCAGCGAACGCGGATTGGCTGACCTGGCTTTTGCATCGCAATGATCGCTGCATCGGCGGCAGCATCATCAGCTCCGTTGTGACCGTAACAACCCGACCCTTGCACGTGGTTCACGACGATCGAGGACGGTTCCAATTTAAGCGCTTTCGCCAGCGCCGCCCGCAGCGGGTAAACGCCCTGACAGTGAGTCCAAATCGTCAGTTTGGCGTCCTTATAGAGCGCAAGACCGCAGGAGGGCGAGATCGAGGCGTGCGCGAGATAGCCGCGCGTGTAGGTCGCTTCGTAACGCGTATGATTCTGCGGGTTACCGGCCTCCGCCGCACCGAACACACGCTCGACCACCGGCCTCTGCAAGAGCCAATTGGCTTCTTGCTGTGTGGGGGTGGGGGCTTCGACGTTCTGCCAGGACACGTGATTGGGTGCTGCCGCACCGGCCGCTTCGACTGCGGTCTCATCGCCGCCAAGAATTGCAAGAAAATTGCCGTTGCGTACAATTTCGATTGGACCCTTTGCAGCACGGCGAATTGCGTTTTCATCAATCGACCCAATTGTCGCGCCACGGTTAGGCTGGCGAACGACACGCGCGTGCACCATGCCGTCGAAATGCATGTCGTGAATGAATATGCTTTCACCAAAAACCTTTGCAGGCAGGTCGACGCGGGCGCTGCTTTTGCCGATAGCCTTGAAGTCGCGGATATGTTTGCGCTTCCCACTGCCAGTCGCCTTGACGGCAAGGTCTACCGCCCCGGAGAGCGTCCAATAGTCCTGACCGGTCACTTTGCCGTTGCGATGGATGCTACCGTCACGGATGCCCAATTCGCTTGTTTTGCATCCGAGAATCTTGGCGGCTTGATCAAGAAATAACGCGCGCACGTCGGCGCAAGCCTGCCGCATGGCGACGCCGCCGAACTGAATCGATTGACTGCCGGCCGTATAGCCTTCATTCGGCGCTCTTTCCGTATCCCCTGAGCGGATCGTGATCCGCTCCATCGCCACATCAAGTTCGTCGGCAGCAATTTGTATCATCGCGGTGAGCACGCCTTGGCCGAGCTCAACCCGGCCAGTGAGCACGGTGACCTTGCCCGGCGCCGGGAAATCAACCCACCGAGCCAGCTCAGGATTGGCGTCAAGCTGTGCAGGCAGGGGAGCGTTCATTATCTTGCTCCCGCGCGCATGACAGCTGCCGCCTTTTCGATCGCGCGCATGATGCGGTTGTGTGAGCCGCAACGGCAGATATTGCCGTCGAGGGCCAGCGCGATCTCCTTGCGCGAGGGTTTCGGATTTTCGTCGAGCAGCGACTTGGCCGAGATCAGAATTCCGGCGAGGCAATATCCGCATTGGCCGGCCTGCTCCTCGAGAAAGGCTTGCTGAAGCGGATGCGGCTGCTCAGCGCTGCCTAAACCCTCGACCGTGACGACCTGCTTGCCCGCGACGCTCCAGACCGGTTTGGTGCAGCATTTCTCCGGCATGCCATCGATAAGGACCATGCAACATCCGCACTGTTCGAGCCCGCAACCAAACCGCGTACCCACAAGGCCAAGCTCGTTGCGCAAAACGTCGAGAAGCGGCGCTTCCTCATTCGCGATCGAAACGCTGACGGGCTTTCCATTGACGGAAAAATCGATTTTTTTCGGCACGCGCGGTCCTAGAATCCAAATTGCTCACGCAGGATACGTTCATCGAGATTGTGGCCGGGATCGAACAGCATGTTGATGGATATGTCGTGATCCATGCTGATGTCGACGGTCTGCACAGACCGGACCTCATCGTGGTCCGCGACGGCCGCGACAGGTCGCTTGTCTGCCTCCGTCGCTTCGATCGTGACGTGCGCCCCATCCGGCAACAATGCGCCACGCCACCGCCGCGGCCGAAACGGGCTGATTGGCGTGAGCGCAAGCAAGGGGGCGTTGATGGGAATGATCGGGCCCTGTGCCGACAGATTATAAGCGGTTGATCCGGCGGGCGTTGCCACCAAAATGCCGTCAGCAATAAGCTCGGCAAGGCGTTCTTGCCCATCAATCATGATGCGTAAGTGTGCGGCCTGCGCGCTTTGACGAAACAGCGAAACCTCGTTGATAGCGCGATGCTCGTGGATACGTCCTTGAGAATCTCGGGCCCTCATAACGAGCGGGTGGATGATCGTGATGTGCGCCTTCGCCAAACGCTCCGCCAGGCTCTCTTCGGCAAACTCATTCATCAGAAAGCCAACCGTGCCGCGGTGCATGCCATAGATCGGCTTGCCGGAATTCATGAACTTGTGCAGGGTCTGCAACATCAATCCGTCTCCGCCGAGTGCGACGATCACGTCCGCCTTCGTGGGGTCTATATTGCCGTAGCGCTTTTCGAGGTGCCCATAGGCCTCCCGCGCTTCCGGCGTCTGGCCGGCGACGAAGGCAATGTGCTGAAAACGGTGCAGCGGCTTGGTCATTGAGGGTCCTGACGATGGAACGCGCGGTGCTCGTCTATACGACCTGGCCATCGATTGTCGAGGCGGAGAGGGCAGGACGAACCATGGTGGAGCGACGCCTTGCAGCTTGCGTCAACATTCTGCCGGGAATGATCACGCACTATTGGTGGGAGGGAAAGATCGAAAGGGCGGAAGAGGGCGTCATGTTCATAAAAACCCGCGCTTCGCTAATCGAGCCCCTACGGGCCGTTTTAAAAGAACTCCATACTTATACCACACCGGCATTCATGGTTTTGCCGGTTGAAAACGTCGATCCGGACTATCATGCGTGGATCGACCAGGTGACATCCCAATAGCATCATGCCCGACGCTAGGCCGGGCATGACACGGAAAATACGTTAGGGGCGATAGGCGGTTAGTAGGTCGCCTTGCCGTCGATCACGTCTTTGAGCTGGCGATACTCTTCGCAGGTGGCATTTCCGCAGATCAGCTGTACCTTCTGGAGATCATCAAGCGCCTTGAGCCGGTTGCCCTGTTCCATCTGCCACATGCCGTAATAAGACCATGTGCGGACGTGATTGGGATCGGTGGCGAGCGCTTTTTCGTACCAAATCTTGGAATCGTCATAGTCGCCGAGTTTTCGGTATGCGTAGCCGATGTAGTTGGCGACGTCGGCATGATCATCGTGTCCGAGCGCATGCATTGCTGCGATGCCGCCCTGATAATTGCCATCGAGAATCATGGCGCGGGCGGCGCGATAGTCGCGCAAGAATTTCTCCTGAGACAACTGTTGCTGCTGCTGTTCGATGACGTTGTTGTCCTTTTTCTTTTTCTTCTTGCTGCCGCTGTCGGTAGGCGCCGGCGGATTGTCAGTGCCCATTGCCGCAAGCGGCTTGAGGCCCACGGCGGTAACCAGCAAAGCGGCTGCTGCCAAAATACCGATACTGCGCAGTGCAAATTTTAAGTTCATGGCGGAATCTCTCCTGTCAGAGAACTGGACGATACGACGAAACCCCCAGTACGGAACAAAACAATTCGTGAAGCGGATTTAGTCCGAGATCGAGGCAAAAAAAACCGCCCGGGCCGGCGGTGTCTTGACTTGGCAGGGACTTCAAGGGAACATTTTAGGGTGCTGGTTCCCTGGGTGATTCCGGGGACGAAAGAGGGAACATGGACACTACGAATTCGTCTATTCGAATTTGAAGTAATCCGTGGCTGCCCCCGCAACTGTGAGCGGAGAGCCCGCGTCGAAAGCCACTGGGAAACCGGGAAGGCTTGACGCAACTGGGCGTTGACCCGCGAGCCAGGAGACCTGCCAGCGCAGTCACCCAACCGGTGGACGGGGCGTCCATACGGAGCGGTCTTTCGCAGCGGTGACGGCAATGCCGGTGCGAAGGCCGTGAGAGCATGTCTCCCACGACATCGCGCACTTGGGTCGCCGCATCTTTGCGTCGTACCCACTGCGTCCTTCGCATCGGGCTTGGTCTTCACCCGATGCGTTCGCCTGTGCGCGAACGCAAACGAAGGAACGTTGTGTCATGGGATTGAACATTCACATAACTGGCGCTGCGCTGGCGCTGATCTCGCTATGCGTGCCGGCAGCGGCACAGAATAATCCACAAGTCCTCCCGCCAATCGATGTGTTCTCGAGCCGTCTCGGCGCCGGAATCGCGGGCACCTCGACGTCGGTGATCACGGCGGAAGATATCGAGCGATCGCCGGGCGAGTCGTTGCAGGATGTGATCAGCCGCCAGGCTGGCATCCAGACCTGGAGCACGGCCGGAGGCATCAACGGAGCTACCACGGTCGTGGATATGCGTGGCTTCGGAGCCGCAGCAACCTCCAACACCTTGGTGCTCGTGAACGGGCGGCGATTGAATGACATCGACATGGCGGGCGTCAATTTCGCCGCGATTCCACGCAACAGTATCGAACGCATCGAAATAACCCGCGGCAACAGCGGTGCGGTGCTCTATGGCGACAACGCGGTCGGCGGAGTGATCAATATAATCACCAAATCGCCGGTGGCGCAGCCGGCAACGGGACGAATTGAAGGTGCGTTCGGTTCATTTCGCCGCGCCGAAAGCAATGGCTCCGCGAGTGGATCATCAGGCCCCTGGTCGGCTTCGGCTTATGGCAATGCGCTGGTATCGGACGGGTACCGGGACAATAGCGTGACCCGGCAGTACAACGGGGTCGGCGATATCCGATACACCGCGACGGAAGGCGCCGCCTATCTCAACGTCACCGCCAACGACCAGCATCTCGGCCTGCCGGGCGCGCGGCGGGTCGATGCAGTGACCGGGCTTAACCAGCTTATTACCGACCGGCGCGGAGCGACCACGCCGTTCGACTTTGCCGATACGCAAGGAACCAGCGTTACCGCGGGCGTCACCCGTGTCCTGGCGCCAGGGACGGAGCTGATTGTCGATGGTGGCGTCCGACTGCGTAATGACAAGGCGGCGGCTTTTCTCGGCGGCTTTGATAATTTTCTGACGACCGATCTGGTAACCGCTTCGGCAACCCCCCGCATTGCGAGCGAGTACAGTTTTTTCGGCTTGCCGTCGAAAGCGATTGCCGGTGTCGATTTTTACGATTCCGTTTACCAGCAGGATCGCGGGCTGCATCAAGGCACCCCGCCCATCCATAGCTACCGGCTGCGCCAGCGGACTCTAGCCGCCTATGCCCAGGACACCATTAACCCATTGCCGAGCACCGACATCGCCTTCGGTGCTCGCGTACAGCGGAATCGTATTGTCGCCGAAGATGTGTTCGATCCAAATGCGCCGGGCTCCGCATTTCCATTCGATGTGGGTGGCCTGCCGCTTGACAAGACGGAGACGCATCAGGCCTGGCACGTTGGAATCGAACACCGCTTCAACAACATGTTCGCAATATTCGGGCGCGTTGCGCAAAGTTTTCGCACGCCAAACGTTGACGAACGCGTCGGACTTGCTCCAGCGTTTTCAAGTATTCCAACCAACTTCGACCTGCGCACGCAAACTTCGCACGATGTCGAGGGCGGAGTGCGCATTAAACTCGGCAGGTTCAGCGTTCAGTCAAGCCTTTTCGACATGCGGCTGAAGGACGAGCTGCACTTTAGTCCGGAATTGTTCACCAACATCAATCTGGATCCGACACGGCGCTACGGCTCGGAAACCAGCGCCACTTATCGCCTAAGCGAGACTGTCCAGCTTGCCAGCGCCGTCAGTTATACTCGGGCAGTGTTTCGCGAAGGCATTTTCATCGGTAACGACGTGCCGTTGGTGTCCCGCTGGAGCGGCAACGTCGGCCTTTCATGGGATATCTGGCAAAAATATCTGACCTTCGATGGCGTCGTGCGGTATGTCGGCGAGCGCCGAATGGACAACGACCAAGTCAACTTGCAGCCGCTGATTCCGGCTCATACTACCGTTGACGTCAGGCTGGGCGGCATAGTTGAGAAATTTTACTGGTCGGTGTCCGTACAAAATCTATTCAATGCGCAGTATTTCGATTACGCGGTCGCGAGTCCCTTTCCGTTCGGGTTCGGCAGCGCGATTGGTACGTACAATGCCTATCCGCAACCCGGCCGCACGTTTATCGTGCGCGCCGGCGCGACGTTTTGAGCGCCTAGAGCGGCTGCCACTCGACCGGCACAAGTTCGTACCCGGTCGCGGTCTTGACCATATGGCCGCATGCAGGGAAGGGGAAATGATAGGCCTCGACAAGCATGCGGTCGGCGGCCACGCGATCGAGCATCCTCCGCCGCGCCGCGGCCGCCTCTTGTCCGTCCATGTCGAAGGTCGGCTGCCAATCGGGATTGCGTGCAAACAAATAAGGGTTACGCACAGTATCGCTCATCGCCAGCATCGATTGATTACCTGAGTGAATGGCGAAAGCGGTGTGGCCAGGCGTGTGTCCGTAGGCAGGCACTGAAACGATTCCCGGCGCAACCTCATCGCCCGGCCTGAATTGTCGGACTTCGCTGGCAATGTCGTTGAAGATGCGGCGCGCATTGAGAAAATAACGTTTCGCAGTGCCCTCAGCGCGTCCCATGTTTCCGTCACTCATCCAAAAAGTCCACTCCGGTTCAGGAACCAGAATCTCCGCTTTCGGAAATACCTTCGCACCGTCTTTCGATTTGAGGCCATCGATATGATCGGGATGAAAATGCGAGATCAGAATCGTATCGATCGTATTTGGGTCGAAGCCGGCAACCTTGAGATTGTCGATCATGCTTCCGGCGGTGTCGACGATTTGGCCGGCGGTTCCGGTATCGATCAGCACCAATTTTGCGCCGGTGTCTACCAGCAGGGCGGTGAATGAAATCGGCAATATATTTGGCGACAGGAATGCGGCGGCGAGCGCCTGGTTCACCTGTTCGCCGGTGGCATTGCGCACGAACTTGTCATCGATCGGCAGGTACCAGACACCGTCAAAAAGTGCGGTGAGCTGGTAGGCGCCGAGATTGTATCGATAAACTCCGGACCCCTGCGTTTTTAGCAACGGGGTTGTCGCTCGGCACGGCAATACTGCGGCGCCGACGGCCGAAGCTGATCCGGCCAACAGGGAGCGGCGATTGAACGTGGTCATAGACGCGATCTCGCAGGTAATCTGCGCAACTTTTCGGTGTCGGCAAAGAATGTAACACCGGTGCCGGTGCAACATCCCTGGCAGGACTAGCATAACCAGCTATGATTGCGAGGGGCGCTACCGACAAAAGGCGGAGAATGCAATGCGGCCGCTGACGCTATTTGTGGTCCTTGCGGCAGCGGCGGCCCTTGGCGGCTGCGCCACGGAAATTGGGCCAAGCGCGTCCGAACTTAAGGCCCGTTGGGATGCCGAAAACGTCTATCCGCAGAGATACCGGCAGGATCTGCTGGCCTTGTTGCGCACCTACCTCAATGATCCGGCGCAAATTCGCGGCGCTGCCGTCTCACAACCGCAACTCAAATTCATTGGCCCAGGCGAT
Source organism: uncultured Alphaproteobacteria bacterium (assembly GCA_963831275.1). Taxonomy (GTDB): domain Bacteria; phylum Pseudomonadota; class Alphaproteobacteria; order Rhizobiales; family Xanthobacteraceae; genus Pseudolabrys. The sequence goes on along the minus strand of CAWHPN010000008.1, from coordinate 53,108 downwards.
CGTTACGTCGCCTGCGTGCGCTATACCGCGCGCGATACTCAGGGAAAATACCAGGGGTCGAAAGACGGCGCCGCGATCTACGTCGCGGGCAAGCTCGACCGCTTCCTGGATATGCCGAAGGATGTGCGTGAGCTTTGCAAAGAAGCGGCGTTCACACCATTCCCAGAGTTGGAGCGGCTCGCACGATAGCACGCGAAAGCACGACAACCGCCGGGCCAAAGAGCTCGGCGATGAAATGTCGACAAACAAGCCGGTAGTCAGCTCGGACGTCTCAGGTCACTTGACCTTGAGGTTCTCCGCGGACGTCTTCCCGCGGTTCTCGACGAGTTCAAACTGAACGGTCTGCCCTTCATTCAGAGTGCTAAGTCCGGCGCGTTCGACCGCCGAGATGTGAACGAACACATCCTTCCCGCCTTCTTGGGGCTGGATGAAGCCATAGCCCTTCGTCGGATTGAACCACTTTACGGTGCCCTGAGGCATGCTAGATCTCCGAAGTATTACCTGTAACGGCGCTAGTTTGGCACACTCGGTAACTGCCGAACAAGGTCTCGGACGGGCCGTGCGATGCCCCATTCGGGTATTTTTAGGGGCGGATGGCCGAAATCCGGGGCCGGGTGAGGGGATTGAACCCCCGACCTACGTCTACAAGGCTCCGCCCTTAGCCGCACTTTTCGTAGGCGGCTCTGGTGTGGTTGATGTTGGACGTCCTGAGTTGGTGGCGAGGTTCGGTTGGTGGGTTGAACCAGCAGGTCGGCCGACCTGTCGCCTTCGGATACGATCGAGATAGCCGTTCGCCGGTACCAGCCGATAACGGTTGCAGGTCCGGTCAATGCAGGAAAATAGAAACGCCTGCAAGAAACGCTCCGATTGTCACGGCGACCGCTGAAATCCAGCCGGCGTTTGCGCGGATGAGCCGACTTTGTTGAGACCGCGCGGCTAGTCGGCGTGCCCCGTCATTCTGCTTCAGCCATTCTCTGGCCAGAGATGCTTGAACATAGATTTCCAGAGCAAGACGTTCCCTCGTTTTCGCGTCAACCTGCCGCTCTCCGTCGTCCGAATGCGGATCAATAGACAGGGGTTGGCTTCTTTTCGCTACGTCAAAAGTTGAAACGTGTGCAACGTTGTCGCGCGAGAAAATTGAGACGTCTTGTAGTTCATAAATTGTCCCACGCTTTTCCATGCTGAAAGTGCCTCCCTTTTTGACTGGCGTTTCTTTTTCCGAGCCTTGTGGCAACCGTCTCCGAATTTCAAACCTTTAGCGATCAATTGAACGTGCGTGAGAGCTGGTCGGTGATCGGCTTAAGCAGATAGCTCATCATTGTGCGACTGCCGGTCTGCAGGAAGACCTCGACCGGCATTCCGGACACGAGTTGCAGGCTGCCAAGTCGCCACGTTCGCTCGCGGGCAGCGTTACGCGGACCGTGTAATAAGCCGCATTGGCATTGGCTTGCCGGTCATGACTGAGATCTGCCGAGACATACGACACAACACCTTCGAGTTGTGGCGTGGTGCGCTGATTGAATGCCGAAAAGCGAATGTAGGTCTGCTGCCCGAGGTGCACGTGATCGACATCCTGGGGCGGTAGTTTGGCTTCGATCTGCAATTCGTCCGATTCCGGCACAATCTCCATGACGACTTCGCCAGGAGCGATCACTCCGCCGATGGTGTGGACCGAAAGCTGATGAACGATCCCGTTAGTCGGCGCGCGCAGATCAACGCGCCTGAGTAAATCGTGCGCGGCGATAGCTCTTCTCAACAAGCTCCGCCTCTTTATCCTGTGCCTCGCGCAGATCCTTCATTACTTCAGTACGAAAATCCTGATCAACTCCGCACGGCCTGTAGCTCCGCCTCACTGATCTTGGATTTAGCCTCCGCAATCGACGCCGCCATCTTGACCGCGGTCGCCGTCGAGGCGGGCGGCCTCGCGCTGCAATGACGTTTTGCGCGTCAGGGGCACCAGCCCTTTCTGGTAGAGGCTATCCACGCCCTCGAGTTCGCCAGAGATCAGGTCATGCTGTGACGCCTTTGATTTTACTTGGGCGTCGAGACCTGAAATCTGTTCCTCGAGCTGTCCGGCGTGGCTGCGTAAGAGCTCCTTTGCGCTGCGGCGTGCGGCCGCACGACTGTTGAAAAGCGAAATTTCCGATGCCCATAGGCGCTGACAGCATCCTCGGTTAACCGGTTGGCCATTTCGCGCGGCACCTGCGGCTCATCCATGCCATCGCGCTCGGCAATCAGGCGCGCCAATCTCACGCGCATCTGGTCGAGTTGCTGCGCCGCAACTTGAGCATTGGCGCGCAGTTGCGTCTCGTCGAGGTGAAGCAACAGATCACCAGCTCGCACATGTATCCCGTCACGCACCGGAATATTCGCCACCACGCCCCCGCTCGGGTGCTGAATTTTTTTCACATCCGATTCGACCACCAGCGTGCCGGGCACGATGACCGCCCCCGAAAGCGGAACCAAAATCGCCCAGCCGCCAAGCGTGCCAATACCCACGATCAACACGCGAAGTCCGATTTTGAGTTCGCCGTTTAAGGCGTATGTTAACCGCGCGGTGAGATTGGCGTCAGACCGGTCGCCCAAGCCGGCAGCGAGCCGGCGACTGAGCAAGAATGCATACGCGCGACGTAAACGCTCCCATGCTCGGCCCGACCGCAGAAATTCGATGACGACCACTATGGCTGGGCGCATCGTCTGTTTCGTCTTTGGCTGCCGATGGAATTTCAGAGCGACCCAGCAAAAAACGCGCGGCGGTCTTCCCGGGGTGTGGTGCGCGGCCGCCCGACGGGCTGTGACCACTTTCCATTTTCACGCGGGTTGACGGAGCGCCATCCGTTCAACTTTTCGCATCGGCCGCGGGTAGAATAGCACCTTTGCGTCCTGGCGCGCTGAGGGGCCTGCAAACGTCCGTGCCTTTTGATGCGGAGGCGCGACCGTCGTCTGGCCTGCTCCGATTGAGGCGGACCATGTCGAGAAGACGGTCGATCGGGCTGTCGTGCCTTCGCAGCATTGCCGCTTCGGGCGCCCTCGAATAGCTGTGAGGCCGGCTGTCGGGTTGAACCTTGATTGCTCGCTGAAATCGTTCGTGCTCCTGCAGCGTTCGTGTTCGAGAAATGTCTGCACTCGCCGCAGCTCCCAAATAAGAGCCGTTCCCTGAGGACCAACGGAGCCGCCCGTGGCATTGTGGCATCGTGATATGCTGGCCGCATGATCGCGAGCGTGAATCATGACGCACTACCTGCAGCCAAGCGCGAAGTCCTGCTTTGCTTGTGTGCTTCTCCGGCGCGAGCGGCGGACCGTGCAACGCGCGCAAAAACCTCCTCACGTGGCCCGAACGCGATTGACCGCCCGTCATATATTACCATCGTCATGTCCAGCGCAGCCAATGCATTGGACCGATGCGAGACAACGATGACGATGCAATGCTGTCGTCGCAGCGTTTCAATTGCGTTGACAAGCGCATTCTCGCCTTCGGCATCGAGATTGGCATTTGGCTCGTCGAGCACGATCAGAAAAGGACGGCCGAATACGGCTCGCGCCAGACCAATTCGCTGACGCTGCCCGGCCGACAATGACGTCCCGCGTTCCCCGATCCTGGGTGTCATAGCCGTCTGGCAGACGCAAAATCATCTCGTGGGCGCCGGCTACCTGCGCAGCTTCGAGAATTGCCTCCGATGTCGCCGCCTCGTCGAAGCGCGCGATGTTTGTCGCCACCGTGCCGTCGAACAACGCGACATCCTGAGGCAGATAACCGATGTGCCGACCTAGATCGTCGGAATTCCAACGATCAATCGCAGCACCGTCGAGGCGCACCGTGCCCGCCGCAGCCGGCCAGATGCCGACGAGTGTTTTCGCGAGCGAAGATTTACCGGCAGCGCTAGCACCTAACAGCGCCAATCCCGTTCCTGCTCTCAGGCCAAAGGATACCTGCGATACGACTTTTTTTTGCGTGCCAGGGACGACTACGCTCAGGTTCTCGACTATTAAGCTGCGGTATGGCCGCTGAAGGACGACCGCGGCGTCACGGGCAGCGCCGTGACTTTGAGGACGGCGCGCAGGCGGTTGATCCCCTCCCGTGCCGCAACGAATTGCTTCCAATTCGCCAGCGCGACTTCAACCGGCGCCAGAGCGCGGCCCATCATGATCGACGAGGCGATCATGATGCCCCCGGAAGCCTGCTCCATTACGACCAGGTAGGCTCCAACCCCGAGCACCGCCGATTGCAGGGTGAAGCGCAGGACCTTTGCCGCAGCACTCAAATTCACATGCACGTCAGCCAGTCGTGTATTGTGCTGAATGTAGTGCTCGTTTGCGAGCGACCACCGTTCCGCCAGGCGACCGGTCATGCCGAGTGCACGAATGACGTCCGCGTTCTGACGCAATGCGTCCGCCAGTATATGGCGCTGGGCATTTCCCTCCGTCGATACCTTCGACGCGCTTCGCGATTTCCATTCGGTCAACAACGTCATCGTGATGATGGCCATCGCCCCTAAGGTTGCTATGATGCCGATTGCCGGATGAAAGAGAAACAGCGCGATTAAAAAGAGTGGAATCCAAGGCATGTCGAGAAACGCCGTCGGGCCGGCGCCCGACAGGAATACCCGCACTTGGTCGAGATCGCGCAGCGGTTGCTGGGCGAGAGCTGGCTTTGTTCCCCGCAACGGCAGCGAGACGAGCGCGAAGTGAATTTGAGGCTGCAATTTGAACATCGAACAGGGCGCCAATGCGCGCCAGCATACGGCCGCGGAGCGCATCGAAATAACCTTGCAGCAGATAAGCGATCACCACGATCGCGGATAACCCAAACAGCGTCGCAACGTTATGGCTTGGGATCACGCGATCATAGACTTGCAGCATATAGAGTGAGCCCGATAGCGTCAGCAGATTGACCACCCCGCTGAACACCGCCACGCCCGCCAATTTACGGCCGCTTGCGCGCAACTGAATCGCAACCGGGTCGTCCCCGTCGAGAGACAGCATACTCCCCCATCGATGTTTTTCGATTTGCAGCGGCGCCGTCCACAACCTTACCGCGTTCAATGACGTTGTGACGATGGACGTTGAGCACCGATCGCGACAAAAGTTCGACGGGATTGAGATTATTTCGTACGTTAAAAAAATATTTGCGCTCGACAAAGAAAAATCTAATTCACGCGATAAAAAAATTCGCAACGTGAGGTAATCAGCTGTAGCAAAAGCGAGACCGCCTTCAAATCGTCTACGAATGATCACAGTGTTGGTCAGCGAAGTTCTCAATTCGGTCGGACACCGGCCACGAACATAGCGAACGATGTTGTTCGTCCGAATTCCACTTCTGAAATTCTCATTCAAATCTTGATATGGGAGGCAACTCATGGCGCACGGTTATGACCGGCATCACAACCACACACATACCCCGACACCATCACACTTCACCGCAAATGACTTTCGCGGAAATCGGCACGCTTTATAATTCAATATCCAATGAAACCGAAGGCGGTGTCACGCCTCAAAACCAGGCATTGCTCTTCAGCCAAGTCATCACGGTCCAGACGCAACTTCAAAGCCTGATCGACAGCGGAGCCTTGAACAATCTGGACGGTGCGGGAAATCCGGCCATAAGTCTCGTCCATGCTCAGAACATCGCTGATCAATTGAATTTCTTGAAGACGGAGATCGCGTCGTTCGGAACAGAGGCGAATGTCCCTCCCAAATTTATCAACGATGTGGTGAGGGATCTTCAAGATATCGTGGCTAGTGATCCGCAACTGACCGCGCTCGCACATCAGGGCAATCACGCCGGTTTTGAGCAGTTCTCATTTCTCCTGGCGCCGCCCACGCCCTTCCCTGATACCCCTCTGCAAACGGACACTCTTCTGAAATTCATCGCGGATTCAAATGATCTTGCCACACGCGCCCAGGGGTTCGCCGGTCACGACCCCAACGGCGTCGACAAAGCAGCGATTGCACAGCTGGAAACCGATATTCATAATTTTTCGGTCGCTGCCGATCAGTATTCGGCGGCACAGGGCGGAGTGTTTTCTGCCCGCTTCAATAACGAATTCACCCTGAATGGTGTTCAAGGGACAGCGTCGCGTGAAATGATCACCGGCCTTGAAACCGGGAACGCAGGCCTGGCAAATGGCGCAGCAGCTGTTCTCATGGCGAATGCCAATGACGTTCGCGGAAATATGCTGGCGAATGGGCTTGGCCCTGACGGACAGCCGTTCGTGCCTGCACCGAACGGCGGCATTCCGGATCACATCGACACGGTGAACGTTGCCGGGCTTGTCTACAACGATTCCATGACCAAACTCATTGGTGGCGTTTTTTCCGGCAACCAGCAATCCATCGTCAATGATCTGAATGCGACCAAGACCGGCCTCCAGAACGCTATCACCAACGAGGGGATCACCGGCCACGCACTCAACGACATCAATCACGTCATCAGTCTGTTGGATCGGGAAGCCTCCCTGGTAGGCGGCATCGACACCGCGACGCCCACACAGGTTTCCCCGGTCAATGGCCACATCAATCAAATTGAGGCGAAAATTCTAAACGTCATCAATCATGATCCTACCCTGGCCACCTTGGCCACAGGTACCGACGCCGATGGCAATCCAACCACCGGCTTCGTGGCGTTACCGCCAGCCACGAATAGCCCGACCCATGGCGACGTTGTCGCAGCCGCGAGCAACTGCGGCAGAAACGCCGCTGCCACTGTGCGGAGCGGGCCCGGCAATGACGCATCCACCGGTCCGTCGGCCGCCACAGATGCCGGCTCACACGAGCCGCAAACGACGGACCATGCCCCTCTTCATCACTTTGAACACTTGTGGGGTTAGGGACGCGCCACCGTAGGATGCGACGAAGAGTTTCACCGTTCAAGCCTGACAAAAAGCAGGGGAGACGTTGATTTCCAAGGCTGGCCGAATGGCCGGGTGGGGGGTGGAGCATGAGTAAACGTACGCGCAATCGTAGAACCGATTACGGTACGGTGTTGCTGCACTGGTGCCTTGTGGTCGCGCTTGTGGTCGCGATTCTCACCGGGCTGAGGATTGCGGCCGAATTGCCAGACCGCACGTGGATCAGCAATTTCAATTCCATTCTGCCGCGCCAGTTGGTGTGGACGACTCACATGCAAAGTGCGGTCGGGCTTGTCGCGGTCGCGCTTGCGTATCCGATTTATGTCGCGCTGGCGGGACTCACACGACGTATCCGATTCGACCGAGTTCGCCTTGCCGGGCTACTGGGATGCCGTCAGGCGCGCTGCGGCGCCATCAATGTCGTTCTCCACTGGGCTCTTTATCTCGCGCTGTTGTGCGAGATGGTCACCGGCGCCCTTTTGTACTTTGATTGCGGTAGCAGTCTCTCGATAGCACTTCATTGGTCGGGCATGTGGCTGATCGTCGGATGCTCCGTCGCCCATGTTCTGGTCCATTGGCAGCTCGGCGCTGCAACGCAGCTGTTGCGCATAGTTCGTCCGATGCGGCTGCCGCCGCAGCCTCTCACTTTTGATCCGATCGATCTGCTGGAATTATTCGATCAGAATTCTCTCAAGCCTGAAAAAAATCACGGCTTAGGCGCAACTTCCCTCCAATCGGAGCTCGATACCATTCATGCGCCGGCAATCGAGCAGGTCCCGTACGCACGGGCCGGAGCTGGCGCGGGTCATTTCTCAAACCAGTCGCGGACAACCCAGCTCGGCGGGAGGCGGCGCGGAACACGCGGCAATGGTCCAGTGCTTCAGTCGAATCCGCTCGTCGTAGCCTTGGCGACAGCGATTGTTGGCACTTCTCTGCTGATGACGGCCGACCATCAGACATCGCAAAGCCTGGAAATCCGCCGCGTCGATATGACTGACGTGCCGCTCATCGACGGCGACACTTCAGATCGGGCGTGGCGGTTGGCCAAGCCGCTTTTTATCCCGACCGGCCATGGCCGCAATTTCGACGGAAAGGGTGAGACCACCGTAGAAATTCGCGCAGTCCACGACGGTGAACGGGCCTATTTCCTATTTGCCTGGGACGATCCGACGCGCTCGTTGAAACAGCTGCCTTTACTAAAGACACCGGATGGCTGGAAACTCCTTCACCAGGGATTTGAGGCGGGAGAGGAGCACGCCTACAACGAAGACAAATTCGCCATTCTGCTCACCAAGCTTAATACGACCTTGGCTGGTGATCATACATTCCATGCCGGTGCCGAGCCGCTGCCTGGAAAGCCACATACTCTTTCGGGTCATGGTCTGCACTACACCGAGCAGCCCGGCGTCTTCGTCGATGTTTGGGAGTGGAAGGCCACCAGCACGAATTCCGCTGGCTTCATGGACGACGATCATTTCGGTCCGCCGGTCGAGGCCACAAACGAACAAGTCGAAGGCAAATTTCCTTACCGGGGCGGATTCGCCGCCGATCCCGGGACGGCCAGTTACATCGACAATTTCGAGCCCGCTGAACCAAGGGCGTATGGCAAGGTCATCGTTCCGCGCCGCCTGCCCAAAGACGTCGGTGCTGTGACGACGGCATTGGGAAAAGTTGATCTTGATCCCAACCATGGCGAGACCAATGGCGCACGGTGGTTCATGACCGAGGAAGAATCGATACCGTATTCGCGCGAGCTCAGCACCAAGATTCCCATTGGCACTGTCGTTCCGGGGGTCATTGTCTCCGGTGATTACACAGGTGATCGTGCCGATGTTCGTTGCGCCGCGCGCTGGGCGGCTGGACGATGGGCGCTCGAGGTGACGCGCCGGCTCGATACCGGAAGCCCTTACGACATTCCAATCAGTAACGGCGTCTTCATGCGCGTCGCGGCTTTCGATCACAGCCAGATCAGTCACACGCGGCATGTCCGTCCGATCCGGCTGGAGGTCGAATAGTGGGGAAGGTCTGCCGGCTGGAGATAAACGGCAATGTAGTTTCGGCGCATCGCGGTGACTTGCTGCTCGACGCAGCGCTTCTCAATGGCATCGAAATTCCGTTCGACTGCCGATCCGGACTTTGCGGGACCTGCCGAGTCCGGCTGCTAGAAGGCCGCGTATTCGGCGGGCAGGCGGACGCCGAGACGGTTTATGCGTGCCAGTCGCGCGTCGTGTCGGACCTTCGCGTTGCTTTCGAAGACCTGCTTGAGACTGTTACCTTGCCCGGCGTTGTCGCCGAGCTTATCCCGTTGGCAGCCGACATGTGTGAGGTCTGTATCGAATTGTCAGAGGCGCCGGAGTACATCCCAGGTCAATATTATTCAGTGCAGTTTCGCGGGTTTCCAGCGCGTTATTTTAGCCCAACGGCAGCGCTGGATTGGCCATCTGACGAAACCCTCATGCGATTTCACATTACAAGGGTGCCGCACGGCCGCGTTTCCTCGCAGCTCGGCAAGCGCATTTGTGCAGGCCACCGGGTGAAGCTCGAGGGTCCGTTCGGTTCAGCCTATCTGAGGCCCTTTCATAGCGAGCGTCTTGTTTTAGTCGCGACCGGAAGTGGCTTTGGGCCAATTTGGTCAATCGCCGAGGCGGCGATTAAAATGGAGCCGCGCCGTGAAATCGTGCTGATCGTTTCGGTCCGTAAGATCGCGTCGTTGTACATGCTTCCGGCGCTCTGCCGGTTGGCGCTGTTTCCCAATGTTACAATCATTCCTGTGACCACAGAACCTCAGGACGTCTCCATGGCGGTTCGTGGCGGCAGGCCCACAGATCATCTTCCGGCTTTGACATCGCGCGACGTCGTCTTCGCGGCTGGTGCCCCCGAGATGGTTCGTACCGTCGCAGAGATCGCCAGTGCGGCTGGCGCAAAATGCTACAGCGATCCGTTCGAAGCGGCATCGCACCGCATGGCGACCAACTTATGGTCGCTTGCCTCAAGTTGGTTCGCCAAAACGCCTTTTATTTTCCGGTCAACGAAGTTTAGACGTCGTCGTGTACTTCCTTCCGAAGGGAGACTGGAAAATCTGGGAGTTGATTAAATCGTACGCCGCACTGGTACCCGTCGGAACGGATCGTCAGGATTTGGATCGAGAGTAGCGATAACCAAAGCGCCTCCAACAATCTCATGTCGTCACGGCGCGTCGACCGCTATTTTCAAGCCTTTCCACTACGCGCCAGGTCGCGCAAAAGCATTTTCGCCAAATAGCCTGGAGTAAAGCCGCCTAGTTGAGTTGTCTTGCGCCCGTGCGGGGTTTTGACTGTTACCATATTACCGACTTTTCTAAATGAACCTTTGATGGTTTTACCGTCGCACTCGGCTGCTATTTCTTCCCAAACCAGTGGCGGCATATCGGCCTCCTTGAGGTGGCCCAATGCTAAATGATTCTTTGACGCAGGGGCGGATGAAAAAGGTGAATGCCCAGAAGCTGCTTGCGCGCGCATTAAACTCGATTTTAAATTCAGATTCGTTCAAGCCGGTACGATCGGTCACTCACCACCTGTCTACCTTCAATTCTGACATAGCTACTGTCCCGCACATTGTCGAAGCGCAGTACCTTCTTCTTTATGAGATGTCTCACTTTGGACAAATCAATCTCGAAAACTGCGCGCGGCCGAAGAAAACCTAACTCGGGTTGGCCTGGGAAGAAATCGCCGTCTAAGAAAAAAATTGGAGCAGCGTGCGCCAGCGGCCTTTTCTACTGCGCATGACGTTTGAGCTTCATCGTGCGTTTAACCTCTGTTGGAGGCCTTGCGATGAATGACGCCGACGAAGGTGTGAAGTATAGTGGACGCGCGTGGCCGATGGCTCGCGAAGCCAAGCGAAACAATTTAGACGCAATCTGTGATCGGCCCAAAATTCGCGTAACCCTGTGCGTAAAGCACACGCGCTTGAGCTGCAGCGGTTCAGTGCGAACTCTTGCGTCCCAGCCGTCTTTGACTTATCCCGCTATACTGTCGTCGCAAACACGCATATGAACTCCAAATTTTGCGTCGCGTGGCCAATAACCGTCGATGAATCAATTTTGGATTCAGCCAACATACCTCCAGGATCGGAGGAGGGGACGGTAATACCGCCTCGCCCACTTTAAATGTGCACCGCCCGGTGCAGTGTTACTGATCTCTCATGATCCGAACTCGTTGATAAAGGAGAAGATCGTGCGGTTATAAACTACATTCAGGAGAAACCGATGCGCGCTCCAACATCCACGGGACCGGCCGATAAATCACTCAAGTCAAATGCAGCGGAAGAAATCTGCAAATCCCTAGAGGAGACGATTTTGAAATATTTCCCTCAGATTGAGAGGGACGTTGCCCGACCCAAGCCGTCATCCGTCCCCTTAGTCCCTCAGCAATACAAGAAACTGCAGACCTAGTGCATTTTCGATTGGGACAAAGTCGTCGGATGGAGTGCGGGGCTTTTCAGGTATTTTGCGGCTGGTTGCCGAGCGCACAAAACTATATGCTCGGGGGCTAGTCTAATCAGGCAATTCAATTATTTGATGGACGTCAATAATTGCATATGCGAGTGGTCGTCCGCCCGTTGATTTGACATTTACGTCTACGATAAATCCCTTTTTATAGACGTTTTCGTCAGCTTCGCGGATCTCATGTTTGATCCTTTCTTCGGCCAATTCTGAGCCATAAACCAAAGGCAAAGATCGATCCGATATCTCTTCAATCTTGATCCTTTCCCCGGACGGTTTCCCCACGGTCACATCGGCAATATCAGATCGCGTGAACCTCATTAGGACGCGCGTGTGATCTGCGTGTTGTGTTTTCTCCAAGAGTTGCTGCCGACGTTCAACCGTTTTCAATACTTCGCGCGCGTCCAATGAATTGAACTTGAATGCCGCTCGTATCTTTTTCTTTCCGCCCAAAAATGTCGCCGCTTCGATCTTGCCGCTGCCTTTGGCGTCTGTAGCAATAGCCTTTACTGCGTCCGCCCAATCTTTCAGTTCTAAGCGAGTTTCCGGGGCTTTTCCTTTGCCACTTAGGAGCGATTCAAATCTTTCTTTCCAAGTACGCACAAACTTTTCAATGATGAGGGCCTTTTCCATATCATCGATGAACGGCGCGGTCATAGATAACCAGGGAATTAGGTCGACGATGATGCTCCCTGATCGAATGTCGCGAACGAACAAATCCGCTTCTCCCGCAAGATCGGGCTCGGCTTGTTTAATAAACCGACTGTATTCGTTTTCGAGAGACGTAAAGGCACCCACGAAAGCGCCAAGTTCAATTGGCTCCTTCGTATCCAAGGTCAGAACAATATGCGGCTTTCCCGTAGCCATGAGAGTTATCACCGGTTAGTCGCGCGCGAGCAAAACGGCGCCAACGGATGCTATTAACTCGATTGGTTGTAGTGGGGTAGGTAAATGAGTACAGCTTGGAAGATCATTCTGCAAGCTGGCTCTATGCATTCCGGAGTGAGCGGAGCAACATAAATTCTCTACCCGCAATCCAGCATGCTACAAATTATTGACAAACGTCTTGCGGATGCTTTTGTGGCTAAATCATGAAGCGAATTTCGGACCTGTGATTGCATGCGCGGAATTGCGTGGTGCATTTGAAGCCTAGGCCATCGCTTGCTCACGCGCTCTAGCGGCTCTTGGGACGCTGCCACGCCGCATCTCGCGGTACTAGCGCGTCACGTTCAGTTTGATTTGCGCGCCACACTAGATAAGCTTTGCAGCAAGCTCAATAAGGTATTTCTCATGCTCAATCGTCGTGGTTTCTTTTTAAGTGCCCTTGTCGCGGCGGCCGGCCTCAACTTGCCTGAGCCGGCACATGCCGAAATTAAACGAAAATAAAAAAAAACGCCCAATTGGGTTGGCGGCGCCGATTTCTCCGCAGGGAGCGTCAGGGGCTTGGCCAGTTAACAGTCCATATGACAGTGTCTGATTGGATGGCGCCGTTCGGGTTGATTTCCTCGACCGCTTCGACGAGGCCAAATTGTTTGGCCTCTTGCGCGTTGAAAATGGTCGGTTCAGCAGTGGATCGAAACAGCGCGGCAAGTTTATCGGCTGGAATGCGTGTGTTGTCTTCAACAATTTTCCTGGAAAGATCGATTTCATTTTTTAATTTTTGGGCAGCCTCTAGTATGCGGTCATAGCTTTGCCCCCCCTCGAATCCCTCCCCAATTGTATGTATGGAAGGAAAATCGTGTGACTGGCGAGCAGGTGCGTTTGTGCGCTCCGCAAAAAACCGGGACGGCCATGCTTTCTATGCTGCCGACTGCATGAAATTGAATGGGGCGCGGTAAACTCCTGAGAAAATTATAAAGGGATAGCCCGTCAGTAGTGCGCCCTCCCGTACTGGAAAAAAGTACAACTAAGCTTTGATAGTCCTTTTGCTCTAAAACCAGAGCGATACGGTCTCTTAGAGCGTTGGTCTGCTTTTCTTGAATGGGTCCATTAAAGCTGAGCAAATATTTTGTCATTTCCACTCCGTCTTTGCGGACCAATAACGCTAGCCTAACCCTGAAACGCCGCCAATGCGCATCTATCGAGGCCGATATAGCCAGAATAGACTTAGTTAGCGTTTTGCCACCGATCTGGCCGAAACTGCATTGTACGGATTTGCAAATAAGAAAAAGTACTCGCGGACCCGCTGTCTTGATCGGGGTCGTTAGTGGGGCTAATGGGGTGGAGAAGGAAGCGCAGGCGTAATGGGGATGAAAATGCACAAGCAGGTACTCGTGGTCGTTATTGGAATTAGTCTCGCGTTTTCTGGTTCAGCAACCGCACAACGCGATGCTTCGAAATGCCGGTCTGCTGTCGATCGTTACAACACAGCCAGAAACGAGATAACCACTTTGGTGCGGGACTACGCGGGGTGCGTATCTTATAGCCGTGAGGACGAAAACTGCTCTAGGGAGTTTGGCCGCTTGAGGTCGGCTCAAGCCGATTTTGAGTCGGCGGTCTCCGACTCTCGATCAACCTGCAAATAGCGACCATCAATTCTGCCATGCTTGTGTGCAACATATCGATTTGGACACGGAGAGCTTTGGCCGGCCAGCGGTGTTTCGCTTGGCAGCGAGTTTGCTTCTTTCGGATAGAAAATCCCCCGTTGGGTTGTGCCGGCGTGTCCATGTCGCGAGCTTGTCGCGTGGAGTTGCCGGGAGTGATTGGGAATCGTTGAAACGTAAGGAGAACTGCTGCGACTGCCGCAACATCACGGCGGGTGTGCTTGCAAGCTAAGCCATTGATTTTGTGGTGCCGGGTGAGAGAATTGAACTCCCGACCAACGGTTTACAAAACCGCTGCTCTACCGCTGAGCTAACCCGGCTCAAAAGGAGAGCTACCAGCGTCATCGACCTCCCACAAGCCATGTAGACCGCGGCACACCGTGGTTGCCACAAAAAAAGCCCCGCACCGGTGGTGCGGGGCGCAAGAAGGAGGAGGGCGGACCGTTTCGGCCGCCCTCTTATCGGTCACATGCGGGTAATATCCCGGTCCTTCGTCTCGGGCAGGAAGATCAGACCGATGATGAAGCTCATCGCCGCGACCACGATTGGATACCACAGGCCGGAGTAGATATTGCCTGTTGCGGCCACAATCGCGAACACAGTGGCCGGCAGGAAGCCGCCGAACCAGCCGTTACCAATGTGGTAGGGCAGCGACAACCCACTGTAGCGGATACGGGTCGGGAACAACTCCACCAGCCACGCGGCGATTGGGGCGTACACGAGGGTGACGTAGATCACCAGGATGGTCAGCAGCAGCACCGTCATCACGTAGTTGATATCGGCCAGATTGGCGCTGGCCGGGTAGCCGTGCCTGGTGATCGCGTCACCGAGCTGCTTTGCGAAGTCGGGCGTTCCGGTCTGGATGGTGTCATTGCCGACCTTAACGCTCGCTTTGGTCCCTTTCGGCGCCTCCTGATTTTGGTAGTTCACGGAACGGGCGACCAGCGCCGACTTGGCGATATCGCACGAACTCGTAAACTTGGCGACGCCGACCGGATTGAACTGGAACGAACACTCGCTCGGATCCGCGATCACGGTCACGGGCGAGGATGCAATTGCCTGTTCAAGTTTAGGATTGGCGAAGTGAGCAATGCCCTGGAAGATCGGGAAGTAAGTCAGCACCCCGAGCGCGAAGCCGGCCAGGATGATCGGCTTGCGGCCGATCTTGTCCGAAAGCCAACCGAACACAATGAAGAATGGTGTGCCGATTGCCAGCGAGATCGCAATCATGATTTGTGCGGTAACCGCCGGCACTTTCAACGTCTGCGTCAGAAAGAAGAGGGCATAGAATTGCCCGCCGTACCAGATCACTGCTTCGCCGGCGGTTGCACCGAGAAGCGCGAAAATTGCGATCTTGGCATTCGACCAAACGCCGAAAGCTTCCGTCAGCGGACGCTTTGAGCCCTTGCCCTCCGCCTTCATGCGTTGGAAGACCGGGGATTCATTCAACCTGAGCCGGATCCAGATCGACACCGCAAGCAAAATTGCCGAAAGCAGGAAAGGAATGCGCCAGCCCCAGTCGGCGAACGTCGGTTCACCTTGAGCGGTACGGATGCCAAGAACCAGCAGCAACGCCATAAAGAGACCAACCGTTGCTGTGGTCTGAATCCACGAAGTGTACAGCCCACGTTTGTTCTTTGGCGCATGTTCGGCGACATAAATTGCAGCGCCGCCATATTCGCCACCGAGCGCAAGACCCTGACATAGCCGCAAGCCAATCAGGATGATTGGAGCGATGATGCCGGCCGAAGCGTAAGACGGCAAAAGGCCGATGAAGAATGTGCCGATGCCCATCAGGGTCATCGTGATGAGGAAGGTGTATTTGCGGCCGATGATGTCGCCCAGGCGACCGAAAAACAACGCGCCGAACGGGCGCACTGCGAAGCCGGAGGCGAAGGCAAGGAGCGTGAAGATAAATGCCGCCGTCGGATTGACGCCGGAGAAGAATTGCGCCGCGAGAATGGGCGCTAGAGTGCCGTAAATGTAAAAATCGTACCACTCGAATACGGTGCCGAGCGACGAAGCGAAGATCACCATCCGTTCCTCGGATGTCATCCCGCCTTCGCGGTATTGGCTCGCAGTCATTGCTGTCATATGCGTTTCCCCGTTTGCCGCGTTTTGAGTAGATTTCTTGTTGGGGATACGTCTTCGCAATCGAGCGATAGATTCTCCCAATTGAGAGATACGCTGAGCACAAACGGGCGTCTGTCCACCTGAGGTCGTACGTCTAAAGTCGTAATAGACTTTGTAGATGCCCGATTTCTAAGGGGAATTCAAACGCAACTCGCCCCGACCACGCGTGGGTCGCCCGCTTAGATCGACATTACGAGCCGCTCGAGGACGCCGATGAGCCAAGCTGCCGCCTGCAGTACAGCGAGGCGCTGCGGCAACTTTTCTTTTCGATAAATATCATTCAGCAGCTTCAGCGCACGCTTGTAAGCCGGATGCCGGTGTGCCGCTTCGCCGAGAAGGTGCAGCCGGGTCGACAGTTCCACCCGACGCGCTTCAAGCTCGTCGTAGCGTTGTCGAAAGCTCGGCTGCCGCTTGCGGGGCATTGGCTTAGCTGGAGCCGGTTGATGATGCGGCATGACAGTTAACTTTATCTACGATGTATTTTGCGGCCAAATCGAGGTTTGCCGCGCCACCAGGAAAATTCCACGCTGTCATGATTAATATTACCCAGCGATTGAACGCGGTGCACGCGCGCGGTTCATATAAAGTGTAGGAGATATTACCGCATCAGTTGGAGCCGTATTCATGAGCCGCCGGTTTGTTGCCGCGCTTTTGCTCGGAGCGCTCGGCGTCACATCTGCAAGCGCTGCGGATATTTCTGCGTTCGGCAACGGATTTGGCGTTTATTCGCCTTTCGGGGCCCGGATTGAACCGGTGATTGTCTATGATTTTGAGCCGGGAGTCATCGTGCGCTCATATTGGTATGCGCCTTGGCAAAATCGACACTATTTTCCAAAGACGGGACGGCGTCCAAGGGCCGGTCGTCTTGAACACATGCCGGTGCGGCGCGTTTCAAAGGCAGAAGATTACTATCGCTATTGGTCGGTTTCTTCCGTGTTCGCTCCCGAACGGATCCCTGTAGGTCGATATCCTGTTCCGAATCTCGTTCCCAGATACCCATATCCAAACCAGCTCCGCTAGCCGGGGTCGTTGGCCTTCAATGATCGGCTCGCCACATACAATGCCAAGGCGGCCGCATTGGATACGTTTAAACTTTTTATCTCGCCCGCAAGATTGATGCGGGCAACGTGATCGCAAGTTGTTTTTGTGAGCTGTCGTAGACCTTTGCCTTCGGCGCCCAGCACCAATGCGAGAGGCGCACGCAATGCAAGATCGGTGATATCGGCGTCTCCGGTACTGTCGAGCCCAATAACAAGAAAGCCGCGCTGCTTGAGTGCTGCCAGGGCACGTGCCAGATTTTGCACATTGATAAAATGCAAGTATTCCAATGCGCCCGATGCGGCCTTCGCCAGCGCCCCAGTGGCCTCGGGGCTATGGCGCTGCGTCGTCACGATCGCAGTTGCTGAAAAGGCCGCTGCGGAGCGGAAGATTGCGCCGACATTGTGCGGATCGGTAATCTGGTCGAGCACCAGTACTACGCCGTCTGCCGGCAATTCCTCGATGGAAGGGGAGGGCAACGGATCTGTTTCAAGATAAAGGCCTTGATGCACTGCGTCGGGCAAGAGCCGCTCCGCGATCGCCGACGGCCGGACGACCTTCGGCGTGACACGGGGCGAAACACCTTCATCGGACATTCGTCTTGCAGCATTCTCCGTAGCGAGCAGCCTGCGGACACGTCGCGCCGGATTTTGCAGCGCGGCGGTCACTGTGTGCCAGCCATACAACACGACAGGCCCATCCGCATCGGCTCGCAGGCTCTCGCGGCGGGCGCGCTCGAACCGCTCGCGCCTTTCGGTCTGCTCGCGAGTGGCGCCTGGTTTGGCGGCCGAGCGGGGCCTGCCGGTGGGGCGTTGTGACATCATTGTCTTTAGTCCGTGCGGCCCGCTGAAAATGTGGTGGCGGGATTTACCGGTGCCATAACCGATCCGGTCCGGGTGGAACAGCCTCCATTGACTTAATGGGGGTACCTCCGCATAAAACCGGCAAATCCCGACCGGCCGGCGGGCGGAGCCGATTGTCTTTCGAGATCAATACGGTGCGACGGCTTCGGGGGAGTGTCCCGAGCGGCAAAGGGGGCGGACTGTAAATCCGCTGGCTATGCCTTCGCAGGTTCGAGTCCTGCCTCCCCCACCACTTCTATTTTTTGCGTTTGTTTTCATTGAATTTTTCGCTCCCCAGCCCTCATCCGATCGTTAGAGAAGGCTGCCCACAATTGCTCTTGAGATGGGCCTACCAACTAGAAATCGGACTAAGGCCGCATGTCTTTCCCATCGAGATGTGACCGCGCATAACTTTGCGCTTGGAACTAGGTCCGGGTTCGTGCGTGAGAAAAATGAATTGGAAACGTTGCCCCTCGCTCGAACGGTTGATAGCGCATTCGAACGGAAGGACATTCGTGGCGTTGAAGTTCGGGAAACAAACTGAGCTTTATGTTGAACAGCTCGCCTCTAAAACCAGCATGTACCCCGATTTCGACCAAAGAATTAGCACGACGTTGTTGCAAACATTTCGGAAAGTCGAAAGACAACATTGAAGCCGCGATAGTTAACGTCGGCGACAATGCCGCAACAATTCTAAAAATTGGAGGGACAAAACAAATCTGTGCAGCGGTGAATTTTCTAAGGCGGCGGTCCTAATTTAGACACTTCATGCGGAGAATTTTGAACAAACACTATACCACTCGCGGCTCGATCTGCCGCCGCAACTCGCAAATCGAGCCCGTATCACTTGACCGCGCAACAAAGATTGCGCGGTTTTTTTGCATTCGTCGGCAAGTTAGAAGTGCAACAATACCTCCACAGAGTCAAAAAACTCTGTACAATTCTTCTCGATGCATTTCATAAACCGGGAGATCAGAGAGCAGTCGGCCGTTTGTTGAGTTTTGGTGAGGGAGTTGCGTATGAGTACACCGATCCAGCAGGACCAACTGAGTCCGAACGATCCTAAATTTTATGCGCCGCTCAAATGGCGCAGCGGCGAGATCGACGTGCCGCCAATTCAGCCTTTTCTCACGCCGTCTGCATTGCCGAGTTCCCAAGCTTCTCCTGATGGGGCAGTTCGTCATAACAGCGTGTCATGGGCGGTATCTCGTTCGGATTCGGCCGAGGATCCGGACACGAAAGAATACATGCGCGTGCGCACGACAGCGCTCGCCTGCGCGGTCGGCGTTGTGTTTTGGATTGCATTCTGCATTGCGACCGGCCTCGCTCGTCTCGACACCGGAAGTTCTGCTTATGGATTGGTATCTACAAACGGCGCAGAGATGTCGCTCGACGAGCGGCTGCAAGCGGCCAACACTGCGCTTGATAAAGTATCACGGCCGGCGTTTGCGCCAACACTTGTTGTCGCAGACGCTAGCGGAGTCGTGAACGCAGCCATACCCCTTGCGATCAAAGTTACCAACTACACGCCTAACACAACGGTCAACTTGAGCGGTTTGGCTGCTGGCACAATGCTAAGTTCTGGCGGTCGCGCTGAGGAGGGCCAGTGGCGTGTTGCTATCGATGATTTGCCGCACACTCGCGTGATTCCGCCGCCCGAGTATGTTGGTGCGATGACAATAGTCGCAGAATTACGCAGTGGTGATGATCGGCCTATCGTGCGCACGCCTCTACAATTGACCTGGCGCCCAGCGGATGCCGATTTTACCGCGGCAGTGAGGCCGGGGGCGCCGCTTCCCTCCGCTGTCGAGAGCCCGGCCGACGTCGACAACCCGGTGGCGAATCCGGTTCTATTTGGGGAAAGCCCGGCATCGCAGAATGATTCAACGGTCACTCAGCCGCGACCGCACAAAGTTCGGAGACATATGTCCAACACCGCGAGGGCAAGCCTCGCGAAGGCGCGTCGGCAGAGAAACGCGTCGGCCGCAGAGCTGCAGACCGACGTCGATTCCCAGTTGGAACTACGCTCGTCATTGACTGATAATTTATTTGCCAACGCCAATGCTGCTCGGGAGCAAAGACTTTTTTGGTTCCACGATGTTCAGACCAACGGGGATCCGGACGGGAACGGTGCGAAAGAATGTCAAACTCGATCAGAAAAACGAGGCGCTGAGAAAAGAGTGCAGCACGCCTGCCGCCAGCCTCGGTGACCAAGGCTTTCGCCCCACCTCAATTGTGAAGCATCTGATCAGGTAACCCGCGGAGAGGATGATAACGCCCCACCTTAATTTGCGGCGTCCTATCAGATTTGAGCGAAGCCGCCCGAGACCGCCTCCAGTCGGCCACGATGGGCCGAAGAGTCAGCGTTAAAAATTGGCAGTGGAGTGGAAAACAGGGCCCGTCGGGTTTCTGTGTGGACCAATTCCGCGTGGGTAACATCACACTACGGAAATGACTACGACTCACAGTTAAATCAGCCAAAGCGATGGCGTGGTCGGACCTTGGTAGCTTCTTGGGAATGGATCGCCGGTGCCTTGGTATGGAAATCGACGTCAGCGAATGCGACGCGACGAAAACTTATGTTGAGGGCGCTCTAACAATCATGGAAACCAAGCCCGTCGTTCATTCCGAGCAATCCACCCGGTTCACCTGCCGGTCCTATATGGCTGTGGTACTTGCGCCCCGGCCTCCCATCAGCGAATGGATCGCCGAAATTGATCAAAAAATTAAGGACGCGGGAAGTTTTTTTGCCGGTCCGCCAGTTGTGCTCGACCTATCCGCCGTAAAACTCAGCAAATCTGCGATCGCACACCTGGTGGCCGAATTAGAGCAGCGCAACGTCCGAATTATCGGCCTCGAGAATGTTGATCCAGCCTCCACGGGCGTGGGCTTGCCGCCATTAGTGCGGTCCAGCCGGGGAGTGAGTGCAAAGACCGATGCTGCCGACGCACCAATGCAGGAGCCGTGTCGTGGAGCCGCCACGCTCCTACTCGATAAGCCGATACGATCGGGGCAATCGGTCTTCTTTCCGGATGGCGACGTAACTGTACTTGGCTCGGTAGCCTCAGGCGCTGAACTCGTCGCCGGCGGGTCAATACACATTTATGGCGCATTGCGCGGGCGCGTCATGGCCGGTTCGAACGGCAATGCGCAGGCGCGCATCTTCTGCAGCAAGATTGATGCCGAACTTTTGGCAATCGATGGACACTATTTGACTGCGGATTCGATGGATAAGGCACTGCGCGACCGGGCAGTCCAGGCTTGGCTCGAAGGCAACGCGCTGAAGATCACTGCGTTAGACTAAATATCGATCACCTTAGGGGATGCTCACAATGGCCAAGGTCGTAGTTGTTACTTCCGGGAAGGGTGGGGTAGGGAAAACCACATCGACTGCAGCGTTGGGAGCAGCGCTGGCACAATCCGGACAGAACGTCGTCATCGTTGATTTCGACGTGGGTCTGCGGAACCTAGACCTGGTGATGGGCGCGGAACGGCGGGTGGTCTATGACTTTATCAACGTGACACAGGGCATTGCCAAGCTGTCGCAAGCCCTGATCCGTGACAAACGCCTCGACACGCTCGCGCTACTTCCCGCTTCACAAACTCGCGACAAGGATGCTCTCACCGAAGATGGCGTATTGCGTGTAATAACTGCGCTGCGAAAGATGTTTGACTGGGTAATCTGCGACAGTCCGGCTGGCATCGAGCGCGGCGCAACACTCGCCATGCGATTTGCAGATACGGCCATCGTTGTTACTAACCCTGAAGTTTCGTCGGTGCGCGATTCCGATCGCATCATCGGGCTCCTTGACTCCAAAACGGCAAAGGCTGAGCGCGGCGAGCGTGTTGACAAGCATTTGCTTATTACGCGCTACGATCCGGAACGCGCTGCGCGTGGGGAGATGCTCAGTATAGATGATGTGCTTGAGATTCTCTCAACTCCATTGCTGGGCATCGTTCCAGAAAGCGAGGAGGTGCTGCGGGCCTCAAATCTTGGCTCGCCGATAACTCTCAATAATCGAGCTAGCGCTGCCGCACGCGCTTATTTTGCCGCCGCCCGGCGACTCATGGGTGAAGATATTGAAATGACCATTCCGAGTGACAAACACGGCTTGTTTGGCAAGTTGTTTAGGCGGAGAGCGGCATGAAACTATTTAACCTGTTCAAGCGTCGGAGCTCTGCCCCGGTAGCGCGCGACCGTCTGCAGATTCTTCTTGCCTACGAACGCGCGCCCAACAGTTCCTCGGATCTCCTTTCCGTCTTGCGCGACGAAATTCTTGTCACCATCGGTCGACATGTCGAAATAGACCTCGATCGCGTCGACGTGCAAATGAGCCGCGGCGATAAAGTTTCGACCCTTCAGGTCGATGTCGAGATACCGAATACGGTCCGGGCTTCGTCGAGCAGAAGCCGGCGGAAGCGCGTGGCTGTGCCGGCACATCGTCTGGCGTAATGATTGGCCGGTGCGCTCTGATTAGGCCCTTGCTCAAATTGTGAATTGCAAAGGGATTGTGCGCGACTGTCGAAGCCCGCTTTGCAATTAGGGCCCGGCAATCTTTGTCAAGGACGGGTTGCGCGAAGCATTGTCGAGTGGTGCGATGACGCGGGGTGAAGGCATAAGCCGCTTGCTGCCGCTGGACGGCTCATTCATCGCTTTGTGGGAAGCGTCCCGCGTCATCGCACGGATGACTATGCGTGAGTTGGTTTGCGAGAGCGCGGTAGCACTACACAGCCTCGATTTATTTTAATCTCGTCAGGGGCGGCCGTTTGCCTGCGACAGGCGGACCGTCATTTGCGAGTTGGATAATTGGGCTTACATCCTGATGATTTAAAGCGCCTGGTGTGGCGCGTTCTTTTCAATCACGGCCGCAGCAAACAGCCCATCATTGGCTTCTTCAGCGTTTACTATAAATTATCTGAGGTAGGGTTGTACCTTGGTTATTTGGATTAGCGTGCGATTATTCGTGCGCGTACGTCTCGGCATTCTGATCAACCAACACGACACTAAATTTGATCAGAGAGTAGCGCGTAGGAGGCGAGCATGAATAAGCCAATCAGCGAAGAAAAATATTCCGAGTATAGCAAGTATGCACCTAAGCGCGTTCACGAGCAGCCGCCGTTGCCCGATGATGAGCAACGTTACATTCCTTCCGCACCAACGGCACCTCCGGCTGCGCGGGTGCATCAAGAGCGGCGCGCGACTTATGAATATCCTTTAGGGCCAGAACCGGTTCCCGGACCGCCAATGCAGTTAGACGACGGGGGGTCCGCACTAGTAGGCCGAATTGTATTGGTGGTCGGATTTGCGGCAGTCGCTTCACTATTGGTCGTTTTCGCGAAGCCGTTGTCGCAAGCTGTACACGCGCTGCTCGATACAACTTCGCAAACATCGCAACCCTCCAAATCTAATCGGCTGACGGCTAATAACGCGGCACCGGCGCCGCCGGCACAACCAGTGCAGCAAGCGCAACCAGCACCGCCAGTGCAGCAGGTACAACCAGCGCCGCAAGCGCAACCAACACTGCCAGTGCAGCAAGCACAACCACCGGCGCTCGCGCAGCAAGTCCAACAAGCTCCGCAAGTTCGGCAGGTGCCGCAATCACCGGCCGCGCAAGAACCGAAGATCGTCAACAATTCCGTTCGCGGGGTGACTGATAGCGAAATTCGGTTTGGGATTTCGGCGCCCTTCAGTGGTGCGGCCAAAGAACTCGGGCAGAATATGAGGGTCGGTATCGAGGCTGCCTTCCGCGCAGTCAACGCTAGTGGCGGCGTGAACGGGCGGCAACTTCGACTCATCGCGGCAGACGATGGCTACGAGCCCGCTCGGACTGCCGTAACGATAAAACAGCTCTATGAAAAAGACCAAGTTTTTGGGTTGGTCGGCAATGTCGGGACACCCACCGCTGTGGTCGCATTGCCCTATACTCTCGACCGGAAGATGCTGTTCTTTGGCGCATTCACGGGCGCCGGGTTACTTAGGAGCGATCCACCCGATCGATATGTTTTCAACTACCGAGCCAGCTACGCTGAAGAGACCGATGCGGTAGTGCACTATCTGGTGAAGGTGAGGCGGCTAAAGTCGAACCAGATCGCGGTCTTTGCCCAGCAGGACGCCTACGGAGATGCGGGCTTTGCCGGTGTGACAAAGGCAATCCGTTCGCTCGGGGGTGATGCGAGCACAATTTTGCGTCTCAACTATCAGCGTAACACTGTGGATGTAGATGAGGCCGTCGAGCAACTTAAGAAGAGCCACATCCCAATAAGAGCGGTGATCATGGTCCCCGCCTATCGGGCCGCGGCTAAATTCATTGAGAAGACGCGCGATCTCTACCCGAGCATGATTTACACTAGCGTTTCCTTCGTGGGCAGCACCGCTTTAGCCGGCGAGTTGATGCTCCTGGGTAAAAGATACGCAAATGGTGTCATCGTAACGCAGGTCGTGCCGGCGCTTGATGGCCACTCGTCATTGGTCCTCGATTACAAATCTGCGCTCGCCAAATACTTCGCCGGCGAGGCGCCGGATTACGTGTCTCTCGAAGGTTACGTGATGGCCAATGTTTTAATCGCAGCGTTGAAACGAAATGGCCCTCAGGTCGACACCGAAAAACTGGTAGAAACCCTGGAAAATCTTCACGACCTCGACATTGGGCTCGGAACGCCGGTGAACTTCAGCCGTTCTGAGCACCAGGGCATGCACAAGGTGTGGGCTACACAGCTTGACGAGACTGGACATTACCAGCCTATTGACCTGCAATAAGCGGTGGTTTCCGCAACTCTTGCTGCAAAATGCAGTGAAAAAGCCCTTCCGAAAAAAGGGGCCGCTCGTTTGTGTAAACGGCGGCCCCGACAAAGACCACCGGCGGGGTGAACGCCGATGGCTGACATTTACAAAAAGCATCGGCGCGTTTTTTTTGTGACAAAATTGTAGCTGTCCCCAGTTTCGGTTTGCTTGCGGCGCTTCACGCAAGTGCGAAATCAGAAGTGTCTGGCTACCTGCGGCGGTAGATTACGTTACGGCTGTAACAGAATGCGCAGCGCGCAATTTGCGGGATGGTTTCAACATCGAGTTTCGTTTGCGACACCGGGCAAGGCGGTCTTCTATCTTCTGGGACCTCCCTATATTTTTGCCAACGCTGTCATAATGAAAGCACGGACTCTTCCGTCGATCTCTTTGGCATTGTTTTCGAGCGTTGGCGTGATCTCCACGCCAGTGGCCATGGTTGTCAGCAGGTAGAGCCCGCCCTGCTTGCGCGGAATAGCTAGATAATAGCTGGAAGCCGACACCTGCTGTGTTTGACAGTTTGTATAAGCGCGAGCGACGCCGACTGTTTCGATGACATCGAGAGTGGCGGCTGTAAAAAGATCGCCGCGGCATTGTTGCGCGTCGCCGCCAATGATGAGGTCGGTCAGCTCGCCGATTTCCGGCGCTTTGTCTTTAGGTAGAATCGATATCGTGAATAGAATTTCGCCAAGCTTCCATACAGTGTCGCCATCGATACCCGCGGGAACGACGTCGGGCTTCAACCTGGCGGCGTTGGTGATCTGGGCTTCGGATAAAATAGTTGTTGCAAGTGCTGCAGCTTCGTTCTGAATTTCAAGATCGCCGTTCGGTCCGGAGGCGCGGCCAATCGGCGATTTGAGCCAGGACGCGATGGCCGCGCGGTTCTTTGCCGTCGCGCCATAGTGTGTAACGCACCGGGTGAGCGCGGTTAGCACCTGGTTGGCGTAAGCCATGTTGAATTGGGACGTGAGTCCACCGGCAACAAGTTCGAGCCGAACCATCCTTCTGAACACTTCAAAAGCATTTACAGTATCTGGAAGCTGGACGCGGACGAGCTGCGCATCGAGGGCGGCAACGCGCTGGCGAAAATAGCTGCCATTGCCGAACCCAAAAGCGACTTCGAAGGCGGTTCCTTTGGGAAAATTCCAGGATGGGCTGGAGAGCTCGAAAGTCCACATGTAGTGACGATCGAGCGAATAGATAACTGTGATCTTGTCCGAATTTGTCAGCTGCGCCGAGCACCGGTCGAACCGCTTTTCCCTCTGGCTAAAAAAAGGGCGCCCCACCCAGTCCGAAATCTGGAATGCACCTTCGTTTGCGGCGCGGCCAACGTTCACTCCCCAGAGGGTGGCCGTCACACAAACAGCAAAGAGAGTCAGCCAGCGCATCGTTCCCCCATCACCTAGAACCCGGCACGGCGGTGGTTACAAAACAAGCCTCGGTTAAAGGCGAGAAGAGGGCAGGGAGTGGCCTGAACGGCCCGCCGCTAGGCCCTCATAATTCGCAAATTTTGTGACCCTCATCACAGCTGGGACTCAAGGGAGTCTCCTATGTTCTGTGGACGAAAACTCCTGATTGGAGGCACCAATGACCGTGACATTCATGAACTGGACCAGCCGGGTAGCCATCGCAGGACGCATTGCCGAATGGCAGCGCCAATCCCGCAGCTGGGACGAATGGGCACCTCCGAGCGACTATCACCTGCCGTTCGGTCAGGCCCAGGCTCGCGCGGAAGCGGCCAAGTGGATTTGGCAGGTCTAAATCACCGCCGCCGAGAAGGCGCCGCTCTGGACGGGGCGCGTCGCCATCGGCTGGCCAACGGGAATGTCAGTCGATCTGACTAAGGAGGCAAAACAGGTTTAGCGCAAACAACTCGATCAAAAAAGGGGGACGTCATGACGATGCTGAGAGCTATCGCCGTGCTCGCGTTGGTGTTTCTGTCCGACACCGCGAGGGCAGCGGATTATCCTGCGCCTAAGGAAGCCGATTGGGTCGCACGTGAGTTCAAGTTTCATACCGGTGAGGTGATTTCGGCGCTCAAACTGCACTACCTGACGATAGGTGATCCGTCGGGGATACCGGTTTTAGTCCTTCACGGTAACGGAGGATCAGCGGCCAGCATGCTTACTCCGGCGTTCGCGGGCGAACTGTTCGGGCCCGGCCAAGCCCTCGATGCCGCGAAATATTACATCGTCATTCCAGACGCACTTGGTCATGGCAAAAGCGCCAAACCATCGGATGGCCTTAAGACGAAATTTCCACGATACAACTATGCCGACATGGTTGATGCGCAATACAGGTTGCTGTCGGAAGGTCTAGGCATCGGCCACCTCCGAATGATCATCGGCAACTCCATGGGCGGGATGAGCGCTTGGCTCTGGGGCCAGAAATATCCGCGTTACATGGATACTTTGGTGCCGATGGCCTCGCAGCCGACCGCTATGGCAAGCCGGAGCTGGATGCTGCAGCGGATGATGCTTGAGATGGTCCGCAACGACCCCGATTACAACAACGGCAACTATGTGACTCAGCCGCGCTTCATGAAGATTGCCAGCGTATTTTTCGGCATCGCGACGGCCGGAGGCACGCTGAACTACCAAACTCTGGCACCAACGCGGGAAAAGGCCGACGAGCTGGTCGATTTGCAATTGGCCTCGACGACGGCAACCGACGCGAACGACTTCATTTGGCAGTGGGGTTCGGCCGCCGACTACGATGCTTCACCCGATCTGGAGAAAATCGAAGCGACTGTGCTTGCAATCAACGCCGCTGATGACGAGCTCAACCCGCCGGAGACCGGACTGATGATGCGGGCAATGAAGCGCGTGAAGAATGGCAGGCTCTTTTTGATCCTGACGAGCGACGAAACGAGCGGGCATCTCACGACAGGACATGCAAAGTTCTACAAACAGGTGCTTCAGCGATTGCTGGACGCGGTTCCCCGGAAGGCGATGTAGCTGGAAATAGGGCTGTTTATGCCGCGTTTATGGTCCGCGCGGGCCTACGCTGGCGCGTGCAGTTAACGTTCCTGCCGAAATGCAGCGTGATTGCAGGCGACGTCGATTGACAACCGTAGGTGTAATGACATCATTGCCGCTGGGGCGTGGGGTTACTAGCGATTCAGGCTATTACGCGTGGTCGCAGCCGTATTTTAGTGGCGTGCTGACGGCCTACGCATGAGTCGGCGAGTTCTCATGCCGAAGTGATCTGGCCGCAAATTATGCGCCAGGCGAGTGCTGAGGCTTTCGTCCGCGCGGGCAGACTGGCGGAGAGCTTAAAATAAGAAACGCCCGCACGTTGTGCAGGGAAGGGGAGCGGGACTATTGCGCGGTGACTCCGGCGATATGTCCGGTGGGGAAGGTGGCGCGGCTGGTCAATTCGTTCCAGCGGACGCACCCATTGCCATTGGAAAAATTGAACTGGTGACCGGTTCCGCAATCGTCGTGCGAGCCAGCGATAGTTTCGTTCATCTCAAAGTCAATGATCCTGTTTTCCGAGGCGATGTCATCGAGACCAGCGCCGATGGCCAAGTTTGCATTCGCTTCCTCGACAATACGACGTTTAACCTGTCGAATAACGCACGCATGGTGCTTAAGGAATTTCCCGGCGAAGGAATTTCCGGGCCGGCCTTGTTCGATATTGGGCGAGGGGATTTCGCTTTTGTCTCCGGCGAAATGGCAAAGGCCGGCCGTCTCGAAATAGAAACGCCTTTTGCAAGTATCCGGGGCCGCATGCGGGTCGGTGGGATCGGGACGCTATCGCTAGTCTCATTGTTGCTAACTGCCATGGAGCAAGCGGAGGCCCGACCTCCGGAACCCACGTTTGATGACGGTCGCATACCGGTAGACTACGCGGCCGAGCCACACGGGACCTTCATTCTCGATACCAAAGGAGCGATATCACACCGCATTGTTGTCGACGATCCTGGCGTGACCTGGGCGCTGAGACTGAATAGCTCATCGGAAGTGAGCGTCAGTCAGGTTTCAAACAGTCCTGCGCAGATGATCCAACTGCAGGCCATCCAGCAGAGTGTGCTTCACACCTATTCCGTGGGCCTGCAGGCGATGCAGGGCCCGACGTTTAACGCGCCGAGCGGCTCGGCCACAAACCCTGCTTTCGAAATCCCCACGGCCGGCGCACGGCCGATCAATTTCACTCAACCCGACAGTAGCGGGCCGTCGCAGAATTCCAATTCCGGGCCGCAGGACTCATCCCATAGCAATTCCGCGAGCAGCGCGAAGATCGTCGCTCCCCTACCATCCCCGGAACCGCCGCCTGCGCCGCCAGCGTCACCGGACATTTTCATTCCGCCTCCACCGGTGCCCGTCATTCACGTAAACGGAAATCCGGTTATCCAACCGCTTCAGGTACCGGACCCCGGACCGATCAACGCACCTACGGGTATCCCGGGCAGCACGCTTACCCTGGCCAATAATTTCTCCTTTAATGATGCGGATCCTGCGGACACCCACACGGTCATCTCGCATTTCAACCCCATAGCCAGCGGCGTTGGCGCGCCGTTGGGAACTTTCGTGGCGACCGAGCAGAACGACACGGTCAACGGCAACAACGGGGTAACACACTGGGATTACCAGGTTTCCGCCGATGCCGTGAATGCTTTGCCGACGGGTTCGGTGCGTCACGAAGTGTTCGACGTGATCGTCGCCGATGATCAGGGCGCCACGGCCACGCACGAGGTCATGATCACAATTAACGGACCGCCGAACAATGCGCCCGTTATTCACGACATTGCCGGCACGGTCACAGTTACCGAAGATGTTCCGGTTCTTCTGACGCCTCCACCGACCGCAGCCGTGACGGACGCGGACTTCGACAATTTGACGATGACGGTGCATGTCAGCCACGGCAAGCTTACCGCCACGAGCGCAATTCTGGATGCCATCACCAGTGGAACGCTGACGGAAATCGACGGTGATGGAACGGACGGCACCTTGGTCGTCAGTGGTTCTCCAAGCGCTATCACCGCCGCTATCCAAGCCGGCCTGACCTATACGCCGAACCACGATTTCAATGGTCCGGATGCGCTCGATGTTTCGATCACCGACGGCCACGGAGGCACGGCGTCGGCGTCGCTGACGATCGACGTCACACCGGTCAACGATGCGCCGGTGGCGACGATTACGCCGGTTTCCTATAGCGCGACGGAGCAGGCCAGCCTGTCGCTGAAGAACAACGGGCTGTCGATCAGCGACGTCGATGCCGGCAGCGGCTCGCTGACGGCGACGCTGTCGGTCGGCGAAGGCACGCTGACGGTGACGGCCGGCACCAGCGGCGCCTCAGTATCGAACAGCGGCACCTCGTCGGTGACGGTGACCGGCACGGTGGCGCAGATCAACGCGCTTCTAAACACAAACGCCACCAGCACGGTCAGCTACAGCGACAACAGCGATACGCCGAGCCGCCAGCACGACGTTGACGCTGGCGGTCAACGACAACGGCAATACCGGCGGCGGTGCGCTGATCGGCAGCGATACCGCGACCATCACCATTGGCGCCGTCAACGATGCGCCGGTGGCGACGATCACGCCGGTTTCCTACAGCGCGACGGAGCAGACCAGCCTGTCGCTGAAGAACAACGGGCTGTCGATCAGCGACGTCGATGCCGGCAGCGGCTCGCTGACGGTGACGCTGTCGGTGGTGGAAGGCACGCTGACGGTGACGGCCGGCACCAGCGGCGCCTCGGTATCCGGCAGCGGCACCTCGTCGGTGACGGTGACCGGGACGGTGGCGCAGATCAACGCGCTGCTCAATACCGATGGCACCAGCACGGTCAGCTACAGCGACAACACCGATACGCCAAGCCCCAGCACGACGTTGACGCTAGCGGTCAACGACAACGGCAATACCGGGGGCGGTGCGCTGATCGGCAGCGATACCGCGACCATCACTATTGGCGCGGTGAACGATGCGCCGGTGGCGACGATTACGCCGGTTTCCTATAGCGCGACGGAGCAGACCAGCCTGTCGCTGAAGAACAACGGGCTGTCGATCAGCGACGTCGATGCCGGCAGCGGCTCGCTGACGGTGACGCTGTCGGTGGTGGAAGGCACGCTGACGGTGACGGCCGGCACCAGCGGCGCCTCAGTATCGAACAGCGGCACCTCGTCGGTGACGGTGACCGGCACGGTGGCGCAGATCAACGCGCTTCTAAACACAAACGCCACCAGCACGGTCAGCTACATCGACAACAGCGATACGCCAGCAGCCAGCACGACATTGACGCTGTCGGTCAACGACAACGGCAATACCGGGGGCGGTGCGCTGATCGGCAGCGATACCGCGACCATCACTATTGGCGCGGTGAACGATGCGCCGGTGATAGATCTTTTGGCCGCCGGCGGTTTGCAGACGACAGCGACGACAGCTTCTTTTACCGAGAGTGGCGGCGCGATTACGATCCTCCCGCAATTAACGCTTTCGGACGTCGATAGTCCGACGCTGTCCGGCGCAGCCGTGACGCTGACCGCCCCACAGACCGGCGACGTGCTCTCGTTACAAGGGCAAGCGGGGAGCAGCGGCACGCTGGCGAATGGCATCGCATTCTCGATTTCGGGCGCGGTTGTGACATTCAGCAATGTGGCGTCATTGGCGAACTATCAAGCCGCGCTGCATCTCATCCAGTTCAATAATACCGTCGTGAATCCGAGCACATCGGACCGTACTTTCAGCGTCCAGGTTGATGATGGGGGTGTCACGAATAATACCGCCTCCGCGACTGCAACTGTCACGGTTGGAAGCGTCAATCATGCGCCGATAGTCACCGTTCCCGGCACCTCCGTTGCCGTTGGTGAGGATGGCGTTCTGAATTTGACGGGTGCCACGGCCACCGATTTGGATAACGGTGATGTTCTAACGGCAACCGTGGGCGTCGGGCAGGGCACGCTGACGTCGCTCGCTACGCCGGGTCTCCTTGCCCAGCTGACGAATGTCAGCGGTAACGGAACAGGGCTGATTACGATTACGGGCTCTGCATCGGCTGTGGACGCAGTAGTGACGGCGGGCGTCGCTTATGCGCCGGCAGCCAATTTCAACGGCCAGGACCAGCTCGCCCTTATCGCCTCAGACAATCATGGCGCCAGTGATAGCAAGCAGGTAACCATCACGGTCAATGCCGTCAACGATGCGCCGGTGGCGACGATCACGCCGGTTTCGTATAGCGCGACGGAGCAGACCAGCCTGTCGCTGAAGAACAACGGGCTGTCGATCAGCGACGTCGATGCCGGCAGCGGCTCGCTGACGGCGACGCTGTCGGTCGGCGAAGGCACGCTGACGGTGACGGCCGGCACCAGCGGGGCGTCGGTCTCCGGCAGCGGCACCTCGTCGGTGACGGTGACCGGGACGGCGGCGCGATCAACGCGCTGCTCAATACCGATGCCACCAGCACGGTCAGCTACATCGACAACAGCGATACGCCGGCAGCCAGCACGACATTAACGCTGTCGGTCAACGACAACGGCAATACCGGGGGCGGTGCGCTGATCGGCAGCGATACCGCGACCATCACTATTGGCGCGGTGAACGATGCGCCGGTGGCGACGATTACGCCGGTTTCCTATAGCGCGACGGAGCAGACCAGCCTGTCGCTGAAGAACAACGGGCTGTCGATCAGCGACGTCGATGCCGGCAGCGGCTCGCTGACGGTGACGCTGTCGGTGGTGGAAGGCACGCTGACGGTGACGGCCGGCACCAGCGGGGCCTCAGTATCGAACAGCGGCACCTCGTCGGTGACGGTGACCGGCACGGCGGCGCAGATCAACGCGCTTCTAAACACAAACGCCACCAGCACGGTCAGCTACAGCGACAACAGCGATACGCCAAGCCCCAGCACGACGTTGACGCTGTCGGTGAACGACAACGGCAATACCGGGGGTGGTGCGCTGATCGGCAGCGATACCGCGACCATCACTATTGGCGCGGTGAATGATGCGCCGGTCATTACCGGCGTGTCGGCGTCCGCTTCGGCCAGCGAGAACTCGTCGGTCACGCTTGTTGCGCCATTGGGCCTGGTTGCGGATGTGGATGCGGCCGCGAGCGATGTCCTGCTGGCGACATTGCAGGTCAGCAACGGAACGCTGACGCCGGCCGGCAGTGTACCAGGGGTGACAATCGTCAATGGCCTGGATGGCAGCAATGGCACCCTGCAGTTTACCGGGACGCTGGCGGCGATCACGCAGGCGATCAAGACCGGCGTCACCTATACCCCTAGCGCCAATTTTGTCGGGCCTGATCAACTGAAGATCACGGTCGACGACCAGGGTCATAACGGTTCCGGCGGCGCCCAGCAGGCGACTGCCATAGTCGATATCACCGTGGCGAACGATCAGGCGCCGGTCGTCACGGCCGGCAACACGATCGGCTACATCGAGCAGACATCGGCGATCGCGGCCGATAATGCACTTGGTGTTTCGGATGCCGACAATGCCGCGCTGGCAGGGGCGACCGTCACCATCTCGTCGGGATTCCAGAACGGCGACACGCTGACGATCAATGGCACGACCAGCGGTGACATCGTCAATGGCGTCAACGCGATCCATTACAACTACGACAGCAGCACGCAGAGGATGTCGCTGTCAGGCGGCGATACGGTCGCCCACTACCAGGCCGCGTTGCGGCTGGTTGCGTTTGCCAACACGACCAATGACGATCCGACGGCAGGTGGCACTGTTAACAGCCGGACCCTGAGCTGGCTCGCGAATGACGGCACGCTCGACAGTACCATCGCCACGACGACCGTGAACCTGTCGGCTGTGAACGATGCGCCGGTGGCGACGATTACGCCGGTTTCCTATAGCGCGACGGAGCAGACCAGCCTGTCGCTGAAGAACAACGGGCTGTCGATCAGCGACGTCGATGCCGGCAGCGGCTCGCTGACGGTGACGCTGTCGGTGGTGGAAGGCACGCTGACGGTGACGGCCGGCACCAGCGGCGCCTCAGTATCGAACAGCGGCACCTCGTCGGTGACGGTGACCGGCACGGTGGCGCAGATCAACGCGCTGCTCAATACCGATGGCACCAGCACGGTCAGCTACAGCGACAACAGCGATACGCCGAGCCGCCAGCACGACGTTGACGCTGTCGGTCAACGACAACGGCAATACCGGGGGCGGTGCGCTGATCGGCAGCGATACCGCGACCATCACCATTGGCGCGGTGAACGATGCGCCGGTGGCGACGATCACGCCGGTGTCCTATAGCGCGACGGAGCAGACCAGCCTGTCGCTGAAGAACAACGGGCTGTCGATCAGCGACGTCGATGCCGGCAGCGGCTCGCTGACGGTGACGCTGTCGGTGGTGGAAGGCACGCTGACGGTGACGGCCGGCACCAGCGGCGCCTCAGTATCGAACAGCGGCACCTCGTCGGTGACGATGACCGGCACGGTGGCGCAGATCAACGCGCTTCTAAACACAAACGCCACCAGCACGGTCAGCTACATCGACAACAGCGATACGCCGGCAGCCAGCACGACGTTGACGCTGTCGGTCAACGACAACGGCAATACCGGCGGCGGTGCGCTGATCGGCAGCGATACCGCGACCATCAACATCGGGGCGGTGAACGATGCGCCGGTGGCGACGATCACGCCGGTGACCTATAGCGCGACGGAGCAGACCAGCCTGTCGCTGAAGAACAACGGGCTGTCGATCAGCGACGTCGATGCCGGCAGCGGCTCGATGACGGTGACGCTGTCGGTGGCGGAAGGCACGCTGACGGTGACGGCCGGCACCAGCGGCGCCTCAGTATCGAACAGCGGCACCTCGTCGGTGACGGTGACCGGCACGGTGGCGCAGATCAACGCGCTGCTAAACACCAATGCCACCAGCACGGTCAGCTACATCGACAACAGCGATACGCCGAGCGCCAGCACGACGTTGACGCTGTCGGTCAACGACAACGGCAATACCGGGGGCGGTGCGCTGATCGGCAGCGATACCGCGACCATCAACATCGCCGCGGTGAACGATGCGCCGGTGGCGACGATCACGCCGGTTTCCTATAGCGCGACGGAGCAGACCAGCCTGTCGCTGAAGAACAACGGGCTGTCGATCAGCGACGTCGATGCCGGCAGCGGCTCGCTGACGGTGACGCTGTCGGTGGTCGAAGGCACGCTGACGGTGACGGCCGGCACCAGCGGCGCCTCAGTATCGAACAGCGGCACCTCGTCGGTGACGGTGACCGGCACGGTGGCGCAGATCAACGCGCTTCTAAACACAAACGCCACCAGCACGGTCAGCTACATCGACAACAGCGATACGCCGGCAGCCAGCACGACGTTGACGCTGTCGGTCAACGACAACGGCAATACCGGGGGCGGTGCGCTGATCGGCAGCGATACCGCGACCATCACTATTGGCGCGGTGAACGATGCGCCGGTGAATACGGTGCCGGGTGGCACACTAGCCGTGAATGCGGGTGCCGCGCTGGGCTTTACCGCCGCCAATACGGTCTCGGTACATGATGTCGACGGCAACCTGGCCTCGACGCAGCTATCGGTGCTGCACGGCGCGCTGACGGTGAGCCTGGCGGGAGGTGCGAGCATCTCAGCGGGGGCCAGCGGCAGCAGCACGCTGACGCTATCTGGGACGGAGACGCAGATCGATGCTGCGCTAGCGACGCTGAGTTATCAGAGTGTGCTCAATTTCAGTGGCAGCGACACGTTGACGGTGCTTTCGACTGACAGTGGGGCACTTACCGACAGCGACACCGTGGCGATCAACGTTGCTGCGGTAAACCATGCGCCGGTCGTTCAGGTTTCCGAAACCCTGACGCGTGTTTCGGTGCCGGATTCAATTCTTCTCGGTACCGTTCCCGGGCACCGATTCACTGGCCAAGGACGCAATCGCGCCGGACATGAACGGCGAAGGCCGCTTTGTGGTGTTTTTCAGTTCCGAGTTTGTGCCAACTCAGAACGACAATCACGACCGAGTTCAGGGCGATGTCTTTCTCTACGATCGCCTGACCGGTGCGACGACGACACTAACCGATACCCAGCACATTCCCACTTGGCCTGCGCGAGCCCGGCGAACGGTTCAGCGGTTTTTCCGTCAGTGGCGACGGAAATTTTGTGGTGTTCAATGGTGAGTATACGGAGACCGACCAATTCGGATCGCATGAGGTCAACAAAGTCTATGTCTACGATCGCAATGCCGATCGGGTCACCGTACTTTCCGATCCGGTGACGCATACGCCCATTGTTTCTGAAGGCGACATGCCACAGACCAATGGCAACGGGCTGCTCATCACGTTTACGCGCAATGACAATACCGGCGTGCAGCACGTATCGATCTACAAATCTGACGGAACGCTCCTCAAGGACATAACTGCCGCCAATTCGGCCGTTCCCGATAATCTGAACAATTTCCAGAACGTGTCGATCAGCAATGATGGAGGCTATGTCACTTTCTGGGCTTATGCGCAGGATGCCAGTTTCAATCCGTCCGGACTCGCGAGCCTGTTCTTGCTTGATCGACAGGCTAATTCAATCGTTGCTGTAGGGACAACCACGGCCGGACACGACCTCTGGGCGGGTTCGCTCAGCCGCGATGGTCGTTTCATAGTTTTCCAAAGCGATCAGAATCTCGATTCAAACGCCCTGGATATCAATGGCGGCACCATTGATATTTTTGTTTATGACAGAATTCTCGCTACGACCCAGCGCGTTTCCAGCGTAACCGGAGGCCTGGCGAACGGCGACAGTATTCGCCCCAGCATCAGTACCGACGGTCGCTTCGTCACCTTTGCGAGCGATGCGAGCAACCTGGTTCCAGGCGATACCAATGGGCAGCCTGACACGTTCATAAAAGATCTCCAGACTGGCGTGATCGAGCGTGTGTCGGTTGCCGTCGATGGCACACAGGGCAATGGCGATAGTTCTCTTGTTTCGGCTGTGAGCGGCGGAGGCCAGAGTACTTTCGTAGCTTTCGGCAGCGCCGCGTCAAATTTGGTACCGGGAGATACCAACGCGGCGTCGGACATTTTCATCCTGGACCGTTCTGGCGGGACGGCCGCGCAGGTGGTTGAAGATTCCAGCATCTCGCCGGCAGGCACGCTCTCGACGCACGGTGCCTTTAACTTCTCAGATCTCGATCTGAGCGACGCTCATACGGCGAGCATAACGGGCGTCGCGGTCACAGTAACTGGTGGTGCCTCGACCGGCTTCATCGTGCCTGGGGGGCTCGGAACCTTCACCCCAACGATCGTAGAAAATACCGCCGATGCCAATCCATCCGGCCAGTTGTCGTGGACGTTCACGGTCGACAACGCTGCACTGGCCACGCTCAGTAGTGGCCAACGCATCCAGCAGATCTACACCGTTCAAATCAACGATGGTCACGGCGGCGTAGTAACGCAGGACGTCACGATCAACCTTGTCGGCATTACCGACCAGCCGACTCTGACGATCCAGGTGCTGACGCCCAATGGGATGTTTGTGCCTGGCGAGGATCCTATTGAGGAAATGGGAGCCGGGGCTGTGCAGCCGGGTGGCACGTCCGCGCAATTCACGATCACCAATGGCGCCGCTCATCGCGAATTCGTTTTCGATGGCTATGGCTTTACCTTTGACGCTTCGCACGCTCCAACCGGCGGTCTCATCACGGCCATTCATGAATTTACGAATGATGCCGCACCCGTACCGCTCGCCAATTTCACCGGCGTCGGTGTGGGCGCGCAAGCCTGGTACGAGGCCATCGTTGAGGTCGCACTAGGTGGCCCCGATCCAAAATTCCAAGCATTGACCGGCGGATGGGCGTTTAATTTCGTTGGCAACGTGGGACCGGATAATTTCAACGGGGGCGATCAAAACGATGTTGTGACTGGCGGCGACGGCGACGATTTCCTTTTAGGCGGCAACGGCACCGATATTCTGAACGGTGGAAGCGGCAACGACACGCTGGGCGGTGGAGCGGGCGTCGATCAGCTCAACGGGGGTAATGGTCAGGATCTGGCGATCTATTTCAGCCCCACAGATTCTGGAAGCAAACGCGATTGGGCCCATCAGCGTTCAACTTGCCACCGGCATTGTGACAACATTCACCGACGACACTCATACAATCGTCGATAGCATTGACACGCTACGTTCGATTGAACGGATAAGCGGAACAAATTTCGGCGATAGTTTCGACGCAACCAACTTTAATTCCACGTCCATCAACGCCGGTAGCATTGGCGTCGGGGCTTCGTCGGACGGCTCATTGAATGAGTTTGAAGGCCTCGGCGGAGACGACGTCATCACAGGCAATGGCAATACACGCGTCAGCTATGTGCATGCGACGAGTGGCGTGACCGTTACGTTCACCGCCTTTGGGGTGGGAACAGCCACTGGCGATTCCTCTGTTGGTACCGACCACTTCCTTGGTGGTGTCAACCGGGTGCGTGGCTCGGATTTCGTCGACCATTTCACGGGAAGCAATAACGGACCAAACACGAACGAACACTTCGAAGGTCGTGGTGGCAACGACATTATCGATGGAGGCGGTGGGTTTGACACGGCAGTCTATGGAAACGAAGACGCCCTGATAAATGTTCAACTCGCAGCCGGTGTTGTGACCGGCGGGGCCAATACCGGCACCGATACACTGCTATCGGTTGAAGGGATCTCCGGGACCGACTTTGCTGATATTTTCAATGCCTTTGGATTTACAACGGCACCGACAGGAGCGCTCCCGAACGCAGGCAGCGCAGGCGCCGACGTTTCGGGTAACGCCTTCAATCGCTTTGAAGGCCGCGGCGGCAATGACATTATTACTGGCAACAACAACACCCAGATTGCATTCGACAATGCGACTGACGGTGTCACGGTGACATTCTCCAGCCTCGGAACCGGCGCTTCACATGGCACTGCACCGGTGATGTCGCTGGGGTTGGCAACGATCTCTTCAGCGGCGTGGATGCCGTTCGCGGTTCGGAGTTCGACGATGTCATCGGACCAGATGCAGGAAACAATAATTTTGACGGTCGCGGCGGCAATGACACGATGCAGGGCGGAGGAGGCAACGACCTTTTCGACGGGCGGCAGCGGAATTGATCGTGCGATCTACACCGACGCCACGGGGCCGATCACCGTCACGATGTTGACGGTCACGAGTACCGTAAGCGGTGCCGGCATCGGCAGCGACACGCTGTCGTCGGTCGAATTCAATCCGAGGCAGCGCCTTTTCGGATACGTACGTTGCCACCGGGTATAACGGCGCCAGTGCCGTCGGCAGCATACCTTCAAGTTTCAACGAGTTCGAAGGGTTGGCCGGTGATGACCACATCACCGGTTCGGGGAATACGGTTGTCTCGTACCTTCATGCTGCGGCGGGAGTGACGGTCGACCTGAGTTCGCCGACGGCCGGTGTCCCTGGGTCAACTGGAACGGCTCATGGGACCGCCCCAGGCGATCTCGCAGGCGTCGGCATCGATTCGTTTTTTGGCGGCGTCAACAATATACGCGGGTCCGAGTTCGCTGACACCTTGACCGGCAGCAACAACGCCACTGGGGTGGAAGTCTTTGAAGGTCGCGGCGGCGACGACTTCATCGACGGCAAGGGCGGGTTTGATCGTTTGATCTATGAGTTCCCTTGGGACGACAATGTGACCAGTGGAGTGATCGTAAACCTGGCGGCGGGGACGGTGACCGGCGATGTCTCGATCGGCACCGATACGCTACGTTCAATCGAGGCGGTTCGCGGCACCCGTTTCAACGACGTCTACGATGCCACTGGATTTTCGATATCGAGCACGAATGCCGGGAGCGCGGGGGCCGACAGAACCGGTGCGGCTTTCAACGAATTTGATGGCCGGGGCGGCGACGACCTGATCACCGGCAACGGCAATACCCGGATTTCATACATCAATGCGACCTCGGGCGTCACGGTCGACCTTGCGTATGGGACGGCAACGGGAGACGACTCGGTTGGCAATGACACTATTACCGGCGGGGTCAACTCGATCATCGGCTCGGGCTTTGCCGATACCTTATATGGCAGTTACACCGTTCCGCTGACGTCTGCGAGGTCTTCGATGGTGGTGCCGGCAATGACACGCTGGTTGGGCGCGGCGGTTTCGACCTGGCGGTTTACAACGCCGATCAGGGCACAGTCTCTGGCATTCTGGTCGACATGGCGTCCGGTATTGTGGTCGGCGATGCTTCGATCGGCATGGACACACTGAGTTCCATCGAATTCAATCCGCGGCACCAACTTCGCAGACACCTATGTGGCGAACGGCTTCATCGGTGCATCAGCCGATATTGGATTGGGAACGACCTTCAACGAGTTCGAGGGGATGGGCGGCGACGACCACATCATCGGCAACGGCGACACCCGCCTTACGTATCAGAATGCATCGGCTGCAGTGACGGTTGATCTGGTGGGTGGGACGGCGCACGGCACGGCGCTGGGCGATGCGGCCAATGTCGGCAACGATACCTTCAGCGGGGTCAGTTGGGTTATCGGCTCGAACTTCAATGACACGATTACGGGCGACGGCAATAACAACGTGTTGGAAGGCGGACCCGGCAACGACGCGATCGACGGCGGCGGTGGCAACGACACTGCAAGCTATTTGCATGCCGGGGGCGGCGTGACTGTGGATCTCAACAATACTGGACCGCAGGACACCGGTCAGGCCGGCACCGACACACTGACGAATTTCGAAAACCTAGTCGGATCTGTTTTTAATGACACGCTGACGGGCAAAGGCAATAGCACGCTCGAAGGTCTGGGGGGCGCCGATCACATTGTCGGACATTCCCCTGGAGCGGACGTGGCCAGCTATGAACACGCATCGGCCGGCGTAATAGTCAGTCTGGCCAATAATTCCGCCGTCGGCACCGGAGATGCCGCCGGTGATACTTTTGCATTCA
Organism: uncultured Alphaproteobacteria bacterium; assembly: GCA_963831275.1. Classification (GTDB taxonomy): domain Bacteria; phylum Pseudomonadota; class Alphaproteobacteria; order Rhizobiales; family Xanthobacteraceae; genus Pseudolabrys. Next base: position 12,574 of record CAWHPN010000008.1, on the reverse strand, counting down.
TCAACAACGTGCGCGGATCAAGCTTCAGCGATCAGATTACCGGCAACGCCAACGCAAACGTGCTCGACGGCGGCCCCGGCGGTAGTGACCAGCTAACCGGCTTAGGCGGTGCGGACACATTCGTTTTTCATGGCGGGCATCTCTCGATTACCGACTTCGACCAGGGCAGTGGCACATTTTCCGCGGCTGAAGGGGACTTGATCGATATCAGGACCCTTCACGGTAATACCCCCATCAGCGACGCGGCTCTAAACTCCCTCATTGCCGCCTCGCCGGGCAGCCAACTCAATTTCGGCAACGAAGATATAATTGATCTGCCCGGCGTAAACGTGCATCTCAATTTATCGGCCGCCAACTTCATTCATTCATGAGTCAACTTTGGCGCAGCTATATCGCCTGACCGGCGGCTGGCTTCACGACGGTCACAGTCACCCGCTGGATTTGCGATTTCCCGCCGGTGCCAATCACCTCAAGTGTGAAAACATCCTGGCCGATGAAATCATGCACCGATCGGTAGATCGCGACGAATGCCGGCAGCTCCATGCCAAGGCATTGCTTTATATTGGTAGCACGTAGACGCCCCTGTTTGACGGTCACCTTGCCATGGGCGGGTGGCGTCACAAGCCGCACGACCGGCAGAGGCCCGGCGGTGCAATCGCGGCGAACCGTGACGAAAATTCCGGCATTGATGTTTGTGTCGGGCTTGCCCTTGACCTGACGCTCAAGTGTTGACGTTTGCGCGCGTGCAAAAGCCGGCAACGCGAGCAGAAAGCAGATCGACGCCAAGTTCAGCCATTTCATCGTAAGAGGGCGGGGCATACTAGGGCGCCCGGCATTGACTGAAGATCAATCCATTAGACGCTTCAAAGCCCTCGAGGCAAAATTCCGGAGAATTCTTGTTTTCCATTGATCGTGAAATCATAACCCACGCGATTTAGAACGAGAGCGTAGCGGCCGGGGGCCAGTGGCGCATCGTTGACCGGACGGGCAATGACCATCTCCGGTTGACCGGGCACAGGCGAGACCCTTAGCTCATGAGAAACATTTCGAATGCGCCACGTCCCGTCGATATTCGTAACGGTGGGTTTGCCCTCAGCGATCTTCGTTTCGCGGACGACGCGGGCAACAGCACGCAAAGCAAGCGTTTGTGGCGCGCTATTGAGAAGATCGCGCCGGAACAAGATAAATGTCGGCTTGTTGTCAGATATTGTTGTCCCACTTGGCTTCGTAATTTCAGCGGACAGCGCAACGCGCGGGTCGGGGATAGCGATTGGCAACGGGTGGAGTTCGGTAAGGTCACTATTGTTGGTCAAGGCGTATATGCCGAAGGAGGACGGTAGAGGGTATGGGAGAGGAGTTTGTCCACTATTTTGCCCCTTACTGCCTTCTTGCCTTGCCAGCGCCGTGTCTTCTTGTCTCGCGGGGTCGAGGTTTTTTTGCCCTGTGGGTGCAATGATTTTCGGGTTCTCCGCCGTTTCCTGGACGGGCCCCTTCCGCAAAGACCAGACCATCGCGGCTGTGATTATGACTCCAAAAACCACTACGCCTATCGCGGACATCTCTATCAAACGGTAGATACCAGGCCGCCGCGATCGCAGGACGTATCCGTCTCCAAAAGTGTTGACCGTTGCGTACATTGGAGGCAGTGGCCTGGCCGGGGTATAGATCTCAGGCAGGGTCGAAGTCCGCGCAGGTTCGTGTTCGACGTGCTCGGATTGCTCGTCTTGTTCCTGCACCTTGACCTGATCCTGCAGCTCCTGCAGCTCCTGGTGCTCCTGGTGCTCCTGCAGCTCCTGGTGCTCCTGCGGCACGCGCGGCTCTTGCCGCGCCTGCAGCTTCGGCGTGTGGCCGACTGCATTCGCTTCTATTCGTGCGACGGCAAGTTCGAAATCGTTTACGTGCCGGACGATATCGGCGAGACCCAATGTCGAATGACCGAAAAGAATGTCTCGCTTAAAATTGAAACGCACTCGTTCGTATACGAGCTGCCGAATTTGAGACGAATTGTTTTCGGTATTTTTGATCGTTTCCAGGAGAATGGAGTAGTAGTCGAGTGGCTTCGTGGAAGCCGGAAGTTGTCGTGTCCATTGTCCGCCGGGATCGAGCGTTGTGATCGGCGGCGCTAAGTCGGAACTCGACGGCTTGTTATTCGCTGCAGCCAGAAATTGTTCTACGGTCTTGAAATTGGCTATCTCACCATTTGGCATCAACGCTTCGACTGATGCATCCTTAAGCACTCGGTACGGAATACCGGCGTAGGCGCTGTCGGACTGAAATGGTGTCGGCGTCATAAGCACTTGAACAGAATGGACCCCCTTGGCCCCGTGACAAATACCACTGTCTCGAAATACGCGGAAGTCGAGATCCTAAGTATTTCCGAGAATCATTATTTACCTATTGTTTTTGCGGAAGCTTTGCCGAGAAATTCGGATCTAGTCCTTTAAGCGTGTCCCGGAGGAACTTTTCACCCTCAGGGAGCGCGTATCGGTAAGCCGTCAAAATTGCCGGTTTCAATTCCGCGTGCTGGGTCACAATGAGACGAAGATCGTGACTCACCAGCTGTTGGAAGTCTCTATCGCTGATCGAAGGCAGACTTAACGACAACAACAAGCGCACGGGAAGGAGCTCAGGCTCGTTTCTGCCTGTATAGTAGGACATTAGAACAGCTGAAGATGCTTTAGCATTGGCTTGGCCGAACCGCGAACGAAGGCCGGCGAGGAGAAGCCAAATACGAGCATCGTAGGGGGCTAGCGCTAAAGCCCGTTCAGTGGCGTAGTTCGCTTGCTGGAGGGCAGTCAAATTTTTGTAGAATTCAGCAACGTTTGGATCCTCATGCCGGAAGATATTAGAGAAGGTAAGAGCATCCTCCGCCCACAAATCGCCGCGGACGATCCCTGCTTTGGCGGCGCGATGAGCGGCGGCGCGATTGGCGGTAAGGTCCGGAGATGCGTCAGGATTAGTAGGAAAGACTAACGGCGCTGGGCGAACCAATTCGGCGACCAAGATCCAAATCGCCGAGCACGCAAGAACAACCGACAAAGAAAAGACGAGACCCCGAAACCATCGATAGCGGGTGATGTTGCCCGCTGGACTATTTATGATTTTTGCTACGTCACTCACTGGTGCAATCCTACATTATACGCAGCTTGTCAGCTTCCAAGATCAAGCAGCTCAATCGACCAGTCGCGTATGCTCCGGTGTCGATATTGATCCGGTTCGAACGAATGTCCGGCTGCAGCACCGGCGTGTGGCCGTGAACGACTATTTTTCCGAAATTCTCCTCGCAAAGCAAGAATTCATGGCGGATCCAAAGCAAATCCGCTTCGCGCTGTTTTTCCAACGCGATGCCGGGCCGAACGCCCGCGTGAACGAAAAAATAATCTCCACACGTGAACGACGGTTTTAGATCGCTTAGGAATTTTCGATGGCTTGCGGGTAACGCTTCGTCAAAGGCGGCGGCCAGTTCAAGCTGAGTTCGAACATTGATGAGCGGTGTTAGCCCGTAGGACATCAAAGTCTCCAGACCGCCTATGCGCTGCCAATCGCCAAGAGTAGCCGGGTTAGCGATAAAACTCGTGAGAAGAGTCTCGTGGTTGCCCTTTAAAAAAATCGTACGATGCGTCTTTTCGCGCTCGATTAACAAATCCAGAACCTGCCGTGAGGCGGGCCCCCGATCGACGTAATCGCCCAGAAACACTTCAATACTTTGCGGCACCGAAGCCTGTTTGAGATCTTCGTCGATGCCTCTGAGCAATTGTTCGAGAAGGTCTACGCGGCCGTGGATATCTCCGATTGCGTACACACGAACTCCGTCAGGCACCCGCGGATGCCGCACAGTGCGACGTTTCGAAAATTGCAAAGTAGCCATCGAATAAGCCGGTCAGGTCCAGATTGCCAGTGGTCGAAGCATGGTTAACGACTGCTTCTCTCCGATCACAGTATTTGAAACAAATTGCGAAGTCGATCCGAACACGATCGAAAATTTTATTCCGTATTCGTCTCCAACAGAAAATTTTCTGTTGGGGCGAGGGACATGCTTCAAACAATTCATTTGCGCATCGCGACGGCCGCAGCGGCAGTTGCCATGTGTTGTTCATTGCCATACGCGACACGCGCCAATCTGGACCAATCTTTTAAGCCGGAAAAGGTGACCGTCCGCGAGGATGGAATGGCCGCAACGCCCATTCGGTTTGTCGACTTTCCCACCGCGCTCAAACCAAACGTCGAAACTCCTTCCATTGATTTATCGGTAACGACGCTGCAGGGGTTTATCGCACTATCAAAAAAACTTCATGCGGACACGCGGTGGTCCGATGTCGGTTTGGCTCCGGCTGTGCCCAGTCACGTTAGCCAGCCGCCAAAAATGTTCGGCAATACTCAAGACGCGTCTGATGTCCCGCTAGACCTGGAAAACGATGTCGACCGGATTGCGTTTAGAGCGCCAGTGCTGGCGCCAGCTGCGTTCTTACGCTTTTGCACCCGATATCCAGAAGATTGCAAAGTTCGTTCGATGGAATTCGATCATGCGGTCGTACCACTGTCAAAAGCGCGGATGGCTGAACTTTCCAAAGTCAATCGCGATGTCAACCATTCAATTAAACCACAGGAAAATCTCAGGGGTGTTTCGGCCGAGGAGTGGTTTGTGGCGCCACGCCGTGGCGATTGTAATGATTACGCCGTGACCAAACGTCACGAGTTGCTTGCCCGCGGGTGGCCCTCTCACTCGCTGCTGTTGGCGGAAGTTGTGGTCGCTTGGGGTGAGCACCACCTCGTACTGATTGTGCGCACGCGCGAAGATGATCTCGTTCTAGACAACCTCAATGGAAACGTTCGTCCGGTCTCTCAAATCGGATATCAATTGGTTCGCGCTCAGCAAACGAAAAATCCGAAATTTTGGTCGACTGTCAAGGTCGCGCGTTCCGACCGCGTCGCGATGAGTTCCCGCTAAGACAGCAATAAATTATACGGAACGACTTTTGCTCTGGGCGATGGCCATGCCAATGGTCGCTGCCGCAATCACCAAAATGGGTGTGCCTAAAACGCCGGTGTTGTTGAACGACAAGATTGTAATTGCGATCACGCAGCTGGCCCCTGCGGCCGAATAAAATGAATTCTCTTCCTCGGCCGGCGGCGGCCCTTAACAACATAATTGCCAGAGCAATGCCGCCCGCTACGGAGGCCCATAAAAAGAGTTGGCCCATCTCTATCGCTATGGCCGCAGCGGCGGTGGGGGCCGCAGTCCCGGCGGTTAACTCATCGAGGTCGCGATAAATCGGCAGGATGACGGCAAATGTGCCTGCTCCCGTGCCCAGCCAGCTTGTTTCGGCTAAAATGCGTTGGGTGAGAACAACCATTGGGGATTGAGGCGAATTTGCGAACGCGACGGTCAAATCCAACATTCGTTCGTCAGGCCGAAGCGCAAGGACAGCAACCCCAACTATCACGACGAGGGAAATAATTGCCGAATAACCCCAGACGTCAAAACGGAATCGGCGCATAGCCGTTGCGACGACCAGCGTAGCAATCCCACAGGCCAAAGCGAAATAGCTTTCCTTTGTTGCGCTTGTGAAAACTGCCAAAGAGCACATCACGACAGCGACCAAACACATTACAAATAAAAACCGGGGAGACCGGGACTTGTCTTGGCTCGACGATGGCGCGTTTGCGCGATCAAGAGTGCTCAAAGCCGTTGTAATGGCAAGGATGACGCCTAAGCCTGCATAGTCTGAGGCCGCAGCCGTCAGCGGTGCGCCATCCTCGATTTTCAAGAGTTTGAGACCGCCGAGCCTCGTTGCCAGCACCATAAGGGCGGCGAAAGTCGAAGCTGTCGTTAACGCACACAGTAGCCAATAAGCGCGATGACGGTCGATTCCCACCGCCGCCGCCACGAACGCGAGTGCGACAACCGAAATATAGCGGGCCAGAGAGATTAGCGTTGCACCCGGATCGACAGTGATACTTCCGAGGATCTGTCGCGAGAGGGCGGCGCCTGCGCTTTGCCAGATCGGGTTGGCGAGCCCCACCTCGCTCAAAGGGATTAGTTGGATCACGATCACAAGCGCAGGTATCGCCGCGCCAATAGCAACTGGAAAGATGAGGGATGATAAAAACCCGGCCTCCCCAGGCCGCATGCGCAGACCGACGACTGCAACGAGAACCGCTGTTATCGCGGCAACGACGCCATAAGCGACGGGTCCGTCAAAAATCAGAAAAAGAGGCGATCCAAGTACAAACAAAGCCAAGAGAAGCGGAGCTGAGAACATGCAATCAGGCTCAAAGTGGCAGGTTAATGAGGAATGTTCATTTCTTAGCCAAGTTAAAAGATGCAATCAACGCCGCGGGCCGGCGCGTGGAATCTGGTCTGCTCTAGTCGGTCCCTATCACTTACCGGATCGGCGAGCGCACATTATTGAGTTTTTGCGACTGGTCGCTGGAAATACACCACCTCAGCGCGACCATACATGCTTTCAATGGGCGCGTTTTGAGGGCCGGTAATATTTTGGCCCGCGGCGGGCCCGGAAAAGATGACCCCTGCGACATAACCAATTTGAAGCGCCGTGATGATGAACACTGCGGTCAGAACAATCCCCAGGGAGCTCTCATGGACCGCGAAGCTGAGCGCCGAAGCGATCGCCGCCGCAGCAACGCTGGTCGGGATGAGAATGTATGTGTTGTGCCGCACGCTAAGGGCGACACCGAAGATCAAACCCGAAAGCATCAGCAAAAATTGCATAAGAGGCCTGAAACAGGTCTTTGTTTCAAAACCAAATCCTGCCGTCAGGGCGTTAACAACGCCTTAAGTCTGACCTTATGGCCCACGACTGCCTTGGCGGGTCGGAAAGGGGCAATGGCGATCAGGGACGAGGACAATTCGCAATGAGTTGGTCGAATGCGGATTGAAGTCCCGGGAGGGCGACAACTCCGGAAATCGCGGTTTGACCGTCAATGACACGAACAAAAAGTTCGCTTTCACTCTGCCACGCCGGGCCGATAACCGTTTTTGGGTCTCCAGGCAGGATAACCGCGGTGCCGGGGGGGCCAACCGTCGCCTCAAATGGCATCTCTTCCCCGGATTTCCCTAATTTAACGAGGAGACGAGCCCGAAGCGGGAATGGGCGAAGGAGAACTATCGCGAGTTCCAGTCCGCCGCCGTTACAGCGGATCATGAGACCGGCTAGTTCCAAGTCGGACCGCGATGGATCGGCAGTGTGCATTATCGATACGGCATCGGGGCCGCCGCTGGGATTGGGCGTATGCACCAGTCGCCATGCCTTCGCCAGCCCTTTCGATGTTCGTTGAGTGGCCGCTAAAGTCGCTTCAGGTCGGGCAAGCGCGACGTCAACTGCCAGCAGGCAAATACTGATGCCGGCGATGGCAAGGCAGCGTGTCAGTCTGTTCATCGGCCCTGCCTCCCTCTCGTGAGACTGCTTCTATGCCGATGCGGATAGAATTGCAGGTGAAATCAGGGGCCATCCGATGGCTGTTTTTAGCACTTTCCTCAAATGGGACTGCACGTGCACGAAGCTGTGGAAATCCAATGCTCTGGTTTCGGACGTCTCAACTAAACTATTCTAAAAGCAGAAGGAATGGCGCTTTCAAATGCGATAAATATGCAACAGATCCGCTAAATCATTTTGCATGTGACGTTATCGGCTTGCGCTGCGTGGGCATCCAGTGAATCGTCCTGATTAATTAGGGGCTGCGGCGCATGAATTTGGGCCCGGGGGGTACGTGCTAGCTTTACGCAAATTTGCATTTTTAGGCGCTGCTATCGGCGGGGCTGTCTTCGTGGCGGCCTGCAGTCAAACGGCCACGTGGATGCCTGTGGCCGGCCCAGAATCATGGGATATACGCCAACATAGTCAAGATCCTGACTCTCTCCCGTATGCGCTGCTGAAGGTCACGCCGCCAACCCTCGATATATTGGCGACGAGCTCACCGAGATTGTCTCAGATATTTACGGACACGCGGCCGCCTGAAATCATCAAATTTGGCATAGGCGACACCGTTAGCGTGACAATTTTCGAAGCCGCGGCAGGCGGACTTTTTATCCCGTCGGAGGCTGGTGTTCGGCCGGGCAACTTCGTTCAACTGCCCAATCAGAATGTGGATCCAGATGGCAACATTACGGTTCCATACGCGGGCGCGATACGCGCGTTAGGTCGCACGCCCGCTGAGGTTCAGCTGTCTATCGTCAACGCGCTCAGAAACCGGGCGATTGAACCACAGGTGGTTGTGGCTCTCGTCACCCAAAATACATCTCTGATCAGCGTACTCGGCGAGGTAAACACGCCGCTCCGAATGCCTGCCAGCGCATCCGGAGAAAAGATCCTGGATGAAATAACCCGGGCGGGCGGTCCGAAAGGACAGGGCTTTGATACGTGGGTAATGCTCGAGCGGAACGGCAAACGCGCAACCATTCCCTTTGGTGCGCTGGTCTATGAGCCACGCAATAATATTTACGCTCGCCCGAATGACACCATATACGTTTATCGCGAACCGCAGTCATTTGTCGCTTTCGGCGCGGCCGGAACGCAGGGTCAATTCAATTTTGACGCGTGGCGAATCTCCCTTGCCGAAGCTGTAGCCAAGGCAGGTGGTCTCAATGACACACTGGCCGATCCAGCCTCGGTATTCCTTTATCGCGGCGAGCCGCGGGAAGTGGCTCAGCGGCTTGGCCTTGACATTGCTAGATTCCAGGGACCGATTATCCCGGTCGTTTACAATCTTAATTTCCGCGATCCTGCCGGTTATTTTTTGGCCACGAAATTCCAGGTCCGCAACAAAGATGTCATCTTCGCTTCAAACGCAGTTGCGGTGGAACAAACGAAAATCATGAATTACATCAGAGCAATTACGGCGACTGTCAACGATCCACTTGTTGCTGCGGAAAATGCGCTTATTCTGCGCGCGTCGATAAAAGCAATACGATAGCCGAAATCTAGCCGCGTGAGAGCCTGACGGAATAACCGCTACGTTCTCAATTTGTTTGATCTGAATACGCTGGCTGCAATGTGACGAGCGCGCAGACAAATCCGAAAAACAGGCTTTCGTCGGTCGTTCTTTTTGCAGTGGTAGCTTGTGCGCCTCTTCCATTCGGCTCCACAGAACCAACAGCGGTCGCTTTCTGGTGCATTGTGCTTGGAGTTGGCCTTCTCGCTGCGTCGCCAAGAAAACTTCGCCGCGAACATGTCCCGCTGATCGTTTTGGCTGTGGCCGTAATTTTGGGCTACACCTTCGTCCTCCACGAGCAACTTGCGGCGCGACCCTGGTTCGCGGAGCCACATCCCTTGTGGAGCCAAGCTGGCAAAGTTCTTGGTCACCCGCTTCCTGCCTCGGTATCGATTGCTCGCAACCAACCGTTTTTTGCGCTCGGCGCGCCACTTGCGAATATGCTGGCCGTTATTTGTAGTTTTATTATTTGCATCGATCGCCACCGTGCTCGCCAAATGATACTCGTCGTCGCCTGGTCCGGAGTGGCCTACGCGCTGTACGGCATAACGGCGTATTTGGTGGACCCAACGCAAATTCTATGGCGCGAAAAATCAGCCTACCGGGGCGACCTGACGTCCACATTTATCGGTCGCAACGCGGCAGCGGTGTATTTTGGATCGTGCGCAATTTTGTGGCTTTTGCTTTTGTCCCAAAAAATTCGCCAGAAGCTACCAGCGGGCCCAATCGACTGGCGCAGGGTGCCGCGAGAACTTCTATCTGAATTTTCGGGTCCGATCATTTTGCGATTTACGCTGTTCATTTTGTGCCTTGCTGCGATGCTGCTGACAAACTCCAGAGCGGGTATTGTGTTTTCGCTGATGACCCTGGTGATGGCTTTTGGTTTTTATTTTCGCCGTGATTTGTCGGGCCGCGGAACCCTGGTGGCAGCACTCGCGGCGGGCGGACTGATTGCACTGGTCGTGCTTCAAGTGTTAGGTGGAAACGTCAGCGGCCGTTTTGACATGCAAGGACTTTCCGATGAGGGGCGTTTTGAAACCTATCGGTCGACGCTCAGGATAATTGCTGATCATCCTTGGTTTGGCACTGGCCTCGGAACGTTTGCGTGGAGTTTCCCCTTCTATCGCAGCGACAAGCTCTCCGCTTGGGGCGTGTGGGACCGCGCTCACAGCACGCCGCTTGAGCTTGCCTCTGATCTTGGCGTGCCGCTGGCCGCATTGATCATCCTCGCTTGGATAATTGTTCTCACGATGTTGATACGGGGCATGATTGTTCGGCTACGGGACCTCATCGTGCCAGTAGCGGCGTTTTCGGTCGCAAGTCTTGGCTTGGTTCATTCATGCATAGACTTCTCACTTCAGATTACCGGTTATTCTATTGTGGTATTTGCTTTAGTAGGGGCGGGTCTCGCCCAATCATTTTCAAGTAATATCCAGAGGAAAACATGAATAATACTTCATAAATTCATAACTAAACTTAGGTGCTCCAAATTTCTTGTTATGTTGGGCATTTATATTTAGGTTAATATTGGTTCTGCACGTGATCTGCACGTTTTGATACGTATTTTAATTGGCACGCCGTGAAGAATGATGATAAAACGCATTAATCTGTTGGAATAGGAGACGTCAGATGTGCGTTGTTGAACGCGCAATCCGCTTCGTCGCGGGCGCAATTGTTGGGGCAACCGTTCTGGTTGGTAGCGGGGTGGTTCATGCGCAGCAGCCACAAAACCCACAACCAATCACCGCGGGCACCTTCTTGGCGAATCCAAACCAATTGCTTCAGCTATATCCAACCGGCGGCTCTCTCATGATCGCCGTGGTGCAGCAACTGGCGCTTTCTGATCCCTCCACCTTCAACGTCCTCCTGAACTTGGTGGCCGATGCGAATGATCCCCAAAGAGGCGCGCTCGGTGAGGGACTTGCGCAAGCCGCAAAGATCGAAGTTCTAACCGACCAAGAGTTGGCTACGCAGTGGCAACAGCAAATTGAGGCAATCACCGACCCGACATTTAAGACCGCAGCGACCAACGCTTTCGGCGACGTCAAGCTCGGAGCGATCGGTGGTGGCCCGCTCGGCGGCGCAGGCGGCGGCCCGGGAACTCCCGGGGGCGGTGGTCCTCTCGAGAGCTTGGTGTCTGTTCCGGTGGTTACGCAGCCGTTCGCGTTCAGCGGATCGACGTCGGGCAGCACTGTGCTTTTTTCTAGCGGCGGCGGCGGCGGTGGTGGTGGTGGCCCCGGGTGTCCCGGGTGTTCTGTGAATCCAGTCAGTCGGTAACCTGAACAGGCCTGACGCCGCCTTACGGGTTACTTGAAAATCGAGCTGGAGCTTGGCGCCGCGATGTCGGCGAGGTTGTGATAATTGGCAACAGAAGCCCTGATGGGAAAAAGCTCGGCGTAGCGCCGATCGTGCTCTAAATACAGGTCGGCGTATTCGATGCTCCAGTTCAATAAAGCTCAGTCTGAAATTCGCCGGGATACCAGGCCGGACGAAAACTTTGCCAGCCAGGAAGCGCTGCAAGCGCTTATGGGGCTCATTCGGCGCCAATTGCCGATTATTATATTCGTTGTTCTTTTCACCACCGCGCTTGGTGCAATCTACGCCATGACTGCGCGCCCAAGCTTTACGGCTCAGGCACAATTGCTGATAGACGCTCGCAAAGTCCAAGTCTTCCAACAACAGTCCATTTTGGGCGATGTCCCGATCGATACAGCGCAAGTCGAAAGCCAAGTTGAAATTTTGAAATCTGAAAATGTTGCATCGTCGGTTATTAAAAATCTTCATCTTACAGACGATCCAGAATTTGTTGGATCCGGCGGCGGTCTGATAGGCACTCTAATTGGTGCCATTTCCAACTTATTTAGTAACGCCGACCAGCCCGGGATTGAATCGGAATTTGAGCTAACACGGCGAGCGATTGGAGCGTTTCAAAGCCGGTTAAGCATCAAGCGCGTTGGTATAACGTATGTGATTCAAATCGGCTTTCGATCCTTCGATGCCGAACGCGCTGCCGAAATCGCGAATGCTGTTGCGGATGCTTACGTCGTCGATCAGTTAGAGGCTAAATACCAGGCAACGCGGCGGGCCAGTGCGTGGTTGCAAGACCGCATAAAGGAATTGCGTGATCAGGTTTCTGCTGCTGAGCGGGCGGTGGTGGATTTCAAAACGAAGAATGAGATCATCAGTACCGGCTTGGGTACAGGCACTGACAAGCGTCTTCTGGGCGAGCAACAGATCGCCGAACTAAGCAGCCAACTCATTATTGCACGTGCAAACACAGCGGAAACGAAGGCAAAATTGGATCAAATCGATTCCGTGTTGAAGGCAGGCTTAACGAGCGGATCTATCGGCGCGACTGTCACTGATACTCTCAAAAACGAAGTTGTTTCGAAGCTCCGCTCGCAATACTTGGAGTTAGCCGCGCGTCAAGCTGATTGGAGCATAAGATATGGCCAGGATCATCTTGCGGTAGTGAACTTGCGCAATCAACTGCGGGAAATTCGCAACTCAATTTTTGAAGAACTCAAACGGCTCGGAGAAACCTACAAAAGCGACTATGCTATTGCAAAGCAACGAGAAGTAGGCCTGCAAGCTGAACTGACACAAACTGTCACCGCATCGC
>CAWHPN010000007.1:0-14837 GCA_963831275.1 uncultured Alphaproteobacteria bacterium | reverse complement strand
AGCAGACATGCTGTTTTGCGCTGCACATGTCCGCTTTTGACCCAAAGCGGACATGATGGCAAAACCGGCCCAAGGGGTGTTATTTGTTCCGACAAGGAGCAGATCGATGGCGGACGACATCATTTGTGACCCAAGTACCGGGCATCAAGTCGCCTATGTTGATGCGAGCGGTAAAGTTCGGGATATCAACACGAACGAGGTTGTCGCCCTTGTTGTCGAAGGCAAACTCTATTCAACATACGGCGAGTTTTTGGGGCATCTAGAAAATTCGGACAACGTGCAGTCCGGGACGGCCCCAGAAAGCTTTATGAAACTGCTGAAGAGAACATAACTCAAGAGCTACGTAACAAGTAGGAATGACCGCGTCTAATAGCGATATCCGCTACCGCTAGTCCTCGCGTGTTCATGGGGGCTCTATTGTTTGCGTGCATATGTGCCCTAGCAGCAACAATTCACGAGAATTCGTAACGGCAACTGCTTTGCGTCCACCGAACGGCCACAAGTCATTGTAGGAATGTCGGCCCCGACCTCGGGGACCATATGGGGACGGGATAAGAGATCGGGGCCGCGCTCTCTTGGGGATGAGAGCGGCCCCGATATTATGACTTCCCACGTCCTCCATCATCAATATTTCGCGACCGCGCGTGCGGCATCGTGTCGTGTCTTGCTTCAACGCCGCAAGCGCGAATGTCCGCTTATGACCCAAAGCGGACATTGGTTCGTCTATTTCCAGGCCCTTCCAACGTCCTAGCTTGATCCCCTACGATGCCTTCTCCTGAACTTCGGGGTGGTAATGAGACGTCGCGAATTCATCTGCTTGCTCAGCGGTGCAGCGGTGTGGCCGTTCGCGTCCCGCGCCCAGCAAGCGGGGAAAGTTTATCGCATCGGACTCCTGGAGCCGACACCTGCAACTCAGAACGCCACCAATCTCGATGCCCTACGCGAGGGGCTGCGGAAGCTTGGTTACGTCGAGGGGAAAAACCTGGTCATTGAATATCGGTCAGCGGATGGTCGCGCCGAGCGATTTCTGGACCTCGCGTCCGAGTTGGTTCGTCTCAAAGTCGATGTGATGGTGACTAGAGGGACGCCCGCCGTTCAGGCGGCCCAAAAAGCCAGCGGAACAATCCCCGTCGTCATGGCGGCGATGGGCGCACCTTTTCTCGTCGCCACCAGTCTTCCGCAACCAGGTGGAAATGTAACAGGGCTGACGACCTTTAGTCAGGAATTGATAGGTAAACGGATCGAACTCCTCAAAGAGTTGGTCCCGAGCTTGTATCGTCTGGCATTGGTGCACAACATCGGCAATCCCATGGGGCCACCTGAATGGGAGGAAGCCAAGTCAGCAGCTCGCTCCTTGGGCCTCGAAATCATACTTCTTGACGTACGGGATAAGGAAGACCTGCATCGTGCGTTCCAACGGGCGGTCCAAGAGCGTGTGGACGCGCTTGTCGTCGGAGCCGACGGTCTCACTCAAGTGCAACAACAAATGATCGTCGATTTGGCGGCCCACAGCAGATTGCCCGCCATCCATCCATCGCGCGATTTCGTCGAAATCGGGGGGTTGATAGCCTATGCGCCGAGCTACCCGGATTTGTATCGTCGAGCCGCAAGCCTCGTCGATAAAATTCTTAAAGGTGCCAAACCGGCCAATATCCCTCTCGAACAGCCGACTAGGTTCGAGCTGGTTATCAACCTTAAGACTGCGAGGGAGCTCGGCCTGACCATACCGCCATCACTGCTCACCCGCGCCGACACGGTGATCGAGTAACATGTCCGCTCATAGCACTTAGCGGACATCGGCTTGTGCGCTGCACATGTTTTCGGGGGTAAAGCGGACATCATTCAATACGAGTTCTGAGTTTCAAAACACGGCTTTGATGATTGGACCGACTGGTTCTAGCCACTCCGCTTTTGGGGTAAAGCGGACATCGCCCAGTGCACTGCACATGTCTGCTTTTGACCCAAAGCGGACATGGCGCGTGCACTGCGAGATGTCCACAAATGACCCAAAGCGGACTATCGCGCCCGCGGCGCTGCCTTTGTTCGGCGTGCGGCAGCCGGTTCAGGCTTAGCCGTGGCGGGTGATGTCGTCCTTGCAATGTCGAGTGCCGGATAGGCAACCGAACAGATGTGCGAATTGATCCGTTTTAGGTCGCGAAGCACGTCGAGGTGCAAAGAGGTTGTCTCCAATGTCTCTGGGCGTCCCTCCCGCAAGCGTTCCAGATGACGTTCAGCCGCCGTCAATTCGACGCTGCGCAATTGCGCCTTTTCCGCAACGAGCTTCCTGGCTCCAGCCACATCACCCGACATGAACACGCCAAAGGCGAGCCGAAGATTTTCCAGAATGCGCTTTTGAAATTCATCGATCTCTGCTGCCCCGTCATCGGAAAATTGAACGTTGCGTTTGATCTTTTTCGCCGCAAGTTCGCTCAGATTCTTTTCGATAATATCGCCGACGTGCTCAAGATTGATGGCAAAAGATACTATTTCCATGGCGCGTTTGGCTTCGCGCTCATCGAGATTGCTTCGTGTTAGATTTGTTAGATAGAGCTTTATCGCCTCATTCAGCGAGTCAACGATGTTGTCCATACGCGCAACCTCGGCGACAAGCGCGCGGTTGTTCGTCATCAATGCAGTCATGACTTGCTTGAGCATTGCTTCGACAGTGTCACCCATATGCAGGGTTTCGCGCGCCGCATTCGCCAGAGCGAGCGAGGGTGTATCGATTGCGGATTCATCGAGGTAACGCGGAGCGGAAGGATCGAGAGCATGCTTACTATCAGGCAGCATCCTGACAAGAATCGATGACAGCGGGCCGAGCAGTGGAAGGAAGATGATGGCGAGCGCGACGTTAAAGCCGATGTGAAATTCGGCTGTCAGTCTCGCCGTATTCGGCTCAATGCGTTGGGCCGCGTCGACGATATATTGGAGAAACGGCAGCGCAACGCAAACGCCCACCAGCCTGTTGAGAAGGTTCCCCACTGGCAACCGATAGCTCGCAGGATCCCCTCGGCGGCCCCCTTCGAGGACAGGATTGATGGCGCTGCCAAGATTTGCGCCAAGGACCAACGCTAGGGCAGCGGCAGGCGTGACGAAGTGCGAAAACGCGAGGGACATGATCAGCAACACAATCGCTACGCTTGAATGTGCAGCCCACGTCAACGCGGCGGCGATCAGCACGCAAAGGATCGGGTCGCCAGTCATCATCCTGAGCAGTGCCCGCACGCTTGGTGCACTTTCTGCGGGTGCTAGCGTATCAAGCAAGATATGAAGTGCCAGCAGCATCAAGCCGAGGCCGATTGCAACGCGGCCCATATCCTTGAGGCGGCTCCGTCCGCCGCTCCGGAAAGCAACGAGGCCAAGAACGAATAAAACCGGAGCGGCTGCTGAAATGTTGAACGATAGAACCTGAACAATCAGCGTCGTCCCAACATTTGCGCCCAACATAATTGCAAGCGCGGGGACGAGCGCGACCACCCCCTCGCTCACAAACGAGGTGGCCATCAGGCCCGCCGCTGTGCTGCTCTGGAGCAGCGCTGTGAGCCCAAATCCGGCTGCGAAAGCGGCCATCCGGTTTTGCAGCGTTTTGGACAGAACGCGCCGCAGCTCAGGCCCGAATGCGCGCAGGATGCCGCTCTGGACCATATGCAGGCCCCAGAGAAGCAATGCCACTCCGCCCATCAGATCGAGAAGTACAATCGTGCCCATTTGCTCGCTCACGCAATTCGCAAACCAACAAGCAATTTAAGCACTTGTTCCGGGAAGACCAAGAACTCGATCGTCATGAATGTCCGCTATTGGCACTTAGCGTACTTCGGCCAGTGCACTGCACATGTCCGCTAATGACCCAAAGCGGACATTAGTGAGCTCTTCCAACGGGCCTATCTGAAGCGTTACCATGCGCTCGCAAAAAGCCGGAGTTACTATGCGGCGACGCGAGTTCATTACACTCCTAGGCGGTGCGGCCACAACCTGGCCAATCATCGCCCGTGCGCAAACGACCAGCCGCGTGCGACGCATAGGGGTTCTCATGGCGTTCAATGAGACCGATACTGGAGCTAGAAATTGGCTTTCCTTGTTCGACGACGAGCTCGCGAAGTTGGGTTGGAGCGGAGGGCGAAAGCCACACGCGGATGTTCGCTGGGCCGGTGACAACGTTGAGCGTATGCGAGCGTTTGCAAAAGAATTGGTAGCCCTTCAGCCGGATGTCATTCTCTCGTTCGGGACACCCGTTACTGCCGCTCTGCAACGCGAAACACATACGATCCCAATTATATTCGCAATTGTCTCAGATCCCGTCGGCGAGGGTTTTGTCGCGAGTCTGTCCCATCCCGGCGGAAACATCACCGGCTTTCACAATTCGGAGTCGTCGATTGGCGGCAAGTGGATGGAATTGCTCAAGCAGATCGCACCCTCCGTGACGCGGGCCGCGATGATCTTCGACCCGGATACGGCGCCCGGCCATGGCAAGTACTACATGCCCGACTTCGAGGCATCCGCGCGCTCGCTCAATGTTCAGCCGATTGCAGCGCCCGTACGCAGCGTTGCCGAGCTTGAAAGGGTAATAACTGATCTAGGGCGCGAGCCTGGAAGTGGTTTTATCGCAATGGCGGACTTTTTCTTATTTATCAATCGTGAAACGGCAATATCGATGGCGGCCCGCAACCGGATACCCGCAGTTTATCCTTGGCGCGACGTCGTCGCTGGGGGTGGTTTGCTTTCATACGGTCCCGATCTTGCAGATATCGTCCGCCGTGCGGCGCCGTATGTCGATCGTGTCTTGCACGGAGAGAAGCCAGCCAATCTACCTGTGCAGGTGCCAACCAAATTTGAGATCGCGATTAATCTTAAAACCGCCAAGGCGCTTGGGCTTGAAGTGCCGCCTTCAATCTTTGTGAGCGCCGATCAAGTTATTGACTAGAAAATGTCTGCTATTGGCACTTAGCGGACATCAGCTTGTGCGCTGCACATGTCTGCTTTTGACCCAAAACGGACGCTAGCGATGGCAGTTGCGGTGCTATTGCTTTTTGGCCACACTTCGCTATCGAGGCGTAACAGCGGTTGACCACCCACCAAAGAAGGACGGGCGGATAGGCAATTTCCATCACGATTTTACGGAGGAGAACGCCATGCGCAATTTGCTGATCATCATATCGACCTGTTCCGCCATTGGTTTTGTTGCCAATGCGGCTTACGGCGAAGTAATACGCCCAATTAAAGGCAATCACAGTATCGGGGAAATTGCTCGCACCTGCCAAAAATCGGGAGGCGCTCTTTGGTCAAATTCAAGCGGTTATGGTTGCCTCAAGGGGAATTGCGACGGTAAGGGCGGGGAGTGTAACGTCGAGTGCAATCAGAGTGGCAAGTGCAATGGGAAGACCCCGACCATTACTACCGGGAAACAAACGGGCTCCCATGCGAACCCGAGTACGGTTCTCACTGCCGCCGAAAACAAGTCTGCCGGTAAGGACTCTTCAGGTAACCAGCTCGGAGGAGTGCAAACGGCTGGAGCCGACAAATCGAAGAAAGGTCCCAGCCATAATACTGAGCCGATTGTGCGCGATCACCGCACCACGCCAATCGTGCGCGACCATCGCACGCCGCCGTGTCAAGGCAAATCCTGTAAGTAACGACAGTCACTCAAAAGACAAATTGAATTCCGAAGAGACCGCCGCGAGGCGGTCTTTCTGTTTATTATTAGTACACAATGTCCGCTTGTAGCCCTTAGCAGACATTGGCGCGTGCGCCGCACATGTCCGCTTTCGGGGATAAAGCGTACATCAGCCTCGTGCGTTCCGCCCCCTTCAGTGTTCTAGTTTCACGCGCTACTATCCATTGAACTTGAGGGCGACAATGAGAAGGCGCGAGTTCATCACACTTTTTGGCGGCGCGCTCACCTGGCCGCTGGCCGCGCGTGCTCAGGGAAAGACCGCCCATGTTCTTTATCTGGCGGAGCTGTCACCGGATTCAACGCCCCATCTCTTAAAAGCATTCCGCGACCAACTTCATGTCCTCGGCTGGGACGAAGGACGTAATTTGACCATAACCTATCGGTCGGGACCGCAATCATTTGATGGGCTAGCCCGTGATTTGGAAACGCTCAAACCCGATGTGGTGGTGGCCTGGACGACGCCGATCGTTGCCGCTGCCCAGCGAGTTACGAAAACACTCCCAATTGTCATGGTTGGCATTGCCGATCCCATCGAGGCCGGCTTCGTAGTTAGCCTAGCGCATCCGGGTGGAAACATTACCGGTACTACCAACCTCGCCCGCGATCTCGGTGGCAAATTGCTCGACCTGCTAGAGGAAGTCGTCCCGGCGGTAAATTCCGTGACTGTTCTACGGAATCTGCGCAATCCCGCATCGAGTTTCCAATTTCGAGAGATTTCAGAAGCCGCCAAGCGCTCGAACCGTCAAATTGTGGCGATTGATGTTTCAACCGACGCAGAATTGGAAAGCGCGTTTGCCCGTATGAAGCGAGAGGGCAGCAAGGCCGTTGTAGTCCTCGCCGATACCTTTTTTCAGTAGCCGCGCCCGCATCGCTGATCTTGAAAGAGATGCGCGGCTACCGATCGTCTTCACGAGGGGAGAAAACGTCGTAGCTGGTGGCCTTATGTCTTACGGACCGAACTTAAGCGGCCAGTTTCACGATACGGCCGATTATGTCGATAAGATCCTCAAAGGCGCAAATCCATCAGAACTGCCAGTCCAACTGCCGACCACACTTGAGCTAATCATCAACCTCAAGACCGCCAAAGCAATCGGACTTGCGCTTCCGCCAAGGCTACTGGTCCGGGCCGACGAGGTGATCGAATAAATGCAGATGTCCGCTACTGGCACTCAGCGGACATGGTCTATTGCACCGCACATGTCCGCTAATGACCCAAAGCGGACATCCCTCCTGACTTTAAGCCACGAACTCTGGTAAAACGAACACCGTCAGGCTTGCTCGGAGGTCGCAATGGATCGCCGCAAATTTTTGACAGCTTTTGGCCTCACAGCGTTGCGGCCGGAATATGTCTTTGCGCAAGCCCACGCGAAAATCGTTCGCATAGGATGGCTGACCGCCCAACGAGAGCCCAGCTTGACTCCATACGTCAAGGCAATGCGCGAATCCCTGACCGAACTGGGCTATGTCGAAGGAAAGAATTTAACGATTGAATTTCGTTATGGTGACGACGCAATTGAACGCGTGCCCGAACTCGCTGCGGATCTTGAACGCTTGCCGGTCGATCTGATTGTCGCACAAGGCGCCGCGGTTGAAGTCATCGGTAAGCTCAAGCTGAAAACGCCGATAGTCTATGTTTTCAGCGGAGATCCTGTGTCAGCGCATCTTGCAGACAGTCTCGCCAAGCCGCCTCACAGCATGACCGGATTGACCTTTATGGCCGCTGAATTCAACGGCAAGCGGCTAGAACTATTGCGCGAATTCATTCCAGGAATACAGCGGGTCGCTGATTATCGCAAATCCGGAGCACCCCGGCGAAGAGATTGAACGTCGTGATTCTGAGGAAGCTGGTCAGCGACTAAAACTGGTTACCGATTTTTTTGCGACACGAAATTCAACAGAGCTTGACGATGCCTTTACTAAAATTTCGACAACGCCAGTGCAGGCAATTTCTGTTTTCGCGGATGGATTTGCTATTCAAAATCGTCAAAAAATTATCGAATTTGCGAATGACCGCCGTGTGCCCGTGATCTCTGGATGGGCCATTTTCGCGCAAAGTGGCGCCCTGTGCACCTATGGACCGCGCCTCGCGGAATCGTATCGTCGCCTTGCATACTATGTCGATCGTATACTGAAAGGTTCGGACCCTTCCACACTTCCGATTGAGCGTCCGACGAAGTTCGAACTGATCATAAATGCGAGAACGGCAAAGGCGCTCAATATTGCAATCCCCAGTCTGTTCTTCTCCGCGCTGATCAGGTGATTGAGTAGTCGGCGGCGGCCCAATGTCCGCTTTTGGCACAAAGCAGACATAGCGCTCACCGCGATCGATGTCCGCTTTCGGGGTAAAAGCGGACCTCCACCCGACATGAGTGATAACTTAGCGGGGGCTCCCCGATGGAGCTTCCAGCGCATTCGCGAGAGTAGTAGGGCGTCTGCTGCCGATCACTTGGGCGATGCATGTCTGGCCGGTCTTGCAGCCAACGACGCAATCGGTGCCAGGGCCATTATGACAATTGGTTCCACAATAGTGGCCCGTTGCGTCTTGTGAAAATTTTCCGCCGACTTTGTCACAGACGCTTTTGACCTCCTCGGCGGTATGCTTGCCGATAGATACGTCGCGAGCGAAAGACGAGACACTGAGGCTAACAATGCCAATTAGGGTGAGAGGGGCGGCCAAACTTCGCATAACAATCTCCAACAAGGTACGTCACCCCCTGCCAGATCATCTCAATCGTACACCTTTCTAGGACGTGCCGTCTTCGGCGAGCGTTGCTGAAGCAACCGTTGCCGCTGACGTGACTGTCCACTATTGGCCCTTAGCGGACATGCCGCTCGCGCCGTTGGATGTCTGGTTTCGGGGGTAAAGCGGACATGCACTTTTGCACTGCAAAAGTCCGCTTTTGACCCAAACGGACATTACGCCAGGCCTTAACGAGCTGTGGTACAATGCCTGGGTCGCCATCCGCTCCGTAAAAAAACAAGAAGCTTGCGTGTAGGTAGCCTTCCTTTGGGATTTTTCTCCGGTCTTTGAATAGCGAGAGCTTCGTGCTGGGGATCAGACGCTTGCATCTGTTCAGGCTACTGGCGGCGACACTGTGCGTCGCCGGTCTCGTCTGGCTTGGGATGGCGTATCTAATCCCAGCGCCGCCAACCCAGATCGTAATCGGAACATCCCCCGTCGGGGAGCACTATCATAATTTAGGCACTCGGTATCAGGGGATACTGGCAGCGGCGCATATAAAAGTAGAGCTGCGCGCCACCAATGGCGCGAAAGAAAATTTAGGACTCCTGAACGATCCGAATTCCGGGATCCAACTCGCATTCATGCAAGGCGGAGTATCAAATGGCACCCTGGCACCCGACTTGATGTCGCTCGGCCGTATCGACCATCAGATTTTCTGGCTTTTCTATCCAACAGGCGAGACCCTGACCGATCTTGCGCAGCTCAGGGGCAAGCGCGTCGGGCTCGGGGCTGAAGGCAGTGGAGATCGAGCTGTGTGCGAAAAAATCCTTGCCGTCGCCGGCATAACCTATGACAACACGACACTGGTCACTGTCGCCCCAGATAACGTCATCAATAGTCTTGACGGCGGAGCTATCGACGCGATCTTTCGCAACTTCTCTGCGGAGTCGCCGGTCCTCGACGCGTTGCTGAGAGGTCCCCAGTACCGCCTCATGAATTTTTCCGAGGCGGAGGCGCTAACCCGGATCTTTCCTTATCTGGTTCGCCTGGTGTTGCCGCGGGGCGCCATTGACCTCGCGCGGAAAATGCCAGTTTCAGACACCGCTCTTGTTGCAACAACGAACGTTTTGTTGGCGCGCAAGGACATTCATCCGGCGGTCGTCGATCTTCTCGCGCAAACAACCTTGCAGGCGCACAGCACGCCAGGGCTTTTTCGAAAACTTGGCGAATTTCCTACCGAGACCGATCCGGAATATCCCATTTCCCAAGGCGCCCGCGATTTTTACAGAAATGGTCCTTCGTTCCTGAATCGGTACCTGCCTTTCTGGATGACTAATTATGCGCAACGATTTCTCGCATTGTTGGTGGCGGTCATAGCAATCGTCGTTCCGTTGTTTAACTACGCGCCGAAGCTGTTTCTCTGGTTGATTCGTGATCGTGTCCGCAGGTTGTATCGCCGACTCAGAGTGGTCGATAAAGCGCTGCTGTCAGAGCCCAATTTCGCACAGATGCAGATGCTTCATTCCGAACTGGAAAATATAGCAAGGGCCGCCAACATCGTCCCGATGCATAGCTCTGAACTCTTTTTTGAACTTAGAACTCATATCGATCGCGCCCGCCGTCGTTTGGTATCGGTGGACGCGCAAAACGGCGTAGCCAAGGTCGCCTGATGTCCGCTATTGGCACTTAGCGGGCATCGGCTGTTGCACCGCACATGTCTGTTTCGGGGGTGCTGCAAATGTCTGCTTTTGACTCCGAAGCG
Source organism: uncultured Alphaproteobacteria bacterium (assembly GCA_963831275.1). GTDB lineage: Bacteria > Pseudomonadota > Alphaproteobacteria > Rhizobiales > Xanthobacteraceae > Pseudolabrys. The sequence continues at coordinate 4,721 of CAWHPN010000007.1, read as the reverse complement.
GACGTATGGGGCTTTCAGCGCGTCTCTTTATCCCGCTACGATGCTCTATCGCAGTTTCGGGGGCGGCAATGAGACGACGCGAGTTCATCACGGGTTTGGCGGGAACGGTCGCAATGGCCTCTCCGCTTGCTGCTCAACAAAGCACGCCAGTACCGCGCATTGGCATTCTTACGAACGTCGCCAAAGGCGATTTAGTTGGCGAGGGACGTCTTCGGGCGTTTACAGAAAAACTTGATGAATTGGGCTGGCGCGATGGCCGCAATGCCCACTTCGACGTTCGCTGGAGCGAAGGCAACAATGAACTGTATCAGCGGTACGCGATTGAGTTGACCGCTCAAGCTCCGGCCGTGGTTCTCGCATTTACCAGCCCGACCGTGGCCGCGCTCCAACGAGCGAGCCGTAAGGTTCCCATAGTCTTCGCGGGAGTAGTTGACCCGGTCGGAGCGGGCTTCGTTCGCAGTTTGCCGCGTCCAGACAGCAACGCCACCGGCTTTTCCTTATTCGAGTATTCGATTGCGGGTAAATGGCTCGACCTGCTCAAGGAGGTTGCGCCCGCTGTAAAACGAGTTCGCAGTCATTAGGGAGGCAAGCATTGCTGCGGGAATCGGCCAGTTTGCTGCGATTCAGGCAATAGCGCCAGATTCGCTTGAGTTAAGTGTTATCGACGTGGGTGATGCGAACGCGATGGCGGAAGGGATCGCGGCTCGTGCACGGAACGCGAACAGCGGACTGGTCGTAACGGCTACCGGTTTCGGAGCAAATCATCCCGAAGTGATTCCGGCGTTGGCAGCCCGTTATAAGTTACCGGCTGTGTATCCCTTCCAATATTTCGTAAAGGCTGGCGGCTTGCTTTCGTATGGCCCCAACCTGATCAATGGCTTTCGTCTGGCAGCAGATTACGTGGATCGCATACTCAAGGGCGAGAAGCCGTCTGATTTGCCGGTTCAAGCGCCCACAAAATACGAGCTTGCAATTAATCTGAAAGCCGCAAAGGCACTTGGACTCGCCATCCCGCACCAAATCCTCGCGCGTGCCGACGAAGTCATCGAGTAGCCAGACCGTCCGCTTTTTGGCCCTTACCGGACCTGCTCAATGCGCTGCTGAATTTCCGCTTTCAGGGGTAAAGCGGACATCGCGTCGAGTTGTCCGCATATCCGCTAATGACCCAAAGCGGACATTTCTAGCTTTCGAGCGCTTTTAAAGGTGACGGCGGTTTCGTTCCGAATGGCTCATTTATATTTGAACCATGTGGCGACGGCCCGAGTAAGCGGACAATTCTCAGCCACTCCGAATGTCCGCTTTTGGGGGTAAAGCGGACATGCCGTTTTGCGCTGCAAATGTCCGCTTATGACCCAAAGCGGACATCGGCCCTCCACTTGACCCCTTCCAGAGCAATGGTGCGAATTGCTACGATGTCGTGTCTTAGCCTCGGGGACGACAATGAGGCGGCGCGAGTTCATCACACTTATCGGCGGTGCGGCGACGTGGCCGTTAATGGCCGCCGCACAACAGCCCGCGCGTCCGGTCTTTGGCATCCTTCTCGGGTTTTCGCAGGAGGCTGGCCGAACTTTCACTGAGCCGCTCCGTGCCTATATGCAGGCGCTGGGCTATGTCGAGGGCCGCAACATCGCATTTGATGTCTTGTACGCTGACGGCAAGGCAGATCGCTTGCCGGCACTCGCGGCGGCGCTTGTCGCGCACCGCCCAGATGTAATTGCGACTTTTGGCGACGCTAGCGGCCTTGCCGTCAAAGCGGCAACCAACACAATTCCAGTCGTCTCTATGTCGGAAGATTTGGTGCGGGCAAAGCTCGTAGACAATATGCGAAATCCCGGCGCCAACATCACCGGCATAAGCGTCATGGGTACTGAGCTTGACGCCAAGCGTCTAGAGATACTGGCTGAGCTTCTGCCTCCGCGCAGTACCGTGTTGCTGCTTGCAGATCCAACGACACATCGCGAATCTCGACCAGCGCTCGATGCAACCGCGGCGTCGTTGGGGCTCACATTGCGCCAAAGCATAGTTGGTACCCTCGACCAAATTGAACAGGCGATGCGCGAGGCCAAAGACCAAGGTGCCGCTGGGGTCAACGTGTTGTCTTCGGCACTGTTTTTTGCGTTACGCGCACACATCATCAGCGTTGCAGCAAAGCTCGGTCTACCTACGATTTATCAATGGCCGGAAATTGCCGAGGAAGGTGGCCTGATCGCATATGGGCCCAGTCTGCGCGGCGCATTTCGTCAAGTGACGACGCTTGTCGATAAGGTGCTGAAAGGGGCGAAACCGATTAATATCCCGGTGGAGCAGCCCACGCGTTTCTCTCTGGTGATTAATCTAAAGACCGCCGGTGTGCTGGGCCTCAGGGTTCCGCCACTCACTCTTCTCCGCGCGGACCGCGCGATTGAATGATGAAGCCGATGTCCGCTGTTGGGGATAAAGCGGACATTACAAATTCATGTCGTCATGTCCGCTTTTGACCCAAAGCGGACATCGGTCGCCCCATTCCCAGTGTTATTTTGAACCGTTACGATGCCCCGTCCATGAGCATTGGGGAAGGGAATGAAACGGCGCGAGTTCATCACGCTTCTTGGTGGCGCAGCGACGTGGGCGGTCCCGGTTCGCGCACAAAATTCGGCGCGGCCCATAGTTGGCTTTCTCCACGTCGCAGCCGCCAAACCTTTTGCGCATATCGTGGCCGGGTTTCGGCAGGGCTTGAAAGAAACCGGTAATATCGAAGGACAAAACGTCGCCATCGAATTCCGTTGGGCTGAAGGTCAGGTTAGTCGGCTACCCGAGATGGCCGCCGATTTGGTTAATCGTCACGTAGCTGTGCTTGTCACCGGCGGCGGTGAAGCTTCAGCTTTTGCGGCCAAGGCTGCAACTTCGACGATTCCGATCGTCTTCAACATCGGCAATGACCCGGTCAAGGTCGGTCTTGTGACCAGCCTCAGCCGGCCAGGTGGCAATGTCACTGGAGTAAACATTTTGACCACCGAGTTGGAGGCGAAACGCCTGGGGCTGTTGCACCAGATGGTGCCGACGGCTTCGATGGTGGCCCATCTCGTGAATCCAACTTATCCGCCGACCCAGACCAATGTCAGAGATGTAGCAGCTGCCGCTCGGTCATGGGGCTACAAATCATTCTCATCGAAGCCAGCAGCGAAAGCGAAATCAACGCTGCCTTTGCGGCAATCATTCAAAAGCGAGCTGGAGCTCTCCTCGTTGGGGCCGACCCGTTTTTCAACGGTCGGCGCGATCAGATCGTGGCGCTGGCGGCACGCCACGCCATTCCTGCGATCTTTGAGCAGCGCGAGTTTGCGGTGGCTGGGGGCCTGATGAGTTACGGAACCAGTATTGCGGACGCGATCGCCATAATATGGGTATTTACACCGGCCGGATCCTTAAGGGTGAAAAGCTAGCCATTTGCCGGTCGTACAGTCGGCTAGATTTGAACCCACCATCATCTGCAAGACGGCGAAGGCGCTAGCCCTTACGCCATCTTCGGGGCTCATCATACAACCGACGAAGTGATTGATAGGATGAATAACCGGCGCGATGTCCGCTATTGGCACCTAGCGAACATCGGATATCGCGCTACACAGGTCCGCTTTTGACCCAAAGCGCACATGGGCCCTCCCTTACCGAACCCTCGTTTGAGCCGCTACGATGCGTTGTCCTAAGCCTCCGGGGGCAAATGAGACGGCGCGATTTCATCAAAGTAATTGCCGGTTCGGTGGCAGCTGCTTGGGGCGCTCGCGGCTCGCGCGCAGCAGGCGGCGCTGCCTGTGGTCGGATTTTGTCCGAGACGGGTCGGCCGAGGGCAATGCGCGTAATGCTGACTAGCTTCCGCAAAGGCCTCAACGAAGCCGGCTAACATCCAGGGTCAAAACGTGACGGTCGAGTACCACTGGCTGGAAGGCCAGTACGATCGCCTGTCGAACGCGACGGCCCAATCGTTCGCCGGCAGGCGGCTGTCATCGTCACTCCCGGCAACATACCTTCGCTTGCGGCCAAAGCTGCAACAACCACGATCCCTATCGTGTTCGGCGTCGGCGAGGATCCGGTCAAGCTTGGCCTTGTCGCCAAGTCTTGCCCGGCCTGGTGCTAACGTGACGGGCATTAAAGTTTTTTGTTGGGAAGTAACGGCCAAGCGGCTGCGGCTCTTGCATGAACTGGTGCCACAGGCTGTTCGTATCGCCGTTCTTGTCAATCCAGGCAATGCTTCAATCAGCGAGACGACGTTGCGGGAAGCGCAGGACGCGGCCTCCACCCTCGGGCTGGAAATCCGGACACTCAAGGCCACTTGGATCATCGGCGAGATCGATGGAGCTTTCTTGCATTACGCACGAGCGCCTTGATGCACTCTTCGTCGCTGCCGATGGACTCTTCGTCAGTCGCCGCGTGCAACTTGCCACTTTGATGCCGCGGGACAGGATCCCCGGCGGCCTATGGTGTCCGTGACGCTGTGGAAGCTGGGGGGCTGATGAGTTACGGAACCGACCTCGCAGAAGCGTTTCGTCAAATCGGGCTCTAAATACCCGGGCAGCGTCGTTAGGGCTCCAAGCCCGCCGAACTGCCAGTCTTGCAGTCGACCAAATTTGAGTTCGTCATCAACCTTCATAAAATGGCGCGCTCGCCCGGCATCCAAGTGCCGCCAAGCCATGATCTCCGTCGCCGATGAGGTGGTCGAATAAGGCGCGGTGTCCGCTTATGGCACTTAG
>CAWHPN010000006.1:0-11470 GCA_963831275.1 uncultured Alphaproteobacteria bacterium | reverse complement strand
AAAGAAGGAGGGGCCTGCCGACAAGGTACAGGCCCTCCTTACCGGCTTCCTGGGGCGGAAGCCTTGCTGGCAAAACAAGCTGAAGCGGGCGGCGGCATGTTTTCCATGGGCGGCATCATGGGCGCCGGTACCAAGATGATGGCAGCCGGCCTGAGCATGGGCCAGGTGCAGAGTGTTACGCGCGAAACTATCGCTTATGCCCGCGAAAAATCGGCGACGATGCAGTCGGGGAAATCGTCGGCGCTGTTCCTGGATTGAGTTAGTTTGTTTGAACCGTTTTACGGCAACATAAACATAAGAAGACGGCGGAGGAGGCACGAATGTCTTATCCCATCACCGATATCGACGGGATCGACGGCGACGTTGTCGTCGCTCTCAAATCGGTGGGAATTAGATCGACAGACCGTCTGCTCGAGGCCGCCCGCACTGTAAAAGGACGCAAAGCACTCGCTGAGAAGACAGGTTTCGAAGAGAAAAAATTGTTGTGTTGGGCCAACGTCGCCGACCGAATGCGCATCAAGGGTGTGCGGAAGGAATATGCGGAGTTACTGCAAGCCGCGGGCGTCGATACCGTGAAAGAGTTGAAGTATCGAAATCCGCGCAATCTCGCCAAGGCAATGGCCGACGCCAACAAGCGCCGCAAGCTGGTCCGCCTGCTGCCGTCGGAAAAGGTGGTTAAGCGCTGGATCGAAAACGCCAAACTCCTCCCGCTGAAAATTACCTACTGAAGACGCAGGCCCGGCCCGCAGGCGACATGCGGGGCTGCTTGACAGCCCCCCGTCGACCGCGCAAAGCGACCGGCATGGGAAGCACCCGAACCCTCGAAAAAAACGCTGGAACCGCGACAAAATCGGCGTCGAATTCGCCTTCCGCACTGCATTCGCCGGGCCGCACGCTGGTGATGGGCATCCTCAACGTCACGCCGGATTCCTTTTCGGACGGTGGCCGGTTCCTCGATCCGGCAACCGCCATAACCCATGCCGCCGAAATGGTGCAGCAGGGCGCCGACATCCTGGATATCGGTGCGGAGTCGACACGCCCGTATGGCGGCGCGGTCACGGTTTCGGCAGACGATGAAAAGGCTCGGCTGTCGCCGGTGCTTCCGGCAGTGATCAAGCTTGGGCTGCCGGTATCGATCGACACAATCAAGACCTCCGTTGCCAGCTGGGCGCTCGATCAGGGCGCCGCAATAGTCAATGACGTCTGGGGGCTTCAACGGGATCCCGATATGGCGCCGTTGATTGCCAAACGCGGCGTTCCCGTCATCATCATGCACAATCGCGAGGCCGCCGACGCGGCGGTAGACATCATCGCCGACGTGCTGGCTTTTTTTTCGCGTTCACTGGAGATTGCAGATCGTGCGGGGATCGCAACGGAAAGTATTGTGCTCGACCCCGGCATTGGCTTTGGCAAGACGCCCGAGCAGAGCATTATGTGCCTCGCGCGTTTTGGGGAGTTCAAACGCTTCGGTTTACCGCTTCTGGTCGGCGCTTCGCGCAAACGTTTCATCAATACGGTGACCCCCTCCTCCCCAGACGAACGCATCGGGGGCTCGATTGCCGCCCACCTGTTGGCTGTTCAAAAAGGTGCGGCGATCGTTCGCGTCCATGACGTTGCCGAAACCGTGCAGGCGTTGCGCGTGAGTGCCGCGATCGAGCGACAAGCCGCGGGCGAGCCATGAGCGACCGTATTTTCGTCAAAGGCCTCGCACTGCATGCCACTCATGGGGTCATGGCCCACGAGGCCAAGGTTGGGCAGACTTTCACGCTCGACCTTGATCTGGAAATTGATCTTTCCGCCGCCGCCCATTCGGACAAGGTCGCCGATACAGTGTCATACGACAAGGTGGTCGATTGCGTGAGCGAAGCATTTTGTACGCAACGCTACCGCCTGATCGAGGCCGCTGCGGGCCGGGTGGCTGACGCCGTCCTTGCTGCGTTTCCCCGCGTGCATTCTGTACGGGTGACGATCCACAAGCCGCACGCCCCCATCGCCGCCACTTTTGACGACGTCGGAATAACGCTGGTGCGGAGCCGTCATGGCTGAGGCGCTGCTCGCGCTTGGAGGCAATGTCGGAAATAGCCGCGCCATTCTCGACCGCGCCATCGCTCTGCTCTGCGATGGCAAGCAGGTGCGCCTGATCGCTCGATCGTCCGACTACCGAACACCTCCCTGGGGGTTCAAATACCAGCCGCACTTCGTCAACCTGGCCATCTCAGTCGAAACTACCTTAGGTCCGCACGAACTCCTGGCGCGGGCGCAAGAGGTGGAATTACAGCTCGGGCGCGACCGCGCCCATGAAAAGCGCAACGGACCGCGCACCGCCGATATCGACATCATCGCCTACGATGATGTGACCTTGAACGAACCCAATCTGACGCTGCCGCATCCGCGCTGGTCCGAACGTCCTTTCGTGCTGCTGCCGCTAGCCGAAATCGCTGGCGACCGTATCATTGCCGGGCGCCGGGTGGATGCAACCGCCCGAGCCCTCGACGCCGGCGATATTCACCGCCTGCCCTAGCCGCATGGACGTCTCCGATATGCATTTTGTTTCAACGCAATGGTCCCTGCGCAGGTCCTGTGCCATTTTGTCGACATGAGTGACGAACTCCCTTTGGCGAGCGAATTCCCGCCGGCAACCCATGCGGAATGGCGCAAGCTGGTCGACGCAGCGCTCAAAGGCGCTGATTTCGACAAGCGGCTGGTCAGTCGAACTTATGACGGCCTGCCCATCGAGCCGCTTTACACGCGCGCGACAGGTGCAAAGCCGGTCGCCGGACGGCCTGCGCAGCCTTGGCAAATTCTCCAGCGCATCGATCATCCCGACCCGGCCGCAGCCAACGCGCAGGCGCTTGACGACCTTGAAAATGGCGCGACCGGCCTCACCCTGGTATTCGCCGGCTCGCTTAACGCAAATGGTTATGGCCTTGCCGCCACGCCTGGAACGCTCGCGCGCGCGCTCAAGAACATCCAGCTTGATGCGGGCGTCACGTTTGATTTCAATCTCAGCCCGGCAACGCGCGAGGCTGTACAGCATTTCGTCGCGCTGGTGAAAACCCGCAAGCTTGCGCCGGCCTCGGTTGATCTGCGCGCAAGCTTGAACCCTATCGGTGGACTTGCCGCCACCGGCCTCAGTCCACGGCCATGGAGCGAGTTATCCGGGTCCGTCGCCTTGGCCGTGCGCGATCTTGCCGCGCAGGGCTTTCGCGGACCTTTCATGGTGGCGGATGGACGCATCATTCACAATGCCGGCGGCTCGGAAGCGCAGGAATTAGCGTTCGCGCTGGCCGCCGCAGTCGATTGCCTCCGTGCGCTGGACGCAGGTGGCACGCCCCTCGATGCGGCACGCGGCATGATTTATTTTCGGCTCGCCGCGGATGCCGACGAATTTCTCACCATCGCGAAATTCCGCGCCATCCGAAAATTGTGGGCGCGCATTGAAGAGGTTTGCGGCTTAACTCCGAGACCCGTCACGGTTGCTGCGGAGACCGCATGGCGCATGATGACCCGGCGCGATCCTTACGTGAACATGCTGCGCACGACCGCCGCGACGGCCGCGGCCGGCCTTGGTGGCGCCGACAATATCGCGGTACTGCCGCACACCGTCGCGATCGGTCTTCCCAATGCGCTGGCGCGGCGCGTCGCACGCAACACACAACTCATTCTTCTCCAAGAATCCAATCTGGCCAAGGTTTCCGACCCTGCCGCAGGCTCCGGCGCGATCGAGGATTTGACGAACAGGCTTTGCGCCGCGGCATGGTCGCAATTTCAGGAGATCGACAAGGTGGGGGGCGCATGGCTCGCGCTCGAGCGCGGCCTGATCCAGAAGCACGTGGCGCGCGTGCGCGCCGAGCGGGAAAAGGCTGTGGCGCACCGCACGGACGCCATCACCGGCACCAGCGATTATCCCGATCTGCACGAAAGGGTCCCGGCTGTGCTCAATGTCGCACCGCTGGCAACCCCGAAAGAAGCATCAGCCAAGCCCACGGCCGAGCCGTTGCCGTCGATCCGTCTCGCCGAACCGTTCGAAAAACTGCGCCAGGCGTCCGACCGCACGTTTGCGAAAACCGGCACACGCCCGAAGGTCTTCCTTGCCACACTCGGCAGACTGGCCGAGTTCACCCCGCGGGCCATGTTTGCGAAAAACTTCTACGAGGCTGGCGGGATCGAAGCCACAACCGGCGACGGTTTCACGGATCGGACCGCGATGCTCAGCGCATTTAAGGCTTCGGGAGCGAGGCTCGCCTGCCTATGCTCGTCCGACAAAGTCTACGAAGGCGAAGCCGCCGAAGCGACCAAGGCACTCACCGCGGCCGGTGCGATTGTCCACCTCGCCGGGCGACCCGGTGAAAAAGAAGCGGTATTACGCCAAGCGGGTGTGAAAATATTCATTTACGCTGGCTGTGACGTGCTTTCGACCTTACAGGCCGCGCATGATATATTGAGAGTAGAATCCTGATTTGCGGCAGCAAAATGCAATTGATTGAAAAGCAGATCGCCCAATGTGGGCGTCGATTGTCGGAATTGGGAGCACGCGCGTGAGTCTTCCCGACTTCACCAAAGTCGAATGGCGCGAACCGGCGACAACCGCTCAACCAAGCGTCCTCTCCTCGTGGACGACACCGGAAGACATTGCGGTGAAGCCAGCCTACGGCGAGCAGGACCTCGGCGGGCTCGATTTCCTCGACACCTATCCCGGCAAGCCGCCGTTCCTGCGCGGCCCCTACCCAGCAATGTATGCATCGCAGCCCTGGACGATCAGGCAATACGCCGGCTTCTCGACCGCCGAAGATTCGAATGCCTTCTATCGCCGAAATCTTGCCGCCGGACAGAAGGGCCTTTCAATCGCCTTCGACCTTGCCACCCACCGCGGCTATGACAGCGATCATCCCCGCGTTTCCGGCGACGTCGGCATGGCAGGCGTCGCGATCGATTCCATTTACGACATGCGCACACTGTTCTCCGGTATCCCGCTCGATCAGATGAGCGTGTCGATGACCATGAACGGCGCGGTGCTCCCCGTGCTCGCGCTCTACGTCGTCGCGGCGGAAGAACAGGGCGTACCGCACGAGAAACTGTCAGGCACGATCCAGAACGACATCCTCAAAGAATTCATGGTCCGCAATACCTACATTTATCCGCCCGGCCCGAGCTTGCGCATCATTTCGGATATCTTCGCGTACACGTCGGCCGAAATGCCGAAATTCAATTCAATCTCGGTCAGCGGCTACCACATGCAGGAAGCCGGCGCGACGCAGGATCTCGAGCTCGCTTATACGCTTGCCGACGGCGTCGAATATGCGCGCGCGGGCCTGAAGGCCGGCCTCACCATTGATCAATTTGCGCCGCGCATCTCGTTCTTCTGGGCGATCGGCATGAATTATTTCATGGAGATCGCCAAGCTGCGGGCCGCCCGCATGGTGTGGGCGAAGCTGATGAAACCGTTCAAGCCGCAGGACGCCCGTTCTCTTTCGCTACGCACTCATTGCCAGACGTCAGGTTGGTCGCTGGCGGCGCAAGACGTGTACAACAATGTCGCCCGCACCATGATCGAGGCGATGGCGGCAACCCAGGGCCAGACCCAGTCGCTGCATACCAATGCACTCGATGAAGCACTCGCATTGCCGACCGATTTCTCAGCGCGGATCGCGCGCAATACGCAGATTGTCCTCCAGCAGGAGGCGGGCGCGACCCGTATCGTCGACCCATGGGGCGGCTCTTATTACGTGGAGCGCCTGACCTACGAACTCGCGCGCAAGGCCTGGGGCCATATCGAAGAAGTTGAAGCACTCGGCGGCATGGCCAAGGCAATCGAGGCCGGAATTCCCAAGCTGCGCATCGAGGAAGCGGCCGCCAAGACACAGGCACGTATCGACGCCGGTGCGCAATCGGTGATCGGCGTGAATAAATATCCGCCGGCTGATGAGAGTCCGATCGAGGTCCTCAAAATCGACAATTCGGCCGTGCGCGCGCATCAGATCGAGAAGCTGGAGCGCCTCAAGGCCGGGCGCGACCCGGCTGCCTTGCAGGAAGCGCTTGATGCTCTTACCCGCGCTGCGGATCGCGGCAACGGCAATCTCCTGGCGCTTGCCATCGACGCTGCACGCGCAAAAGCAACCGTCGGCGAAATCTCGTCGGCGCTCGAAAAAGTTTTCGGCCGACATCGCGCCGAGATCAAAGCGATCACCGGAGTTTACAAGCGGGAGGTCGGCATGACCGGCGCCGTCGAACGTGTCCGCACCGCCGTCGAAGCATTCGAGACAGCCGAGGGCCGGCGCCCGCGACTGCTGGTCGCCAAGATCGGTCAAGACGGCCATGACCGTGGCCAGAAGGTAATTGCCTCTGCCTTCGCCGACCTCGGTTTCGACGTCGACATCGGACCTCTGTTCGCGACACCAGCGGAAGCTGCGCGGCAGGCGGTCGAGAACGATGTCCACATTCTCGGTATCTCATCCCTTGCCGCCGCTCATCTGACTCTGGTCCCGGAATTGAAGGCGGAACTCGCCAGGCAAGGTCGTGACGATATCATGATCGTGGTTGGCGGGGTCGTGCCACCGCAAGACTACGACGCGCTCATGAAAGCCGGCGCCGAAGCAATCTTCCCGCCGGGTACAGTGATCGCGGAAGCCGCGGAGAAACTTCTCAAAACCCTCAACAAGCGGCTCGGACACGGCAAAGAGGCCGCAGAGTGAACCAAGCATTCGTCCGTACGGTCGCAGCTGGATTTTGTGCGCTGTCGCTTTCCGGGTGTGTCGATTCCGACGGTCCGGTTTTGCTGAATGCGAAGCCTGTGCTGGGCAAAGACCTGCAACTTCAGTTCTACACCCTCCGCAAAGGCTTTGTAGATGAGCCTGAACAGGCTTCGTTCAAATGGGACGGAGAGCGATACGTTCACACAGGCGGCGGCATGAAAGATGTTAGTGTATTCACACTCCACAGATTTGAAGGCCGGACATTTATCGTGCAAAGCGCGGCGGCTAGGCGACCAAATACCATCGAATATGCGGTCGCCCGCGAGCTTACCGAAGGCGTCTATCAGGTCACGGCGATTGACGAAAATGATGCCGATGCCACCACACGTGCACGGTATTGTGGGCGGGTGAGCGATTCCCATTGCCGGATTACGACGCGAAAACAGCTGAATGCCTTTGCACGCGCCACTGATGCAAAGCAAAAGAGTGGTGGCGGCCTGGTGCTTCGCCTTGCGACCGGCTCGGAAGGCGGACGCTAGGAACGCCGATGGCTGCGCGCAATCTCCCGCCTTCCGATCTTGTCCGCGGTATCCGCGCCGGTGATCGCGCAACACTCGCGCGCGCGATCACACTGATCGAAAGCAAGCGCGCAGATCACCGCAAGACAGCCCATCATCTGGTGCAGGAGCTGCTGCCACAAACCGGCAACGCCGTACGTCTTGGCATCACGGGAGCGCCAGGCGCCGGTAAATCCACCACTATCGATGTGCTCGGGACCTACCTCACGGGCAAAGGCCACAAGGTTGCAGTGCTGGCGGTCGATCCGTCATCCACCCGCACCGGCGGCTCGATTCTCGGCGACAAAACGCGAATGGCGCAGCTCTCAAGCGATCCGAATGCGTTCGTCCGCCCGTCCCCGTCCTCGGGCACGCTTGGCGGAGTCGCCGCCAAGACGCGCGAGACCATGCTGGTGTGCGAAGCTGCCGGTTACGACGTCGTGATGGTGGAAACTGTCGGCATTGGCCAGTCGGAAACGGCGGTCGCTGATATGACCGACTTTTTCCTGGTGCTCATGCTTCCCGGCGCCGGTGACGAATTACAGGGCCTGAAAAAAGGCATTGTGGAGCTTGCCGACATGATCGCAGTCAACAAGGCCGACGGCGACAATGTCGACCGCGCCCGACTGGCCGCAGCAGACTATCGCGCGGCGCTCAATATCCTGAGCCCGCTATCCGCAACCTGGTCTCCGCCCGTCATTACCTACTCGGCGCTTACGCAAAATGGCATTCCCGAATTGTGGGCTCAGGTTCTCGCACATAAAAAGAAAATGACAGGATCGGGCGAACTTGACGCACGGCGCCGCGAGCAACAGGTGAAATGGATGTGGACGATGCTCGAAGAACGGCTGACGGCGCGGCTGCGCAGCGACGCATCCGTACGAGCGAAGTTGCGACAAGCTGAGGCCCAGGTTGCTGCCGGCAAGCTCGCACCGACGCTTGCGGTTGAGGACATCGCGAAACTGCTTGGCGCCTAGATGGCCGTTACCGTCCTTGTTACCGGCTTTGGGCCATTTCCCGGGGCACCATTCAATCCGACCGGGCCGCTGGTCGAGCGGCTCACGCGGATGCGCCGGCCAGCGCTGGACGATGTGACAATCATCCCATACGTCTTTCCCACCAGCTACGCTGCTGTCGACCGCAAGCTGCCGACCTTGATCGCCTGGTACAGACCGGATGTGCTGCTGATGTTCGGGCTTGCACCGCGCGCAAAAACGCTTCGCATCGAAACTCGCGCACGTAACACCATGACGCACCTTCCCGACGTTTACGGGCAAACGCTGCGCCGGAATCCGATTGTCGGTGGCGGACCACCCGCTTTGCCACTTCCGGTTCGCACGCGGCATTTGCTCGCGGCTGCCCGCGGCATGCGTGTTCCGGTAACGGTGTCGCGCGATGCCGGCCGCTATCTTTGCAATTATCTTTGCTGGCGGGCGTCCGAGGAAACGGCGCGAAAGAATGGGCTGCGCCTCGCAGCCTTTATTCACGTGCCGCCTGTTGCGCGCACCATTCGGCGGCCCGGGAAACGGCGCCGATTCACGCTCGACGATCTGGCGCGCGCAGGCGGCCGCTTTGTTGTTGCCATGGCCGCGGAAGCGCGTCGTTAACCTCCCGGGCGCATCATGTTCGCATGATAGTGGACCGCCGTCGCCTTCTCATCGGTTCTGCGACCAGCATAGCCACGCTCGGCGCGCCGTTCTCTGCCTATGGTCTCGACGCAGCACAACTTGGTGTCCGTCCCTCAGTTGCGGACGATCAAACCCGCGCGCTGCAACGGGCGATCGAGCAGGCTGCACGCACACGCGCGCCGCTTGTACTCGCGGCCGGCTCCTATCGCGTCGGTGATCTCAAACTGCCTGACGGAGCGCAGATTCTCGGGGTGCGCGGCGCCACGCGTATGGTGATGACGCATGGCCCTTCACTGCTGTCTGCCGAAGGCGGCGGCAACATCACCTTGTCCGGCCTTGTGCTCGACGGCGGAAACCAGGCTCTGCCGCAGAACCGTGGGCTTGTCCATTTCACATCGACGAGAGCCATCCGCATTTTAGACTGCACGATCGACCGAAGTGGCGGCAACGGGATCACATTTGAGCGCTGCACAGGGCATGTTACCGGCAACACGGTCGCCGATGCAGCGGACACCGCCATTTTCTGCACGGACAATACCGGCTTGGCCATCACAGCGAACAGCATTCGAAATTCGGGTAACGGCGGCATCCGCGTTTGGCAGAGCGTCAAACGCCATGATGGGAGCCTGATTGCCGACAACACAATTGAGGATACCAACGCGCGTGCCGGCGGCACTGGCGAGAATGGCAATGCCATTAATGTATTTCGCGCGGCCGACGTGATTGTGCGAAACAATATAATCCGACGGGCGGCTTTTTCCGCAGTGCGCGGTAATGCCGCGCACAATCTCCAGATCATCGGCAACAATTGTGCGGAGCTCGTCGAATGCGCGATGTATGCCGAGTTTGATTTCGAAGGCGCGGTGATCGCCGACAACGTGATCGACAGCGCCGAAAACGGCATCGCCGTGACGAATTTCAACAATGGTGGGCGGCTTGGCGTCGTGCACGGCAATCTTCTGCGCAATATCAACCGGCGCCGGCCAGACACACCGCCGGAATGGAGCGGCGTCGGCATCGGCGTCGAGGCAGACACCGCCGTCACGGGCAACACAATCGAGAACACGCTTTTCGCTGGCATCCGTGCCGGATGGGGGCCCTATCTGCGCAACGTCAGCGTGAGCGGCAATGTCGTGCGCAATGCCGGTTATGGCATTGCTGTTTCGGTCGCGCCCGGCGCGGGTGACGCCGCAATCTCCGGCAACGTAATTTCGGGCGCCAAGGATGGTGCCATCGTTGGTATGGAATGGGCCAAGGCGGTGAGCGGCGACCTGACCAAGGAAGGCGCAGAGCGTTATTCGCAGCTCTCGATCGCCAACAATCAGGCCCGGTGAGTGCCACGTTTAGGCCGGAATGCGCCTATACTGAGCCGCCATGCCAAGCCCTCAACCGCCAAATCGCCGCAAGACTATTATGCTCATCTTCTTCCTTTTGTTTTTCGCACCTCTTCTTGCCCGCGCCGTCATGTATGCGGTCAGCAGTGATCCACGCTCGTGGCGGGACGCCAACTGGTCCAGCACAGGGGTGCTGCCGGCCGCCGCTGACTTTTCGCCAGCCCGCGTCGTTTTCTTCACCGGAACGGCTGGCGCCTGGAAAGGCATTTTCTCGGTGCACAGCTGGGTCGTTCTCAAGCGTGCGAATGAGACGCGATGGACGCGTTATGACGTCGTCGGCTGGGGCGAGCCAGTCCGTCGCAACAACTGGCCGGTAGACGGGCGCTGGTATGGCAACACTCCAATGATGCTCGCCGATGTTTCCGGCGCAGAAGCGGAGAAACTTATCCCGCGTATCGAAAATGCAGTGACGGCGTATGACTACGCGCAGGCCGGCGACTATCGCATCTGGCCAGGGCCGAACAGCAACAGCTTCATCGCCGCGACCTTGCGCGCCGTCCCAGAACTCGGTGTGGCATTGCCGCCAAATGCACTCGGCCGCGATTTCCGTTACAGCCTCTATGCAGGGCTGACGGACAGCCGCACCGGTTTGGAAGTCAACCTTAACGGTTATGCCGGTATCAAGGTCGGCTGGGTCGAAGGCATCGAGGTGAATCTTTTAGGCCTTGTCGCCGGTCTCGATCTGCGTCATCCCGGATTGAAGCTTCCTGGCTATGGGCGCATCGGCATTGAATTGCCGGTCACGACCGCACTGGCGCGCTGATTTCTCAAAGTTCTCACAGCGATTTGTTTTGCCGCCACTCCGTACGAGGTGACGGCGATGCATGGGTCATGGCAAGTTGCGCTGACGAGGTCCCGATGCGCGACACATTGCCACTGCTCGAGAAGATCCCCTTTCCGGCGATCCGTCGCGACAAGCTCGAAACATTGCAGGTCAATGTCGGCTATCGCTGCAATCAGTCCTGCTACCATTGCCACGTCAATGCGGGGCCCACCCGGACCGAGGAGATGGCGGCCGACATCGTCGAGTTGGTGCTCGATTTCCTGAGTTGAAAAAAAATTCCGACCCTCGACATCACAGGAGGCGCGCCAGAGCTCAATCCGTATTTTCGTCGGCTGGTGTGCGATGCACGCAAGATTGGCGCCAAAGTGATGGACCGTTGCAATCTTACAATCCTTGGGCAGCCAGGTCAGCAAGA
>CAWHPN010000005.1:0-32608 GCA_963831275.1 uncultured Alphaproteobacteria bacterium | reverse complement strand
TCGCGTCTACGAGGATGCGCGCGGAAAGACTTCGATGGCACGCTATGGTTCCTAGCACTCAAGGACTCACCAAAGGCGCTTGAAGTTGAAAGAAATCAGCCTGCTCTCGTCTCCTACACCCGACCGGCAGACGGTGAATTCGTATCGATCAGCGGGCGCGCGCGCATTGTCGAGAATCCTGTTCAGATAAACGCGTTTTGGAGCGAGTCATTGCGAGACTGGTTTCCAGACGGTCCAAAATCTCCAGCATTAGATTGCTCGCGCTGTCCCCCATGCGCGCAGGCGGCAAAGCTTCTGCAACCAAGCTGCATCATTTGCATACTATTACGTGCATCTTTGGCCCCTGCGGCCGCAAGGGCGCACAGCTTAGCGCATCAATAGCGGACATCAAGTCAGTTCAAAATAGTGTTTGGCCCATTGCTTTGCAGCGCTGCATCGCAGCCCGAAAGCACTGACTGCGTGCTGGACTAGCGATGCGAGGTTTGCACAGGTCTTCTTGTATGGCTGCATGACATGTATTTCTATTCGCCTCCGGAGCTTGAGCAGATACAGAGAACAGAACAGAACAGGAATGCCAAGCCAGTCTAAATAGCTTCATTGTGGCTGCTCCTCCGTGACTAGGCGATGGATGCTGCCGTGCGCGGCAGAATGATTTTTACTTCCGTGAATTCACCGGGCTGCGTATCGATCTCAATTGAGCCGGCATGCTGCTTCACGACGATATCATGACTTATGGAGAGGCCGAGCCCGGTCCCCTCTCCGGCCGGCTTTGTCGTAAAGAACGGATTGAACATCTTGTCTTTAACGTCAGCTGGAATACCAGTTCCGTTGTCCCGGATTCTGATTTCCACCCGGTTGCCAAGGCTTCTCGTTGAGGCGGTGAGAATTGGCTTATAAATTTCGGCGTTAACCTGAGCTTTTTTCGCAGTCGCATACACCCCGTTTGAAATCAAATTGAGCAGAACTCGCGTGATCTCCTGTGGGAAGATGTCAACTTTGCCAGCAGCCGGATCAAGCGATTGTTCCACCATGATATCGAAATTCTTTTTCTCAGCCCGCGCGCCGTGATAGGCGAGATTCAGGCTCTCCTGGACGAGGGCGTTGACATCCATCGGCCGGCGCTCCCCCGAGGCCTCGCGCGAATGCAACAACATGTTTTTGACGATCGAATCCGCACGCTGGCCGTGCTGCACGACCTTGTCGAGATTGCCCTGTAACGTATCCGCGATTTCGCCGATTTCCGCCCGCACTTTGCTATTGAGGGTCTCCCTCCAAGCGCTTGCCGCAGTTCCTCAATGAGCTCGACCGAGACGGCCGAAAAATTATTGACGAAATTGAGCGGGTTTTTGATTTCGTGAGCGATGCCGGCTGTCAGTTGACCCAGCGAGGCGAGTTTTTCCGTCTGCACCAGACGGTCCTGAGCGATGCGCAGTTCTTCTAGAGATTTCGCCAGTTCTCGCGTTCGGGTTTCGACACTTTCAAAAAGGCGCATGTTTTCAATTGCAATTGCGGCTTGGTCGGCGAACGTTGTGGCTAGTTCAATCTGCTTGTCAGTGAACGGGCGCACTTCCGAACGCGTCAAACTCACAACACCGATCGGAACGCCCTCGCGCAGCATCGGGACGGCGAGAACAGTGCGGTAATCGCTGTAATCTCTCTGGCCTGTGACAGACGCGCATCGGAATCAGCCAGAACATCAGGGATATCTACTCGATCCGCCCGTCGAGTAGCGTGTATCCGAAACGCGGTAACCTTGTTCGGCTTTGATTGGGACATCTTTGACATACCCTTGGACTCGCGAGAAAATCCGCAGGCCTCCGCGCGATAAAAAGCGCCCTCTTTTTCGCGAGTAACGTCGCACTCTGTCAACATCACAGAGCCGAGCAGCCGATTAA
Source organism: uncultured Alphaproteobacteria bacterium (assembly GCA_963831275.1). GTDB lineage: Bacteria > Pseudomonadota > Alphaproteobacteria > Rhizobiales > Xanthobacteraceae > Pseudolabrys. The sequence continues at coordinate 30,713 of CAWHPN010000005.1, read as the reverse complement.
CGAGGGTTAGCAGCACTGCCTGCAGATCGAAGGTCGAGCGGCTGATGACCTTGAGCACGTCGGCAGTTGCCGTCTGTTGCTGTAGTGACTTGCGGAGCTCGCTAAGAAGTTGGGCATTGTCGATCGCGATGACTGCCTGCGCGGCGAAGTTAGACACCAGCTCCATCTGCTTCTCGGTGAACGAGCGGGGCTCCTGCCAATAGATGGCGATGGCTCCGATCAATTCTTGATTTTTGACCATTGGCACGACGAGAAGGCTTCGTGCACCAACTGTTTCAACCAGAGCTACGTATCGGGGATTTCCTTCGATATAAGCGCGCTCCTTGGTGAGGTCCGAGCTGTAAACGGGTTGTTTGGTAGAAACGATGCGAGTAAGCAGGTTGTTAGGGTTTTCGCTGACGACATGTGGTTGCTCTATTATGTGTGCTGGCGAGTTCCTTACCATGATGTCACGCGAAATATGCCATTGGCAAATCCGAACATGACGCCGAATTTTGCTTCGGAAAGCTGCGTGGCCTTCTCTAGCATGGCCTGAAACACCGGTCTCAGTCGCCGGGTGAACTACTGATCACCTTCAATACATCCGCGGTGGCGGTCTGCTGCTGGAGAGACTCACGCAGCTCGCTGAGCAGTCGGGTATTCTCGATGGCGATGACGGCCTGGGCGGCAAAATTCTCGAGGAGCGCGATCTGGTCATCGGCAAAAGGTCGGACCTCTTGCCGGTATACGTTGATTACGCCGACGATCTCATCTTCCTTAAGCATTGGCACATAGAGCACCGTACGCGCACCGCCGAGATCGACGCCCGCAACAGCATTGGGATTGCCGTCCGGTAGGCGTCGCTCTCGCGAGCATCGTGAACATGTGCCGGCTTTTTGGTTGCGCGCATCAGATCGACGGGGGTCGTCGCACCGCCCGTATGCCGGTGGTTCCGGCGGTACTCAGCGAATGCCGGCGGGACGCCAATTTCGGCCATCGCGCGCATAGCGCCCGCTTCCATCCGGTAAATGAAACCACATTGCGCCTCGCAGATGCGCATGGCGTTGCCAAGCATCGACTTAAACACTGGCTTGAGTTCGCCGGGGGAGGATGAGATGACGCTCAGCACCTCCGACATCGCGGTCTGCCGGTCGAGGGAATCGCGCAGTTCGTTGAGTAGCCGCGCGTTCTCGATCGCGATCACCGCCTGGTCGGCAAAGGTCGTAACCAGTTCGATCTGCTTGTCGGTAATGGGTTCACTTCATCGCGGGTGAGCGCGAAAACACCGATCGTCGTCCCCTCACGCTAGGAGCGGCACGCCCAGGTGTTCTGAACCCGAATGTCTTCTGATAACCGGTCGCTTGGTATTCGCGATCGGCCAGCACGTCCGGAATATGAACTATGTCCTCCCCTCAATGCGACCCGCCCAGAACGCTACCTCGGCCTGGCCGCGGGGGTGTTCGAACGCGTACCGCTCCGCCTCGCGCGAAAACCCATAGTTCGCGCCAAGCCGATACAAGTCCCCCATCGCGCTGAAAAATGACGCCGTTGTCGGCCAGGCAAAGACGGGCAGCCTGACTCGGTTAGCGTGTTGAGAACCGCCTGCAAGTCGAAGGTCGATCTGCTGATGACCTTGAACACGTCGGCGGTGGCGGTCTGCTGCTGCAGAGATCTCGCGCAGTTCGTTGAGCAGACGCGCGTTCTCGATGGCGATGACAGCTTGCGGCGGCGAAGTTTTGCACCAGCTCGATTTGTTTCTCGGTGAAGGGCCGCACCTCCTGGCGATAGATGACGATGGCACCGATAAGCTCATCTTCCTTGAGCATCGGGACCGAAAGGAAACTCCGTGCCCCTGCGCCTTCGACAGTTACGACACGTGATAAATCCCGCTCAGTGTAAGCTCGCTCGGCTTTTAGATCGGCGATGTGCACAACTTGTCGGGTGTGTGCAATGCGACCGATGCCCGTGTTTGGACCTGCTTTTATGGGTTCGTGCTGCTCCCAAAATTCGCGATAGGACGGTGGGACGTCGTGCAAATATGCCGCGGTAAAACCCTCGTCCTCATAGAGCAACAGGTGGCCGAATTTTGCTTTGCAAATGCTCATCGCCTTGGCCAGCATGACCTGGAACACGGTCCCAAGCTCGCCGCGTGAACTGGAGATAACCTTGAGAACATCGGCTGTGGCAGCCTGTTGTTCGAGCGCCTCGCTCAGCCTGTGATCAAGCATCGCGACTCGCTTGGCTGTCTCGATGCTCGAAGATCTACGCTGATGAGCAATTTTCGCGGTTTTGGGGGACCCTGCTGTCCGGCGCCGTTGCGTTTTTGTTGCCTTGCCGCCCGCTTTCTTGCGCCGTCTCATTGCCTGCCTCGAAGCTGCTTGTGCATCGTAGCCGTTGGAATAGGCTCGTTAAGGGAGCCGCAATGTCCGCTAAGTGCCAATAGCCGACATTCGACCGTTTATTCGATCACCTCGTCGGCGCGCGCGAGCACGCTCGGCGGGATTGTTAGGCCGAGTGCCTTTGCAGTCTTGAGATTGATGATGAACTGAAATCTAGTGGGAAACTCTACCGGTAAATCGGCCGGCTTCGCGCCTTTGAGAATCTTATCAACCAACGCAGCAGCGCGTTTATACATATCAGGTACGTTCGGCTCGTAGCCCATAAGGCCGCCAGCTTCAACTCCGCGCCTTTGCCCAAACATAGTTGGAGCCGATTGCTCATCGCGAACTCCGTAATCTACGGTGGATAATAGGAAACGTGGGATCGGGCGGTACGATTAATGCGCTCAGGCGGTTTTGTTGAATTGAGCGCAAGGCTGCATCGATATCACTCACAGAGCGCAATTCATCGTGGAGACCGAGAGACCGATCGCCTGCGCGCCAACTTGGACCTGTTTCAAGACCGTGGGATGGTTGGGGTGTTTGGGATTAATTAATACTCCCACGTGCACCAAATTCGGAACCGCGGCGCGCAAGTACTCCAAATACTTGCTGCTGACCTCGATTGAATCGTTCGTAAGGCCAGTGATGTTTCCGCCTGGCTGGGAGATGCTTTTTACGAATCCGCTTCCGACGGGGTTTCCAACGCCGGTCATCACAATGGGAATTGTCTTGGTCGCCGCTCGCGCCGCTTCGACAGCGAACGATAACTCGGCCAAAATGACGTCGACGTCAGTCCGTACTAATTCAGCGGCTAGTGCTGGTAGGCGATCAAGATTTCCACCAGCGGCGCGCCGCTCGAACTGAATATTCTTGCCATCGATGTAACCGAGATCGTCCAGTCCCTGCCTGAACGCCTTCAAGTTATCGCTCTGCCCAGATAACGCAGGAGAAAGCAATCCGATACGCCAGAGCTTGGCGGCCTGCTGCGCGGGCGATGCGACCGGCCACATGACCGCCGTACTGCCGAGAAGCGTGATGAACTCGCGCCGTCTCATTGCCTCTCCCGAGACTAAGGACAAGGCATCGTATCGGTCCAAACTAACCTTGGGAACGGGGTGGCCAATGCCCGCTTTCATCACCTAATAACTAGCATCTCGCCGGGCTCAGCCTGATGACGACTACGTCGTCCTGGACGCAGGCCAGACGATCGGCCGCATCCTGCTTCACCCGCAGGCACCGCAAGGGCAGTCTTGGTTCTGGACAATCGCGGCTCGCAAACAGCCGCCTTCAATTCCTAATCACGGATAGGCCTTCAAGGTCCAGCTGGCCGAGCGCCATAAATGAAATTTTATATTGCTTGCTGGAACGACTTGTTCGCTGAGCAATTCTGTCAGTGACCGAACGTAGTCGGTCCCCGAGCCCCCCTCGGACTACGTTTGGTTATACATGCGTGAAAGGCCGTGCGGGTAGATGGTCCCGCGGCGGCCTTTTCATTTCCAATCAATGCTGTTTCGGCGGTCCACCGGCAATCCAAAAGAAGCTCCCCGGCTTCATTGGTCACCCTAACTCCTCTGATCTTCAGCATTGTGTCGGAACCAGCAAACTCTGCTGCCAGGCTTTCTGCATAGGCGTGCGCCGCTGCATCGTTTGGGAGGAGAACTCCCCTACTGTCAAAAACTTCAGTGCCGTCAACAAGATGAAAGTGATACCGAGGCATGCTGAATAATGCCCCGGCGGTCGGGTAGTTCCGCACCGGCCGTTTCCCCAACGCTGCAATCTTGGCGAGCAGAGGCCGGTCCCTAGACCTGAATTGCAAGTGCGGATACGCGCTTTTTACTAGGAAGAGCGAGTGATCGAGATTGATAATAAAAACAACCGCGGAAGACTCGCGGTGCTCACCCGGTAATGGACATACTGGTGACTGAAAAACGTCGCTCCCCGCGTCACCGAGTTTTGAAAAGTGCTTTCATCGTAATCAGCGAGAGGGCGCCTAAACTCGAATGCACTGTGCGCAACATTTCTGACACTGGCGCGGCCATTCGGGTGTCGACTACATTCGGCCTTCCCCAAACCTTTGAACTTATCGTTGAGGGCGTTCGCCACCGGTGCAATGTCGTGTGGCGTACAGACAACAATATCGGTGTCACTTTCGAATCTTGAAGTCAGGCAAAAAATAGGCGCGCTTGGCCATTGCCTAGGTGTTCACGTACACAAAACCCGTGCCCTTGCAATCCACGCACTCTGTGATGCCAATCTCAGGCGGAAACAGCGAGGGGTATTCGTCTGGCCGTCCGCAGCACTCCGGGCACGGTATGCTGCCAATGCCGGGAGCCAATTCCTCGACTTCGGCAGGCATTGATATTTCCAGCTGTCCGCCACCATACAGATTTATCAGCATGCAATGTGAACACGGCTGGCCCCGCGCTCGTTCCAGGAAACTTGTGGCCCCGAAACAGCGTTACTTTCACGGCCGTTATACGACGAACCATCTATAGCGGGTTGAGGGTCGCGGCAGTTTCGAAGGCTCTCTGACGCGGGCCCTCTTTAATTACGCAATCATCCGCGCGCGGAACGAAATGAGAGCTTTTACGTTCCGTGGTGGGTTCGTTGCATGAGGGGCAGTGCCATGGAGCTAGACACAACAGAGCGGTACGACGCTGAAACTACGAAAATGATGCAGCTTGCTTTGAACGATGTGTGGGACTTGTTGTCGTTACAACAGAGAGCGCATTCAAACAAAACAAGGCTTGCCAGCGTCATTCTTGAGGAAATCGCAGCAGGGGAGCGGGATCCTTTCCGACTACGCGTGAAAGCAATCACTCGGTTTCTTGGCTTGTAGCGTCAAATGAAATTTTATCTTTGCTTGCTGGAACGACTCGTTCGCTTGGCAATTCATTCAACGACCGAGCGTGGGCCCCTCATTCCCCCATCCCCTGGGACTGCGTTCGGTTATTCATGGGGAAGGGCCGCGCAGGAGATGGTCCCGGTGCGGCCTTTTCATTTCGAGTTCCAGTGTCGGCTATCGGACTGCGGGCCAGAGGCGCCTGGTCTAAACTTCATGTTCCAGCATCCGGCTAATAGCCCCCGACTTCCTTTGGTCACCGGATGGGAAAGCGCCGCAGTTGCCTAGGCTGCGGCTCTTTTCTTTTTGGTCGATTAACAGCACCAACGCGCCGAGAGCGGCTATGCGGAACCACACTAGATTGCGCCGTTGTCCGGATAACGAGGGATGATGGCTAAGAAGCAACCAAAACTAACGCACATCGAAAACGTAAAACTCGTGCCAGAATCCAAGCACGGCGCAGCCCCACGATTCACTTCGCTTTTCGCCTTTGTCCTAACTGTCGGACTGCTGCTTGTGGTTTTGCTCACCTATTTGGTTCTTACATGATTTGCCCAGGGTTCGACCGATGAACGACCCGCGAAGCGACACTAGATAGAAGCGTTACAATTACTTCCTGGTATTTTCGTCCAGAGGCTTCCCCTTGCATTGTCTCCCGGGCTTGCAAGAGCCATCTGGATTGCGATTGCATTTTTTTAGATCGCTCACCCTCTTACCGTCAGGGCAGAATCCATTATTGGGAGGGTCCCATGCGTCGGCGCGCGAATTTCCGAGCATACCCATGAGAAAGACAAGAGCGACAAAAGCGGAGAGTACTTTGGTCACCCGGAACTCCAGCGCGTCACTGATTGGCCTTGCCGCGCCTATCCTTACCTGAACGCCGATCCCCCGACCGACGTTCTCCCTGCGAATGCTGTTGCGCCTTTTTGCGAGCGTCAACGCCAGAGCGGCGGTCGCGACCAGATCGACGACCTTTTGGTTTCCGGACTTTGTCCATACTATCTCTCTACTAGCGCGGCGAACGCGTCGCCTTAGCGCAAAAAGTCAGCGACAATTCCAACTAAAGCAAATGATCCCATGCCTGCAATCGTTATCATTGCTGATGCCCAGCCCACAAATTCACAGGATCGATTGACCGGCCTGTTTATCATAGACAGTAAACTAACTCGCTTGTTCCCCAGTTCGTGCAGGTTAGTTCACATCGCTGTTAAACGTTGTACGGAAGTGCAACCTATTGATCAGGCTCAAAATCAGCTGACTGCGCGGATGCATTGCCGGTCTGCTTGAAACGCGCGGCTCGTATTGGAAGTCATTTGACGTACGACTAATAACGATGCTGCCGAAGGACGTAGTGCGTGAGACGGCGTTCTCACGCCGGACCGTCTCGTTTGCCCATCGTCCGATACGGTCTGAACTCCAGCACATGGGCTGCGCTTTTCCCCTAGGCGCAGCCCATATCTTTTTATTGGTCGGGTTAGTCAGTTAAAGTCACAGCGCACAAGCCGATGTCCGCTAAGTACCAATATAGGGACATTGCATTTTTATTCGATTATCTCGCTGGCTTGCGCAAGCAGCACCGACGGCACTGTTAAGCCCAGCGCCTTAGCTGTCTTAAGATTGATCACCAGCTCGTACTGGGTAGGCGCCTGCACCGGAAGATTGGCCGGCTTCTCGCCCTTGAGGATCCGATCGACGTACCCTGCAGCGCGACGGTATTGGTCGAAGAAATCGGCACCGTAAGAAATCAGACCGCCCTCGGCGACGAACAGCTTTTGGAAATAAACCGCTGGAAGTTTGTATCGTGCGGCCAGGTTGACGATCAAATCGCGATGAAGGATCGCCAGAGCGCTCGCTGTCACAATGATGCCGCCATTTGCGATGCGGGCGAATGCTTCGACGCTGCGCTCAATTTCGGCAGCATCGCGAACGTTGATCGCGCGAACGTCTATGCCTAACGATGGCGCCCCGGACTGGATGACGGCGAACTGGCCGATCCCCGCGATTATGGTGGGATCCCACAGTATCGCCGAACTTGTCATGTTTGGAGCGATTTGCTTCAAGATTTCCAGCCATTTGCCGCTCAAATTATATTCGAACTGCACAAAACCGGTGGTGTTACCACCCGGGCGGGAAAGACTTTCGACAAATCCAGAGCCGACTGGGTCCGGGACATTTGCAAACACGACCGGAATGGTTTTGGTCGCTTGGAGCAATGCTCCTACGCTGGCTCCGCCTGTGGCCACCATAACATCTGGACCGAGACTAACCAGTTCAGCTGCGTATTTCCGCGCGTCCTCGGCGTTGCCGCCACCCCAGCGGTAATCGACTCTCACATTGCGCCCGTCAATCCAACCCGATTGCTGCAAGCCCTGCAGAAGCGCCGCAAGGGTGGCTCGGCCTTGTGCGTCGTTCGCAGCCAGCCCAATAAGCACGCCGATGCGGCGCATTTGAGCGACCTGTTGCGCGTTAGCCACGAGCGGTAATACAGCCGCACCGCCGATAACACCGAAAAATTCTCGCCGCCTCATGTGGGCCCCCAAAGGCCAGCGAATGCAGCGTAGCGCCTTAAACCAAGCTCGTTAAGCGTCGATCCAATGTCCGCTTAGGGTCATTAGCGGACATGTGCAGTGCACAAGCTGATGTCCGCTAAGGGCCAAAAGCGGACTTAGAAAGCTAAGGGCGTTGCCGCCACCGCGCCCACCAGCGCGGTCGCGGTTCGAGAGCTATCCGACCCACGGCAAGTCCGAGCTTGCGCCGATCTTCGCTTAGCCCGATGTCTTTGCAACGAAAAGTCGGCGCGTTCAATGTCAGGACGGTATAATCGACCTCGTGCAACGGGATGTCAGCCACCAAATCGAAGCTGCCGCTCGGCCCAACTCTGATCCAACTCCGGACCTGCCGATCCTCAACGTAGAGCGACAGATCACCGGCATGCACCGCGGGAACTCTTGTCGATCACCTGAATTTCAATACGAGCAATACGACCTGTGTAGGGGATCAGGATTTTGGGCTTCGGATTGGGGCCAGACCAGCGATAGCGCGTGCCGTTGGACTCCAGGTCATGCCAGTCCACGCCTCGCGGTTCCTCGGTCTGCTCGATAACCGCGCGCTTGTGCAGCGGTTGCAAAACTGGCCGGGTTATGCCCTTGCGCTTCAGATTCTGATTGAACAGAAATCCTTCCGGATGAGAGGAATAATCGCCATAGACAAATATCATGAATTGTCCGTTTGCCTTCGATTTCCGGACAATGCCGTCGATGTCGAAGCCCGACCGGCGCGTCAAATCATGAAGCAACTCTCGCTGCTCGTCGCTGCTGGGACGAAGATAGGACAGGTAGCGATGACCTGCCGCGAACTTGTGGACCGTCACCTCGGCGGTGGACGCGAAGCGCATTCCGGCGTGGGCCGCGCGCAGCAAGAACTCATTATCGGCCGGGCTTTTGACCATGCGCGGATCAGGCCAGCCTCCCATCCGCGAAGTGACGTCGCGCCGGTGGCAGATCGACGTCGGCGGGCAGAAGTGCTGGAACGCGTCCTCTGAGCCCTCGAAAAATCCGGTGATGTAATAGTCGTCGCTCCCTTTGGGTCCGTAAAAAACGCAACCGCTGACCACGAAATCCAACGCTTCGGTCGCGCTCAGGGTTCGATGAATACGCTCGAGGTGATGCGGCGCCCATATATCGTCGTGACCTATATAGGCAATCCAAGACCCCCGAGACGCAACTATTCCCTCGTTGTTGGGGGAACTTTGGCTCCCGGAATTGCGCGGCAAGTTACGCCAGCTTACCCGCTCTGTCGGAAATGATCGCACAATGCTTTCGGTCTCGTCGGTGCATCCGTCGCCGACAACGATCAATTCGAAGTTGCCGAATGTCTGAGCCAACACCGATTCGACGCTCGGCGTTATGTGGCGGCCGCGTGCATAGGTTGGCAAAATGACAGAGAAGAATGGAGACTTGTTCACCTTGATGACCGTCAAAAGCGATAGGGAATAGTGCGCGCCGCAGCTTCTGAGTCCCATGGCAAATCCAGCGCGTCCGGCGCTTCATAATTGTACGGCTTGGTCGGCATGTTGATGATGATCGCTTCGCTTGATCCAATATTCTTCCAGCCGTGATAGAGGTTCGGTGGAACAATGAGCAATCCGGGGCTTAAGTTGCTGATCGTGACTTCGTTGACGCAGCCGTAGGTGGGCGAATTGAGGCGACCGTCGAATATCGCGAACTTGACTAGACCACTAGCAACAAACAAGCGGTCGGTGCTCCTCTGATGCAAGCCCCAAGCCCGGTGCCGACCAGGTAAGGTGGTCGTGACATGAACTTGTACAATGGGTTCACCGATCATATCCCAGCTGGCGCGCGCCACCTCGATGACATGCCCGTCCTCATGCGGGACCGGACGCGTCGGACGAAAAACGACGTCGTGGATCGCAGTCCGTCGAAGTTTTCCTTGCGCATCGACAGCGGACGGCTTGGCGACCAACTGCTCGCCGCCAACGACATTGGGCGGATCACTGGGAGGCAAATTACTCATCGGCCCGTTCGGTTAGGCAACGCGTCAATTGCCGACGCCAACTTTTTAGATAGCGAATGTTTTCGGCTCGAGCAACGGCAGCGCAAATCGCGCTGGGCAAATTCCAACTTGGGCGGACGGCTCAGCCGACGCTCTAGGATTGAACACTCACCCGCGACCGACCCGTCAACGCACACATGCTGACCCTAAGGGGCATGCTTATGCGGCTCAGCAGATGATCTGGCGGTCGAATTGCGGATGTCCGTTAAGGGCCAAAAGCGGAAATCCGAAAAGGTCCAACGGTGAGTGTGGCGGTCAGTCCTTAATTATGCAAATTCATCACTTGGGAAAGGGGCGGCCAATGTCCGCTTTGGGACTTCCCGCGATCCGCGCCTTTAGAGATTCTCTGATCGTACCGCGGGGATCGATATAGGCCCGACAAATCGCAGAATTCCGAAAGCCCTGGGAAAGTCTCCAGTTGTCAGGGAATGCGTGGTGGCGGACGCATTCACATGCGAATCTGTCTCTACTGACAAATTCCCTGCTAACAGGGAAAAGAACAGGGAATTTTACAAAATCGCGGTTTTGGCAGCGTGAGAGACAGTAAAATAATGGCGTTCTTACAGAGCATTTGAAGCGAATTCCCTACTCAACAGTACAGGGAATTGTTTTGACGGAGCAAGGAATTCTTGGCACGAGAGCAGGGAATTTATCGGCCAGAATTAAAATTATCGCTACATTAGATCTTCGAATTGCCTCGCCTACTCGATCACTTCGTCAGCGCCGACGAGGATCGAGCGCGCCACGGTCAAACCCAGATCCTTGGCCGTTTTGGTATTGACCACCAGTTCAAACTTCGTTGCCTGCACCACCGGCAAGTCGGCGGGCTTCTCACCCTTGAGAATGCGGCCGACATACAGGCCAGCCTGACGGTATGATTCCGTGAAGTTGGTGCCGTAACTTATCAACCCGCCCCCAGTTACGTATTCACGCCAAGGATACAAGACAGGCACGGAGTGGCGCTTTGCCAGCATTACAATTTGATTGCGACGTCCTTCGTAAAACGGGTTGGTGGTGATCAGGAGCGCGTCCACGCCGCGCGACTGCAAGGCCGCAAACGTCGCTTCGAGGTCGGCGTCAGTTCCTGCTTCCAGGACGACGAGTTGTTGGTTGTTCGACTCCGCTGCGGCTTTCATATTCGGCAAGTCAGCTAAGGCGGGACTTTTGGGGTTTGCCAGAACGCCGATTGTCGTCGCGCGCGGTACGAGTTCGTGCAAAAGCTGCAGGCGTTTGGCGTCGAGTGCCATGCCCAACAAGCTGACGCCTGTGACATTGCCACCCGGTCGGTTCAGCGACGCGACAAGCCCTGCCTTCACCGCGTCGGAGCCGGACGTAAACACGATCGGAATTTTTGACGTCGCCGCCTTGGCCGCCCGCCCCGATATTTCACCCCCGGTAGCGGCGATCACAGCGACGGGAATTTTGGCAAGCTCCGCCGCCAACACAGGGAGCCGTTCGTAGTTGCCCGCTGCAGAGCGATACTCGATCGCCACGTTCTGCCCGACGACAAACCCAGCCTGCTCCAGGCCTTGCCGGAATGCCGCGAGAAGTGTCGGCCGCTCCTCCGGTGAGGTAAAGCTGAGATAGCCGATGACGGGCGGCGTCTGTTGTTGCGCCCGCGCAGCGAATGGAAGTGTCGCTGCCGAGCCGGCAATCACCTTGATGAAATCTCGCCGCCTCATTGTCGCCCCCGACACTCAAGGTGCAGCGTGGCCGCCGTTCGCGGTTCAATATAAAAAAATAATAAACACAGATGCGACCATTCGCAACGCAAATACACGCTTTATGACAGTGCCGTCAGTCCGTAAACAATGTCCGCTTTGGGTCAAAAGCAGACATGTGCGGCGCACTTAGCCCATGTCCGCTAAGTGCCAATAGCGGATTCGGACAAACTTGATTTGTGAGCTATTCGATCACTTGGTCAGCACGTGCGAGCAGTGCCGAAGGCAGGGCAAGGCCGAGTGCCTTTGCCGTCTTGATGTTGATAACCAGCTCGAATTTGGTCGGCTGCTGAACCGGAAGCTCTGCGGGCCCCACACCTTCGAGGATGCGCCCAAGATAGACGCCTACTTGCCTGGCCATCTCATCAAAGCTCGGGCCATAGCTGATCAGGCCGCCCGTGATTACGAAGTCGCGCACGTAATACATGGTTGGAATACGGTGACGCGCAGCTGTGTCAACCAGCTGCTGATTGAGAACATCGAACAAGGGGTCATCGCCAATGAGGAGGGCGCCGACGCCCTTTTGGCGCGCGGCCGCGAAAGTCGGCTCCAATTCCTCCAATCGACCGGCCTTCAGTACGCTCAGATTAAAGCCCAACGTTGCTGCCGCACGTTCGGCATGATCCTGGTGAGATGTCGCGTTTTGATTGTTCGGGTTGATTAGAATTCCGATTGACACAGTGGACGGAGCAATCTGATGCAGCAGTTCAAGTTTTTTAGGCGTGAGGGGGTCGAATAACATTGTAACCCCTGTAATATTGCCTCCAGGACGGTCAAGGCTCCGGGTCAGTCCAAAGGCAACCGGGTCGATGGCCAGTCTAAAAACGATCGGAATTGTAGGGGTTGCCGCTTTTGCTGCCAATGCAGCGGGCAATCCCGATGCCGCGATCACATTGACGTTCTGATCTACCAGGTCGGCGGCAAGCCGGGGCAATTTGCTATAATCGCCCTCGGCCCAGCGGTAAGCAAAAGCAACATTTTTCCCTTCGACGAAGCCGCGCTCATTAAGGCCCTGACGAATAGCCGAAATAATTCCGGCCTCCGCCGCTGTCCCTTTACTACTGAGATATCCGATGACCGGACTTGCGGCTTGCTGCGCGTGCGCGGCAAGCGGCCAGGTCGCCGCACCATAAAGCAAAGTGATAAACTCACGCCGCTTCATCGCTGCTCCAAGGCTCAAGCAAGGGCATCGTAGCGGTTCAAGCGGGGCTCGTTAAGTATGGCCTGATGTCTGCTTTGGGTCAAAACCGAACGTGTGCAGCGCAGAACGGCGTGTCGGTTTTGCGCCAGAACCGCGCATTCGTTTATTCGATTACTTCATCAGCTCGGGCGAGCATTCTTGGCGAAATCGTGATTTCAATCATTTTTGCGGTTTTCAAGTTGATCGCCAGCTCGAATTGCGTCGGTTGCTCGACCGGTAGATCGCCGGCTTTGGCTCCCTTCAGGATGTGGTCGATGTGTTTGGCAGCGTGCCTGTATTCGTTCGGAAGGCTTGGCGCGTAACCCATAAGACCGCCAAATTTAGGAAACTCGACAAAGTTGGCGATTGACGGCAACCGATTTGCCGTCGAGAAATCAGCCAAGCGCTTGAGCTGAATGAAAAAGATGGGATCGGCGATGAAGAGCAAACCATTGACGCTCTCGCCCGCGATAGTTGCAAAGGCCTTGTCGAGGTCGGCCAACGACCGAACTTCGATCGTGCGCGTTTGGAGCGAAAGTGATTGAGCCGAGGCTTGGGCCGACTTCAGTGCCGGTGGGTGCGACGAGTTATTCGGGTTCAGAGCACGGCCAGATTGGAAAGCGCGGGATGAGCCCTTGAGCAATTCAACATGTTTGGCGCTCATCTCGGAGATCATGTCAAAATGTGACCGGCGTTGCATCGTTAGGCAAAGTGCTCGTAGCGAAACAATTGGAAATCTTGCACGAACTCGTCCCCCAAGCTGACACGATTGCTTTTCTAGTAAATCCAAACAATGCCGTCGCGGAGCCGAAACATTCGTTTCAGAGCGCCTAACGTCAAATTCACTTAGGAACCTTATTGAAATACGCGCATTAGATTTTTATGCCACCGGCCTTCAGTCCCCATTCCCCCAGGGCCGACGGCAGCGAACATGAGGCCGCCATTCTCTTCCCCCGAATGCGCGGCCTCTATTCGTTGGAATTTATTTGTATTTGACGACCCACGCCATCGAGTGATCGCACTCGGGACACTCGAATGTTCGCCGCTCGTAACTGGGCTTGTCAGGATCGATCCGGGCAAGCCACACAATGCGCCGCAACGTTCGCACTTCGGGCGCTCGCTTTCTTGCGCATCCAGAACGAATTGTGATTGTTTCATAGAAGACCCCCTTGCCGTACAAGGCGGGAGCACAACTGGTCTCTCAGCCACCGACGTCAGCTGGCGATGCGAGAAAGCCTGCGCTTCAGTTTGGAATTAATCCAGAATTATTTTGGCGCGGATTGCTGCCATGCGGTGGCAGCGGCGGTCCTTTAGCAATCTTCCAGTTTGCGAGCTTGAGATGTTCGACAATTGCCCGCGCCACCATCCGCTCGTCTGTGAGCTTTCGCCGCAGTGCACGCACCGGAGCGCGGTGAAGCGCGTAGCAAATGTCCCAAATCAGTTGCGCTTCAAGATCATCGCCCATAGTTACGGGCTCCGACGCGCGCACTCGCGGGTACAGCGGGAACAGTGAAAGCCAACCGGACGCGCCGCGAGCCGCAGCGCGGACACCGCAATCGGCTCTCCAACATTCCCAATGGTAAATTGCGACCGCGCGTCCAAACGAGCGTGCGGAGATCAAGCTCCCCGCCGAAGACGCACTCGCGGACCTGTTTCATACCCTCGCGCGGAGCCCAAGCGGAGCGCACCCGAACGCGCCAACCCGCCTCATAAGCCTCGCCAGCGTCTCGATCCCATGTGAACAAAATGAGAACACAGAAGCGTATTCGTCAAGACGCTGTGGAAAAATAGGAGGCCCTTGCAACTGATGAGTAGGATGAGTATTGTTAGCCTTGTTATACTTTTCTAGCCTAATGGGTAACCTGTGAGCCGAACTGGAGACTATCGCCTACAGATTGTTGTCTCGGCAGCCGAACTCGAAGCGGTCGATACCTTCCGTTTCGAGGAGCGAATGCCTACTCGGACCTCCGCTGTCCGCGAATTGCTCCGGCTCGGCCTCGCGTCAAGAAAAACAAAGGAACAGGACCACAGCTTAGAGTGAGGCGTCGTCATGCAAGAGCCAGGACAACCGGCGTCAATCTTCCCGCCACCCCCGACCTACGTCACTCCAATCACGTGCCGGACCTGCGGCGCTAATGCGCATCTGATCCGACAAACATACCACATCGCGATAAAGGTATAGCGTCGCACCTTCGAATGCACGGATGCTGCGCACTGACCGAGATGATCGTAGATTGAGGTCGTGGACGCATTCGACAATTCGCGTCGCATTGACGCACGGAGTGATGTCCCCACTACTCCCGAAAGCAGACATGTGCAGCGCACAAGCCAATGTCCGCTTTGTGCCAAAAGCGGACATCAGGCCTCACTCGATCAATTCATCGGCCCGTGAAAGAAGCGAATATGGGACAGTCAGGCCTAGAGCCTTGGCAGTCGTTAGATTGATTATCAATTGAAATTTTGTAGGTTGCTCGACGGGAAGATCAGCGGGTTTTGCCCCTTTTAATATCTTGTCGATGTAGTTGGCTGCGCGAGCAGACATCGCAATGGCATCTGGTCCATACGAAAGCAGGCCGCCTTGTTTTGCCCAATCTCCAAAGCCTCCTGCCAATGGAATTCGATTTGTCATCGCAAATTGAACAATTCTTTTTATGTTTACGAGAGTCTGACGCGACGTGACGACATAAAGGGAATCTGCGCCCGCATCATTGGCGGCTCGAAATGCCAAATCAAAGTCCTCGGTACGCCGAACTTCAACCAAATGAAGTTGCAGACCGAGCTTTTGCGCAGCGAGTTGGGCGGCCCGTTGTTCATTGTCCGGATGATCCGGATTCCACAAGAATGCCACTTTGGAGATTCTTGGCGCAGCCTCTTTAAGAAGCTCAAGCCTTTTGGAAGCAAGTGCATCCTGCAAGAGAGTGACACCCGTAGCGTTTCCACCCGGTCGCCGAAGGCTTTCGACAAGACCAAGCTGCTCCGGATCAGCACTACTAACGAATACAAGTGGGATCTTTTCAGTAACCTTTTTCGCGATCGGAGACACATCACCCCCGATGGCCAAGATCACGTCCGGCTGCAGACCTACTAATTGACCTGCCGCGATGGGAAGACGGTCAAGTCGACCTTCCGCATGTCGGAGTTCGATCACGATGTTCTGCCCCTCGACATAACCCAAGTCGCTGAGGCCGCGACGGACCGCTGCCATCTGTGGGTCATTTTGGCTGTAAAGCAGCACACCGAGACGTGGAACGTTTTTGGCCAATGCCACGAAGGGCATTGCTGCCGCGGCACCCACGAAAGAGATGAATTCGCGCCGCCTCATTCGCACTCCTACAAGCTGGGCGGAGGATTATAGCGCTCCAGTAGCGGATTAGACCATGTCCGCTTTGGGTCAAAAGCGGACCTGTGCAGCGCACAAGCCGATGTCCGCTAAGTGCCAGAAGCGGACAAATGCACCGCAGCAAACAGCGTCATTACGATCATTGGGGGAGACTAAGGAGCTTAGGCGCCTGCAGGCGGTTCTTAATCTTCATTCCTTCGGATGAGGATTGCGACGATCGCCGCGCCGATTAGATTTGCGAACGTAGGAAATTAAAGCCTCGGGGTGGTTATGTTTGACCTTGAGCGCAGCAATTAACGCATCCTCGGCCTCGATGGTCAGAACTTCTGATCGTTTTCCCTGCCTTAAGCCGACGATATACTCAGTCATGATGCGACTTTCCCTTTAGTCGGCATTTTCCCAAATGACTCCCGAACCGAAATAATAAATCAACCGACAGAACTGCATCTGCGGCAGTAACCTCACACAAACCGATGAAACATACCGCCCTGGTGGAAACCTGATAGACTTCCTCCAGAAGGAGGATGACATTTGACCTATATCGTCAATGAAAGCTGCATCAAGTGCAAGCTAATGGATTGCGTGGAGGTGTGCCCCGTTGATTGTTTCTATGAGGGCGAAAATATGCTCGTCATTCATCCCGAAGAATGCATCGATTGCGGGGTGTGTGAGCCGGAATGTCCGGTGGAGGCGATCAAGCCTGACACCGAGCCCGGGGCCGAGAAGTGGCTCAAGCTCAACGCTGACTATGCAAAAACTTGGCCCAATATTACGCTCAAGCGCGACCCTCCCCCAGATTCAAAAGAATGGGAAGGCAAGCCGGATAAGCTTAAATATTTCTCGCCAAATCCGGGCACAGGTGACTAGGGCCCCAGTGCGGTCCAATGTCCGCTTTGGTCCAAAAGCGGACAAACACGGGTGCGTCTGAATGTCCGCTAAGTGCCAATAGCGGACATCAGGACCTCATTCGACTAGCTTGTCCGCGCGAAGAACCAGGCCCGCCGGAATGGTGTGGTTCATCGCCTTGGCGGTTTTTAGATTGATCGCCAAGTTGAACCTGCTCGGCTGTTCGATCGGCAAATCGGCAGCCTTAGCGCCGCGCAGAACCTTGGCCGCCATTCTAGCGCGTTGACGGAAGATTTCAATAAAGCTCGGACCATACCCCAGCAAACCACCTTCGTCGGCGGTCTCGGGCCATTGATAGATTGCGGGCAAGCGTAGTTCTGCGGCGCGTTCAATGATGACGCGACGATTGAGATGCAGCATAGGCGAAGACAGCACGTTGAGCGCGGCAGCACCTTGTGTGCTCGCATCATTAATGGCCGGCCCTAGCTCGCTGGCGTTCGCAGCGCGAAGGACCAACAGCTCCTTTCCGTGACTCGACCGCGCGGAGGTTTCCAAAGCTCGAAGGTGCTTCAATGTCGCGACATTGGAGTCCGCAAGTACCGCGATCCGGCGTGCATTTGGTACGGCTTCGATGAGGATGTCCTGTCGTTTGCCATCCAGATCGGGAGACATCAGGCTGATACCCGTAATATTGCCGCCGGGCTTGGCCAACGAGGCCGCAAAACCCGCGGCGACCATATCCTCCGTCATGGCAATGAGAGGTATGGACTTCGTCACTTCCTGGAACTTCTGCGTAATGAAATCCCCTGCGCTCACAATCGCATCAGGCGCGGCCTTGACTATCGCTGGCACCAGTGTAGCGGCCTGTTCATTCGTGATGCCGAAGCCATCAGGGATGATCTCAAGGTTCTTGCCTTCAACGAAGCCTTGGACGCGCAGTTCATCGAAGAAGGCTAGTGTCGGTAGCTCGTCTCGCCCGGCAGTGATTACTACCGCGAGGCGATAGACGCGGCCCGGTTCTTGCGCCCGCGCGCCGAGCGGCCACGCCAGCGCCGATCCGCCAACAAGACTAATGAAGTCGCGCCGATGCATCGCTCCCCACGCCGTCTGGAAAGGCATTGTACCAACCTGCGCCAGTGGTCAGGAAGGGGTCGGTGCAGCCAGCGAATGTCCGCTTTGGGTCAAAAAGCAGACCTGTGCAGCGCACAAGCCGATGTCCGCTAGGTGCCAGAAGCGGACATGGTCAGCGCAAGAGGGCATGTCGGCTAAAGGCTTTTTCTCTTTCCGCATAGACCATCGCCACAAGTTTAAATCGTTCGGCCGTTGCCGCCGCCAGTTCAAATTTCAGGTGGTCAATCTCTGCATGTGCCGAAGCCGTTTTCGCTTTCTCCGCGTCGAGGGCACCTTTAGTTGCATTCAGACGCACCCTTAGCTTTTCGATTTCCAGAAGATTCAAAACGCGCTCCTTAGACAGGACTATCTTCTCTTTTTCAAGACGGTCGATTTCATCCTTTTCGACGGCCAACTCTGAAACGGTTTGCTCAAGCCGAACTATCTCTTCGTAAGCCGCATGAAGGTCTTCAGTCCGCCGAGCTTGGATGTTGTAAAGCTCCAGAATCTCGATCAGACGGAGATTCAATTCTGAAGATTGTTCAGCAATTGTATGTTCAAGACCTTCGACGTCCGTTTCCGAAACAATAAGGTCCCGGGACCAAGGTCCTGTTATTTGATCAAAGGCAGCCTCAAGCCGTTTTTCCATTGCTAAACGCTTCCTGTCGAAGCAGTTCGAACGCATAACTTGGGTACGGAATAGTAGGAGGGGGCGAATCGCACTCACTATGACCGATTGAAATTCGACCACCCCGCTTAATCGGCCGTTAAGTGAGCCGCAGTTGTCGTGTCCGCTGAGGCAAATGCTTCTGCCGCGGCCTAGAGGACGAGACGTCCTAACTCCGCTTCTCATGGAGCTGGGTGTCACTTCTCGTTATTATGATGCGTCCGCGAATTTAGACGGAGCATTTCAGCCAAGGCCGTGTTCTCTTTTTTCGCACTGATGCTGCTTTGGAAAGGATTCGTTAACTGCGAATCTGTCCTGATACCAGACAGCTGATCGCTGTGTGTCTCGCGATCGTTCATCGCGTCACGGGCGTAGCTTCCAGAAATCCAGTGAGTCTTGCTTGAAGCGCGGCCCGTCGGCCGCGTCCATCCGGGAGATCGCATGATGATCCGCCTCGCCCCGTACGTACTTAGCTGCGCTTTGGCATTTACCACGGCTGCCCCGTCGTTCGCTGCCGATATGCCCGGCGGGCGTTACCAAGAGCCTGCTGATGTTGCTCCCTATTTCGCATGGAACGGGGTCTATGTCGGCCTGAATGCCGGATATGGCTGGGGCCAATCCGACTGGACGAGCGGTTTGACAACCGGGTCAACCAGTCCCGCAGGAGGGATGTTCGGCGGAACGCTGGGCTTTAACGCGCAATATGGAAACTTCGTTTTCGGCCTTGAAGGCGATGCCGCCGGCAATTGGATGAGAGATTCGAACAGCAGCGGCACGGGCATTTGCGCTGTGCCGGGTTGCGCGATCCAAACCAGCTGGTTCGCGACTGCGCGCGGACGCATCGGATATGCGTTCGACCGCGCGCTGTTTTACGCCACCGCGGGCGGCGCATTTGGCGACGTCCAAATGATTACGAATGGCCTGAATGCAACGGCCGACCGGGCGGGGTGGACCGCAGGCGTGGGACTCGAATACGCAATTCTCGGCCCGTGGTCGGCGAAGATTGAATATCTCTATGCCGATCTCGGCACTGCCACCTGTGGCGCGACGACGTGCGGCATCGATACAACCATCAGCTTCAAAACCAGTATCGTGCGGTTAGGAGTGAACTATCGGTTTTGGTAGAAACAGTCCGCAAAAAGGTGATTGTTGATATCCCGCTCACGCGAACGCGGCCCTGACCGCCGCGCGGGACTCCTCCAACCGCTACACGGTCAGAGTCCGCTATGGGTCAAAAGCGGACATGTGCAGCGCAACAGCCGATATCCGCTAAGTGCCTCTAGCGGACATCTCTACCGGTACAAAAAGTGAAGCAGTTGAGCGATGCCGGCAACGGCAATACAGCCCCACCCGAATAGATACCAGGCGGCATTTTTGTAAAAAAATGACGACGCAGTCCAAATGAGTAAAGCAAGCACGACAAAGACTGATGTGGCCTAGTGCCAGTAAGTCGAGATCATGAGATCTCCAATTGAAAGGGGCAAAAATGCGCGACAAAGCTCACGTGGCGTCCCCTAACCCACTATAGGAAATGGTCCGTATTGGGTCATTGGCTTACATTCTGCGCTGCAATCGGCATGTCCGCTTTACACCCGAAAGCGGACATGCGGAGGCGCTACTGAAATGTCCGCCAAGCGTCAAACGCGGCGCTCGGTCCTTTATCGGGCTGACGTATTTATCTTCAGGTCAGGCGTTAGGAAGCGTTATGCTAATTGCCTGCGACCGAAAAGGATTTGCTATAGTGCAAATACGGAAATGGAAAAATCGAGGGAGAACTGATGATGCGATACTATATTATCGCTATTTTTCTTCTGGGGCTTTTCTATTTCTCCGCGGGGCTGGCCCCGACATTTGCTGCCCAAACCTGCACGGAACGACAACAAGTCTGCTTTGCATACTGCGAGAAGACTTATAAAAACGCGCCGAAATGCACGGACGCATGTAAAAAGTATCTCGCAGAATGTTTGTCTACCGGATGTTGGGAAAGCAACGTTACCGCACAGCGGTGCGGCTTTGGTAAACAATAGACCTAACAGTTCCGCTTTGGGTCATTAGCGGACACTCGCGCTTGTCAAAGTAGTGTCCGCTTTACCCCCGAAAACGGACATTAGCTGCCGTCAATCGAACTGCTTTGTGCCAAAAGCGGACATTCGGTTTCTGCCGACACGTCACCGTGTGTTGCCCGACTTGCGAGTGGCCCGCATCTCTTTCCGGATGACTGCAGGGAGGGGAACCTTGGTGCTGCCACCCTGATCAACTAACCTCTGCATGACTTCGCCGCGGCACCCCTGATCGCCGCACTTTTTCCCCTTGCAACAACCATAGTCACAGACGTGTTCGCCACACTTTTTGGTGCATCCCATCGCGCCGCCGTAGGATTTAAGGTCGCCACCGCAAACGTTCTTGACTTGATTTTCAGTCAAGCTTGTCGCTGACGCTGCGCAGACGAGAAATCATGACCTGGCTGGAGACTGCGGCGATCACCATGACACAGGTACGGATACCATCTGAAAAGAAAAGCGCCGGACGAGACCGGCGCTTGCTCACTCGCGGGTCGTAGGCTCTAAAATCGGTAGTTCACCCCAAGCCGTGTGACGTTAAAGTTAGTGCGATTGAACCGGGCATCGAATGACTGCGGAAAGCTTGGCGAGCCATTAAGAAAGGTTTCAGTGAGCGATTTTTGGCCCAAACTCACATAGAGATATTCGGCCTTGATCGTCCACCTTTGCCAAATGGCATATTCAAGCCCCCCGCCAAGCGTCCATCCGCCGACGGTGCTGCTGCCGGAGCCAACGTTGCATGTCGCACCTGGGTCGCAGGCAGCGGCCGATTCAAGGAGAGTTGTGAGCGAGTTATTGACGATATTGCCGGTGTGCTTGACTCGGCCATAAGCAAATCCGGCAGTGACATAGGCCAAGAGATTATCCGTTGGCAAATAGCCCAAGCGGCCTCGTACCGTACCAAACCATTTAATTCGCTCATCAAACGAGGATACAAAGCCACTCGCGCCAAAAGGCGCATAGGGGGTGATGCTCGATCCTTTTATTCCTGACCAATCGAAATCGGTTTCAACACCCAGGAGCAACTCGCGATTGATCTGCCAATTGTAACCGAGCTGCAGACCGCCGATTACACCGGAAGAGTTGAACGATGCGGGGGGCGGCGTACCCCCGGAGACGAAGAAAAAAACAGTATCCGGATCATTTGCCTGGAAGGAATCGACGCCGTGGTGTCGGCCCCAGCCGCCGCCGACGTTGCCACCGACATAGAAGCCCGTCCAATTATACGTCGCAACCGGTGGCGCGGCAGGCGCTCTGGTCGGCATGTCAGCGGAGTATGCAATTTGAGAAAACGTAAGAGCCGCCACGGCAGCGATTGCCGCAATCGAGACACGTTTCACGGTGAGCCCCTCATCCATTAGATTCTATTGATATCGTGCGGCCAATTAAGCGACGCGTCCCAGGACCAGACTGGAATTATTGCGATGTGGCAATACAGCCAGCCGATAATTGTCTGTGATGCCGAGCTCAACGTCAATTTTCTTCACGGGTTTTGCGCAATCCACTCGCTCGCCTGCACACGTGCGACCAGCGTCGGAGGGCCAGACGGGCTCGGGTGGTAAATCAGAACTCTCTCCCTCCTTTACATCAGCAAGCTCCTTGCCGAATGCGTCGGCAATATTTGTCTTATGCGTGATGAGCAGGTTGTTGGTTCCGATCGCTGGCGCCTTGTTCACCAGGGCGCGAATGGCAT
This sequence comes from uncultured Alphaproteobacteria bacterium, assembly GCA_963831275.1. Classification (GTDB taxonomy): domain Bacteria; phylum Pseudomonadota; class Alphaproteobacteria; order Rhizobiales; family Xanthobacteraceae; genus Pseudolabrys. The sequence continues at coordinate 8,322 of CAWHPN010000005.1, read as the reverse complement.
TTCCAATTTTTGTGTTGGAGCCGTTCGGATTAGCCATCGCCGACGCCCCACCCGCCCCGCTATCAGTGAGCTCGTTCACGGGGGTTATCTGCGCTCCGGACATCAAGGAGCCCGTTTCAATCGCTCGGTTGAGCTTACTTGAATAAATTTGCCCAATTGAAATTCTCAGTGTTTTAAGGGCAGCGCCCATTTCACGCGCGACTTGCCGTCCTTGGTCGCTCAACTGACGCTGCTTCTTCATATCGTCAAATACGAACGGATAGACGTCCTTTTGGCTCTCGTCTGTCGCGCCGTGACGGAGCACCAAGACGTATCCCCCTTGCTTGAGCATAAGAACAATTTTGGAAATGTCTGCAGCAGTCGCACGCAATGGGATAAAGCAGACAAACGCTACAATTCCAACGAGCGGTAGTAGTCTGCGCATGATAGTGCCCCCCTTTTCAGTGCCGTCGCCAAAATTGGAGTGTGCTGTGATTGGCATGCCCTGCGCCGGAGCGCGTCCTCCGTTCGGAGGAGTTCAATTGGCGTGCGGCGCGCCGGCACTATCTGCTTTGGGCCAATAGCGGACATCGCGATATTTTATTCAATCAACTTGTCGGCGCGAGCGAACGGCATCTGACCAAAACAAAACCCCGGGCAGTTGACCCGGGGTTTTTCATTGGTACGTATTCGACCAACTAATTGGGACAAGCCGCGACGTTCCAGAACCATAAGCCGTCAACGTTGATCCAGCACGGGCCGACGCCGTATGCATACCAGCGGCCATGCCAACGGTGGCGATTTCGGCCGTACCAATAGTGGCCATTGTATGCTTTGCCGACGACGTAGTTCCCGTGCACGGCTCTATTGACATTGACGTTCTTGTTGACGCGAACGTTTCTGTTCACGTTAACATTTTTGTTGACGCGAACGTTTCTGTTGACGTTAACGTTTTTGTTGACGTGAGCGTTCTTGTGAACTGGTTCAGCGAAAGCTGATGCCGGGACTAATAGAACACTCGCGATTGCAGTGGCAATCGACAATTTTCGTAGCATCACTTTTACTCCACCTATTTTGAGCTGTCGCAATCTGTTCCCTTATAACTGAACGTAGTGTGAACGGGCGCAAAGTCGCTGATGGATTCGCGGCCGATACTTTTAATATCGGTTCCGGGCGATGTCCGCTTTGGGTCAAAAGCAGACATGTGCGGCGCACCACGCGATGTCCGCTTTGTGCCAATAGCGGACATGCCGCTAATCATTCAATCACCTCATCGGTGCGTAAGAGTAACGACGGCGGCACAGTAAGACCAAGCGCTCTGGCGGTGTTGAGGTTGATCAAGAATTCGAATTTGGTTGGTTGTTCGATTGGAAGCTCGCTAGGCTTCGCTCCCTTCAGGAGCTTGTCCACATAAACGGCGACGCGGTAACAGATGGCATCGTGATCCACGCCGTATGACATCAGCGCACCTGCGTTAAACGTTTGTCGTGAATAGGCAGACAGCGGCAGCCCCTTGGCCAGCGCAAGCTTTGCTATCAGATCGCGATATGTAAAAGCCCACCCATCAGGGTTGAACATCACCGCTTGGATGCCGGCATCTTTCATTGCGGCGAAGATTGAAATTAGTTCGTCCGGCGCGCGCCATGTGAACACCTTTCCTGAAAGCCCAAGGTTGGCGGCTGCCGCCTGAAACCCCTGCTCATAGCCGGCTGCGAGTGAAGAATTCGAATTAACGAGAAGGGCGACGCGGGAAAGTCCCGGAATAACCTCTTTGAAGAGCGCCAGCCGCTTGCCCACAATGTCGCTCGCGGAATTTGACAGGCCTGTCACGTTTGCTTCAGGCCGCGCGAGATTATTCACCAGTTTGCTGCCGATCGGATCAGGCATAAGAGCGAAAACAATCGGGATCGTTTTTGTCGCTTCCTTTGCGTAGGGAGGTGCATTCGCTCCAATGACGACGAGGACATCAACACCGGATGCCACGAGTTCGGCGGCCATGCTTCGAAACTGAGCCGGCTGCTCATTGGGAAAACGGTGTTCCAGCACGACAGTTTTGCCGTCGATGTAACCGATGTCCGCGAAGCCCTTCACTATCGCCTTATAGTTCGTTCCCTCCTGCTCGGCGTTCGCGGCATGCCAGAGTATTCCGATATGGGGGACCCTCGCGGGCTGCTGTGCGCTCGCGGCAAGTGCCCAAGTTGCCCCAACACCGCTTGCAAGCCGGATGAACTCGCGTCGCTTCATGTCGTCCCCTAACGGCTGAAGGCGGCATCGTAGCGGTTCGAATGACGCTCGTTAAGTGACCAGGCGACGTCCGCTTTGGGCCAATAGCGGACATCGGACCTGTAATGAAAAATTGCTAAGAGGCCACAAAGATATGGCACCGAAAGGCGCGTTAGCTCGCGGAAACGTTCGCCGCTGAACTATTTTATAACCAACGCTGGCAGCCACAGTGACAACGCCGGAATGAAAGTGACCAGCATCAACACCGCAAACATGACGCCGTAGAACGGCCAGATCCCGCGCATTACCTCTTCAAGCTTGACCTTGCCAACTGCGCAGCCGACGAACAGCGTCGACCCGACCGGCGGCGTCAGCAGGCCGATGCCGAGATTGAGCAGCATAATCATGCCGAAGTGAACTGGATCGACGCCAAGCTTCATCACCACTGGAAGCAGGATCGGTGTGCAAATCAAGATCAGCGGCGCCATGTCCATCAGGCAGCCGAGCACCAGCAGCATGAAATTGATGAGCATGAGAATGATGTATTTGTTCTCGGAGACCGAGAGGAAAAACGCCGTAATCTTGGCCGGCAGCTGCATCAGCGCCATCACGTAGCCGAAGCTAGACGCCATCGCGATTAATGTCATAACCATGGCTACAGTCTTGAGCGTCCGGTGCACCAGACCCGGCAGGTCGCGCCAGCGGTAGTCGCGGTAGATGAACATGGTGACAAAGAAGGCCCAAATACAGGCGAGGGCGCCGGCTTCGATGGCCGTGAAGATGCCGAGCAGAATGCCACCGATAATGATCACGATCGTGATCAGACCCCATGTGGCGTCGATGGTGATGCGGACGGCATCGCGCAGCGGCACCGCATCGCCTCGCGGATGACCGTCGCGATAGGCGATCGCCAGGCACAATAGGATGAGCGCGAAGCCGAGCAGCAGGCCGGGCACCACGCCGGCCATGAACAGGCTGATGATCGATATCGTTCCACCGGTCGCCAGCGAATAGATCACCGCGTTGTGGCTGGGTGGCACCACGATCGCCTGCAGCGACGCACTGATGGTCACGTTGGTCGCGAATACGCGTGGATAGCCGACCTTCTCCATTTGCGGGATCATCACCGAGCCGATCGCCGAAGTATCGGCGACCGAAGAGCCGGAAATCCCGCTCAAGAAAGTGGTGGCTAGGATGTTCACCGCGGAAAGTCCGCCGCGTACGCGCACCACGCCGACGATGACATTAGCGAACCGCACCAGCCGCCGTGCCATGCCGCCTTCGGCCATAATGGCGCCCGCCAGCACGAAAAACGGAATCGTGAGCATCGCTACCTTGCTTACTCCGTCTGAGATTTTCAACATCACCGCTTCGGCCGGGATGCCGATCCACAAGGCGCCGGCCAGCGCACCGATGCCGAGCGAATAGGAAATCGGCATGCCGATCGCGAAACACAAGAATAACGTCCCTAGCAGAATGACGAGGTCCATGGCGTCCTGAACTCAATCAAAAGGCACTGTTGTGTCCAGCTCCGCCGAGGTTGCTGGCCGGCCGATCGTGAGATGCTCTATGATGAAGAGCAGCGTGAAAATTCCGCCGAAGGGAATTGGCGAATAGACGATACCGACCCGCAGGGACGGAAATTCGGCGACGCTATTGTCCCAAGTCGCAATGCACAGCCGGATGCCGTAGACCAGCATGAACAACGCCATCACCGCCATCAGGATTTCGACGATGAATTCCGCCGCCCGGCGCAAGCGCGGCGGCAGCAAATCAACGCCGAGGGTGACGTTCATGTGGAGGCCGAGCCGGTAGCAGGCGGCAGCGCCGAAAAAGGTGAGCACGATGGTAAGCAGCACGGCCGTCATTTCCGGCCAGGACGCGGCGCTGTTGAGCACGTAGCGCGTGAACACCGCCCACGGGATTACCGCGGAAATCAGCACCAGCGCGCCGCCCGCGAGCCACACGCAGACGAGATAGGCCCAGTCCATCGCCGTGCGATATAGAGCGCCCATGGCATACCTTCCTAATGGATGAACATTCCGTGGTTGCGATTTGCGCTCCGGATCCCGGTCCTTCGGCCGTGCCCGAATGACAGTGAGAGTATTTGACTTTCTGGACGCCCTTCATCATGGCGGCGTATTTGCGACCGTACTTGTCCAAAACCGGCTTCACAAGCGAATGTCCGCTTTGGGTCACAAGCAGACATTTGCAGTGCATCAACCCATGTCCGCTAAGTGCCAGAAGCGGACATCTGGGAAGATTACGAGTGTTCAGGAACTACGGCCCGCGCGCAGCACCAAGTTAGAATTTTTCACCCGTTGCTTCGAAGAAAAGTTGTGATCAAGCGAAAGCTTCGCGATTGGGACCAAGGCGAGACGTGCGCCGCTTATTTCCTCAGTTTGCCCAGGAAGAACACGCCCAACTTTATTCGATTGCACACAATAAGGGTTACAAAGCCGACAATCATAACCGCGACGCTTATGAGAATCAGCAACCCGGCGGATCCTCGGTACAACAAAGGACCAGCCGTCGACAACGTCCAAACAACCAAGCATATGGTGACTACTACGATGCTGCGGAAGTTCAATTGCATGGGCTGCATATCAGCTCCGTCGGGCCGCAACTGATAGGCGAATAGCCCCTTAGGATTACTTAAAAGCTTAGTTCAAATCGTTGCCGTGGTTGGAACGAACGACTTACCTTCGGACTTCTTCATAAGTTTTCAGAAAATCGATCGATTAGAGCTTTGACTTTCAGTTGGATCGTGCGCCACTCAGGTAGCCGATGTTTGTTGAAGGTCACGTCAATCAGAAATTGCCGATGAAGAAACTTTTGGCGGCAGGTTGGGTAAGGGACGTCACCGTCTCGACGGCAAGCAATGAACGACGATAATGTCCCCTGATCTTCCGCTACATAAAGTTCTTGTCGAAGCGCCCCCTTGTGCGCCGATGCCAACTCCACAGGGATATAAACATGCATTCCATATTGATCCGCACGCGTTTCGTACGGCGCACCTAGCTTTTTCGACGTTTCCAACCTGAATGAGAGTGACGTTCGAGTCTTCGAATCTGCGATTTCTATGCCCACCGTCCGACCGAATCCTTTGGCATAGAGAAATTCCTCTTTATTGTCCTCCTGCATGGGATCCATTCTTGGTGACAGCGCCCTTATGTATGCACCGGATACTTCACGCTCTTTCGGTTTCGTTCCCAGAAAGTATTTGGTCGGGATACGCAGTGTGATCCCGCCGATCTCAACGATCGTTATTTGATTATTGGGAAAGCCCTGAGCGAACGCCGTGTCGTTAAAGGGAAGACTGCCCATCATAAATAAGATGGTAATGATCCCGGCGGTGATCCACTGGCGTGATGTCATCGCGTCTATTTGCTGTTGGAATGATGCGGCAACCATTAATTATCTGGTTTGATAGCCAGAGGTCCGATGACGCACAAACGCGAACCCAACAAATGCACCGCCGATTACCATAAGCGGCATGGTCCAGAGGGCATAGGCAAAGCGACCCCAGCCATCGTTCGGGATCAACGCAAATACTAGAAAATCGTTGACCTTCGTATAAAGGATCATCCCTGCGATTAATCCGGCGAAGCACAACAATCCACGACCGGGGAAGGGATCGCCACTTGGCGGTTCAGGCGGGGATGGCCTTCTGAGTAGTCTTGTCAGCCACGCCGCGATCAAACACCCGACGATTGCTCCAGCGCCGATAGCCGCTGGCACTTGGTATCCGTATCCGAATTCTTCGTCGCTCATACCGCGCAAAAGTTGAACGACATTAGGCATTGCAAGGGCACCGATCCACACGCCACAGATGCAAGCCCAAATGCGCGCCAGAATGTCACTAAGCCTGAGCAAAACATAAAGGGTTGCCAGTTGCATAAATACGGTCGCAATCAAGGGGCTGTATTTGCTGAGGTCCATTACACATCGCTCTGCAACAACTCATACGCGAGCAGCCATTTCAGCGTGGTTAAAGACTAAGTTTAAATCCTATCAATTGTTGGATGATGTCCGCTTTGGGTCAAAAGCAGACATGTGCGGCGCACCACGCGATGTCCGCTTTGGACCAATAGCGGACATTCTTGCGAAAGTGTACTCTTAGCGCCTCGCCAAAATATGTCGAATTTTCGGGGAGCACGCCGATGAGACGGTCATTCTTTATTCTCGTGGCACTTTTCGTGTCGACACCTTGTGCCTTGTCGGCGGAACTAAAAGTCTTCACGGCTCGGGCAATTTGGACCGTCTTAAACGAAGTCGGGCCAGAGTTTGAGCGCACGACAGGACACAAGCTTACCGTAATTTCTGGGTTTACGCCGGAATTTATGAAGCGGATAAACTCGGGGGAGACGTTCGACATTCTCTTTTCTCCACCGCCGGCAATTGATGCGTTAGTAAAGCAGGGAAAACTCACTGCGGATTCGCGGACTGTCTTAGTGCGTTCTGATGTCGGTGTCGAAGTCCGTGCTGGTGCAGCTAAACCGGACATCAGTACCGTAGAAGCATTCAAGCAGACGCTACTAAATGCAAAATCGGTCACCTATCTTCCCGTTCCCGGCGTCCCCCAAATGCTCGAACGACTTGGCATAGCCGAGGCCGTCAAACCGAAGGCTACTGTCCCGAATTCCGATATTGTTTCTGAGCTTGTGGCTAAGGGAGAGGTCGAACTTGGTATTGTGGTGATTACGCAAATTTTGACTACACCTGGTGTCGAACTCGTCGGCCCCCTCCCGCCCGAACTTCGGATCAGCACGGCGTTTGCAGGCGGCATCAGCAGCCAAACGAAAACGCCCGATGCTGCGCGCGACCTCATTAACTTTCTGAAACGATCTGAGACAGTCAAAATTATTCGAGCACAAGGTATGGAGCCTGTTTTTTGAATGTCCGCTTTGGGTCAAAGCAGACATGTGCAGCGCACAAGCCGATGTCCGCTAAGTGCCAATAGCGGCCATCGCCGATCTTATTCGATCACGTGGTCGGCGCGGGCGAGTACGGACGGCGGAATTGTGAGGCCCAGCGCCTTGGCGGTCTTGAGGTTAATGACCAACTCGTACCTGGTCGGCGCCTGCACTGGAAGATCGGCGGGCTTTTCGCCTTTTAGGATGCGATCTACATAACCAGCAGCTCGCCGGTACGGATCAATCGAAATGTCAGGCCCATAAGAGATTAGGCCGCCGTCAGCAGCGAAGAAGCGGAACGGGTAGGTTGCTGGCAATCGATGCCGGGCTGCCAGAGCGATGATTAGGTTGCGATTAATAGCCGTCAACGGGATTGCGACTGTGATCAAGCCGCAATTTGATCCGCGGGCAAATTCAGTGACAGTGTGCTCGATCTCACTAGCATCTCGCCCACCGAGTGCGCTCAACTCCACTCCAAATGACCGCGCCACGGATTGGATCGCACCGAACTGACCGATACTAGAGGTTGCGGCGGGGTCTCGAATGACACCAACTCGCGTCACGACGGGAGCAATTTCCTTGAGCAGTTCCAGCCATTTCGCGCCGATGCTATATTCGATATTCGTGAACCCGGTGATGTTGCCACCCGGCTTCGCCAGACTAGCAACAAAGCCAGCACTGACAGGATCGGCAACCGACGTAAATACAATCGGCACGGTCCGGGTCGTCTGCTGCAATGCGGCCACAACCGGACTGCCCGTAGCAAAAACGACGTCCGGAGACAGTGCAGCCAATTCCACGGCTGCTTTCTGACTAGAGTTGGCATCGCTGGCATCCCAGCGATACTCGATCTGTAAATTGCCGCCGACCGTCCACCCCAATTGCTGCAATTCTTGAAGGAACGTCGCGACACGCACCCGACCTTCCGCATTGTCCATGGGAAACGGCATTACTACACCAATACGCCGCGGCCGCTCGCTCTGCTGCGCCCCTATGGCAAGCGGCGCAAGGACAGGTGTGGCTACCGCGCCGCCGAGAAGCGTGATGAACTCGCGCCGCTGCATGTGCCCCCGTCCGGATCACGCTTTTCGCAATTTCAAATCATAGCAGGCTATGACTGGACGTGTGTGACGAAATGGAACTCGAGCCAATGTCCGCTTTGGGTCAAAACGGACATGTGCAGTGCAAAACGGCATGTCCGCTA
>CAWHPN010000004.1:0-116224 GCA_963831275.1 uncultured Alphaproteobacteria bacterium | reverse complement strand
AGGTGCGCAACATCGCCGAAGTCACCATCGCCGTCGCCGACGGCGATCTGTCGAAGAAGATCACCGTCGACGTGCGCGGCGAAATTCTCCAGCTGAAGGAAGCCATCAATACGATGGTGGACCAGCTGCGATCCTTCGCCTCGGAAGTGACGCGCGTCGCGCGCGAGGTCGGCACCGACGGCAAGCTTGGCGGCCAGGCCATAGTGCCGGGCGTTGCCGGCACCTGGAAGGACTTGACCAACTCGGTCAACGCCATGTGCGGCAACCTGACCGACCAGGTACGTAACATCGCGCAGGTGACCACCGCCGTCGCCCGCGGCGACTTGTCGCGCAAGATCACCGTGGACGTGCGCGGCGAAATTCTCGAACTCAAGGACACCATCAATACGATGGTGGACCAGCTCAACGGCTTCGCCTCGGAAGTGACGCGCGTCGCGCGCGAAGTGGGCACCGAAGGCAAGCTCGGCGGCCAGGCCGCCGTGCCGGGTGTCGCCGGTACCTGGAAAGACTTGACCGACAGCGTCAACTTCATGGCCGGCAACCTGACTGCACAGGTCCGCAACATCGCCGACGTGGCGACCGCCATCGCCGGTGGCGACCTGTCGAAGAAGATCACCGTGAACGTGTCGGGCGAAATCCTTCAGCTGAAGGAAACCGTCAACACGATGGTGGACCAGCTCAACGCCTTCGCCGGCGAAGTGACGCGCGTCGCGCGCGAAGTCGGCACCGAAGGACGCCTCGGCGGCCAGGCCAACGTGCTCGGCGTCGCCGGCACCTGGAAGGACCTGACCGACTCGGTGAATTCGATGGCCGGCAACCTCACCGGCCAGGTCCGTAACATCGCCGAAGTGACGACCGCCGTGGCCAACGGCGACCTGTCGAAGAAGATCACCGTCGACGTGCGTGGAGAAATTCTCGAGCTCAAGGACACCATCAACACCATGGTGGACCAGCTCAATGGTTTTGCCGGCGAAGTCACCCGCGTCGCGCGCGAAGTCGGCACCGAAGGCAAGCTCGGCGGCCAGGCGGTCGTGCGCGGCGTCGCCGGCACCTGGAAAGATCTGACGGACTCGGTGAATTCGATGGCCTCGAACCTCACCGGCCAGGTCCGAAACATCGCCGAAGTCGCCACCGCCGTCGCGCAAGGCGACCTTTCGAAGACAATCACCGTGAACGTGTCAGGCGAAATCCTTCAGCTGAAGGAAACGCTCAACACCATGGTGGACCAGCTCAACGCCTTCGCCTCGGAAGTGACGCGCGTCGCGCGTGAGGTCGGCACCGAAGGCAAGCTGGGCGGCCAGGCCCAGGTGCCCGGCGTCGCCGGCACCTGGAAGGACTTGACGGATTCTGTGAACTCGATGGCCGGCAACCTCACCGGCCAGGTCCGTAACATCGCCGAAGTTGCGACCGCAATCGCCGGCGGCGACCTGTCGCGCAAGATCACGGTCGACGTGCGCGGCGAAATCCTTCAGCTGAAGGAAACCCTCAATACGATGGTGGACCAGCTCAACCGGTTCGCCGGCGAGGTGACGCGCGTCGCGCGCGAAGTCGGTACCGAAGGACGCCTCGGCGGCCAGGCCAACGTGCCGGGCGTCGCCGGCACCTGGAAGGACCTGACCGATAGCGTGAATTCGATGGCCGGCAACCTGACCGCCCAGGTCCGCAACATCGCCGAAGTCACCACCGCCGTTGCGCGCGGCGACTTGTCGCGCAAGATCACGGTGGACGTGAAAGGCGAAATTCTCGAGCTCAAGAACACCATCAACACCATGGTGGACCAGCTCAACTCCTTCGCATCGGAAGTGACGCGCGTCGCGCGCGAAGTCGGTACCGAAGGCAAGTTGGGCGGCCAGGCAGAAGTGCCGGAAGTGGCCGGTACCTGGAAGGACCTGACCGACAACGTGAACTTCATGGCCTCGAACCTGACGGCTCAGGTCCGCAACATCGCCGAGGTCGCAACCGCCATCGCCAACGGCGATCTGTCGAAGAAAATTACCGTGGACGTCCGCGGCGAGCTGCTGCAACTCAAGGAAACGCTCAATACGACGACCGATCAGCTGCGCTCGTTCGCCGGCGAAGTGACGCGCGTCGCGCGCGAAGTCGGTACCGAAGGACGCCTCGGCGGCCAGGCCAACGTTCCGGGTGTCGCAGGCACCTGGAAGGACCTGACCGACAACGTGAACCTGCTGGCGGCGAACCTCACCACACAGGTCCGCAACATCGCCGAAGTCACCACCGCCGTCGCGCGCGGCGACTTGTCGCGCAAGATCACGGTGGACGTGAAAGGCGAAATTCTCGAGCTCAAGAACACCATCAACACCATGGTGGACCAGCTCAACGCCTTCGCATCGGAAGTCACACGCGTCGCACGCGAAGTCGGCACCGAAGGCAAGCTGGGCGGCCAGGCCGCGGTGCCCGGTGTCGCCGGCACCTGGAAGGACCTGACCGACACCGTGAACGTGATGGCGGCAAACCTCACCGAGCAGGTGCGCGGCATCGTGAAGGTGGTGACCGCGGTCGCCAACGGCGACCTCAAGCAGAATCTGACGGTGAAATCAAAGGGCGAAGTGGCGGCGCTCGCCGAAACCATCAACAACATGACCGATACGCTTGCGATCTTCGCCGATCAGGTGACGAGCGTGGCGCGCGAGGTGGGCGTGGATGGACGTCTCGGCGGCCAGGCCGCAGTGCCGGGCGCCGCCGGAACCTGGAAGGCGCTGACCGGCAACGTGAACCTGCTGGCGGCGAACCTCACCACCCAGGTGCGTGCAATCGCCGAGGTCGCGACCGCCGTGACCAAGGGCGACCTGACGCGGTCGGTCCAGGTCGATGCGCGCGGCGAAGTGGCCGAGCTCAAAGACAACATCAATACGATGATCGACAACCTGCGTCTGACGACGGACCGCAACACCGAGCAGGATTGGCTGAAAACCAACCTCGCGAAGTTCACCAACATGTTGCAAGGCCAGCGCGACCTGACCACCGTCGGTCGTTTGTTGCTGAGCGAGCTGACGCCGCTGGTCAATGCCCAGCAAGGTGTCATTTATCAGGTCGAAAGCGACGAGCTCCAGACCATGCGGTTGCTCTCGGCCTATGCCGACGACGGCCTCAACGGCCATCCGCTGCGGCTGCGGATCGGCGAAGGCCTTATCGGACAATGTGCCGCCGATAAGCGTCGCTTGCTGATCACCGAAATGCCCGAGCACACCGTGCCGATCGGTTCGGCTTTGTTCAAAATGGCCCCGAGCAACATCATCGTGCTGCCGGTTCTGTTCGAGACCCAGGTCAAGGCCGTGATCGAGCTTGCGTCGGTCACCCAGTTCACCGCGCTGCAAACAATGTTCCTCGAGCAGCTGACGGCGAGCATCGGTATCGTGCTCAATTCGATCGAAGCGACCATGCAGACCGAAGGCCTGCTCAAGCAGTCGCAGCAACTCGCCGGCGAATTGCAGACGCAGCAGCGCGAATTGCAGCAAACCAACGAACAGCTCGAGCAAAAGGCCCAACAGCTTGCCGAGCGCAACGTCGAAGTCGAAAAAAAGAATCAGGAAATCGAACAGGCACGCCGCGCGCTCGAAGAAAAGGCGGCGGAGCTTGCGCTCACATCGAAGTACAAGTCGGAATTCCTTGCAAATATGTCGCATGAGCTGCGCACGCCGCTGAACAGTATTCTTATCCTCGGCCAGCAGCTCGCGGACAATCCCGACGGGAATCTCACCGGCAAGCAGACCGAATTTGCCCGCACCATTCATGGTGCCGGCACCGATCTTCTCAACCTGATCAGCGACATTCTCGACCTGTCGAAGATCGAATCCGGAACCGTCACCGTGGAGGCGGAGGAAATCTTCTTCTCCAACCTGCTCGATGCGGTTGGCCGTCCGTTCCGCCACGAGGCCGACACCAGACAACTCTCGTTCAATGTCGATCTCGACTCGACGCTTGGTCGCAGCCTGATTACCGATTCCAAGCGTCTGCAGCAGGTTCTCAAGAATCTGCTCTCGAACGCCTTCAAGTTCACCAGCCGCGGCGGCGTCCAGCTCAAGGTTTTCTCAGCCCCTGCCGGGTGGACGTCGACTCACCCTATTCTCAGCCAGGCTCAGGGGGTCGTCGCGTTCGAGGTCGCCGATACCGGCATCGGTATCCCGGCCGAAAAACAGAAGATCATTTTCGAGGCATTCCAACAGGCCGACGCCAGCACCAGCCGAAAATACGGCGGCACGGGGCTCGGCCTTGCGATCAGCCGCGAACTGTCGAACCTGCTGGGCGGCGAGATCCAGCTGCGCAGTTCGCCCAATGTCGGCAGCACGTTTACGCTATACCTGCCAATCGCCTATGCCGGGCCATCGGCGGCGATGCGTCCCGCCAACACGCCTGGGGCCACATCCAGTCACGCTCCGCCAATTATATTGCCGCCCGAGCGGCCCATCGAGCAGATCCCGGATGACCGTCACGAAATCCAGCCGGGCGACTCGATCCTGCTGATCGTGGAAGATGACCCTCACTATGCCCGCGTCCTGATTGATCTTGCACGGGACAAGGGATTCAAGGTGCTGATGGCCATGCGCGGCGCTGACGCGCTCGAGCTTGCCAAGCAGTACCAGCCGAGCGCGGTTTCGCTCGACGTCTTCCTGCCCGACATGCTGGGCTGGAGTGTATTGAGCCAGCTCAAGCAGAACCCGCTGACCCGCCACATCCCTGTGCAGATCATCACGCTCGACGAGGACAAGCACCATGGCCTCGCGCGTGGCGCGTTCTCGTTCGTCAGCAAGCCAACGACAACAGAAGGTGTTGAAGCGGCTCTACACCGGATCAAGGAATATTCGAGACCACGGCGCAAGCGTCTCCTGGTCGTCGAGGACAATCCTGCCGAGCAAATGAGCATCTCCGAACTGCTCGGCTATGACGACGTCGAGATCGAGACCGCCGGCACCGGTCGTGCCGCGCTCGATGCGTTGCGCCGCCAACCCGCAGACTGCGTCGTGCTCGATTTACGCTTGCCCGACATGACCGGCTTTGAAGTCCTGGAAGAGCTAAGTGCAGATGAAGGGCTCTCGGAAGTACCGGTTGTGGTGTTCACCGGACGTGAGCTGAGCGCCGAGGAAGATGCCCGCCTCCACACCATGGCGCGCAGTATCGTGGTGAAAGGCGTTGAATCGCCCGAACGGCTGCTCGACGAGACAGCACTCTTCCTACATCGGGTCGTGACCGAGTTGCCGGCCGAAAAACAGCGCATGCTGGAACGGCTGACCACATCCGACGAGGATCTGGTCGATCGCACAGTGCTGCTCGTCGACGACGATGCCCGCAATATCTTTGCGCTCAGCAGTGTTCTCGAGCGCCGCGGAATGAAGGTCTTGACCGCGACGACCGGCAACGAAGCCATCAAGCTGATAAAGTCCAATGACGACATCGCCATCGTGCTAATGGACATCATGATGCCGGAAATGGATGGTTATCAGACCATGGAGCAAATCCGAAAGAACCCCCGTTTCCGCCGGCTGCCAATTATCGCCCTCACCGCGAAGGCCATGAAAGGCGACCGCGAGAAATGTCTCGATGCGGGCGCTTCCGACTATCTGGCGAAGCCGGTGAACACGGAGCAGTTACTGTCGGCTCTCCGCAGCTGGCTCCATCGCTAGGAGGGCGTGGTGGACGACAAAGTTAATATTCTTCTCGTCGACGACCAGCCGGGAAAGCTTCTTACGTATCAGACGATCCTCGCGGACGTCGGCGAGAACCTATTAAGCGCGAACAACGCCACCGAGGCCCTTGAGCTGCTTCTCAAGCACGACGTCGCCGTCGTGCTGATCGACGTCTATATGCCGGATATCGATGGTTTCCAGCTCGCGGCGATGATCCGCAATCATCCCCGTTTCGAAAAGACCGCGCTGATTTTTATTTCGGCAATTCTGCTGACCGACGTGGACCGTTTGCGCGGCTATGAAATGGGCGCAGTCGACTATGTGCCGGTACCGGTAATTCCGGAGGTTTTGCGCGCAAAAGTCAAAGTCTTCGTCGAGCTGTTTCGAAAAACACGTCAGCTCGAGCAATTGAACCGGGAGCTTGAGGCCCGCGTGGCGGAACGCACGGCTGCACTCGGGGCTTCCACATTTCAGCTTCGACAGAGCGAACGCCTGCGCAGCCTCGCCCTCGCGGCCGGCCAGATGGGCACCTGGGAGTGGAGCATTGCACGGGGATCGGTCACCTGGGATCAGGGTCAATGTGAAATATTTGGCGTCGATCCGCACACCTTCGTGCCGACACTTGCGAGTGTGCAGCCCCTTATCAATGCGGAAGATTTCGAGCTTTTGGTGCGCGCGTTCCGCAAGGTCACCAAGGAAGCCAACACCTTTCAGACCGAGTTTCGCGTCCGGCGGCCCACAGGCGAGGTGCGCTGGTGTGCAGGCACTGCGGCGGCAATCTTCGATGAAACCGGACGACTGATATGGCTGAGCGGCGTCACGACCGATATTACCGAGCGAAAACGCGCCGAAGAGCGCCAGATTCTGCTGGCCGAAGAGGTCGATCACCGCGCGCGCAATGTCGTCGCCGTCGTGCAATCGATCATGCGTCTCACGCGCGCCGAGAGCATCGATGAGTATATCGGAGCGCTCGATGGCCGCATTGGTGCCCTGTCAAACGCGCATCGATTGCTGGCCAGCTCGCGCTGGGAAGGCGCGGATCTTACGCGTCTCGCCGAAGAGGAGTTTGCCCCCTACCGGGCCGCCGGCCACGAGCGGGTTTCGACCTCCGGGCCTGGCATTCTGCTGCCGCCAGCCACGGCACAAACTATCGCTTTGGCACTCCACGAGCTCGCGACGAACGCGGCCAAGTACGGGGCCCTGTCCAATGATCCAGGCCGCGTCGATGTGACCTGGCGGATAGACTCGGGAAAACTCGAAGTCGTGTGGGTCGAATTGGACGGGCCGAAGATTTCTACGCCGACCCGACGCGGCTACGGCAGCCGCGCGATCATCGCCGGCATCGAGCGTCAACTCGGTGGCGTCGTGAATTTTGACTGGCGAGCCGACGGCCTGCGTTGCACTTTATCCGTGCCGCACGACGGCAATATGGACTCCTCAAAGCGACAGCCGTTTGACACTCAGTCGCTTGATGGCGCCATACTGCCGACTACGACAGACCCGAACGACAAGCGCGTTCTCCTTGTCGAAGATGAGCCATTGGTTTCGATGATGCTGGCGGACATGTTGTCTGCCTTTGGCCACAAGGTCGATGGCCCCTATAGCCGCTTCAGCGACGCCGTCATTGCTGCCAAAAGCAACAATCTGCAAGCCGGCATCCTCGATGTTAATTTGGGCGGCGAGAAAACTTACGCGGTCGCCGACATACTCACGGACCGGAAGATTCCTTTTGCATTTGTCACCGGCTACGGGCCCGACACCATTGTGTCGGCCTTCGCCCATGCGCCTGTCCTGCAAAAGCCGATCGAGGCCGCCAAGCTGCACGCGCTGTTGCAGCAGATCGTGCGCTAGGCCTTTTCGTCAGATCGCCGTGTTCGGCGCAACAAAGCCTGGGCCAAGGCAGGAACCAAGCACGTGTAAACGCGTTATTTGCGCGTCCACAGGCAAAAAGAAAAACGATGACGGCAAGACAATTTCTTCTGAGCGAAAGCAGCTACTGTCGCCAGCGGGCTGCCACATGCCCTGACCCCTTTGTCGCCGAGGAACTGCGTCGCCTGGCCGAATGCTTTGAACAGACGGCTGAAGCAGCCCAGGCCGCCGATAACAGCGAGTCTCTGCAATCACAGGGTTCCCATTAGCCCGGGGAACTCGCTACAATCAGACTTCTGCGGAACTTGCCCTCGATAACCGGGACGCAAGGGCCGTGAACCTTACGGTTTAATTGCATGAGCACTGGGCCCAGCGAGCGTCACGCATCTGTCGCAGTCCACGTTGGCGGGGTGGTTGTGGGCGGCGGCGCACCGATCGTGGTGCAGTCGATGACCAATACCGACACGGCCGATGTTGAGGCGACCGCGCGGCAGGTGGCGGCGCTGGCGGCCGCCGGTTCCGAGCTGGTGCGCATCACGGTTGACCGCGACGAAGCCGCTGCCGCCGTGCCACGCATCAAGCAGCGGCTGGCGCAGTTCGGTGTGTCGGTGCCGCTGATCGGAGATTTTCACTATATCGGCCACAAGCTGCTGGCCGATCATCCGGGCTGCGCCGAAGCGCTCGATAAATACCGCATCAATCCCGGCAATGTCGGCTTCAAGGACAAGAAGGACAAACAGTTCTCCGCCATCATCGAGATGGCGCTCAAATACGACAAACCGGTGCGCATCGGGGCCAATTGGGGTTCGCTCGACCAGGAACTGCTGACGCGGCTGATGGATGAGAATGCCCGCTCCAAGACGCCCAAGGAGGCGCGCGCCGTCATGCATGAGGCCATGGTGCAGTCGGCCGTGCTCTCGGCGGCGCGGGCGCAGCAGCTCGGCCTGCCCAAGAACCGCATCATCCTCTCGGCCAAGGTCTCGGCGGTGCAGGACCTGATTGCGGTCTATGGCGAGCTGGCGCGGCGCTGCGACTATGCCCTGCATCTGGGGCTCACCGAGGCCGGCATGGGTTCGAAGGGGATCGTCGCCTCCTCGGCCGCCATGGGGGTGCTGCTGCAGCAGGGTATCGGCGACACCATCCGCATCTCGCTCACGCCGGAACCCAATGGCGACCGCAGCCGCGAGGTGCAGGTGGCGCAGGAGCTGCTGCAGACCATGGGTCTGCGCACCTTCGTACCCCTGGTTGCGGCCTGTCCCGGCTGCGGGCGCACCACCTCGACCACGTTCCAGGAGCTGGCGGCCGACATCCAGAGCTTCATCCGTGACTCGATGCCGGCCTGGAAGACGCGCTATCCGGGGGTGGAGACGCTCAATGTTGCGGTGATGGGCTGCATCGTGAACGGACCGGGCGAATCCAAGCACGCCGATATCGGCATCTCGCTGCCCGGCACCGGCGAACAGCCGACCGCCCCCGTCTTCATCGACGGCAAGAAGGCCGCCACCCTGCGCGGGGCGACCCTGAGCGCCGACTTCAAGCAGATGGTGATCGACTATATCGAACGGCGGTGGGGCACTCCGGCACGCGTGGCAACGGAACCAGTCGACGACGTGGGAGCATATTCGCCCTCGGCGTAGTAGAAATTCAGCCTTTGAAAGTTCATCCTGTCAGTGCACCTTGCGGGGGTCCGTGACGAGTATTCCACCATCGAGTTCGTGTTCCGTTTGAGTCGCCGCGCGCCATCAAACCCCGCAATCTCGCGCTCGGAATCGAACGTCTCGGTTTTTTTTCGCTGTCCCATCGACTGCTTTGCGCGGTGGTTTTCGTCGCGCTCAGCCTTGTTGCAGCCGTCGGGTTTGCGCGCGTCAAGGTCGACGATTCACTGAGTCAGCTCTTCCGGTCCAACACTGATGAATTTCGCACCTACGAAGAGGTCACGCACCGCTTCCCTTCGAACGAGTACGACGTACTGATCGTGATCGAAGGCGATCAACTCCTGAGCCGAGCAAACCTGGACAGGCTGCGCGAGCTCGCCATCGAGCTTCAACTGATCGATGGCACGAGGGGGCTGATCTCGATCTTCTCCGCACGCGAACCGCCAAGCAACGGTCAAATTCCCCCGCCCCTGTTCCCTAATCCATTGCCGCAGGGTGCTGAATACCAAGCACTCATCGAGCGGGTAATGGCGAATGAAATCATTCACGACAAGATGCTGTCGCCGGATGGCAAATTGACATTGATGGTGCTGGCACTGGAGCCGGCCGCAACCGGCCCGGACAGTCTCAATAAAGTTGTCGAGGAAATCCGTAACCAGGTCCGGACGCAACTGTCGGGCAGCGGACTAAAAGGCGAGCTCTCCGGCGTTCCGGTCATGCAGCATGAGATTCGCGAAGCAATTCAACGCGACCGGCTGCTGTACAATTCGCTTGGTTTCGCTGTCGGATGCCTGATCGCGATCATGTTCTTCCGGCGATTCTCATTCATGATCATTGCCGCCGGGCCACCGCTCGTCGCCATTCTTCTCGCGCTTGGCGCACTCGGGTGGTTTGGTTTCAGCCTGAATATGTTTCTCAACGTGATGACGCCGCTCATCATGGTCATCAGCTTTTCCGACAGCATGCAAATCACCTTTGCGGCGCGCGACCGCCTGCTGGCCGGCGATGACAAGGTCACTGCGTTTCGTAATGCGCTCCTCATTGTCGGGCCGGCTTGCGTTCTGACCCACGCAACCGCCGGCGTATCGTTTATCGCCCTGCAGTTCTCATCATCCGACCTCATCCGCACGTTCGGTGAAGCGGGGCTTGTTGCGGTCACGGTGGCCCTGATCGCCGTTCTGATGGGCGTACCGTTGCTGGGTGTGCTTCTCATTCGCAACGAGGCTGAATTCGTTGCCGCGGTCAGGAACATGGATACCGCGCTGAACGCGCTACGTCGATTTTGCGGATGGATCGCTGTCCGGATGGTGGCGCGGCCAGGGCTCTATTCTGCAATCAGCCTGCTCGTCGTTGCTGTGCTTTCTCTTGGCTACATGCAGCTGCAGGCGCGCTATCGACTCGCCGATCAGGTACCCGATCGCGAGCAGGCCGTTAAGGCCAGCAATCGTCTCGACGTCAAGCTGACCGGCGCAAACCCTTTCGACGTCTATATCCAGTTCCCCAAAGGAGCCTCGCTCTATGCGCCCGCAACTTTGGGAGTGATCGCCGACGTGCATGCCTTGCTCGAACATCAGCAGGGCGTCGGCAACGTCTGGTCGCTGGACACACTGCGACGATGGCTCGCTGACAAGCTGCACAAGTCCGATGTCGACACGCTTAAGGAATACGTCGACCTGCTGCCCACCTACCTCACCCGGCGTTTTATTTCCGCAGAACAGAATGCGGTCATCGTCAGCGGCCGCGTGCCGGATTCTGACGCCAGTCAGCTGCTGCCCATCGTCGATCGGGTGGACCAGCAACTAAACAGCATCAGGGCGAAATATCCCGGTTACAAGATTGCCGTCACCGGCCTCTCGGTGATTTCAGCCCGCAACAGCGCCCTCATGATCGATAAACTGAGCCGGGGGCTGACGATCGAGATCATCTTTGTAGCGGCATTTATCGGCCTCGCGTTCTGGTCTCCCGTAGTCATGCTCATCAGCATATTGCCGGGGCTTTTTCCCATCGTCTTCGCCGGCTGCCTGTTGCTGATGACGGGCCAGGGCCTGCAGTTCGCCAGTGTCATCGCATTGACGGTATCGTTCGGACTTGGCCTGAGCGCTACTATTCACTTCCTCAATCGCCTGCAGATCGAGGATATCGATCCCGATCCCGCGGTCGGCGTTGAGCGTGCAACGATTTTGGTCGGCCCACCGTTAATCCTGACCTCGGCAGTATTGGCTTGCGGCCTCGCCATGACCGTGCTCTCAAGCCTGCCCTCGTTGCGGCTTTTCGGTTGGCTCAGCGCTTTTGCGATGGTAGCGGCGTTGCTGGCCGATCTGTTCATGTTGCGGCCGATCGCAATGTTTCTCAGCAAGATCGTTCGTCGCATGTCGCGACACTCGCTGCTGCGGTCATCGGCCGAATAGAAATCTTTCGCTAGCTGCGCCGCAGATTGATGGAGACGGCTTTGATGCTGGCCTGGGCGTCGTGCGACCTGATCATCACTGACTGGCGTCCTCCGTGCGTAACCAGCGTCAGCGTGGCCGCGAAAGACGATGCTCTGGCGACGACCTGAAAGCGGTCGCCATCGGCCCGGCCGGCGATCGTGCCGGCGGCGTTGCGGACTGATTCGCTCCAATTGCCGGTAATCGCGCCGCCCGAATAATGGGCGCTTGCACGCAAATCAAAATTAAAGCTGTCAGCGGCGCAGCGGATATTGAGCTGAAGTTTGCGCTGATCGTTGAGAACATCGTAAGCTGCACGGCATCTAATCGACTCGTGCGTGCCATTCGACAACTCGATCGTGCCGGACCCCGACCATTGTCCGGCCAGTCTGTCAAAGGGTGCTATACTTTGTGCACGACATGTCGCTGCAACGGAAAGCGTAAGCGCCATGGCCAAGCCAGCACCGCGCACCACACACGTCGTCCACTGCAACGCTACTGACATCGTCAAACGCAAACGCCCCGAACCGACACCGCTTCAGCACCGTCGATTTTCCGTGGAACGTGGAGACGCTGCCGCGGTTGTCATGGAACCATGCACGAAACCAAGGCACATGACAATGTATCTGAAGATTTGCTCCGCTCTCGTCATACTACAAATCTTTAGCGCTGCAGCGTTTGCGGTTGACGAGAAACGTTCGCCTCAGGGCGGGCTTTTCCAGGGCACACCGGAAGAGCAAGCGGCCTGCGCACCGGATTCAACGAAATTCTGCCGCGACGCCATTCCCGACTCACTTCGTGTTTTGGCGTGCTTGCAAGAACACCGCCAAAAGCTGAGGAGAGTTTGCCTGAAGGTGTTGGAAGATCACGGGCAATGAAAGCGAGGCTGCGAGCCCCGCTTAAACTGAATCATTTTTGTGGAGATTAAAAAGCCTGCGGAGCAGCCCACGACGTTCGGGAACAGCCGGTAGACGTTCACAATCGTTTTCGTTTTCCGCCTCGCCGCCCAGATATCCGCGAAATTTTATGGCTGACCAAAAAAGCGGATTCCATTTTGACCATACGTTTTCGGCCTTCCGGCGAGACAGTCCCGCGATCACTTCGGGGACCGGGCCAAAGACTTCCGGCAAGGCCTGTGACAGTTCGGCGTCCCGCAGCACATTCCATTTGGACAAGCCGCCCATGACCGGCGACCTGATCGCGAACACGACGCGACCGATGCGCGTTTCGCGGACGGCGAAAGAGCACATCGCACAGGGTTCAACCGTTGTATAAAGCGTGCAGTCGGCGAGGTCCCTGCGCCCAAGAATTTTTTGTGCTTGCGAGATCGCAGCCAATTCCGCGTGCCGCGTGACATCGGCATCCTTCACGACCCGATTTGTCGTTTCCACCACCACGTCAAGACCCCTGCAAATAAGCGCGGCGAAGGGCAATTCTCCGTTTTGGGTGGAAGTCTCTGACAGACGAATGCAGCGCTCCATCATCTCTGAATCGATTGCCAAATGCCCTGCATCCGTTTCAAAATTCATTTCAGTTTACCCAAATCATTTTTTCGGCAGCTGACGCTGTCGCACAATCATTGGCAATCCGTCTTTGGGGCGCAGTGTAACTTTTTGAATCGGCCACGGTGTAAAGCCCGGCATGGTTTCAAATTTGAAATTTCTCATGAGCGCGGCAATGACAATCGAAGCCTCTTGGAGAGCAAACGTTGCACCGATACAGATCCGCGGTCCTACGCCGAAGGGAAGATAGGCAAAGCGGTCGATTGCCTCGCGTGCATTGCCTGAAAAACGACCAGGGTCGAAAATATCCGGCTTTTCCCACAATGCGCGATGTCGATGCAGTACATATGGCGCGATCACGATCATCGTGCCCGGCTTGATCTGTTCGCCGGCCAGCGTGTCCCGGCCGATAGCCACGCGACTAATGGCAGAAATCGGAGGGTAAAGCCGGTTGGTTTCATCGATCACCGCCCGGGTGTCGGTCAGCCGGTCGGCGAGGCTTTCAACAGGCCCATCAAGTTCCCGGTCGGCCTCGGCTCGGATGCGGTCTCGCCAAGTGACCGATTGAGACAGCAGGTAGAGCGCCCAGCTGATACAATTGGCGGTGGTCTCGTGGCCCGCGGCGATAAAGGTCAGGATATTTGCGCGAACTTCCGTTTCGGTTAGGGACTCCCCTGTTTCCGGATCCGCCGCTTCGAGCAGGAAGGTAAGAATATCGCGCGGTGCACTTTCAGGATTTCTTGCCAATGCGATCCCGCCGGTCCGAAATCATCGTGTCGATTGCAGACTCAAAAACTTTAAGCGCGGGCCGCAATTTCCAGCGCCTGGGCCGCGGAACAAAGTCGGGAATTCCCAGCATATCGAACGGGTCGATACGCCCGATCGTATCAAAGTAGGTTTTCATCGCCAGACGGATCTCTTCAGGCGCCCGTCCGAACCCATCGGAAAAGATAGTTCGTTCCAACACCTCCAATGTCGCGCGAGTCCCCTCGACCGCAAGGTCCACCACTTCGCCTTCGCGCTTGCCGAGACGCTCGGCCAGCCCATTGGCAACTGCGAGCATTGCAGCGGAGAAGTTCATGACGGATTTCCGCGCGAACAGCGGCGCCAGGACCC
The DNA here is from genome assembly GCA_963831275.1 of uncultured Alphaproteobacteria bacterium. Lineage (GTDB taxonomy): Bacteria > Pseudomonadota > Alphaproteobacteria > Rhizobiales > Xanthobacteraceae > Pseudolabrys. The sequence continues at coordinate 102,014 of CAWHPN010000004.1, read as the reverse complement.
GGCGCTGCATCCGCCAGTTCTGGCCTTCGGCGGTCAGCAGTCCCCCGGTCAGACCGGCCGACAAGACGCGGCGTTGCAACCAGTCTTTCCGGTAATTTTCGCAATTATCGAAAAGTACGCGGCGAATTGCCGCTGGATCGTTTACGACCGCGACGCGTCCTATGGACATGCCCCTCGTCACAATCGGCTGTTCGAAATCAACCGACGTCCAGGCTTCGAGGGGATTGTTCGCGAGAACGCGGAGAAGCGAAATCGGACCGAGAGGTCGAGCGCGGGGTACCGGCGCGGGCGGTGTAAGCTCCACCACAAAATCTTCTGAAAAGGCCAGCGTGCTCAAAAAGAACTCCTGAAGTTCCATTCTACTGAAATTTGGCAATGGCGTGAAGAAACCGCCGCGACTTTGACTAGTTCCAATGATAGACGTCTTCTTTCCGCGTCTGAAATTTCAGGATTTCCAGGTGTCGATCAAAAGCAATTTTCGTTCCTGTTACGCCCCATTGTCATGTGCTGCTTTTGTGGTCTGGCTTGCCGCTAGCAGTCATGCATTTTCCCAAACCTCTCAAATTCCGGCGGGTCAGCCGGCTCAGACAACCCCGCCGGGTCCGATCGGCGAATGGACGGTCGCCCAGCAGGTGGCACGCATAAAAATAGTCGACTGCGATGGACGGCTCTGGGGCGTGGTGAGCTGGGAAGCCAAACCAGGCACCGATCGCAAGAATCCGGATCCTAACCTCAGGTCCCGTCCTACGCTCGGGATGCCAATTCTGCTCGGTATGGCACCTGACAAAGTGAACAAATGGGAAGGGCAGATCTATAATTCAGAGGACGGCCACACATATTCCGCCAACATCAGCCTCGTCGATCCGAATACGCTGCGGGTGCAAGGCTGTTTTCTCGGCTTTTTATGCGGCGGTGAAAACTGGACACGTTTCGAGCCGCAGGACACGGCCCCGCCTCCTGCGCAACGCCCGGCGACAAAATCGTCGAACAATCGGAAGGCAACAACCGGCAGCACGCCTGAAACGAGCGATGACGTATGCTCACGAGCGCTTGGCTCTTCGGGGCTTTCCCATGAGCGCGGGCTGAAATAGCACCGCGGCAGCCAACGTGCATACCAACGACAAGGCCAGCAGCTTGCCCATGCTCGATGTGCCGGGGTGTTGAGAGAGCCACAGACTTCCGAACGCGGTTGCCGTCGTTAAAGCACTCCAGATCACTGCGCGTGTCAGGCTGGACTGCAGCAGATCGGTGCGGCCGGAACGCCAAGCCATGATGTAGTAGATCTTGAATGCGACGCCGACGCCCAAAAGCAGAGGTAGCGCGATTATATTCGCGAAGTTGAGTGGCATTCCGATCAACACGCATATTTCAAGCGTCACAACGCCGGCCAACAGAAGCGGGACCAGTGTGAGCAACACGTCGCCGAAGCGGCGCAACACGATCCAAAGCAGGATCGCAATCGAAATCAGCGCATAAAATCCGGCTTCAAGAAACGCTCGGACGACAGTACGGCTCGACTCAAGAATTGAAATCGGCCCGCCGGTTGCGTTGGGGTAAACCACGAGAACCGCGCGAGCGAACGATCGCAGAACCTCTGTATCGTCGGTGTTACCCTTGGGTGCGGCGTCGACGCGCGCGCGCCCGTCAGCCGCGACCCATTGCTGCTTGAGCGATTGCGGCAAATTGTCCTTGGTGACCCGTTCGGCGCCAAGGAATCCGCGCAATTGAGCGGTGTCGGTTTCGAACGGGACGATAAACGCCTCTTGTACCAAGTTTCGCGTTTGCCCATCCGCCTGAGCCAGTTTCCCCATGTCACCTGCGAGGCGCCTGGCTGCGTCGGCGCCGGGCCCTTTTGCTGCCCCGGCAACCTTGTTGAGCTGGTCAGCCATGCCGTTGAGCGCAGCGATGTTTTCATCATCGCTTGGCGGCTTGCTTGACCCGGGCTTTTGCAAGGCCGGTGCAATCTGGCGCGCGAAATCCTTGATCAGGGCGAGCTTCTTGTCCTGATCCTGCGGCACAAAACTGAGCAAGCTCCTGGCTTGCAAAACCTCGGGGATGGTCCGCAATTTTTCGGCGGTGGCCGACGCCTCATCGAGCGAGGACGTGACAACGTTGACCGTGTTTAACCCTGCGCGGGGATCGCCTCCGAGATCGAGCAAAGTTGAAATCGATTCTGTCTGCGTGCTGCGCAGGTGGATGGGGTCAAAGTCAAAGGTCAGGTAGTAGAGCAGCGGCGACCCCAACACCGCGACCGCCAGCGTGCCGGCGATGATTGGAACGCGATAGTCCTGTATGAATCGGTCGACCGGTGCGAGCGCGTGATACCCGATGGGCTCGGGCTCGCCGGCTGGATTGAAAATCGTAAGGAGCGCCGGCAGCAACGTTATACTGGTGCCGTACGCGATCAACATGCCGGCGCCGGCAATTTCACCCAGCTCCGATACGCCGCGATAGTCAGTCGGAAGGAAGGAGAGAAATCCGGCCGCCACGGCCGCCGCTGCGAGCGTCAAGGGCACGCCAATCTTTTCTGCCGCTTTGCTCAATGCGGGACGGAGGTCCGCAACATCGTGGCGCTCGGCCCGATAGCGCACGCAAAACTGAATGGCGAAGTCCACACCGAGGCCGACAAATAAAACCGCGAATGCCACCGATATCATGTTCAACGCGCCGACCATCATAAGGCCAAGCGCGGCCGTAAGGACCAATCCAACGAAGAGATTGATGAACACCGCGACAATGATACGGGCCGACTTAAGCGCCAGCCAAAGGATCGTCAGTACAATAATGATTGTGCCAATGGCATTTTCCAGGGCGCCCTGCTGAACCGTTGCGAATTCTTCGTCCGCCATCGGTACCGAGCCGCTGAGCCGCACGCGCGCCTGGTACTTCTTCGCAAGCTGCAAGTCAGAAGCGGCCTGGCGGATGGCGCTACTCGATGCTGCGCCGGGTTGAAGCGCGGAAAAATCGAGCACAGGACGCACTTCGATAAGTCTGCGCACGTCGCTTGGCGTCGCATCCTGGCCGTTCAACATCGCCTGCCACGAAAACGATGCGGGCCGTCCCGCTAGCGCGTTTTCAATAGTCGCCGAAGCCATCGTCAAAGGCCGGGCCAAGGCATCGAGTTTAAGCATCTGGTTTTGCACGCCGATAAGACCCAATGAGAGCGTGCGCGTGAGACCGCGCAGGCTGGGGTCCCCGACAAGCGTGCCGACAAGAGGCGCTGCCTGTCCCAGGCCTTTTGTAAAGCCTGCGACATCCTCAGTCGGCTGGTACAACAACCCGTTGCGCGCAAAAAATTCACCACCGGCAATGTCATCGATTGAACGAAAGAGGCGTGGTCGGGTCTTGAGCTGCGTCGCCAAATCTGCCGCGGCACGCGACGCATACTCCGTCGTGGGCGCCTCCACGACGGCTAGAGTGGACCCAAAATGCCCTGGAAATGCCTTTTCAAATTCTGTTTCACGTTTGCGCCAATCAAGTTCACGAGAGATCAGCTTGTTGACGTCGGTATTGATGGCAAAATGTTGGGCCGAATAGGCCGTTGCACCAATTGCCGCAGCCAAGGCTAAAGCAATGATCGGCCAAGGGAATCGAGTACAGAAATTGACGATTGCGGTAACAGACGACTTTAGCATGGCAAATATTCGCTCCGCGGCATCGGGAACTCCCCACTTGCGCTCGGGAGCAATATTATCAATGCTTTCTGCTTGGAACTTATATTTGCGTCATTGATTGACGCAGACTGAGTGTCTTCGTAGCAAAGCCGGCAAAGCTCGTATTGGGCGACAGAAAATATTCCGCGAGTTCTTGCCAAGGGCACGAGCATCTCCGAGTTCAGTGGGGAAGGTATTTACAGCATGACGGCGCCCAACGGTGACTTCCAGACGACATCAACTTCAAACATCCTCGACTCAATCAGGACACCGGCCGATCTCCGCCATATCAATGCGCGGCACCTTCAGCAGGTTGCCGATGAATTGCGGGCCGAGACCATTAATGCCGTTGCGGTAACCGGCGGTCACCTGGGCGCCAGCCTCGGTGTAATCGAACTGACGGTGGCTCTTCATTACATCTTTGACACGCCAAACGACAAACTCATATGGGACGTCGGCCATCAAGCCTACCCGCACAAGATTTTGACGGGCCGGAGGGACCGCATCCGCACCTTGCGTACAGGCGGCGGACTGTCCGGTTTCACCAAGCGCTCGGAAAGCGAATACGACTGCTTTGGGGCCGCCCATTCGTCGACTTCGATCTCGGCTGGATTGGGTATGGCTGTGGCCCGCGACCTCGCAGGTCAAAAGCACAATGTCATCTGCGTAATTGGCGATGGTGCAATCTCCGCCGGCATGGCTTACGAGGCCCTGAACAATGCCGGCGCGATGAACCGGCGGCTGATCGTTATCCTCAACGACAATGAGATGTCGATTGCGCCGCCGGTCGGCGCAATGTCGAATTATCTCACTCGCCTGTTGTCGAGCCCGATGTACATGTCGTTGCGCGGCATTGGCAAACAATTCGCCGACCATCTCCCTAAGTTCTTCAAAGAAAAGGCGTCGCTCGCCGAAGAACTGGCCCGTGGGTTTGTTACGGGCGGGACCTTGTTCGAGGAGCTTGGATTTTACTACGTCGGAATTGTCGACGGGCACGACCTCAATCAGTTGTTACCCGTGCTGGAGAATGTCCGCAACGCCGATAATGGACCGTTCCTCGTGCATGTACGCACGCAGAAAGGCAAAGGCTACGCACCGGCCGAGGCCTCGCAGGACAAATATCACGGCGTTGTTAAGTTCGATGTTGCGACCGGCAAGCAACAAAAGGGCGCCTCCAACGCACCTTCATACACGAAAGTGTTCGGCGAAAGCCTGGTGAAGGAAGCGAAAAAAGACGATCGCATCGTCGCGATCACGGCAGCAATGCCCGGTGGAACGGGTGTCGATATTTTTGCCAAGGCATTTCCCGAACGAGCCTTCGACGTGGGAATTGCTGAACAACATGGCGTTACTTTTGCGGCTGGCTTGGCCACGCAGGGCTATAAGCCATTCGTTGTGATTTACTCAACCTTCCTTCAGCGCGCCTACGATCAGGTCGTCCATGACGTCGCAATACAAAACTTGCCCGTCCGATTCATGATGGACCGGGCAGGCTTGGTGGGCGCTGATGGACCAACCCATGCCGGGTCCTTCGATCTGGCCTACCTCGGCTGTCTGCCCAATTTTGTGCTCATGGCGGCAGCGGACGAGGCAGAGCTTGTCCACATGGTTGCAACCGCGGTCGCGATAGACGATCGGCCCTGTGCCGTCCGCTATCCACGTGGCGACGGCGTGGGTGTCGTCATGCCTGAAGCGGGCGTGCCATTGGAGATCGGCAAAGGCCGCATCATCACGCAAGGCAACACGGTCGCGCTCCTATCGCTTGGCACGCGGCTTGCCGAATGTACCAAGGCTGCGGAAATGCTGGCCGCGCATGGGATCTCGACGACAGTCGCCGATGCGCGCTTTGCCAAGCCGCTCGACCGGGAGCTGATCCTGCAGCTCGCGCGCTCGCATGAATTGCTCATTACGATCGAGGAAGGCGCAATCGGTGGCTTCGGCGCGCAGGTGATGCAGCTGCTCAGTGACTCGGGCGCGCTTGAACGCACCGGTTTCAAGGTCCGCAGCATGATGTTGCCTGATGTCTTCATCGATCACGACAGCCCGCCGGCGATGTATGCCAAGGCCGGACTCGATGCCAACGGTATTATCAACAAGGTCTTCGACGTGTTCGGGTCGCGGCATGCTCCGGAGCTGCAACCCGCCGAAATTGCGGTCCTCGCCCAACGCGTGCAACAGCGCCGCCAGGCCAAGGCAATGAACGGGCATGCCAAGGGGTCGGCGGTATGAAGGTTATTCTGGCGAAACCGCGCGGGTTCTGCGCAGGAGTCGTGCGCGCGATCGAAATAGTCGAACGCGCGCTCGATAAATACGGCCCGCCGGTCTACGTGCGCCATGAAATCGTGCACAACAAATGGGTCGTAGACGCGCTCAAGGCGCGTGGCGCCCGCTTTGTAGAAGAATTGTCAGAGGTGCCACCAAACGCCATCACGATCTTCAGCGCACATGGCGTGGCAAAAAAGGTCCAGAACGAAGCGGCCGAGCGCGGATTGCGCGTGCTCAATGCCACGTGCCCTCTGGTGTCGAAGGTGCATGCGCAGGGTCGCCATTATCTGCGCAACGGCCGGACCGTCATTTTGATCGGACACGCGGGTCACCCTGAGGTCGAAGGCACGCTGGGACAGATTCCCGGACCGGTCATCCTCGTGCAAACCGAAGCCGATGTGGGCGGCCTTGATCTCGCGGACGATACTCCGATTGCTTATGTGACCCAGACGACGCTGAGTGTCGATGACACCAAAGGAATCATTGCGGCCTTGTTCCGCCGCTTCAAGGATGTCGTCGGCCCGGGCACACAGGACATCTGTTACGCGACACAGAACCGCCAAACTGCCTTGCTTGAGTTGACCGAGCTGGTCGACGTGATTTTCGTGGTCGGCGCGCAAAACAGCTCAAATTCCAATCGCCTGCGTGAAATTGGCGTCGAAGCCGGCGTTCCCACCCATCTGATCGCCAATGGCAGCGAAATCAAGCCGGGGTGGTTGCACAATGTCGAGGTTGTTGGCATTACAGCCGGTGCTTCGGCTCCCGAAGTCATGGTACGTGACGTAATCAACGCGCTGCGTGCGGTCGAGCCGGTGGAGGTCTTCACCTTGCCGGGACAGGATGAACACATCGAATTCAGGGTTCCGGTCGAACTGCTCGACGTGACCGGCGCTCAACAAATCAGCAAGGATAGTGATCTTGGGCATACCTCTTCTTCAGAAACTTTTTGTCGGTAGCTACGTCGTTCGCCAGCGTCTCACCGGTCGCAAGCGTTATCCTCTGGTACTGATGCTGGAGCCGCTGTTTCGGTGCAATCTCGCTTGCGCGGGCTGCGGCAAGATCGACTATCCGGATCCAATCTTGCACCAGAACATGTCCGTCAAGGACGCTCTGCATGCGGTCGACGAATGCGGAGCGCCGGTCGTATCAATCGCCGGCGGCGAACCATTGCTACACAAGCAACTGCCGGAAATCGTGCGCGGTATCGTCGCACGGAAAAAATTCGTCTACCTGTGCACCAACGCGCTGCTTATGGACAAGAAGCTTTCGCAGTACGAGCCAAGCACTTTTTTCACCTGGTCGGTGCATCTCGACGGCGACAAGGAAATGCACGATCACTCGGTCTGCCAGCCGGGCACCTATGATCGCGCCGTAACGGCGATCAAGCACGCCAAGGAGCGCGGCTTTCGCGTCAATATCAATTGCACTCTTTTCAACACCGCGCAGGCGGACCGTGTCGCCGCCTTCTTTGACACCGCCATGGCTTTAGGCGTCGACGGCATTACCGTGTCGCCGGGCTATGCCTACGAGCGCGCACCCGATCAGCAACACTTCCTGAACCGTGGCAAGACCAAGCAGCTCTTCCGAGATGTTTTCAAGCGCGGGCCAAACGGGAAAAAATGGTCGTTTAGCCAGTCCAGCCTGTTTCTGGATTTTCTCGCCGGCAATCAGACCTACCACTGTACGCCCTGGGGCAATCCGACCCGGACCATCTTCGGCTGGCAGAAGCCCTGCTATCTGCTCGGCGAAGGGTACGCCCCCACCTTCAATGAACTGATGAACGACACCGACTGGGACAGCTACGGCACCGGAAATTACGAGAAGTGCGCCGACTGTATGGTGCATTCCGGCTATGAAGCTTCGGCGGTCCAGGATGCTGTTGCGCATCCCATGAAGGCCTTGGCCATGAGCCTGCGGGGTGTCGGCACTGAGGGCGCCATGAAGGCGGAGATCCCTCTCGATCGCCAAAGGCCCGCGCAATACGTTTTTTCGAAGCACGTCGAGCAAAAGCTGGAAGAAATTCGCACGACAAAGGAAAAACCCGAATTGCTCAAGGTCGGATGACCGGGCACGCGCTTCGAACAGGTTGAATGGAACTTGCGGGCGCAATTGCCCGTTATGTACGCACCCAGTGCTCGAACACTCGTTAAAGCCACCGGATTCCGGCCATGCGCGGGCGCACCATTCTTCTGATTGCCACCCTCGGCGCCACCATCGCGCCCGCCGAAATTGCCCATGCCCAGCTGTCGCCGCAGGGCGTTCTTGGCGGGATGACGCGGCCCTTCCGGCAAATGCTCGGAAATTTCGGTCACTTTCCACGTGGCCGGCACCATCGCGCGGCCACTGAAGCGCGCGCAGCCGCGCCCAACCCAAACGAGACCTTATCAACGAGCGGATCGCGCCTTGGCTGGGTCGGCCCTCCGGCGTGGTCCCATGCATATGAGGATGTCGTCGGATTTACTTTCTGGCCGGATGACTATGCATCGCGCCTTCGCGCGCGTGGTTTCGACGTGATTTCGGACACCATCACGGGCCGCTTCGATTTGCCGCGATCGCTTGCTCGGACCGCCACCACGGGCAGCGCCGTCAAAAGCGACGCAAACAACGAGAGTTCGACGGATCCATGCGACAGCACGCCCGCACCGGACGGCAATTGGCCGGCCGGCCGCGTCCAACAAATACTGCAACTGTCCGATGACCAACGTGCAGCGCTTGATAAACTTCAGTTGGCAGTGGGCCAGTCGGCCAAAAATATCAGAACGAATTGCTCCGGGCTGAGCGGGCTCGCACCCCCCGATCGGTTGCGAGCACTGATCCAGACATTATGGTCGGTCCGTGACGCTGGCATATCGATACGCGAGCCGGTCAAAGTTTTCTACGACTCTCTTACAACGACACAGAAGAACGGCTTTGTGAGCCAGCAAGTCCAACCCACTTCGCGTCCGGACGCAAAAAGCGCCAACACCGGGATGAACAAGCAGTATCAAGCCTGCGCATCGCAGAATGTCGAAAAGGCCGAACGCCTGGTCAAGGAAATTGAGATGAGGGTTCGCCCGACCAAAGAGCAGGCGGCGAGCCTTGAAAATTTCCACAAGGCTTCGACGGACATGGCCAAACTCATGATCGCCTCATGTGCACAACCGATCGCGCGCGACCCCATGGCACGCCTGGATTCGGCAGACGATCAACTGACAGCCGTCAACTATGCGGCGACAACCCTTCAAATCGCGTTTGATGATTTTTATCTCAAGCTCAACGGCGATCAAAAAGCCCGGTTTAATTCATTGGCCCGGTGACCGTCACATTCCGAAAGCGACCCGCGCGTCATTACCCGCTCGCAAGTTGCGATAGCGGGCGAGCGCCCACAGCGGGAAGAATTTACGATAGCCGTGATACCGGAGATAGAAAACGCGGGGAAAGCCGGTCGCGGTAAACCGGTCTTCGGCCCAGAAACCATCTTTAGCCTGCTGTTGCGAAAGATATTGCACACCCCGCTCAACCGCCGGGTGATCGACTTCGCCGGCGGCCATTAGCCCAAGAAGTGCCCAGGCCGTCTGCGATGATGTGCTGGTGGCCGGTTCGTGGCCGCGATAGTCCAGCCTGTAGCTTGAGCCATCTTCGCCCCAACCGCCGTCGGGGTTTTGAATGGCGATGAGCCAATTCACGGCCCTGCGGATTTCTACGCGACCGTGGTCCATGCCGCAGGCGTTGAGCGCGCAAAGGGTGGACCAGGTCCCGTAGATATAATTCAGTCCCCAACGCCCATACCAGCTTCCATCCCTGGTTTGCGTGGCGAGAAGATACTCAACGCCCCGCGACAAAGCATGGCCTCGACCATCCGACGTCTCTTTGAGTTGCGCCAACATGGAAACGCAGCGAGCCGTAACATCCTCGGTCGGCGGGTCGATCAGCGCTCCGTGGTCGGCGAATGGAATATTGTTGAGATAGTCGTAGATATTATCCACGTCGAATGCTGCCCATCCGCCATTGCGGCTTTGCATACCGATCACCCATTCGACGGCCCGATCGATGGCTTTGTCATATTGGCCCCCCGCGCCCTCCCTGCGGGCGCGGTCCATCGCCATCACGACAACAGCGGTATCGTCGAGGTCTGGATAGTGCGGGTTTGCATATTGAAAGGCCCAGCCACCGGGCCGCAGTTGCGGCCGCCGGGTGACCCAATCCCCGGCAATGTCGAGAACCTGGCAGGGCAGCAGCCAGTCGAGCCCGCGGATCGCACTGGCGCGGGCCTTTTCGTCGCCGACTTCCAACAAAGCCTGGCAAGCAAGCCCGGTGTCCCATACCGGCGAGACGCAGGGCTGGCAGTAGGCCTCGCCATCTTTGACGATGAGCAATTTCTCGATCGACTGGCGTGCAATAGCGGCCTTTGCCTTTGCGCCGAGCACGTCAAACATCATTGTTGCATTCGCCATGGCGGGAAAAATTGCTCCCAGACCGTCGTCGCCGTTCAGCCGTTCGGTCACAAATGCCACAGCCCGGTCGATGGCACGCTGACGCACGCTTTTCGGAAAAAGCTTGACCGCCGGCCGGAGCACGAAATCAATGGCGCGAAAGAACGCAAACCAGACCCAACGTTGATGCGGTGCTTTCGCTGCCCGTCCGATCGACAAGGGCGATTCCAGAAACAATTCGTCAATTTTAACGCCAAGCCGGTTCTTTGCGCGTGGGCGCAAAGCTTGCAGAACCAGCAGCGGCACGAGCACCGTACGGGCCCAGTACGATACTTTTGAAAGATGAAACGGAAACCAGCGCGGAAGCAGCAGGATTTCGACCGGCATTTCCGGCACGCTTCCCCACTCCAAAATTCCGTACAGCGAGAGCAGCGCACGGGTGAATACGTTGCAATGGACCGCACCTCCCCGGGCAAGGATCGCCTCGCGGGCCCTCTGCATGTGGGCCTCATTCGGACGATCGCCGATCATCTTGAGCGCGAAATATGCCTTCACGCTCGCGCTCATGTCGAAGGCGCCCTGATAGTAAAGCGGCCACCCGCCGTGCTGGCCCTGAATGCGGCGAAGATAGACGGCGATTTTCCGCTCGAGCACCGCATCGATCGGCTCGTCGCGGTAGTGCCTCAGCAGCACATATTCGGCAGGGATTGTCGCATCAGCTTCCAATTCGAAAACCCAATGCCCGTCATGGACCTGGCATTCAGACAGGGCTCTCCCCGCGCTCGCGATTGCTGGCTCGATATTGACCGCTCGCGGTGACAAACGCTGGCCTGTATCCATGGCCGTCATGCGGCAACCCGCAAGCGATGATTGACAAGATCGGCTGCCCGGTAACCCGAGCGAACCGCGCTTTCGATGGTCGCGGGAAGGCCCGTCTGCGTCCAGTCGCCGGCCAGAAACAGGTTGTCCCACGACGTTTTCGCTTCAGGACGCCGGGCATTCTGTTCGGGTGTCGCGGTAAAAGTAGCACGACGCTCGCGAACGATCTGCCAAGGTGGAAGACTTGCTGGCAGGCCTGCAATCTTTGCAATGTCATTCCATATCAACTGGGCCAATTCCGCTCGCGGCAGGTCAAAAAAACGGCCGGCGTCGCTGATCGTGGCCGAAATCCGGCCAGACAACGGAAATACCCATTCGCAAACCCCGTTGATGACACCAAGCATCGGCGGCAAATGAGCCGGTGGATCCACACGGAAATGCGCGTTCACGATGCCTCGAAATGATGTGGGCGCCACGAGGTCAGGCACAAGGCTTGTCGCAACATACGGCGGGACCGCAAGAATAACGGCGTCATTTGCACCCAGATCGACCACCTGCTTGGCAAATTTAAGCTCCGACACGCGCCCCTTTGCAAAGCTCAGCGCAACCAGCTCGTCCTCAAACGCGATTGCGATCCCTTGTCGCTGCAAATGGGCGATTGCAGGCTCGACAAACACGCTTCCCAGCCCCTCGTACGCCAACAGCGGGCGGCAGGCTTGACCGCCCAGCGCCAGCGTTTCGCGGACAAGTGCGCCGGCAAGTTTCGCCGAACCCTCGCGCGGGGCGATGTTCAGTGCTGCAAGCAACAAAGGCCCGAGAAAGCGCTCATAGATGGGGCCACCGCAATTCATGACCTCCCCAATCGGCTTATCGACCGATGACCACGCGAGACGGGCAAGCAGCAAGTAGTCGACAACGGTCGTTTGCGGCACGCGTCGATCCTTGTCGAATACCCACCAGGGAAAGCGGCTGTCACCAAATCGCAAGGTCCACTGTTCGCCGCTCTTAATATCCATGAAAGGAAATTGCGCGTTTTCGGGCCCATGCAAACCCGCTCGTGACCCGATCGCTTCGGTGAAAGAAAGCGCGGCGTGATTTCCAGACAACAAAAGGTGGGTGCCGTTATCGATCAACATCCCGGTGGACTGATCGTAGTACGAACGGCATCGGCCCCCGGCTTGAGCAGTCCCTTCATGGATTGCCACGGATCGACGCGATCGCGACAAACGTTCGGCAGCGGCAAGCCCCGCCAAACCCGCGCCGATAATGTGGATTGTACCCGCGTCAGAGGAATGCATGCCGCAACGCAATCCACAATAAATACGATTTGTTGACGCGAACCCTGTTCCGTGGCGGTGCCCAGCCCCGCGCCACCATGTCTTCGAGCATTTGACGATAGACCGCGCCCATGACTTTCGGCGCGCGCACGACCGGGCGTGGAGAGGCAGCCATGATCTCTTTCGCTTTGGCGAAGTGTCCGCGCGCGCGTTCGACGATGAAAGCGCAAACCGTGCCTATTTGAGGACTTGAAGCAACCGTCTTTGGATCGGTGCTGCCGATGCCGGCGCGTTCCAGTGCCTCCTGCGGCAGATAAAGACGGCCGATGCCGGCATCTTCGTCTATATCACGCAAGATATTGGTGAGCTGCAGAGCGCGACCAAGGTGGTGCGCGAGCGCCCTACCGCCATCGTCGTTCATGCCGAAGACCCGGACCGACAATCGTCCGACGGCACAGGCAACCCTGTCGCAATAAAGATCGAGCTCCTTCAGACTTGGACCCTGAATGTCAGCGCGCGCGTCCATTTCGACGCCGTCGATAACTGCAAGAAAATCATCCTTGCGCAGCCCAAACCGGGCAATGGAATTCGCGAGTTTCTCAAGGCCAGCGGGCACACTGCCGCCGGAATAGAGCGCTTCGATATTTTTGCGCCATTCCGCCAGGAGCGCGAGCCGTTGCGGTCGTGGCCCCTCCTCGTCGGCAATATCGTCAACGGCACGACAAAACGAATAGATCTCGAACATCGCCTCTCTTTTCTCGCGGCTGAGAATTCGCATCGCGAGGTAGAAGGAGCTGCCTCCGGCGCGATTTGCAGCCGGAGAGGAACTTGCCGGTTGTGAAATTTGGATGTTCATGGGGTTTGATATCGGTGCGCCGGCGCCACGGTCCGCAGGAGCCGACGCAGTATAGCGCGTCCACTTCCATTTACAGCCGCAGCCAGCGCCTCGGCTTTGCTCAGGTGCACGCGCTCCGACAAGGGATCACGGACCGAGAGAATTGTCAGCAGCTGGCGTGCAAGCGACTGGATGACCGAAATCTCAAGCGCAAGCCGTGTGTCACCGACCTTCGGTTCGAGCCCCTGGCTTTCACCCAGCAGGGCCGACGTACGGTCGACCAACCCTCGCAGGCAATTTCGCAGCCCGGGGCTTGCCTGGGACGCGCTGAGTGCGTCCACGCCAATGTTGTTTGCCTCCATCGCATCGAGTGGAATGTAAACCCGATTGAGTGCCCTGTAGTCCTTTGCGCAATCCTGCAAATGATTGATGATTTGTAGCGCCGCGCAAAGCGCATCCGATGCGGGCCAGGTATCCCTGCTCTCACCATGCACGTCGAGCACAAAACGGCCGACGGGCATCGCCGAGCGCGAACAATAGTCGATCAGATCCTCCCAATTCACGTAGCGGAGTTTTGTGGCGTCCTGCCGGAATGCATTCAGCAGGTCTTGCGCATGGCGCGCCGACAAGCCCCGGCTGTTGAGAACTGCACGCAACTGCAATCCCTCCGGTTCGTCACCACCTTTGCCCAGCAGACTGGCTTCCAGGCGGTCCAGCCGGGCAATTTTTTCGTCGCTTGTTAATTGCGAATGATCGGCAATGTCGTCCGCAACCCGCACGAATTCGTAAAACGCCAGAATGGCAGGACGATGCCGCCGCTTGATCAATCGAGAGGCCACAGGAAAATTCTCGTCGTGTGCGCCCTTGCCGGATCGTAGTTCGCCGCTATAGGTCATTGCAGCCTTGGCGCATCGGCGTGAATGCGTCCCTTCCACTGGCCACCCCGCCCTCGCAAATACTGATACGCGGAATCCAAAGTGTAATACAGATAAAGCGAAGCAATTGCCGGAAGAGCAAAGCTCCAAAGAAGCGAGAGCCGATAGAACCGCAAGGTTGGGATGTAAGATAATGCCATCGCGAACCAGGCAAGGAATCCGAACAACTGCGGCAAACCAGTGGCAAAGATTGCAAGCAGCGGCGGAACGATGAAAGTTATTGCCATACTGACGGTTGTCGCGGCCAGGAGCACAGGCGAGTAGTGGAGCTGTGCATACGCGCTGCGCGAAATCATGCGCTTGACATCCACCAGCGTGTCATAAGGCCGGACGCTGCGGACGCGGTCGGTCAGACCAAGCCAGATCGGGCCGATCGCTTTCAATTTTGCCGCCAGCGAACAATCATCGATCAATGCGTTGCTAATTCCTGCGATGCCGCCCGCACGCGCAAGCGCATCTGCGCGGACAAGCATGCACCCACCCGCCGCCGCCGCGACACTTGAAGCGGACCGGCGGACCCACGTAAACGGAAATAGCATTTGAAAGAAATAAATGAAGGCCGGTACATGAGTGCGTTCGGCCAAGCTCTCGCAGCGCAGCTTTGCCATCAATGAGGTGAGCACAAATCGTCCGGCCAACGACTGCTTCACAAGCCAATTAAGGGTGTCGGGTGCGTGCACGATATCCGCGTCCGTCAGCAGCAGATAGTCCGGTCGCAATGTCTCGGCCGCATCAATGCCCTGCTCGAGCGCCCACAATTTTCCCGTCCACCCCTGCGGTGGGGGCTTGCCCTTGACCACGGTCACCTGGCGATGGGCCATGACTTGTGACGCGGCCTTCGCCGCCGTGTCATCACTGCTGTCATCATCCACGACGACAATGCTCAATGGCCCCGCATAGTCCTGCTGCAGGAGGGACCGGACACTTGCGGTGATATAGTCCGATTCATTGCGGGCCGGAACGACAGCGACCACGGCAGGCCACTGCTGCTGATCGGAACCTCCCCGATCTGTGTCGCGGACATGGCCAAGCCAAAAAGCGCCACGGCCCGCAATCAGATAAAGCCACACCAGAACACAGATGACTGCCAACGTTTCGCTCATCGAAGAACGCTTTTTGACTGCATGGGCCCCACTTTTAACATTGCGAAACGCTATTTGGTTCAGCCATTTTGGAGGCTTTGACGAAACAGCAAATTTGGCGATAACTGTCCGCCCCTCTCAATATGCTGATACGTACCGGTTTAAACGCTATTTGGACCGTCCCTGCCATACCAGTCTTGCGACTGCACACACAACCAGCCGACGGCCAATCGACACTATGGGTTAGAAATCATGTTGCCTTCTTCAAGTGACGTCATCGTAGTCGGCGCCGGCAATGCGGCATTTTGCGCCGCTCATGCAGCGGCCGAGCACGGCGTCTCCGTCCTCGTGCTGGAACGCGCGCCGGAGGATGAATCCGGCGGCAATAGCCGCTTCACGGCCGGCGCATTCCGTTGCGTCTATGATGGCGTCGACGATCTGCGCGCCCTGATGCCCGATCTGACAGATCAGGAAGTCGCCAATACCGACTTCGGCACTTATACCCAGGACAAATTCTTCGACGACATGGGTCGCGTCACCGAATATCGCACCGACCCTGACCTGTGCGAACTTCTGATCACGCGCAGCAAGGACACGATGCGCTGGATGCAAGACAAGGGCATCCGCTTCATCCCGATCTATGGCCGGCAGGCTTACAAGATCGATGGAAAATTCAAGTTCTGGGGTGGCCTCACCGTCGAAGCCTGGGGCGGCGGCCCTGGCCTGGTCGAAGCGCACACGAAGATCGCCGGAAAAAATGGCGTCACTGTCGCCTACAACACCCGCGCATTGGCATTAATCGCCGACGATGACGGCGTTCATGGCGTAAGGGTCAAGCACGAAGGCCGCACCGTTTCTGTCAAGGCGAAGTGCGTAGTCCTGGCGGCCGGCGGCTTCCAGGCCAATACCGAAATGCGCACTCGTTATCTCGGCCCCACCTGGGAGCTCGCCAAGATCCGTGGCACCCGCTTTAACACCGGTGACGGCATCCGCATGGCCCTCGACATCGGCGCCATGCCGACCGGCAATTGGTCGGGCTGCCATGCAGTCGGTTGGGACCGCAACGCGCCGGAATTCGGAGATCTCGCGATTGGCGACAACTTCCAGAAGCACTCGTATCCATGGGGCATCATGATCAACGCCAATGGCGAGCGTTTCGTCGATGAAGGTGCGGATTTCCGCAACTACACCTACGCCAAATATGGCCGCGTGATCCTGATGCAACCCGGTCAGTTCGCCTGGCAGGTCTTCGACAACAAGATCATTCCAATGTTGCGTGATGAATACCGCATCAAGCAGGTCACCAAGGTGCGCGCGGACACGCTGGAAGAGCTGGTGAAGAAACTTGATGACGTGGATGCCAAGCGCGCCCTGGAGACAATCAAGACCTACAACAAGGCGGTGCGCACCGACATCACATTCAACCCGAACGTCAAGGATGGCCGCGGCACGCAGGGTCTTCCAATCAACAAATCGAATTGGGCCAACACAGTGGACACGCCACCGTTCGAGGCCTACGCCGTGACCTGCGGCATCACCTTTACCTTTGGCGGCCTGAAGATCGATACATCAGGCCGGGTCATCGATACCGACGGGCAGGCAATCCCGGGCCTGCACGCTGCGGGTGAACTCGTTGGTGGCCTGTTCTACTTCAATTACCCCGGCGGCACCGGCCTGATGGCCGGCTCGGTATTCGGCAGGATCGCCGGCACTACCGCCGGTCAGCGCGCTGCGCAAATGCCGTCATGATATGACCCGCTATCGCACCTTGGCAGCGCGTTCGCGCAGCCGATAGAACTTGATTGCAGAGCGCGCGGTTTCCGGCCTTAGCCTCTTGAATCGGTCGAGGTATTCGCCGGATTCGTTGCTCGCCCTGTGCCCCGTGCGGCTTTGCAGCATCAGAATCGCATTGGTCGTCTTCCACGACAGATCAATCGATTTCGCCAGCACCAGAATTTGGTCACCAGTATCGTGGACCAGCGCCCGCTCAACCGCGCCAACCGGTAAATCGATCAGCAAAGACAGCGCCGCCGCGGTCTCATCGAATTTTCGAAGCTCGGCGAATTCGCAAACCTGCGCTTCGGTCAGCTCGCCATTCTTGTGCAATTGCTCGACATATGCGCGCGCGGCCGCATAGTTCGACGAATGATCGCGCAATTTTGTCTGAATCTGATCAGCCGCCTGCTTGATCATTCCCCGTACCACATCCGCCTTGCCGCGATCGGCACTTTCAAATTTGAGCCGGACCATTTCCGACGCTGTTTCGAACAAATTCAGCAAATATTCGCGCGGAATTTCCGGCCGGGCCCAAACCAGGAGCGCAAGCTCGCTGTCATTTTCAGACCGTGTAACCAATGTGGAATAACCGAAATCGGAAAATCGTGCGCCGGCATTAGCGGCCGTGCTGATGACGACCTTCTGATCTCCGCGTTCAACCAGAACGTCGGTAACGTCTTCGCTCAGCCGCTTGCGCTGGGAAATCGCAAGCAGGTGGTCTTGCCCTTTGGTTTTTGCGCCGGTGATGAGCGTTTCGTCATCGAGACAGTCAGAGCGGCGAAGCACGGGACCGGCCACGTCAATTGAATCGTCAAGGGCCAGCGTTCGCGTTATTTTTGGGGGCGCGTTCGCAACAGCCGCAAGCGTCTCACCGAACGCGACACGGGCCGAATGTTCAATCTCGTTGACTAGCCGGCTCATGACATCGTCGAAAAGCGCCAGCTGATCCACGTCGAAGTATTCCGAGCCGGCGACAAATAGGTCGGTTATCTGTCGCAGGATGTCGGCACGAGACCCGATATTTTTTTGCGAAATCGAGGCTTCGAGTTCGTCTATCAACGATTGGTGATTCACTGCCGATTTTTGTTCACCAGCGTGTTTTCGCCGATCTTCCCCGGGGCTTGATGCACTACGCTGCATTTTCGATCTCCGGGAAATGATATATGCGATCGAAATTGATCTGTGACGACGGGCAAGGCGGCTGGAACAGATAACCTTGCAGCGATGTCACGCCCGCCAGCCGTAAAAGTCGATACTGTTCGACTGTTTCGACGCCCTCTGCGGTCGTCGCTATGTCGAGGCTGCGGGCCAAGGTCAAAGTCGCCGCAATGATGGCCGCGCACTCCGTGCGCTTCGTCAGATTTTGGATAAAAGATTTATCGACCTTGATCTTGTCGAATGGGAACATCATCAACTGGCTCAGGGACGAATAGCCCGTGCCGAAGTCGTCAAGCGCAACCGCAATGCCCAAATTCTTGAACTGGCGCAAAACCGGCAAGCACTCGGTCGCGGATTCAATAAGGGCGGTCTCGGTAATCTCCAGCTCGAGACGCTCGGGTGCCAATCCCGATTGCGCCAGCGCGCATATCACAACGTCGAACAGGTTGTTCTTGCGGAATTGAACGGCCGACAAATTGACAGCGACCTTGATGTCGTCGGGCCAGGTCGTGGCTTCGCTGCACGCAGTTTGCAACAACCACTCCCCGATCTGGGTGATCATCCCGGTTTCCTCGGCAAGCGGAATGAACTCGTCGGGGAAGATCATGCCTTTGGTCGGGTGCCGCCAACGAATCAATGCCTCGGCACCGCAAACAGCGAGCGTTTTGGTGTCGACGATCGGTTGATAGTGTAGCTCCAGCTCCTCTTGCTGAATTGCACGCCGCAATTCGCCCTCCAGCTCATGCCGTGCGCTTGCGGCCATGCTCATCTCTGGATCGAAGAAACGAAATCCGTTCCGTCCTCCCGACTTCGCTCGATACAGCGCCAGATCCGCCATTTTCATCAGGCTGTCGGAAGTGGTTGCATGCTCGGGCGCCAGAGCAACGCCGATACTTGTGGCAATGTTGACTTCGTGGCCTTCCAAATGGAACGGCTCGGAGATGATTTCGATGATGCGATCGGCGAGCCCACCGGCATCGCCGTGCTGGTCGTTCTCTCTGTCTTGCACAATGGCAAATTCGTCACCACCGAGACGAGCCAGTACGTCGGTTTCGCGAAGGGATGCTTTGAGTTGGACGGCAGTTTCCCTCAGCAGCGCATCCCCAATGGCATGGCCCAAGGTGTCATTGACATGTTTGAAACGGTCGAGATCCAGCAGCAAAACGGCAAACTGATCGCCATGCCGGCGGTGTCGCGCAATCGCCTCCTCTATCTTGTCCATCACGGCCAGACGGTTTGGCAACCCCGTCAGAACGTCATGATGGGCCATGAAGGCAATTCGCTGTTCGGACTTTTTTCGCTCGGTGACGTCGTCGATGACGACAACGAGGTGCCTGGCCACGCCGCGGTTGTCGCGTGCCACGAGGCGGCTGGTGGCCAGAACGCGTGATTCGCCGTCAGGCATCTCGATTTCATAATCGTTCGAGCAGGCGCCGAACTCTCCGGTCAGAGCGACATTGTCGGATGCGTCGATACGCTCCGCATCGTTCTTGCGATAAATATCGAATACGGTCTTTCCCAGAACTTCGCTTCTCGGCACCTTGAGCATCGCCTCGAATGCCCGGTTTACGAGAATGAACTTGCGCGTGTTTGCGTCCTTCACAACCACCCCAATAGGAATGTTCTCAATAATGGAATTCAGGAATTGTCTTGTTTCTTCCAGCTGCTGCTCAGCACGCAGGTGCGCTGTGACGTCCTGGTGTACCGCCACAAAACCACCATTGGGCATTGGCCGTCTGCTGACCGCAAGGGACCGGCCATCCTGCAACTTGTTGACGACGTAACCCGGATCCGTGCGAAACGCTTCGTCCATCCGATCTGCAACATATTTTTTTGCATCCTCGGGGCAGCCTCCGGCGGCTATTCGCGCGTCCAGAATCTCGGGTAACGTTGTTCCAGATTTTAGTTTTTCCGGATCCAGACCATACATTGTACTGTAGAGATCGTTAGCCAGAACGAGCTTTTTATCCGCGCCAAACATGCAAATTCCTTGTGGCATGTTTGCCAAGGTCGCATTCAAAAGCATGTTGCTATGCTCAAGGTGCTTATTTGCCATTTCGCGCAGTAACTGTCCTCTGACACTCAAAGCCGTCACGGTGAGTATCAACAACGTCAGTACCACCGCGACCAAATAACCCGACTGCTTCTGGGCCTCGAGTTGCGAGAAAATGTCTTCGCTTGAAAGGCCCACTGTGACGAAAAGCGGATAATTATCCAGCTTGCGATACGCAGTCAGGCGTTGCAGGTTGTCGCTCAAATTGCTGGACGAATAGAACCAACCTGCTTTCTCGGATTGATACTTTTCGATCAATTGAACTTTCGAAAAGTCTTTTCTAAGAATGGAAAGCGAAGTCCCGCTGGTCGCGCGAACAGCTCCGTCGAGTCCAATTATCCGTATGTAGCCTGACCTGCCTATATTGACGGAATTGTAAATGCGCATGAGATATTCGGGATCAAGAAAAGCAACAACCACGCCATTGAACGACCCATTTCCGTCTTCAATGCGCCGCGACAATTCGAATGACCATTTCGCTGTTGAAGGCTCGAACGTCGGCTTGCCGATCATCAGTTCATCGGCACGCGAATTTGCCTGAGTACGGAAATATTCCGTTTCCCGGACGTCGGCTCTGGTTCGCGCGGGCAGTCCACTCCCGAGCTTCACACGACCGTCACGGTCCACCACTCCGATTTTTGCGATAACGTTTGTTCCGCCACTGGATTTCAGCCAATTCCTCAGGTCAAAGTTATCCGGATCTCGCGCGTAGAGCGTTCGAACAGCTTTGAGCGATCCATCGATCTCTCCGAGGGATAGCGAAAGGTGCTCTTCAAACGCGCTTGCAAGATTTGTCGAGTTTTGAATTGCTGCGCGTTCGGCGCTGTCGTGTTCATTTTTGAAGAAATAAAACAGGGCGGTCCACACAAGACCGACAAGCAGCGCCCCGAGCAGCACCGATCGATGCCTGACGAGCGCAGGCCGTATTTTTTTAATGCCGATCATCTGATGGACGCCACAAAATCTCCGGGCAATCATCATCAAGTATTTCAAATAATTAGCGGGTAGCCATTGATTTTCCGTTATTTGACCGTTTGATAGGTGCAATCGAACGGCCGCTAAAACTTTTTTGTCCGCGGATTCATGATTTATTTTGCGTTACGCGCGGTACGGGTGAGATACGGGCTTTCTTCGCGCGCGCGAATCGAACGACGTTAATTCAAGCGACGGTGTTTACATCGCATTCATCATGCAATCTGGACCGATTGTCGAAACCAACATTCCGGCCCGGCTTGATCGATTGCCATGGGGCCGCTTTCACACGCTGGTGGTCGCGGCGCTTGGAATTACATGGATTCTGGATGGGCTGGAGGTGACGCTCGCTGGAAGTCTGGCCGGTGCTTTGAAAGAAAGCCCAAGCCTGCATTTTTCCAACACCGAAATCGGATTTGCAAGCAGCGCCTATCTGGCTGGAGCTGTCCTTGGATCCTTGTTCTTCGGATGGCTCACTGATCGCCTCGGTCGCAAAAAGTTATTTTTCATAACGCTCTCTGTTTATCTGACGGCAACCGCCGCAACCGCTTTCTCTTGGAATATCGCAAGCTTTGCGATTTTTCGATTCATCACCGGCGCAGGAATTGGCGGAGAGTATTCGGCGATCAATTCGACAATTCAAGAGCTTGTCCCCGCACGTGTTCGCGGCTGGAACGATCTCATGATCAATGGAAGTTTCTGGATTGGCGCGGCCATCGGCGCCATCGGCTCATTGGTGTTACTCGATCCCCAGGTTATCAATCCGGACTTTGGTTGGCGGCTCGCCTTCCTCATCGGTGCCGGTCTTGCCAGCCTTATTTTTCTTATGAGGTTTTGGCTGCCCGAAAGCCCACGCTGGCTGATGACGCACGGTTACGCTGATGAGGCCGAACGGGTCGTGTCAGACATTGAAAGCAAATTCAGCGCGCTCTCCCCAACAACTGATTTGCCCCGGGTGCGCCTGCGCGCGCGCGGTTCGACACCGCTTCGCATGGTGGCTCGCACGCTTTTCAAACAATATCGTCGCAGAACGATGGTCGGATTGACCTTGATGGCCTCACAGGCATTTTTCTACAACGCCATCTTCTTTACTTACGCGCTGATTCTTACCGACTTTTACGGCGTAGAATCCCGCCACGTCGGGTGGTACCTTCTACCGTTCGCACTCGGCAATTTTGCCGGACCCGTGTTGATTGGTCGTCTGTTCGACACCATCGGCCGCCGAAGGATGATTGCGTTCACCTACATCACCTCAGGCACCCTTCTTGCGTTGACGGGGTGGTTATTCATGCGTGACTTAATTGACGCGGTCGCTCAAACCGCCTGCTGGATGATCATCTTCTTTTTTGCGTCTGCAGCTGCAAGCTCGGCTTACCTGACGGTGAGCGAAACATTTCCACTTGAAATTCGCGCATTGGCAATCGCCTTTTTCTACGCGGTCGGCACGGGCATTGGTGGCGTCCTCGCACCCGCACTCTTCGGGCTGTTGATCGATACAGGCTCACACACAAGCGTGTTTGGGGGTTACCTGCTGGGCGCGGCATTGATGATTTTTGCCGGATGTGTCGCCTGGCGATGGAGTGTCGATGCGGAGGGCAAGCCGCTCGAAACCGTCGCGCGTCCGCTCAGTTTTATTGATGACCAGCCGTGACCTTTAACATCCGAGCGATGGTCAATCCGGGCTTTTTGAGACGAGGTCGCGGAGGGCTTGGGGCGCAATAATCATTATCCCGCCGCGTTCAAGTTTCAGCCACTTCTTACGTTGCCATGCCTGCAATTGTTTGTTCGCGCTTTCACGCGAAACGCCGATCATCTGACTGATCTCTCTCTGCGTGACATTGATCTTGCTCGAGGGAGCGGCCGTGCCGGAAGGCCGGTGTAAATGCAACAGCACCTTGGCGAGACGGGTTGGAAGATCGAGAAAGACGATGTCTTCGACCTGCTCGCTCGTTTTTCGTATGCGCCCGCAAAGTATTTTGATCAACCCGATAGCGACTTCGGGATTGTCTTGAATTAAAGGGATGAAATCGCGCCGTTCTATTACCATCAGCTCGCAGTCATCGATTGCGACTGCATCGGCCGTTCGCTGTCCGCCATCGAGGAAGGCAATTTCTCCGAACAGCTCTCCGGGAACCACCAGGTTGAAAATCGCATCCTTTCCCTCTTCGGACGGAGTGCTGATTCGCACCGCCCCGGTGCCTACGGCATAAAGCTTCGAGCCGATATCCCCTTTCCGGAATATGACGGCGCCCTTTTTCAGTTTTGTCGTAATGACCCGCGGGGCGAGACGCTCAATGATCGCGTCACCCAAATCCCTGAAAAATGGGTGCGCGCGCAGAAGTTGATGCTTATCAAACGGCTTCGTTCGAGAACGATCGCCAGCCCCCATCGCCATGCAGCGTTCACCAAACAAATTTTGAATAAAACATCGAATACTCCTTACCGCGGTACGGCAGCATATTGCCCGGAAGCATCAAAAACAAACCTATTAGCCCGACCAGGCTCCGACCCTCGCACGCGCTGAGCACAACCAGCGGCAAAACCGAGCGGCGAATGTGAGCTACTTCACCGTCGTTCGAGCAACCGCGTGATAGCGGTGTAAGTGAGGGAGAATAACAATGCGAACAATCAACACCGACAAACATATTTCGCACTGGCAACGCAAGCAAGACCACAGCCGCGGCGAAAGCGCGGTCGCCACGATCTGGCTCGTATTTTATGGGCTCGTTCTCGCAGGCGCCATCGCATGGCCCTTCATCGCCGACAAAATCGATCTTGCAACACGCTAGTCGAGAGGCATGCCAGTGAAAATGCGACAGATCGAATATTTCCTCGCGCTGTGCGAGGAGCAAAACTTTACCCGGGCGGCAAAACGCTGCGGCGTTGCACAGCCATCCCTCACCCGCGCCATCCAGCAGCTTGAGCAAGAGCTTGGCAGTCCATTGTTCGAGCGAAAGCAATCGGTTGTCCGTCTGACTGGCGCGGGAGCTCTTATCCGCCCGGATTTTGAGCGCATCGCCCTCGCCGTAACGGATGTGACCCGTAAAGCCGCGCAATTCGGGGCCACGCCGCAGAATCTATCTGATCCCAACCAATGGAGTCACTCATGCGTGTCTTAGCAATAACTGTCATGACCCTCGCCCTCATTTCAGCGGGCTTGACCCTGCGCCCGACACCGCCGGCGACCGCCGCTGCAAATGGGCAGACCCTCGTTCAAGTGGATCCTTACGGGATGCAGTCAACGGTCAGCGCAAAGTCGCTCCGTAGCCAGGACATCAGCGATCTTTACTGACCCGGTGCCTGGGGGGACGGATTGTGAATAGCTCGGTCCATCCCCCCTTTTTGCTTGGCCAGCGTTTATTTCCGCTGGCGAGGACTGAATTGCTTTTAAAAATCAGTCCGTTTGCTCATGAATGAATTCTTAAACTTCCTGACTTAATTTGGATGAGCCGTCGAATGACGCCTTTCGTGCAGTCTGTCTGACCTAGAAGCGTAACCAACATGAATGTGTCCCCTACAGTCGATTCCGAGGCGATGTGTCCTCAGTGTCGAACCGCTATGGTCCACGTTGCCGTCACACCGCATCCGGTCGTGCGGAATATGCAGCGCAATACCTATGTCTGTTATTCCTGCAAGCGCACACGCACCTACATGTTGCCCGGAAAACCCGAGATGAGCGTGCCGGAGAAGGATGCCGCGCAGCACGCCTAGGCACGCCTGGATGACTCTGATGTCAATCACAATTGACCGCCGAAAAGATGCTCGAGTTACCACACACAAGCGTGGAAAGATCAAATTCGGCCCGTCCGGGCAGGAAATGCCCTGCACCGTTGAAGATCTGACGTCAGTCGGAGCGGGTCTTCACGTCGGAACGACGTTCGGATTGCCGAAGGTTTTTCGACTGACCGTGGACGGCGATTTGGAAACCCGACATTGCAGAGTGGTCTGGACGGACGGCAAAAAGTTGGGTGTTTCCTTCGAGTAATCGGCCACGCGCGGCCGACCCGAGTCAGCCCAGCTCAGCCAACGAGAATTCTTGCCCAGCTCACGAACGCGTAGAAACCGTCCGGATGGGCTATAAAATAAAAGATCAGGGCCGGTGGGGCCAACAAAAACAGCCAATCACGCATTGGCAGCTCCTGCGCACAGGAGTGCATTATCCTAAGATGTGGCTTTCAAAATGCATAAGATCACAGGCACATTTTAACGATATAGCGATTAAATATCGAAAATACGGGAACTACTCGAACGTAATTCCCATCTTTGTATCTGTCCTCCAAATAGAGCGACATGGGCGGCGCACGCCTTCGATCACGACATCGAAGGTTGCCGGGATACCATAGGTGGTCGACACCTGAAGGCAGGCTCCCGTGTCGGTAAGATTCCGCACGGCACAGTCCAGCTTCGGCGCCTTCTCACTGAGAACGATTTGCGCGTTCTTGAGAATGCGCTTGCGATAGTTGGTTCGTTTATCCTGCACTGCCCGGCGTCCAGATTCGCTAGTGGCTTAAAGTGACAAGCCGCCAATCGCAAAGTCAACTATTCAAAAGGCTGTATAGCAGTTTCCGGGTTGAACCCCAGAAAAGCTGCCGCCGGTGCTCGCTTTGCATTTTTATTTTTCAGTAATGTGAAAACGATGGCAGAACACAATGGCGGCGGTCGTCAGGCGGGCTTGTGGCCAAGGGCCGCAAGTGCCTCATTTTTGAGGACAAGTTCCTGTTCAAGCCGGCTGATATTCTCGAAGAGCCGCTCGCTGGTCAGCCGCAGGAAATAGAACCCGAATTGAGGGTTCTGGAAATAGAGCTCTTTGACCTGCTCGTAGCTCGCTGTGAGCACTTCCCCATCATCCGTGCACTCGATCGTCTGCGTGCGCCGGTTGCCCGGAGCGAGCAAGCCGAGATCGCCGAAAACCTGGCCGGCCGGAATTTCTATCCCCATTTCGCAGAGGCGATAACGGCCGCTCACGCTGTAATACATTGCATCGGCCACATCGCCCTTGTGGAAGACGATATCGCCTTTGCGAAAACCACGCCGGGACATGAACGGCTTGAGCCAATCGATCGAAGTCTCCCCATACGATGCTGCGGCTTCGACATCATGGATGAGCTTGCGCATCTGGTGCAGCCTTACGGTGTTAAGCGGGAGAAGAATCAAATTTAACACCAGCGTGGGATATATCCCGCCGAAGAACCCGTAGACAATAAAAAGGGCGTTGCAGGTCATACTGACAACTCTCAGCGGAATCATCGTTTTCATTGCGCACGTAATGACGCTGGACACAACGGCGGCAAATCCGAACCACATGGGCCATTCGATATGCTTTAGAAATTCCATGCCCTTCCCCCGCCTGATGCCTGATGCGACCGTTGCAACGCCGGCCTGTGATCAGAGAACGTCGAACGCACAGCGATGGCCATCCCGCTTCAGTCTTCGGAATCCAACGCGATGCGTACATTGGCCGCTAGATCGGTGGCTAGGTTATCGCGGAGACGGAAGCCCGTAAATTGCGCATCGCTCATCTGATTGAGGAGCGAGTTACCTGTTTCATTGGACCCCACAACGGCAGTAAGCTCCCGCCCAGGGATGCTCGGGGGGAAGGCCATGAACTCCAGAGAACATGCACGCGCGAGCCTATTTGGGCCGAGCGCCCCAAAACTGACTACCAAGGATCTCTTGCATCAGTTTTGGGCCGATGCTTACGGCAAGGAAGTCCAGACAGCCGCGACTTATTCCTACACCTGGTTGGCCGACCAGTTCGGCCATATTTGTCTTGGCATCATAATTAATTTCATTGGCACCACGGTAAGCGGCGGCGTTCTCGTCGGCATAAAATACCTGGCCGCGAAGTGGCTGGGCTTGGCACTGCCTTTGACCTACCGGATGGGAATCTGGCCCGGCTTGCTGCTGGTCGTCGTCGGCGCAGCACTGTGGGAGTGGAGCGCCTACAACAGTTCCGTAAAACAGGCGACCGGTCGTTTTCCACTCGATGCAAAACTCCTGCGCGATAATGCAATTATCGCGGCAATCTACATCGCATTGGGCGGCGTGATGGGATTTGCTTTTCATCAACCTGTGATCCCGTCGGCGCTGATATCGACGGGAGTGGTTGTCGTCGCCATCGTACTCGCGCCACGATGGCTGCGGCAGAAAATAATCTGGCAAAAAGCATCAATTCCTTATCTGTTTCGGCTTGCTGATGCGGCGCCAAATATCAGCGAAGAAGATGCCAAAGCGCTGCAAAAGCTCATTGACGACGGCGCGCCCCCGACCGCACCACCGAGTCAGGTGATCGTCGGCGGTCCGATCGGATCGGGCCGCACGTCCATGGCCGCCGGGATCGGAACTGAATTCGCCTTCAAACAGCACAAGGTTCGATACCTCGGTCTCGATTCCCTGCTCGAATTTGCCACGTCCGCGACGGACCGTGACTTTCCCGATGATCACGGACCCGCGACTATTTCCTATTGGCCCTGGAGCCAATCCCAGGTTGTCATCATTGATGGTGTAGGGCCTGTGGTTTCCGTCGCCGAGGAAAGTCATGAAGCAAACATCGCGCGGTTCACGGCGATGCTGCAAAGAGATCTGGCGTCCGTTTCCGGCGTTCTCAAGCAATGCCACACGGTTTGGGTTCTGGGAGATCTTCGGCCGCCCCCTCCCCGGGATGAATTGAGCGCGGTCCTGGATGATTTTGCCAAAGCCGTGGCGCGCTATTGCGACAGCCAGACGCCAGCTTTTGTCGTTGAATTGGCCGCGCCGCCACCGAAACGAAAGATGAAAGGCCACGTATTTCCCTCGACGCGAGCAGCGGCTCACGTCACGGCTGTGCGGAACGTGCGTCGCGTAAGCAAGGATTAGCTTGATTTTTCGGACAGCTATTTCGGATACGCAATAATCATCCGGTAACAGTCGAGGCTTCGGCTGAGGAATTCATAGGCGGCTCCCCAAAGGTACAACCGGAATCGACGATAATTGAATTCGCCGAATTTTTCGACGACGGCTTCGCGATGCTGATCGAAATTGGTCGCCCATTGCCGGAACGTGAGAAAATAGCTGAAGCGGTCGTCAAACATTTCATGAACACGCAAAGGCGTCATAGCCATCTTGTCGAGAAGATCGTGAAGGACAAGAAACGAATGATTGCCGCCGTAAATGTATTTGACCATGAACGATGAGAGTTCATATTTTTTCGTGCAGGCACTGGCATCCAGAAAGATGCGCCGACCGGGCTTTAGCAACGTTGTGAATTTGTTCAACACCTGGCCGTAATCGGGCAGATGCTCAATGACCCCCATGATGACAATCGCGTCGTATTTCCGATCGGGGCGATATTGCAGAAAATCTCCCTTTACAAGCTCCCAGTCGTAACCGAGCTGTTTCGCCCGACCGTTGAGATAGTCGACTGATGCCTGCGAATTGCTGATCCCGGTGCAGTGAACACCCCGGCTAGACGCATATTCGAACCACGCCCCCCATCCAGGCCCAATTTCCAGCAGATGATCGCCCGGTTTCAGCTCAAGCTTTTCAAAGCAATATTTGAGCTTGCGACGCGTGGCCACGCCGAGCGATTCATTTGGATCCTCATAAACGCCCTGGGTGTAACAAGGCGTTTCGGGATCAAGGAAGCTGAGGAAGAACTCCGGATCGATGTCGTAGTGAGCGCTGATGGCCTGCCTGTTGGTATGCACCTGCCCAAACAGAAAAGGCTGGATGAAACGCCATGCAACAACCAGCGGGTGGAAATCCTTCATGGCCCCCCGGAGCTCAAAAGGCTGCAGCATGTCGCCGTCGATATCGATGTCGCCGGCAACGTAGGCGTCGCCGATCTGACCTTCGTCGATACTTTCAATGGCGCGTAACCCTCGAGGGTTTTTGAGATTAACTCGGAAGCCCGGGGTGGCGGGGCCAAAACGTTGGATGCTCTTGTCGGGAAGAATTATTTCAAACGAAACCGGCGAGGTTGCGAAGTGGCCGGCAAATCGACCAAGCATTTCAGCGGCTCCAATTCCTTCTTACTGCACTGTTGCGCAAAGTTTGTAGCCGCGCGTCTTGATGGCGGCATCGACACGCTGATCAAGATTCTGCAGGTACGATAATTGTTTAATGCGAGATTCAACCTCGACGTCCTGCCCGTTCGGCCCCAGAAAGTTCTTCAGGCTGACCAACCCACGAAGCTCGAAGACCGGAAATCCCATTTTTTTTGCGCATTCGATCGAGTCACGAAATTTCGCTTCAATTTTTCCCGGATCTGAGAGTCCCATATCGCTCTCGATCAAGGCATTGACCCGATGAACTTCGGGCTCAATCCAACGATCGGCGCCATCGGCGATCAACGCCAGGGCACGCGCGCAAGATTTCTTTGCAATTTCAAGATTGCCTTGCTGGCGTTGGGCATCGGCCAGGATTGCGAGATGCCCGGATATCGAAAGAAGGAACTCGATAAATTCCAGCTTGTCGATCGCCTTCTTTAGCATGGCAACGCCGTTTTCAAGATCGCCGCCTTGGCACAGGCCCCATCCCAAAAAAGCTGATCCGAAGAGGCGAAATGGCCCGAGCCGATGTTGCTCCGACAAAACTATCAACTGCTTTGCCTCCCGCATCAATTCGTCTTTGGCGCCACACAGGCCGAAGAGCCAACCGCCCACGTAACCTTGTGCGAGCGCGGTCGAATGAGGGTGATGAAGAGCGTCGGCGGCCTCAAGCGCATCAAGCCCAACTTGAATGGCCTCATCGACGTGGCCAAGGCAAAAAAGCGAGAGGCTGAGCAATGAGCGGCTGTGAACTTGCGTGTTTTGGCCGAACATAAGTGTGGACGCGGCGTCCCGCTCGGCCGAGTACAGTTCGAGCGATTGCTCAAGTTGCTCTTTCGCTTTGGATGCATCACCCGCGTTGATATGTGTCATTCCCAAAAGACGATGTCCGATAACGCGTCCTGAATCATAGGACTTGCTGCTCGCCAGCGAATGAAAGAGGCGCGCCAGCGGCGCAGCGTCTTCAATGCGGCCGCGGCACATTGCGTAGGTGAACTGTCCGAAGAGGAACGCAAACACCAGCGGCGTCCCTTCCGCTTCCTTGCAGAGCGCAAGGCCCCTTTGGCAGCATTCTGACAAGGCTGACGAGGTCGGCCCCTGAGAGGCAATCACAGAACCGATCAATGCGGCCTGAAGGTTGATCTCCAGCTGGGTACGCAGTTGCGGGGATGAAATTTCATTGAGCATGCTCAGACCGCGCCGTAGATCGTCGATCGCTTCAATGTGCGCCGACCGTCGCGCAGCGCTCGTACCCGCATCCAGCCAGGTCCGGATCGCTTCCTGGAACTGACCTGAGGCCGTCAAATGATGCGCAATGAGTTCGGGAACAAAGGGCCCGGCGGCCCCTTCCCGCTGCAATTCCTTGACGATGCTGGCGTGGGTCGCCCGCCGTTCCGATTGCACCATCGATTCATAAGCGGCCCGCAGCAGCAACGCGTGCCGAAACTCGAACCGAATTTCGCGATCGTCGTGATTTGAACGTAGAATTTCAGCGTCGATGAGGGCCTCAAGAGGGGCAATAATCTTGGCATCGCTATCCTGCAGGAGCGCCGCCAGAAAATCGGCCGTAAACGGCGCTCCAATGCAGGCCGCCGCTTGCACGACGCGCCGTCCGTCCGGGACCCGGTCGAGCCGTTCCGATATCATCGCGGCCAAGGTGAGCGGCAGATCGCCTCGCTTGCGCGCTGCGCCTGTCGCCTGTTCTTTCTGGTCGACGAGAGACAAAACGAGGTGTTCCACGAACAGCGGAATACCGTCGGCAGCCTCGACGGCACGCGTCAGGTCGTCGTCTGACAGGATTCCGGCGCGCGGGATTGCACGGGCGAGCTCAAAGCACTCGTCAGCATCGAGCTGACTGAGTTCGATGACATTGTCGGTATGCGGCAAGTTCGGGCTTTTTGGAAAGGACCGCCCAGTCAGAAGCATCAGTACGGGCAACTTTTCGAGCCGGCGGACAATTTCCTGCAGCAATTCCGCCGACGACGGATCAATCCAGTGAACGTCATCGACCCATATCAGCGTGGGCTGTTTCCGCGCCATCTGCTCAAATAGCGAGACCAGTAGCGCAAACTGTTTTCGCTTGAAAAGAAACGGCGTCGGCGCGCTGGCCTCCGTCGTCGACGTCAGCGATGTGCCGAGAAGACTACTGACGATATCCAGATTTTCAGTGGTCTTGAGACCAAAATTATCGAGAAAGCTCGCAAGTTTTTGTTTGCGGACCGGCTCGTCATCATCGACGGTCAGTCCTGCTTCAGTCCACAGGAACATTCCGATTGAGTAAAGCGGTGTGCTCGCAAATATGTCATGGCAATGAATTTGCAGGACGTTCACGTCGCCGAGTTCTGAATGTTTGATAATTTCGAGCGCCAGCCTCGTTTTGCCGACGCCTGCTTCCCCGTTGATGAGAACGGTTTCACATCGGGACTTCTCTTTGGCCTGCCCCCAGAACGCGACGGTCCGCTCAATCGATTGTGCTCGCCCAACAAAAAGCGGCGCTCCCCGTCGCCCCCGATTGTGGGCCCGCCCTATCCCTACGCGAGGCTTGGTTATTTTATAGATGGGAATAATGCGTGTAATGCCTTTGAACCGTTTCGGCCCAAGCGATTTATAGTCAAATAATCCGGAAATCATCTCGAACGTTTCGCCACTGACAACGACCGAATTGGTCGGCGCCTCGGCCTGCAGGCGGGCGGCGAGATTGGCGGCTTCCCCGACGATACTGTGATCTTGTGCGCCACCGCTTGCCAGCTCCGAGCCAATAACAATGAGGCCCGTGTGAATTCCTATACGGGTCGAGAGAGCGGGCAGTTGCTGATCGCGAAGCTCGTTGTTGAGCTCTTCGAGCCTGTCGCCCAGTTCCAGAGCGGCACGTACGGCCCGCTCGGCATCATTTTCGTGCGCGGTCGGGTACCCGAAATAAACGAGAACGCCGTCGCCGCTAAACTGCGCGACAAATCCGCCGTAACGCTCCATCACCGTGAGCGCGAGACGTTGATACTGCAGCTGCAAATCCCTCAATTCCTCGGGATCCAGCTGTTCCGACAGCTCGGTGTAGCCCACAAGGTCGCAAAAAAGGATCGTTAGATAACGACGCTGCGGGACATTGGACCGACTCGCCCCAGTTGATCCATTTGTCATCTTCACGCTTTCCGGATGAGCATTTTCAACCTCTTCATCCGTACCCACCCACCGTTATACCGGCCGGCGAATTCAGTAGCTGGGACCGAGGCGGATTGTAAGCTAGGCTGGGCTTCGCCGCCAGCTGAGCCCAATGTCGCAGGGCCAACAGCACGCATTTGATTGGTGTTTTTAATAGATTCTGACAGAGGGCGCGACGATGCATTCCTTGGCATCAGCCATGCGGCGCCGGGCGCCGATCGACAGCCCCCATCGTGACAGCCCGAAAAAAAGACGCGCCCTCGTCATATGCACTCACCTTCGACCGGGCCGGGTGAAACGTCGTTCAAGCTATGTCATGCAGCCGATAAGCGGGCTTCACGTTGCCTCTCTTATCGACCCGCAGCGTTTCGACGTGCGCCTTTATCACGAGGATTGGCACGGCCCGTTCAACACCGCAGACAGAGAAAAATACGACATCGTATTCCTCACAGGGCTGCAGCCCGACTTCGACCGCATGCGACAACTTTCTTATTTTTTTCGCCACGACGGCGCAAAAGTCGTGGCAGGTGGAAGTATTTGCACGACGTTCCCGGAATTTGCCGCGCAATTTTTCGACGCCGTATGTGCCGGCGGTGTCGATAGCGTACGGCAGGTCATCGCCGATTTTGAACGCAGTGAACTGCAACGCATCTACCGATCGCCCACGATGCACATCTCATCTTACGCTGTCGACTACAGCCTGCTCGCCAAGAGCGGAATCAGTCCAAGCGTCCATCTTCTCGAATCATCGCGCGGATGCAGCTTCCGATGCAGTTTTTGCGTCATACCTCATGAGGTGGGCGGCCACGCCAAATACGACATTTCGAATCTTTCTGCCGCCATCGACAATGCACTGGCGACAAGTCCGCGGTTGAGTTTCCGGCGCCTGTATCCGACCATAATTTTTCTCGACAATAATTTTTCCGACGACCGGCAGTACATGCTCCAGGTTTGCGAACTGATGCGCCGACACCCGAAAATCCGAGGATGGGCCGCGCTCGTGACGCAAAATATCATGCATGACCGTGAGCTGATCAAATACATGGCAGATGCCAAATGCATAACGCTGTTTTTCGGCCTGGAGTTGTTTGATGAGGTCTTGCTGAAGAAATACAAGAAGAAACAAAATCTGGGACGCAATCACAATATCATCGACGACATCGCCTTTGCCGAATCCAATGGCATTGGCATTGGCTATGGCTACCTCTTTGATCCGCGTTTGCAGACCGTCCAGAAGATGGAAGAGCAAATCCGCATGATCGGACGGCATCCGGCCCTGCCTATGCCGGTATACCTGAGCGTCGTCGCGCCGCTGGCCGGCACCGAAGGATTCTGGTCTGATCTCGCCTCGGGACAATTACGGCCGAACCTGCGGCTGCGCGATCTTGATGGTGAGACGGTCGCTTATTCAAACCTTGTCGACAATACCGACGCAATCGTCTCTTTTCTGGAGAAGCTTTTTCGTCGCCCGTGGACGATCGTCAGCCGGCTTTCGGTTTTCCTAAAAACCGTTCGACGGATCGCTCGCTCGGGCACATACGATCCGATCCATTGGTACATCATTGCGGCGGCCAATCTGCACTGCTTTGTCTGGTCGAGCACCTCACCCGCCCAGGCGCGGACTTATCTGGCAGGCAGCGAATTGCTTGATCCGCAATATGAGGAATTTCCTCCCGACATCTCCCGGGATGACTGGAAACACTATTTCGAGCCGGTCGCGTTGACGGATGCCGAAGGTGGTCCAGCCGATTGGCTAAAGCCCTACGTGCCGCAATTAAATCGCAAGGACGCGGCACGCGCGGCGCGACAAGCGGTTAAGGCTGAACCCGCCCCCGCAGAGGCGACACCATGACCCGCAAGCGTGCCCGAGCCCTCGAACTGGAGAAGTGTGATGGAAACAATCATTCTCGTACCAGGTGGCGGAGGCTCAAGGCTGACATTTAAAGGCCAGGAGATCTGGCCTCCTACTTTGGGTGAGGTAGCCGGCGGCTACCAGCATTTGACGGAGCTCCAGGACTCCCGTGTGAAAGTCGCCAAGATTGTCGACGCCGTCCCGAAGGTTTTCCCCTGCTACCAGGTCTACAAACCCCTTCAGGATGATCTGAATACCATCGCAAAGAGCCGCGGGCTTCGCCGCCTCGATTTCCCATATGACTGGCGCAAGGATATTTTCTCGGCCGCTAATAAACTGGCATCCAAAATTACATCCTGTGTCAACAAAGGCAGCACCTCGGTCACCTTGGTTTGCCACTCGATGGGCAACCTCGTTGCCAGACTGGTTCTGGAAAGCGGCGACTACCCAAACGTCAGCGACAAGATCACGAAGTATATTGGAATTTGCGGCCCGCATTGCGGTGTCCCGCGCATTTTAGAATATGTACTCGGCCTCAAGGATTGGCTGGGTATATCCGCGCCAGACATGAAAACCCTGAGCGCAAATCCAGATTTTCCGTCCTGCTATCAATGCCTGCCCTTTCAGGGCGATCAGGCGCTGTCGAACGTCCACAGCACGCCGCCGGAAGTAAAGGATTTCTATCTTCCGGCTGTCGCAACCGAGTTTGATCTCAGTCATGACAATCTTGATGCTGCAAAGCGGGTGCAGGCCAAGTTGAACTTCAATAACCGGCCGGCTACGGCACACTACATCCTGATCGCCGGGACGGATCAGGACACGGATGAAAGAGTCGAGTACGACGAAACGGTCTTTTTTGGCGTACCTACGGATTATTTGGGAGACGGCACGATTCCGCTTCGAAGCGCTGCGATCGGGCAATTCAATCCCTACGTGAAGCCGGGAGACCATATCGGCATCCTGAAATCATACCCGTTCAGAGAGGTTCTTTATGACGTCCTGACCGGCGGCACTCTTGCACCAGAACTCACTTTGGTTGAAGCGCCCGGCATCACGTTGTCTCTGAATAGCTTCACTTTTGCTCCGCACGAACCGATAAGCGTTCTCATAATTCCGGATTTACGCACGCAGGAGATTTCCGGCACGCTTCAGATAACCCGCGTGACAGCACCGGAGGGCAAAAGATTCGTCCGCTATCAGGAGCAACCGGTTGTGTATCGCGGGCCTCAGATCGGAATGATCCGTTCGACAATTTCCGCACCCGCAGATCCCGGCGCTTATCGTGTGACGTTTAGCGGCTCACATGGTACCTCGCCGGTGACCGCTGCCGGTTTCGTGGTGAGCAAGGTTTCGGTCGGTCAATTTGATAAGATCCGACGCGGGTGATGACGCTGTCGAAGGGTCTATTTTTTCTTCGGCGGCTCGACGGATCGAACCGGCGTTTCGGGAATCAAATTTCCATGCCGGCGTTGATACGTTGAAGTCCCGCTCTGGCGCCAGTTGCCTGCAACCGCCGCGTTTGCGAATTGCGTCCACTCCTCGTCCCAATCACCGAGCTCGTATCCGTACCAGGGTGCCTGCGGAACGATACGCGGCAACTTGAGCTCTTCCCATATTTTCTTCGCGCGCGTCATGAACTCTTCCGTCGGCAGCGCAAGTGGAGGCATGTCGTGTTTGAGCGTGGCATCGATCATCATCGTGCCCTCAAATGCAGGCCGGCCTGATTTTGGCCCGTGACCGCTCGACCGATAGGGGACGATATGCGCGTCCTCCAGGAAGTTTGACCGGTAGGCCAACGACCAGAATATGGCATCGGCATTGTCAGGCGAAATGTCGTCCGACACGGCAATGACAAGCTTTCCGCATTGCGCCTGGAGTGTCGCGGCACCCTGCATACCTCGCCACACTTCCGTCTGCGGTGTGCCGCGATCAAACTGAAGAAAGATGACCTTACGTAAATTCGTCAATGGCTCATGCATCACGACACGTTTGATGCCGCGTATGCCAAGCGTGTGCCTGAGGTGCTCCAGGAACATCGGTTCATAGGCGACCTTCTTGAGAACAGATGATTCACTGGGCGTCACCTGGCTGATGATCGACAAGAAGACCGGCTTGTGTCTTCGCGTGATGGCGGTCACTTGCATCGACATATTAAAATCTTCAAGCGCAACGTGACCGTGGCTTTCTCCGAACGGACCTTCCGGCTCGAGCAGATTGGTATCGATAAGCCCCTCGATGACGATTTCTGAATCGGCCGGCACGATGAGATCAACGGTTTTGCAACGCGTGGTTTTGACGGGCTTTCCGATGAGACCGCCGGCAACGTCCATTTCATCGACATCGATCGGAAGCTTTTGTGGCCCGGTGAACAGAACGGCGGGCGCACACCCGATGACGATGGCGCACGGCATAGGCTGCCCAAGCTTTTTGTATTTCTGCCAATGCAGATAGCCGCCGGCGCCCCCGAGCCTGGAGGCCATGCGCACCCCAAGCCGATCATTGGCCTTGAGTGCCGCACGGTAAGTGCCCATGTTCTGGATACCGTTTTCAGGGTCTTTCGTGACGCAAAGCGTCGCGGTCAGGTAGGGCGCTGAATCAAACCCCGGAGTCGAAATCGGAACTGGCAGGCTCGCAAGACCGCCGCGTTCCGCGAGCAGGTCCTTGCCCGTCTGCACGATGTCGTGGCACGCGGCATTGTCGACCAGAACCGGCGCGATTGGGTTGCCAATTGCCTTGATCCATAGTCCGCCGATCTCATCAAGCGGCACTCCCAAACCGATCGCGTAAATTTCAGGAGAGGCCGCAAGTCCACCAACGAGCACAGGAATATCGTAGCTCTCCCCACGAGCACCGACGACATTCGTGAACAGAAAGGCGCGTCGGTCCTCCTCACGCAGGCCGCCCTGGAATTGCCAGCGGGCGAGAGGATGAAGCTCTAAATCCTTGTCGATGCGGCGATCGACGCGCGTGACCAACCCTCGTTCCGTCAGCCGGGCTATGTGTTCTTGCAAATCGGATGGTGCTTTTTGCGTTACGCTCGATTCCATTGCCGGTCTCCGAAAGCAGCCCGCATGCGTTGCAAATTCTAGGATGTTTTACGCGATAAGTCGCGACCATTATGCTTTTACGCGTTGGCATCCTATGCAATACATAAATAAGTCGAACCACTACATCGGTATCGTTTCATGATCCGTTTGTTTGGCCTCTTGGTGTTTGCTGCGCTCTCCATTGCCGCTCAGCGGCCTTCTTTTGCGGAAGAGAGCTATCCCAACCGTCCAATCCGTCTGATTGTGGGCTTTGCCGCAGGGTCGAGTGGAGACGTTGCAGCCCGGATTGTCAGCCGCAAAATCGGCGACCTGCTCGGCCAAACCATCGTTGTCGAAAATCGACCCGGCGCCAGCAGCATGCTGGCTACCGACTATGTCGCCCGAAGCGCGAAGGACGGCTACACACTTTTATTTGCAACTATTGCGGCGACCATCAACACAACATTGATGCCGGGCAAAGGTCCGAATTTTCAACAAGACCTGGCGCCCATTGTACTGGTCGGATCAATCCCGAACATTCTCGTTGTTAATCCAAGCCTCGGCGTCAACGACGTGAAAGGGTTGATTGCGCTTGCCAAACAGAAACCGGATGAGCTGCTGTATGGGGCATCCGGGCTCGGCAGCGGGCCACACTTGGCGACGGAGCTTTTCAAGCAGATGGCCGGGGTAAAAATGACCGGCGTTCTGTATCCGGGCAGCGCACAGACGGTGATGGACCTTATTTCAGGCCGCATCCAAGTGATGTTTTCGCCGGCTTCGACTGTGCTGGCGTTCATCAAGGATGGCCGGGTGAAGGCACTGGGAACGAGTGAAGCCAAGCGCACGAGTGCGGCCCCCGACCTCCCGACAATTTCCGAAGCTGCCTTGCCCGGATACGACACCGGCGTCTGGTTCGGCATCCTCGCTCCGACCGGCACGCCAACGCCGATCGTTGACAAAATTTCCGTTGCAGCAAATAGCGCACTCAAAGATCAGGATGTGATGAAACAGCTGGCGATCCAGGGCCTGGATGCGAGAGGCGGGAGCCCGCAGGACTTCGCAACGTTTATCAGGAGTGAAACGGAACGCTGGGCGCGTGTCATCCACCAAATGGATGCAGCCAAAGCCAGCAACGACAGCACAGCCAAGCCCTGATCAACGAACACGCAGGGCCGCCTCTATCAATAGAGGTGCTGATGGTTTCAAGCCCTCGGAGCCCTGCGCCATCTCAAAATAATTTTTGATATTCCCGGCGAGAACATCGCGAGGATTCAGATCGGACTCTCTCAAGCCTTTTGAAAAGGCAAACAGCATCGCCTGTTCGATCTGTTCGGATTCTATTTCCATAGTCTTCACGCGCGTTCTGAAACTTTCAAATTTGCGATAGTCAGGCGCTTTCATGTTTTGCCGCGCGCTCCGCAGCGGGCGCACGACATGCTCTTGCCATGCAGAAACACGTTTTGAAGCTGCTTCGATATCGCTGCCGTCTAAAACAATGGCACTCGCGCCCGTCCATGCACAAAAAAGCAGGAGATTCACATCGGCCCCGGTCGCCTGCTGCAACGCGAGGCACTCTTCGGCGACGTCATGGTGGCTATAAACCGCGAGCGAGAAGCGCCAAAAGTCGTTGTCGTATTGAAGGCTGCCGGCATCACCGCTGCGCAAATCGGTCACAAATTGTCCGCTTCTTCGCGATTTTTCGGGCGCTCGCGTTCGCCGGTCCAGCGGCGGATTTTGCCGGTGTCGATGTCGAACAGATCGAGGACGCGCGCGAGCGTGTGGTCGACCATTTCTTCGATTGATTTAGGCAACGCATAAAACGCCGGAACCGGTGGATAAACAATCGCGCCCGCTTCAGTGACCGTGGCCATGTTACGGATGTGCCCGATATGAAGCGGAGTTTCTCGCAACATGAGGACCAGACGGCGGCGTTCTTTCAGAACAACATCGGCGGCTCGCGAGATAAGGTTTGCGGTATTGCCGGTCGCAATTTCGGACATGGTCTTGATCGAGCACGGCGCAATCACCATCCCTTGCGTGGGAAACGAACCGCTTGAGCAGGCGGCGCCAAGGTCGCCATTGGGATAGACAACGCTCGCCATTCGCTCGAGGTCTGCGAGCTTCATGCTGGTCTCGTAAGCGAGCGTCATCTGCGCTGCACGGGAGACGATAAGATGTGCTTCGACATTGCAGGCGCGCAGCATTTCCAGCAGTCTGACCCCGTAGATCGCTCCCGACGCCCCGGTCATGCCGACGAGAAGCGGGGAACGCGCTGGTTTGATCGCGAGATGTTTCATGTTGCATATATTGCAGCAACTTAGGCCCCAATGACAGATCAAAATCCTCGTTTCCGCTTTATCGGCCAGCCTTTACCGCGCAACGAAGACGCGAGGCTGCTGACTGGCCGGGGGCAATTCAGCGATGACTTCAGCTTTCCGGGCCAGGCATATGCGGCGATCGTCCGTTCGCCGCACGCTCACGCCCGAATCGTACGAATTGATAGCTCCAAAGCCCGGAGGATGCCCGGCGTTCTCGGCGCATTTACAGGTGCGGATTGCCTTGCCGACAACTTGCGCGCAATTCCCCACGATCCCCTGCCAAAGACGAAATACGACATGAAGCTTCATGGTCCGGGTGGGACGGAGGTCTTCATTGGGCCGCACCTGCTGCTGGCGCACGACAAAGCGCGTCACGTCGGTGAAGCAATCGCCATGATTGTCGCCGAAAGCCCGGCGCAGGCATTTGACGCCGCAGAAACGGTTGCAGTCGAATACGAAGAGCTGCCTTGCATCACGCATTCAGAAGACGCCATGAAGCCTGGTGCGGCGGCGGTTTGGGACGAAGTTCGCGACAATATTCTGGTCGATACACGGTTTGGCGATGCCGCCGAGACCGATCGAATTCTTGGCACCGCCCCGCATGTCGTGTCG
This sequence comes from uncultured Alphaproteobacteria bacterium, assembly GCA_963831275.1. Classification (GTDB taxonomy): domain Bacteria; phylum Pseudomonadota; class Alphaproteobacteria; order Rhizobiales; family Xanthobacteraceae; genus Pseudolabrys. The sequence goes on along the minus strand of CAWHPN010000004.1, from coordinate 61,783 downwards.
ATGGATTTTCACATCGCCCGCGTAACAGGCGCGCCGATGGAACCTCGCGCCGCGGTCGCGCAATTCGACAAACAAAATGAGCGCTACACGATTTATGCCGGCAGCGGGGGAGCAGTCCGCCAAAAACGCGAACTTGCCGACGTGCTGGGAGTGGATCCGGAAAGAATTCGCGTACTATCTTACGATGTTGGCGGCAATTTCGGCACGCGCAACCGTGTGTATCCCGAATTCGGTCTCATACTTTGGGCTGCACACAAGCTTGGCCGGCCTGTCAAATACACGGCAACGCGCTCGGAATGCTTTACCAGCGACTACCAGGGCCGCGATCTGGTGGCCAAATTTGAACTCGCTCTCGACTCTCGAGGCCGCTTTCTTGCACTGCGCGTAACCAATATCAGCAACGCGGGTGCACATTGCGTGTCGCTGTCACCTTTGAGCAAAGGGGCCGGACTGATTACTGGAAACTATGATATTCCGGTCGCCTCGCTGCGTGCCGTTTCGGTCTTTACCAATACCGTTCCGACGCAAGCCTACCGCAGTTCCGGCCGACCGGAAGTCACCTTCGCCATAGAACGGCTCATCGATTTAGCAGCCAAAAAGCTCGGCATCGATCGGGTCGCCTTGCGCCGTCGCAACATCGTGCGTTCGAGGTCGATGCCCTACCGAAATGCGGTCGGCATGCTTTACGACAGCGGCCACTACGGGGACAACATGGACCTCGCCATGCGCCTTGCCGATTGGGACGGTTTCAAAGCGCGCAAACGCGACGCCAAAAAACGCGGCAAGCTTCTTGGTCTCGGTCTCGCCAACTATGTCGAATCTTCCATCGGTGCGCCCAAAGAACAGACGCGCATCAACGTGCGCCCCGATCGCCAAGTCGAGGTCGTTATCGGCACCCAACCGGCCGGTCAGGGCCACGAAACGAGCTTTGCGCAAGTGATCGCGGACCTTATCGCGGTGCCGGTCGCGGCTGTTCGCATCATCCTGGGCGACACCGATGTTGTGAAAGCGGGAGGCGGCACTCATTCCGGGCGCTCCATGCGGCACGCGGCGACAGTGTTCTCGCTTGCCGCAGGAGAACTGATCGTCAAGGGAAAGCGTGCAACCGCTGCTATCCTGGATATCCCGCCCGACCGTATCGATTTCGATGATGGGCGATTCACAACGCGGGAAAGCAATCGCAGCTTCGACTTTCTCGAGCTCGCTCAGGAAATGACACGTCACAAGATGCCGGATGATCTTGCCGGCGGACTTGTCGTTGTCACCGACAACGAGATGCACGAACCGGTATTTCCGAACGGCTGCGCGATTTGTGAGATCGAAATCGATCCGGAAAGCTGCAATTTAAGACTTACCCGCTATGCCTCGGTTGACGACGTCGGACGATGTATCAATCCGCTTATTGTCGATGGCCAAACGCACGGCGCCATCGTTCAGGGCATTGGGCAGGCGCTCTGGGAACAATGCGTCGTCGATGCTTCCGGCCAGCCTTTGTGCGGCTCATTCATGGACTATGGAATGCCGCGCTCCGACCGCCTGCCCTCCTTCGCTACGAAGATTGTCGAGATCCTTTCGCCTACCAACCCGCTGGGAATCAAAGCGGGCGGCGAAGGCGGGACGACAGCTGCTCCCGCAGCAATCGTCAGCGCCATAGCCGATGCGCTAGCACCGTACGGCATCGAAGACATCAAAATGCCCGTGACGCCGTATCGCATTTGGCAGGCAATCCATGGGGGCGAACCCGCACCGGCCAAATAGATTTCGGCTTGCAACGTCGGTTGGATCGTTTCAGGTTATGCGGACCAACGTCGAGGGCCAAAATGCTCACCAGATTTGTCGGCTTTTGCATACTTGTTTCGCTCAGCTGGATCGCCCAGCCGGCGCTTGCGCAAGGTGTCTCGGGCAAGACACTCAGGATCGTTGTTCCCTATGCCGCAGGCGGGACCGGCGATGTGGTCACGCGCGTCCTGAGTTCAGGCTATCACGCAGAAGACCGGCCAATCGATCGTCGTCGAAGACCGCCCCGGTGCAAGCTCTATCGTGGGAAGCGATTTCGCCGCGCGTGCGACGCCAGACGGCACGACAATTCTGCTGGCTGAGAACCCCTTTATCCTGAGTCCAATCCTTTTTCCGGGCCACTACGATCCCATCAGCAGTTTTGAACCGCTTTGCTATGTCGCGGCGACGCCTGCGGTACTGGCCGTGAGCAGCAAATCCGACATCCAGACGCTCGCCGATTATCTGAAACGTGCAAAGGAAAGGCCTGGCACGGTGACTTACGGTGGTACCGGGCCAGCTTCCATCATTCACATCGCGGGCGAACTGCTAAAACGCGATGCGAAGGTCGATATTACCTACGTTCCGTATCCCGGTTCGCCACCGGCAATGAATGCGACGCTTGCGGGAACGATCACCGCCGTGATGGCAAATTTTTCCGATCTCAAGGGGCAGATTGAAGCAGGCGCATTGCGGCCGATTGCGGTGCCTGCAAAGAAACGCACAGAGGCGTTGCCGAACGTACCGACTTTGGCCGAAAACGGGTTCAATGATCTGGATGCCGCCGTGTGGTTCGGCTTTGTTGCGCCAGCCAAGACGCCAAAAGAAACGTTGGCCCAGCTTTCCCAATATATATCCGACGCGGTCAAGTCAGAAGCCGTTGCAGACAGGCTCAAGAGCCAGGGAATGTACGTCAATGTGTTCTGCGGGATGGAATTCGGAAAATTCCTGTCCGATCAGAAAAACACCTACACAAAGTTCGCACGCGAGTTCGATATCAAGCCGTAACAGCACGGCTTAACAGCAGGACACCGAAGCGGACGCGGTCGCAGAAGGCCGCCTCACGCCAGATCGGTCCGGCATCCCCCGCCGATAGCACGGCTCGCCTCGCAATGCAGCGGCTGCCGACATGCGTCCCAACTCTCCAAAATCGTTTCTACTTATACGTGTAAGTAACTATTTATTAAAATCTTAACTATATATTTTATGATGTTTATTGCGACTTTCACTGTGCTTACAGCGACATATGCTCGGACGGTTTATAACCAGGGGTTGAATGCAGTTTCCATTGCGCAACGCCGCCGTTATTTTGCTCGCCACCGTGGTATGGAGCGACGCTCGGGCTGCATCGTTTTCGATCAACGACGCGATTTCGCAAGCCGTTCTGACAAATCCTGGCGTGGGTGAGGCTTCCGCTAATCGGCGCGCCACAGAAGCCGAGCTTCGCCAGGCCCAAGGCACCTTGCTGCCGCAGCTGCGGCTCGAATCGCGCATGGGCCCCGAAAAATTTGATCAGCAGATCACGCCCTCACCCCTTGATAATGGCAAGTGGCTGCCCGGCCGAGCGGTGTCGGTGGTTGTCCGACAGGTCTTGTTTGATGGCTTTGCATCGATCCACGATATCTGGCGGCAATCCGCGCGGGTTAATGCTGCATCATACCGGGTTCGCGAACGATCGGAGCTGATCGCGCTCGATGCGGCGGAAGCCTATATGGACGTTGTGCGCTATCTGCGCCTCGTTGCACTTGCGCGTCAGAACATTGCGAATCATGAGGAGCTGTTCTCGAACGTACAATCGCGATTCTCGGGCGGCCGCGCAGGCGAAGGCGATCTGCAGCAAGCGCTCGAGCGCGTGGAAGCGGCGAAGGCGACGCTTGCCGACTTCCGGCACAGTCTTGACGACGCGTCCGCGAAATACCGAAAAATTATCGGGCTTGATGCAGCCAGGCTGAGTTTCCCCGCGTCTCTGCGAGGCCTCCCCCGATCCAAGGGTGAGGCTCTGTCCGTCACCCTCCAACGCAATCCCACTCTTCTTGCGGCAAACTACGACAGAGAAGCAGCACGAGAGGCTTTTCGTGTCACCGATGGCGCGTTTGTCCCCAGCGTGGCACTGGAGGGCCGAGCGTCACATAGCGTCGATGCCGATACTTTTATTGGCAAGCGAGATGATGTCTCCGGCAAAATCGTTGTCTCCTGGGATATTTTCCGTGGCGGTCAGGATAGTTGGCGCCGCGCCGAGATGGCGGAACGCTACACCGAACAAACAATGCGTCATGCCCGTTTGCAGCGCGACGCCTTCGAGCTGGTTGATAAAGCGTGGTCAGCCAGAACACTCACGGCGAACCGGATCGTGGCGTTGCAACGCCAGCTTGCCGCAGACAAAAAGACCATTGCCATTTACCGCAAGGAATACGAGATCGGTCGGCGTTCGCTGATTGACTTACTGAACGCCGAAAATCAATATTTTAATGCTGCCGCGTCCTTGACCTCTGCCCGAGGCGTGATTGTCTTTGCCGACTATCAGCTGCTGGCCGCGATGGGCTCCCTGCTCGATTATCTCAAGACCGCAACACCGGTCGACGCCGCACCGCTCGACACCATCCCGTTGGGCGCTCTGCCAACAAAATTTCCACCGATTATCCTCAGCCTCCCACAGTCGGAATTTGAGCCGTTGAATTTGACTGGTTGGCAGAATGGTACCGATCAGCAACCGTTGACGTTCGAGCAGCGCTGGCCGGATTGGACCCTGGTCCCCTCAACGACTGCGACGAAGGCACTTACTGCCGCCGGGCCACAAAACTGATGGCGAATGTCCCGGTGCGAGTTGGCGTTGTGGAAAATCGAGAAGGGTCTGACCAGCTTTCCGACGCCCTCCTTTACATAGCCGCGTTTCACGGCCGCGCGATCACCCGTGAAGCTTTGCTATCCGGACTTCCGCTCGAGCAGGATCGACTCTCGATCGCGCTGTTCGATCGCGCGGCCCGGCGCGCCGGCCTGGAGGCTGAGCTAGTCGAACGGGCGCTTGGCGATATTCCGGCGCTCGTACTTCCGGCCGTGCTGCTGTTGCAGGATCAATCGGCTCGCATCCTGACCAAAATCGACAAGCGCGGCAAAAGGCTGACTGTTATCGACCCATCCACCCGCGAGGAAATCCGCACGGACGTCACCGCGTTCGAGTCGAATTATGCGGGCCATGCCTTTTTCGTCCGGCCGGCTGCCGGCGCGAGCGAACGAACGGCAGCAGAGGACATGGCGCAGCCGCACTGGTTCTGGGGCGTCGTTCGCAGATTCTGGACAAACTACATCCATGTCGCCATCGCGGCATTCATCGTCAACGTGCTCGCGCTCGCCGCGCCGCTGTTCATGATGAACGTCTATGACCGCGTGATACCGAACGGCGCTGTCCCCTCACTCATTGCTCTCTCGATTGGTCTCGGTCTTGCCATTGCCTTCGATTTCGTTTTGCGCACCGTCCGGGCACGCATCATCGACATGACCGGCAAGAAGCTCGACGTCGTTCTTGCCGCCGACATTTTCGAGCATGTCTTGTCCATCAAGATGGCGCAACGGCCGGCGTCCGTCGGCGTGCTGGCCAATCAGATGCGCGACTTCGACTCGGTGCGCGAGTTTTTCACGTCCGGCACCGTCGTAGCGGCGACTGACCTTCTGTTTGCTCTTCTTTTCATCGCCGTGCTGTTTCTGATTGCGGGACCGCTGGCCTGGATTCCAGTCGTGATCCTGCCGATCATGATCGTGACCGGCCTTGGGCTACAGCCTCCGCTGCATCGCGCGGTCAAACGGCTGGAGGCGCAATCGAGTGCCCGCCACGGCGTGCTCGTCGAATCGCTGTCTTCCATCGAAACCGTGCGGGCCGCCGGCGCCGAAGCCCGCATGCAGAGTCTGTGGGAAAAATCGGTTGCAGCGGCGGCGCGCTCCAGTGAGGACGTCCAATTCTGGTCGATGCTGTCGCTGACGCTGGCCGGCACGGCGCAGCAGATCACCAGCCTGCTGATGATCGTCATTGGCGTGTTTCTGATTCTGGACGGGCAGATCTCCATGGGCGCCCTGATCGCGGCAAACATGCTGGCGGGCCGCGTATTGGCGCCCATTTCGGGCATTGCGTCGGTGATTACCCGCGCCACGCAGACTTTCCGGTCGCTGCGATCGATCGACAATTTGATGTCGCTCGAACGCGAGCGCCCGCCGCTCCGCGCCTATCTGGCGCGCCAGATCAGGCACGGCGCGATCGTATTCGACAATGTGCGGTTCAAATATCCCAATGCGGCCATGAACGCCCTCGACAAGGTTTCGTTTTCGATTGCGCCGGGCGAGCGCGTCGGCGTCATCGGACGGATCGGGTCGGGCAAAACCACCGTCGGCCGCTTGCTTTCAGGGCTCTACGATCCCGATGAAGGCTGCATTCTGATCGAGGGCGTTGACCTGCGCCAATACGACCCGGCGGACCTGCGGCGCGGCGTCGGTTTCGTCCTGCAGGATATCGACCTGATCTTCGGCCGGCTGCGCGACAACATCGCGCTTGGGTTACCCTCCGCGACCGACGAGCAGATTCTCGAAGCCGCGCGGCTGTCCGGTGTCGAGCAGTTCGCGGCCAACCATCCGTTTGGCTACGATCTGCCAATCGCGGAAGGTGGCCGCAGCCTGTCGGGGGGGCAAAAACAGGCAATCGGGCTTGCCCGGGCTCTGATCCGCAAGCCGAAGATTCTCTTTCTCGACGAACCGACGGCGCATTTCGACACGCGCAGCGAAATTGAATTTCTCGACCGTCTGAAGCTGCTGGCTCAGGGTGACACGACGGTCATCGTCTCCACCCACCGCATGTCGCTACTGACGCTGGTCGATCGCCTGCTCGTCTTCGAGCGGGGCCAGCTGATCGCCGACGGACCGCGCGACCAGATCATCGTGCGGCTGCAGGCTGCCGGACGCGGCCCGGTGTTCCAACCGCAGGCCCCGGCGGAAAAACATGCAGCAGTCTGATTTTGCCTTCGCCAACGATATCCGGGCCGCATCGGAGCTTCGCACGCCACGCACGTCGCGCATGCTCCTTGCATCGATCATCGCGTTGCTGGCAGCCGGCCTGACCTGGGCGCATTTCGCCGAACTCGACGAAGTCAAGCGCGGCAACGGACGCGTTGTGTCCTCGCGACAAACGCAGGTGCTGCAAAGCCTTGAGGGCGGCATTGTGCGGGAAATCCTGGTGCACGAAGGCGCGATCGTGCAGCAGGGACAGGTCCTGATGAAAATCGACGACACCCGGTTTGCTTCCGAGTTCGGCGAAGTGCGCGAGCGTCGCGCCGCAAATGCCGCGCGTGTTGCCCGCCTGGAAGCCGAGGTGCAAAGCCGCGAACGGCCTGAATTCGCCGAAGAGCTTGGCAAAGTCGCGCCGCAGTCGATCGAAACCGAACGCAGCGTTTTCGCGGCAAGGCGTAAAAAGCTCGACAATGACGTCGACGTTCTGGCGCAGCAGCAGATCCGGCTGACCGAGTCGCTCAAGCTTGTCGACCGCCAGGTCGAATTGACGCGCAAGCTCTATGTCCAGAAGATTGTTCCCGAAATCGAAATGCTTCAGCTCGACCAGAAGGTCACGGAGACGCGCGGCCAGATTGCCGAGGTGCAGTCGCGCATCGATAACATCAGGGCGGCCTTCCGCTCGCAGGCGGAAGAGGATCTTGCCAAATCTCGCGGCGATCTCGCTGTGCTCGATCAGACCATCAAATCGGCGCAGGATCGCGTGCGCCGCGCCGAACTGCGCGCGCCGGTGAACGGCGTCGTCAACAGGCTCAATGTCACCACCGTCGGCGCTGTCGTGCCGCCGGGCGGCAACATGATGGATATCGTGCCGCTGGACGACACGCTGCTCGTGGAGGGCCGCATCCGGCCACAGGACATCGCATTCATCCGCCCGCAGCAGGGCGCGTTTGTGAAGCTCTCGGCCTATGAATTCATCGGTGTTCGGATCGCTCGAGGGCAAGGTCGAACGGATCAGCGCCGACACCCTTGCCGATGAAAGACCAGACCGCGGCGAAAAAGGCGAAACGTTCTATCGCGTGATGGTGCGCACCGAGAAAAACCATCTCGGCACCGACGAGCATCCGCTGCCGATTCTTCCGGGGATGGTGGCGACGGTGGAAGTCCTGACCGGCAAGAAAACCGTGCTCGACTACATGCTCAAGCCAGCGCGCATGCTGCGGGATGAGGCGCTAAGGGAGAGGTAGGTGCAACCGCCGTCATGTCCGGCCTGCTCCCTCTCTCCGTTGGGGAGAGGGTTGGGGTGAGGGGGTAAGTGACCATCGATAGGCTGTAACCCCTCAGCCGCCCGCCCTCGGCGGGCGACCTCTCCCTATGGGAGAGGTGAAGGCATCTTGCAGACAACCCTCAAACCTTATGAATGTCTGTCGCGGCGAGCGCAGTGTGGTTATCCAGAATGGCCAGAAGCATCCTGCTCGCGCCGGAAGCGTCGCCGCCATTGCTGTCGTAGAACAGCTGCCCATTCGACGCATTGTAGGCAAAGTGAGCCGCGCCCAGATTGGCCGTCGCAGCATTGTTGCTAGCGACGAAATCCGAGCTGGCCACCGCGCCCTTTCCGGAAAGACCCGCGAACCCGGCAAGCAGGACGTCGATCAAGTCGATGCCGTGCTTGAAGTCGAGGATATGCGAACCGCCTTCACTCGGCGCGTTCAAGAGGAAATGGTTGGCGGCCGCACCTCCTCCTAGATCCGACTGACTAGCATCGATAGAGCTGGACGACAACTCGCTAACGATGTTGCCACCGTCATCTCGTGTGAAAGTTATGATCGCAGTCGAAAGCTGACCATCGCCATCCCGGATCGTATAGGTGAAAAATTCGAAGCCACCCTGCGGCAAGCCGCTACCGTTGAAAGTAAAGCTGCCATCCGGGTTCAGAATCAGCGACGTGCTCGCGATCGTCCCCCCGATCACTGCACCTACACCTCCGACGACGGCGGCGGTCCTGACACCCGAGGCGACGCCAAACACATGCGCGCCGTCCGCGCCCTGCGTATCCGCGCCAATCCCGTTCAGTCCATCTACCGTGCCGAGACCCGTCATGACATTACCACTTGCCGTACCTTGGACCACTGCAAGGGCGACATCATCGTTACGAGCAGCGGGCACATCGTCCTCGATATTGATCGTAAGGAAGGAGGACGAGTTGCTATCGTTATCAAGATCGGTCACCGCGATCGCGAAGCTTGTGCTTGGAAAACCTGGCGTGCTTTGGAGAAGATGATAATCGAAATGAATGGCGCCGCTGTGTGTGGCGGTATCGAACGTATAGAACGCCGTCAGTGACCCCATCGTCCCGTCAGCAATAGTCTGCGCCGTGCCGTCGGCATTGAGCACATGCCCGGCCAGCGACACCGACCGCACCCCATCCAGTGAACTGAAGATGATCGTGTCAGACGCTGTGATTCCGAAAGACGGATTTCCCGCATGCGAGCCTGCTGGAAGCCCAGCCTCAAACACTGTTCCCGCCGGCCCGCTTAGGGCTATAGACGGCGTCGAGTCGGCGAGCGTGACGCTCAGCGTATTCTGTGCCAACGAACCATCCGTGTCCTTAATCGTATATGTAAATACGTCGGTGACGCCGCCCGGGCTATTTCCGTCCCGCACATAGTTGTAAGTGCCATCAGCGGAAAGCGTCAGGGTACCGAAGGCACCATGTAGCCCCGTCCCGACGGTGCCGATTGCGCTGGTGTTGTTCGATACAACGCTCACCACCGCATCATTGGGTAACTTCCCGTCTGCACCAAAAACGTCGTTCGCAAGAACTGTGCCGCTGGCCGTAGTCTGCCCGGCAGCGACGGTATTGGCGTCCGCAACGGCCGTCGGTAAGTCATCGTGGATGGCAATTGCCAACGCGCCGCTCGTCGAATCACCATCCGGGTCAGTCACCGTCACCGCGAAGCTTGCATTGGGGGTGATCCGCGCATCGGTATTGTCGAGCAGCGTATACGTGTAAGTGATCGTCCCGTTCCCGGCCGCATCGATCGTGTACGACGCCTGCAGCGAGTACACGCCATTGGGGTCGATGAATGTCTGCGACGGGTTGCCACTGTCGAGCGTGATCGTGTTGTTGGGATTGTTATTGTCGATCAACTTGATCGTGCCAATTCCGTCCGCCGAGTTAAAGGTGACCGTGCCGGTGGTCGCGGTCGGCGCCTGGCCATCCGGGTTGCCGGCGTCCGAACCGGCTGACTCGCCAGCTCCGCGTGAAGCCAAAAGCCCTGCCTCGGACACCTGGGTTCCCGCATCACCCGGCTGGGGAATGTGGAGACCGGTCGGTACCGAATCGCCGATGGTGATGGCGAGTGTCGCGGTCGATACATCACCGTCGCCGTCCTGGATTGTGTAGCTGAAGACGTCGACGCCGCTGCCGCCGGTGCGCGTGTAACTGTAATTGCCTTGGGCATCGATGGTCAGTATTCCGTGGTCGCCTTGGATCTGCGTACCCACACCCCCACTGACCGGGTTCCCGTTGCTGTCTCCTGCCGCAATACCCACCAGCGTCGCACCGTCCGCGCCCAGCACATCCGCGCCTAAGTCGCCCGACGCCGTGCCCGAACCATCGAGCACGTTGCCGGTTTCAGGCGTGGTCTGCCCAGCAACGACAACATCGACATCCGATTGTGCCGTCGGCTGGTCGTCAACGATATTGATGACGAGATCGTTACCGGTAGCGCGGTCGCCATCGGCATCGGTCACCGCCACCGCAAAGCTCACGCTCGACGGATCGCCAACGGTGTTGTCGATTAGGGTGTAATGATAATGAATCTCACCCAGACCGGTTGTGGCATCGTAGGTGTAAAACGCCGTCAGTGTTCCGGTCGCGTCGGAGACGCTCTGCTCCGTGTCGGGGGCCGTAAGCGCAAGGCCGCCCAGCTCGATTTTCGATACCCCGTCGAGCGAGGTGAAACTGATGATACCTTCGTCGGTCGTGACTGGCGCCACCGGATTGGAGCCCGCCGGCTCGCCGGGACGCGCCGGTAGCCCCGCCTCGAACACCGTCGTCTCGCCGCGGTCGGGGCCGGGCACTGCAATGTCTGCCGGCGCCGAGTCTGCCACCGCGATCGTCAGCGTCGCGGTCGATTGCGAGCCGTCGCTGTCCTTTACCGTGTAGGTGAAGGTGTCATTGTTATTTGGTCCACCGGCCACGCCGGTGTCGCGCACATAGCTGTAATGGCCACCCGCGTCGATGGTCAGTGTGCCGAAAGCGCCGTGTAGCGCCGTCCCCACCGTGCCGACGGTGTTGGTATTGTTTGATACAATGCCCACAACAGATACACCGCCATCCGCACCCGAAATGTCGGCGTTCGTGGTGCCTTCAACGGTGCCTGTGCCGTCAAGCACACTACCGGTCTCGGCGGTGGCCTGGCCGGCCGCAACGTTGTCATGGTCCGCATTTGCGACCGGCTTGTCGTCCTGGATAGCGATGACCAGTGTGCCGTTCGTTGATTCTCCGTCCTTGTCGGTCACCGTGACCGCAAAGCTTGTATTCGGGTTCACCTGCGCATCGGTATTGTCGAGCAGCGTATAGGTGTACGTGATCGTGCCATTCCCCGCCGCATCGATCGTGTACGACGCCGCCAGCGAGTACACGCCATTGGGATCGATGAACGTCCGCGACTGGGTGTCGAGCGTAATCGTGTTGTTATTGCTATCGACCAACTTGATCGAGCCGACCCCGTCGACCGAGGTGAACGTGATCGATCCCGTCGTTGCGGTTGCTGCGGCCGGATTGGAGCCTGCCGACTCGCCAGGCCCGCGCGCGGCTGGAAGCCCTGCCTCGAACACCTGCGTACCCGCATCGCCTGGCTGTGGAATATGGAGGTTGGTTGGCACCGAATCGCCGATGTTGATGGTCAGCGTCACAGGCGCCGAGGTGGTGCCGTCGGCATCCTTAATCGTATAGGTGAACACGTCGCTGACGTTCCCCGGCGTATTCTGGTCGCGCACATAACTGTAGGTGCCATCGGCAAAAAGCGTCAGCGTACCAAAGCCGCCCTGCAGCACTGCCCCAACCGTGCCAACGGTGTTGGTGTTGTTCGACACAACGCTCACCACCGCACCGCTGACAGGCGCTCCGTCAGCACCGAGGACGTCGTTGCCAAGCACAGTGCCGCTGGCCGTTGTCTGCCCCGCTAAAACTGTATTGCTGTCCAAATTGGCCGCGGGTCCGTCGTCCTGGACGGCGATCACGAGCGTGCCGCTGGTCGACTCCCCGTCCTTGTCGGTCACCGTCACCGCAAAGGTTGTGTTCGGGTTCACCTGCGCATTGGTATTGTCGAGCAGCGTATAGGTGTAAGTGATCGTGCCATTCCCCGCCGCATCGATCGTGTACGACGCCGCCAGCGAGTACACGCCATTGGGATCGATGAACGTCCGCGACTGGCTATCGACCGTAATCGTGTTGTTATTGCTATCGACCAATTTGATCGAGCCAACCCCGTCGACCGAGGTGAAGGTGATCGACCCTGTCGTTGCGGTTGCTGCAGCCGGATCCGAGCCGGCCGACTCGCCAGGCCCGCGCGCGGCCGGAAGCCCTGCCTCGAACACCTGCGTGCCCGCATCGCCGCCAACCGGAATGTGGAGGTTGCTGGGCGTGGAGTCCGCTACTGCAATCGTCAGTGTCGCGGTCGATTGCGAACCGTCGGCATCCTTTACCGTGTAGGTGAATGTGTCGTTGTGGTTGGGCCCACCAGCCACGCCGGTGTCGCGGACATAGCTGTAATTGCCACCCGCATCGATCGTCAGTGTACCGAAGGCGCCGTGCAGACCCATCCCCACAGTGCCCACGGTGTTGGTGTTGTTCGACACGACACCCACCACCGACAGCCCGCCGTCCGCGCCAGCAACGTCGGCGTTCGTGGTCCCCTCCACCGTACCTGAACCGCCGAGCACATTGCCGGCCTCGGCGGCGGTCTGGCCTGCCACAACGTTGTCGTGGTCGGGATTCGCCGCCGGCTTGTCGTCGACGATATTGATGATCAGATTGCCGCCTGCCGTGCGGTCGCCATCAGCATCGGTCACCGCTACCGCAAAACTCGCACTGGTGTCTCCATTGTTTACCAGTGGATTACCCAACGTGTTATCGAGCAGCCTGTATGTGTAATGGATCGCGCCGGCCCCGGTCGCCGAGTTGTATTCAAACCACGCCGACAGTTGTCCCCGTGTCCCGTCGGCAAATGTCTGCGCCGTCTGCGCCGATGTGGCCGTCACCACATTGCCGCCCAGTTCGATCTTCGAGACTCCGTCCACCGAGATGAAAGTGACGGCGCCGGTTTGCGTGCTGGTCGGGAATGAAGGCTGCCCCGGATGCGAGCCGGCCGACTCGCCAGGCCCGCGCGCGGCCGCAAGCCCCGCCTCGAACACCTGCGTATCCAGTCCGCCCGGCTGCGGAATCACAATGTTGGTCGGCGCGGAGTCATTGAGGTTTATGGTCAATGTCGTGTGCGACAGCGAGCCGTCTGCATCCCGGATCGTGTAGGTGAACACATCCGCGCCGCCGCCAAGCGTATGCGTATAAGTGTAGGCGCCGGTCGCGCTGATTGTCAGCGTGCCGGACGTGCCCTGGATCGTCACACCGTTGATCGGATCCACGGCTTTTATCGTGGCTCCCGATGCAATGCTCACGACCGTCACACCGCCGTCCGCGCCTCGAACATCCGTGCCGGCCGGACCTGATGTTGTGCCCGAACCATCGAGCACGTTGCCGACTGCCGTGGTCAGTCCCGACGTGAGACCATCAGAATCCGCACGAGCAATCGGCGCGTCGTCCACGATATTGATGACGAGGTTGGCAGGCGGGTTGTTGTGGCCGTCCCTGTCAGTCACCACAACGGCGAAACTCGTGTTTGGAGCGCTCAGGGTATTATCAAGCAGCGTGTAGCTGTAACTGATCGTGCCTTTGCCCGTTGCCGTGTTGAACGTGTACGACGCCGTCAACGATCCGATTGTTCCATCTGCAAATGTCTGCGCTGACGTGGTCAGTTGGTGACCGCCCAGGAAGACGGACTGCAAGCCATCGGGTGAATTGAAGCTGATTGTTCCCGCCCGGGTCGTGGTGGGAAACGATGGCTGCCCGGGATGCGACCCTGCCGACTCGCCAGGCCCGCGTGAGGCCAGAAGCCCCGCTTCGAAGACGACAGTCGCCGGCCCACCAGGCGCCGGAATCGTGACGGAAGGCACCGGCGATACTGCGTTGGCATGTTTGATAGCCGAATGATCGACAGAGAAGACCGCGTGGCCTGAAGGATCTTCAGGAGCCAGTAAGGGCAGCGCCGCCAGTCCGCCGCCGAGACGGCCGATCGTGACATCGTGGAAGTCGGCGCCGCTGGGGGGAATATCGTCCGCCTTAGGCAGACCCGAAGGGTCTTCTGAAATCGAAGGAACCTGCGCGAATTGGGCACCCGCAGAAAGACCGAGTTTTGCGCCGCTGGTCAGGTCGAGAATGAGCGATTGATCAACTGGAGGCTTGGTAACTTTGACATCGCGGGTTTGGGCGAGATTGGCGATCTGAGAGATGATGATCCGTTCGTTCATACGCTTTGCCTCCGACAAACTCACCAACAACTTCGCGCACCTTCGCGCGACGACGACGTAGAATTGCGGGGAACTTTTTGACAGGTTTCCGCTTCGCAAGCGTCCACTGATCAGAGGACGGATCATCGGTTGATCGTGGTCAATTGTGTTTTCGGTTAAGCCGAAATTGTGCGCCAACACGTGTTGCGCCACGCTAAAGCGCGTGAAGCCTTTTCACTGTCGTGATGGACATGATGGAGGTCGACGTCTCGCGCGCATCGGCGCCGAAGCTGAAGCGCGCACCCTAGTAACCGAAATGCAAACCACTCATTGATTCTGCGATTCTGCGGATTCCGCGATTGTGCGCAGGCCCGTCAGTCCAGCCCCATAAAATGGAGCCATTCCGTGCCCATGTTGTCGTCGGTTATCGACCGCATGCCTGCAGTCCGCGTCAAAAGGTCCGGACACGGTTCAATCGACCTGTGCGGTCCATGCGCTTGTCCGGGCGACAGATTGTCTTGCCACGATACAAGGCGGTTGATCTCTGCGCGATCAGCAGCGCGTGTCACGTCAAAAACGGGCGCACCGTCGACACGGTAAGTCTCAAGCACGCGCCGCCAGCGCCGGAAATTCCAGTCGATTGGCTCGTTTGATACGACCATGTGGTTGGTGAAGCGCGCACCATGCGCGAACGCAAGGCATCCGGTGCGTTGCACACGTGCTGAATCCGTCGTGTTGTAGAAGAAGATGCCACCGGTGTTCAGGTGATGCCGGATAATGTCAAGAAATTCCTCCGACAAGAGGTTGGCGGCACTGGCGCGGAAATGCCACGTCGTGTTTGAAACGATGGCGTCGAAGTGCCGGCCAGGATTTGCTCTAAGCCAGCGCCGACCATCATCGGTAACGATCTTTATCTTTGGATTGGTCAAAATGGGAGCAACCTCCGGCTCATTTTTGATCAAAGTGAGATAACCCGAATTGATCTCAACGACGGTCAGGGAACGCACATTCGGGTTGTTGGCGATGACCTGCGCCCACGAACCCGTTGACAGGCCAATCATCAACACATCGCGCGGTGCCGGGTGAAACAGGCTCAACGCATACGGGCGCACGATACCATTGGTGTCGTGTGTAAGATCGGTGTTGAACCGGCCATCGTACATGCCATTCCCAAACACGACGCCGTCATTGGTTGCCGTTATGATTCCGCTGCGCGTCTCGACGATGTCGACAATCTTTCTGGTGGAAGGCTCTCCTTTCCACTGAAGATTCTCCAAAACTTGCGCCGACACGCGCGGAATTATGACGGCCGCCACCAATCCGACCGTCGTTGCAACCGCCGCCCGCTGCAGTTTTTCGCGAACCGGCAAAGACATCGTCGCGAGTAAGACCATGACGCATATTACGCCCGCAGCCACGAGGGTCGCCGCAATTGCGACGAGCCCCAGATATTGCATAAGCACGAAGCCTGTGAGGACTGAGCCAGCCGCCGAGCCAAGAATATTCGCGAGGTAAAGAACTGCAGTTCTCATTCCCGCTTTGCTGTCGGGGGCAATTGATACTTCAGCAAGATAGGGCAGCAGCGCGCCCCAAGAGCGCGCAATCAAGAAAACCACCAGCATCGCCACGCCGGTGAGGCCGCCGTCCAGCCAGGCAAGGTGACCAAGAAGCGGCAAAAATGCGATGCCAAAAATACTGCCTAACAAAAGGGTATTGAACAGTCGCCGCATCATGTCGTCGCGACGCAAGGTCTTGCAGTTTTCCCCGGCCTGACGTGCACCCGAGGCTATTCCGATGAGAAACGCGCTTAACATCAGAGCGAACGCGCTTGCGCTTGATCCGGTAGAATATGAGATCGTGCGGAAAAAGAATATTTCGTACGAAAGCGAGATGAACCCGCCGGCCGCTACAAGCGCCAGGACATGAGCAAACGAGAGACCCTCATTCTGCCGCACGTCCCTGACGTCGTCTGACGGAGGTGTAGTTTGGGAATTACCGAACCATTGTGCGGCAAGCGCGCCCAAAGCCACTGTGCCGTTGATAGCGACAGCGACATAGATTGAACCGCTCATTCCGAGGAATGGAAATAGCAGGAAGGCGCAG
This sequence comes from uncultured Alphaproteobacteria bacterium, assembly GCA_963831275.1. Taxonomy (GTDB): domain Bacteria; phylum Pseudomonadota; class Alphaproteobacteria; order Rhizobiales; family Xanthobacteraceae; genus Pseudolabrys. The sequence goes on along the minus strand of CAWHPN010000004.1, from coordinate 45,346 downwards.
ACAAGGCAGGCCGCCCCGGCACCCAACGTGTTGACGTAATAAAGAAGACCGACCGCGCTTCCAAGGTTTCCCGAGCGGCGCGCGAGGTGTCCGACCAGCAGCGGAAGGGTCGCGCCCATCAGGAGGGTCGGTACAGAGACGAGCGCCAAAGCCGCGGCGCCGGTCGCAGGCAAACTCAAACCGATCGTGAACTCGCCGACCTTGTCAAAAATCGACAGGGAGACCAGGCCGAATGTGCCTGTTAAAAATTCGATCACGGCAAGCAACGGCAAAAGCGCAATTCCCTGCCGCTTCGAGAGCCAGCCGCCGCCGAGGCTGCCTACTCCAAGGCCGAGCATGAAGGCCGTGACGACGATCGTCACCGACTCGATGTTGACACCAAAGATAAGGAACAGCGCCCGCTGCCACGTCAGCTGATAAATCAGCGCCGGAAAGCCGGAAAAGAAAAACAGTACACACAAGATGCGTGTCTGTTGTCCTTGCCGTTCGCTGCGTTGCGCCACGTTACTGGCCGTGGCCAGATCAAGGCTTGCCATGAGAACCGGACCCAGTGTGGCGAGCCGGCATCGTACGGATAGAACCTTACCCAGATGTGAACCGAGATCCGGGCGTCGGCAGACGTCAAATCATTGCTTTGTTATTCATTTTTCGGATTGGTAAAACGCGTATTACCAAAGCCGAGCGCCGATCGTCACACGCCCTCGTGTTCGACATCGGTCATCCTGGATGTTGCCGGTCCAACCAGCTCTTCCAGGGAAATACGCAAGTCGTCCGATAAAAAGGGCTTTTGCAGCACCGGCGCGTTCTCGTGACGCGGATCCACCAGGTAGTCATACCCCGTCACAAATGCGAACGGGATGCCTTGATCCATCAACCGGTCTGCAAGCTCACCATGGAATCGACCGCCGATATTGATGTCCAGAAGAACGGCGTCATAGTCACGTTTTGCAAACTCCTGGTTGGCCGTAGCAATCGAGTGTGCTGTGCCGGAAACGCGATAGCCGAGCTGTTGAATCATCTCCTCTATCATCAAGGCAACGAAAGCCTCATCTTCGATAATCAGGATACGTGGCGGACGGTGGGGCGCAGCTTTGGTACCTGAGGTCGCAGGGGCCGGAATTCCGCTGACCTGCGCGCGTGCCGGTGAAAGACTGGAAGTATTCCGCATGAAGAATCCCATCACGCGGTCGATGGCCGCCGCATGCTCACAAAACTCACCGGCCGATGGGAAGTTCCATAGCGGAAGTGACAATCGCCAAACCTTATTCGCTTACCGTCTTTTGGCAGCCAGCTCTTTCATGACCGTTTCGGGGTTGTCCCCTACCTTCGCAACGGCCGCCTCAATCTCATGTTTCGGCTTCCGGAAGCGCTTGCGCCACATTCGCGCTGTTTCCTTGCTGGAAACCTGAACGCGATTTCGAGAGATTTTGGCTGTCGAAAGCATCAGCTGTGCTCCAATGACGCACGACAAAGCTTCGGGTGGCCTTTTGTTCCTGATGCGCGCACCGACTTTGGTCATTGGCCAGAAAGCGATGACGCGTCTGCAAGTCGTGACTGTGCGTTGAGCCGGATAGGTGCGTTGATAGCGCCAAATCCTTTGTATCCACGCCGCTGTACGATCTCGAGAAAGAACAGGTCCTTGAAACTCTTGGTATAGAGTTGAAGGTATTCGCCGTTCTCATCCCTGTCATACAGAACATTACTGTCCTTGAGCAGCTTCAGCCGTGCGGCATCAAGATCGGTGCGCGCTGCGAGATCATCGTAATAATTTTCCGGAATTGCCAGCGTCTCTATGCCGTTTGCCTTCAGCCCGGCGGCTGTTCCGAGGATATCGCCGCTGGCAAAGGCGATGTGCTGGACTCCCGAGCCAAAATATTCGTTGAGGAAGCGCGACGATTGCGTGCGCGTGCTTTGCGAGGCATTCAGGGCGATCCGCAGCGCGCCGTCCGTCGTCTCCACAACCTGACTCCGCACAATCCCACCGGGATCGGTGATATCGACCTGCGGCGTCTTCTGCACGTCGAGAAGTGACGTGTAGAACAGCAGCCACGACAACATATCCTCGTAGTGCATCGACTGTGAGATATGGTCGACGGTGGTCAACCCGATGTCGGCCGCTTTGTCACCTTTCACCGGTTCAAACTCGACGTCCCAGACCTTGGCCAGCTTGCCGGTGGCGTCGAGGAAATAAAGAAGACTCCCACCCATTCCGCGCACGGCCGGGATCTCAAGCTCGCCAGGCCCGACCTTTTGACGGAACGGCGTATCACGCAACGTCTCGGCGCGGTCGAGCGTCGCTGATGCGCTTTCGACCTTGAGGCCGATGGCGCAAACGGTTGGCCCATGCGTGATGTAATGTGAATGCGCGAACCCTTCTTTTTCCTTGTTGATGACGAGATTGATCGCGCCTTGAGTCCAGTGGGACACTGCTTTTGATTTGTGGCGCGCAACGTTGCGGAATCCGAGACCGGCAAGAAGCCGCGCAAGCTCGTCGGCGGCGCGGTCATCCACCGCAAATTCGATAAATTCCACGCCGAGGCATTTTGACCGTGGCGGTATTTTTGGAAGTTCGGAGGCCATTTTTCCATTCTTTCCGCGCATCTGATCCATGAGATAGATGAGTGATCGCTGCCCATCGATGGCCACCGAGCGAGGCGAGCCGGCGCGGAATTGATCGTTGAAAATCTCCAGTGACAGGTCGCCCTGGTAGCCAGTCGCCTGGACGGCGGTCATGAATTCGAGAATTGGCAAATCGCCTTGCCCTGGAAAACACCGGAAATGCCGGCTCCAATTCAGCACGTCCATGTCGAGCCACGGCGCATCGGCCAGCTGGACGAGGAAAATCCGATCGCCCGGGATCGCATGCAACGGTTTGAGATCGGTCTTACGGGCGTAAGTGTGGAAACTGTCGAGGACAAGCCCGATCGCCGGATGGTCCGCGCGCCGCACGACTTCCCATGCGTCGCGGTAGTCGTTGATATGGCGCCCCCAGGCGAGCGCCTCGAAACCGACGCGCAGACCACGCTTTGCCGCCCGTTCGCCGAGTTCGTGGAAATCGGCCGCGCTGCGGTCAATACCGCCAAGGGATTCCGGTGACACATTGCTGCACACCAGAAGTGAGTTGCAGCCCAGCTCCTGCATCAGGTCGAATTTGCGCTCCGCGCGATCGAACGTCCGTTGACGCTGCGGTTCCGGCATCCCTTCAAAATCGCGAAATGGCTGGAACGTAATTGCGCGCAGGCCGAGTTCGGACATCTCCTTTGCAACATCGGTCGGCGTGCCGTTGTAAGACAGCAAATCGCTTTCGAAGATTTCAACACCACGAAAACCGGCGGCCGCTATCGCTTCCAGCTTTTCGCGCAATCCGCCGCTGAGGCAAACCGTGGCAATTGAGGTTTTCATGGTTTTTTCTCCGGTTTGCTGGCGTCAACTCACTTGCGCGACCGCTGCTTCGCGCGCTTCGTAGCCGGCCGCAAACGCACGATGAAGGCGCGCTACATCCGGTGTCGTTCCGGTGAACAGTCGGAACGCCTCGACCGCCTGATGGACACACATGCCATCGCCGCTCATCACGCGGGCACCCCTGGCAGCGGCCGCCTTGATGAATTCGGTGTCGACCGGCGTATAGATGACGTCGGCTGCCCAATGGGAGGGCCTGATCGCCGACACCGGCACAGGATTGCCGGGGAAGCCTCGCATGCCCATTTGCGTGGCATTGACGACTCCGTCGGCAGACACGATTTCGCGCTCAAGATCGAGGGCAACGCGGCAACGCGACGCACCAAAATATTTCGCCAGGTCGTTGCAAAGCCCGTTCGCGCGTGCGGCGTCGCGGTCATGCACGACTAAACACGCGACGCCGAGATCCATCAGGGCAAAGGCAACAGCGTGCCCAGCACCGCCTGCGCCCACCAGCACGACGGTCGCGCCTTGCGCGCTGGCAGATCCGAGGCGTTCCTCAAAGCTCAGGCGCCATCCACGACGGTCGAAATTGTAGCCCGTCGTTCGCCCATCCGAAGCAATCGCGACCGTGTTGATCGCGCCGGTCTGTGCTGCTTCCGGATCCACTGCGTCCAGCAGCGGGAGAATGTCTTGCTTGAACGGATAGGTGATGTTCGTTCCCGAAAAGCCGGCGACCTTTATGGCGTCGAGAAGCTGAGGTAGTCGCCGCTCGCGCAGGCAGTCGACGTCGATCAAATGATAGAAGCCGTCAATGCCGGCGGCAGCAAAGGATTCGGCAAAAAGCCTCGGCGAGAGCGAGCCCATGATGTTCGCGCCGATCAACCCAAGCAGCATTTTCCGACGGCTCATGAGACGCGCTCCACGGGAGTCAATCCGCCCCCGAGAAAAAGTTGCGCAATGCGTGGATCGGCAAGAATTTTCGGCGCGGTATCTTCAATTCGGGCTTGACCTTGCTCCAGCACCAACCCGTAGTCGGAAATCTGCAGCGCCTGTTTTGCGTTTTGTTCGATGAGGAGAATGGTAACGCCATTATCGCGGAGCGATTTCAGGATCGTGAATACTTCCTGCACCATCAGTGGTGACAGCCCGATCGAGGGCTCGTCGATCAGGATCAGCTTCGGATCGAGCAAAAGCCCGCGCGCCACTTCGAGCATCTTTTGCTGTCCGCCAGACAGCGTCGAAGCTTGAGCATCGGCTTTGTCCTTTAGCATCGGAAAACGTTGCAAAACCTGACCCAAGCGGCCCGACAGCCGAGCCTGATCGGACAGCGCCACGCCCCCGAGCTCCAGATTGTGGCGGACACTGAGCTCCGGAAAAATGTTGCGGCCCTGCGGGATATAGCCGACCCCGATGTCGAGGAGCTGGCGAGGCGTGAAATTCGTCGTCTCATGGCCATTGAAGGCAATCGAACCGCTGCGTACCGGCAGCAGACCGAAAATCGTCTTGAACATCGTTGATTTGCCGGCGCCGTTCGGCCCGATCACCGTCGTAATCGTGCCGCGCCGGATACGCGCGCTTGTTCCATTGAGGATCGTCATCTTGCCGTAGCCGGCGAATACCTTATCAAGAACGAGGAGCGGTTCCGTGTTCATCATCAGTGTCCAAGATAGGCTTCGATCACAGCCGGGTTGCGGCGGATGTCCTGTGCTGCGCCATCGGCGATGATTTGGCCCTCTGCCAGCACCAGCACGCGCGTGCAAAGTGCCATTACGAATTCCATCTGATGCTCGATGACGACAAAAGTTGCTTTGCGTTCAGCGTGATAAGCCTGAAGTCGTTCCCGCAAGTGCCCGAGCATCGTTAGATTGACGCCGCCGGCCGGTTCGTCCAGCAGCACGAGCCGCGGACCCGCCATAAAGGCCATGGCGGCATCAAGCAGTTTCTGCTGGCCGTAGCTGAGCAGGCCCGCCTGCTCGCCCGACAGGTGTGACAGCCGAAAAAACGCGATCATCCTGTCGGCGGCTTCGCCCATCCCCGCGTCCGCACGGCCGATCAGGCGCGATGCCATAGAGCCCTGATGTTCCTGGCCGGCGAGGATCAGATTGTCCCGCACCGAAAGCTGCGGAAATACATGCAACAACTGAAAGGTCCGGCTGACGCCGAGACGGTTGAGATCGCACGGGCGCATCCCGGTCGTCAGCTTGCCGTCAATGCGCACCTCGCCGGCGTTCGGCCGATACTGGCCGAGCACACAATTAAACAGCGTCGATTTGCCTGAACCGTTAGGCCCGATAATTCCGAGGATCTCGCCCTCGCGCACGTCGAACGACACGCCGTTGACCGCAGCGATGCCGCCGAATGACTTGTGAAGATTGGAAACCTGCAAAACCGGGCTCATGGACCGGCCTCTTTGACGGGTGACATGAGCGCCTTAAGGGAACGTTCAATCAATCCGAGAATGCCGGACGGGCAGAAGGCCATCATCGTCATGACCAACGCGGCGTAGACGATGAGGTAATAGCCCTGCGTGACACGCATCCATTCCGGAAGCAGCACGGCGATCAGGGCACCGACAAATGGCCCAAAAAAGTAGCCACTGCCGCCGACAATCACCATCAGCAGCAGATTGAATGACAGAGCCAGCGCAAACGATGCAGGCTCGATGAATTGAACGAGCGGCGCATAAAGCGCGCCTGACATTCCACCAAGGCTGGATCCGATGGCAAATGCCATCAACGTGTAACGGCGCGTGTCGAGTCCGAGCGATAGCGCGCGGACTGGATTCTCTCGCAAAGCGACAAAGGCGCGGCCCCAGGGCGAACGCAGCATCCACCAGGTTGCCAGCGCGAGCACCGCCAGCATGCCGAGGCTAAAGAAGTAAAAGTTCATCGCCTTGGCCGTTGACCAGCCGAAAAAGCTTGGACGCGAAATGCCGTTGATGCCGTAAATGCCGCCGGTGAGCCATTCTTCGTTGCGCAGCACGAGAAACACTAACGTGGTGAACGCAAGCGTGACGAAGGCCAGGTAGTGATGCTGAACGCGCAGCGCCGGATAACCGAGAACCCACCCGATCGCAAAGCACAAAAGGCCCGCAGCAATGAACGCCAGCCCGAATGGACAGCCGGCCTGCGTCAGCAATGCCGCAGTATATGCACCGATACCGACAAACGCGCCTTGAGCGAGCGACACCTGTCCGGCGTAGCCAAGCGTCAAATTGAGTCCGATGGCGGCGATCGTCAGCACCGCCCACATGGAGATTAGATAGATACCGAACGGCTTTAGAAAAAAGGGCGCGGCCACGGCAAAAACAGCACCGGCCGCAATGATCACCGCACCAAGGCGGTTCATACCGTACGCTCCTCAACACGGCCGAGCAGACCCTGAGGACGTAATAGAATGACCGCAATCAGGATAATGAGCGGAAAAGCCCCGCGATATTGCGAAGAAACATAGGCGGCGGAAAGATTATCCAGCACGCCAAGAATGACCCCGCCCAAAATGGCGCCGCGCACCTGATTGAAGCCGCCGATGATGGCCGCAATAAAGGCGGCCATCCCCAAGGTCTCGCCGTTGGTGAATTTCGCCAGATAAATCGGACTTATCAGGATCGACGCGATGGCGACGAGAACGGCGTTGAGGAGAAACGTGAACAGCACCATGCGCTCGACCGGAATTCCGAGAATACGCGCCAATGTCGCGTTCTGCGCGGTTGCCTGCATCTGGCGACCAATCCGCGTCTTGTTCAGCACAAGATGTAAAGCAATTACCGTGAGGATGGCGACCGCGAGCACCAACAGACTCTGCGTCGAGACGACCGCATCGAAAATATGAATATCGGTCGGCGGCACGAGCGCAGGAAACGGTTGTGCCTGCGAGCTATAGAAATCCTTCGCGCTCTCCTTGAGCAATAGCGATAGCGCGATGGTGGAGATAACAAGCGGAAGCACGCCGTAACGGATCATGGGATCGACGACGATGAGCTTGAAAAGAATTCCCAGGATCACAATCGAGAGTGCGATCCCGATAAGCGCGGCCAACCAGAATGGCGCACCGGCATTCATGGCGGCGAGCACGAAGAATGCCGGCAGCATGACGAATTCGCCTTGCGCAAAATTGATCGTCTGCGATGTTTGCCAGAGCAGCGTGAATCCGACTGCGATAAGGGCGTAGATCGCACCGGTTGCGAGACCAGACACCAAAAGCTGGATGAAGGATGCCATGGCGTTGGCCTTTAACTTCCGCCCGGCGACTCAGCCGGGCGGAAGACTCAAAGATTATTTGCCGAGCTTTGGCAGCGTTTCGACGATCTTCTGCTTGCCGTCGACCACCTCGCCCAAAAAGCTGATTCGGTCGATATCACCGTTCTTGTCCCAGGTGGCTTCCATCAGAATTCCTGGCTGGTCCTTGGGAGAAATTGTCATGCCGTGCGCCGCTTCCGCAAAGGCCTTGCTGTCGAATTTCCCGATCTTTTCCGTCACGTGCTTGATGAAATAGACGGCCGTGTAACCTTTGATGCCGTTGTGGTCGCAAGCATAGTTGAATTGTTTCTTGAAATTCGCTGCGAACTCCTGCACGGCCGGAATCGGCGCATCGACAGTGAGGCCGACATGGCCACGCACCCCGTTAGCAGCACCACCCGCAAGATCGATAACCTTCTGGCCGAGCAAGGTCGTCTCGCCGATCAACGGCTTGTTGATACCCTGCTTTTTCGCTTCGCGCAGAAAGCGCGCGCTTTCTTCTTCGTTAAGATAGACGAAGATCGCATCGGCATTGGCCGCCTTGAGCTTGACCACATCAGCCGAAAAGTCGGCTTGGCCGGAATCGGTCGAGATATCGGCAACCACCTTGATATCGCGCGCACTCATCTCCTTTACGAAAGTGTCGCGACCGCCCTTGCCGAAATCATTGTTCACCCACAAGACTGCGACGGTCTTCGCCTTGACGCCATCGCGCATGTAATTGGCAATTTTGGGCATACTGAATTGCTGGCCGAATGACGTCCGGAATACGTAAGGGTTGCCTTTCTGTGTAATGGCCGCGGCTTCGCCACCGACGATCTCCGGGATTTCCGCCTGCTGGGTGAGCAACATGTCCACGAGCACAGAGCCCGAGAATACCGGACCGAGAATGACATATGGCTTGTTGTCGAGAACCTTCTGCACCTGCGCACGTGACGTGCCCGCGTCGCTCTGCGTGTCGAGCAATGGTGTCTCGATTTTCTTGCCGAGTATCCCGCCTTTGGCATTGATTTCATCAATCGCCAAAAGCGTGCCGTCGCGGAAATTGGTACCGGACACCGCGCCGGCGCCGGACAGTTCGAGAATGGCGGGAATGTAGACAGTGGATTGGGCAAAGACCGGCCCGGCCAACCCGAGACCCGCCACCATCAGTGACGCAAAGAGTCCTGGACGATACATTGGAAGCTCCCTCCTTCTGGTAGGATGAGGGCCCGTTGAATTCGGGCTTCTGCCAGCAGGTTGTTGCCGGCCCTGTGCCACGACCTTGCTAATCCGGCCGCACAAGGTCAATAACCAAAACGTGCGGGAAACTTAACATGATGTTATTTTCTCCGGACGCCGCGCGGGCGCGCTGCCGCTTCCATCTGGCTGCGCAGAGCCGCAACGAATTGGGCGCCGTGGCCCGATAAGGGCACGTCCTTGCGGTGTGCAATATAGGTTTGGAACGTGGTCGGTTCGGCGATGTCGAGTGCGCGGACTTGGGGCCATTGGTCACCCGCCAGCGTGAATTCGTCCACAATCGCGATTCCCAGCCAATGCGAAACAAGGGCGCAGACGGTCGATCCGAACCGGGCACGAATCGTGACGTGGTAGTGCAGGTCGCGGCGCGCGAAAAGATTGGCCACGATGCGGCCATAGGGATCATTCGGATCGACGCCGATCAATGGGTGCTTCACGATCTCGTCTGCCGTCACTCGCGTCCGACGCGAAAGCGGATGACCTTCCGGCACAATGCATTTGAGTTGCCCGCGCGCCAACGGCTCGACCGCGAGCATCGGATGATCGAGCTTGTCGCTTAGCGTCACCAGTTCACCTTTGCCAAGCAAGAGGTAGTCGACCGCATCTTCGATTTTCAGAATATCAACATCAATCATGAGATTGGGCAGCGCCTTTCGCAAATCCGCGATCGCGCGCGGGACCATGACGTTTGCGATGCTCGGCACGGACCCGATCTTGAGTTCTGTATTGGAGCCGCGCTTGATCCGGGAAATGACGAACTGCAGATCTTCGACCTTGTCGTAGACGCCGTTGATCTGCGTGAAAATGGCGTTGGCTTGCGGTGTCGGGCTGTAGCGCCCTCCTCTGCGGCTGAAAAGTTTGACCCCGACCAGCGCTTCCGCGTGTTTCATGACCCGACTGACGCCAGGCGACGAGACGTTGAGCAGCCGCGCCGCGCCGCCAACGGTACCCGTCACCATGATGGCGCGAATGACTTCGATTTGACGGAGCGTAAGCATCGGTCGGACCGGACAATTTCGTCGGATCCAACATATCAGGTGGATGTGCTTTTGACGCGAATTGCCTGCAGCCCGCCGCCTTTCGGACACAGAAAATCAGGCCGTTCCCAAGAAAAAATCAGGGCTATCTGAAGGACAGCGAGCCGAATGGAGACTAAGGCAGCAAACTTCAGGTGGAGCTATCTCTCGTGCTTCCGGTCATACAGCCATGCTCAGGAATTCCTGCCTGGTTAGAGGATTATCCCGGAAGCAGCCCAACATCCGGCTAGTGACGAGATCCGAATCCGGCTTGTGCACGCCTCGCGTGGTCATGCAGTGGTGCGACGCCTTGATGATGACGCCGACGCCCTGCGGCTTGAGCACATCATTGATCGTATTTGCGATCTGAGCTGTCATCTTTTCCTGGATCTGCAAACGTTTCGCATACACTTCTACGACACGCGCAAGCTTGCTGACCCCGACCACACGTCCGCTCGGGACGTAAGCGACCCAGGCCTGGCCGACGATAGGCGCCATATGGTGTTCGCAATGGCTTTCAAAGCGAATGCCCCTTAGCGCAATCATCTCGTCATAGCCTTCGATTTCCTCGAAGGTCTTTTGCAGGATCTCCACGGGGTCCTGACGGTAACCGACAAAAAACTCCTCAAATGCACGCGCTACGCGCGCGGGAGTTCTCGGTCAAGCCGTCACGGTCGGGGTCGTCTCCGGTCCACTGAATGATGGTTCGGAAAGCGGCCTCGACCTCGGCACGATCCGGGCGCTCCGGCCCCGTACGCAGCGGCTTCACCCGCTCGAGAGCATGCACATTTGAAGTCATATGTATTTCCTGAATCTCTGGCTGGAGCCCCCGGCCCTGCTGTTTTGTCAGACACCCGTTTGATGCTCGTGCTGATGAAAGGTTCCGGGCTTGTGCGAAAAACGCCAGCAAACACAGAGGACGTGCGCTCAAATCCCGCGGCTAAATCAATTCTTTAGATGCTCTCATGTAAAATCACATTTACCTACTGTTAACGAGCCAGCCGCAGCCACCGGCAGACACCAATTCGATGTATCAGCACAAGTTATTGATATCTGAACTCGAAGACGCGGTGCGGCGCGGTTCACAGGAAAAGCGGGTCGAAACGCTTCGTCGTGTCACAGATTTGTTTCTGGTTGGACACGAACGCCTGAGTGAAGTGCAGATCGAGGTATTCGATGATGTTCTGAGCCATCTGATCAGGCGGATGGAATTGGCTGCCATGATCGAACTCAGCGAGCGTCTCGCGCCGATCAACAACGCGCCCATCAAGGTCGTTCACACTCTTGCCCGAGATGACGAAATAGCCATCGCCGGGCCGGTTTTATCGCTGTCGGATCGCCTGACCACTCCTGATCTTATTGAAATTGTCAGGGCTAAGAGCCAGTCCCACATGCTGGCGATCTCCAAACGGAACAGCCTCAGTGAATCTCTTATAGATGCCTTGATTGAGCGTGGAGATCGGGACGTTATCAGTAAGTTGGCCGAAAATTCGGGAGCCCGGTTTTCCGAGCAGGCTTACGCCTATCTCGTGGACCGTCCCGAGAGCGATGAAACACTTTTAGAAAAGCTTGGTCTGCGCATTGACCTGCCGCTTCACATTTTTCGTCGTCTTTTGGAGCGAGTAACCGAAGCGGTCCGGACACGTCTTTTGGCACTGGCGACGCCAGAAAAACGGGACGACATCAAGGATTTGTTGGCCAGCACGCCAAATCAAGTTATCAAAACCGAAGAACTGCATCATGACTTTGCCGCGGCACAACGCCTCGTCAAGTTGATGCATGAAAACGGCGAGCTCGATCAGGTTGCGCTGCTCGAATTCGTGAAAGCGCGACAATTTGCAACAACGGTGACCGCACTCGCAACATTGTGCTCGGCACCGATCGATATGGTCAAGCAAATGCTGGCGGAAGGCCGCAATGAGCCATTGCTCGTGCCATGCAAGGCTGCGGGACTGTCGTGGCCGACCTTACGCGCCTTGTTGCAAGACGATTTGCTCGGACGAATAGCAACAGAAGACGAAATCAATAAACTGAAAAGCGACTATACGAGACTGTCGCCGTCGACCGCTAAAAAACTGCTTGAGTTCTGGTGCGAACATCCCTCGCTGCAACGGTCATAAATAGCGTTGACTGGCGAGGGCGCCAAAACCGCTGAAAGCAGCTTATCCTCTTTGCCGAGCGACTTACGCAGGCGGCTTTCGGAAATTTCAACAAAAATGGGGGAATCGATCCAAGATTGCAAGATTTGTCATTCGGGCATTGATATAATGTCCTTCTAGAAAGACCCCAATAGCTTACATTTACATTTACAAATTGGTTTGAAGATTATTTCCGGGAACCTCGACACAAATTCCCCACAGGAACGTTTCCCAGGATGACCCAAACCTCAAACCCGAACACCGTCGACGTACCCACCATCCCGACAGGCGGACTCGATCGGCGCGGAATGCCGCACGGACCGCTCCGCCGGCTTCTGCGTGCCTTCATTCATTTCTTTTCCTATCACGTCATCCTCAACCGCAAGAACATCCGGACCATCCGGGCCGCACGTTTCTCCTTGCGCGTCCGACCGACAGTATTTCATCCGCGCTTCTTTCTCAGCAGCGAATATTTCGCGGAATTTCTTGATGGACTCGACCTCAGCGGTAAGAGCGTGGCTGATGTCGGCACCGGGTCTGGCATTCTCGCGCTTGCGGCCGCGCGCGCTGGTGCGGCAAGCGTCCTGGCGCTCGACATCAATCCCAATGCCGCGCTTTCGGCGCTGGAAAATTCGCACGTGAATGGCTTTGGAAACCGAATAACCGCAGCCTGCATGAACCTTTTCGCCGCGCTTCCGTCGCAGCCGCTCTTTGACGTGGTCCTATCAAGTCCACCCAAGCATGCTGGCGAGCCCCGCGACCTGGCTGACAGCGGCTGGCACGCCGGCCCACACTATCGGAACGTGGCGGCCTTGTTTGACCAGGCCCGCGAGCGCCTCAAACCCGGTGGCTGTCTCTACGTTATGTTATCGTCGGACTCCGATCTTGACTTGTTTGACCAACTGATCAGCAAGGCGGGCTTCCGAGCCCGCCTCGCCTTCGAGCGATCGTTCTATATCGAGTCCATGCTTCTCTACGAGCTAAGGGCATAAGAACGCGCGTCCATTGATTGGCGCCTCCACACCGAGGAAGATGGTGAGACTTACGACCTGCTATTTTCGGCGTCGCCTTTGGCCGGCAACTCAAAATGAATGACATGCCCGTCATTGCGTTCTGATTGGATGGCGAGTCGCATAAAGGCGGCCGACAAGGTTGCAAACTTGGTCCGCGCTAAAGAGTTTTTTGCTGTCTCAGCTTGACCCAGAAATTCAAGTGCCCGCACACGATACTGATCGCCCCTGGACATAGCACGCCTCTGAAAAAAACGCCCTCAGGTCCCAAACGCGCCTGCGCAGTTTTGGTTCTCAATCAGTGATGGTATGGTATTTAGAACGTTACTTCGAAAAAGGGGGTTGATGTCCCTTAGTCGTGAGAGTTCTTTATTGTTCGCCAGAACGGCAACCGGTCGGAGTACTTCGATGGAACGAAAAAAGGCATCCGATTTCCCCCAGGAGCTCTTAAGCCTGTTCGATCGATACGTGCACGGCGAAATTCATCGGCGTGACTTTCTCGATGGTGCACAAAAGTTTGCGGTCGGGGGCATAACCGCGATGGCCCTCTTTGAGATGCTCCGACCAAATTATGCGTTGGCTATACAAGTCCCAGAAAACGACAACCGGATTAAGGCCGAATCTGCAACTGTGCCATCGCCAAACGGCAACGGGAGCATCGCGGGTTATTTGGTGCGTCCAGCAGATACGATCGGAAAATTGCCCGCAGTTTTGGTCGTCCATGAAAACCGCGGTCTAAATCCGTACATAAAAGATGTCGCGCGCAGACTGGCTACCGCGAACTTCATTGCATTCGCTCCCGATGGGCTGACGTCTCTTGGGGGATACCCCGGAGACGATGAGAAAGGCGGGAAGCTTTTTGCTCAGCTCGAGCGACCCAAGATGACTGAAGATTTTCTGGCGGCGGCGGCATGGCTGAAATTGCGGCCGGATTGTACCGGCAAGCTCGGTGCCACCGGCTTTTGCTTTGGAGGGGGCGTCGTCAATTTTCTGGCGGTGCGGATGGGTTCCGATCTCAATGCGGCAATCCCATTCTATGGCAGTCAGCCCAACGCTGCCGATGTGCCCAAGATCAAAGCTCCAGTACTCGCGCACTATGGCGAACATGATACGCGGATTACGTCAGGTTGGCCGGCCTATGATACGGAGCTTACCGCTGCCCATGTGCCGCATGAAGGATACATTTACAGCGGGGCCAATCACGGTTTCCACAATGATACGACGCCACGTTACGATGAGTCAGCGGCCAAACTTGCCTGGCAGCGCACACTGGACTGGCTGAACAAATACCTTCGAGCGGCGGGATAACAGCCTGAGCACGTCGCGCATGGCGCGTCACCAACCGGAGCATTGCCGCTCCACTCCGACGCGTTTCTGTCTGCTCACCGTAACGCTATTCGTGGCGCTGGCATCGCAAGCCGCAGTTGCACAGGATATTCGTGGGCTTGAAATCTGTACGGCGGAAAAGCAGCTGGAGCGTCGGACCGCATGTCTGCAGTCGAATGTCGAATTCCTTCAGCAAACTCTGACCCGGATGGCGCGCGAGACGCAGGACAAGATAGCAGCTACCGCTCGCGAGCTCGCCACAGCCCGAGGCGAAATCACCGCGTTGAAGTCGATGGTGGAGAAGCTGACCAGCGAGCTGGCGCAAATGAAGACGGACGCCGAACGCAAGGGCAAAAAGTAGTCGGCAATACGGGCGACTCGCGATGAGTGTCGCCGCCGGCAATTTTGCAGATTTTCTGGATTTCTTCGCGAGAAAATCACGATTTTTTCTTGAGCACTCCGAAGCCAAACTGCCCACGTTTGGTCGGAGGCCTGAACCGGGAAATTGTCAGTTCAACCGATCTGCTCTGCTTGCCGGCATACGCCACCGTTATGCGGTTAGAGTATATATCCTAGGTCCAAAGCGAATGGCTCGGGCACTCACTCTCGGTTGGCAAAAGTCGGTTTTGTGTTATGCGCGCTAACATAAATGGCAAAATAAACGTCGTCCGGGAATACTTCAGATGATAAAGCGTTCGATTTCGCGAATAGCGATGGGGATGGCCGTTGTCGCGATAATGACGGCATTTGAGGGCGCCCTCGCAGAGCCGATAACCCACACAACGGTTTACAGGTATGCTGATGTTGACGGTCTAAAAGTCTTTTATCGCGAGGCCGGTCCGCCAAATGCTCCCACGCTTCTTTTGTTACACGGTCTTCCCTCTTCGTCGCGCGAGTTTGACACACTTATTCCGCTGCTCGCTGACCGGTATCACCTGGTGGCTCCTGACTATCCCGGATTTGGTCATTCCGATGCCCCACCAACCGGCGAATTTAAATATACATTCGCGAACATCACAAACGTCATTGAGAGGTTTGCTGAAGCGCTTGGTCTAGAAAAATATGCTTTGTACGTTAACGATTACGGTGGCCCTGTCGGATTTCGACTGGCGTCGGCTCATCCGGAACGGATAACGGCTATTGTCGTTCAAAACGCAGTTGTCCACGATGTTGGCCTTGATGAAAAACGTTGGTCCGGAGCGCGAGCATTCTGGACCGATCGCGGCAAATACGAAGCTGAATTTCGAGACCGTCTAACGTCTCCTCAAGGCACTAAAGCAAGACATGTTGGAAACTCACCCCGCCCCGAGCGATACAATCCTGACCTTTGGGATGACGAACTTGCGTATTTAAACAAACCCGGAATATCGCAAATCCAGGTTGACTTGTTCTACGATTATCGGACCAACGTCGCAGCATATCCGGTTTGGCAGGACTACCTGAGAAAGAACAAACCGCCTTTGCTGGTCGTTTGGGGAAAGTATGATCCCAGTTTCGCGTTAGCAGAGGTCCAGACGTACAAAGTCGAGGTACCCGAGGCTGAAGTTCATGTCCTCGAAGCAGGCCATTTCGCCCTCGATGAAGCCGTAGACGAAATTGCCGCTATTCTGCGGCCATTCCTCGGAAAAGCGTTGCATCAGTGACAGAGCTTCCGGGAAGCGGACAATTGTCATTTCTCGTCGCAAGACCCATAGGCGAGTTTATTCCGCGCTTGTTCGGCAAACGGGACCGGTGCGTCATGTCCGCTTCTGACCCAAAGCGGACATGACGCAAGCCCGCGCTCACGTCATCTTGGCCCCAATAACCTCATCGTAAGAAATCGAGCACGGCTGAATCAGCGAGGCGCTCTGGGTCATACTCGCCACGTTCGATATGGCGGAGGATGAGCAATGCTAACTTGCGCCTCGCTTGGTCATTCTCTTGGAACTTTGCAGGAAGACTTTTGTGTGCGTTATCAAAAGCAACCGCCATGATCTTTAGCGAGTTGGGACCGTAGACCCGTTCGAAATTATGGGACGAGGCCATTATGCCCCTCCTATTTTAAACCCGAATGTGACTAGGGAACTCGCACGGCAGCTATGGCCCTGGCCGAAAGCAATTACCGCGCAGCGCTTCGTTTGCTATAATTTTGTGAAATCAATGTGGCACCGAAGTTGGTGCTGGTTCCCACCGACGATTGTATGGCAATTAACTGAGATCCGACGGGGGTTTAATGAGTAACATATTGCAACTCTATTTGATGCGAGAAAACCGAAAAACTTAGCAGCCGCGGCAAATGCCTTCGATCACCTGCTTTAATTGTTGCTCCTTGCGCTCCTCCTCAGCGCGTTCTTTTTCCCATTTTTGCGGTGAACCGACGGTCAGGCTGGTCGGACTTATCGGATCAGCGTGCCGAGTTGTGGAAGCCGCAGCAGGCTTTGGCGGTATCTTCTTCGATTCCGATTTTACCGTGCCGGTCGGGGTGGGATCAGGCTGAGCCGTCGTCGTTAAAACATCGTCCTGCGTCTCGAGCACCGGGATGTGTGCCGCACAGCCGACTAAAAAACCCGCAAAGACTACAGGTACCAAAACTCGCAAAGTGCCCATGATCACCCTAGCCTCTGTGCAGAGGAAAAAGATTACCGAGATGTGATCTAAGCATACAAGGCCAGCATACAGCTATCGTGGCATGTCCGCTCTCCCCCTGTCCGCTTGTGCCACAAGTGGACCTCAGTGCGCGCAAGCTCGCTGTTTGGCGGCCATGCACTATCGAAAACGCTAACCACCCAAGCGGAAACTCGGCAGGACACATTTCTACGTGTTTTCTGCGCCAAGCAGCACGACGCGCTTCGGCTCGACTGCCATATAAACGTCCCGGCCAGCCGCAATCGGCTCCATCGCGGCGCAGCGGGCGACAAGGCGTTGAGCGCCCCAGGAGAGATGAACCTGACTGAAATCGCCCTGAAACACTGTCTTTTCAATTTTAACCGGCCACACGTTTCGTTCCCCCACCGGCCGCTCCTGCGAAATCCGCAGGTGCACCGTGCGCACCGAGACGGTCATCTCAGGGCTCGCCATGCGTCCATAGGCCATTCCGTAAATTAGCTGTCCGGCCGCTGTTTCCAGCGCCGTAAGGCCGTCACCGTCCAGATCTGGCCGGTGACGCCCACGGATTAAATTGGCTGAGCCGATGAAGTCGGCGACGAACTCGCTGCGTGGCAGGCTGTAGATTTCATCGGGTGTGCCGGTCTGCTCGACCAATCCATCGCGCATCACCACGATGCGATCCGACATCGCCAGCGCTTCCTCCAGGTCATGCGTGACGTAAAGCGAGGTGATGCCAAGCCGATGTTGCAGGTCGCGAAGCTCGATACGCATGTCGGCGCGAAGTTTGGCGTCGAGATTCGACAGCGGCTCGTCGAACAGCAGCACCGACGGTTGAAATACGAAGGCGCGCGCCAGCGCCACACGTTGCTGCTGGCCGCCGGAGAGCTGCGATGCGCGTCGCCCACTGAAGTCGCGCATCTGCACCATTTCGAGCGCGCGATCCACCTTTTTCGTGATTTCCGTCGTGCCGACTTTGCGCACCCGCAGTCCGTAGGCGACGTTGTCGAACACAGTCATGTGCGGCCAGATCGCATAGGATTGGAAGACCATCGACAAGCCGCGTTTTTCGGCCGGAATGTTGATCTTGCGAGCGGACGAGAATACCGGCATGCCGTCGATGCGAATCTCACCGGCTGTCGGCTGCTCCAGACCGGCGACTGCGCGTAGCGTCGTCGTCTTGCCGCAACCGGACGGCCCCAGCAGCGTCAATTGTTCGCCCGGCATGACATTAAAGTTGATCCCGCGCACCGCCGGTACGCTGCCGTAGTAGAGTTCAAGGCCTTCGACCTCGATGTGCGGCGCTAGCATGTGGACGTATCCTGGCATTCTCAATTGAGGGGTTGCGCGCTGACGCGGCGCGTGACGGCCACGAGTACGATCATGGCAAGTGCCACGACCAACGTCTGAAGCAAGGCCAACGTGGCGGTGAGTTCGGAACTGGTGCCGAACCAGGACTCAACGATTGAGGGCGTAATCACTTTGGAATGTGGACCCATCAGCAAGATCGAAGCGCCGAGCTCACGCACGGCGGCGATGAACAACAACAACCAGGCGGCGACCAGGCCTGGCCTGAGCAGAGGGATCGTCACCGTCCGCACCCGGAACGCCCATGAGGCGCCGCACATCTGCGCGCATTCCTCCAAGCTCTTGTCGATCTGCAGCATGACGCCGGCGATGGTGCGTACACCGAGAGGTAGAAATACCGTGAGGTAGGCGATCAACAAAAGCCAGAGTGTTCCATAGATCGGGATTGGGAAAATCACCCAAGCCCACATCAGCCCAAACGCGAACACCAGCCGTGGCACTGCTTGCGGAAACATGACGATATATTCGATCAAGCCGCTGCCAGGCAGCCGCGACCGATAAATCATCCAGGCTAGAAGCCCCATCAATGCGACGCCAATTGTCGCGGTGCCAAACGCAAGCAGCAGACTGTTGCTGAGCGCCGAACGCACGGCATTCATCGTCATGGCCGTACGGAAGTTGTCGAGGGTAAAGTTTTCGGGGGTCGGAAAGATCACGGCGATTTTCTGCACCGAAGCGAAAAACAGCGTGGCCAAAGGCAGGATCACGGCAGCAGACAGATAGAGCAAGCAAACGCCGAGCAGCACATATCGCAGCCGCCCGACGTCGAATACCCGCGGCCGGAACGCTTTCCCGGTGATCGTCACATAGCTTCCGGACATCACCACGCGCCGATACACGTAAAGCATGACGAACATCACCGCGAACAATGACGCGCCCATGGCCGCCGCCACTTGGATCTTGGGCGGGTATTGCTGGATCATCTGGTAGATCGCCGTGGTGATGACGTAATAGCGGCTGGGCAGCCCAAGCACGAGCGCGACGGCAAACGAGCCGAGCATTTCCGCAAAGACGAAGATAGCGGCGCCGAGAATGCCGGGTATGACAAGCGGCAAGGTGATGCGCGTGATTGTGCGAATGCGGCTTGCTCCGATGACTTGCGAGGCCTCTTCGAGCGAAGGGTCCATCGATTTCATCAGCGCTGCGATCATGACGAAGGCGACCGAACCCTCGAACAGCGCCATGACCCACGCAATGCCGTACGATGTATTGATGTCGATGAGGTGGCCCTGCCCGCCGAGCGCACGCCAGAGTCCATTGATGAAGCCGCTTTCAGGCTGACCGAGCAGGCTCCAGGCCAGCGCGCCCAGGAGCGGCGTCAAATAGTAGGGCACGACCATAAGCTGCTCGAGCAAGCGGCGGCCGGGCACGTTGGTGCGCGTGAGGATCCACGCCATCACGGAGCCCAACACCAAGGCCATCACGGTTGCCGCAAACGACACCGTGAGCGTGTTGAGCATGATCTGCGGGTATTGTAACAGGCCGCTGAAATTGTCGACGCCGTAGGCGGTCGGTGGCCGGACTTGCGGGTCACCGACGTCAAAGGCGGCCTGTAACAGAAAGTAGACTGGATAGAGGACGAAAACCGCGGCAATCGCCGCGGCGCCATATCCGGCCACTTTCTGGGCGGAGAACCAGGACCCCGTTGATCCCACGGGTGGCCCCCGTCACAGACCGAGCATGCCGTTCCATTCCTTCAAGAACGTCGCGCTCTGCGATGCATACTCATCCCAGTCGGAAGGATAGAGCAACTTGAAATCGCTGAGCCTTACGCCAGTCGGCATTGGCGGAGCGTCCGTGCGCACCGAACCGTAATAGAGATTTGGATTCGTCTGATACCAGGCCTGACCGCGCTTCGACATCGCCCAGTCAACGAATAGTTTGGACGCTTCCGGATGTGGTGCCTTGTTGACCGCGCCAACGACGAGTGGTGTCGCCACCAACCCGTCAGCCGGTGCGACGAATTCGACCTTGGCGCCCTTGCTCTTGAAGAGGATATAGGCAGGATATTCGCCGATCGCAGTGATCATGTCGTCGCCTTTTGACAGGCGGTCGAACAATTGCACGCGCGAATTGAAGGCGTGCGGCTGAAGCTTTGCAAACTCCTTCCAGAAGCCGTCACCGTAAAGCTTGCGCAGTGTAAACCACTGCACGAACTGCAGACCGGACGCAGAGATCTTGCAGCTGATCTTGCCCTTCCAGCGGGGGTCGAGGATGTCCTTCCAACCCTTCGGCGCGTCGGAGGCTGCGACCTTCTCGCTGTTGTAGGCAATGCCGGCGGGATCGACACCGGTCCAGAAAAAATAGCCGTTCGGCGCGCTGAGATGATCCTTCTTGTAGGCCGGCGATTCCGGCGACACGTACTGCTCGTAACCGCCTTTTTTCTGGAAATCGAAAGCCGGAGCGAGATCGGACAACTGGAGCACGTCGACATCGAAACGTCCGGCGGAGCGTTCCGACAGAATTTTGTTATAGAGCGCGCCGGTCTGCGCGCGGACGTAGCTGGTCTTGATCTTCGGAAAGTCCTTGCTGAAGCCCTCCATGATGCCGGCGGTGCCGGCCTCATTTTCGTGGCAGTAGAACACCAACTGCGCCTCCTGCTCGGCCTTTGTTACGTCGGCATTGGTTGTGAAGTCGAGCACCTTGGTCGGCGACTTTGAGACGCCCTGCGCCAACACACTGGGCGCCGCGATCCCGAGAAATGGCAGTGCGGCCATCGCGGTCCCGGCTTTCAGCAACCCGCGCCGCGTCAACTTCCCACCGGTGAGTTCGGCCATTTGTTACCCTCCCTCTATGTTTTTTTACCTCGATCGCGGCGACGTTTCTTCTCTCGCAAGTTTATGCGCTTCGTTACTTCCGGTCTGCGACCGCGCGTGAAACGCGCTCGAAACAGGGACTTTACGCTAAGACAAGAAATCCGCGAAGGGCGGCTCGCGCGGCGCTGAAGAAAATTCAATCGCGAGAACTGGCTGGCGAGTGTTTTGCATCAGAATTCGAAACGCCTTTGAAATCACGCGAGAAATCAGGCCATTTTGACGCGAATTCAGCGTCGGAAGTGTCCTTGCGAGGACGTTGTCATCGGTTGGAACAACACCTCCGTATCAAGCTAGGAAGCCCGGGCGGGCGCTGTCATACTCACCGAAGTGCCGAGCCTGCCGGGAGGTTGCTATGGGTCAAGCCCAGCTTAAATCGCAACACGCAGTCCGCAATTGGCCATTCAAGGTCGAGCCGCTTCATCCAACGCTCGGCTGCGCGATTACCGGCATCACGCTGGCGGAAGCGGTATCGCCAGCGATGTTCGCCAAAGTTTATGAAGCCTTTCTCGACTATGAGCTGATCCTGTTCCGCGATGTTGATTTGCCGCCGGCAACACAAGTCGCTTTCGCCCGCAATTTCGGCGAGGTGCAGATCCACGTGCTCAGCCAGTATCACGGCTACAAAGAGCACCCTGAAATCTACATGCTGTCCAACCTGGACAAGGACGGTAATCCGAGCGGCAAGCACCCGGATAGAGGCACGCTGTACTGGCACACCGACGGCTCCTGGAAAGAGCGCACCGGGCAAGCGACCATGATGTATTCGGAGATGGTGCCGGACGCGGGTGGAGAAACCGAATTCGCCGACATGTATTCCGCCTACGAGCTGCTGCCCGCCGCCATGAAGGCCAGGATTGAAGGCCGCCGCGCCATCCACAATTTCGACTTTTCGCGCACGCGTCGCCACGGCGAGGATCCATTGACTGCGGAGCAAAGGGCCAAGGTTCCGCCGGTCGCCCATCCAATCGTGCGCACGCATCCGCAGACCGGACGTAAGGCTATTTTCCTCGGCGATCATGCCGAGATGATCGAAGGCATGGAATACGCGGAAGGCCGCGCGTTGATCGAGGAGCTTAACGAGACGATCACCCCGCAGGCGCGCGCCTATACTCACCGCTGGGCCCCGCGCCAGTGCATCGTCTGGGACAACCGCTGTACGCTGCATCGCGCCACCGGTTTCGACGAGGCGCGCTTCAAGCGTGTGATGCGCCGCTGCACGATCGTCGGAGACAGGCCAATTTGAGCATCGTTGCTCGGGTCGGCTGGATGATATTAAATCATTCTTACTGCGGCCAAAAAGCACTAACAAACAACAAGGGGGGTATCTATGAAAAGTGCCATCTCGCAATTCGGACGCGCAGCTTT
Organism: uncultured Alphaproteobacteria bacterium; assembly: GCA_963831275.1. GTDB lineage: Bacteria > Pseudomonadota > Alphaproteobacteria > Rhizobiales > Xanthobacteraceae > Pseudolabrys. Next base: position 22,845 of record CAWHPN010000004.1, on the reverse strand, counting down.
CGTCATTTGCGTTGTGGCGTTTGGCATGTCCACCGAGGCTAGTGCTCAACGCAAATTTACATTCGGCTACGATCAACCGCACTCGACGGCCTACGGCATTGCGGGCGATATCTTCGATGCCAAACTCAAGGAATTGAGCAGCGGCAAGCTGAGCATCGACCAATTTCCTGGCGCGCAGCTCGGCCAGGAGCCTGTGATGTTGCAAAAACTTCGTACCGGCGACATCGACTTCATCATTACCTCAACCGCCAACGCTTCCACGGTGGCGCCGCAAGCCGGCGTCTTCTCGCTGCACTTCCTATTCCGCGACAAGGATCACCTTGCAAAGACGCTCGCCGATCCCGGAGTTTCGAAGGAATTCCGCGCGATGATTGACGATTCGGTGCAAGGCGCCCACGTGCTTGGCCTGCTCACGATGGGCCTGCGCAATATGTACTCGAAGAAGGAGATTAAATCAGTCGCCGACATCAAGGGCGAAAAGATCCGCGTCCAGGCGACCAAAACTGAAGATACGCACTTCCCGGCTTATGGCGCGCAGACCGTACATATGCCGTTCGGCGAGGTTTACACCTCATTGCAAACCGGCGTCGTCAACATCGCGGAGAACGGCGTCAACGTCTACATGGCTAACAAGCATTACGAAGTGGCGCCGATACTCTCGATGACCGAGCACGAGGCCAACAACAACTGCATCTGGGTCAGCGACAAGACTTGGAAGAGCCTTAGCCCGCAGGAACAACAATGGGTGCAGGCTGCTGCCGACGAAGTCTCCATGAAAGAGCCGGCACTCGGCCTCAAGCTCGAGGCAGATTCAGCCACGAAGCTCAAGACGATGGGCGTCAAGGTTGTCGAGAACGTCGATAAGTCGGGCTTCATGGCTGATGCCAAGCCGATTCAGGATCAACTCGCCAAGGAGCTTGGCCCGCACGCGGTAAAGATTCTCGAACTCGTTCGCAACGTAAAATGATCCAATCTTAGCTTGCCGCTCGGGTGGTGGCGTCAAATCGCCACCCGTGACGCGCCACCGCCACTGTCGGGGGAGATTCTTGGCCAAGCCACCGCTCGTGATCGCGCGCCACCGCCACCTGAAATGGCGGGCGCTGGATCCGCTTGAGCATGTCTTGATGGTCTTTTGCGGAATTTCCATCGCAGGATTCACTTTTTCGGTTTTTCTCGACGTCGTGACGCGCACCGTGGGTGTTCCGATCCTGTGGTTGCAACTCGCCACCACCGGCTTCTTCGCCTGGGGCGTCTTCATCGGAATGGCCGCTGCGACACGCCGCATCGATCATCTCAATCTCGTCGAGATCACCAAGCGCCTGAGCGGTCCCAAACGCACTTTCATGGAAGTATTTAATCGCGTAATCATCCTACTGGTCGCCTTGGCGATGCTGGTATTCGGCGTCCAGAACTTCATGAACGATCTCGGCAGCTTTCGAGCGCCCTCACTGATTCCGCTTGCGACCTACACCGTCAGTGTGCCGATTGCGGGCGCGCTGATCGTGCTGTTCTGCGTCGAGCAATTGGTCAATGGCTGGCGCAACGGCTTCGAGGGGACTGAAGACGCCGATGATTTTGCGGGGATCGTGAAATGACGAACGGTGCGATCCTCCTGCTGATGACGGCCTGTTTTCTGGGCTTTGGCTATATGGGCGTGCCGGTTGCTTTCGCATTAATGGCCGGCGTGCTCGCCGCCTGCGCCCTCACGCCGATCAGCATGCAATCGATGATCGGACAGATGTTTCACGGCATCGATTCTGAAATCCTGCTGGCGGTGCCGTTCTTCCTGCTGGTCGGCGAATTGATGACCTCGGCCGATGTCACGAACCGGATGATCCGGCTGGCGCAGACCATGGTCGGGCACATGCGGGGCGGGCTGGCGCAGGTCGTCACACTGTTCAGCATGTTTTTCGCCGGCATTTCCGGATCTTCCACGGCGGATGTCGCGGTACTGAGTCGCACTGTCGCGCCTGAAATGACCCGGGAGGGCTATGACCGCGCCTTTACGGCAGCCCTGATCGCCTGCGCCTCGACGATGGCCAACCTCATTCCGCCGAGCATCATGGCGGTTGTCTATGGCGCGACCGGCAATGTCTCGATTGGCGGGTTGTTTCTGGCCGGCATCGCGCCCGGCGTCGTCGTCGGGACCGGGTTGATGGTCTATTCGCACTTTTTCGGTCCGGTCGGCCTGAGGAAACCGCGCGCCTCGCTCTGCGAATTCGCCGATGCGGTCCGCGCCTCCATACTCCCACTCATGATCCCGGTCATTATCATGGGCGGCATCCTGACCGGTTGGTTCACGCCAACCGAAGCCGGCATGGTCGCCTCGGTCTATATCCTGCTGGTGCTGGTGCCTCTCCTGGCTCGCAGCCATATCCCGAACCTGCCGCGCGATTTCGTCTACACCGGCCTGCTCTATTCAATACCGCTCGCCTTGGTCGCAGCGGCCTCTGCTTTCGGCTGGATGCTCGCCTATTTGCGCGGGCCAGATATTGTCGCTGGCTGGATCGAGCTTTTCGCCGGACACGACGGCCGTCTCATCATGCTGCTGCTGGTGCTGCTGTTCATCGTGATCGGAGACTTCATGGATGCGGTGCCGGCCATCATCATTTTCATGCCGATCGTCATCAAGCTCAACGAGCTGGGCAACATACAGCCGCTCCATATGGGCGTGGTGCTGATCACGACGCTCGTCTTCGGCCTGATCACACCGCCTTACGGCTTGTCGCTATTGGTGGCGTCGAAATTTGTCGGCGTTGCATTCTCGCGCGCAATGTTTGCTTCACTACCAATCTATGTCGTGTTTTTCGTCGCCATCGGCTTTACGGTCTTGTTCCCCGACATCGTGCTGTATCTGCCGAAATTACTGCTGCCAGAATTGGTCGGCTGCTTCAAGAGCCCAAGTGGATCGGGCTATATCTGCCCGCCATAGTTCATTTCGCGTGCGGTTCGATCAATTCGATCCGATTGCCGAACGGATCATCGACATGACGCCTGTCGTAACCTTCGATCGGCTCGTCTGACGTGACTTTGTAACCGGCCTGCTTTGCTTTAATCACCATGCCGGCAAGGTCATCGACGATGAAAGCCGGATGCGCCTTGCGCGCCGGAATGAAATTCTCCTCAACGCCCAGATGGACCTGCAAGGCTCCGCTTTCAAACCAGCAGCCGCCGCGCGCGGCAAGCTGCGGCGGCTTCACCTTTTCTACGAACCCGAGGATGCCCTGATAGAACGCCCTCGCCTCGTCTTCCCGGCCAGCTGGCATTGCAATCAAAATGTGATCGATACGGCGAACTGGCATTTGACACCTCTTGAAAAATCCAGACGACGGGCGAGCGGGCCGATTATTAACCCGGTCCAGTCGGAACGAACCAGGTCTCCGGCCAATTTATCCAGAAAACGGGAATATTGCCGAAATGGACCGAAATTTCTGGCTCGGCAGGCTAAAGAAATATCAAATTCGGAACACGGAGACTTCACGTCAAGGAAGAAGCCCACGAACGGCGCCCCTTTCAATGCCTTCGCGAAACAGCGAACCTTGCCGCAGGAACAGGCAATTTTGTCGGCTGAAATTGAAATCGTTGCCATGTCCGCTTTATCCCCGAAAGCAGACATTCGAGAATGGCTGAGAAATGACGCTAAGTGCCAAAAGCGGACATCAGCCCGGAGCAAACGACTAAAGATAGTTCCCTGCCGACGGAACCAATGATCAGCCTGGAAGCTTGGTGTTGCGTCTAGCCACAAAACGCGCTTTCGCCGACGACGCTTCTCCTAATAGTGGAGTTGCTAGCGACGGCGCACACGCAAGCGCGCCACACGAGTGAAAGGCATCGCTTCAGAGCATCGACTGCACCCACCATTTGAAGGAAAAAACATGTTGAAATTTATTACTTTTACGACCGTTGCTGCGTTGGCGGTCACGTCTTCGTCGCAGCCAGCTTTCGCGGGCGGCAACGGCGGTGCGGTTGCCGCCGGCGTCGTCGGCGGTCTGGCTGTCGGCGCGATCATCGGCTCGCAGGCCAATGGTGGCTACTACGGCGGCCCGGGTTACTATCAATCAGGCTATCAGCCCGTCTACGGCCGCTGTCACACTGAGCGGCAACAGGTACAAGACGGGTACGGTCGCGTCTATTTCCAGCGCGTACGCGTATGCGACTGACGTTCAAAGCGTCGGTTACCATTACACGTTTATAAAGTTACTACGCGGTCTGTGGCGGGGACAGTTTAGGCCGCCTTCAGCGGACTGGACTTAAATGTTGCGTGCGTAATCGTGACCGAAGTGCCACGGGCATCGCTTGCGATATCCGCGACCGCATTTAGCTGTCTCGTTAATGCCTTAATGAGACTTGTGCCAAGCCCAGGCTTGGTCTCGCTGGCGCTCACGTCTGGCTTGCCAATTCCGTTATCCGAAATCGTCAGCTTCCAGTCGGGTCCCGCTACCTTGTAGGAAACGACAATCGCCGCATTCGGGTTCTCACTGGGGAATGCATGCTTTAATGCATTCATCACCAATTCGGTAACGATCAGCCCGATGCTCACCGCCTCCCGTGATATTGCGGTACCGGGGTCGGCGTCGACCTTGAGCGCAATCGGCCGGCTATCACCGATCATCGATTGCGCCAATGTTTCGCATAGTTTGGTGAGGTAGTTAGCAACGTCGATCGGCTTCGCTCCGCCGTTGACATGTAAATGCTGCTGAACGGCGGCGACCGACAGAACGCGCTGATGCGCGTCCACCAACTGTAGCCGCGTCTCTTCAGACTGAACGGTTCGCGCCTTGATAAGAAGAATACTGGCAATGATTTGCAGACTGTTGGCGACGCGGTGCTCCATCTCCTCCAACAGCATATCCTTTTCCTGCAGCAAATCCTGCACCTGCCGCTCGATGGCACGCTGGCTGGTAACGTCCTCGAACGCCAGCAATATTGTAGAGTGGTTACCCGTCTCATAGAAAACCTTGCGCGCATTCAAGAGCATGATGCGTCGTCCGATCTTGGAAAACTCGCGGTCGACCTCATAGCCCTCCACAGTCGCTTGGTCGTTTGAGATCGCTCCTAATAGCTCTCGAAGCTCGGGGATGTCCCATTGGCCGCCGTCGATCTCATAGAGCAAAAGCCCGTGCACATCGTCACGGACGAGCCGAAAGGTGTTGTAGAAGGATCGGCTTGCGGTAATGACACGAAGCTTTTGGTCGAGCACTACGAGCGGATCGCGGACGGTATCGACGATGGCATTTGCGAGCGCAATTCCGTCTCGGACATCGGCGGGTGATCCCGTCAACTGCGGCGTGAGCATGTAAATCTTTCCGCCACGCTTTCGAACGTGGGCTGGGCAGCGCAAAATTTCAGCAAGTCGGCGTAATCGCCGGAATGCCGACGGAGCGCCTAACCTTCAAACGATGCGCCTGTTTACAGGATAAGTCGACCGATATGTCGGGTGGCCGACGTATAAAATGTGGGCAGTTATACTGTGGCCCCGAAAGTATGCCGCTGCCTAAATGTCCGCTTTGGATCATTGGCCGACACGGGCGAGCGGGCCTTACGATTTCCGCTTTACCCCGAACGCCGACATTCGCGGCACCTTTTCGACGTCCGCCAAGTGGCAGAAGCGGATATCTCAGCGAGAGAATGCCACTCAGGAAGGAATGTCTTTCAACACTGGAATAACTGTATCCGACAACCTACATAAGAAACATCGCTGGCACAGCTCTGCGCTAGGCACGGTGGCTAAGAGCACAGGGAAAGAAGTCGCCTTGTTATGCGATTTCCTCACAACTCGAAATCGCAAGGGCTATCGATCATGCAGTCAATAGCACAAAAGAAGCGCGCCGAACGGTTGCTTCAATGGAAACAAGATGGCGTGAAAGCGGCCTCAGAATATGAGGCTAAGGAACTGGCAACTCGCCTACTCACTGCCAAGCTACGCGCCGAGCGGTTGGTGCGCGAAGTAATCAGTAGCAAGTACAAGAAATCCGTCACAGTGAAAACAGAAAACCATCGGCTTGCGGTTATCGCCGCAAACCGGTGGCGCTTTGCTCACACGTCTTTGAGCGGCGTTCGACAAAATCGATGACGATGGGCACCAAGTTTGCGGCACGCAGAATCCGTCTGTTGAGACAGAAGGATGCCTGACAAGGGGCGCCGGGCTGACGCTCGAGCGGCCGATTCGTCAGTAATCATGTGCATGCTGCTCAGAGTTGGATTTAATCAATGCTGCGAAATTGTGGGCCGAGCCTCAGCAATTATCGCGCTCGCTGGTATGGCATCGCTTGTTTTCTCGGCAATCGCGGTCGATATTTTGCGCTTACCGAGCAGATACTAAGGTTGAGGTTGCAAATGTCCGCTTGGGCTCATTATCGGACATAAAGGCCGATTAACATCATGTCCACCTGCTCGGGGAATGAAGTTTGATTTGGAGGCGCTTAAGCCGCAGCTCTACATCAAGATCAGGCAACTTTGTTGGATCCCTTGCCGTCTCCGTGGCGCCAATCTTTAACGGTGATTTCGGTCGTAACTTTCTGGGCGAGTTCCGCAAGCTCCTTGGTTTGCGCGGTCATCACCTCGAACTGCTTGCGTGCATGTTGGGTCGACACCTCGACGAATTCCGTAAGCGACTTGACCCTCAACAGCTCAAAAGCATTGTCAACGGCGATGTTGGTATTGGCGCGGGCAATCTCGATGACCTTGAGGTTGTAGTCCGTGGCGCCCTTGGCGGCGGTCGTATAAGCCTCTTTTAGCTGGTCCGTCGCTTTCTCGGTGGCCGCCTTCGCTTTCTCATAGGTGTCCCTGGCCTGAGCGATGCCCTGATCAGCAAGTTCACGAAACGCCGGCGGCACTTCCATCGTCGGCAGGTCGAGCTTGGGAACCTCGTAATTCGGCAGGCCGAACGAGGAACCGGTGTTTTTCGCTGTTTTGGCTTGGTTGGTCGCGGTGGTGGCTGACGTCATGACACTTGATCCTTCAAGGGGCGGTGCCTGACTGAACCTCCGGAGGCGCCGCCCGCGACGCCGGTCAGGTGTCGGATGTTTCAACTAAGTCGTGGACGCAACGGAGACGGGCTCAATTCATGTGCTGGCTGAGTGCTTCGACTGAGGCATTCTTGGTGGGTGGAAAACGGTCCTGATATGAGCTTGCCGGCGTCATCCATTGTGTACCAGCCGAGCTTGATGCCGCGCATTTCGGATCTGTCTTCGTTGATGTATTGGGGAACGGTCATTGTGGCTCCTGTATGCAGCAACACGTCTTGAGCGAATATTCCGTCAGAATTGAACAAGCTTTCATGACCTCCTCAATTCGATAGGAGGGACGCACGCCGCGGTCAGCGCGCGCATGCATGGATGCGGGTTTCGATGGCACCCGCCCCAAACACAAACAATTCGCTATTTTATTGTGCCTGCCGATGGCACCGCGGTGCTGCTGCTAATATTGAGCGGAGACTTCGGTAGATCTCCGATTTATGGGCACCATGGGACAAGACACTGCTCGCCCATAACCATGTATGGTCGCGTCGGACGTTAAGCGCAATGGAAATCGAGAAATTAATCGCGCGTCCGCAATATATTTATTTCGATTTTCACGTCAGTAGCGCTGACGTTTGTCGCCTGAGACCTGAACTCAGCGCAATCGTGCAATAGCGGACATCGACTTTATTTGATTACCTCGTCAGCGCAGGCAAGTAGCGAACGTGGCTCTCCCGATCGTAATAAAGTTGGAATATGACGGGCGGAGAGACTAGTGGCTCATGGTGTCAATATTGGTCACCATCGACCTCAGCCATTTCGTTTTCGACGGCGTTCTTCGAGCCAAGCTTGACCACCGGTAGCGATCCAACCTCGTGCCTCTTGCTCGGATGAGCCTTCAAAGATTTCCTCAGCATCTGTGCCTTCAGACATAGCCCAGACAGACCATACCTGGGCGTGAGGAGCCTTTCTGACCGTCAGAATCGGGTCGGCTGGGCGACTAGGAGAATTATCTAGAATATTGGTCATCCCTGAATATGCGCCCGAATATTCGCAGCGCAAGCTCGATTCGGCTGTCTTGTGTTTATGACGTCTTGGTCGTCGTCGCCGTCGTCAGGTACAAAACCATTCCCACCACACGTCGGGCATTGCTGCTCATCGTCCATGCCTTTTTCAACGACACCATCACCGTTGCAGTCCGGACAGGTTTTCATGTGCGCCTCATAGCGATGCTAACACACTCGCCGTGTGATTATATCCCCGGTGCTTCGCTGATCCGGCTGTTGCAGCAGCGTTCGCGAGTGAGTTCGGCGCTACTCCAGGTAACTGAATAGGCTCGCTTCGTGTCTTTCGATACTGGACTTGCTGTGTTGAACACCCCACATGAGGGGTATCACTGGCAGCGGCCCTGTGCCTAGGCGTCGGTGACTGAGAGCTGTCGCGCTCCCGCCTGTAGCAGCAAGGACGGGAGTCTCGATGTACATATCCCACTTCATCAATCGGCACGGAATCAACAACCCGAAGTGCGCCGTATGCGGCGTATCCACGTGGCTTGCGCGAGTCGAGCCCGACAAGCCGGATCACGACAAGTGCACGTTTGAATGCCCGGCGTGTGGCAGAGTGGTCGTTGAGATCATCAAATACCGGTAGGCTGCCCACTTAAAACCCACAACTGGCCATCAAAGGGTTTTCAGCCCGTGGCTAACCTCCAGGCGGGTATCGATGCAAAGAGAAATCTCGTTTTATTCCGACAGATACGGGAAGCACGTCTCCGGCATTTGGTCGGTATTCGGTGGCAGGATTACGGTAACAGCGCCCGATGGGCGGCAACAAACGACCCACGTAGGAACCAGCACACCGGAAACTTTGGCACGCTTGATGCTCATTGAGATCGAAGGTCAAAGACGGCGTAGCTAGATCAACTAGCGGCAAAGCGTTAGCAACATACCGGACAATTTCCGTACGCAGGTCACGCCCTCGTGCGTGTGCCGCCGCCCGTAGCCACGCGCGGCGAGCTTAGTCTTGCTTGCGCTTGACACAGTTGTATTGCGTTCCCCTTGGAGTTTGCACCACATCAAACGTAGGTGTCGTATTGAGACAGCTGCCGGTAACTTGCAAAATTTGATCCGCCGGACACGTATTGTTTTCAACGAGAACTTTCTGTCCGCACGATAATTGGTTCGCGTCGGATTCTTTCTTAAGTGTCTGAGCCCATACCGGAACGGTATAAGCGACACCCGCGCAGGCCGCGATGACAACAAATAGCTTGGCAGGCCGAGAATTCATCATACCCACCTATGGGCTTATTCTTTCTGTGAGTTTGTAGAGACATCCCGCACGCGCGATAAAAGGCCCGGCGCTAGGCCGGGCCCCAATTTCTTCAACGACCGCGCAGCTTACTTTTGCTGCTGCTGGCCCGGCTTGTCGTTGCTGGGCTGCGGAGTGCCCTGGTTCTGCTGCGGATTTGGAGCAGGCGAGGCTGGCTTCTGCGGCTCGGAAGATGAGATTGGAGTATTTGTCATAGTATGTATCCCTTCAAAATGAATATAAGTACGAACTAGTACCTACTGTAATTGGCTACGCGCCATGGTGATAACAAGGTGGCGCGGCTCTCATTGGCCGATATATTTTCGACAGCTGTCTCATTTGAGGCCTCAACATACTTGTATCAATCACTGAGCAAAGCGCACATGGTGCCCCTATGGATAGTGAAGCAGCCGATTGGGCGATAAACTTTTCTTTGTGGGGGCTCGCATTGCTAATCTTAAGCGGAACGATCCTCGCATTTCTTGTCTGGTGAGCGCGCAATACGCCTAGCGACTGTGCTACCACTTCGAGAACATCGCCATGATCACGCGCACGAAACGGGTAACGCTGACGTTTAAACATCCTTTCTCGCTCAAGGGCGTCGATCGCCCCTTGGCGCCTGGTCAATATGAAGTGGTGGCCGATGAGGAGTTGATCGAGGAATTGTCGTTCCCGGTCTATCGCCGCGTTTCGACCCTCATATTCCTTCCGCCCCACGGCTCTTCGTCGATCGAAATGGTCAATGTAGATCCCGCCGACCTTACCGCGGCTCAGGAGCGTGATCGGGTTCTATCGTCGGCCGAGATGAACTAGTGCTCGTATATGGCTCAGCCGGGCCAATGTCCGCTTTGGGTCAAAAGCAGACATCGCGTGGTGTTCGGCGCATGTCCGCTAAGTACCTCCGCACTGACACCGCGCTTTATTTGCCGCTTAACGCTTTATGGTGCGGCTACCAACGCCCACCTCGCCGGATCAGCCTCACGATCACTAGCAACAGTACGGCGCCGATGGTGGCAGCGATGATCGCGGCAAAAATGCCAGCTCCAAGATGAATACCGAGCTGGGGAAATAGCCAACTGGCGATGAAGGCGCCGACGATCCCAATTATAATGTCGCCAACCAAACCAAAGCCTGTTCCTTGCACGATTTGGCCAGCCAGCCAGCCGGCAACAGCGCCGACGAACAATATCACGAGCAGACTTTCAGCAGACATATGCATGACGGCTTCCTCCGGTGAGCGCGACTTCGTACGGTTGTTAGCTGATGAATTATTTGTGCCAGCAGAAAAAAGATTACAGCATCGGCTTGATCCCCTCTAGGGCGTGCTCATCGATTTGTCCGGGCTTAGCTGGCGACGTTCTATCTCCACTCCTTATCTCCACAAAACGGGGAATTTTTCAAACACTGGCCAGAGGCTTTTGGCAAAAATTTCGAATTTTGAGCCAAATTCGAGGACACCAGGGATCAGCCAACGCGCAAAAAGCCCCGCACGTGGGGGCCTTTCCAGCCTTGCGTAAGTCAAAATAGAGAGACCGGACTTACTGGCTGGGGCAGCAGTGCAGCTAGCACCCTGCTCTGCCCGCTTTCCCTGCTAACAGGGAATTTACAGGGAAATTTTGCGAGGTCGCGGGTTCGGGAGCGCCAGAGACTGGTCAAATGTGGCGTCGTCACAGGGCTTTCGATGCGAATTCCCTACTCAACCGAACAGGGAATTATTTTGGCGGAACAGAGAATTTTTGGTGCGAGAACAGGCAATTTTTATAAATCACCGCCAAGCGAGATTCTTTTTACAAAGGACGACTGCGGGATGTCTGCTTTCCCCCCAAAAGCGGACATGTGCAGTGCACCTCGGCATGTCCGCTAAGTGCCAATAGCGGACTTTCGCGGACTTTTCGCGCCGGCGGATGCAAAGGAACGGAATTCGGCCGGTGAGTTTAATCGAATGCCGCGTCCAATCCCCGCTGTCCCCATGCGACGCTTTTGTCCCATGCGACGCTTTGTGCTAAGCGCGTCCTCTGAGCTTAGTCTTTTCGTTTTTGTTCGCCGCGTTCGGCTTCAACCGCACGCATTTCCCAAGCCTCGGCAATTTTCAATAGGGTCTGCTTGTCCGCCGCACTCATTGGTTCGGCGAGGCGAATACAATCGCGGGCGTACTCTCGGTACTTTTCAGACTCCAACATTGTTGCGTCCTCAGACCCTGCCGATGCTAACGGACCCAGGCGGAACATGGTTCGGGAACAATAATGTGAGGAACTTTTTTCGAACTAACGGTGTTTCAGCGAGTTCACTGCTGAGATGGGCGAATTTGGCATAATGACGAATGCCGAAAAGTATCGTCGGTATGCCGCCGAGTGCCTAGACCTCGCGGACCGTGCGAATTCGAATGACAAGGCACGGCTCTTGCAAATGGCGCAAGCGTTCCTTGAGCTTGCCGACCGGCAAGACATGCTCGATCCTCAAACCAACCGACGTTAGGAACGAAGCGCGCTCTTGTGACTTATGTCTTTTGACATAAAGCCAACGGGGGCGCGCCTTTGTCATCCTGCGTTCTAATTGTCGAAGACGATGAACAAGTTCGCGTGCTCGCGGAGTCATTTCTCCAAGGCGAGGGCCACGAGACCTTATCAGCTGCGACCCTTGATCAAGCCATCGCATTGCTGGAAGGCGACAAGAAGATCCACCTGCTATTTGTTGATCTCGGCATACACGGCGATCCGGAAGCCGGACTAAAACTTGCTAGCATGGGCGTGGAGAAGAGGCCCGAATTGAAAGTGCTCTACACCTCTGGCCAAGGCGTTACCGACGGCATGATTGCTCTATTCGTTGCAAATTCGGCCTATCTGCCCAAGCCATATACAATCGATCAACTTACGAAAGCGCTACTCGTCAACTTCAACTTGAAGCCAAATTAGCCGACGTGCTCAGGGGCAAACCGTTTGTCCGCATATCTCAAGGGACAATGCTGATGACGGCTTCACCAGCCTGATGTCCGCTTTGGATTTAAAGCCGACCGGTGCAATTGCACTAGGCCAGGTCCGCTGTGTGCCAAACGCGAACATAACACCGCTTATTCGACAACTTCGTCAGCACGAGCAAGGAGGGATTGCGGCACGATTAGCCCGAGTGCCTTCGCGGTCTTGAGATTGATTGCCAACTCGAACTTTGTGGGCATCTGAACTGGCAACTCAGAAGGCTTTTCGCCTTTTAGGATTCGGTCAACATATGCGGCCGCACGCCGAAAAATGTCGGCCCGATCGAAGCCGTAACCAATAAGACCGCCATTTCTAACAAACGACGAGTGTGAGAAGATTGCGGGCAACTTTTGTTTGGTGGCAATATTTGCCAACATCTCGCGACGTGACGCCAAAAAACTATCCGGCAAAAAGACTAGACCACTCTCCTCCTTGCTCGCGGCCCCTATGATCGCTCGCTCGATATCCTCTTCGTTCTGAATTTGGGACACTTCTAGTTCAAGGGAAAGCGACGCTCGCACGCCTTCCATCGACGGCAAAAACATCTTCGCAAACGGGGCCGAGCTGGGATTATAGATTGCAGTGATGCGTTTGATTTTGGGTGCGATTTCTCTGAGCAACTCGATCCATTTCGCGCCCATAGCGGGTTCTTCGACGGCAAAACCAGTTATAGTCCCGCCGGGGCGAACTAGACTTTTTACGAACCCCTGCGCCACGGGATCAGCGACCGCGGCCATGACAATCGGTATTGTTCCTGCATGCCTGCGTGCAGCCAAGACACTCGCCGTCGAGTTTATGACGAGGATGTCAGGTTTGGGTGCGGCTAACTCTTTAGCGAAAGCTTCCGCAAGCTTGGCACTGCCCGCAGTCCAGCGGTAGTCGATATCTATATTGCGGCCAAGTCGCCATCCTAGCTGCTCCAACGCTTCCTGGAATGCCACGACGTAACTTTGCCCTTCGGCATCGTTCTCTGGGCGCGCAATTAAGACGCCAATCCGTCTTTTGTCCTGTCTTGGTTGGGAATAGGCACCCAATGGCCAACTAGCCGCTGTTAGCCCAAAAAAGCCTAAGAATTCGCGCCGTCTCATCACCGTCCCCGAAAATGAGCCGAGCATATCGTAACGGTAAAGTCGCATGCGCCGGAAGGGGTCATGTCCGCTTGGGTCAAAGCAGACATGTGCAGTGCAATGGCCGATGTCCGCTAAGTGCCAATAGGACATCTCGCCTAGAGGCGCGCAGCCCACCGAATCGCAATCGGGCCGAGCAGGACGCCAGCCGCGAGCAGCAAGAACGCGGCGAGCCAACCGGTGGCACTGGCAGGTCCGCCCGCGGCGTCCAGAGCTACGCCAGTGCCCCAAGCCCCAAATGCCGAAAGTCCGAAGCCTACAGTCGAATGCAGAGCCATTGTCGCGCCTCGATTAGCGGGGACCGCGCTTAGGCTCATGCCGGCGGTGAGCGATCCGGAATCGCCGGGAACCGTCAGGCCGTAAAGCAGCACCAACGCCAGCAGCAGGACGGGCGACAGCGTTGCGCTGCATCCGATGGCGATTGCCACTGCGGCGGATGCAAACATGATCACCGTAATGGCGCGAAGCCGTCCGAAGCGGATGGAAGCCTCGTTACCCAGGACGCTGGCCGGAAGCGAAAGCACCGTCACCAGCACGCTGACGGCCACCGGCCCAAGCAATACATCGCCAGCGTTCCGCGCGGCCACAAAGGTCCAGAAGGCGACGATCCAGGTTCTCATCCCGTAGAGCTCGAAGCAATGCGCGCCATATCCGAAAATGTACCCAAGCGCCGCGCGATTGCGGAACACAGGACGGAAATCGAGCGGATGGCCCGATGACGGTTTCGGTTTGAAAGGCGCGAGCAGCAGGCAAACGATGACCATGGCCAGCGGCGCAACGCCGGTGACGAAAAACGCGATCCGCCAGCCGTAGCAATCCGCGACAAGCTGCGAAACCAGAAACGACAAGCCCACGCCCACAGAAAAGCTTGCCGTGTACAGCGTGACGCTGCGGGACATGTCGCCCGGTGGCGACCTGTCGGTCAGCGCCTTGAGTCCCGGCATGTAGGCTCCGCCGAAGCCAGCGCCTGCCACGGCCCAGATCAGGGATGCCGACAGGAGGCCATCGGCAAACAATCCGAATGCGATGGTCGCCAAACCGCTGACAGCGGAGCCAGCCATGAGAATGCCGCGCGCGTCGAGACGATCCGTAAGCGCCGTCAGCACTGGGACCGCGAGCATGTATCCGAACGCATATGCGCTGGCCATCAGGCCCGCCTGCGCCGCGTTCAGATGCCACAACGGCATTAGGTGCTGCGCCATGATTGCTGGAATCACGACATGGGGCAGCAGGTTGCAAACCTGCGCGACACACATGGCCATTACCAGGTTTCTCCCGTGCAGCGGCATCGCGGCAGCCCTAGAGCTGCGCGCCGGTGGCGGGAGATTTGCGCCACAGCCAACCACTGACGGCCACCGCGGCCGCTGCGCCAACAGTTTGCGCGGCCAGGAATGCGGGAACGTCGGCGGGCGCGATACCAGCGAACGTGTCGGACAGCGACCGCGCCACCGTAACAGCCGGATTGGCGAATGAAGTCGAGGCCGTGAACCAATAGGCGGCGGTGATGTAGAGGCCCACCGCGTACGGGACGGACGCAGGTGCGCTGCGGAGGACTCCGAAAATTGTAAGCAGCAGACCGAATGTCGCCAGCGCTTCGGAAAGCCATTGACCCGGCCCGGTCCGGACCGTCTGCGAAAGCTGCAGCGGCGATAAATCGAACATCAGATGCGCCACCCAAACGCCAAAAATACCACCGGCTAGCTGCGCGGCGATGTAGAGTACGGTATCAGCCCAAGGCAGATCGCGGCGGATAGCAAACGCTGCGCTGACAACGGGATTGAAATGCGCGCCGGACAGCGGCGCGAAAATCAGAATCAGGACCGTGAGCGCCGCGCCGGTAGCGATAGTGTTGCACAAGAGCGCGAGCGCAACATTTCCGCCGGCCAGCCGCTGCGCCATGATTCCGGAGCCGACCACCGCAGCGAGCAGCAGTCCCGTTCCAAGCGCCTCCGCAATCGCGCGGCGTGACAGCTCGCCGGTCACCTCGCCTCCGCCTTGGCACCTTGGCTGCGGCCAATCTCCCGCAGCCGGTTTTGCAATGTCAATTTATCCAGCGAGGCGATGGGCAACGCGGTGAACAGACCGATCCGCTGGTTCAGCATCCGATAGGCATCCGAGAATGCCTGTCCGATTTGAGCTTCTGTGCCGGTGGCTTCTGCAGGATCGGGAATGCCCCAATGCGCCGTAATCGGCTTGCCCGGCCAGACCGGACAGGCTTCGCCTGCGGCGTTGTCGCAAACTGTGAAAATGAAATCGAGCGCCGGAGCGCCGGGCTTCGCAAATTCATCCCATGACTTTGAGCGGAAGCGGGAGGTGTCGCAGCCAAGCCCCCGCAGCAGCGTCAGCGTATGCGGGTTAACTCGCCCCTTCGGCTGGCTCCCCGCACTCCAGGCGCGAAACCTGCCACCGCCAATTTTGGTCAGGATCGCTTCGGCAATGATCGAGCGCGCCGAATTGCCCGTGCAGAGAAACAGAACGTTGTAGATTCGATCAGGCACAGCATGCGCTCCCCTCGGGGATTGCTTTTTCAGGTTCGGATTTCGATAACGTGTTGCAGCCGCACCCGGCAGCGCCTTCCGCTTTCGCCTTTGCGTCGTCGGCACAGCACGCGTCGGCGGCAGCAGGAGCGGGACCGCCGCAGCAGCCGGAATTTTCCGCTTCGCTATGCGTCACAAAATTTGTTGAGCAGACGCCAGTTTCCGGCAGCACTAGCTGCACGTCGTCCGCGGCCTTGAGATCGCCAGCGAGATAGGCCGCGACAGACCGCACTTGTTCATAGCCGGTGGCCATCAGGAAGGTTGGCGCGCGTCCGTAGCTTTTCACGCCCACCGCGAAATAGCCGGGTTCAGGATGAGCAAGCTGCCGATAGCCGTGCGGCGGGACGCTGCCACAGGAATGCAAATTTGGATCAATCGCAGGACCGAGCACCTTCGGGCATTCAAGCCACGGGTCCAGATCGAGGTGCAATTCCCGCGTCATGTCGAGATCGGGCCGTTGGCCGGTGGCGACAATGATCCGGTCAAATGGTCCTAAATCTGCGCCGCCGCTCGCTGTCGATCCGGACACTATGACAGCGTCATTCGCAACGCTAACGCGGTCCGCTGAAAAGCCGGTGATAAGTTTGAGTCGCCTGCTTTGTGAAAGTGATTTGAGATCGCTGCCAAGTTTTCCGCGTGCAGCCAGGTGATCGGCAGCGCCACCACCGAATACGCGCGTCAGATCGGTGGCGCGCACCGCCCACGTCAATTCAATCTGCCTGTCGGCTTCGGCAAGGCGCGCGAGATCGAGCAGCACGTTTGCAGCCGAATGACCACCACCGATGACCAGAATGCGCTTGCCTGCGTAGCTCGCGCGGTCCGTACCGAGAACGTCAGGAATGCCGTATGCGATGAGCTCGGCAGCCGCAGCCTCGCCAATTGCTGGTAGGCCGGACGCGCCGAGCGGGTTCGGGTTCTGCCAAGTGCCGGACGCGTCAATGATCGCGCGGGCTTGATCTACACGTGTCGCACTGTTCTGGACGATCAGCGAGAACGGACGATCCTCTCGGCCCTTTGTCACCACCTTGCCGATACCTTGGCGCGAGATCGCTTTGACGGACGTTTTGGTTTCAATGACCATCCGCAATTCCGGGGTTTCAGCCAGCGGGCCCAGATAGGCTTCATAGAGATCGCCGCCGGTGGGCAGTCCGTCGCCGCGTGGTTCCTGCCAGCCGTGCCTTTTAAGAATCGCCTTGGCCGCATGATCGATGTTGAGGCTCCAGGGCGAGAACAGACGCACGTGGCTCCAGTCGCGCACATTCGCAGCCACCATGTCTCCGGATTTGTACAGCCGCACCGAAATGTTGCGCGCGATAAGATGGGCGGTGGCAGCGAGGCCAACCGGGCCAGCACCTATGACAGCCACAGGTAAACCGGTTTTCATACGCGTTCTTTCACTCGTTTCTTGGCGGTGCCTATTTCGCAGCTCGGAGCCATGCAATTGGCCCCAGCGCCTTGGCAGCAATTTTCGGTCAAATAGGCGAGGAGTCCGTTCATCGTGTCGTAGCGCGCCGCGTAGATCATCGAGCGGCCTTCACGTCGCACGGTGACCAGTCCGGCTTCGCGGAGCCGGTCGAAATGAAAGGTCAGAGTGTTCGGTGGCAGGCCGAGCGCCGCCGCTACTTCACCAGCGGGCATTCCGTCCGGCCCAGCCTGTACTAGCAGGCGGAAGGTATCGAGACGGTTTTCCTGGGCGAGTGCGGCCAGTCCGGCCAAGGCCTGAGGCTTTTTCATATTTCAGCGTTTATCGAAATATCGGCCTTTTGGCAAATTCATTTCCATAATTATTGAAATAAACGCGTATGATGGATGCTAGGCCGCTTTATGCACCCGTCATGTCCGCTTTGGGGTCAAAAGCAGACATTTGCAGCGCACAAGCCGATGTCCGCTGGTGCCAATAGCGAACATTGCGCTATTCGATCAACTCGTCGGCACGGTCTAGCAGCGAAAGCGGCACATTGAGGGCGAGCGCTTTGGCGGTCTTGAGATTGAGAACAAGCTCGAATTTCACAGGTTGCTCGATAGGCAAATCGGCGGGCTTCGCTCCGTTCAAAACCTTTTGCACATAGCCCCGCTTCTATGCCTAATAAAGAGAGATTGGACTTGGGAGCTGGGGCAGCAGTGCAGCTAGCACCCTGCTCTGCCCGCTTTCCCTGCTAACAGGGAATTTTACAGGGAATTTTGCGAGGTCGCGGGTTCGGGAACGCCAGAGACTGGTCAAATGTGGCATCGTCACAGGGCTTTCGATGCGAATTCCCTACTCAACCGAACAGGGAATTATTTTGGCGGAACAGAGAATTTTTGGTGCGAGAACAGGCAATTTTTATAAATCACCGCCAAGCGAGATTCTTTTTACAAAGGACGACTGCGCGATGTCTGCTTTACCCCCAAAAGCGGACATGTGCAGTGCACCTCGGCATGTCCGCTTTGTGCCAAAAGCGGACATCGCGAGGCCTATTCGATCACCGCGTCGGCGCGGACAAGCAACCTAGGCGGAACGTCGAGGCCAAGCGCTTTGGCTGTCTTCAGGTTGATCACCAATTCAAATTTTGTCGGAGCTTGCACCGGAAGATCTCGCGGCGATTCGCCTCTTAGAATGCGGTCCACATAGGTCGCCGCTCGACTATATAAATCGCCAACGTCGACCCCATAGGAGAGCAAGCCACCCTCACTGGCCATATAGCGGTAGCCGTATATTGCCGGCAAACGATGGTCATTCGCCAAACGAACGATAAGGGCACGATTTGCGCCTGTTGTAACGTCAGGCAAAACCACGAGACCACCGTTCGGCTCACGGCCGAACGCAATGATGTTGCGTTCGATGTCGGCGGCATCTTTCACGGGTGCCGAAACTGCTTTTAACGCGACCGATGCGGCTGCCTTTTCCACCAAGCGTAAGTAATAAGAGCCACCCCCCGGCGAAGTTTTCGGATCGAAAATGATGGCGACCTGCTTAACGCCTGGACTTATATCTTTAAGGGTCTCAAGCCACTTACCCCCCAATGATGCTTCGACATTGGTGAATCCTGTGACATTGCGGCCGGGTTTTGCGAAACTTACGACAATGCCGTCGCCAACGGGATCAGAGACGACCAGAAAAACAATTGGAATTGTTGTGGTCGCCTGCAAAAGTGATTTGGTAACTGGCGTGGACCGTCCAACGATCACATCTGGCTTCAACGCCACCAACTCCTTGGCCAAGGTGCGAATTTGATCTATGTCGCCTGCACCTGATCGAACAATGATTTTAGTATTGCGATCTTCGTCCCAGCCGAGTTCTTTGAGTTGGCCGCGAAAAATATCGAGATGGGGCTGTGTTTCCGGGTCATTTTCCGCAAATGGTAGAAGCACTGCAATCTGGCGCTTGGCTTCTGCTGGCTGCTGCGGTTGCGCGGAGATCGGCCACGCGACCGCCAGGCCCCCGAGAAGAGTGATGAATTCGCGCCGCCGCATTGCCGCCCCCGAGGCTCAAGACGTGGCATCGTACCGGGTCAAGCTAGCCCTCTGGAAGGGGTCAGGCGGGTATCGATCTATGTCCGCTTTGGGTCATTAGCGGATATGCGGACAACTCGACGCGATGTCCGCTTTACCCCCGAAAGCGGACATTCAGTAGCGCATTGAGCATGTCCGGTAAGGGCCAAAAAGCGGACAGTCTGGCTACTCGATGACTTCGTCGGCACGCGCGAGGATTTGGTGCGGGATGGCGAGTCCAAGTGCCTTTGCGGCTTTCAGATTAATTGCAAGCTCGTATTTTGTAGGCGCTTGAACCGGCAAATCAGACGGCTTCTCGCCCTTGAGTATGCGATCCACGTAATCTGCTGCCAGACGAAAGCCATTGATCAGGTTGGGGCCATACGAAAGCAAGCCGCCAGCCGTTACGAAATATTGGAAGGGATACACAGCCGGTAACTTATAACGGGCTGCCAACGCCGGAATCACTTCGGGATGATTTGCTCCGAAACCGGTAGCCGTTACGACCAGTCCGCTGTTCGCGTTCTGTGCACGAGCCGCGATCCCTTCCGCCATCGCGTTCGCATCACCCACGTCGATAACACTTAACTCAAGCGAATCTGGCGCTATTGCCTGAATCGCAGCAAACTGGCCGATTCCCGCAGCAATGCTTGCCTCCCTAATGACTGCGACTCGTTTTACAGTGGGCGCAACCTCCTTGAGCAGGTCGAGCCATTTACCCGCAATCGAATATTCGAATAAGGAAAAGCCGGTGGCGTTGCTGTCTGGACGCGGCAAACTGCGAACGAAGCCCGCTCCGACCGGGTCAACTACTCCCGCGAAGACTATGGGAACCTTACGGCTCGCTCGTTGGAGCGCGGCCACGGTCGGGCTGGTAAATGCGAGAACCACGGCCGGAGCTTGAGCGGTCAACTCAATCGCGTACCGCTGATATAGTTCATTGTTGCCTTCGCTCCAGCGAACGTCGAAGTGGACATTGCGGCCATCGCGCCAGCCCAATTCATCAAGTTTTTCTGTAAACGCCCGAAGACGTCCCTCGCCAACTAAATCGCCTTTGGCGACGTTCGTAAGAATGCCAATGCGCGGTACTGGCGTGCTTTGTTGAGCAGCAAGCGGAGAGGCCATTGCGACCGTTCCCGCCAAACCCGTGATGAACTCGCGTCGTCTCATTGCCGCCCCCGAAACTGCGATAGAGCATCGTAGCGGGATAAAGAGACGCGTTGAAAGCCCCATACGTCCGCTTTGGGTCATAAGCAGACACGTGCAGCGCACAAGCCTATGTCCGCTTAGTGCCAATAGCGGACATTAGCCCGCGCCGACGCTACGACGCGACTGAGCATCGATGCTACAAACCAAGCGTTACCTCAGTCCAACGCAGGATGGTCTCGCTGTTGAGGAACTCAATAACGCTGGGCTCGATTGCCGCTGGGCGATCGTGCGCGACCATGATCGTGGCGACGATGGCGTCGCAGTGATCGTTGAAAGCAACCGCCAGTGCTGATTTTCCCGCTCGATTAAAATCGGCGACCGCGTAGGACCGGCTGCGACCCTTCATCCACGCTACGTCGATCGGGCGGCCAGCTCCCAAAACCGAGAGCTTGTGGCCCATCAGGTTGAAGTCGCTCAGGCGATTGAGCTCGTCGTCATCGGAGACACCGGTCGTGCAATTGCAGAAGCCGATCTTGGCCCGAATATAAAGATTGATCTCGGCGCCGCAGTGGGCCGCAGTGCACCGGAACGCTTTGCCCTTGCCCCACTCGTCCATCGGGAAGGGCCATTGCACCTCGGCCCAAACCGGATGGTTTGGCGTTGTCGCGGCCCCGCCGCGGTCCGGCAGCGGCAAGCCGAAAAACGCCAGCGCACAGACCAGTCCGCCTAGCCCGAAAGCGACAACGGCGGCAGTGACGGTGGTTCTTTTCATCGCGTCACCGCCCGCGCTTGGTTGGACCTTTTGTCCTAGTTGCTTGCAACGAACGCCTTCGCCTCTGCCAGCACCGGGCGGTCGTTATCACCAGCGCTGGCGAGCGCAACCAGTTTTTCGTAGTTGGCCTTCGCTTTCGCGTTGTCGCCGAGCGCTTGCGCGGCCTTCGCTGCCCCGACATAACCGTTGAAGCGGTTTGGCTCCTTCGCCATGGTCGCCTCGAACGCCGCCAGCGCCTCCTTGGGCATGCCGCGATCAAGCAGCATATAGCCATAGAGCTCGCGCGCGGGCGCGAGCGGGCCCGGCGTAACCGGTGACTTCTCGGTCTTATCTTCCGCCTCTGCCGCCGCGCTCATCGCCTTGAGCGCGGCATCATATTTGCCTTCGGCATAGAGCTGCCACGCAGTCGCGATCTGATACTGGATGTCGACGATGTGCGGCCAATAGCCGACCTTGGCCGCCGTCAGGTTGTCACGCATTTCGGCAAGCTTTGCGATATCGGCCTTTGCAGCGACCGGATTACCGGACCGCGCGGCGCCGAGGGCGCGGGCAAAATAGGTGATCGCCATGACATGGGGAAATTTGTTCGGACGGACTTGAAGCTCCGCCGCGCCTTTCCAATCGCCACGTTCCACCATATCGCGAGCCGGTGAAGCAGCTAACGCGAAATGCGCACCGAATGCATCGGGACCAAAATTGCTGACGACCATATCGTCGATGACGGCACGCGCATTCTTGTCTTGGTCGAGTTGCAGATAGGCATAAACCAAATAGTCCTCCCCGTGCATTTGATCACCGGGCGACTTGTCAGTCTTGGCCGCTTGCACGGAGGCAATGTTGGCCGTCACCGAGTCTTTCCAGAGTTCGACGCGAGTGAAGATGTGCGAGGGCATATGTTGCGCATGCGGTGCAGCCGGCGCGATTTTGGAGTAGCGCCGAGCGGCGTCGATCCCTTTTTCGGCGAGCGCAGGAGAATCATAGAGGTGAATAAGATAATGAGCGACACCCGGGTGCCGAGGCTGCCGCTTGTTGATCGCCTCCAGGATGGCCGCTCCTTTAAGTTGATTGGCATAAGTCTTATCGGTCGGCGAGGCAGCGACGTTCAGAGTAATCGCGTAGAAGATCTGCGCCTCATCGTCGTCTGGATATTTTGCGGCTAGCGCTTCCATCGCCTTGAGGTAGGACTGAACGCGCGTAGGATGCGGGATGGTGTCGTAGCCGACATACATGACTGCCAGAGCGTCGATGAAGTCGCGCTCGCGCGGCGTCTTGGCGCCCGTGGCTTTCGCCGCCTGAATAGCGGCAAGGCCGAGCGGCAGGTTGGGCGCAGGCGGTGGGTTGTGCGGATTGTCGAGTAGTCCGAGCGCCATGCCCCAATAGGCAATTCCGCACGTCGGATCGGCCTTGAGCGTCTCCTCGAATATTTCCCTGGAAGCCTTGTACCAGAACGAGTGCTGGTACCGCATGGCGCGATCAAATCGCCGCTGCGCCGTCTCATTGCACGAAGTGGCGAAATGGACCGCGCCAAATTTTTGATCGGTATCGTCTTGC
>CAWHPN010000003.1:0-15147 GCA_963831275.1 uncultured Alphaproteobacteria bacterium | reverse complement strand
GTTGAGCAGCAACGCGCGTAACTTCCCGGCCTGGCGGGATTCCTGGCGCTCTGGGCGAATATGTACTCGTTGATGAAACACTGCCGGGCAAGCGCACAGAAGTGATCGATGACAGCCGCATCAATCGGCCCTGCATCAACGACCGCAAAGCGCAGCAGCACCGAGCGCAGCGCCGTGAAATATCGTTCGAGTATCACGCCCCGGATGAGAATGGACTCCATCGCGCAGCGCAGAAATATATCCTTGGCGACAGTCGCCAGACTTGTCGCATCATCGCTCAGGATCGGCACGACCCGCCGGTCCTGCAGGCTCTGCACGGTTCTGGCGACAACCGGGTTCTGCAGAATGAAATCTTCAACGTTCTTTTCGCTCAGCCCAAGCGCGATGGCTTTGTTGAACTGGTCGGCAGCTTCGGACTGCCGTTCGAGCGCCTGATAGGACAGCCCGATATTGTAGTGGCAGGCTGCGTTGAACGGGTCCGACTCGATGGCCCTGGCCAA
This sequence comes from uncultured Alphaproteobacteria bacterium, assembly GCA_963831275.1. Taxonomy (GTDB): domain Bacteria; phylum Pseudomonadota; class Alphaproteobacteria; order Rhizobiales; family Xanthobacteraceae; genus Pseudolabrys. Next base: position 14,647 of record CAWHPN010000003.1, on the reverse strand, counting down.
CATTTTCACGGCGAGCTGGTGACGGCCGGACGCCTGCGCGATCACCCCGACAAGATTGAGACCATCCGTGTTGGCGGGGTCCCGCGCCAGGATTTGCCGGCACACAGCTTCAGCTTGCGTCGCGTTGCCCCGCCGGTATTGCCGGCGTGCGTCGTCCAGCAGATCCGCGATGCCTGGAACCGGTCCACCATGCCTGGAAGCGGCCCCAGATACCCCGGACGTGCGCCTTGCCGCACGCCGTTCCTTCCGGTTCATGGCAAGTCCTTCTCATTCATGGCAAACCTGCGCTACGACACCAGCAACCCGATGGTATTCCTTTTGCGTTCTGGAAGGCTTCATGCCCGACATCATCATCAGCAATGAAGGCCCTGTTCGTAAAGTCCGCATAAACCGGCCGGAGAAGAAAAATGCGCTGACGCTCGCGATGTACGAGTTGATGGCGGCTGCCATCGAGGATGCGGGTCATGAAGCGAGCGTTCGATGCCTGCTCATTGCCGGAGCGCCCGAAATCTTCTGCGCGGGAAACGACCTCAACGACTTCCTCGACATGGCAAGAAGCGGCGGGCTTGGTGCGCCGATCATCCGCTTCCTTCATGCGCTGGCGCGCTGCGAGAAACCGCTGGTGGCGGCCGTAAGCGGCGCCGCGGTCGGGATCGGCACCACAATGCTCCTGCATTGCGATCAGGTGATCGCAGCAGACAATGCCGCGCTCATGACTCCGTTCGTGTCGCTTGGGCTGCTCCCGGAAGCGGGCTCCAGCCTGATCGCGCCGCGTCTCATGGGCCACGCGCGTGCATTTTCACTGCTGGTGATGGGAAAGTCGCTCACCGCCGAGGAAGCCAAATCGGCCGGCATCGTGACGTCGGTGGTTCCTGCAAGCGAACTCGATGCGCAATCAGTCGCCGTCGCACGCAACATTGCTGCATTACCGCCCGAAAGCGTGGCGGCGGCGCGACGCCTGATGCGTGCTTCGGTCGAGGACATCATCGCGCGCATCGACGAGGAGGTCGAAACGTTCAAGACGCGGCTGGCCTCACCCGAAGCCAAAGCCGCGTTGGCTGCTTTTCTGAATCGAAAACGGTAAGGCCGCTCAACGCCCTTCGCGGGTGTAGGGATTGAACATATTGTCCGTGTTGTAGCGCTCGTTAAACGAACGCTGCTGGCCGAACTGAAGGGTATTGTTGCCTTGCTTATACGTGGTCTGCCCATTCTGCGTGTTGAAGGGCGAAACCGGCACGTGACGATCCGGCGGCGCGGCCGGCTTGTCCAGATCCATGAAGGCCTGCCCGCTGCGGGCACCGCCACCCTGATCCTCGATCGTGAAGGCCTTCGCGCCCGGCGTCGCATAAAGCGCCACAAGTAAGGTGATGGCGGCGATTGACGCTCGGCGTGTGGCGTGGACTGTCATAGCGGCCTCGATCTTTCCATCGGATGGGCGAATCCCACCACGACAATATGTCTGCACGGCGGCAGCGGGCTATTCTACCCTAAGCCCGAGCTTCTTCACCAGCCCGCCCCATTTCTTTTCGTCCTGTTCGATGTCCGCGCCATAGGCCTCCGGCGTGCCGGGGAGCGCCTCGGCGCCTTCCGTTGCGAGGCGATTCTTCACCTCTTCGCTTGCGAGCGCGGCATTAAGTTCCTTGTTGAGCCGCGCGACGACGGCCGCCGGCACCCCGGCGGGCGCCACCAGGCCATACCGCAGGGCAACGTCGAAACCGGGCACGCCGCTTTCGGCCAGCGTCGGCAGATCGGGTAACAGGCTGGACCGTTTCGCGCTGGTGATGGCAAGCGCGCGCAAGCCGCCGGCTTTGACATTCCCGAGCGCGACCGGAATCGGAACGAACATCATCGGAATGTGTCCGCCGAGCAGATCGGTCATGGCTGGACCATTGCCTTTGTAGGGCACGTGCAGAAGTTGCAGGCCCGCTTCGCTTGCAAGATATTCGCCGGCAAGATGATTGACCGTGCCAACACCCGGCGATCCGTATTGCAGCGGTGCCGGCGCCGCCTTGGCATAGGCGATCAGCTCCGCGACCGATTTCACCGGCAACGACGGATGAACGACGAGCACGTTGGGAGCGGCGCCGATCATGCCGATCGGCACGAAATCCTTGCGCGGGTCATAACCGGCATTGGCATTCATCGCCGGCGCGATCGCCATCGTCGCGGTATAGCTGAGCAAAATGGTGTAACCGTCGGGCGCCGCCTTGGCGACGAAGCGGGTGCCGATGGTACCGCCCGCCCCGCCCCGGTTTTCAACCACGATCTGCTGGCCGAGCGTCGTCGACAGTTTGTCCGCGACGTTGCGCGCCATCACGGTGGTGCTGCCGCCGGGCGGGAACGGCACGATCAGCGTGACGGGCCTGGTGGGGTAGTCCTGGGCGAGGGCCAAACCGGACCCGCCGAGCAGCGCGAGACTGGTGAGCGTGGCGAGAATCAATCTCGAGCGGGGCCTGGGTCGCATGATTCCTACTCGACCTTGAGACCGAGTTTTTTCACCAATCCGCCCCACTTCCTTTCTTCCTTGTCGATATCCGCGGCATATTCGGCCGCCGTCGACGTCAGCGGGTCGCCGCCCTCGTTGTGGATTTGCTTTTGCACGTCGGCGGTATCGACAAGTTTGCGCACTTCCTCGCTCAGCCGGTCGACAATCTCTTTCGGCGTGCCCGCCGGAGCCAGCAGGCCATAGTGCAATACCGCTTCGAAACCGGGCAGACCTAACTCATCGAAGGTCGGCACGTCCGGAAGCAATGAGAAGCGCTTCTTGCTGGTGACCGCGATCGCGCGCAACTTGCCACCCTGGATATTTCCAAGCGCCGGGGGCAGCACGCCGAAAGCGATCGGCACATGACCGCCGAGCAGGTCGTTCATAACCGGCGCCGTCCCCTTGTATGGGATGATCGCGACGTCGACGCCCGCCTCGGCCTTGAACAACTCGGCGCACATGTTGCCGCCTGTTCCGACAGCCGAGGTGCCCAGATTGAGCTTGCCGGGTTCCTTCTTTGCCAAGGCGATGAACTCGGCGATCGATTTTGCCGGAAACGACGGGTGCGCCAGCAGCGCGACCGGCATCGACGCCACCAGCCCGACCGGCGCAAAGTCCCTGCGTGGATCGTAACCCGCGTGTACGTAAAGGGTGGGATTGATCGAGATCGTACCGGTGTGGCCGAGCAACAGCGTGTAGCCATCGGGCGCGGCCTGCGCGACCGCGCGCGTGCCGATCGTGCCGCCGGCGCCGGGCCTGTTGTCGACGATGAACTGCGCATGCAGAGCATCGGACAATTTGGCCGCAACGACCCGCGCCATGGCATCGACGCCGCCGCCGGGCGGATAAGGCACCACGAGCGTCACGGTGCGCGCCGGGTAATCAGCGGCCAGAGCACCTGCCCCGATGGCCAACATGATGACGAGCCCCGACACCGCGGCGGCAAGTCGAGACATGGCGTTTCGAGACATGACGTTCTCTCCCCGCAGTTTGTTTCCGGCCACTATAGCGCAAACCGCTGATCTGCGATCCGAAAGTCCGCTGACCCGGCCCGCAAAAAAACAGCCGGACTCAGGCCAAGCCCGAGTCCGGCGTCATCGGAAACTTATGTCGAACCTGAGACCGAACCGCTTAATGTACGCTCACGTTTTGGCGCAACCGTTCGATCTCGTCTTTCACGTGCAATTTGCGTCGTTTGAGTTCCACAACTCTCAGATCATCGACCGCGGGATGGGTCAGGCATTCGGTGATTTCTTCTTCGAGCGCCTGATGTCGTTTTTCCAATTCCGCAAGGTGCGATTGCATCGACATGCGGTATGTCTCCTCAATCAGTGGCTCTCTACGATTTAAGTGTAGCGCAAACTTACCACAAGGGCGACGGTACACCTGCCTTCGCACTGCGGCAAACCGGCGCAAACCCTTTGATTGACGCCGATTTTCCAGAAGCTTGAACGGCCTTGTGGAAAACGCAATAATTGCGGCGCTTGTTCCGAGAGGGCCGGCCCAAGCACAAGCAAACCAGCGGTGACAATGACCGACGAGGAAGAACGCACGTTGCGGGAGCAGCTGGCGCGCCTGTTGCAGGAACACCGCGATTTGGATGCGGCGATCGCGGCCCTGATTACCTCTCCCGGTTCCGATCTGATCCAGGTCCAGCGGTTGAAAAAACGCAAGCTGGTCCTGCGGGACAAAATTCGCCGCATCGAAGATCAGCTCACGCCCGATATTATTGCCTAAAGCGCGCTTACGCGGGCGAAGATAGCGGCGGCAGGAACTGTGTCTTTCTTTCTTCCTTGCGCGCGTACATGGCCCGGTCCGCCAACCTGATGATTTCAGCGGGACTTATGTCCTCGGCAAGGAGGGCCGTTCCCACACTGGCGCCAACATCGACCTGGGTCTGGCCCTGCACGACGCTGACCTTTGCAATCAGGGCTTCCAAAGTGCGTGCTTTCGCCAAGGCCTGCGCCGCATCGACGTGCCAGATCACGGCGCCGAACTCATCACCTCCCAGTCGACCCACGACATCGGACGCCCGCACATGACGATTGAGTTCGCGGGTGACCGCCTTGAGCAGGGCGTCGCCCGTGCCATGGCCATGGCGATCATTGACCGCCTTGAAACTGTCGAGGTCGATGAACATCAGTGCCGCCTGCGTGCCGTAGCGCTTCACATAAGCAATGGAGCGTTTGAGTTCGCGCTCGAAACCGCGGCGGTTGAGAATATCAAGCAAAGGATCGATGTCGGCACGGGCCTCGAGCTCTCCAATGCGCGCACGCGCAAGGGCCAGCTCCCGTTTGAGACGTTCGACTTCGGCGGCCAAGGACGCAGCGGGCGGAATATCCTCCCGCATGCGTGCTTCGGCCCTTGCTTCAAGCTGATGGAGACCCATGGTTTTGACCTCGCGAATCTTAACCCTGCGCCTGAGAATACCCCTTTCGCCTTGCCAGCGGGGAGCCTCAACCTATAATCCGCCGCTTCCTTCCGCAGAAAAATTGCGGAGTCGGGGGCCATATGGCGTCAAAACCGGTCGCGATCATCATGGGCAGCCAGTCTGACTGGTCCACGATGAAGCACGCCGCGAAGACGCTCGATGCGCTGCGAATCGGCTATGAGGCGCGCATTGTCTCCGCGCATCGCACGCCCAAGCGCCTCTATGACTTCGCCGGCAGCGCCCGCGAGAACGGTTTCAAGGTCATCATCGCCGGGGCCGGCGGGGCCGCCCACCTGCCCGGCATGGTCGCATCGATGACGCCATTGCCGGTGTTTGGCGTCCCGATCAATACGCACGCTTTGGAGGGCAAGGATTCCCTCCTTTCGATCATGCAGATGCCGGGTGGGATCCCGGTCGGAACCCTCGCCATTGGCAAGGCGGGCGCGGCCAATGCCGCGTTGCTTGCGGCCGCCGTTCTGGCGTTGTCGGACGCCCGCGTCGCCAAACGGCTCGACGCCTGGCGCCTGCGTCAGACCAAAGCCGTGGCCAAGCGGCCCAAAGATTGACCCTTTGCTGAAGCCAGGCGCGACCATCGGCATTCTCGGCGGCGGACAGCTTGCCCGCATGCTCGCACTTGCGGCCGCGCCTCTGGGATTGCGGTGCCATGTCTATTCACCCGAAAAGAACTCCTGCGCTTTCGACGTGGTCCATGCGGGGACATGCGCCCCTTATGAAGATGAAGCAGCACTCGGCCGTTTTGCCGGCGCGGTAGACGTCATCACATATGAATTCGAGAACGTGCCGGCCAAAACCGCCGCATTCCTCGCCCGGCGAAAGCCGGTTTTGCCCGATCCGCAAGTGCTGGAGACGACCCAGGATCGGCTTGCGGAGAAGAATTTCATCAGCGCGCTGAAAATCGCAACCGCACCTTTCGCGCCGGTTCATAGCGCGACGCAATTGGCTGACGCGGCGGCGGCGGTAGGATTGCCGGCCGTGCTCAAGACGCGTCAGCTCGGCTACGACGGCAAGGGCCAGACCAAGATTACCAGAGGCGGCGACGCGGTTGCGGCGTGGCGGTCGGTTCACAATGCGCCATGCATCCTTGAGGGCTTTATCGATTTTGAACGTGAGGTATCGGTTGTCGCGGCACGCGCGCGCGATGGCAAGGTCGAGTGTTTCGAAATCACCGAGAATGAGCATCACGACCATATTCTGAAAATTTCGCTCGTGCCGGCGAAAGTAACGCCGGCGCTTGCCGACGAGGCGCGCCGGATCGCAACCCGCATCGCCAAAGCCTTCGACTATGTCGGTGTACTGGCCGTCGAAATGTTCGTCGTCCGCAAGGGGCCACGGCGAAGATTGCTGGTCAATGAGATTGCTCCGCGGGTGCACAATTCCGGCCACTGGACCATCGACGGCGCCACCGTGTCTCAGTTCGAACAGCACATCCGGGCGGTGGCAGGCTTGCCGCTGGCCAAACCTCTGCGGCTTGGACGTCGCGTCGAGATGGTGAACCTGATCGGAACCGAAGTGAACGATGCCGAGCGGTGGCTGACCGTGCCCGGAGCATCTCTGCACGTCTACGGCAAGGGTGAGGCGCGCGCCGGCCGCAAAATGGGGCATGTGACGCGGGTGTGGCCGGCCTGAGCGAGCGCTAACGCCAAAGCGCCCATGGGAAATCGCCGAACCGCCGGCTTGCATGGACTCTTAACGGCTTTTCTGCTAGAGCCGCCCGACTCAAAGCCCGCGATTTTCGCGGCTTTTACCTTAACCCGTCGGACCAACAACGAAGGAGCACGCGTGCAAGTTCTCGTTCGCGACAACAACGTCGACCAAGCCCTGAAGGCGCTGAAGAAGAAGATGCAGCGCGAGGGCATTTTCCGCGAGATGAAGCTTCGCGGTCACTACGAAAAACCATCGGAAAAAAAGGCGCGGGAGAAGGCGGAAGCGATCCGCCGCGCCCGCAAGCTCGCGCGCAAGAAGATGCAGCGCGAAGGCCTCCTTCCGATGAAGCCCCGTCCGGTTCCGGGAGCCGGTCCTGGTGGTGGTGCTGGCGGTGGTGGCCAGGGTCGTGGCGGCTTTCGTGGACCGCGTATGGGCTAAGGCACGCGCCTTTCTTCAACGTTCGGATCAGTACGGCGCGGGCTTATATTGCCCGCGCTTTTATTTTTTGAAGTTGATCGGCAGCGCACCACAAGGCCGTAGCTTTATTTCCTTTTTATCGGCGCAACTCTTTATTATTTTAGTTTGCGTATCGGTTGGCGCAGGATAGTCCGCACCATGTCGGCAAACACACCGCCCAATTCCGGAGCCGATTCCGTGTCGCGCGTCAATTTCGATCAATATGCCGGCCAATACGAAGCCATTCTGGCGGCGCAGACGAATTTTTTTGACGGCGATAGTAACTATTTCGCACGTTACAAAATCGAATTGGCCCGCGAGCTCGCTGGAGATGTTGCAGCGGTACTGGATTTCGGTTGCGGCGTCGGCCGCAGCATGCCGCATCTGCGCGCGGTCTTTCCAAAGGCCGACATTGTCGGCTGTGATCCTTCCGCCGAAAGCCTTGCGATCGCGCGCAAGGATAATCCGGGCTGCCGCTTCCTTTCGATGGAAGGGCTCGGCCCTGATGCCAAATTCGATCTGGTGATTGCGTCCTGCGTCTTCCACCATATCCCGCCGCAGGAACGGCAGACGGCGATCCGATATTGCCATAGCCGCCTAAAAGACGGGGGCCGTTTTATCATTTTCGAGCACAATCCGATCAACCCGGTGACGCGCCACCTGGTCAATACCTGCCCGTTCGACACCGACGCCATCCTGCTGGGCATGCGCGAAACGACCGATCGCATGCGCAAGGCACAGCTTGAAATAAACCACTCGGGCTATTGCCTTTTTTTCCCGCGGCAACTTTCGGCCTTTCGTCCCTTCGAGAAATATCTGCGCTGGCTTCCGATGGGTGGGCAATATTTTGTCTGTGCAAATAATTCGAAGGCGGAACTGCCGCACGCGGCTTGAGAGCGGACGTCACCGCGCTGCCAGAAATTCCTTCACCGGCACAGCTGCCCCATAATCATCGAGATTGACGTGCCCGCCCATCGGGAAGCGCACCATTTTTTTCGGTTCTTTGGCGAGGGCAAAAAGTCTTTCCCCGAAAACGATCGGCACGATCCGATCTTGTTCGCCATGCAAAACGAGCAATGGGGCTTTGACGCGCGCGATACGCACGTCGGAGTGAAACGAGTCCTTGATCAACCACCGGACGGGCGCGAACGGATAGGCCGCCGCGCCGACATCGGCAATCGACGTAAATGGTGCGTCGAGAATAACGCCGCCCACGTCGTGATCGGCCGCGAGCGCAACGGCGACCGCAGTGCCGAGCGACTCGCCCCACACCACGATGCGTTTTGCCGGGTAGCGTGCGACTGCAAAATCATAGGCTGCGGTAGCATCGATGATCAGCCCTGCTTCGCTGGGCTTGCCGGTCGATCCGCCAAAGCCGCGATAGGACAGTGCCAACAGGCCGGTGCCATCGCCCGTCAACCATTTGAAGCGGCCGGCGCGGAGATCGAGCCCACCGGCATTGCCGTGGAAATAGATGACCAGCGGCTTTGCGTCGCGCGCGGGCACGTACCAGGCAACCAGCTTTTCACCGTCGGCACTGGTGAGAGTCACGTCCTCGGCTTGAGGCAGCCCGGACGCGGCCGGTGACGGGCGCGCAGGATCGGGGAAATACATGAGCGCGCGCTGGAACGTGTACATCAGCGTCAACAGCCCGCCGTAGCCGAGAAAAATAAGAAGAAAAAGCCATTTCAATGCGGTCATATTTTCCCATAGCACGAGAGGTCTCCGTTCGGGTTGCCGCCGTCGGCCGTTCCCCCTAGCGTCATGGACTGCCAAGGGGAAACATCCATGCCGCGCGCGCGCAGTTTCAACCAAAGCCAAGAGACGTGAGCATCGCCGGCTGATGGTTCGAATCCCCCGCATCGGCGGCACAGCCGCATTCCTGGCCGCCTGGCTCACGCCATGGCGCCCGGCCTTCCAGATCCGCTCATGGGGAAAGCGCCTGAAGTTCTACGTGCATCACCGCGACTTGATCGGACGTCATATCGCGAAATACGGCACGCACGAGCCTGTCCCAACCCGCTGGATCGACAACTATCTGCGCGACGCGCGGCCGGGAATTTTCATCGACGTCGGCGCCAATCTGGGTTGGCACACCGTGCATGCCGCACAACATCCTTCGGTCGAGACGGTGGTGGCCTTCGAACCCGAGCCGTTCAATGCCTGGCTGCTTGACCGCAACCTGACCAGCAATGACGTCGGGAATGCCATCGTCAGCAATGCGGCCGTGGGAGCGCAATCCGGAACGATGCGCCTCCATCGCTACAAGTCGTCCAACTATGGACGACATTCACTTCTGACCGACTACGGCTACGGGTCGCGCATTGTACCCATCGTCGATCTCGACAGCGCCCTTCAAAATTTCGGCCTTGCTGATCGGCCGGTGAGCATTCTCAAGATCGACGTGGAAGGTTACGAGCCCGCCGTTATTGCCGGCGCCACGAAAACCCTCGAACGCACCAGCGCCGTGATCATGGAATTTTCCCCCGGCCTGAGCATCGCCGGCGGGCTGACGAGTCATGACATGCTCGACCGATTGCTCGCCGGGGGCTTTCTGCCATTCAGACTTGACGAGCGAGGAGATGCGGCGGCGCTGTCCGTCGCCGAGTTACGATCTTTCAACGACCAGATGGATCTTGTGATGATCAAGCCGTCCGTGCGCTGACAGCCTCACCCGATGCTGATCCGGCCATTCCAGCCTTCCGACAACGACGCCATCTGGGACATCCTGGAACCAACATTCCGCGCTGGCGAGACTTATCCCATCCCGCGCGATATTTCGCGGGCCGACGCGCTTGCCTACTGGCATTCGCCCGGTCACAGCGTGTTTGTGGCGCAGGACGCCAGCGCGATTGTCGGTACCTACTATTTGCGTCCCAATAATCGCGGGGGCGGCGCGCACGTCGCAAATTGCGGCTATATCGTCGCGTCAGACGCATTCGGCCGTGGCATCGCGCGCGCCATGTGCGTGCACTCGCTGGACAAGGCGAAAGAGCAAAACTTCACCGCGATGCAGTTTAATTTTGTCATCGCGTCGAACGAGCGCGCGCTGCGGCTGTGGCAAAGCCTCGGATTTGCGATTGCGGGCCGGTTGCCCAACGCCTTTGAGCATCCGCGGCTGGGCCTGGTGGACGCTCTGGTGATGACACGAAGCCTTTGAGTAGGCTTGAGTTTCAGATCTGGGCGCATGCGGCAGATTTTATTAAGGCTACGGCACCAAATGGCTGAAAATTTGCCGCGAAGTCGGCAACCTTTTGACCGGAAATGAGTTGCCGCTGTGGGTCTACAGATTGCCCAATACGAAGCAGTCGGATCCGGGTACTGCGTAGCCGGGGGATTCTCCTGATGAACGAAAAGCTTGGATTTCTGGAAACTGAGCTCGACCGGGCGGTCGCAGCCTTTGTCGAGCCAGTGAGCAGCGACAATGTCGTACCGATTGATGCGACGCGCCCTCAAACGGCCCTGCGGGAGCGTGAACGCCGGTTCCGGACGTTGCTCGATGCGCTGCCCGCCGCGGTTTATACCACTGACGCCGCCGGGCGCATCACGTACTTCAATGAGGCGGCCGTAACATTGTGGGGACTTCGGCCCCAGCTCGGCACCAGCGAGTGGTGCGGCTCATGGAAGTTGTTCTGGTCCGACGGCACGCCTCTGGCACATGACGAGTGCCCGATGGCGATAGCGCTTAAGGAAAATCGCGCGGTGCGCGGCGTCGAAGCCGCTGCGGAACGGCCAGACGGCACCCGTGTACCATTTCTTCCCTATCCGACCCCAATTCACGACGAGACCGGCAAGCTCGTCGGCGCGGTGAACATGCTGGTCGATATCACCGACCGCAAGCGCGCTGAGGAACAGCAGGCACTCCTGATCCGCGAGCTGCATCATCGCGTCAAGAATACGCTCGCCACGGTTCAGGCAATTGTGGGCTCGACCGCGCGCGCGGTCGATAACATCGAGGATTTCAAGACGGCATTGTTCGGTCGTATACAGTCGTTATCCAAAACCCATCTTCTGCTTGCCGACGAAGCGCGCGCGGCCAATTTCGACGATATTCTGCGCAGCGAACTCGACGCGTTCGATGATGGCAGCCGCGAGCGCATCGTGCTGCGAGGCCCGGAAGTTCCCCTGACGTCCCAGCTAGCGGTGTCGCTTGGCATGGCGGTTCACGAGCTCACGACGAATGCAGCGAAATTCGGCGCGCTCTCGGTATTCGGCGGTAAAGTCGAGGTGACCTGGAGCGTGACCATCGAGGCCGCACGCCGCACGCTCGCCTTCGATTGGGTGGAAAGCGGCGGCCCACCTGTCAAAGCTCCGGAGCGAAAAGGATTTGGATCCCGGCTTCTGGCTTTCGTATTGCCGGGCCAGATCCAGGCCCAGACTGCTATCGAATACCCCCCGGCGGGCCTCCGGCTGCATTGCGAATTGCCTTTGCCGGCCGAACCAAAGCCCTGAGATGAAACAACGCGCGGAGTTGTGATCAATCATCTCAACCCGGAAGCGCTAGAGTATCCCCGTTGGCTCATGACGTGACGCGATCAGGAGCCGTTAATCCGGCTCCTATTCCGTCCAAGGCGCCACGCCATCCGGGCCACAAGCCTCGGGAGGTACGGTCATGGCATACTCAAATATCCTGGTGGGTGCCGGGACTCGACCCGCGCTGCCTGTAATCCGAAAGATCGGTGTAGCAGACCTGCGCGATGCCCTCACAAAGGGCATGAACGACTTCTATGCGATGCCAACGCATGCGATGTTTCTCTGCGTCATCTACCCCATCGTGGGTTTCGTACTGGCGAGGCTGGTGTTCGGTTATTCCATTTTGCCGTTGCTTTATCCGCTGGTGAGCGGGTTTGCTTTGGTCGGACCGATTGCCGCCCTCGGACTTTATGAACTGAGTCGGCGTAGGGAGGCCGGTCTCAATATCTCTGCGGCAAACGCTTTCGATGTGTTCGAATTGTCGTCGATCGGCGCCATCGCAGCGCTCGGATTGCTGCTGCTGGTTATTTTTGCGCTCTGGGTGGCTGTTGCGAACGCAATCTATATCGCCAATTTCGGCTATGCCACACCGGCGTCGATCGAAGACTTCCTCCACGAGGTCCTGACCACGCACGCGGGCTGGATGCTCATTATTGCCGGGAATGGCATCGGTCTGCTTTTCGCTATCCTGGTGCTGACGATTAGCGCCGTGTCATTTCCGCTGCTAATCGATCGCGACGTCGGCGCGGCAGTCGCGTTGCTGACATCGATCCGGGCCGTCAGCCGCAATCCTTTAATCATGGCGTTATGGGGCCTGATCGTGGCCGCACTGCTGGTCATTGGCTCGATTCCGTTTTTTATCGGACTGACGGTGATCGTCCCGATCCTGGGCCATGCCACCTGGCACCTCTATCGCAAGGTCGTCGAACCGCAAGCGGCTCCTCCACCCACTTTGCCGGAGCAGCAAAAAGAACGGCGCTATGCGGCCGACTTTCCGGCGGTGCTGTTTCCCTGGGCGCGCTAGGCCACCGCGGCGTAACGCTTGGCAAGCATGGCCTGCTCGAATTTGCGGGGGGCCATGGGCTTGGCAAACATATGACCTTGCAGGAGATCAAACCCGAGATCGCGAACGACCATAAAATCCGACTGCGTTTCCACGCCTTCAGCCACCGATCTTGCGCCCGTGTCACGCGCAATGGCCACCATTTCCGCGCAATGCGCCTGCTTGACCCGGTCATCGGCGCAACCGCGGATGAATTTGGCGTCGACCTTCATCTCGACGACAGGCAGGTCACGCCGCCCGGCCAACGACGCACCATGTGCGTCGATGTCATTGATGGTGATCCCGACATTTTGCGAAGCGAGCTGGCCGGCAACACGCCGTACGAGCGCAAAATCATTGACCAGATCAATGCAATCAACGGCAATCAAAAAGCCGGCCTGCCGCACTTTTTCCGGAAGGTGTTCCAACATGCGGTTCATGAGCCGCATGTCTTCTAGCGCCTGCAACGGCAAAGGAAGACAGATCTGGACCTGGTGGTTGGCGGCAGCGAACTGGATGGAATCCGCAAGCGCCTGCGCAACGACAAACTGCGACAATGCATGCAAAAAGGGATCGTTGGCAGCCGGGATGAAATAAGCGGGCGGCACCACACCCCAGGTCGGGTGACGCAGGCGAACGAGCGCTTCGGCACCGCGCGGCACAAGGGAGCGCGGGTTGATCTTCGACTGGTACCACAACTCCAGCCAGCCATTGCAGAGCGCCTCGTCAACATCAACGGGGAGCGACGGTTGCGGTTGCACTGGCAAGAAACAGCCGAGATTGGTAACCAGGTCGCGATCGCGAAATGGCGTTCCCAACGGAGGCAGCATCGTGAGGCCCAACCGCTCGCCGAATTCATGGCCATTTATCATTGTTTCCGAACTGCGGCCGCCGAACAACATGACGGCGCCGGGATAATTTTGCCCCTGTAACATCCGCAACAGTGACCAGACTTCGAGACCGGCCTCGAGCGGCCCAAGCACGAGCAGGTCGGGCCGGAAATGGCGAAGCATAGCCCGCAGGTCGATCGCGTCAGTCTCGCGCGCAATGAAGCCAAGCTCATCGAGCATCTCGGCCAGAAACATGCGCACGCGAGTTTTGTTTTCAACGACACATGCGCGTGGTGGAATCGGCCTGCGTCCGAACTGAATGACTTCGCCGCGGCGTTCGCCGCTATGATCTTCGATCATGTCCCGTCCCCAGAGTTTGCTGTAAAGCGATCTGCGGGGACATGAATCATTCATTGCCGCTCGGGCGTCTACACTCCGCGCCGCACAATCCTCAGACGGCTCTTCCTGCGGTTAACAGGATGCTTGTGCAACCGATCAATTTTAAATCAGTTGTTAAATTTCGCGGCAGCAGCGCGCGCTCGCTCACATCGCTTTCACAATACTCTCGGTCATTTTCTTGGCATCGCCGAGCAGCATCATGGTGTTGTCGCGATAGAACAATGGGTTGTCGATTCCAGCATAGCCGGACGCGAGCGAGCGTTTGATGAACATCACGGTGCCGGCTTTCCACACCTGCAACACCGGCATACCGTAGATTGGCGAGGTCTTGTCTTCTTCGGCCGCCGGATTGGTGACGTCGTTCGCGCCAATGACGAAGGCAACATCGGCTTGAGCGAATTCTGAATTGATGTCTTCAAGCTCGAACACTTCGTCGTATGGCACGTTCGCTTCGGCAAGCAGTACATTCATGTGTCCTGGCATACGGCCCGCCACTGGATGAATGGCATACTTAACGTCGACACCTTCCTTTTTCAGCCTGTCGGCCATCTCGCGCAGCGCATGTTGTGCCTGCGCCACCGCCATGCCGTAGCCGGGCACGATGATGACCTTGGAGGAATTTTTCAGGATGTAGGCTGCATCTTCGGCCGAGCCGAGCTTGACCGGCCGTTGTTCGCCGCCGGCAGCGGGTCCGGCCGTCTCGCCCCCAAACCCGCCAAGAATGACCGAAATAAACGAGCGGTTCATGCCCTTGCACATGATGTAGGACAGGATCGCCCCCGAAGAACCAACGAGTGCGCCGGTGATGATGAGCGCCGAATTGCCGAGGGTGAAACCGATACCGGCCGCCGCCCATCCTGAATAGG
>CAWHPN010000002.1:5000-474838 GCA_963831275.1 uncultured Alphaproteobacteria bacterium | reverse complement strand
CACATTTGTCATAAATTTCTTTTACGTTGCTTTCGGTCCCAGGGGTACGAATGATATCCCTAGAGTCGGCCACCCATTGCTTTAACCAATCGAAGCGCTCGCGGCTCATACCTTCGGGAAGAACGGCGACGCCGTGACATCCCAAAATGCGAGATATTGCGACCCCGCCGCGACAATAATTGCCTGTTGAGGGCCAGACCGCCCGGTCATTCGATGGATCGAATTGTCCGGTTACCAATCGCGGCACGAGACAAGCATAAGCCGCGAGCACCTTGTGCGAGCCAATCATTGGAAAGCGACATCCCAGCAGGACCACAATCGGTGCCTGCACCCCTGTCAGTTCAGGTGGGAGCACTATGTGACCGGGGATGTCGATTAGCGTCTTCTGATCGGGGCTGTTGAACCAATGCGTACGCCAGAGGTTTGCTGCGTCCGGAGAATTGGGGTCGACGTTTGCCAGCAACGGCATTGTCTCCGGTTCAATCTCCGCTGGATCCGCGAGCTCGCTCCAAGTCGGCAGTCGAACTCCCAATTGACGCAATCGTTCGATGGCCACGCGTCGACGCTTGCGGTCCATAATCTCGGGCTGAATGGAAAGACTCATCGTCCGAAGACCCCGAATTCCGTCGCGTGCGCGCGGTTGTACACCGCGGTGCGAATAATGATAAAGTTATACTATGATTAGAACAATAAGTATTTGAAACCTCCTTTGCACAATGGTTATGGATATTGGCTTGCTGTTTTTGCGGTGGCCGGACCCTGCAGCGGCTTGAACGACATGCGATACCGCTCGGCAGTTACATTGCGGTAGATTGTATCGCGTTGCCTCGGCACCCGCCCGATTTCTCGGATTATGCTTTCCATCATCGCCGGCGTCATTTCTTGCCCGTGTACCGCCCCGGCGGAGCGGGTGATCGTTTCATCCATCAGCGTGCCCCCAAGATCATTGGCTCCCGCGCGCAAGGATACCTTCACCCCCTCTGGTCCCATCTTCACCCAAGAGGTCTGCACATTTAAAATGAGCGGATTGAGTGCGAGCCGCGCTACCGCGTGCATGAGCACAGCTTCGCGAAACGTCGGACCTCGCCGCGCACGGCCCTTCAAGTAGATCGGCGCCTGCATGTGCACAAACGGCAGGGGAACGAATTCGGTAAAGCCGCCAGTGTCAGACTGCAGGTTGCGCAGGCTGAGCAGATGGCGCGCCCAATGCACATAGCCGTCGACATGGCCATACATGATCGTTGCGGTTGTTTTGAACCCCGCCAGGTGCGCGGCTTTCATCACCTCGAGCCAGCGCGCCGTTTTGATCTTGTCCGGGCAAAGCACCGCCCGCACCTCGTCGTCGAGCACCTCTGCTGCTGTGCCCGGCAGCGTACAAAGTCCTGCCTCCTTGAGCCGCAGGAGAAACTCATAGACCGGCAGGCGGAGCGTCTCTGCGCCTTGGTGTACCTCCAAGGGGGAGAAGGCATGGATATGCATACCTGGTACCGCCTCTCGCACTGCGCGGCAGATGTTGATGTACGTGGTGCCGGTGAAGTCGGGATGAATCCCGCCTTGCATGCAGACTTCGGTAGCGCCGCGCTGCCACGCTTCTCGTGCGCGCGCCGCGATTTCCTCGAGCGACAAATCGTATGGCCGTCCGCGCAGGTTTTCGCTCATCTTGCCTTTCGAGAAAGCGCAGAACTGGCATTTGAACGAGCAGATATTGGTGTAATTTATGTTGCGCGTTACGACGTAAGAGACGGCGTCGCCGCACACGTCGCGCCGCAATGAGTTAGCCGCCTTGCAGACCACCAGGAAGTCGTCATTGCGTGCCTGGAACAGACGAACAATGTCCTCTTCCGCAAGGCTACGGCCAGTCGCCGCGCGATCGAGGATCGGCGCGATATCATTGCTGACTACCGCAGGCGCTGCCGGTTTCCGCGCATCAGGCGGCAAAGGTGCATCCGTGCCCGGCGACCAGCTGTCGTTTCGCGGCCAGCCGTCAGCATCGATCCGTCGCAGTAGGGCGGTGCGCAAACCGGAATCGACCCAGTCTTGGCTCGCGCGCGCATAACTAGGATAAATCGCCAGCCGATCAGTGAGGCATTTGCCCGCGGCTGTCGTTGCGCGCTCCAGCACGCGCAAATGCGGCCATGGCGCTTCGGGATTTACGTGATCAGGGGTCACCGGGGACACGCCACCCCAGTCGTTGATACCGGCTTCCACCAACTTATTCAGCGCGCCCGGGTTTAGATTGGGCGGCGCTTGGATATTCATAGAGGGCGGGAAGATCAGCCTCGCTACCGCAATCGTCCAAAGGTGTTCGTCGAGCGTCGGCGCTGCCGCATGGGCCATGCGCGTGCCAGGCTTCGGACGGAAATTCTGGATTATGATTTCCTGAATGTGTCCGTACGCCTCATGCAACTCTCGCAGGGCCAACAATGATTCGATACGCTCACGCCGGGTTTCGCCGATGCCAATGAGGATGCCGGTCGTAAACGGCACGCGCTGCTCGCCTGCCATTCGGATGGTGGCTAGCCGCGCTTCCGGATTCTTGTCGGGCGAGCCGAAGTGCGGCCCGTCCCGTTGGGCGAGCCGGGACGATGCGCTTTCCAGCATCATACCTTGCGAAATCGATACCCGGCGCAGCGCCGCCAGATCGGCCGCCCCCAGCAGGCCCGGATTGACGTGCGGCAGCAGGCCGGTCTCATCGAACACCAGACGGGCTGCCTCGGTGAGATAAGATAGTGTAGTAGCATGGCCGAGACCGTCGAGCGCCTCCTGCGCCGAGCGATAGCGGAGCTCGGGCTTATCGCCCAGCGTGAACAGCGCCTCGTTGCACCCCGCATCGTGACCGGCGCGAGCGATCGCGAGCACCGCCTCGTGTGTTAGAAAAGCCGGTTCGTCGTCGCGCGGTGCGTGCGCAAAGCTACAATAGTGGCAAACATCGCGGCAAAGCTTGGTGAGAGGAATGAAGACTTTGCGCGAATAGGATACCGTCGTGCCGTGGGCAATGTCGCGCCGCCGCGCCGCCGCGCGCAACAAGACGCTAAGGTCGCTCACCTCAGCGAGCCAGAAAGCTTCCTCGGCCCCGAGCAAGCGGTCCTCGGCGAAATCAGTCAGCAAGTACTCAAGTCCAACACTCATGATCAAACCTCTGCCGTCGCGCGATCGAGCGGCTGCCTTATTAAGCGGCGATATTTCGCGAGCCGCTCGACGAGGGGAATGCGGCAGAGAAAGTCATGCGTGCGCGTACTTGACTCAAGCGCAAGAAATGTCCGCAGGTTTTCCGGCCGGTCGATGTCCAAAGAAAGTTCGGGGAGGCAGAGGGTGTGCACCACGACATCGACCAGTATTGCCGTGCGACGATGCAGATCGAAGCTGCGCGGGCCAAAGAGTGGCGGAACGGCGCCAGCGGGCCGGCAGGCGAACAAATTTGTGCCGCCGTCGTCGGCCGCTGCCGCGATCGCCAAGCTAGGAGCAGTTGTGATCGCTCGTCCCGCTTGTACAAAGGCATTCCGCGTAACCTGCGGGATATCGGATGGCACCACCATGAGGCCGTCACCGCCGTGCGCATGAATGTATTGAACTGCCAGGGTGACGGCGGCGTTGATGCCACGCTCGGCGTCGGGCACAACGGTAGCGCCGCGTCGGCGCGCTAGGGCTGCAACTTCTGGATCCCACGTGACTACGAGCGTGCCGGCTAGAATGTCCTGACATTGTAGCAACGCATCGTGCACGTCCTCAAACATCACCCGCGCGAGTTCGGCGCGCTCGCCGATGTCGAGCACGGAAGCGAGGCGAGCCTTTGCGGTAGAAAACCGCTTAACGGGAATGACCGCCCAGATGCGATTGCCCGCGGTCATCGGTGACCTCCGGTATGCATCGCAGCCGGCTCATGGGCCAACTGCTCGGCAAAAGCGATGATTTCGCCGGCGAGCCTATCACGGTCGATAATGTTACGCATCATCGTGCGGGTTATCAGTACCGGTACACCGACGCGTTCTCGATCGCTTGCGTCGGCTTCATCAATGACGAGCCCATCGATCAACCCGCGATAATGCGCCGCGATGGATTCGTTCGTGGTCGCGATGCCTAGTTCTGCCATGATCTTCGCGACCGGACCTTTGACCGCTTTCCCGCCAATGATCGGAGACACAGCGATCACTGGCGCCCGCGCACTCGTTAGTGCCGCCTTGATTCCGGGAACCGCCAGGATCGGATCAACGCTGAGATACGGATTCGATGGGCAGATCACAGCCGCCCGCAGAGAGGGCGCGGAGATAATATCGAGCACCGAGGGGGCCGGCGAGGCATCAGACGCGCCGACAAAATGGATGGAGCGCACGACCGGGGTACACCTGCGTTGCACGAAATAATGCTGAAACAGCAGTGCCCCTTCGTCGGTCTCGACGATCGTGCGAACGGCACTGTCCGTCATCGGCAAGATCCGCGCTTGGATCCCGAATTGGCGCGCGGTTTGCGCTGTGAAAGCGGATAGGCTTTTGCCCGCATGCAGCCATTCGGTCCGTTGGATATGCACCGCAAGGTCGCGGTCGCCGAGCTGAAACCAGGTCTCGCCGCCGAGTTCGCGCAGCGCGCTCATGAATTGCCAGGTTTCCTCCGCTCTACCCCAGCCGCGCTCCAGGTCGGCCAGATCGCCGAGTGTATAGAGTACCGTGTCGAGATCGGGAGAGATGTGGAGACCGAGGTGCTCGAAGTCATCGCCGGTATTTACGACGACAGTCAGTTCCGAACCGAGCACGCGGAAGAGGCCCAGCGCGAGCTTGGCGCCGCCGATTCCGCCACACAACGCGAGTATTTTTTTTGCAGAGACAGAGGCACTCATCGGAATAGGTCCTGATCCTTGGGCCTCAAGAGCGTGGATGCCGGCATGACAGGGCCATCCCATTGTAGCCCCCGCAAGTGTACCGCAGGCTGCCCTTCGGCGCCCTGCCCCATCAGCAGTGATGCAGCTGATGCGATCTCATCCGCTACCGCGACTTCGGTTACCCGCATCTTACGGCCGAAAAGATCTGGAATCCCGATCATGTTGCGGACAGCCGGCAGTCCGGCCGCACCCAAGGCAACGCCGACGACTCCGAACCGCCACGGACGCCCGAAGCTGTCATTGATAATGACACCGAAATCGACACCGAATTCGCGGTCTAGGCGCCTCTTCAAGGCTGCTGCCGAGGCGTCCGGATCGTTCGGGAGTAGCAATGCCCGATCGTCGTCTTCGCCGGCAACGTTCGACTGATCAACCCCTGCATTCGCCATTATAAAACCGAGCCGATGGACCACGATTAGGACATCACGCCTTTGCCGTACAATCTCACTGGACTCAGACAGGATGAGCTCGACCAATCGCGCATCCTTGTTCACCTCTTTGGCGACGGTGATGGCACGAGCGGACGGCACGACGGCCTTGAGATCGACAAAGCGCCCTTCCGCCTTCGACACTACTTTCTGGGCAATAACGAGAACGTCCTTGTCCTGAGGCACGATGTGGGTCCGCCGTAGCGCGGCAATCAGCAGCGCCCCAAGATCGTCGCCAGGGTTAATCAGTGGAAGCCCCGCCAAAGCACATAGCGTGAGGCTTGTCGCGACCATTAGGCGTTCACCGCAGTTCAGATGCCGGCAAGCCCGTGATGCGAATGCCGACACCAGGAATCTTGTAGCGGCGATTGATCGCAATCAAGACCGAGGTGAGCGCCTCGGCGGCGACAGCATTGGCAAGTGGACCCCCATCAACGCCACGAGTGGCAACAACATTCGCGAGCACGATCACTTTTTCACGCACCGCAGCGTCGTCGGCAAAGACCAACACATCACAGTCGGCTTTTTCGCCGCTATGTAATTTCTTGGCCCCCACATGGTGAAATGCTGCGGCAACGCGCACGCCTTCGCCCAGCACCCGCTGCGCTACAAGCGCCGGCGAGCCGGCTGCTGGAAGCTGAACCACGGCGACCTTGGGCGGCATGAGTGGAACGACCGCGTCGATAAGTATTTTGCCATTCATCACCGGCCTGATCTCTTCGAGCATCGCATCATGATTAGAATAGGGTACGCACAGCATGACAATACCAGCGGATGAAGCCGCGCCGCGATTGTCGTCGGCGCGCACCGTAATGCCTAGCTGGGACGCGAACTCTGAGGCGGTCTGCTCGGCTTTGTCCTTAGCGCGTGAGCCGATTACTACGGGATATCCGGAAGCAGCTAACAAGCGGGCCAGTCCAGAACCCAAATTACCGGTTCCGCCGACAATGGCGATCGTAGGGTGGCTTGGCATAGGCGCCCTTAGTGAAAGCTGCTCACCGTAAGGTACTATGTTTAGGAAGACAATATCTTTGCGATTTCTGGGGGGTTCTGAGTCGCGACGACTTTGAGGCCTAGCTCTGAGCAACTCACAAATGTGGTTCTAATAATTTGCAATAGGGGACTTCTGACCGAACCAAAGCCTGCGCCTGTCCAACATCTATTTTGACGAGCTTGATTGAGATTTCAGGCGAGCCAAGCCGTAGGCCGGTCAGCATCGCGCTATAACTGTCGTAAGCACCTTCAGGGCTCTGAAATTTGCGTAGTCTAAATCTGTACTCATCGCCCAATATATATGACCAACCCTCGCCATCAGAATAAGGTTCGGACATGACGACCATGTGAGGACCGAAGGCGCGCTTAAACCACCGCATGAGCTTCATATGCTTCTTTCTCTGCTCAGGTATTCAAGCATAGCGAATGACCGCCTGTCCGAAAACAAAAGCCTGCTACATTAGCCATCAACCACCTTATCATGCTATATTGTGTTGATGTTGGAGGCGAGCGTGACAAAGCGACGACGCGCCGGTTACCTCACGCAAGTGCTGGAAATGATCAAACGGTGGCGATCGTCGCTCCGCCGATGGTTCGCAGATTCTGTTAGGGACAGAACAGGTAATAACGATAAATATCCGGCCCCTCGCGTCGACGATTTTCCAATGGGGCCTCCTTTCGTTTAACATTTGAAACGCTTTCACAGTGCCCGGCCCTGCGCCAGGCGTGGCCTGCGCCAGGCGTGGGATAGTAGGAGAGATGTCAATGGATCGCTTCAATCTTGGGGCGCACACAAGGACAATTTCCACAACGTCACCTGAAGCGCAACGCTGGTTTGATATTGGCTTGATTTGGTGTTTCGGATTCAATTTTGAGGAAGGGTTGAAGTGCTTTCAGAAAGCGAAGGAACACGATCCGGATTGTGCGATGGTCTATTGGGCCATCGCATACAGCCAGAGCCCGTTCTATAATCTACTCTGGCGCGAGCAGGGCGAGCGAGAGGCCAACAAGCACGCCCGAATTGCTTATGAAAACATTTTGAAAGCGAGCTCATTGTCGAGACGGGCCACCGAGGTTGAGAACCAGTTGATTGAAGCTCTGGCCAAGCGATTTCAGAAGCCACATTTTGTTTCGTTGGAAGAATTTGATCGCTGGGATGATGACTATGCTGCTCAGATGCGCAGAGTTTATTACAATTTTCCGGACGATCACGACGTGATGGCGCTATTTGTTGAGGCACTTATAATGCGGACCCCGCGCGCCCTCTGGGATCTCAAGACAGGGGCGCCGACCAAGAACTCCGATGCTGTCGAAGCAATGATGGTCTGCGAGCGCTCGATGGCGTTGGCGGATAAGGCTGGATCAAAACAGCATCCAGCAATAGTGCATTTGCATATCCATCTGATGGAAATGTCAAATGAACCAGAGCGAGCAATGCGCTCGGCCGACCACCTTTCAACGCTATGTCCGGATGCAGGACATTTGAATCACATGCCGGGACACATTTATTTTTTATGTGGGGAGTACGAGAAGGCCAAGGTGGCGAGTGAAAAGGCGATACGCGCTGACGATATGTACGTCGACTATGCCGGATTTCTTAATTTCTATACTGCGGCTCGCTGCCACGATCTTCATCTCATGATTTTTACGTGCAATTTTGTTGGCCAGTATAGTCCAGCAATAGAAGCCGCAGAGAAGCTCCGGAGCTCCATCACAGAGGAAATACTTTCCCTTGAAGATCGCCCGAAGCTCGTCATGACGCTAGAAGCGTACCATTCCATGCGTTTGCATGTGTTGGTCCGTTTTGGGCGCTGGCAAACGATTATCAGAGATCCCTTACCAAAGGATCCCAAACTGTATCTGGTGACGACTGCAATGCATCATTACGCAAAGGGTGTTGCCTACGCTTCCCTCAAGCGAATCGCGGAAGCTGAGGAAGAGCGTCGATTACTTGCTGAGAGTATTCAAAGAATTCCGGACTTGCGGAGATTTGCCAATAACTCTGCGAAAAACGTCCTGGCGGTCGGGCAAAAAATGCTTGATGGCGAGTTGGAATATCATCGCGGCAAACATGGCGAAGCCTATGTTCATTTACGGGAGAGCGTCCGTCTCGACGACAATCTCAACTATCATGAACCTTGGGCATGGATGCATCCACCTCGGCACGCTTTGGCAGCTCTTTTGGCGGAGCAGGGTCACTACATCGAGGCCGAAAAAACGTATCGCGAAGACCTTGGTCTGACCGAAAAAATCCAAAGATGCGCGCACCATCCGGACAATGTCTGGGCGCTGCATGGGCTCGTTGAATGTTTGCAAAACCGTGGAGAGTCGGACGAGTTACTAAAATTCAGGGAGAAGCTCGCACATGCCATGCAGAAGGCTGATGTCCCAATTACGTCGTCCTGCATGTGCCGTACAAACGTTCATACAGCTGACACATGTTGTTCGTCGCGCCACGACAGCTGCGCGCAATGATTCAGCGGCCGTTGTATTCTCTGGCCGCGACCTGTAGTCGTCGCGCATTAGTGGCCAATTCCATAACACCCCAATTCTGCGAATCCAAACCGCAGCAATCTCAACTCTTTAACAATTTTAAATCGTATTCGATTGGACCAACGACCGTAACGCCGCCACGTCACCGGGATCGTTTTCCCTACGAAAACGGCCCGTGGACCCCCGGTCGATCCCGCGCAGGCAGAGCGCTTTGGGTGCCGCTTTAGAAAGTGCTGCCGAAGCTGCTCCCTGATTGTACCAACGACTTGCGGATGAAGTCCGAGGGTTGTGGCAAACAAGGCTCGTCCCGGCCCGGGCTCCGAGCGCAAAACATTCAGTGTCGGCGCGTGAAATCCAATCCCTAACACAATCACCGTAGATGATGCCGTGATTGCAGATTTCGTTTGTATTAAGAGCTCAGGAGGTGCCGCTTCCTCGCTATATGTTTTGATCCGCTTGGTGAGCTCGGAGAAATCACAATGTTCATCCACTTCACCAAAGGCCACACCTTCGTTTGTCCACTCTAAGGGGCCAATTGAGCCGTATGGTCGGATCACCTTAAGTTTGGACACTATCGCGCGTGCGCGCTCCGACGACATGCCGTTATATTTCTGAAGGCCTGCTTCAAGATATTTTTCGACAGTGCGGTCATAATTAAAGTTGATAATGGTCACGTTGTCGAAAGACGTTTCAATCTCTTCCTCTCGCGTATCTTCCAGTCCATTCCCATGACGGCACCAAAGGATTGGAACCAGAACGGGTGTGCTAGCCGTCGCAAAAATTCATCGCGCCCGTAATGGTGAACGATAGCTTGGCAAATGACCGCTACCAGCTGGGCCATCCGAAGAAGACAACCAGGCTGGAACACGGCCGCCATGTAATGGTAGATCCGCTCTACCGGTTCTTTGAGCCATTAATTCCTCGTCCGAATCGCGGAGTGCGCAGACAGAAATATTGTCTGCTGAATCACTCAAATAGATTAAACCAACATGTCGAGTTTTTCTGAACCGAACAATCCTTTGCCGTTGGGTGTAGCCTAAGAAAACGGGCCACAGATTCGATCCGCACTATGTCTTTTGACACGCCAGCTCTCTCAACCGCGGAAAACTTTCACTTTGATTTGTTGCCGAAAGGAGAGCGATCCTCTTGTTCGCCACTATCGTCCATAGCGTGGTTTGCTTGCGGTCTCCGGTCCAATTGCCCTTGCTGCGGACTGCAAACCAACAAGATTCATACTGCCAATGGTAGTCGCCGCGGCCATCACAAGGCGTTCCTTGGCCCAGATGATTTGCGCGCGGATTGTAAAGCCTTGCCGGACGAGGCTTTAAGCCACGGTTGGCGCGTGCATTGAAGGGCCGCCGACGCGCCAATCGTCGTCGTCAGCCTTTCGAGCCGCGATGGCCTTTTATTATTTAATTTCTCGATTTTGCGTGCAAAGCCGACGCACGATCTTCAGGCGATAGGTAAACAGGTGAATAGTCTGAAACCTCTTGACCCAAACGGCCGATTAGAGAAGCGGGTATTGGGCCGATCGTGAGCCGCCCTACCCATGCACATCGGCTTTACTGTTGGCCTCACCCCTCACCGGCCGACACCGCCGGCGACACTGGCGCCAGCAGTAACCCTCGACTAACATTCAAGCCGAGCTATCTAAAAAAGGATGGTTAGGGTCTAACGATCCATCAAGGCAGACTCCAGATCATTATGGAAACGGATCTCCCAAGCATTCTTATCGTCGATGACAATGAGGACAACCGGTATACGCTGCGATTGCATCTGGAGTCCGATGGTCATGAACGGGTCGTCGATGCGTCCGGCGGCAAAGAGGCGATTACTTTATTGGAAAACGAAAAATTTAATCTCGTCCTGCTCGATTTGATGATGCCGGATTTAAATGGAGACGAGGTTCTCAAAATTATCAAAGCCAATCCTGGCACGAGAGACATTCCGGTGGTCATGATCAGCGCCGACACAGACACCGAGAAAGTATCGAAATGCATTGAACTCGGCGCTGACGATTACCTGGCTAAGCCGTTCAATCCGATTATCTTGCGCGCGCGGATTGCGTCGGTATTGCGCAGGGAGTCGTTGCGGGCGCTTGAAACTGAGTATTTAGGAAAGATCGAGCAGGCAAAGAAGCATTCCGAAAAACTATTGAGAAACATACTCCCTCCCGACATCGCCGCGCGCCTTCGAAGTGGAGAAAGCAATATTGCGGATCATTTCGAAGAAGCGACCGTCATTTTTGCGGATATCGTCGGCTTCGGGAAAATCACGGCGCGCATGAAGGCCTATGAGATCGTCGGTTGCTTGAATCAACTGTTCAGTGAATTCGACCGGCTTGCCGAAGACTTCGGAGTCGAAAAGATTAAAACGATCGGCGACAACTACATGGCGGTTGCTGACTGACGCTCTTTGTTAGGCCGGCAAGGCGACTATCTGACGTTGCTTTCGTTTGCGAAGTTCACGGGCGCGAACAAGTGGCGCAACCCGTTCTTTCATCTCGTCCATAATGACGAGCTTTTGCGCAAAGCTGAGAGCAGCCTGCTGGCGCCGTCCTTCAGCTTTCTGGGCCAGGATCGGTGATATGTCCGGAAACTGTGAACGACGCCTTCTCATGAGATAAAACTAAGTCTTTCCAAGAGGGTTTTCAATGCCGGCTTTGAGACAGAAGGCCGCCCAAGCACCTAAAAGATCATGCCTTTTGAGAATATCCTTTAGAGCAACTAAATCTACCGCGTCCTGTTCTAAAAAAGCTTGAATACGTGCCAGATCCTTAAGACGTCCCACTTTCAAGGCTGTAGCGACAAGGTACTCGGCTCGTAGGGTCCGCGCCTTAAGAGGTGAGGTTCCAGTCGGCTCGATCTCAATTTCGATGGCCTGATCCAAAGCCTCTTCATCAAGGGGCGATGCGACCGGCAAGAATTGAACGGGCCAACCTTCAATTAAAATCCCAACATCGGACCGTTCCGAATAACCCATTTTCGCGAGCGCGGCTTCAATCGGCGAAAGCAAAATAAGGCCTGAGGCACGCTTATCAAAGTGGGCAATCGAAACGAGAATATCTACGTCCTCGGTAAGGGTCGGCTGAATATAATTTAAAGCCGCAACTGCGCCGGCAATTGCGTAGGCCTCTATCGCGCCCTGTTCAGCGAGCTTTGTTACGACTTCGATCGTTTTCCGCAATGACGACATCCAGCCAGTCCCGATTGCAGTTCACTTACCATAACGGCAGATTGAGTGGCGAATCGCGAACTGATGAAGAAATGCCTCTTTCTTCACGAGTTCTATGGCCGTAAGCCTAAAATCTGTGAAATCTGGTCGCCGCGATCTTTTTTAAAGCCGAAGCTGCCTGCGCAGATCCTCCTTCAAGTTTTCACTGGACCAGAACTCATCTAAGCCTCCGTTCTTTGATTGCCATAGATCGAATTTACAACTTCCTCTTTTTAGCTACTTTTTGCACTGTCGCCCGAGACGACGGGTAAATCGAGCTGCGCAGAGATTGAGGCCACCACGTTCTTTGATAAACCATTCGAGCTTTTTTCCATGACACTCACAGGCCGCCGCCAATTGCAGTGCACGCGAATATTTACTCACCAGGCGGCGGTCCAGTTTTCCTGGTGACATACTTGCGGAAATGACTGCAGAAAATGGCTCAGGCTCGTCCGGTACAAACAGCCCCCTAATTTTAAAAGCACGCTTCGCTCGATCAATCGCGAGGCGCTCAACTTTCCAAGCCTGAACAACCTCGTAGACCGCAGTTAAGTAATCGTAGATAGCGTCTCGATGTCGATCAGACTGCATCTGCTCCCAGATTTTTCGAATTCGTTTTAGGTCCTGGTCTAAAGAGCGGTCTGGATATGAGACACCCGAGAAATATTTATAATCGTAGTCGGGAAGCGAAAAAGGCACATTGCACCTCAACAATTCAGTATTGAAAACCGCAATTGACAATAAAGCTAGTCATCAAGCGCATCTTGCTCCTGTTCGTACAGGTCTTCGCGAATTTTGTCGGTTGCACGCCAAGCAAGTTTGCCGTCTTTGCGAACAAATCTGCTGGCATTGCCCGCGCTTTCAAACTCGCACAAGATCCCTGCAACAATTTCTGATCGTCTCAGGTAGGGTAAATTGCCTTTGATTTGATGGTATTTATTGTTGACCCAAAATCTCAGCGTCCGATCCATATAATATTTCACAATGCATTTTTCCTCTAATTTTGTTCGTATTAAATTAGTGACGTCAAACTCAACGTCGCCCGAGATATTATCCTTTCTATGCGGAATATGGCGCTTTAGAACACCCCAAATGCAATATTGCTGGAGACGATGCTTTTCGGATGCGAATATTTAGATTTGAGGTTCGACTTCTGAGCGGAGCGAACAATTTATATGATTGATTCGCAAAATTGCTTTTCGATCAGTTTTTACCCCAATATTTCGAAGTCGCCCGAGACACAGATGGAAAAAGCACTTCACGATTGAAATTGAGTTCGTAAGCTATGCGTTAACGCGTCGAATAAATGGAGCCTTCACGCGCTGCAGAATTTTTGTGCCCTCTCCACCCCCGAATGTGAGTTGATCAAGCGTAAAGCGAGCGAGTAGCTTGAAATATTGAATGTGCTCACCAGGTCGCGCCTCTGCTTCTTTCTGTTCGAAAATCCATGAGTTCTCATCAATTTTGTCGGGATTTATACAGTAGACGCGATTTACAACGCGGGGCGTCTTGCACATGTATGCGATTTTTTGGCCGAGAAGACGCGGCTTGATGAACTTCGCCCAGCAGCCTTTGAGATTGGGAATTAAAGGCTCATAGATTCGCCGAGCCTCAATTTCATTGAAGCGAGAACGCAATCTTTTGCGACTTTCCCCCCACGCGATTCCGTGAGTATGCCAAGATATTAAGTTCTCGAAAGGGTACAGGTCTTTGAAAGCGGGAGGCTGCCTGCGCGAGACGCTTGCGTATATAGCAGGCTCCAAGATTGCGATGTAGTTTAAACCCCTCAAACCTCGACGATATCGGTTGATCGTTTTTAGAGGATTAGAGCGATATTGTGAGTACGCGCGAGCCGCGCACTTAGTATCGGCAAATGAGAACCAAAAGAAAAACCGACTTTCGGATGTTAGATTGTCCTCAATTTCAAGAACAGCTTCCAATTCGTCGCACAGTGCTTCGGTCCATTTAAGTCGTCCATTGAGATCGACCGCGGCAAGCTCATAATCCGTGCGAATAACCTGTCCCCTGCTATTCATGACCTTATTACGGTTTCGTGCAAACTCTAAAGCGTGTTTGATTGCACGGTGGGTCCTTCGTTCGGTGCTAGCGAACCCAGATTCCATATAGAGGCTCACAGTGTTGGATCCATGTGAATGTTGTTTGCTAAGCTTCTTTACTTTGTTTGCTCAGAAGCTTCTTTACATCTCGATTTACACTTTGCTCAAAAGACCAAATAATAATACTGCTTTATCCCATCTTATCTTTGAACATGTTGTTCTAGTGTGTACTCAAGCGACGCGCCAATCTGCTGCGCACGGTGCGAAATTGGACTTAGTCCAACCAACTTGCCCAAACAGAAATAGCATCGCGTCCCTGATTAGTGGCACTTTGAAATGCCACCCTGCGACTTGACCCAATCAGAAACATTGATGCCCCTTGGCTTGCGACGCACGATGGCACGCACGACGCCGACGTACCTCGACAGGGTCTTTCCATCGAAGTCTGGATGCAGCTGGCGAAGAAGTTCACGAATCTTGGAGCGCGACCGTAGCTGATCGCGCCGAGCGATTTTGACAGCTGCTCGGAGAAATTTCCAAATTGCGGTATTTCTCTCAGCTGTTGCACGATGAATACGCTTGTTCATGGTCGCCCATTTGTCTGCGAAGCGGGTTGCCCGAGCATGCAAGTTTTTGCTGTTGTCGTGGTGTTGCACTGCCATCTCCTATGCTGACGCCAGGCGCACCGGAATCGCCGCCCAGCTTTGTGGATGTTGGCCGTTGTTTTTCTTAGGCCCTGACCAAAAGCAATCCGACAGCGGAGCTGCGGTTCCACCAAACACAGATTCGCCGTATGATTTACCGGATATCGGTCGGTCCATATGATCAGACGCACAAGGACGTTGTTCTATGGACTCAAAATTCAAAGTTAAAGTCGCCGTACAAGCTCTGGCCATCACTACGGACTCAGAGGCGCGGCTGTGGCATCTGACGCGGCTGTTAGCCTGGGCCTTCCTGGATCAACCAAAGACCGGCGGCGAAAGGTCCAAGAACGCAAAACGCGTTGGTCTAATGATGTTGACCTGCCAAGTCGAGAGACAGTGGTCAGCCATTCAGAATGGGGAACGCAGCGAAACGCTAACCACGCTTCTAGGTCGCTACCAAGACTTCGGCGGCGTGAAGAAGACTGTGACCTGCCCAACCCCGAGGGCACTCTTTCTTCGGTTCATTCAGAAGGTAGAAACACGAACCAGGGTAGTCTCCGAAATAGTCGAATATCTATGCCGCGTTCAGCAGCAGCCGGATATGACCCCGGAGAAATTTACGGTTAACTTTGCTAAGGAGTTCATCAGGCGACGCCCGCAGAATCCGTATGGCAAATCCAGCAAAATTAGCAAAGATTGGGAGCGATATGCACGTTCCGCGGCAATCATATACGCTGCGTATCGATGTTTTCCCAAATTGGCAGAATTTAGAACCTGGCGCGAACTATGGCGCGAACTAAACCGGTTCGCGTCTCAACAGAGCGAAGTCAAACAGCTCGTCGGCTATGCGGCCTATGCAGCGGGGGTTCTTTCTCAAACGAAAGTACGAAACTCGTTCACGAGGTCTTTTTTGGTAGCCGATGCCGTGGCTCCGGTTCTTCAACAGTTCGATCAAAACGAACTGCAATTGCTGGCCGGGATCGATTTAAAAGCACCGATTGCCTGACCGGTTGAGTCTCATTTTTCTGATGAGATTGTCTGCCATGGACGTAATCACACCTTTTCCGTCGGATTGCGGTTCCCGCGTCTCGCAACTAACCAACTTTCGACCAGAACCGGACCTTTGCTCAAGAGCCGTTCGTTCAACGAAGGCTGAGAAAAATGGGAGATGCAATATGAAAGTCCAAAGTAAACAAGATTTCGAAACCGATGATCACAGCAAACTGATGGAAGTCGCCGACGAGGTAGGAGAGCTATGCGCTAGTGTGGACGAACTGCAGGGCATTACATTCGAATTGTCGGCCATTGAAGTCGTATTAAGCTTTATCCTATTGGAAATGATCCTTAGGCAGAACGGCAAAGCCGATTCGAACCGTGCAGCCAGATTAGTCGGCGCGACAAAATCCAAAATAAAGGCAATGGTCGGACCAAATGCGGACCTCGATTTCGGTTTCGCCGTTCACTATGCGGATAGGCTCATGGGCCACATGAAAGCAAAACTTGAACGAACCTAAGATCACCCGACCGGCCTGTGCAACCCAATGGATGATCATCCGAGACTTTTGACACGCGGAGAGGCGGCAGCCTATTGCCGCCTCTCCGCGTCGGCCTTTTCTGACTGGATCAGGCGCGGGCTGTTACCGGGCCCTATTAGCGGCACAACTCGCTGGGATATTAAGGCGATCGACAGCGCGTTAGACCGTGCCAGCGGAGTGATAATTGATAGCGAGCGTGAAGACATATTTGATGTCTGGAAACGAAAGCGATATGCGAAAACATCTACCTGGGATTCATAGTTCGACTAAGAAGCTCGCCGGTGGCGGCAAGCGAACATTACTATTATGCATGGAAAAATGGCCCACGTTTGATGGCCCCCGACGGCACACCGCTCGAACCTGCAGATCCCCTCTTCTTCGTGGCATACACAGACGCGCACAGAGCACGAAAACTTCCTCAACAAGGCACATTGTTTAATCTCATCGCATTATTTCGAGGATCGACGGAATTCAAATGTTTGGCCGATAAAACACGCAAGAGCTACAGCCGATATTTGAAACTGATTGAAAACGAATACGGCGACATGCCTTTGGCCGTTGTCGAGCGGCCCAAAGCGAGGGGCGAATTTAAGGCATGGCGAGACAAGTTCGCCGCTACGCCGCGTACTGCCGATCTTATCTGGACAATTCTTGCCCGCGTTCTTTCCGTGGCGAAAGACCGGGGCATGATCGCAGTGAATGTCTGTGAACGTGGCGGCAAACTCTACCGCGCTGACCGCAAAGAGAAAATTTGGAGCGTAGATAGCATCAAGGCATTTTGTGCAGTCGCCAGCCAGGAACTTCAGCTCGCATTGGTCGCGGCGCTGTGGCTTGGGCAACGCCAAGGCGACCTATTGCGTCTCGCCTGGACGCAATACGATGGCGCCTACGTGAGACTGCGCCAGGCAAAAGGCAAAAAAAGAGTGACGATTCCCGTTGGCGGTCCACTTAAAACTGCTCTGGATGCGGCCAAATTGGCCCGACCGGAAACTGCAATGATTCTGACCAATACTCGCAGCAAGGCGTGGACAGAGGACGGCTTCCGTACCTCATGGACGAAAGCTTTCAAGAAAGCGAAATTGCCCGACGACCTGCACTTCCATGATCTGCGGGGCACCGCCGTTACGCGATTGGCACTCGCCGGGTGCACGGTTCCGCAGATCGCATCGATCACCGGCCACAGCCTCAAAGACGTCGAGGCCATCCTAAATGCCTATTACCTCGGCGGCGCAATGGAATTGGCCGAAGGTGCGATCTCAAAACTGAACGCCGCGTACGGGGAGTGAACAGATTCATCAAACTACGCCACAAACTGCAGAATCCGTTCTCGATCTGATCGTGCCTAAGCTATTGAGATTATTTGGTGGGCGCACAAGGACTCGAACCTTGGACCCGCTGATTAAGAGTCAGCTGCTCTACCAACTGAGCTATGCGCCCGGAATGCTGTGGCGGATTTACCAAGCGCGCGTGACTTAGCAAAGGGGGCCACAAGTGTCCAGCCGCGCCTTTCTTTGAACCTCGGTGAATAGAGAAAAGCCGCCGGTTTGCTCGGCGGCTTTCTGGACAGCTGCAGCACGTCGGGGAGATTGCGCCGAGTAATGTCCTCTACTCGGTAGCGCCGCTTACTGCGGTTGGGTGTCCCCGCCTTGCATCCCGCGCGGCCCGCGATGATGCCATCCGCCGAACTCGTGCTGACCCCGGGAAGCGCCGGCACGTCGGCCTTCAAGACGGGCAAGCATGACGAACCTGTGCTTCTGGCCATCGTCAAGGCTCTTGTAAAGAGGGCCCGCAGCATCAGCGAGTTTTTTTAGTGAAGTTGACCGCTGACCCATTACCTCAGCGCGCAAATTGAGTCGTTCAACGGGGTCTTTCGGACGATCGGTGCTGGCGCGCGCCGCAAAGCGTTCCGATCGCTGCTTGGCGAGATCCCGCAACGCGCTCTCGACTGCCGGCCAATTCTTTTCTTGCTCGGCGTTGAGTTTGAGCCCGGCGTGAAGCGCAGCGATCCGCGCCTCGCCGAATGCGGTGATATCTTCGGCGCTGGGACGCCAGCGCTGTATGCGCTGGAAATCGCTGGAACCTTGCTGCGCGAAGGCCAGCGTCGCACCGGCAATCGCAAGCGCGGTCGTGCCGGCAAGAAATATTTTCAACATGGCCACCTCCAATGGCATTACTTGATGCCACAAATAGAGGAGCACATCGTTGCCTTATCAAGTTAAAGTTTGGAAAGAGAATTACGGCCGCGCAATCTTGATGTACGAATGTTCAGTTTGGCGCGCTCACATCATTCCAAGTACGCGAGGCAGCCACAGCGACATTTCCGGAATGTATGTCACCAGTACGAGGAAGATGAGCATCGTTACCAACCAGGGAAAGGTTGCGACCGTAAGATCGGTAATGCCCATACGCGCGATGCCAGAGGCCACGTAAAGATTGAGTCCAACCGGTGGATGGCAGAGGCCGACCTCCATGTTTACGGTCATCAAAATACCGAGATGAATGGGGTTTATGCCGAGACCGATCGCCACCGGAAACAAGATTGGGGCAGTGATCAACACGATCGATGATGGCTCCATGACGTTGCCTGCCAGCAGCAACAGAATATTGACGAATAACAGAAATTCGATCCACCCGATGCCCGATCCGGTGACCCAGGCGGTGATTGCCTGGGGAATTTGCTCGCTGGTCATTAGGAACGAGAACAGTACGGCGTTCGTGATAATGTAAAGAATCATCGCACTCATGTTGGCCGAGGCAAGAAGCACACGTGGAACGTCGGCGAGCTTCAAGTCGCGATACACGAACACGGCGATGACGAAAGCATAGACAGCGCTGACGGCGGCGGCTTCGGTCGGCGTGAAGGCCCCGGTGTAAATCCCGCCCAGCACTACAACGATCAATAACAGGCCCCAAATCGAATCCCGGAATGCGGTCAACGCATCCAGCCAATTCGCCTTTTTCATACGAGGGTAGTTATTTTTGTATGCGCGATAGAAAGTGGTGAGACCGAGCATCGTGGCCAGGATCAAACCCGGGATAACGCCGGCCATGAACAGTTGCGCGACCGAAGCCGAGAGTACGCGCTTGCCCTCCGGATCGATTGCGACGCTGCCGCCGGTGGCAACTGCGTAAAGGACCATCACGATTGACGGGGGGATCAAAATGCCAAGTGCGCCAGAGGTCGCAATCACGCCGGCGCCAAAGCGTTTCGGATAACCTTGGGCAACCATCGCCGGCAGGATGATCGACCCGATGGCGACAACCGTGGCGGGCGACGAGCCGGAAACCGCCGCAAACAGGGCGCAGGCCATAACCCCGGCAAGGCCCATGCCGCCATACCAATGACCGACCATCGCGGTCGCGAAACGGATCATGCGCCGCGCAACGCCACCATGCGTTAAAAAATTGCCGGCGAGGATAAAGAACGGGATCGCCATGATCTCGAAACTTTCGATCCCGGTGAACAACTTGAGCGCCACCGCCTCAATGGGCACTGTGGTCATGACGAACAGAAAGCTCAGCACTGTAAGACCAAGCGCGATTGAAATCGGCATCCCGGTAAGCATGAGTGCGAGCAGCAGTCCGAAAATGAGGACACTGTTCATCGGGCGAGGTCCCTGGCCGCAGCCGGGCTTTCAACCACGCCCTCCACGTGGCCAGGATCATGGTGTGGCAGTTCCCCGGTACGCCAAAATGCCCAAGCGACTTGCGAAAACCGGAAGCACATCAGGTAGGAGCCAAGTGGCACGCACAGGAAGATGATCCAGCGCGGCATCTCCATGTCAGGCGAGACTTGGTCGGTGGGGTAGAGCTCGATCACGAACTTGGCCCCCATCGTGCCGACGACGAAGGTGAAGAGCGCCCCGCAAAGCAAGCCAAAAAGAACGACCTTGTTGCGCCACTTCGGTTCCAGCATATTGACGACGACGTCGACACCGACGTGGATGCCGGTCCGTACACCGTAGGCTGCGCCAAACTTTGCCATCCACACGAACATGTAGATGCACAGTTCCTGCGCCCACGTCAGGTTGATGTGATAGAAGATCGGATAAAGAAACGAGATGCCGACAGCATAGCGCTGGACAACAGCGACGAATATCAGGAGCGTTGCCGCTCCGATCAAGCTTGCGATCAGAATTTCCTCGAGACGATCGAGAATACGGAGGAACACTTACGCCTCGTGCGCTTGGGGACTTGTGATTGCCCCAGCAGCCGGCGATCCCGCAATTAGATCAGACGTCGCCGTCCGGCTACCGTCCACGTCGCTTGACGCTTGGAATCCCCTACCCCTGGAAGCAACGAGCCCCGGCAAATAAGTGCCGAGGCTCGTTCGTCGGTTTAGTTGGTGACGCCGTGTGTCGCTTTCACGACATCATCAATCAATTGCTTGCCGATGCGACCCGCCATTTCCTGAAAGAGCGGCTCCATTGCCTTGCGCATAGCTGCAGTTTCCGCAGCGGTTGGTATGATGATCTCGGTCTTGCCGGACTTCTTGATCTCATCAAGCCCTTCGGCGTTCTCCTTGGCGGAGATTTCGTTGGAATATTCGGTCGCTTCGTTCATCGCCTTCTCGAGCTGACCACGAACGTCGGCCGGCAGCCCCTCCCAGAACTTCTTGTTCACGACAACGACATAACCGATGTAGCCGTGGTTTGTCAGTGTCGTGTACTTTTGCACTTCATAGAATTTCTGCGTGTAGATGTTCGACGGCGTGTTCTCCTGACCGTCAACCACGCCAGTCTGAAGTGCCTGGTAGACTTCCGAGAATGCCATTACTTGCGGAATAGCGCCAAGCGCGCGGAATTGCGCCTCCAACACTTTCGACGATTGGATACGGAACTTCAGCCCCTTGTAGTCTTCAGGCATGCGCAACGGTCTGTTGGCGCTCATCTCCTTGAAGCCATTGTCCCAGTATGCAAGTCCGACCATGCCTTTAGTCTCAAGCTTCTTAAGCATGGCCTTGCCGAGCGGGCCATCGGTAACTTTGCGCAGCGCCGCCTTGTTGGGCAGAAGATACGGTAGGTCGAAAACTTCGAAGTCCTTGATGCCGATTGGACCGAACTTCGAGTTGGACGGCGCAAGCATTTGCACCGCGCCGAGCTGCAACGCTTCCAGCTCTTCCTTGTCCTTGTAGAGAGTTGAGTTGGGATACACCTCAACTTTGACTTTGCCGTTGGTATATTTCTCGGCAAGCTCTTTGAACTTGTCAGCACCTTTACCCTTTGGGGTATTCGGCGCCACGACGTGACTGAATTTGATCACGATCGGCGCCTGCGCCAAAACGGCGGCGGGCGCCACGAAAATAGCGGCCGCAGCCGCCGCGAGAAGCCACTTGCGCATTAGCGTATTCCTCCAGTTGATCGCTCAAGAACCGATTTTTATTTTGTTTTTCTGCCAATCAGGGTGACACTAAACCGAGTTCCCGGCAAGTCTACCTATGGGCAAGCCCATAAGCATCCGCCAGAAACTCTTTGCTATAAATGATTGAAGGTGCGGCGAAGCGCCGCCGCTTATCTCAGGGCTGCGACCACCGGCCCGAGGCCCATCTCCTGAGCCAACCCATGCGCCGCGCGCATCTGCTCAGGATCCAGCATGGCGATCAGTGGGCGCGCAGCGACAGCAAGTCGGTGGATAGCGGCACTGTTAAGTACAACCGATACGACCCGATGGCTGACCCGATGCACGAGACCGCCCGACTCTGAAGAGGTCTGCCGATGCGCCAGTTCACGCAATGCGGCCTCAACCGGAGCCCAATATGGTTCCTGTGCTGGCGTGAGTTTAAGCACACTCTTGATACGAGCAACATTAATCGCAGTAGTGACCTGCGCTTGGTCCTCGTGCACAGTAAATTCGGCGGCGCGTGTCAAAGAAGAATTTGACAACAATCCGATTGTCGCGAGCGCGAACACGCCCGCGCATACAGTCATTTTCATCTCGAGGATCCCCGATACATTCAGTGGGTTATAGGCGGGCCATTACCTTGGAATTTGGCCGCCAAAACGTACGAAATGCGGACAAAATGTGATTTGTAAGGTTCCGCCCGTAAATCATGCCAAAATGACACATGCCGCGCTCTTTTTAAGCGCGGCATGATCTTAATCTTAACCGTACTGATTCAGCCGACATCTGTTGAATGGATACGTCTTTCAATCGATGCGGTCTTTGAGCGTTTACTCGTCAGCTTGTTAAGTGCACTCACGTAAGCCTTCGCCGACGCGACCAACGTGTCTGGGTCAGCTCCCTTCGCGGTGAAGGAACGGCCGCTCTCCGAGAGGCGGACTGATACTTCCGCCTGCGCGTCAGTGCCACCGGTAACCGCATGCACCTGATAGAGTTCAAGTGTTGCCTCGTGCGGTACGAGTGCACGTATTGCCTTGAAGATCGCGTCTACCGGCCCATTGCCCGTCGATTGGGTGGTGACTTGTTCACCATCGATGTCGAGCGTTAGTGTCGCGGTTTGCGGACCCATGGTGCCCGCAATGACTGTCAGCGATAGCACCTTGATGCGGTCGTGGGCGTGCGCGATTTCCTCGTCCACCAGCGCTTCAATATCTTCGTCATAGATTTGCTTTTTGCGATCAGCCAGTGCCTTGAAGCGGACAAAAGCGTCCTCCAGCTGATTGCCGGCGAGTTCGTAGCCGAGCTCCTCCAGTTTATGGGCGAAAGCATGTCGCCCCGAATGCTTGCCCATCACCAATGACGTTTGTTTAACGCCAACCGACTCCGGCGTCATGATTTCGTAGGTCTGCGCATTCTTCAGCATGCCGTCCTGGTGAATGCCGCTTTCATGCGCAAATGCGTTTCGACCAACAATTGCTTTGTTGTATTGCACGGGGAACGACGTCGCCGCAGAGACTAGTTTTGAGGCCCGCGTGAGCATCGTTGCGTTAACACCGCAATGGAACGGCAGCACGTCGTTGCGTACTTTCATCGCCATCACAACTTCCTCGAGTGCGGCATTCCCTGCACGCTCACCGATGCCATTGATGGTGCATTCGATTTGCCGCGCTCCCGCCCTTACGCCCTCGAGCGAGTTAGCGACGGCCATGCCGAGATCGTTGTGACAGTGGGTCGAAAAGCGTGCTTCGTCGGCATTCGGCACGCGCGTGCGCAACATCTCTATAAGAGCGAAATATTCTTCTGGCACCGTGTAGCCGACAGTGTCCGGGATGTTAATCGTGGTTGCACCGGCATTGATCGCCGCCTCCACGCAACGGCAGAGGAAATCGTGCTCCGTACGGGTAGCATCCTCGGCCGACCATTCGACGTCATCGGTATGACCCCGCGCACGCGTGACCTGCCCGATCACCATCTCATAAACCTCGTGCGGTTCTTTCTGCAGCTTGTATTTCATATGCACGGGGGACGTTGAGATAAACGTGTGGATACGTTTGCGCTTGGCTGGCTTGATCGCCTCGGCGCATCGGTCGATATCCTTGAAGGCGGCACGTGAGAGACCGCAGATGACAGCCTTCTTCGAGCGCTGCGCTATTTCGTGCACGGCTGCAAAATCGCCTTCAGAGGCAATTGGAAAGCCGGCCTCGATTATATCGACGCCCATGTCGTCGAGCAGTTCGGCGACTTCCAGCTTTTCTTCATGCGTCATAGTCGCGCCGGGGCACTGCTCGCCGTCCCGCAAGGTCGTGTCGAATATGACAACGTGGTCCTTGTCGAACTTTGTGTGAGAGCTCATGAAAGTGATCCTTCTCCTCGAATGCGCCACATCGGGCGCTCTATGGGTTCTCCGTCAGATCCCCCGAGTGCCCAGGCACATATGCCCAGCCGGCCCTCAGGGGCGGATAAGGAGAAGGAGCGTGCCCAGAATGAGGGAGGCAGCGGAGCCAGCGTGTCCCGCCGTCCGCTCGATCGCGCAGATGATCTGTCGCGTCGACATGCGTGTGTCCTCACCTCGTCGGCCAAGCTGGCGGATTCTGGTAAAGTCCGCGTTAACCGAACGCCAGCTTCTAGCGGAAACGACGGCTTCAAATCAAGCGCTTCGGACGTTAGGTCAGTACTGCTGCCTTGGCGCCATTAGCGTGGCTTTTCCGCCTTGAGCGCCTTTCCTGCCTGCTGAAGTTCCTTGAGCGCCGTGCCCGTGATCTTTGGGAATTCAAGGTCGAGACCTTGAAGCTCCTGCATCAGAACGCCGGCAACAACCATGCGCGTGAACCATTTGTGGTCGGCCGGCACCACGAACCAGGGCGCTTCCGGGCGACTTGTCTCACGGATCATATCCTCATAGGCAGCCATGTATTTGGTCCACAGCTTGCGCTCGGCAACATCGCCCTTCGAAAATTTCCAGCGCTTGGCCGGCTCCTCGATACGTTCAAGAAAGCGCTTGCGCTGTTCTTCCTTCGATACATGCAGGAAAAATTTCAGGACTCGCGTCCCGCTACGGGTGAGATGACGCTCGAATGCGCGGATGTCGTCAAAGCGATGTTGCCAAAAATTCCTGCCTTTCAAATCCTCTGGGAGTCGCTGCTTTTCCAACAGTTCGGGATGGACACGCACGACTAGGACTTCTTCGTAATAGGAGCGATTGAATATCCCGATGCGCCCGCGCTCTGGCAAACGGCACGCCGCCCGCCACAGGAAATCGTGGTCGAGCTCTTCCGTACTTGGTTGCTTGAAGGACTGGACCTGGACCCCCTGCGGATTGAGGCCTGACATCACATGTTCGATGACGCTGTCTTTGCCCGCGGCATCCATTGCCTGCAGAATAATCAACATCGACCAGCGGTCATCGGCGTAAAGCCGTTCCTGCAATCCTGCGAGCCGCGCGATGCCCTCATCGAGCATACTCTTGGCTTCGCTTTTGTCTTTGATAAGTCCCTCACGGTCGTCAGGGTCAAAGTCTGACAACCGAAATTTGCTCGGATTGTCGATGCGAAAGCGCTTAGTGATGCTCTTGAGCGTCATTATTGGACCTCCGGTCCACCCCGACCTAACCCGAACCACCGGCAAATCGCGACATTAGGAAAGTCGTGACGAATATCGGCATAGCCGGATCGATATCGGCAGGATTTCGAACGATACGAATATCAGCCAGCTCGGGATGTCGCTCGCGCGCGAGGTGCTCCAGAATACGGCTACGAAGCGCCACGGCGGGCTCTTTCGAGCGCAACACTTTGATCTGGGCGATGATCGGGCCCTCAATAACCGCGGTCCATCCCGGTTCCTCCGTAAACTCGGCAACATCGAGACCGGTCTCTTCTTTTAGTTCGCGCGCGACGTTCGATTCAAGATCAACCTTATTGCCGATGATGTCGGTCGGATCCGGTGTTCCGCACGGAAAATAGACTTTCCCGGCGTTGAAAGTATGTGGCCCCATGACCCCGAGCAAAAAAGCGTTGTCAGCAGTCAGGATCGCGGCGGCACTGAAGCAATCGTGCACACCAGCGGGCGGCCGTCCCCAGGCACGCCAAGCCGCATAACTTGCGTAGTCGGTTTGCAGGTATTGGCCTTGAAGCACGCCGTCCGCGAGGACCTGCTGGTGCATCAGCAGGACCTGGCCGTTCCATAGCGCCGGCTTCTCGCGGCGCAGAGCTTCGAAACAAGTGTTTATCTCCGCCCGCCGTTCGACGGCGAAAGCCCACGGCTTCGATACAAATGCGAGCTCCAGCCGATCAATCTGGAACGTCGAGGGCGCATCTTTCATGGCCCAAGCACTTCCGCCTCAAACACCCGCGATGGCCTTACAATTTCGTCCTGCGCAGCTACCAGCTGAATCTCGCGCGCGCCCGCCTCGGCCGTTTTGATCAGCACGCCAAACAGAGCTGAGGCTGCGCTCGAAAGCGCTTCACCAATTTTGCCACTCCCCAAATAGCGCGCAAAAAATAACGCTGCAATGGCGTCGCCCGCCCCGTTCACTGTCAGCGGCAGCTGCGGCGTTCGGACCCGGAAAAGCCCATTTTTGTCCGACGCAAGCAGGTCGACCGATTCATTGGGCGTTTCACTGGTGTGGAGCGACGTAACCAGGATCGCCGACGGGCCGAGATCATGCACGGCTTTTATCGCGTCCCGCGTTTCCCGCAGTGTTTTGCTGGAGCGTTTGCTGAGATAATCAAGCTCAAACTGGTTCGGCGTAGCGATATCTGCGGCCCGCACAGCCTTCATCCTGATGAACTCAGGCACGCCCTCGCGCACAAAAATGCCACGGCCGACATCACCGATCACCGGATCACAGCAATATTTTGCCGCGGGGTTGGCGCGCTTGACCGTCGTGACCGCTTCAAGAATCGCACTACCGATATCTGCAGAGCCCATATAGCCCGACAGCACGCCATCACACTCGCCGAGCACGCCGCACTGGTCGATACCGCTGATCACTTCGCTGATCATTCCGGCTTCGAACACACGTCCCTTCCAGCTGCCGTAGCCGGTGTGATTGGAAAATTGAACAGTGTGGATGGGCCATACTTCTACACCCATCCGCTGCAGTGCAAACACGGCTGCGGCATTCCCGACGTGACCGTAGGCAACGTGAGACTGAATAGAGAGAATGTTCATGAACGCGACAATAACAGAAACGGCGGGGCCACCCCCGCCGTTCTTCCAGTGAAAGGGTTCAGTGAACTACTTCATTCCCATCTTCTTGTTCGCGGCATCGACAAACGTGTTGGTGTAAGTTTTCGACAGATCAATGTTGGCCTTGGCCACATCGGGCGACGATTGACTGAACACCGCCAGCACAGCGGACGCACCTTTCGGATCCATTCGGCCGGTTTCCGAATACATCGCGAGGGTATTTTTCAGCGCCGCAACATAGAGCGCTTTATCCTTGCCGACCAGATTCGCCGGCATCTTGTCGGCGATCTCTTCGGGCGTGTGCGAATGGATCCACTTGAGGGTGCTGACGATAGCGTTCGTCATGCCCTGCACTTCTTTTGGATGAGCGGCGATCCAGTCAGCTTTGGTGTAGAGCGCACCCCCGGGATATTCACCGCCGAATACAGCGAGCGTGTCTTTTTGCGACCGTGTGTCACTCAGGATCTTGAGGTTCTTGTCCTGGCCCTGCAAAATTGTAACCGCTGGATCGAGCATGATGGCCGCGTCGACAGTGCCCTGCTCCATTGCGGCGACCGCGGTTGCCCCGAGGCCGACGCCGATCACGGCCACTGAATTTGGATCGACGCTGTTCTTGCTCAATATATATTTGAGGAAGAAATCGGTAGACGAGCCCGGCGCGCTCACCCCCACGTTCTTGCCGGCGAGATCCTTAATGGAATTGATTTCGCTGGAATGTTTGGGCGAAACCACCAGCGCGAAGCCAGGGAAACGATCATAAACCACGAAGGCCTGAAGGTGCTGTCCCTTGGCTGCAAGATTGACGCAGTGGTCGAAATAGCCTGAGACGACGTCGGCACTGCCACCAATGACGGCCTTGAGAGATTCCGAGCCGCCCTTGAAATCGACAACCTCGACACTGACCCCGGCTTTTTCGTATTCACCAAGCGCCTGCGCCAGCATGGTGGGCAGGTAACACAGGCACGATCCGCCGCCGACCGCGAGCGTCACTTTGGATTGCGCGAGCGCCACCCCGCTGGAAAGCAGGAGCGCAGCCGATATGGCGACGAGCCGCCGGAAAATTCGTGCGGACATGTTGTCCTCCCTGATAATCCGCGGCTTTTTGAGGCCGCTTACAAGCGAACGATAGGCCAGCATTATGGCAATGACTAGGGGCGGCTTTCGCTGGCGACGGGCCGCCAGACCAGCAAGCGATTCTCGATTGTGCTGACAACAACATCGATCACGATCACAAAGGCCGCAAGGACGAACATTCCGGCAAAAACGCCGGCAACGTCGAAGACGCCCTCGGCCTGTTGGATGAGATAACCAAGTCCCGCCGCCGCACCCAGATATTCGCCGACTACGGCACCCACCACGGCAAACCCGACCGAGGTATGCAGCGAGGAAAACATCCACGACAGCGCTGATGGCCAATAGACATGCCGCATCAAGTGGCGCTCGTTCATTCCAAGCATTCGCGCATTCGCAAGCACCGTAGGGCTCACTTCTTTGACGCCCTGGTAAACGTTGAAAAACACAATGAAGAACACAAGCGTGACGCCAAGCGCCACCTTCGACCAGATGCCAAGACCAAGCCAAAGTGTGAAGATCGGCGCCAACACGACCCGTGGCAGTGCGTTGATCATCTTCACATATGGATCAAATACTGCGGCGGTGCGTGGCTGACGCGCAAACCAGAAGCCGACCAAGACGCCTCCAATCGAACCGAGCACAAAGGCAAGGATCGACTCGATCAACGTGATCCAAAGATGCTTCCAGATCACGCCGGTCGCAAACCAGGCCGCGATTTGCAGCGCCACGTCGACTGGATTTGAGAAGAAGAAGGGCGGCAGCAGAAGTTTGCCGAAGATGGGATACGTCGTGAGTGCATACCAGAGCGCGACGCTCACGACTGCCACCAGCCCCTGCAACAGGAGGAGATTGATGC
This sequence comes from uncultured Alphaproteobacteria bacterium, assembly GCA_963831275.1. Taxonomy (GTDB): domain Bacteria; phylum Pseudomonadota; class Alphaproteobacteria; order Rhizobiales; family Xanthobacteraceae; genus Pseudolabrys. The sequence goes on along the minus strand of CAWHPN010000002.1, from coordinate 446,145 downwards.
GAGACATTGCGATCAAGCTCCTCCCGGTTGCCTGGACGTTAGATGGGGTTCTTGAACAGCCCGATGATGCCGGTCGAGCCCTTCACATGCCCATTGAGTTTATCGAACAGTTCAAGCTTGGTAAGGCCCGGTGGCAGCGCCTTCGGGTCAAGATCAGTCGCGATCAGAACGAAGGTGTAGTGATGCGGCGAACCCGGCGGCGTGCAGGGGCCCATATACATGCTCTGCTTCGCGGTACCGATACCACCGACATATTTGTCAGATGGCTTGCTTGTCTCACCTTCGGCAAATGACGTGACGGACGCCGGGATGCCATAGGCAATCCAGTGATCGACGCCAATGCCGCGGCCCTCCGGATCGGTCATGACCAACGCAAAGCTGGCGGTACCAGCCGGCACATTTGTCCAGGCAAGCGGCGGCGACACATTTTCGCCGACACAGTTTGGATTGGACTTGTTGGCGCCAGCGTTTTTCTTTGCCAGCAAGGTGCCATCCTTGAAGGATGACGACGTGATCGTGAACACTCCCTGAGCCTGGGCGGCCCCGGCCAGCAGCAAAATAGTTGCACAAGCCGTGAACGTTTGACGTATTCCAGACATTGCATTCCTCCGTTTCGTTTTTTGGCAGTCCATATCATCAACAATGCTAGCGCAATTAAATTCCTGTGGCATCAGGCTCTTTGGCTTTGCGCGTAGCCTTTGATCACTTCGGCTTTAAGTTTATGCCAGATTTCCCGATGCAGCTTATGAAACACGGGGTCAAGCTTGACTTCGGAGATATCACGCGGACGCGCAAGAGAAATACGCCAGTCCCCGATGATGTGTGCCGCCGGTCCCGCGGACATAATGACGACCCGGTCGGAAAGCGCGATCGCTTCTTCCAAGTCGTGGGTCACGAAAAGAACTGCTTTACGGTCGGCCGTCCACAGGTCAAGCAACAAGTTGCCCATAATTTGCCGCGTCTGGGCATCCAGCGGGCCAAACGGCTCATCCATCAGCAGGATCTTGGGGTCGCGGATAAGAACCTGGGCCAGACCCACACGCTTACGCTGTCCTCCGGACAGCATATGCGGATAGCGATCAGCAAATGCATCGAGGCCGACGCGGGCAAGCCAGTCTCTTGCGCGTGCCCTCGCATTGACCACCGACATGCCCGCGGTCTCCAGGCCGATTGCGACATTCTCAATTGCAGTCTTCCATGGAAATAAAGCATCAGCCTGAAAGAGATACCCGGCCGCACTATTAAGCGCAGAAAGCCGGTTACCGAAAATATTCACTCTTCCGACGCTCGGAGAAAGCAGACCCGCCGCCAGATTGAGCAAAGTGGTTTTGCCACACCCCGTTGGTCCGACTATGGCAACGAATTCACCGTCGGCAACATGGAGTGTCGCTCGTTCAACCGCAGTATAAAGGCCACCACCGGACAACCGAAATGCGACGACAACGTCATCGAGCATGACTGCTACGCTCGACGCGTATGTATTCCTTACATTCGTCACGGCGGCAGCATCCGCCATGATGTCCTCCCGCTTTTATTTCTTGGACGGAAAACTATCTGGGCAGCGTAGGCTTGCAAAGCTCCATCCCATCACAGGCCTTTGATGAGGCCGGCCTCGATCAGCAGGCGATTAAACCGCCGCGCCTCGGCGCCGTCGCCACATCGATAGAACAAACCGTTGCACCGTTTCAGAATCTTTTTCTGTTCGGAAAACGACGGATCGAGCGGCACACCGGCCGCTTCCTGTACCAACAGCGGGAGATAAGGCGCATCGAGTGTGTCGAGTGCCGAAGACAGATCAGCAGGGGTATAATTCACCGCGTCGATCGCATAATAGCTGGTGTAATACCGCGGATCGAAGGTCTCCAAGTGCCGTGCCAGCGCTGCTTCTCCAAGAGTCGGATCAATAATGCGGTACGCAAATTCCGGCTGGTGGTCGCCGAAGCGGACGATCAGAAAGGATTCCGTTGGGAACTCGCGTTTAAGCTGATCGAGAAGCGCCGAGTAATCGCGTGCGCTCAATGTTTGCCGCCGAATGTATTCATCGATGTTCGCGCTGTTGCCCGGACTACGCCAACCTAGTGTCAGATCTGGACGAAAACTGAAATCCCAGGGAAAGTGGTTAGCGGCGGTATAGACGAACAGGAACAGCGGACCTTGCCGACGTTCACGCGCAATGATGTTCGTCGCTTGCTTGAAATAGAAGCTATCGGGTTCAAGTCCGCGGGCTCCGAGGTCTTTCATATCCAGATAGCGTTCAACCCCTGCTGTGGTCTGAAAGCCGCGTGAACCCAAAAACGCGCCGTAGAATGGATAGAGACTGAAGGTTTTGTAGCCACACCGACTCAGCGCGCTCGGCAAACCCCGCGTAACGCGACCGGCGGCGATACGCGTCACCGAAGTCGCAAAGCGCCCATACGAGCGAGCGGACAGGCCGGTCAGTACATTGTATTCGGTAAACCAACTGGGCCCGCCCGCCCCTTCCACCACAAGTTTGCGGGATCTTCCATCGAATGATCTAAAATGTTTCTGATAGCCCGAAGGAACTTTCATACCGGGCGCGGCAGTGATGTCGAAACTGGATTCGTCATGCAGCAAAATTATGTGTGGAAGTTTTCCGCCTGGACTACAGGCCGCGGTAGGTGCCTTGAGACGGTCAGTAACCGTCGCGTCCAATTCCAACAATCCGTGCGTTGCAAATTCGTAGATCGCCTCGACCCCCGATCGGGCGAATTTTGAAACATAGTCCCGGTCAAAAAACTCTCCGTAAAAATCGGCCGGATACGCAATCGATAAAGGCACGAGGCCGGCCAAGCACAACGCACTTCCGACCACGGCCGTGCGTAAACGCACGCGAAAAGGATCGACTCGCCAAAGAAGCGCCAGTATGGGCACCGCGGCCACCACGCCACACAGAATTGGCCAGCGCAGGCGCGGCATAATCGTAAACAGAAACGCCGATGTATCCGGATCTATGATCATCAGGTCGACGAAGTTCACCGTCATCATCAACTTGTCGTATTTGAACTGCGATAAAAGAATGAGCGCGCTCACCATTGACAGAGAGAGCAGCGCGGAAATTGCGGGGCGACGCAGCAATGCCAGCCAGAAAAAATTCAGGAGAGCCCAAGCAAAGAGGAAAGTTGCCTTGGTCGCAAGATCAAGCTCGGTGGCGGTCATCACCACAAGCGCAGCGAGGTGCAGGACTGTAAGGATGGCCAGCGCAAACGCGTCGCGGCGAGAGATGGCCTCGGCGGGCGCAAGACGGCTGAACAGGGCGGACGCTACGGACAACATGGCCTAGGACGGCCCTGCCCGGCTGCGATCCCCGATGTTCCCCAGCGCATGGCCCGGCGTCATAAGACTGTAATCAAACCGTCATTGCAAGATGTGGCATCGTCGACGGCCGGATTTTTGCAATATTAATTAATGACATAGGCCTACAGGGCGGTTAATGGCTGTTCCGCGCCATGGCCATGCATGCCATCATTGCCGTGATGATCTTCGACTCCCGGCTCGACGAAGCATGGGCGCGATTGCCCGAATATCTCGGCAGCCACGTCCTGGTGAGCCTGACCGCGCTCGTCATCGGGCTCGGCATTAGCCTCCCAACAGCCATTGCCTCGAGGCGACGACCACTCTTACGGGCCGCTTTGCTGGCAGTCGCCAGCGTTGTGCAGACCATTCCCGGCCTCGCTCTGCTTGCGCTTTTTTACCCGCTGCTGCTGGCCTTTGCTGCCTTGTCTGAACGCGTCACCGGTAAGGGCTTTTCCGCTCTCGGTTTTCTTCCATCAGTTCTTGCACTTGCGCTCTACTCGATGCTGCCGGTGCTGCGCAACACCGTGACCGGCCTCAATGGTGTCGACCCCCGCCTGAGCGAGGCTGCACGTGTGATCGGAATGCGACCATGGCGCCTGTTGGGAGATATCGAGCTGCCACTGGCTATGCCTGTTATCATGGCGGGCATTCGAACGTCCGCGGTTTGGGTCATTGGCACGGCGACACTGGCAACGCCAATCGGCCAAACCAGCCTTGGCAACTACATCTTCACAGGCCTGCAAACACAGAATTGGGTCTTCGTCGTTTTTGGTTGCGTCGCGGCCGCTCTATTAGCGCTCGCCGTGGATCAGTTGCTCGCGCTCGTGCAAGTCGGAGTGACCCGCCGCAGCGGCCTACGCACGAGTTTCGGAATTTTCGGTCTTGTCGTTTTGGTTTTCGCCGCATTATTTCCCGGCCTTTCTCGACCGCAGGCAAATTTTTTGATCGGCGCCAAGACATTTACCGAACAATACGTTCTTGCCGCGCTTATCCAACAACGTATGGAGGCTGACGGCCTTACGGCTTTGCGGAGGCCCGGTCTCGGCTCCAACGTCCTTTTTGATGCGATCGCGTCAGGAGAGATTGACGTCGCCGTCGATTATTCAGGAACGCTTTGGGTGAACCGAATGCAACGCCATGACGTGGTATCGCGCGATCAATTGCTTGCCGAATTATCTGAATGGCTCCACGAGACGCGCGGCATCCAAATGCTTGGACCGCTTGGCTTCGACAACGCGTACGCCTTGGCAATGACGCGCAAAAAAGCGGAAACGCTGAATATCCACTCTATTGCCGATCTCGCAAGCCATAGCCGCGAGTTCACCATTGCCGGAGATTATGAAATTTTTGCGCGCCCGGAATGGAAGGCGCTGCGCAATACCTATGGTTTAAATTTTCGAACGCAACGTCAGATGCAACCGGAGTTCATGTATAAGGCCGCTGGCGATGGTGAAGTCGACGTAATTACGGCCTATACGAGCGATGGCCAGATCCCGACATACGATCTCGTTGTGCTAACCGATGATCGGCATGCCATCCCGTCGTACGATGCGGTTTTACTGATATCGCCGCACCGCGCAGGTGATAAAAAACTGGTCGCAGCGCTGAAACCGTTGGTCGGTTCAATCGACGTATCAATGATGCGCGCAGCAAATGCTCGCGCATCGAAAGGCAACGAAACGCCGGATATAGTAGCCCGATGGCTTGCCGGTGAGATTGCGAAAAAGAAAAACTAGTTCTTGCTCCGGTCCACCAATGCCCGCTGTTTTATCCACGGCATCATGTCGCGCAGCTTCGCACCAACTTGTTCGATCGGATGCTCGGCGAGCTTGGCGCGCGTTGCTTTGAATGAGGTCTGATTTACCTTGTTCTCGAGCATCCAGTCCCTGGTGAATTGGCCGGACTGGATGTCTCCGAGCACGCGCTTCATTTCGGACTTCACCTCTGGGGTGATCACACGCGGGCCGGAAACGTATTCGCCATACTCGGCGGTGTTCGAAACCGAATAGTTCATGTTGGCGATGCCACCCTCATAGATGAGATCGACAATGAGCTTCACCTCGTGCACGCATTCGAAATAGGCCATTTCCGGGGCGTAGCCTGCTTCAACTAACGTCTCATAACCAGCCTTCATCAACTCGACGAGGCCGCCGCACAGCACGGTTTGCTCGCCAAAAAGGTCGGTTTCACACTCTTCTTTGAATGTTGTTTCGATGATGCCAGCGCGGCCGCCGCCGATTGCCGATGCGTAAGAAAGCCCAAGATCGTGGGCGTTCCCTGATGCATCCTTATGAATTGCCACGAGGCACGGCACCCCCGCCCCCCGCTGGTATTCCGAGCGCACCGTGTGACCAGGCCCCTTTGGCGCGATCATCAGCACATCAAGATCTGGGCGTGGCTCGATCAAATTAAAATGGACATTGAGTCCATGCGCAAACATCAACGCTGCGCCGTCTTTCATGTTTTTGTGCAGATGGTCACGATAGATATCTCCCTGCAATTCATCCGGCGTCAGCATCATCATCACGTCGGCCCATTTGGCAGCCTCGGCGACTTCCATCACCTTGAATTTCTCGGCCTCCGCCTTTTTGACGCCGGCAGATGTCTTACGCAGCGCGACTGCAACATCTTTTACGCCACTATCGCGCAAATTGAGAGCGTGGGCATGGCCCTGACTGCCATAGCCGATGATGGCGACCTTCTTGCCTTTGATCAGGTTCAGGTCGGCGTCGCGATCGTAGTAAACACGCATGATTCTTACCCCTGCATCGGCCATTACGTCGGGCCGTTAGTTCTTCGTAGCTGCTTCTAGATTTTATGAATGGCGGGGACAAGCCCGCCGTTACATTCCTTCGGGTCCGCGCATGATCGCGGCGATGCCTGTGCGCGCCACCTCTATAAGCCCGAGCGGCAACATCAGACTGATGAATTGCTCGATCTTGTCGCTGGCGCCGGTGATTTCGAATACGAAGCTTTCGGTCGTGGCATCGATCACCCGCGCCCGAAAAGCGTCGGCCAGCCGCAAAGCCTCGACTCGGTTGTCACCCTTTCCCTTGACTTTCACCATGGCGAGCTCCCGCTCGATGGCGTTGCCCGAGAGCGTCATGTCCATCACGTGATGTACAGGCACGAGTTCGATCAAGCTGGTTCTTGATCTGCTCGATGACCATCGGCGTGCCGGTGGTAACAATCGTGATCAATGAAAGATGTTGTCGATGCTCGGTTTCCGACACCGTAAGTGACTCGATATTGTAACCGCGGCCCGAAAACAGACCGATCACGCGCGCCAGCACGCCCGGCTCGTTGTCGACAAGCACCGAGAGCGTGTGCGTTTCCGATTTCTGCGCCGTTGGTGCCGCAGGATAGTGGGAGGTTGTGGGAGCGTTCATCACACCATCACCTTGCCTTCCTCTGTGATAGCCTCTTCCACGCTGATCCCGGCATCGCCCAGCAGCATCTCATTGTGTGCGCGCCCCGATGGAATCATCGGGAAACAATTTTCCTTGGGATCGACAACGCAGTCGAAAAGCACCGGTTTGTCGACCTCAATCATCTCCTTGATGGCGCGGTCAAGTTCGCCCGGCTTCTGACAGCGGATACCGTGGGCGTGATAGGCTTCAGCCAATTTGACGAAGTCCGGCAATGCCTCGCTGTAACTTTCGGCATAGCGCCCCCCATGCAACAGCTCCTGCCATTGCCGCACCATGCCCATATAATTGTTGTTGATGATGAAGATCTTGATCGGCAGCCGGTACTGCACGGCGGTCGACAATTCCTGCATGGTCATCAGCACTGACGCCTCGCCGGCGATATCAATTACAAGTGATTTTGGGTGCGCGAGCTGCACGCCGACGGAAGCCGGTAGGCCATACCCCATTGTGCCAAGACCGCCCGATGTCATCCATCGGTTCGGCTCCTGGAATCCGTAGAACTGCGCCGCCCACATTTGGTGCTGGCCGACCTCGGTCGTAATGTAGACGTCTTTATCCTTAGTCAGCTCGTAAAGGCGCTGAATAGCGTATTGCGGTTTAATCACGTCATTTGATGACCGATACGCAAGCGATTTGCGCGCGCGCCATTTATCGATCTGCGACCACCACGCTTGTAGCGACCGCTTATCCGGATGGATCGCGCCGGTACGCCACAGGCGCACCATGTCCTCAAGGACGTGCGCACAGTCGCCGACGATCCCAATATCCGCTTTGACATTTTTGTTAATCGATGACGGATCGATATCGACATGAATTTTCTTCGAACCCGGGGAGAAAGCATCAAGTCGCCCGGTGATGCGATCGTCGAAGCGCGCACCGATGCAGATCATCACGTCGCAATCGTGCATTGCCATGTTGGCTTCGAGCGTGCCGTGCATACCGAGCATCCCCATCCATTTCTGATCAGCAGCCGGGAATGCGCCAAGACCCATCAGCGTGGAAGTGATCGGGTAGCCCGTAAGTTTGACAAGCTCGCGCAATAAGTCGCAAGCCGCCTTGCCGGAATTGATCACGCCACCGCCGGTATAGAACAATGGTCTTTTGGCGTGTGCCATCAGATCGATTGCTCGCTTGATCTCGTCCATGTCGCCCTTGATCTTGGGCTTGTAGCCGGTGTGCGGAAAATCCTTCGGCTTGGAATAGACCCCTTTCGCAAATTGAATGTCCTTGGGCACGTCAACCACCACTGGACCCGGGCGGCCGCTCGACGCAATGTGAAAGGCCTCATGCAGTACGCGCGGTAAATCTTCTATACGCTTGACCAGGTAATTGTATTTTGTGCACGGCCGCGTGATGCCAACAGTATCGCATTCCTGAAATGCGTCGTTACCGATCAGGTGAGTTGGCACCTGACCCGTGATGCAGACGATAGGGATTGAATCGCAAAGCGCGTCAGTCAATCCCGTGACCGCGTTTGTGGCGCCAGGGCCCGACGTGACCAGAACGCAACCAACCTTACCGGTCGAACGCGCATAGCCTTCAGCCGCATGCACTGCGCCCTGTTCGTGTCGCACGAGGATGTGACGGACTTGGTTCTGCGAGAAGATGGCGTCGTAGATCGGAAGCACCGCCCCGCCCGGATAGCCGAACACATGCTCGACATTCTGGTCGGCAAGCGCCTGGATCACCATTTCGGCGCCGGTCATTTCTCGTGTCATGTCATTTCCCTCATCGTCTCATCATCGCGCACAAAAATAAAAAGGCCCGAAACGGGCCATGTCCGGACGCCCCCTGCGACCCCCTCTTCAGGACCGCTCGAGCGCCGGAACGCTTACTACGGAAATAATATTGCGTAACATGGTCGCTACCTGAACTTTCATTGCGCGGCGTTATAGAGGGGCTTTAGGGGTCGGTCAAGCGCAAAAGAGCACTATTTGGAACCGAAAAGCTGGCTTTGGAGTGCCACTGCAGCCTTTTCGGGGGCTTCCCACGGCCAATCCCTCATTTGAGTGCGAAACCATGTGTGCTGCCGCTTGGCATAACGGCGCGTATCCATGATGGCACCGGCCTTTGCCTCATCGAGCGAGAGTTCGCCATTGAGATGACGGATTAGCCAAGGCACTCCATGGGCCTTCATTGCCGGCAAGGTCGGATCAAGCTTGCGTGCGGCCAGACATCGTACCTCCTCCGACGCGCCCGACGTCAGCATGGTGGCAAAGCGAGTCTCGATACGGCGAACCAATTTTTTGCGCTCGCAGGTAATAAAGATCTTCGCCGCGTATTTAGAATCAATTGCCGGCGGCAGACCTTCGACATGCCATGCCGAGAGTGGACGTCCGGTCGCGCGCACAACCTCAAGGGCACGCGAAATGCGGGAACGGTCATTAGCCGTCACGCGTTGCGCGGTTGCCGGATCAAGCCGCAGAAGTTCGGCATGCAATGCCGGTGCGCCCTCACGTTGCATTCTGCTACGGACCTCCGTTCGGATTTCGGCCGGAATAGCGGGCACGGCAGCTAGTCCGGTTGTCAGTGCCTTGAAGTAAAGTCCGGTACCACCGACCAAAATCGGCATACGGCCCTCCGCGGCAATTTCACGAAGCGCGTCTTCGGTGTCGCGGCGCCAACGTCCAACAGAGTAGTTCTCCGCTGCGTCGATATGACCATAAAGCCGATGCGGTACGCGCTTTTCCTCGTCCATCGTCGGGCGTGCGGTGATAACGCGCAGGTCGCGGTACACCTGCATCGAATCGGCATTAATGATGACGCCGCCAAACTGCTCCGCCAAATGAAGCGCAAGCGCCGACTTGCCGCTGGCGGTTGGCCCTGCAATAAGCACCGTCCTGACCTTAGTCATGATGACTGCCTTGGTTGCAGTCGTGCTGGCACTCGCATGGTGAGAACGTATCCGATGTACCGGAGATATACTTGACCTTAATCAAACCTTTTCGCGCCTTACGGCCCGCGCCCGGCCGTGCTGCAGACGTTCTTGCACCACCGTACGATGTCCTCTCTAGCGAGGAGGCGCGAGAACGTGCCGCGGACAAGCCTTGGAGCTTTTTGCATATATCGAAACCCGAGATCGATCTGGCTCCTGGGACCGACCCGTATGACAAAGCCGTGTACGCCAAAGCCGCAGAAAACCTCAAGCGTATGATTGTGGATGGCGTGCTGATACGGGACGCAGCTCCTTGCTACTACGCCTATCGACTCACCTGGCGCAGCCGCACGCAGACTGGGATCGCCGCTGTCGCTTCGCTGAAAGACTACGCGACTAATCGCATCCGCAAACATGAGCTGACGACGCCGTTGAAAGAGGACGACCGAGTCCGACAGATTGAGGCTGTCAATGCTCAGACAGGTCCGGTGATGAGCGGTTATCCGCACGCACCGACGATCGACGCAATCCTGTCTCAGGCGGCGAATGGCAATGCTGCCGTTGATGTCACCGCGGAAGATGGCGTGCGCCATCAACTTTGGATGATCGCCGACGAGTCGACGATCAATAAACTCACGCGCGCCTTCGAGGCGCTGCCTGCGATCTACATCGCCGACGGCCATCACCGTTCGGCCGCAGCGGCGCGTGTCGCCGCTTCTCGCAAAGGCGAGGGTTCCCACAACTATTTCCTGTCGGTCATATTTCCTGAGCATGAGATGACAATTCTCGATTACAACCGCGTTCTGAAAGATCTGAACGGCCGTACCGTCGAGCAACTTCTCTCCGAGCTTCGCAAGAGATTTTCTGTGACCGAATCTGACCATGCCGCGCGGCCGGCCACTTCAGGCGAATATGGTATGTATACCAACGATCGTTGGTATAAACTTTCAATCCGTCCCGAGCTTATCCCCTCCGACCCGATTGGACGGTTACCGATCACTGTGCTCACTCGCAGTGTGATTGAACCACTATTTGGTATCAAAGATCCGCGTACGGATAAGCGCATTGATTTCGTTGGCGGCGCGCGCGGCCTGGAGGGGCTCGAGAAGCGCGTGAAATCGGGCGAGATGACGGTTGCCTTCGCGCTTTATCCAACGCAGATGCGCGATCTGATGGATGTGGCCGATGCTGGCGGCATCATGCCCCCGAAATCCACATGGTTCGAGCCCAAGCTCGCTGATGGCATGGTCAATCACGTACTCGACTGATGAAAAATCAGTGTGAGTGGTTGCCGTCTGCAGGAGCTCTCTAGCAACCCACTCTTACTGCAAGCTCAACGCCACAAAGCTCGGGTCACCATCCGGTGACACCACGAGCAGAACGACCGCCTTCTTGCCGTCCTTCTTGAGCTTTTCGATACGCTGCTGCAGTTCCGTGGCGTTTACAACCGACTGCTGCTGAACTTCGGCAATGACCATTCCCGGTGCCAGCCGCTTTTCGGCCGCCGGCGAATTCGCATCGACGCCGGTAATCAAGACACCTTTCACCTTATCCTTGATATTGTGTTTCTTGCGAAGGTCGTCGGTAAGATTGGCAAGATCGAGACCGAGCGCTCTCTTCACCGGAGGCTTTGCATCGGGCGCCGCGTCCTTTCTGTTATTAAGCGCGGCTTGTTTCTCATCCTCAAGCCGGCCGAGTTTGACGGACAATTTTTCTTCCTTGCCCTTGCGGATAACAATCACCTCAACGTCTTTGCCAACCGGCGTATCCGCCACAATCTTCGGCAGATCGCGCATTTCTTTGACGTCCTTACCGTCAAACCTAACGATCACATCACCTGACTCGATGCCTGCGGGCTTGGCCGGCCCCTTTTCATCGATGCCCGCGACGAGTGCCCCACGCGCCGGTTTCACGCTCAGGCTTTCCGCAATCTCGTCACTTACTTGTTGAATGCGCACGCCCAGCCAGCCCCGGCGCACCTCCTTGAATTCACGCAATTGATCGATCACAGGGACGACTGTCTTTGACGGCACCGCAAAACCAATTCCGATCGAACCGCCGGACGGCGAAATGATTGCAGTATTTACGCCGATTACCTCGCCATTGAGATTGAACAACGGGCCACCTGAATTGCCGCGATTGATTGCAGCATCGGTCTGAATGTAGTTGTCGTATGGTCCTGATTGTATATCGCGGTTACGTGCGGACACGATGCCGGCGGTGACAGTCCCACCCAGGCTGAACGGATTTCCAATCGCGACAACCCACTCGCCAAGCCGCAACTTATCGCTGTCACCGAATTTCACGGCCTTGAGGGGCCTAGTCGGATTAACCTTCAGTAATGCAAGATCGGTCTTTTGGTCACGACCGATGACCTCCGCCTTCAACGTGCTGCCGTCATTCAGAATCACATTCACTTCGTCAGCGTCGGCGATGACATGATTGTTCGTCACTACTAGACCGGAAGCGTCGATAATAAACCCGGAGCCGAGTGAATTAACGCGCCGCGGAACCGGCGACTGACCATTCTCGCCGCCCGGACCATTCTGACCGGGTTGTCCGTTTGGACCGCGCCGATTCTTGAAGAACTCCTCGAAAAACTCTTCGAAAGGCGAACCCGGCGGCAATTGCGGCATAGCTCCATTTCGTAAATCTACAGATTGTTTGGTGGAGACATTCACAACCGCGTCGATGACCTGCTCCGCCACGTCCGCTATCCCTTCAGGTCCCCGCGCCAACGAAGGGACTGTCGAGGCCGACCAAAAAATGCTAGCGGCCGTAAAAACGGCCAAACCTGCGTGACTGACCGGTCTCGGAAGGCGAAAGGATGCGCCCATGGGCGTCGAATCTCCTGGGAGGAAGCTTTTAATGAGAGTGGCCCCGACTTCGAGGCGATTCAAGGGCACTGCAAATCAACACCATGCGAGGCCTATCCCCACATTAACCCCGGACCAGCCAGACCAAAGCTAGGCCGACGACAGCTGACCCGAGCCCAATTAGGCGCAGGGACAGGTCGGCAGTTTCCAGCACACTAGCCATTGCCTTCTTGGCCGCTTCCGGAAATGCCGCAAAAATCAGACCCTCGATGACAAAAACCAGTCCGAGAGCGGCCAGAAAGTCCGACATGCCTGGTTATGCGCGTTTGGTTAGCGGGTCGCAGGGCCGCTCGGTGGCGCTGATGGGTTCTCGCGCAGTTTACCGGACGGGTCGCGGAAATAGCGGAAGAAATTGGAATCGGGTTTGAGTAACATTCGCGTGTCATTTTGCTTTAGGCCATTCTCGTAGGCTTGCATGGAGCGGTAGAACGAAAAGAAATCCGGATCCTGATTGAAAGCATCCGCAAAGATCTGGTTGCGGGTAGCGTCACCCTCGCCGCGGGTTTGCTCCGACTTTGAGGTGGCCTCGGCAACCAGAACTGTGACCTCGCGATCGGCGCGAGATCGAATTTCCTGTGCTCGCTGTGCGCCCTGCGCTCGAAATTCCGCAGCTTCGCGCTGCCGTTCGGTTTGCATACGTTGGTAGACGGCCTGGCTGTTTTGCTCGGGCAAGTCGGCACGCCGGATCCGCACATCAACCACTTGAACGCCATAGGCCGTCGCTTCGCGGTCAACCAGTTCGCGAATGCGCGACATCAAATCAGCACGTTGATCCCGCACGACGTGCGTAAATGTCACCTCGCCGAGAACGCGACGCAGCGCCGAATTAAGCAAGATGGAAAGTTGCGAGTTAGCACCGGCAATCGATCCCAGCGTCTGATAGAAGCGCAGTGGTTCCTGGATGCGATATCGCGCAAAGGCGTCAACGACGAGCCGCTTTTGATCGGAGGCGATCACCTCCTGCGAGGGCGCTTCCAGATCAAGAATGCGCTTATCGATATACACGACCGAGTCGATGAATGGCGCTTTGACGTGCAGGCCCGGCACGGTTATCGGCGGCAACGGGCTGCCGAGACGCAGCACAAGCGCTTGCTGGGTCTGATAGACGGTAAACAAAGACGAGTAGCCGATGATGAGCGCCGCTACTACGAAGACAGCGATGATGCCGCCAATAAAATTAAGTCTCATGGCCGGCCTCCAGATTGAGGCTGGCCGCGTGTCTGCGGCGGACGACTCAGTTCATTGAGCGGCAGATAAGGCACGACACCACTGCCATCCGCACCTGAATCCAGAATTATCTTGTCGGCGCCTCCGAGCACACGTTCCATGGTTTCGAGGTACATGCGCTCGCGAGTGACGCTGGGCGCCTTTTTGTATTGCTCGAAAATCTTAAGAAAACGAGAGGTCTGACCCGTCGCTTCGGCCACCGTCTGCTGACGATATGCTTCCGCGGCCTGAGTAATCTGCGCGACACGTCCACGCGCTTCGGGAATCACGCGATTGGCATAGGTCTGCGATTTATTGACAGCGCGTTCGAGATCGGCGCGAGCTGCTTGCACATCGCGGAAAGCGTCGATCACCTGCGCGGGCGGGTCGACTTTCTGTAATTGCACCTGTTGCACGACGATCCCGGCCCCATAGTGGTCGAGCGTTCTCTGCATCAAATCCTGCACGGCCGTCTCAGTAGTCTGGCGCGCGCCGGTGAGAATTGGCTGGATCTCGGATCGGCCGATCACCTCTCGCATAGCGCTTTCCGCCACAGCCTTCACAGTGCCTTCCGGATTTTGAATATTGAAAAGAAATTCGCCCACACCGGTGGGCTTAACCTTCCATAATACCGAGAAGTCGACGTCGACGATGTTCTCGTCGCCCGTGAGCATCAAGCTTTCCTCTGGAACGTCGCGCACCGTTGTACCGCCGCGACGGATGTCGTCGACAACGCGCATGCCTATGTCGATCTTGTTGATACGCAACGCCTTGGGCGTGAGCACCGTCTCAACTGGGTATGGGAGGTGGTAGTTGAGGCCTGGCTGAACTTCGCGCACTTCCTTGCCAAAGCGAAGAACGACACCAAGTTCGTCCGGCTCAACGCGGAAGAAGCCAGAAAATCCCCAGAGGGCCAAAACACCAAGGACGATGAGTGCAAAACCGCGTCCACCAAGATTGCCGCCCGGCAATACACGACGAAGCTTATCCTGACCGCGGCGCAGGATTTCTTCCAGATCCGGCGGAGTTGGGCCGGGCGATTGCGGCCCTGAGCCCCAAGGACCCTTGCCACCCGAGCCCCACGGCCCACCGCCCCCCTGATTGGTCCAAGGCATGGAATTAATGTCTCCCGCGCCGGCTCTTTACGTCCGGCCAAGCTGAGTTGGGAGGGGTTATAGGGGACGCCAAGCCCCGTTACAACGCGCCCTCATGCCGCGTATTTAATGATGTTTAGCGCTTTGTATAGGTTGCCAGCGAGAAGTCAGCGTCGTCATCCGGCCCGGCAAAGTGTTCCTCGCGCGATACCTCTTGCCAAGCCTCGGGATCAATCGGAGGAAAAAGAGCGTCTCCCTCTGGCGAAGCATGCACATGGGTTATTTCCAGCCTTTCGGCTATGGAAATCGTGGCGGAAAAGATATCGCCCCCGCCGATCACCATGATTTCATCGACACCTCTCTTGGATGCGTCGGCACGGGCATAGGCCAGCGCAGCATCGAGACTTGTGGCCAAAACGGCGCCCCGAGCGACTAAGCCGAGATCGCGGGTTAGTACAATATTGGTGCGGTCCGGCAGCACCCGACCAATAAACTCGTGAGTCTTTCGACCCATGATCACCGGGCGATTCAATGTGACTTTTTTAAAGTGTTGGAGGTCCGATTTCAGATGCCATGGCAGCTGGCCATCACGTCCTATGACAGAGTTGTCTCCGATCGCGGCTACCAGCACGATTTTCATAAAGGCATCTCGCGTTCCGCGAACAGGCAAAATAGCCGGGCGATCTCACGATCACTGCATAAGACAATAGTTCTGACATTTCACTAACAGCCCGCCCGCCACGCAAAAACTCACTCCAAAAATTCACATCGCGGCGCCGAAGTTCCAGTTAAAATCATCTTAGTTTGATGCCTACAAACGATGACAACAAACGCATCCGATTTTTGCCAACACTTAGACTGCGACTTCGGCCTTTATATGAGGATGCGGATCGTATTTCTCTATCGTGAAGTCTTCATACCGGAAACCGAATATATCTTTCACTGTTGGACTAAGTCGTACTGTCGGCAAGCGTCGCGGCGCGCGCGACAACTGCAGCCGCGCCTGCTCCAGATGATTGAGATATAGGTGCGCATCACCGAGGGTGTGAATGAAGTCGCCGGGTTTATAGCCTGTCACTTGCGCCACCATCATTGTAAGCAATGCGTAAGACGCGATGTTGAACGGCACGCCGATAAAAACATCCGCTGAGCGCTGGTAGAGTTGGCAAGACAATTTTCCATCCGCGACATAAAATTGAAACAGACAGTGGCACGGTGGGAGTGCCATCTTGTCGACCTCGGCCGGGTTCCAGGCGGTCACGATCAACCGCCGCGAATCGGGATTGCGTTTTATCATCGTTATGACATTGCCGATCTGATCGATGGTCTTTCCGTCCTGCGCCGGCCACGAACGCCATTGCTGGCCATAGACCGGTCCGAGATCGCCGCGCTCATCGGCCCATTCGTCCCAAATGCGCACACCATGCTCTTGCAGATATTTGATATTGGTGTCGCCGGCCAAGAACCAGAGCAGCTCGTAGATAATTGATTTCAGATGCAGCTTCTTCGTTGTCAGTAACGGGAAACCTTCAGCGAGCGAAAACCGCATCTGATGGCCAAAGACCGACAAGGTGCCCGTGCCGGTGCGGTCGCCTTTTTCCGCACCTCGGCTGAGAATAAGTTCCATCAAATCGAGATATTGGCGCATCGGGTTCAGGTTTCTCACGACTCGAAAAGATGGTGAAGCTTACTACCGACGGCAACCGCTGGCAGGCCCTTATCAACGCTCCAGTTGATTTACGAACATCCCGTAGACGCGAGATCTGATAGTATTGCTTGTCGCAGTCGGGGGATTGCCATGGTCTTCGATCATATTCTTGTAGCTCGGCTATTGTTCACGCTAGTGACTGCGGGCTGGGCAATTCTTACCGTTGTCGCCGACTTCAATAAAACACATGCGACCAATCCGGCGTGGACGCCTCATGCGCGCTTCCACGTGGTATGGCAAATTTCAAGCTATGTCGGTTTTGGCTTGCTTGCGTTCGCGCTGATTTGGTGGCCCGGTCCGCTCGCTGAGGAGCGGCTTTATCTGGTAGCTGCCATGGGGGCAATTGTGTACGCGGCCTTTTTCATTGCGCTTATCGCAATGCCTATTTACGGCGGCGGCGCCTACGACAAGAACGGCTATCAGCCTTTCAAAGCGCCGATTCCGATCATCGCGAAAAGATGGGATGCCAACGTCACCGCTTTCTCGGTTCAATTGTTGATTCTTGCAGCAGGATTATTAGCGGTGAGCGGGGCGTTCGCCGGCTAGCTGGGTGGCGGGCAAGCCCGCGCACCCACTACAAGATTAACTGCACTATTCGACGAAAACTTCCTCACGCCGTTTGCGGATCATCGGCAAAGCGGCAATCACCAGCAGACCGACTGCTACCGCGATCAAGCCGGCAGAAATCGGCCGGGTCACGAACACCGTTACGTCGCCACGTGCAATCAGCATTGCACGGCGGAGATTTTCTTCCATTAGCGGGCCAAGCACGAACGCCAGCACCAGCGGTGCAGGTTCAAAGTCATGCTTGTTCAACCAATATCCAAATAGACCAAAGATCGCGGCGATGACGACATCAGTCGGCGAATTGTTGATGGAGTAAATGCCAATGCAGCAGAAGACGATGATCGAGGGGTAAAGGAGCCGGTATGGAACGCGTAGGAGACTCACCCACACGCCCACCAGCGGCAAGTTGATGATAACCAGCATGAGATTGCCGAGCCACATTGAGGCGATCATGCCCCAGAACAATTCCGGCTGTTTGGTCATTACCTGCGGCCCCGGCACGATGCCGTGGATGGTCATGGCGCCAACCATCAACGCCATCACCGCGTTGGGCGGGATACCGAGTGTGAGTAGCGGGATGAATGAGGTCTGAGCAGCCGCGTTATTCGCGCTTTCCGGCGCCGCCACGCCTTGGATAGCGCCACGGCCGAAGCGTTCTGGATGCTTGGAGATGCGCTTTTCGAAGGTATAGGCGGCAAATGAGGCCACGACGGCGCCGCCGCCGGGTAGAATGCCGAGCAGCGACCCGAGAATGGTGCCGCGCGCTATCGCACCTGATGAGTCGATCAGATCCTGGCGCGTCGGCATTAGGCCCGAAATTTTCCCTTTCACGATGTCGCGACTCTCCTGGGACATTTCCAGGTTGCGAATGATTTCCGCAAAGCCAAACACGCCCATCGCCACGTTTGTAAAGCCGATGCCGTCGGACAGTTCGGCGATGTCGAAGGTCATGCGGCCGGCACCGGTTTCCAGATCCGAACCCACCATTGAAAGCAGCAGACCGGTAAGGATCATGGCCATCGCCTTGAGCACCGAGCCCTTGGCCAACACCACCGCGAAAATCAGTCCGAGTACCATCAGCGAGAAATATTCCGCAGGGCCGAACAGAAGGGCAATCGAGGTGAGCGGTACGCCGAGCGCGGCCACGAGAACCGTCGCGACGCAGCCGGCGAAAAACGAGCCTATGGCGGCGATCGACAGCGCCGCACCGGCACGACCCTGCTTCGCCATTTGGTGGCCGTCTAGGCACGTAACGACGGAAGTCGCTTCGCCCGGGATATTCACAAGCACCGAGGTGGTCGAACCGCCATATTGAGCACCATAGTAAATTCCGGCGAGCATGATCAGCGCGCCGACCGGCGGCAGTCCAAAAGTAATTGGCAGCAACATAGCGACCGTTGCCACAGTGCCGATGCCAGGCAACACGCCCACCAGAGTGCCCACGAAAGCGCCGAGCAGGCAAAAGCCAATGTTGTAGGGGTGTGCTGCGACCGAGAAGCCGAGCGCGAGATTAGTGAGGAGTTCCGTCATGACGGCAAGTCCTGCTCAGATCCAGGGCCAAAGCTGAAATGGTAATTGCAGCAAGTACACGAACAGCGCGACGCAGAATGCAGTCATCGCCACCGCTGCAAGGAGGCTTTCGATCCAGCGCATTTCGGTCGACCCGACGATCGAAATCATGAAGGCAGCGAAGGTGGAAGGCACCAGTCCAAGGGGTGGAACGTTCAGTGGAATGCCGAAATTTCCTAGATTGATGCCGCGGATCATCGCCGCGAAAGCGAGAATCGCCAGTAGGACCCACGCAGGCCCACGGACCGCATAGCTCTCAATCGGTGGACCGTCGACAAGCAGCCCCGTCAGCGCTACGAGCGCGCCAACGACGGCAAGCAATCCAGCGAATAAACGGGGCGCAGTGCCCGGCCCAAACGCAAAGCCGTGTGTGCCCGGAAGATCACCGGCGAGCCAGATTGCAATAATCGCGAGCGCTATAAGTGCCAGTCCGCCGTAAAAATCTCGCGGCCCGCGCACTTTGAAACGAAACCCACCCCCGCTCGGGGGGGTCCTAACCCCCTCGGACATCCCAATCCTCCCTGCTCTTATTCTTGGTTCTTATTGTACGTGTTGATCGAAACCCTCAACTGTCCCTAGCACACGATGTGCCCGGGCCGGAAGCACGGAAGTTGGGCGGAGCCCTACTACAGCCACCCACTGAGGCCCAGCAGGCCACCAATAGCGAAAATCCAGAGCGGATTGATGCGGGTAGCAAAGCCGACAAGTGCGGTCGTTGCCGTAATTATGGCGGCGTAGACACTATGGTCGGCGCTGCGAGCTAAAACGAATGCGCTCGCGGCGATCAACCCGAGTGAAACCGGAACGAGGCCGGCCTGGATGGCGATGCGCCATCGCGCTTCCTTAAAGCGATCCCATGTCCGAGCGACCAGGAATGCCAACACACAGGTCGGCCCGCACATTGCTGCCGTCGCAACCGCGGCGCCGGCAAGCCCGGCGACGTGATAGCCGATTAGCGTAACAATGATGATGTTTGGGCCAGGTGAAATTTGCGCGATCGCAAAGCTGTCGGAAAACTGCCTTTCGCTCATCCAATGCATAGTCTCGACTGCGATACGATGCATTTCCGGAATCGCCGCATTCGCTCCACCCACTGCAAACAGTGACAACAACGCGAAATAGCCAAACAGCGACCACAGCGGATTCTCACTCATCGCTTCACCCAAGCGAGTGCAATGCTGATCGGTGCCAGCGCCGCAAATACCCAGGGCAGCGGCCATTGCATAATTGCGACCCCGACGAAGGCGGCAATCGCAACCACAGGTGCCCAATTCCAGCGCCTACGAAATAAAGGTGCTGCCATTTTTGCAACGACCGCTATCAATAAACCAGTTGCGGCGGCTGCAATACCGGTCAAAATGCGGCTGAGCATTTCGAGATCGCCAAAACGCGCATAGAGCATTGCCAACACGGTGACGATGATGAGTGGCGGCGCCATCAACCCGGCGAGCGCAACCGCGGCACCCGGGGCACCGCCGAAGCGCGAACCAAAAACGACTGAAAAGTTCACGACGTTTGGGCCCGGCAAAAATTGTGAGAGCGCAAAGGCCTCGTTGAACTCATCCGCGGTCATCCAGTGGCGCTGTTCGACGATCATCCGACGCGCCCAAGGAAGCGCTCCACCGAACCCTGAGATCGACACGATCACGAAGGAGCGGAACAATTCAGGCAGTGAGGGACGCTTAAGAGGGGGCGCACTCGCGCCAGGAGAGATCGGCATAACAGTAAAACCTATCCTCGCTGATCAAGAACGACCAGAGCGCCCGTAGCGTAACGCTGATGCAAGCCGGGAATGGCGTGGTACCAGTCAAACATCGAAACTCCGCCATGCCAAAACCGCACGCCGATTGAGTTGTTGGAGATCCCTTTTGGTTACGCACCCTGTTTTGATCGCCCAGATCTCCGATCTCCACATTACGCCACCAGGCACACTCGCGTACGGACGCGTCGATACCGATGCTGCCCTCAGGCGATCGATCGATACGCTCAATCGCATGACGCCGCAGCCGGACCTGGTGGTGATTTCAGGCGACATTGCCAATTCCGCACTGCCGGAAGAGTACGAGCACGCGACGAAATTGCTTGCCACGCTGCGCGCGCCGTTCGCTGCAATTCCTGGCAATCATGATCGCCGAATCCCCATGCGAAAGGTGTTTCCAGATGCTTCGTATGGCGCGATAGATTGCCCCCTTAATGCGACGCGTGCCGTCTGCGGACTCGATATCTTACTGCTGGACTCAACGATTGCCGATGTGCCGCACGGCGAGCTCGATGAAGCAACTCTCGCTTGGCTCGATCGCACCTTGGCCGCTTCGGCGACACGACCCGCACTTTTGTTTTTGCACCATCCACCATTCGACACCGGTATCGTCTATACGGATACCATGCGATTGCGGAACGCCGATGCGCTTGCAGCCATTCTTCGGCGACATCCGCGAGCGCTGCTGGTGGCGGCAGGCCATGTTCACCGCGCTGCGCAAACCGTGTTCGCAGGAATTTCTGCCACCATCTGCCCGGCCGGTGAACAGGCGGTGACGCTCGCATTCGAGCCGCGCTGGCCGGAAGTGTTCCGGATCGAACCCCCAGCGCTCCATTTGCACGCTTGGATTCCCGGGGAGGGATTTGGCAGCGTGGTCACTCACGTTGTGCCGATCGGCGAGTTTCCGGGCCCTTATTCCTACGGCTACGCCGATACGGTGCCGCCTCAGCTATAAGCGTTTGTTTTCGCCCACGATTGCCCGCTCTTTCTTCGGTAACCTTCAGTGCTTATATTCCGGATGCCGGGGCGACCCGGCTATGGCGATAAACGGCCGTCGCAATAAACCCATCGGACCCGGGGGCAGTACCCGGCGCCTCCACCAAAGCCCGGCGAGCACAGGTTTCGGCGGGGGCGAAATAGGATCGACGAGGGCGTAAAGGGCGGACTTTTGCTCGGCATGGTTCCGCCGTTATCGGGCCATTTCATAGTTGCAAACGACAACTATGCTCCGGTTGCTCAGGCCGCGTAAGCGGTTTGAAAGACCGAACTAAAGCCCTGGCGGGTTAAGCTCCGTCAGGCGGGGTCCGGAGGCACCTGGCAACAGAAGCCTCCACTTTCTCCCTGTTCAGACTCGCGGTATCCAACTATGACAACAATGTTCTGCATTGACGGGCTGTGATAGCGCGTACCGCATTTTGCCGCGCTAGCATTGGCTGATTCACCGACGGTCGACCCTGCCATGACCGACCAGATTCGTTACGACCTTTTGACCCAGCAAGCACTGCGCGGCGTGGTTCGCAATGTGCTGGGGGAGACCGTCAAAAAGGGGTTGCCGGGAGACCACCATTTCTACATTTCCTTCGATACCCGTGCTGACGGCGTGCGCATGTCGGATCGCCTGCGGGCGCAATATCCGGGAGAGATGACGATCATCCTCCAGCACCAGTTTTGGGACCTCAAGGTTGGCGACGAGGAATTTGAAGTCGGGTTATCGTTTGGCGGCGTGCCCGAGAAGCTTACCGTGCCTTTCGACGCCATTAACGGGTTTTTTGATCCGTCGGTACAATTCGCTCTCCAATTCGAGGAAGTCACCGAGGGCGAGGAGCGGCCCGCTCCTGCAAACGCACAAGAGCCGCCTGCCACAAATAAGAAAAAACATTTGCCAACGACCCCAGCCGCCACGACCGACACCGCGCCAGCGACTCGGCCCTCCACCCCTGTCGTCAAACGCGAAAAGCCTGAGAAGCCAGTCAATGGCGGTGGCGAGGTCGTCCGGCTCGATCGTTTCCGCAAGAAATAATTCCGTTCTTGTCGGGCTCCCCGGCAGGCTTGTTTCTGACTTCAACCAGCGTAGCCTCACCTGAAACCATCAGATTTTGGCGACGTTGAAACAATCCATGGCCAAATCGCGCAAGAAAGCTGCCAAAACTCGATTCGAAAGCGACGCCTTCGGACCGCTGGAAATTGCCGCCGACAGGCTTTGGGGCGCTCAGACGCAGCGCTCGCTGCATAATTTTCGTATCGGCACTGAACGCATGCCGATCGAGATCGTACGAGCGCTCGGCGTTATAAAACGTGCAGCGGCCGAGGTTAATCGGGCGCTCGGTTCGCTCGACCAAAAGCGCGCAGCAGCGATTGCCGGAGTGGCTCAGGATATCGCCGACGGAAAACTGGATGGGCACTTTCCACTGCTGGTGTGGCAGACCGGGTCCGGCACCCAAACGAACATGAACGTCAACGAAGTCATTGCGAACGCCGCCAATCTCAAGCTCGGCGGCAAGCTTGGCGCGAAATCGCCGGTGCATCCGAACGATCACGTCAATATGAGCCAATCATCGAATGATTCAATTCCGACTGCCATGCACATTGCCGCGGCGGTCGAGATCGAGGGTCGTCTTAAACCCGCATTGGCTGACCTTCACAAGGCTCTCGACAAAAAGGCCAAACAATTTTCCAAGATCATTAAGATCGGTCGAACCCATACGATGGACGCGACGCCGATTACCTTGGGCCAGGAATTCTCCGGCTATGCGGCCCAAGTAAAATCTGCGCTCGCACGGCTCGCGCTGGCGCAACGCGAGCTTTATCCGCTCGCGCAAGGTGGAACGGCCGTCGGCACCGGACTCAATTCCAAACCGCAATTTGCAAGTGCCGTTGCTCGGCGTATCGCCAGGCTCACAAAGTTGCCGTTCGTAAGCGCCCCAAACAAATTCGAACACATGGCCGGGCACGACGCCTATGTTTTTGTTCACGGCGCGATCAACTCCGCCGCTACCGCGTTGTTCAAAATCGCCAACGACATCCGTCTGCTCGGTTCGGGCCCTCGCTCGGGCCTTGGCGAGCTGGTGTTGCCAAGCAACGAACTGGGTTCGTCAATTATGCCAGGTAAGACCAATCCAACGCAGAGCGAAGCATTGACCATGGTTTGTTGCCAGGTGTTCGGCAACCAAACCACAATCACGGTTGCAGGAAGCCAAGGCCACTTCGAACTGAACGTATATAAGCCCGTGCTCGCCTATTGCATGCTGCAATCGATCCGGTTGCTAGGCGATGCGACAAATTCATTCACTGACAACTGTGTGAATGGGATTCGCGCCGATGAGGCCCGCATTCGCGAGCTCATGCAACGCTCGCTCATGCTGGTAACCGCACTCGCCCCGAAAATTGGCTACGACAAGGCCTCGCAAGTTGCGAAAGCGGCGCACGCCAACGGCACGACGTTACGCGAAGAAGCCATTCGTCTTGGCGTTGTAACCGGCATTGAATTTGACCGCTTGGTCCAACCTGAAAGAATGACGCGCCCGCGCTAAAGCCGCCTCGATTGCCATAGTTCGCGTGGAGTAAAAGCCCCTGAACCGGAGGATTCCTTGCAATTGTGTATGTATTGACGCGAAAATTATGTACGTATCCAGCTACTATTCTACGGCAGGGCCATGTCAAATTACTTTTTATGAAAAACGTGCCGTAGAGTTTCAACTAAAGTCTTTTTAGGTCTCAGGTAGTATAGGTTACTCAATAAGCAAATAGACATTTGGAATTTCCAAGACACCTCCCAAATTACATTCCTTGCTTCTACTATATCCGGCAAGGATCATTTATTGGACTTTTGTAATCAACCAACCGTGTATTGAACCACAACGGAAACGGGCGCCACTGTATCAGCAGCAATGTTGTGAACTCCGTCGGAAAGGCATCTTTCCGCCAACGTGTCGGCGCATTTGACAGCGATGCTCTCTTCACGTGAGCGCAATGCTCAAACGTAACCCGTTACCATCGAGGGGCGACGGAATGGCTGAAGTATTCAATCTTCGGACCGTTCGAAAGCGGGACAAAAGGCGTAAGCACGATCAGCGTGCACACGCCAAACGCCTTGCCTTTGGCCAGCCCAAACACGCTCGTAAGATTGAAGCCGCGCGCCAAGCCAAAGCCGGCCGCGACCTCGATCGGCACCGGGTCGAAATAGGGGACCATCAATGAAATCTCCGGTCGTTAAACGCTCGATCGTAATTGCGGGCCATAAGACAAGCGTAAGTCTCGAAGATGCGTTTTGGAGAGGATTGAAGGAAATCGCGAATGGGCGGGAGCTGACCTTGTCAGACCTCGTGGCTTCGATCGACACCGACCGTCGCCACGGCAACCTGTCATCCGCGATCCGCCTTTTCGTTCTCGACCATTATCGCATGCACAATGCCGAGGATCGGATCCCACAAAGCGAGCCTCGCGACATGCCAAGTCCACGGGTCGTACATTCAGTTCTGCGAGCGGACTGAGGCATCAGGCTGCCCCGCGCTTCGCGGCGCGGGGGCCGGCCTTACGTCGATCGGTGCCGGCAGAGCGGGCGCCTGCTTGTTCTTCGGCATTCCTCGCCCGCGCGGTTGCGCTGGCGGATTTTCGATGGCGTGCAGTCGCTTTGTCTGATTTTCGACTGCGCGCAACGTAAGCCAACCGGTAAGTGCGGACACATCGATGCTGCGGGTTGGCGCAGTGAGAGGCCCTTGCAACGCGACAAGAATGGTCGGGTGTGCGCCAGCGGCTTCTCCAGGACCAGACAGTGCGAGCCGCACGTTGATCGACCCGTCTGTAAGGTCGAGCGTTCCGGCTGCCGACAATAACGCGTCTTTGCTATCGACAGAAACATCCTTGAAACGAATTTGGCCTGCGCTCGCTTCCATGGTGGATTCGGCACGTACTAAAGATAGTTGTCCCTTCTCCAGCGATTTATTTACGAAGTCGGAGATGCGGCCGTTATCGATATTCAGGCCCTGATCGACCGCGCTGTTCACAGCACCGAATATATGGGGATCAAGGCCGACGATTTGACCGTCAGCAAGTTTGATTTTTGCAGAACCTTTCAGCGAGCCCACAAGCGCCACCGGACTCAAACCCGTTCCTTCCACGTCAGCCGTCAGGTCGAGCAATCCAGAGATCGGCGGTCGGACGGCGCGCGATAGCCGTGTCATATCAGCGCGCGAAACTGAAATCCGGGCCTGCGCGGTCAATCCATCCTCGCCTCTGCGAAATGAGATGCTTCCCGACATTCGCCCACCCGCAAGATCGCCAGTGGCGTCCTCAAGTGCGAGTTCTTCCTTGCCTAGGCGCAGCGTGGCCTTGACATCACTTGCCGTCACTTCTGGCAACACCTGCGCGCTTGCGAACTTGAGCGAGACCTGCCCGGCGAAATTCCTAAGCGCAGCGGCTCCGAATGGCTCACTCGACCATTTCCATGCCGTGCGTTTGTCGACCGCTTGCGGGCGCAGACCGACCTCCCGGCCGAGCAACGCCGGGATATTGGCCGCGTCGGCCTCGATGGTCCCCTCTATTCGCCGAGGACTGTCGCCGGTGAAGGCGAGGTGCCCGTGAATACTGGATCCGTCCAGCTTCGCATCGAGATCGTCGAATTTAATGGCGTTGCCTGTGGCAACGACCCGCGTAGTCATGCGCAATAGCAAGGGGCCGCCCAGGCCAGAGGGTCGCAACGGCGCCAGGTCCGCGTTCACGACCTGCACAGTCGCCGAAACATCGGCGCCATGATCTCCCGACAATCGCCCTTTTCCGCTTGCGCGCGCAGACAGTCCCTCCGCGGTCAATCGCGTATCAAACGTCATGTCGCCGTTGGCAGAGCCTGCAAGCTGCACGCGAAGTTGGGCTGGGGCAGGGCCGGCGGCCACGATCCCATCCATGTTCATCATCTTGACCATCATGGCACCCTGCGGCGCGTCGATCGTTCCGTCGAGGCGAACATCGGCAGCCGACGGCTTTTTCCAGTCGCCGGTCGCGCTGGCGCGGACGTTCATCTTCAGCGCATCGAGGTCACCACTTATCGACAATTGCGCGGTGCTGTCCGATGATTTGTCATCTCCCGCAACATCGAGCACGGCGTGCAACTTCCCGCGCGCGAACCGATCAAACAAGCTTAGGAATTGCTCCGCACTTGTCGGTACAAATTTCCTTGCCACGCCGGCTATGGCCGCAGGCCGCTTTGTCTCAAAATCCATGGTCAACGTGCCGCGCGGTGCATGCCCCGCGGTCGCCAGCCGGCCGCTCGCCGCAAAGCTGCTGCCTGCAACATCGCCGAGAGACAGCTGATCGAGTTGCAGCCCCCCTGCGTCAATCTTGACCCGTGCATGGACGTCGCGTGCTTCGATACCGGCGAATGTTGCACGGCCAATATCGGCCGCGACGCTCATGTCGTGCGGCCGCTCGACCGCCGAACCCGCAAGCAAGGCCTTCCCGAATGCCAACCCGGCGTCGATATCCAGATCGGGCGCGTTAACTTCGGCATCAAGCCTGGCCGGTCGCGTGCCCGAAGGATAGAAATAGACAAAACGGCCAGTCAGCGGCTTACGATCGAATTCCAGCTTGAGATCTTCGACCGCAATTTTATCGCCGGCAAGCATCAGATCGCCGCGCATGGTCATAGGCCTTGTCTCACTTTGCGGAGCGTCGCTGCGACCCTCGAACCATGCCGCCAGCACTTTCGGATCGGACGCATCGACGTCGGCAGGCCCGCTGAAAGTAACGCCATCGGCTTCCACTGCGAGCCGGCCGCTCATTCGCACCTGCGTCATGCCGGGCGCGCGAAATTCAAACCGATCCAGGGTCCAGCCATCGGTGGTGCTGCTGATATCGCCGCGCAGGCTCTGCACGCTGCCGCTCCCGAGCGTGACCTGGTCGATACCCACGCCGATCTGCACCGGCAGCGTTGTGCGAAACGCAGCGGCACCCAGTTCTGCAAGGCTGCGGATGACGGCGGCCGGCGCTTGCCGCGGTCCATCGCCGGCCCCCGAGAGCGCCCGGTCCAGATCAATCTGGCGGCCGGACAGGACGCCGTCGAGACGCGGATGTGTTCCGAACTTAAAATCGGCAACACCGGTGAGGCTAAATCCCTGCTCTTCCGAGCCGTAGTGAAAATCTAGGTTCTCCATCAGCGCCGATCGGCCGGTGGCTTTGATTTTCCCGGTCATCCGCCACGGTTGGGTCAAGGCCGGTGCTGACGCAACCGGACGCCTGCCGATGCCGACGGCGCGCGACAATGTCCACGATCCGTCGAAATGCGGCTCACTGGCCGAAAATCCAAGTGTGCCATCCGCTTCGATACCAAGCGGACGATTCACGGAATCGACATTGAGGTGAAGCTTGAGTGCGCCCTCCTCGCTCAGGCGGCGGGCAGCGATACGATAGGAGTATGGCTGGCCAGCGAGGGTCGCCGCGCCCTCCCCTTTTAGTGGGCCAACCAGTGAACGCGCTTCGCCGTTGAAGCGCACATCGCTCAGGATAATGTTCGCGCCGCTGGCCGCATCGGTCAGCGTAATCGTGCCGTCATCGATGCTCAGCCGGTCCACTGACAGGTCATCGGGGTTGAAAGTTACCGCAAGGCTCGGTGCGCGGACACGCCCGGCGGCATCCAGTCCGAGACTGACCTGCGGCCCTGCAAGATGCATCTGGGCAGCACGCCATTCGCCGCGCATCAAAGGCCCAAGTGCAAATTCGACTCCGAGCGACCGTGCACGGATCGTGTCGCGGCCTTCACCAATAGCGATGTCATGCAGCCTGAGACGCGGCGACGGAAGAAGGCGCGCTTCAATCGTGCCGGCCACACGCACATTGACGCCGATCAGGCGGCTCGCCTCCGTCTCGAACACCGAACGATGGTTGCTCCAGTCGATCAACAACGGACCGACCAGCGCTGTCACGAGCGCCAGGATGATCGCGATCGCCAATCCAAGCAGGGTGGTTTGCAACGTCAGCTCCGGCACCGAACCGCATTCGGCGCACGCCTCAGCCAAGCATCGTGAATTTAAGCCATTTTGACGACTTATGGCGGCAAATCTGTGTCGCAGCCGCTAGGTCAGCGCAACGATCTTGCCGGGATTCATGATGTTTTGTGGGTCGAGCGCCCGCTTGATCGAAGCCATGACGGCCAGGGCGGCGGCGCCATGCTCGGCCGCCAGGTATTTCATCTTGCCCTGCCCCACGCCGTGCTCGCCGGTGCAGGTCCCATCCATCGCAAGAGCCCGTTCGACAAGCCGTTCGGAGAGCGCTTTGGCCCGCTTCACCTCGTCGGCGTCGTCCATATCGACCAACAAGGTGAGATGGAAATTGCCATCACCGACGTGTCCGACAATTGGCGCCAGAATACGGCTTTCTTCTATGTCGCGTTGCGTCTCGGTCAAACATTCGGCCAACCGCGAGATCGGAACACAGACGTCGGTAGGGATCATGGCCGCACCCGGGCGCAGCGCGAAATTGGACAGCGCCGCATGGTGGCGCGCCTCCCACAGGCGCGTGCGTTCCTCCGGCCGCGTGGTCCACGTGAAGGGGCCGCCGCCGAACTCGGTGGCAATCTCGCCGAACCGCTTCGATTGCTCGGCAACCGAAACTTCGGTGCCGTGAAATTCAACAAACAGCATCGGCGTTTCGGGCAACCCCAGATTGGAGTGCAGATTGCACGCTCGGACCTGCAGCGCATCGAGCAATTCAACGCGCGCAATCGGAATGCCGGACTGGATCGTCTGGATGGCGGTATTGCAGCACGCCTCTACGGAAGGAAACGGACACGTGCCACCCGAAATCGTTTCCGGGATACCGGAAAGTTTCAATGTCAGTTGTGTAATGACCCCGAGCGTGCCTTCCGAACCGATCATGAGCCGCGTGAGGTCGTAACCTGCCGAGGTTTTCTTCGCCCGCCGGGCGGTGTCGATGACGTCCCCGTTCGCCAGCACCACTTTGAGCGCCAGCACGTTGTCCTTCATGGTGCCGTAGCGCACCGCGTTCGTCCCGGAGCACCGCGTCGCCGCCATGCCGCCGAGCGAAGCGTCGGCGCCGGGATCGATGGGAAAGAAGAGACCGCTATGGCGAAGTTGCTCGTTGAGCGCCTTCCGCGTGATGCCGGGTTCGATGACGCAATCCAGATCCTCGGCATGCACCGTAAGGATCCTATTCATGTCGCGAAAATCAATCGACACCCCGCCAACCGGGGCATTGACGTGGCCCTCAAGCGAGGTCCCAACGCCAAAGGGAATGATCGCGACGCCGTTCGCTCCGCAAATGCGGACGATTTGCTGTACTTCTTCCGTGGCTTGCGGAAAGACGACGGCGTCAGGCGGCTGGTTCGCGATCCAGGTGACCGTATTGCCGTGCTGTTCGCGCACCGCTTGCGACGTCACCAGCCGATTGCCAAATGCGGCAGCAAGCTCGGTAATCGTTTTTTTGATCGCCGCCGGATTCCGGCTGTTCTGCCCGGCAGCGACATGCGCCACGGCCATACAATTGTCCCCTGCTCGTCCGTACCGGACACTAGCAGAGGACTGACGTGGGGCGAAACGAGGCCGGCGATGACAAGGTTGCGGGGACAACCGCCGTGATTGGCTACACTGTCATGCGCCGGCCACGCCTCTCTTAAGACCTGCCGAGGAACGGGACGATCATGGCGACCCGCTTCCGGTAACGGAGATATTCGTCGCCGAAGATCCCGACCAGGTCATGCTCCTCGAGCGCGATGCCGACAAAGATGTAGGCTGTCGTCACCGCGGCAAACAACGCGTGTCCGGCCGTCATTGTCGGCGTCGCCCAGAACGCGATGATGAAACCGAGATAGATGGGATGGCGCACCAGATTGTAGAGCACCGGTGTCCTGAAGTGCATCTTCGGCATCGGCTTGCCAATTAGATTGTTGGCGACCTGATGCAGTCCGAACAGTTCGAAGTGATTGATCAGGAACGTGCTGGTGAAAACGATGACCCAGCCAACGAGGCCGAGGCTCAGCAGTACCGCGGCGATCTGCGGGTTGGTCACTTGCCACACCACGGTAGGAATTGGCTGCCACTGCCAGAAGAGAAGAAGCAGAACGAGGCTGGCAAACAGCACATAGGTGCTGCGTTCGATGGCGGCGGGCACAAATTGTGTCCACCATGTCTTGAACTGCGGCCGCGCCATGACGCTATGCTGAATGGCAAACAGTGCCATCAACAACACATCGACAATGACCGCTTCCGCCGGCGCACCGGCAGGTCCTGAATCGATCGTCTTCGGCACGAAGAGTCCGGTGACGAATCCGATCGCATAGAGTATGGCGACGAAAAAAGCGACGTAGGCAACGAGGCCATATAAAAGCGCGATGAGTTTGCCCATGACTAACCTCCGTCTGGTCGGTCAGGGATGCGCCTCGGCGCCGCAAAAGACTTTGAGCCCCCCTTGATTTGTTCTTGAGGAAATCTTGATTTCGCTTGAGATCACGGGCCCCTGCAATCCCGTGGGCTGAGTGTCGCACCATCCAATATGCTGGTTTTATTCGGGAATTCTGCGCTATAGTCGGTGCGTTGCGGGGGCAACGTGCTGTTTCTATTCGAAGAATTTGCGCTCGATAGCGAGCGCCGCGAATTGCGTGTGGGCGGCAAGATTTTGTCCATCGAGCCGCAGGTTTTCGATGTTTTGCTCCACCTCATCGAAAACCGTCACCGCGTCGTCAGCAAAGATGACCTTATTGCCTCCATATGGGACGGCCGCGTCGTGTCCGATTCGACGCTGGACAGTCGAATCAACGCGGTGCGCAAAGCCGTCGGCGACAGCGGCGGACAACAACGCCTGGTGCGCACGACGACCCGCAAAGGCTTTCGCTTCGTCGGCGATGTGACAACCGCGGCAAAGTCAGACAGGCCCAGTGCTCCTGAACCGGCAAAGCTTCAACAGGAAGTACACTTTTGCACCGCCCCTGATGGCGCGCGCATCGCCTATGCTTCGGCCGGGCAAGGTCCACCATTGGTCAAGGCCGCGAACTGGCTCAATCATCTGGAGTACGATTGGCAAAGTCCCATCTGGAGCCAGCTTCTGCACGAGCTTGCCGCACGGCATCAACTCATCAGGTACGACGAACGCGGCAACGGGCTGTCCGATTGGGATGTCGACGACATATCGTTTGAAGCTTTTGTCCGCGATCTTGAAAGCGTCGTGGCGGCGGCCAGACTGGATCGCTTTGCCTTGCTGGGTATCTCGCAAGGATGCGCGGTCTCGATCGTCTATGCCATTCGCCATCCCGAGCGTGTCACTCACCTCGTCTTGTACGGCGGATTTGCTCGCGGCCGGGCCAAGCGAGATGCGGAACACGCGCGCACGCTGGTTTCACTCGTCGAGCAGGGATGGGGCAAGGAAAACCCGGCATTCCGGCAGTTCTTCACGTCACTTTTCTTTCCCGAGGGCACGCCCGAGCAGATGCAATGGTTCAACGATCTCCAGCGCATCACGACATCGCCCGAGAATGCCGTCCGCATCATGCGCGCGACAGGGGATGTGGATATTTCCGACCTGCTGCCGCAGGTTCGGGTCCCCACTCTAGTTCTTCATTGCCGAAATGATGCGGCCGTCACTTTCGATGAAGGACGCCGGATTGCGGCCGGAATTCCTGACGCAAAATTCGTCGCGCTCGAAAGCCGAAATCACCTGGTGCTGCCAAGCGAAGCCGCCTGGGAAAAATTTATCGGGGAGATAAGAACGTTTCTGGCGACCTGACCCGCACACACCCTCGGCAATCACAGCCGAACGGGCGGCTCAGGAATGGATGTACCAGGTTTGCGGACTTGCCTCGGTTTCAACCGGGACGTCCTTGTTGAGCGAAAAGACCCAGGCGACGACCATCGCCGTGAGAACGAGCACATACGTCCCGCGAGCTACCGTTCCAATCATCGCCGCGCCTCCGTATTTTTTTGTGAGAATAGTCCAAGGAGGGCGCTCCGCGCGAGCGTCGTTAATTTTTGGTTAATCGCGCTAAGCCATTGAAATAACGAGCTGCGCACCGACTGGCCGATGGACGCGCAAGCCTTGCTGTCGTAACTATTGCGGTCCCCGACCCTTGAATTCGGAGTTCGTAATGGCCGGCCCTGTGATTGCTGTGACCGATAGCGTTTTCCCCTCGCTCGACCCGGCCAAAGCCGCGTTGGCGCGGCTTGATCCGACCTATCGGATGGCAAAGAGTGTCAACCCCGATGATATCGTCGCGGTCGCCAAAGACGCCGACGCGGTTCTCGTGACCTATGCAAAACTCACGCGCGAGATACTCACGCAATTCGCCCGCTGCAAGGCGATCGGCCGTTTCGGGCTCGGCGTCGACAATATCGATCTTGTCACCGCCAAGGAGAAAGGCATCGCCGTCAACTACGTGCCGGACTACTGCATCCGCGAAGTCTCCGACCATGCGGTGGCGCTACTTCTGGCATTGATCAGAAAAATTCCACTATCCAACAAGCTCGTGCAGAGCGGCCGCTGGGAAATGCCTGCCGTTGTGCCGATCCGCCGCATCGAAGGCACCGTGCTCGGCCTGATCGGATTCGGCCACATCCCGCGTCTGGTCGCACCGAAAGCGCAGGCTTTCGGAATCAGGGTGATCGCCTTTGACCCTTTCGCCAAGCCGGACGTGTTCAAGGCCGCTGGCGTCGAAAGCGTCGACTTCGACACGCTTCTCCAGAAATCCGACTATGTCTCGGTGCACGCACCATTAATGCCGGCAACACGCGGCATGATGAATGCGGCGGCCTTCGCCAAGATGAAAAAGGGCGCCTACATCGTCAACACCGCGCGTGGTCCGCTGATCGACGAGCCCGCGCTGGTTGCAGCGCTCGACTCCGGCGAAGTTGGCGGCGCTGGACTCGATGTCGTTGCCGCCGAGCCGCTTGCAAAAAATTCGCCGCTGCTTGGTCGCGACAATGTCATCATCTCTCCCCACACGGCGTTTTATTCGATTGAGGCGCTCAATGAATTGCAGACCAAATGCGCCAGCGATGTTGCGCGCGTATTGAGCGGCGAAAAAGCGGTTTATCCGATCAGCGCATGAAACCGGACGCTCCCTGAAATGCTCGACCGCCCCGACCTCGAACCGGTTTTCTTTGCGCCCTTCGTCTCGTCCATGATGCGCGTCGAGCCGCAATGGATCGATTACAACGGCCATCTCAACATGGCGTATTACAACGTGCTGTTCGACCGCGCGGTCGACGAGGTTTACGAGCTTGTCGGCATCGGCGCCGAATACCTCAAAAAGCACAGGCATTCGACGTTCACCGCCGAAGCCCATGTGCGCTACGTGCGCGAGCTGCAGGAAGACGATCCGGTGCGGGTGACATTTCAGCTGCTCGATTTCGATGCAAAGCGCTTCCACTACTTCGAACAGTTGTTTCACGCGACCGAAGGATGGATTTCCGCAACGTCGGAAAACATGACGCTGCACGTCGATATGACGGCCAAGAAAGTCGCGCCGTTCCCGGCGAGCATCATGCGCACGCTGGCGCGGATGAAAGCCGCCCACGCGCGATTGCCGCGGCCAGAGGCCGCCGGCCGGCGCATCGCAATGCAGCAGAAGGATTAGAACTATTTCCCCGCCAGCTTGGCCGCGTCGTCGCGGACGCTTGTGTCGATGAGTGAGGCTGTCGGCACCGATTTCGGTATGACTCCTGCCTTCACGAACAATTGCTGCATCCATTCGATGCGGTCGACCGGAATGGCCAGCGTCGGATCGATCTGCTTGTCGCGGATCGCCTGTTCCGAGATGAATTCAGCGCGCTTGTCATCCGGCTTGGCGTTCGTCATTTCGTGCGCGACCTTGATCGTTTCGTCGCGATGCGTCGCGGCAAATTTATAGGCATCCATTTCCGCCGCGACGAACTTGACGAGGTCGTCGCGGCGCTCAGCCAGCACCTTGCTGCTGGTAGCAACGCAGAGCCTGATGAATTTCGGCACGGCGGTCCCGCCTTTTGCGAGCACCTTGATGTTGGACGGCATGACCGCCTCGAACTCGTTCGACACCACGGCGGCATCGGTGATCCCGGCAACCAGCGACTTGTAGCGGTCGAGATCGGCGCCCTGTGTCGCCAGTTTCACGTCCGCAAACGGAACATTGGCCGCGTCGAGCATGCCGCGGAACAGCAGATCGGGAAGCGAGCCCGGCGATGAAATGGCGACAGTCTTCCCCTTGAGATCGGCGAGCGACTTTATTTCAGCCTTTGCGAGAACGACCTGCGGCACGCCGGGCCAGGTGCAGCCGACGATCTTGACGCCGGTGCCGCGCACGCCCGCGACGATCGATTCCGCCGCTCCCATGTCGACGCTGTCGATCTCGCCCGAGATCAGCGCCTTCATCAGCGTGGCGCCTGCCTTGATCTGGAGCAGCTGAACTTTCAGGCCACGTTTGGCGGCGAAGCCGCCTTTGTCGACCATCGCGATGAAACCGGCATCGCTCTTGGCCTCCAGGATACCGTGCTTCCAGACTTTTTCCTGCGCGTTGGCGATCGTAATGCCGCACAGTAGCAAAAAAGCAATGGTCAATAATTTCGGCGATGTGAACATGAATCCTCCAATCATCCGGCTCGTCATGCCCGGCCTTGGGGCGGGCGTCCACGTCTTTTCTTGTCCGCAGTAAAGCAAGACGTGGAAGGCCGGGACAAGCCCGGCCATGACGGATCGTCGTATTTCAAATCCGAAACTCGCCGCCGCGTTTGCGCCCGGTATCGACGCTGAGGAAAAGCTGCTCGAGGCTCGCGCGTTTCCTGATCAGGCCTTGCTCGTGCGAATACCCGATCAATGTCTCAAGCACCTTGCGGTTCTTCTCGGTGAGCCCGTATTCCCACGGGTCGGGCCCCAGCACGCGTTCCTGCTCTTCCCATGCGTCGCGATACCAGGCGAGCGGAACGATGCGCGGATTGGCCATGCGTTTCATGGCGCCGGCCTTTGCTTCATTGAACGCCCTGAACAGGTTGACCGCGAGCCACGGATGCTCATCCGCCAGCGCTTTGCGCACGCCGAGAACGTGCATGATCGGGAAAATTCCGGTGCGTTTAAAGTAGGCCAGCTCTTCCGCCTTGTGATCGGGAAACAGGCGCGCGACGCGCGGGTCGTTCGCGACGAATGGCTTGATGAGATCGGAATGGAAGACGGCATCGAGTTCGCCGTCCGCCAGCATGGTCTCGACCGATTTATCGTCCGGCAGGCAAGAATATTTTATCCCGGCCGGCAACGTAACTTTGACGTCGTCCTCGATCTCGGCCACCCACGTGATGCTGTCGAGCGGCACGCCGTATTCATGCTGGAGCATCCCGCGCATCCAGAGCACGGCGCTGGTCATCAGCGTCTTCACGCCGATCTTGCGGCCTTTGAGATCGGCGGGCGTGTTGATGCCTTTCGACGTATTGATGAACATGAAGCCGTGCCGGAACCGGCGATGCAGGAAGACCGGGATGGCGCGGAACGGGAGATCGTTGTCGCGCGCCGCGAGATAGGAAGACACCGACAGCTCGGCAATGTCGAACGCATCCTTGTTCAGAAAGCGCCAATGCCGCGTCGCCGAATCCATGTCGGTGAGAATGGTCAGATTGGCACCGTCGACCTCGGCGTCGCCCTTCAGCAGCGGACGCACGAGTTCGTAGTCGCCGCAGGCCAAAGTGAGGTTGAGTTTATTGGGCATCCAAAATTCTTTCCAGGATAGCACTTGCTCGTCAGGCCGGGCTTGACCCGGGCATCCATGATGAACCGCAGTGCGGACCCTTACATGCATCCGACATTTCGGAGGCGCATCATGGATTGCCGGGTCAAGCCCGGCAATGACCGAGGGTGAGGCCAGCTGAATTTGCTTCAATGTCCCGTCGCAATGGCGGCCAGCCCCGCCGGATCGGCCGGCGCCCGGTTGCCGCGCCAGACGACATGGAGATCCGGCCGTAGCAACAACAGATCGTAGCCGTACACATCGCGCACGCGCTCATCGTCGATGTCGAGCACTGTGAACGGTGCGTTGTACGTGCCGAACGCTTGCGCCAGCGCCGCCGCGCCCCCCTGCGCGCCGCCCAATTGCAACAGCGTGTAGCCATCGCCGATACGGTCATGCAGCGCCGTCTTGTCGGAAAGCCAGACGTGCGGCAGGCGCGCGCCGGGCCATGTCGTCGGCTCGTATGTCATGAAATTCGCCGCCGGCGGCTCGCCCGCCTCCGGCGCGATGATGGGCGAGCCCTCGTAGCGATATCCGAGCTCGGCGCCGATCATTTCGTTGCTTTTGCGCTGCTCGACATCGGCAATGCGCGCGAGGTTGGCGCGCGTGGCTTCCCCTTCCGGGGTCTTGTCGCGGATATCGGCCTTGTAGGCTGCGCGCCAGGCGCGCCGGCCGCGCGAGGCATGGCGCGAGGCCTCGACATTGCGCGCACCAATTTGCCGGCGTTCGACGTCGTAGGATGCCAGCAGACCGGGCCCGCCCCAACCTTGCAGGCAGGCGGCGAGTTTCCACGACAGATCAATGGCATCGCCCACACCGCTATTCATGCCGAGCCCACCGGTCGGGATGACGAGGTGCACCGCGTCGCCCGCAAGAAGTACGCGCCCGGCCCCGTAACTGTCGGCCAACAGCAGATTCTGCCGCCACGGCTGGCACGAGAGCATCTCGTAGGTCACCGGCATTGCGACCGTCCGCTCGAACATGACCTTCATCTCGTCGTCGCTGTCGACCACCGCATGCAGCGTGAAATGCCGGGTGGAATCCTGCACGATCAGGAAGGTCGAATGCGCGTCGGCGACGTGATAGTGCCGCCCTTTGCCGATCGGGATGCGCGCGAACAGGTCGTCGCAGCGATAAAGCGCCTGCCGGAATTGCAAGAGGTTCGCCTCACCCTGCAGTTTGATGCCGAGCTGGCGGCGCACATTGCTCGATCCGCCGTCGCAACCGACGAGATAGTGCGCACTCAACTTGGACTCCGCGCCGCCGCGTTTGACGCGGGCGCGCACGCCGGCGTTATCCTGCTCGAATGAGATGAACTCGCATCCGTAACGCACATCCACGCTCGGCAGGCTTTCCGCCACCGACTTGAGCAGCGGTTCGAGCGTGTATTGCGAGATCAGCTGATAGGGCTCAAGCGGCATCGAGCCGTCGGTACAGGCGGCGATCTCCGCCTGCGCCTGCGCGACCGACGGATAAGGCAGATGCAAAAGCGGCGGCTCAATCAGCGATGTGACGATGAATACGTCCATGGGCACATCGCGCGGAAATCCGGCATCGCGGACTTTCTGCGCCAGGCCCATGCGCCGGTAGATTTCCATGGTGCGGGCGTTGCACCGTTCCATCTTCGGCAAGAACTGCGGTGCGTCTTTCTGCTCGAGCAGGATGCAGCGCACGCCGCGACGGCCGAGGTCGATCGCGAGCGTGAGCCCGACCGGGCCGGCGCCGACAATAATGACTTGCGTGTCCAATTCAGAAATCCGCAACCGGTGACGTGGGGCAATTTTCTAGCACAGGGTCGCTTAAGGGCGCAGTGTCCTTCGGACGGCTGTGCCCGGCCATGACTGGGACGAGGCGCGCCTTACAGATTCAATTGTCAAACAGCCCCGGGTTGTCATGTGGGCGCGCGTCAGCGCCCGTATTCTTTGCGGCGCCGGGTACGCCGTAGTCCGTTCTCCTTGTCCCCTCCAATTGAGGGGGATGGCGCGCCAAGTGGCGCAACCATTGTTCGTTCAGTGCCGTACTCCCTCTCGAGAGCACGGGCGCCTCTCGGCGCGCCATCGCAGCGTTCTCCTTCCGGCGCCGGCCGCGCTTTTCGTTGACCAGCGCAACGCGCGGGCCATCCGTCAGCCAAGCTCCTGGCAGGCAGCCCATAGTGGCCGCCGGGCGGAGCCCCGGCGCCGCCCGAGTGCGTGCTGTGCGTAATCCAGCACGCCCGCAGGCGCCGCACCCTGCCCCACCATCAAGACGCCTCTAGATGACGCCCCTCACGTTGAGCAGGATTGGTAGGACTATATTCAATGATAGGATTAAAGTCAAGCGACGAGTTCGGCCCGTCAGCCCGATTGCCGGGTCCCCGCTTTCGCGAGGACGACCGGAGTATCTGGCGTGCGCGTCATTGGATCACGCCCGGTGATGACAGAAGGCGGGGAGCAACCCGGTAGTGACAAGGACGGCGTGTGCGACCTACCAGAAACGCCGGGAGCCCATGGTGCCAAAGACGATCGAAATCAGCAGCATGATCAGGATGATAAAGAAAATGATCTTTGCCATCGCGAATGATGCGCCAGCCACGCCGCCAAATCCGAGAATGGCGGCGACCAAGCCAATGAGAAGAAGCGTTACGACCAGGCCCATCGCGGCCTCCTGAAAATTTGCGTTACCTACGCTCGCTAATGAGCCGGCAAAAACTTTGTTCCATCGCGCGCGACAAAAACGGAACCATCGCAGTTTTGCCTTGTTACACCCGGGAACCCGGATGGTGGTTCGTCCCAAGGCTGGAGACGCATATGGCTATCGAAATTTCTGGCGCTCGCACGCCATTTGTCTGGAGCGTTGTCATCGCCGGCGCATTGGCCGCCTGGGCGGTGTCATTCATTTTCATTTCGCTGGGCAGCGGCGTTGGCCTTGTCATTTCCTCGCCCTATTCGGGACCGGGCACGACCACGATGACGATTACCGGCGCGATCTGGCTCATCATCACGCAGGCCATCGCTTATACGACCGGCGGATATCTCGCCGCGCGCCTGCGCATCCGCGACCATATCCCCGGACCGGAAACGATGTTCCGCGACGCCGCGCACGGCTTCATGGTGTGGGTGGTTGGCGTCGGCATCATGGCGATCGTGATCGCGGTTGCCGCGGCGCTGACACCGCATACGCCGTCGGCTGCGCCGCTGAGCGATGCGGCCCGCACGGCGGCCGCCTATTTCTCGTTCTGGTCGTTCATGGCGCTGTTGTTCGGCGCGGTCGCGGCGACGCTCGCCGGCATCCTCGGCGGCGAATTGCGCGACGAAGATCCGGAGATCTTCAGTCGATCCGTCCGCCGGAAAACCGTCGTCCGGGTACGGTGAGGAAATAGCCGACGGCCTGACCGCCGTCGGCGCCCACCACGCTGCCGGTCGTGTAACGCGCCTCGTCGCTGGCGAGAAACACAGCCGGCCCGGCAATGTCCGCGCCTGAACCGACCCGCCCCATCGGCACACCCTTGCGCCGGCCCTCGTAAATCTCCGGATCGGCATACATCGCCTCGGTGCCGGGCGTGCGGATGTATCCGGGCGTGATCGCATTGGCGCGGATGCCGTAAGGCGCCCATTCCATCGCCTGCAGTTTCGTCAGCATGATCAGCCCTGCCTTCACGAC
Organism: uncultured Alphaproteobacteria bacterium; assembly: GCA_963831275.1. Lineage (GTDB taxonomy): Bacteria > Pseudomonadota > Alphaproteobacteria > Rhizobiales > Xanthobacteraceae > Pseudolabrys. The sequence continues at coordinate 406,427 of CAWHPN010000002.1, read as the reverse complement.
GCTGTAAGCGCCCGCCCAGTTGTAAGGAAACAGCCCGGCGATCGAGGCGATGTTCACGATGGCGCCCGACTTCTGCCCGATCATGTGCTGCGCGGCGGCCTGGCTCACGAGAAAAGCCCCTTTAAGGCCGATGTTCATCGTCGTGTCCCACGCCGCTTCCGGCAGCGCTTCGAGTTTCCCCGGCACGATCTTCATCGCGTTGTTGACGACAATGTCGATGCGCCCGCGCTCCTTGACGATCGTCTCGACCAGCCGTGCGATATCGGCGGATTTCGCGATATCGGCCACCACTGCAAGGCTTTTGCTGCCGAGCGCGGCGGCATCTTTGGCGGTTGCCTCCGCGGTCGCCGGATCGACGTCATTGATGGCGACATGGGCGCCCTCGCGCGCATAAGCGAGCGCGATATCGCGGCCGATACCGCGGCCGCCGCCGGTCACCAGCGCCACCTTGTCTTTCAATCGCACGGGAGTTCCTCCGTTGTTTTTCTCGTGAAAAATCACGCTAAATCTGCATACAGGGGCAAACAAGCGGGCAAAACAGCCTCGAAAATGGCATCCATGAGTGCCATCTTTGCTATGCACAGATTCGCCGGCGGCATTCCCGCCTGCCCATTGCCCCGGACAACATGGCCGAGCCCAAACGTAACGAGCCTGCTCCATTGAACCCGCAACCGGTTGCGGGCGGCATTGCCGCGCGCGCGCTCGGCGCCCGCGCCGCGCCCTATCTCGCCGATCTCAATCCGGAGCAGCGCGAGGCGGTGGAAACCCTGGACGGCCCGGTGCTGGTCCTGGCCGGCGCCGGCACCGGGAAGACCCGCGTGCTCACCACGCGCATCGCGCACATCCTCAATCTCGGCCGCGCACATCCGAGCCAGATCCTTGCGGTGACTTTCACCAACAAGGCGGCGCGCGAGATGAAGAACCGCGTCGGCCAGATGGTCGGGCAGATCGTGGAAGGCATGCCCTGGCTCGGCACCTTCCACTCGATCGGCGTGAAGATATTGCGCCGGCACGCCGAGCTGGTCGGCCTGAAGAACAATTTCACGATCCTGGATGTCGACGATCAGATCCGTCTCATCAAGATGATCCTTGAGGCCGAGAAGCTCGACGAAAAGCGCTGGCCCGCGCGCGTGCTTGCGATGCTCATCGACGGCTGGAAAAATCGTGGGCTCACGCCTGAGCAGGTGCCCTCCGGCGAAGCTGCGACCTTCGCCAACGGCAAGGGCAAGAAACTTTACATTGCCTATCAGGAGCGCCTGAAAACGCTCAACGCGGCCGATTTCGGCGATCTGCTGCTGGAGAACATCCGGCTGTTCCGGCAGAACGCCGACGTGCTGCGCTCGTTTCAGGAGCGCTTCAGGTTCATCCTGGTGGACGAATATCAGGATACGAACGTCGCGCAGTACCTGTGGCTGAAGTTGCTGGCGCAGACGAGTGGCGCTGGCACGGCTGTGCCCCAGGTTCCCTCTCCCCAGCGGGGAGAGGGTGGCGAGCGGAGCGAGCCGGGTGAGGGGGAAGGTGACTCTCGCGCGTCCCCTTCCCCCTCACCCCAACCCTCTCCCCAGCGGGGAGAGGGAGCTACGCCGAGTGTATCGCTTGCGCGCAACGAAAACTCTCAGCGCCACCCCAAAAACATCTGCTGCGTCGGCGACGACGACCAGTCGATCTACGGCTGGCGCGGAGCGGAGGTCGACAACATCCTGCGTTTCGATCACGACTTCCCTGGCGCCAAGGTCATCCGCCTCGAGCGCAACTACCGCTCGACCGGCCACATCCTGGCGGCAGCCAGCCAGCTGATCGCACACAATGAAGGCCGCCTCGGCAAGACGCTTCGCACCGAAGACGAGCTGGGCGAGAAGGTGCAGGTCACCGGTGCCTGGGACTCGGAGGAAGAAGCCCGTGCCATCGGCGAGGAGATCGAGCAGCTCCAGCGCCAGGCGCGCGAGCGCGGCGAGGACCACCCGCTCGACGAGATCGCCATTCTGGTGCGCGCCTCGTTCCAGATGCGTGAATTCGAAGATCGTTTCATCCAGCTCGGCCTGCCCTATCGCGTGATCGGCGGTCCCCGGTTCTACGAGCGCATGGAAATCCGCGATGCGCTCGCCTATCTGCGCGTGATCGCGCAGCCGGCCGACGATCTTGCGTTTGAACGCATCGTCAACGTGCCCAAGCGCGGCCTCGGCGACGCCACGCTGCAGATGCTGCACGACTACGCACGCAAGAAACGCATCCCGCTCACCGAAGCGGCGTCCGCCCTTTCCGCCACCGACGAGATGAAGCCGAAACCGCGGTTTGCGCTGCGCGACCTGATGGCGAGCTTCGAGCGCTGGCGCGCGGGGAAAGATTCAATGCCGCACACCGAGCTCGCCGAGATCGTGCTTGATGAATCCGGCTACACCGACATGTGGCAGAAGGACCGCTCGGCCGATGCCGCCGGACGGCTGGAAAACCTCAAGGAGCTGGTACGCTCCATGGAGGAATTCGAGAACCTGCAAGGCTTCCTCGAACACATCTCGCTGGTGATGGACCGCGAAGGCGCCGAGGCCGAGCAGGCAGTTAATATAATGACGCTGCATTCGGCCAAGGGCCTCGAATTCGACTGCGTGTTCCTGCCGGGCTGGGAGGAAGGCCTTTTCCCGCATCAGCGCTCGCTCGACGAAAGCGGCCGCGCCGGCCTGGAGGAAGAGCGCCGCCTCGCCCATGTCGGCCTCACGCGCGCGCGCAAGCGCGCCAAGATCTATTTCGCCACCAACCGGCGCATCCACGGCCTGTGGACCTCGACGGTGCCGTCGCGTTTCCTCGACGAGCTGCCGGAGGCGCACGTGGAGGTGAAGGAAGCGGCGGGCGGCACCGGCGGCTTCGGCATGTCGGGCTACGGCGCCTCGCGCTTCGACGAGATGAATGCCTTCGGCTCCGGCTATTCCACGCCGGGCTGGCAGCGCGCAAAGGCGCGCAAGGGAAGCGGCGGATTCCACGACAACGGCCAGCCGCGCTATGTGCCGGATGGCGTATTCGATGACAGCGGCGACGATGACGGCGAGCACGTGGCGCCGAAAAAGATTCGCCGTGGCGCCGCAAAACGTGAAGCCGGCCGCAAACCATTGGTGATCGAAGGCGAACTGATCGCGAAATCCACCGGTACGACTTCATCATTCACGGCCGGCGAGCGCGTGTTTCACCAGAAATTCGGCAACGGCAACGTGGTCGCCGTGGATGGCAACAAGCTGACCATCGCCTTCGACAAGGCGGGCGAAAAGCGCGTGGTGGATAGCTTTGTGGAGAAGCTGTAAGCCGCGGCAATTGCGGCACTGCCTCGCGTTAGCGCCGATCAGAAACTGTCGACGTCGACGACGGCCTGGGAAAAGGCTTGCGGGGCTTCTTGCGGCAGGTTGTGCCCGATACCGCCCGGGATGAGCCGGTGCGCATATTTGCCCGAGAATTTTTTGGCATAGGCGCTGGGCTCCAGGTGTGGCGCACCATTGGCATCACCTTCCATGGTGATGGTGGGCACGGTGATGACCGGGCCTGTCGCCAGCCGCTTGTCCAGATCGGCATATTTGGCCTCGCCTTCAGCCAGGGCGAGCCGCCACCGATAATTATGGACCACGATACCGACGTGATCCGGATTGTTGAAGGATGCCGCACTTCGATCGAACGTGGCATCATCAAAATTCCACTTCGGCGACGCGAGTTGCCAGATGAGCTTGTTAAAGTCGTGCCGGTTTTTGTCGTAGCCTGCCTGGCCACGTTCGGTGGCAAAATAAAACTGATACCACCATTGGAGTTCGGCCTGCGGCGGCAACGGCATCTTGCCGGCTTCCTGGCTGCCGATCAGATAGCCGCTCACAGACACCATCGCTTTGCAGCGTTCCGGCCAAAGCGCGCCGATGATGTTGGCCGTGCGCGCGCCCCAATCGAAACCGGCGAGGATCGGCTTCTCGATTTTGAGAGCGTCCATCAAGGCGATGGTATCGGCAGCGACCGCCGACGGCTGGCCATTGCGGAACGTTTCGCTTGAAAGAAAGCGTGTCGTGCCATAGCCGCGCACATAGGGGACGATCACCCGGTAGCCCGCCGACACCAGCAAAGGCGCGACATCGGCAAAGCTGTAAATGTCATAAGGCCAGCCGTGCAGAAGGATGACGACAGGGCCGTTGGCAGGACCAGCTTCGGCGTATCCGATATTCAGGACACCGGCATCGACCTGCTTGAGCGGCCCGAAGGATGTGTTCGTGCCCGGCTTGATGGCGGGTAGATCTGCCGGTTTTGGCCTGCCCGATTGTGCGTGCGCGGATCCGGCAATGCCAAGCTGGGTGGCAGCAATGGTCATGGCGGCAATGCCGAAAAAGCGACGGCGATGATGGTTGATGTCTTCGGACATCTTGGCCGTATCCATCGGTGAAACTCCTGAGATCGATCGTTCGTCCGCGTCGAAGGACGGTGAGCCTAAAATCAGCGGCAATCGAGTTGGACGGTGGTCCAATACGCGGCGTTGCTGTCCGCGTTGCCCAATTTTCGGCAAGACCGTTTGCGTTATGAGTGAATAAAGATCGCGTGCCCGCGCGATGTCCGTCTGCCCAATAGCGGGCGGCCTACTCGGCTTTCCCGACCGCAGTTTCAATATGTTTGCAGTTTGGGCATTCGAAAGTAAGGAGCTCGTAGCCCGGGCGGTCTGCTGACTCTATTCCGAACAACAACGTCGCCGTTCCGCACTTGGTGCAGTTTGGTCGCACAATGGAGTTGGAATAATCGGTCGCCGGCTTGTAGAGGGTCATCAGGTCTTCCTTGTTGTAGGCGGGAGTACCTGACTCTCAGTCACCGGAAACGTGCCTCATATGGACCGGCGATCACCCACTCTAACACCTAAACAAGCTGAATGTCCGCTATGGGCCAGAAGCAAAGTCCGCGCCGGGGCACGGCCATAAGCAGTATAATCTTGCCTCACTCGAGACTAAGCAGCGCAATCCATGGAGGCTCGTGATGTTGCCTGAAGTCGTAACGCTCGATCAGCTTTCACTCGTGATATCCCAGGCTGCGGCTCCCGCCTTCCTCTTGGGCGCAGTGGCGTCATTCCTTTCGGTGTTGGTCTCGCACATGAGCCGCATCGTCGATCGATCGCGGGCGATCAACGACATCCCCGATGACGACATTAAAAAGGCCGCTGTCAAAGCCGCCCTGCCTCAGCTGAAATTGCGAGCGTCCCTCGTCAACCGGGCGATCTACTGGGCGGTCGCAAGTGGTATTTCGACCTGCCTTCTCATGATCGCCGCATTCGGAAGTGCGTACTTCGGGATTCGGCACGAGCCAGGCGCGGCCATCCTTTTCACAACGTCGCTTGGGCTTTTCACTTTTTCCCTGATCTCATTCGCACGCGAAGTCAAAATCGCCATGACTCATACCGAGTTTGGCTAAGGTTGGCGTGCCTTGTGATCACCTCGCTTGGGCCGTCAACACATGGGTTTCTTCCGGGTAGGTAATACCGTCACCGTCGGCGTACCTCAGCAACTGTTCCATTACGCTCGCACCAATCTGCTTGCGCGCCGCCGCATCTGCAGTTGCAACAGCCGTTGCAACCGGCGTTGCCGCCAAATGATCCAGCACGAATTTGTCTACCCGCGGCAGGTGTACATTGATGCGAGAAACGCTCACGTCTACATCCGAAAAGCCGGCTTCCGTAACGAGCCGGCGTAATTCGCCGGCAGTGGGAGTGTTCCGAGACGCGTTGAAACGAGCCGCAACCTCACCGCCCACAAACCGAGCTAGTGCCGCGCTGACGGCGGTATTGTAAAGGCCGGTGTTACTCCAAACACTGAGCGCCAGACGACCATTGCCGGCGAGGACCCGGCGCATCTCTCTCAGTGCGATTGCTTTATCCGGAAAGAATTGCAAGCCCTGCTGGCAAAGAACGGCATCGAAGCTGGCGTCATCCAGTCCAAGATCGAGCGCGCTGCGCTCAAACCATTCAATTGGTGCACCATCGATCGCTGGAAGCGATTGCGCGACCGCGATCATTCCCGGATTGAGATCGATGCCGACAACGCGGCCGCCACGGCCGACACGTTCTGCTGCAGCGCGAGCCACGACGCCGGTCCCGCAGGCCACGTCCAACACCCGTTCGCCCACTGCAAGACGAGCCGTTTCGACAAGCAGCGGCGCCCACGGACCGAGGATGTATCGAGCGGGACACCGCTCGTACAGCTCTGCCGCCTTCATGGTCAGCTGCCATTGCTCGTTTGTAGCCATGCCGGCGCCTAATGGCTGACAACCATCGTACCGGCACCAATTCCCGTTGGAAATAAGCTAAATGCAGTCTCGCATGTTCGCTTTGAGCAATTAGCGGAGATTCAGCGGCGCGGTCAGCAGGCCAGGCACGGGCCACCAGCGAACGTCGAACCGCTTGACACCGATGAGATCAAACCCTGTGCTAATCGCGGTAGCCTGGAGCGCGATATTAAAAGGGAGAAATTCAATGCCGACGAAGGTCAATCTTGAACTGATTGTCGTTTGGGCTTGCGTGGGATTTTTCACCGGAGCGGGATGGGCCGTTGCCACATGGCTTGTCAGTCGTATCCTTGGCCTGACTCATCTATAAAAAGCGGACACGGCACGCTTAGCTAAGGCGCGCCACAGTCCGTTTCGGCCTTGATAACAAATCCGTTCACCGCTTCCCGTAATCCGTGAAAACGTAATCTCTTGTCTTCGCTAGCGTGTGGCACGCGAACCCGCACTTGGCATCGTGCGCCTGCGGCGGCTGGTCGTCCAAGGTGCCGGGCGCGAACGTATCGGAGGCGGCGTCAAATTTGAACATGGCCCATCCCCATCCGCCGCTGTCCGCGAATCTCTTGCTGTCCTTCACCATGAAGTCGACATCGTGCAGGGTGCCCGGCACCGTCGTATCCGGGAAGTATTGGCTCTTTTCCGGGTTCCAATGGATCTTCGCCATCTTGGCGCCGTTGGGGAAAGGCTTGCCGTTACCGGGAACGCCGGCCCGGTAGGCGCGGATCATCACGGGATTGCCGAGGATCACAGCGACCAACTTGTCGTTCTGACTGGTGGCAAGAACCTGCCAGCCTTCGTATCCCCTGAACTCAGAGAACGCGAGCCCACCCGGCACTTTCACAGTGTACTTGTCCTGTGCGGAAAGGGCCCTGCTGCCCAATAAGGCGAGCACGACCGCACCGATCACAACTATCGAAGAAAGAATTTTCGTCATGGCTCACTCCTGCACTGATGTTTGCATAAAAGTGCAGGGCCCTTGAATTGGCCCAAAGGGCAACAGTCGTTCGTCAGTCGCATTTCTCCGTAGGCAGCCATTGTCCCCTTTCGGTCAAAAGCGGACATTTCGTGCATAGGCGGCGCAACCCCTCATTGCTACATTCTAACCGTCATCAATACCGATGATGTGCGAGAGGCCACGGCCGGCGCCATCCACGAAAGGAATGCCATGCATACATTTCTCTCTGCTGCTTCCATGCTTCTTGCTGCGACGGTTTCCGGCCTGGCCCAGAGCGCCGTACCGGCCGACGTGCTGAAAGATCTTGCGCCCGCAGGAAAACTGCGAGCGGCGATCAACCTTGGCAACTCGGTATTGGCACAGACGGACGCGGCGACCGGCCAGCCGAAAGGCATTACGCCAGATCTCGCGCTGCAGCTCGGGCGGCGGCTTGGCGTTCCGGTTGAATTCGTCATCTATAGCGCCGCCGGCAAGGTTTTTGGCGCGGTTAAAGACAATGTGTGGGATATCGCCTTTGTCGCGATCGAGCCGGTGCGCGCCGCCGAGATCGAGTTCAGCGCACCCTATGTCATCATCGAGGGCACCTACATGGTGCCAAAGGATTCTCCGTTGAAGGAGATCGCCGACGTCGACCGTCCCGGCGTGCGCATCGCCGTGGGCGTGGGTTCGGCCTATGATCTCTACCTGACCCGCACGATCAAGAACGCCACCATCGCCCGGGCGCCAACGGGCGGCGGGCGCGCAATGATCGAGATGTTCGTCAACGAAAAGCTCGAAGCCGCCGCCGGGGTGAAACAGCCGCTGGTCGCCTACGCCAAGGACCACCCCGAGGTGCGCGTGATGGACGGACATTTCATGGAAATTCAGCAGGCGATGGGCACGCCCAAAGGCCGCGTGGCCGGCGCGCGCTATCTCCGTACCTTTGTCGAGGACATGAAGGCATCGGGCTTTGTCGCCGAGGCGATCAAACGCAGTAACCAATCAGCGGCCGTCGCACCGCCAGCGACAAATTGATCCCAGTGGTCGCGGCCGTGTTAAATGAAATCGAATTCGTGAGAACCGTGTCGTCGGGGAGAAAGCAAACAATGATATGCCGCCTATTTGGAGTTGTCATTGCTGCCGGTCTGATTGCCGGACTCGCATCGGCCCGCGCCCAGGATGCCGGTGCAACTTACATCGTCAGTTATATCGACGTTGCTCCGCCCTCCGCGCTGACCAAGGCGATCTCCGCGCTGCGCGCGCTGCGCGATACGAGCCGCAAGCAAACGGGAAACCGCAGCTTTGAAGTTCTCCAGGGCATCGGGCGGCCGCAGCAATTCGCCATCCTGGAAGTCTGGAGTGACGCCAAGGCGCAGGCGAGCCAAGCCGCAGCGGCGGACATCACGCAATTGCGTGACAAGCTCAAGCCCTATCTCGCGGCCCCAATTGATGCGCGTTCGCACACCGGCTTTGCAGTCGGCAAGTCCAAGGCCGCCGGTGCAGGGTCAGTGTATGCGCTGACGCACGTCGATCTCATTGGCGCGAAAAAGGATGAGGGTCTTGCCGCTCTCAAGCAATTGAGCATCGACAGCGCGCAGGACGCCGGTGCCCTGCGCTTCGACGTCTTGCAACAGAGCAGCCGGCCCAATCACCTGACGCTGGTCGAGGTATGGCGCGGAAATACTGCCTTGCAAAAGCACGAGGTCGCCGACCATACCCGCAAATTCCGCGAGGCCCTTCTTCCGATGAGCGGTAGCCTGTATGACCAGCGGCTCTACCAGATGATCAAGTAATATTGAGGATCAGTGCGCTTTACTGAATGAGAGCCGCTAGCGCATCCGCCACGTCAAGCGACATGACCGCGATCTGAGCCATGACAAAGGCATTCCCTTGTGTCGTGGTCAAACTGTTGATCTCGGTGGTCGTGAGTCCGGCGATCGCGCTTGTGCTCAGACCCGGTATGCCGCTCGTGCTCGACAATGCACTGAAGTTGGTCGTCGTCATCCCGGCGATCTGGGCGCTCGTCAGGCCGCCGGCCTGCGTTGTCGTGAGCGCCGCGACTTCGGTGGTCGTGAGGCTGTTGACCCCCGCCACTGTCAGCGCACCGATTTCTGCCGCGCTCAGCGCCCCGACCTGGTCCGAGGTCAGGTCAGTGATGGTCGTGGTGCTAAGCCCGACCACCTGAACGGGCAACAGCAGCGCGACCTCCAGTGCATTTAGATTGGTTGTCGACAGGCTATTGAGTTGCGCCCAATAAAGGCCCTGCACCTGCGTCGTGGTCAACGCCGCTACCTGCGTGGGGGTCAGGTTGTTGAGCACGGTCGTGCTCAGCGATCCGATCTGGGCCGCGGTCAGCGCGTTGGCCTGTGTGGTCGAGAGATCCTGCAGCTCGGTCGTGGTCAGCTGTCCGATCTGGCTGGCATTCAACGCCGCCACCGCGGCCGGCGTCAGTGCCGCCACCTGCGTGGTGGTGAGGTTGCCGATCGTCGTGGTGCTCAGGCCCGCCACCTGCCCGGCCTGGAGCGCGGTGACGTCAAGCACATTCAGGTTGCCGGTCGACAGCGCATTGAGCTGGGTCGTGGTCAGACCTTGCACCTGCGTCGTGGTCAGCGCCGCCAGCTGCGTGGTGGTCAGCGTGTCGAGCACTGTCGTGCTCAGCGCGCCGATCTGGGCAGCGGTCAGCGCGTTGGCCTGCGTGGTCGACAGATTCTGCAGCTCGGTCGACGACAATGCGCCGATTTCGGTGGCGGTCAGCGCGCTCACCTGGGTCGACGTCAGCTCGGTGATCTGGGTGGTTGTGAAAGCCTCGATCTGCGCCTCGATCAGACCACCTATGGTCGTCGAGGAGAGCGCCTGGACCTGCGTTGCAGCCAGGTATTGCAGACTGGTCGATGTCAACGCATTGATCTGCGCCGCATTCAGGACGGCCACCTGGGTCGTAGCCAGGGCCGCAATGCTGGTGGTTTTCAGCGAGGCGAATGTTGTCGTCGCAAGGCCGGCTATTTTTTGGGCGCTGATGAAAGGAATAACAGACATCTAGTCAACCCATTCCGACGGACTGTCGCGGTCCCGCTGCAGGATGAATGCACGAATGTCGAGATCGATGGAGGTTCGCACTTATCCATTTATTGATTCTGACTATTTCCGGGTTTGGATTTTAGTGGTTAAAGCGTCGAAAATATCCCGTGCAATTCGATCGCTGACGTTAGGATTTTGTTTATGAGCGGCAGTGAGGCCGCATCGCCGGCCCTTTGAAAGATCAGCGATCCCAGTACGAATTCTGCAGGACGACCCGATATCCGTCGGGGTCTTGGAATGTCACCCCGTCCCGATCCCAATAGGGATTGGCGGCGGGGACCGGCGCAAATCCGGCGCCGAGCATTCGCCGGACGGCAGCGTGCCAATCGAAAATGTCGGGATAGTAGAAAACGAGCAGGTCGTCTTCTGTCGGAGCGGCTGTTCGTACGTAGCCATGCCTCTTTGTGAACTCGAAGTGGTAGGGCGCGTCTTCCCGTCCCAGCATGATTCCATCGAATCCGACGTGATCCTCGAACCGGCACAGCGCCATGAGACCGAGGCCATCGCAGTAAAACCGCAAAAGGCCGTTGAGGTCATCGCTGGGCCGCGCGACACGAAGGATGGGAACAGTCATGCTTACAGTCATGGTACCGCCTGATCTGAAAAAGAGGCCGCCGTTGCAGGCGGCCTCTCGGCAGCAAGTGTTGAGGTCGGGGAAAACGCTCAGCTCTGACTGCCAATTCCAAAATCAGGACCCGGGTCGCTCGGCGCGCCGATTGGAGCGTAAGCGTTCGCGTCCGTCGCGGCGTCCGTGCGAACGCGCTCGACCTGGCTGTGATCCGCGCGGTGGCTCATTTTTGAGGCATGGCCGGCGAACGCCGGAACGGCGCCCGACAGGGCAAGCGCAGACGCAAAAACAATCTTGATGACGGTGTTCATAGTTCAACTCCATTGAGGGCAAGATACTTTCTTGCTGAGCCCGCTATCTGGCGCCGCGCCGGTTCGGCAGCAACACACGATGAAGTCACGACATCGGGAGTGGCACTCACGAAAGCGTCATGGAATAAAATGTTCAAAAGCCTATTGGCCGCAGCGGCGGATCGTTTCGCTTTTTGTTGACCTCATTGTTTATTTTCCGCGACGCAGTTGCCCTGCAAAGACCAATGCGCAATCGGCATTGCTGCATTTCGAAATAGCCGTGCCTCGAGGGTCAGACGAAAGACTAATGGGCTGATCGCATTTGCGTGAACGTCCGTAACATCCGTAAACCAGGCGCGAATAGATAGCGAACCTCGGATACAAACCCGCGAGTCGCTGTCATGACTTTAAACTTGGTCGCGAAATCTCCCGCTCAAGCCGGTGCTTGGAGGCTTGATCTTCCAGTGTTTGGCCGATGGGTGCCGATCCCGCTGCGCTTGATCGTGGGATACGGTTTTATCATGCACGGTTACGCAAAGTTTTCTCGCGGGCCAGACAACTTTGCCGTGGTTCTTCACACGATCGGCGTGCCTTTTCCCCATCTCATGGCATGGCTGACATGCCTGACCGAGCTGATCGGCGGTTTTGCCGTTTTGATCGGTGCCTTCGTACCTTTGGTCAGCCTGCCAATGATGGTCGTGCTGCTGACCGCATTGTTCACGATCCACCTGCGCTACGGGTTCTTTTCGGTGAACCTGGTCGAGGTCACGGCAACCGGGACAAAATTTGGCCCGGTTGGATATGAAATTATCCTGCTCTATCTATCGGGTCTGGTCGCGCTTGCATTCGGCGGCGCGGGTCCGCTTTCAATCGATCAATGGCGGGCCGGACGCGAGTTTCCGCGCAAGTCCCTTCAAAAACACGTTCACACACACGTTATTTTGTCGTGACGGCCTGACGAGGCCACAGTGCGCGACGCCAACGACCGGATTTGTTCTGAAACGATGCGATCAGACGCCTCAATTTTCCCCACGAAGCGCGCCTTAATGGCGTGCCTGTGCATCGTGGCGATGCTGTCCATATCGCTCAACGCGGGCCTGCGCGCCGCCGCGGTGACAGAATCGTTCGTCACCGTTTCGGTGCAGAAAGTTTTGCCAGGGCCTGCGCCGGCAGAGCCGCACAAATCCTGTCCGTCTGGCAGCCACTCGCGGAGCGTTGCGCCTTGCGCGTCCTCCGGACTTATCGGTCTCGAACAATCCACGGCCGATCAATTAACGTCGGCTGAGCAGAAACTATACCGCTTCGCCATGGCGCCCTCTGCGGTGCTGACAAACACCCACGGCTCCCGCCTCGAACGTCCGCCACGGTTCTGACCGCGTTCGCCAAAATATTGGCGATTCGAATCCACCGCGCCGTTGGAATCCCGGGAGTCTTCTCACATGTTTATCGAGGCTGCGCGCACATGCGCGCCGACCGCATTGACTCTGATACAGCACCCGCAATGCAAGGCCGCCGCTGCGCATGATGTTGCCGGCCCGAGATCGATCGGGGGGCCATGATGAGCAACGCCGCACGCTTGAAACTCGCCCCCGATTTTCCCTCGGGACCGGAGCCCACCGGATCCGCACAGGAAACGGATCAGCTCTGGAGCGCCTGGATGGCGTCCGCCCAGGCAGGTGACAGGAGCGCCTACGAAGCTTTGTTGCGCGCCTGTACCCCTTTCATCAAACGGGTCGCGCGGCATCAGGGCGTGCACCCCGACCGGATCGACGATGTGGTGCAAGAGACCTTGCTCGCCATTCACGGAGCGCGGCGAACCTATGATCCGGGCCGCTCATTCACGGCCTGGCTCCGGACAATTGCACAACGGCGTGCCATTGATGGCATACGGCGCGCCGGCCGCACGACAGCGCGCGAAGTTCATGCCCCGCTCGCCTATGAAAATCATCCCGATCTGAGTGCCGGCCCGGAGGCGACGGCTTTCGCGCGAGATCGCACCGCCCTCCTCGACGCTGCAATCGTCGCCCTGCCGGCCCGGCAGCGCGACGCTGTTGAACATCTCGCGCTCCGCGGCCATTCCATCGCCGATGCGGCGGTGGTGGCGAAGCGGACCGAGGGGTCGCTCCGCGTCAACTGGCACCGAGCGATCAAATCATTGCGCGCCCACATTGGCGAAGAGGACTGACACATGGTTTCAAATGCCGCTTCGAATGACCGATTGATTGACGTCCTTGCGGCCGATCTCACACCGATCCGCCGTCTGACGTCGCCGCTCCGGCGGGTGCTCGCCTGGCTGGCGCTCGTCGCCGGCCTCGCGGTCGTGCTTGTCATGGTCCACGACCCCGAACCCGTCGTGCGGCGGTTCGCCGCTTCGTTCGATCTCTGCGCGTCCGCAATCGGGTCAATGTTGACCGCGGTGCTCGCCGGGATTGCGGCTTTTCAACTCAGCCTGCCTGACCGGAAACCGGGCTGGGCACTGGTGCCCGTCCCGGCAATCATTCTTTGGATTGGTGCCAGCACCGTTCACTGTCTCGGACCGCCGCCTGACGTTGGCGACAGCCCGGTCGCACTCGGGGGAACGGACAACTGTCTGATTTTCATTCTGGGCGTAGGCGTACCCCTCTCGATCCTTTGCATTTTCATGTTGCGGTCCGGCTATTCACTTCGGCCAAACCTCACCTCGATCGTTTGCGGGCTGGCCTGCAGTGCCGCTGCCGCGACGCTGCTCAATTTCGTGCACGCGCATGACGTAACCGCGCCCGACCTAGCCGTTCATGCTTTCGCTGTCTGTGTCGTAACCCTGACGACCAGAATATTTGGCAGCCGGTTCCTGACGGGGAAAAACTTCCGGCCGTGGCGTAACGAAAGCCACGCCCCACGCGAATTAACAAACACCTCAACGCTGCAGGATTGGACAAACCATGTTGAAGATGATGTTGCAGACAATCGGCCGACGCATCGAGAGCCGGTCCGAACCAACCATCAAGGACATGTTATCCGACTCCATCGTCAGGGCGGTGATGGAAGCTGATGGGATCGATCCTCGGGTTCTTGAGGTGGAATTGAATGGCTTGGCCGATGATATGTCCGCGCGCTGCATGCACGCCCAGGGACTAAGCGCGGCCACCCTTCGGCACGGGGGCGCGTGATGCCTGCTCTCCTGCTGGCCAATCTCAAACTGGTGCTGGTTTTCTTCGTTGTCGCGACAGCGATCGGATTTTCTCACTCCGGAAAGGAGCGCAAGTGAGCGGTGGAATACCTGAAATACCGGTTCTCGTCTCGCAGCGCCCGCGCTACTCGATCACCTCATCGGCAGCATTCAACAGGCCGAGCGGTACCCTAAGCCCGAGCGCTTTGGCAGTCTTGAGATTGATGACAAATTCGGTTTTCACCGACTGTTGGACCGGCAAGTCACCCGGCTTTTCGCCTTTGAGAATGCGACCGGTATAGTTGCCGACCAGCCGGAGAGCATCGGAGAGACTGGTCCCGTAGCTCACCAGGCCGCCCGCAGCCGGATAGTCTCTCAAATAATAAATCGCGGGGACAGCGTGGTGCGCGGCGAGCGCCAATATTTCATCCCGTTGACCCAGGAAAAATGGATCAGTCTGAACGACGAGCGCTCCGCCGTGTTGCGCAATGATGGCGGCAAAAGCCTTCGCGAGATCCTCCTTGATCCCGGCTTTGACGACGATCAACTTCTTGCGCAGCGTGTTCGCAGCGGCTTGCACATCGCTCGTGTCGAGCTCTGCGACGGCATTGTTGGGATTGACAAGAAAGGCAATCGCCTCAGCGCGCGGTACGAGCTCATTCAGAACTTCCAACTGTTTGGCCACGAGTATTTTGCCCAAGGATGCGACGCCCGTCACATTCTGACCCGGCCTGCTCAGGCTGTTGACGAGACCAAATTTGACCGGATCGCCGCCGGTATTGAAAACGATCGGAGTCTTCGACGTTGCTGCCTTGGCTGCGCGTGCCGCCGTAATGCCGGTCGCAACAATCACAGCCGCCTTACGCTCCACCAACTCTGCGGCAATTTCCGGTAGCCGAGCGTATTGACCCTCTGCCCAACGAAATTCAATTGCCACATTTTGACCTTCAACGAAGCCGACTTCGCGAAGACCCTTGCGGAACGCCGCCACAAACGGCGCATATGCATTGAGCGAAGTGGGGTCGAGAAATCCTATCAGCGGCATCGCAGACTGCTGCGCGTGCGCCGTAATCGGCCACACGGATGCCACGCTACCGAGAATGAATTCTCGCCGTCTCATTGCCCTGCCCCGAAGGCATCGTAGCGGGTTAAGCGAGCGCTGGGGAAGGGGTGACCTGTCGGGGCGGCCACGGGCGCGCCAAGGACGGGCTACTCCGGCAACGTCACCGCCGTATGGGTCTGCGCCGCCCCGTCCCACACCGAGACCTGAAGGACCGGATAGGTTTGTTTGAGTTTGAGTCCGGCCGTCATGGCATCTTCGGAGGTTTCAAATCTGGATTTCAATTTTCCATCGACAGACAGCACGTAACCGTCCTTCGGAATGGCGTTCACGTTCAGATTTGCAGGCTTTGCTTTTGTGCTGCTCATGTATCGTTCTCCTTTGTCGAAAATGGCAAAATGCCGGTAGCGCGAAGCGCGCGCGGCGTGATGCTCGGGAATTGACGTCTATGAAAAATCGGCGACGACGAGGTCGTAGATGTTTTTGCGGCCGCGGGAATAGGTCCTCGCAGCGATCTCATGGATAAATTTTCGGTTTCGATCAAAAGCCTGCAGATAACCGGCTTCGTCGGGCTGCAGATCGGGCTGCATGTGCCGGAGCGCGTCGCAGGCCACAAAGAACGAACTTTCCATCGAGCGGTCGTAGCCCCAGAAACGCACGGCGCGGCGCGTCGGGTCATAACTCCGGCTTTGATTGGGAAACGTCATCAACGCTTTCGCGGTATTTGGTGGCCGGGGGCCAAACCAGTTCATTGCGTCGCAGTCCTTCTGTGATGGATCCGCCTTCAACGACGAGGCTGAAAAAGGACGGCACGAACCATATGGGTATTGTACACCCTATTAACGAGTGGTGCGGCGCCGATTCCGCGTTTGCCCGAATACGCCGTTGTTTTCAGACGTTTGTTCCACCGCACCCGACGCCACGCGCCGGTCAACTCACAACCATTCAAGAAAATTGGAGGCCCGGCCTGGAATCGAACCAGGCTGAAAACCTTGCATGGCTTCTGCGTCGCCACTCCGCCACCGGGCCGCGGCAACCGTAAATCCGAGGGGCAGATTTACCAACGCCAAAGGCCCGGCATAGTAAATTAATTGCCACACAATTGATTCACTACACGAACGGAAAAAGCCGCGCGGCGCCGGGGCCATTCGGCATTGACGAGTGTGAGGAATGCTACATAAGCCCGACGTTCAGGACGCGTCCCGGGTTACATGATGAGCAATTCGCTGCGGATGAGCTGGGTGGATATGGCCAAGGGCCTGTCCATCATTTTGGTCGTCGCAATGTATTCGGCCTACAATACCGGCGAGTACACCGGCACGGTCGGCTTCCTGCATTATTTCATTGCCTTTGCGACGCCGTTCCGCATGCCGGAATTTTTCCTGATCTCCGGACTGTTTCTGTCGCAGGTGATTGCGCGGCCGTGGCCGCGCTATGCTGACCGGCGCGTCATCCATTATTTTTATTTCTACGCGCTGTGGGCCTTCATCATGATCGTGCTGAAGGTCGGCATCTTCTCACGCGCGCCCGTCGACATGCTGCGCGAACTCGCGCTGGCCGTCGTCGAGCCGTATGGCGTGCTGTGGTTCATCTACATGCTCGCCGTTTTCAGCATCGCTGCGAAGTTGTTGTGGCAATTGCGCGTGCCGCACTGGGTGGTCATTCCCCTCGCCGCCGGCGTGCAAATGGCGCACATCGAAGTGTTCAGTTACGTGGTGACGCAGTTCGCCGCCTATTTCGTCTTCTTCTATGTCGGCTATGCCGCGGCACCGGCGGTTCATCGCCTCGTCGCCTGGGCTGAGAACCATGTGGCGCTGGCGATTACCGGCTTGTGTGTCTGGGCGCTGGCTAACGGGCTGCTCGTCTTTTCGCCCGGTCACGCTGTCATGCCGTCTGAAACGAAGATGGGTCTGGCTGCGCTGCCGCCGCTGCATCTTGCGCTGGCAATTGTCGGCGCGCTGGCGCTCTGCGTTTCGGGCGCGCTGCTGTCGAAACTGTCATTCATGAATTGGCTGCGCTGGCTGGGCGAGCATTCCCTCGTCGTCTATGTGGCCTTCACCTTGCCCATGTCGATCTTCCGGGCGCTGGCGCTGTGGAGCGGGCTCCTGACCGAGACCGGCCCGCTCAGTTTCGCAGTGCTTGTTGTCGCGACCACGAGTCCGGTGCTGCTCTATCTCATTATCCAGCGCATCGGCTTTGGCAATTTCCTGTTTGAACGGCCACGCTGGGCGCGCATCGCCGAGGACCGGCCTTCGAAGCCGGCCGCGGGCTGGGTTGGCGTACCTGCGAACTAGGACGTCGGGTTCGCTTCAGGCCGGTCATCAGATTCGTGCGGGCTTCGATTGCCAAACGCGCGAACGTGCTACCCTCTCCTGCCATGATGAAACGCGAGACCTTCCCGGTCGCCAATATCTACGTGCCGACCGCGCGCCGTAAGACGCTTGACCCAAAGCGCGTCGACGAAATCGCGCAAAGCATGCTCAGCGAGGGCCAGCAGACCCCGATCCTCGTGCGCGAGGACGGCACACGCTTCGTGCTGGTCGAAGGCCTGCACCGGCTGGAGGCCGCCAAGGCGCTGGGCGAGGCCACGATCATCGGCTACCGCGTCGCCGCCCGGAAGCACTAGGCGAGCGTGGCGTCAGGCTCGCTGGAATTCATCCGGCCTTCGAGGGTCGCACCCAGCTCATCACTGCCAGATCTTTTGCCGCATCGAGCACTTGACGCTCACCCGGCCTGAGCCCGTGACTTGTCATCACGTCTTCCGGCGTTCGCGCCGGTACGTCGGGAAAAACCGGGCGGCCGCCGGGCAGCCGCACGCCAGGCGCGCGCGTCAGATAAAAAATGTCGTAACGATCGAGAAACATGCCGAATACGCCGGTGCCGCCAATGATGCCGGCACTGGCGATGGGTGGCCCGAATGCGGCCAGAGCCCGGTCGAACGAGACACCGGCGGGATTCCAGAACAGCGCTTTCGGGTTCGACGGGTCCGCAGCGACAGCGGTGACGTGTCGGGTCAGGATGAGGCGGCGGCGCAGATGCGACCGCGGCTGCTGTTCGTGGGAATGGCGGCCATGCACCACCACATCGACCGCGTCGAGTCCCTGCTCGAAAAAACGTTGATCGGCATCGAATTTGAGCTCGCCCGGCATGATGCCGGCTGCATTGGCGAGCATGCCGTCTTCGGACACGATGGCAAAACCTTCGATACGGAGCGACTTTGGCATGATGATCACTCTTTGGCGCGCGGGCAGCTTTTGAAGGCTGGCCGCTTCAGTCTATAGATGACGGAAACCGTATAAGGTGCCCGTCGTTAGTATCCCATGGCTCAATCGTACAAACACCTCAGCGACCGGGCCGTTGATTTCTGGCTGGCGCGCGGCGCCGTTCTCATCATCGTCGGGTTGCAGATCGCCATCGTGAACGACCTTGCGGTCGGGCCGCGCTGGCTCGCGCCGGTGCTCGAGTTTGCCCTGCTCGTTCCGCTGTCGATCGCCACCGCCTGGACGCAGCGGCGCGCACGCAAGGCCTCGACCGACGAGCAGTGGAATATTGTCGGGCGCGACCGCTTGATGGTACGCCGGTTGGCCATTTTTCTCACGGCGATCGTGACCTTGATGAACTTCGGCGCGCTGGCGCGCCTGATCTTTGCGATCCTGGCGGGCGAGGCCGGCAGCGGCCGCACGCTCTTGCTCGACGCGGTCAATATATGGGTGACGAATGTGATCGTGTTCGCCCTGTGGTACTGGGCGCTCGATCGTGGCGGCCCCGCCGCAAAAGGGTTCCGCGCCGACAAAGGCAATGATTTCATTTTCACCCAGCAACAGCCCGCCGGTAACGCCGCGCTTTATCCCGATTGGTCTCCGGGCTTCATCGACTACCTGTTCCTCGCTTTTACCAACGCCACGGCATTCTCGCCGGCCGACACATTTCCGCTCACGATCAGGGCCAAGCTCCTGATGATGGCGGAATCGGCGATCTCGTTCGCGACCATTGCGCTGGTCGCATCGCGCGCGGTCGGCATCCTGAACTAGCCGGGATCGAATTCCAGAGCGGCGCATTATAAAGAGACGATGTTCAATCTTTGGCACAACTATATGCAACTCACCCGGACCGGATGGGATGCGAATGCCGTTGTCGCCATGCGTATGATGCGCATTGCGTCAGGCGGCGCCATCGCGCAACGCGAGATGCAACGCATGATCATCGAGAAGGGTTTCGCGATAGCACAAGCGCAGGCCGTCGCTGCCGCCAAAATAATGACGGGTGGCAGCGCGGCGGCCGCATCGGCATCGGCCTCCCGCGTATTCCACCGCAAAGTACGCGCAAATAAGCGCCGTCTCGCGCGGCGTTGAGCGCCAGTAACCTTTAGCAATCCTGCCGCCATTTTTTGGCCATTTTCGGCAGCCCTTAAGTACATCCATAATGTAAAGCGAATCGTCTGGTGCCGCGTTACCGGAAAATTTGTTGCGAGTTACTTCCACTGATTACGAAGGGGACAACGCCATGAAATATATCGGCCTCGGTATACTTGTAGGCCTGCTGAGCGTCACCTCGGCGCAGGCAGGTGGCTGGAGTAGCGTCCACAAATATGTGAAGCGATCCGGCAATTGCGCGGGACAGGAAATTCTCGCCAGTTACTATTCATCCGGACGCCGAACGGCCAACGGCGAACGTTTCGATGCCAATGGCAATACGGCCGCCGCACGCACCTGGCCGATCGGCACCTCGCTGACGGTGACCAATCCGAGCAATGGTCGCTCCATCTCTGTCCGTATCAACGACACCGGGCCGTGGGGAATTGCCTATCGCATGGGCGCCCGGCTCGATCTCGCACGCGGCGCGGCGCAGCGGCTCGGGATGCGCGGCTCTCAATACGTCTGCGTGGCGTAAGACCGATCCGACCCACAATCTCCGCTCACCCTCGCGCAAGCGGGGGTGAGCCACAACTGTGAGCGTCGTGGCTCACGGTCTGAGCACCTTGCTCGGGCTTTCGGTGGTTGCCGAAGGTATTGAGGACCGCGCGACGGCCAATCTGCTGGCCCGCATGGGTTGCAAGCATGGCCAGGGGTATTTTTTCGGCCGGCCCATGCCAGCTGCCGAATTCGAGCAAAAACTCCTTGCCGACGCGAACCGAAAGCCGGTTTTGGCCTACGACAAGGCCGGATAGACCGCCGCAAGGTGCGCGGAAACCGCGCCGCAGCCCGCGAATAAGAAATCTTTTCCAATATCTGGAAGCCCGCCATTAACCATCGGGATCGTTCGCGAGCGCGGGCGCGCGCCAGAACGTCCGATGCAAGGCGATGATTAAAGGGTTTCCGGTATCACCGGCAGCGGACCGGCGTCTCAAAGAACACATGGCTTTCATGCCAGGATGGCTTTCTAAATTGGGATCCACGCGCTTTGCCCGTGTTCCGGACACGGCAGGGCCGGCGGCGAAATTTTTCAGCCTGCAACGGCTCATTCTCATTTGCGTCATAACACTCGCAATCATCGTGGTGAGCAGCGCAGGCCTGATAATCTACAATCTCCGCGACCGCGTGATTGCCGAAAACGAAGCGGCGCTGACGAATTCCGCGCTCATCATCGCAAAACAGATCGAGCAGACTTTCACCGGCATGGAAGTCCTGCAAAGGGAATTCGCCGAAGATATTTCGCGCGCATCGGGCATCAACAAAGCGACCTTCGACAGCCAGCTCAGCCGCTATGACTTTCATCTGAAACTGCGCGACAAGATCGCGGGGATTCCTTATGTCGGCGCCCTCATCATCTACAATGCCGACGGAAAATTGATCAATTATTCGCGCCCGTGGCCCGTGCCAGACATCAACATCGCGGATCGGGACTACTTTATTGCCGCCAAAGCCGATCAATCCGCGCGGCCTGTCCTGAGCGCGCCGGTACGCAACCGTGCGACCGGGAGCTGGGTGATGAATCTTGTTCGCAAGATCAACAGCCCGAGTGGAGAATTCCTCGGAATCGTTGCAACCGCATTCGAGCTGCAATACCTGCAAAATTATCTCAGCGCGATCAGTTCCGATCCGGACAGCAGCTTCGCAATGTTTCGCAGCGACGGTTCGTTGCTGGCGCGCTATCCGCAAAACGACATCGACATCGGCCGGCGCTGGCCGAATGCGGTGTCGCTGAAACTGACGGCGGAGGCCGACCATGGGGTCGGCATGAGTGCCGGTGTGATCGACGGCGTGATCCGCATGGTGGCCGCGCGCCGCGTCAACAATTTCCCGATTGTCGTCACCGCCACAAAGACTGCGGAGGCGCTTTTCTCCGGCTGGCGGCGGTCATCCTTCTATATCGCCGGCGCCTCGGCGGTGATCATCGTCCTCATCAACGCCTTTTCACTTCTGTTCAAGCACTTGTTGCGAAACTACCAGGCGCTTTTGCAGGCGCGCGCCGAGCGCAACAGAGCTGAAGCGTTGCGCCAGCAGAGCCTGCGGTTCGACGTGGCCCTGAACAACATGTCGCAAGGCCTGGTGATGTTCGACTCATCGTCAAACCTGGTCGTGTGCAATTCCCGGTTTTTGGAAATCTACGGCGTATCGCGCGACGTCGTAAAACCCGGTCTGTCCCTGCTCGACCTGCTCAAGCACCGCAAGGAATGCGGATCGTTCAGCGGCGACCCGGACGAATACCACGCCAAGCTGCTCGACCAGATCTCGAAGCGCAAGCTCAGCAAACAGAATGTGGCGACCCCTGCCGGCCGTATGATCCAGATCGTCAATCAACCTATGCCGGACGGCGGATGGGTCGCAACGCACGACGATATTACGGACAAGGTGCAGGCGGAGAATGCCATCCGCAAGCAGGACGAGCAGCTCAATGCAGCCCTGGAAAATATTTCCCAGGGCCTTTGCATGTTCGACGCGGCGAAGCGGCTGATCATTTGCAACAAGAAATACGCCGAGATCTACGAAATCAGCGAGGAGTTGACGAAACCTGGCACGCCCTTCCTGTCGATCCTGGAGCACACGGCGTCCCGCGGACATGCGCCGAAAGATTGGCCGACCTTCCTCAAGGCGCGGCTCAACGACGTATCGGTCAACGCGCCCTACCAGACGATCAACCGTTTGCGTGACGGGCGTTACATCGCCGTGGTGCACCGGCCGCTGGCGAACGGCGGATGGGTGTCGACACACGAGGACGTCACGGAAGCCAAACGCCGGGAAGAGTCGTTCCGGCTGCTGTTCGAGGGCAGCCCCGTCCCGATGTGGGTTATCGAGCGGGAGAGCCTGCGCTTTCTTGCCGTCAACGAGGCGGCCATCGCCCTCTACGGCTACAGCCGCGCCAGATTCATGACCATGGCAGTGACCGACCTGCGGCCACCCGAGGATCGCGAACGCTTCGCGGCCTTCATCCATACGCTGTCGGATGACCAGTTCGTCGAGAATACCGGACAGCACACCAAGGCCGATGGGACGCACGTCGACGTCGCCGTCCATTCAAAAGCTTTGATCTACGAAGGCCGCGAGGCGCGCCTCACCGTCATTCACGACATCACCAAAACAAAACTTGCCGAAACCGAACTTCGCCGTACGAAGATCTTCCTCAATGCCGTCATCGAGCATGTCCCCGTCCCGATCGTGGTGCGCGATCTGGATGGAGCGGGCAATAACGCACGCGGCAACCGCTTTACATTGTTCAACCGGGCCTATGAAGAGCTCACCGGCGCATCGCGTCACGATCTGATCGGAAAGACCGCGTACGACATTTTCCCGGAGTGGCGCGCCGAAATTATCGAACGCTCCGACAATGAAACTGTCTTGTGCGACAAGATTGTCTGCACCCCAGAACACGAAATACCGACCGTCTCAAAAGGCCCGCGCCGCGTCACCGCCAAAAAAGCCGCCATCCGTGACGACGACGGCAAGGCACAATATATCCTCACTGTTCTGGACGACGTCACCGAAAGGCGGCGCGCCGAACAGGACATCTGGTATCTGGCACATAACGATTCACTCACCGGCCTGCCGAACCGCGCATCGCTACTCGATTATTTGGCCATCACCCTCGAGAAGGCGGCCAATGGCGGCCGGCAATTCGCCGTGATGTGCCTCGACCTCGACCGCTTCAAGGAGGCAAACGACGTCTACGGACACCTCGTTGGCGACGGCCTGCTGCGCGAAGCCGCCCGGCGGCTGCAAATAGCCGCGGAAGGAGCCTATCTCGCGCGCATCGGCGGTGATGAGTTTATCGCGGTGCTCACCAGCGACGATCCGCATACGTCCGCTCGCTCGCTTGGCGACAGTATGCTCGGGGCCTTCAAGGACAATTTCGACATCGACGGCCACCAGATGCACGTGGGGCTGAGCATCGGCGTCGCGATCTTCCCTGGCGACGGCGAGGATGTGAAAACGCTGATCGCCAACGCGGACGCGGCGCTCTATCAGGCGAAATCGGAAGTGCGCGGAACGCTGCGTTTTTTCGAGGCGAAGCTCGGTTCGCGCCTGCGCGAACGGCGCGAACTGCAGACCGACCTGCAGTCGGCGCTCGATCGGGGCGATCTGCTTCTGCACTATCAACCGCAGAAAACCATTGCGTTCGGCAAGGTCATCGGCTTCGAAGCGCTGGCGCGATGGGAATGCGCCAAGCGCGGCATGGTGCCGCCCGGCACCTTCATCCCGATCGCGGAGCAAAGCAGTTTCATCATCACGCTCGGCGAACGTATCCTGCGCGAAGCGTGCCGGGAGGCAGCGTCGTGGCCCAAACCGCTCAAGGTTTCGGTCAATATTTCGCCCATACAATTCCATCACGGCGACCTGCCGAGCCTCGTCCACTCGATCCTTCTCGACACCGGCCTGAAGCCCGAGAGGCTTGAACTGGAGATCACCGAGGGCGTCCTTATCGACGACTTTGCCCGCGCGGTTTCCATCCTGCGCAAGCTCAAGACGCTCGGCATCCACATTGCCCTCGACGATTTCGGCTCGGGATTCTCCTCGCTATCTTACCTGCACGCGTTCCCGTTCGAGAAAATCAAGATCGATCGCGCTTTCATCGGTGATCTCGCCCAGAACCACCATTCCATGGCGATCGTTCGCGCCATCATCACACTCGGGCACAGCCTGAATATTCCGGTGCTCGCAGAAGGCGTGGAGACCGAAACGCAGCTTGCGTTCCTGGCCCAGGAAGGCTGCGACGAGGTGCAGGGCTTCCTGACCGGCAAGCCGTTCCCGATCGAAGCCTATGCCGAACTTGTGGGCCGCGAGCATCACGCGCGCAACTGGGCGCTGGCCGCACAGGCCTAGGCGGGCGAGAATTCCTTGCGCAGAGGAAAGGTTCCCGGCTCGCCAGGGACCCGGGCCCATGCCGGTTCGTGATAGGTTTCAGCCGGATCGCAACACGGTCAGGCGGGCGGATGATCCGGATTTTGGGTGCAATTCTCCTGCTGCCGGTCCTGTTCGGCGGGGGGAGCGCGCATGCCGAATCCGCTGGCGGCTCCGCATCGGACGATTGCCTGAAATTCGCGAACGGCCTCTCGCTTGGTGCCCACCTTCCGCACACCCGGGCAAACATCCAATCGGGCAAACCGCTGACCATAGTCGCGCTCGGCTCATCCTCAACCACCGGGTTCGGCACGTTTCGATCGGGCGCCGCCTTTCCGGACGTGATGAAGCACGAGCTTGTGCGGTTGTGGCCTGCCGCGCAGATCACGCTCGTCAACAGCGGCCGCATCATGGACAACGTGCCGGGCAATATTGCCCGTCTCGATGATGACGTGCTGCGCTACCAGCCGGATCTCGTCATATGGCAGCTCGGCAGCAATGACGCGGTGTGGCGCGGCATTGCCGAGAATACCAAGGGCATGATCGGCGAGGCCATCAAGCGGCTCAAGACAGCTAAAGCCGACGTCGTGCTGGTCGATCTGCAATACGCACCGCTCGTGCTGGTCACCTCGGGTCACGACCGCATGGAAAAAATCATCGCCGAAGTTGCACGCGAACAGCATGTCGGCCACTTCCAGCGATTCACGTTGATGAAACGTGCCATCGATGGCGGCGTGAAAGGCCTGGTCTGGTGGGATGGCCTGCATAATTCGGTGGAAGGCCACAGGTGCGTCGGCATCGCGCTGGCACGGATGATCGCGGCCGCCGCGCAGTGAGCGAATAATTGTCCGCTCGTTACTACGAAACCTGGATTTGCGGTCCGGGCCGTCCTCTTGGGGGGTGAGCCGGGAAACCACTGATCAAGGTTGCAAACACGGCGGGGTCGGCCGCGGTGCGCACCAGCATCGGCTCTTCGCGGCCGCGGATCGCAACTTCGGTACGCCCGAGCGCATCGGCCGCAACGCCCGCGGTCGCCAAGACCTCTTCGGAAACGATGGCCTTGCAATTGAGCGTCTTCGTCATGTCCTGCAGCCGCGCCGCCACGTTGACCGGATCGCCGAGCGCCGTGAACACGGTGTGATCCTGGAAACCGATATCGCCGATGATCACTTCGCCGCCATGAATGCCGAGACCATACTGGATCGGTTCTGGCAAATCGGATGCGAGCTGCTGGTTCATACTGTCCACATTAGCCGCGACATTGGCCGCCGCCTGCAAGGCCTGGCGGCACGCGGTCTGCGGATCGACGTCCATCCCGAACAGCGAGAGGACGCCGTCGCCGAGAAACTGGTTGGGCTGGCCGCCCGCATCGAGCGCGGCCTGCGAGCAGGCGCCGAGGAAACGATTGATCAGAAACACCACGTCGAATGGCAGCCGCGCTTCGGCGAGCTTGGTCGATCCGCGCATGTCCACGAACATGCTGACGATGTAGTGCTCCTTGCCGATATTCATACGGCGGCCCTTGCGCAGCAGATCGGCATTCATGTTGGCCGGCAGAATGGGAATCAGGGATATGTCCGACTGGGGCCGCAGCTGGCAGGCCAGCCGGATCGAGGGGTTTTCGGTCACGCCGACGCGATCCAGCACGAAGGCTTCGCGGCCCGAAGGCTCCGGGAGCTCGCTGCGGTCGCTGACCACACGGATGCGGCACGTCGAGCAGCGTGCACGGCCGCCGCAGACACTGGCGTGCGGAATTTGAAAGCGCAGGCTCGCTTCGAGGACGCTCAGGCCCTTGGGCACGCGCACCTGGCGGTGCGGATATGAAATCGTGATCATGCCGCTCCGGCGCTCGCGCAGCGAACGCACGCCGCGCGCTGCAAACACCAGCGCGATCGCGGCGGCGTAGCCGATCGGGAAGTAGACCAGACTGATCTCGGTGATCAGCCGCGCCTGCGCCGGAGCAATGCGCTGCAGGTTTTCCTGGCGCCATTCCACGTCGTCGGCGAGCTGCGTGACTTCACGTCCGCCTTGATGCGCCCCGATCATGGCAAGCACCGGCAGAAGGACAGCAATGACGAGAAGGATCGGTGCGGCCCAATCGAAAAAGGATTTCAAGCGCAGCCAGAAATAAAGACCGATACAGCCGTGGGTCCAGGCAACCGTCAGCGAAATAAACTGGATAGCGATGTTATAGGGCGCCGCGACCCAGTAGGCGAACAATGCCGTCGCGTAGTTGAATGGAGGCAGGCCGAACAGCGCGCCGGTAAGCCGTTCGGCCCCGAGGTGGCCGGCAAGCCAGAGGGGAATGCTCAGGCCAAGAAGGAGCTGCGTGAGCTCGGCGATCGAGTAGCGGAAATGGCGTCGCTGGTAGAGGGCCCACAGACCAAGCGAGAAATGGATGATCGCGGAAAGGTAGAGCGTGTCGTTGATGACTGGATTTCGCCACCACCAGACGTGATATCGCAGCCACGTCTCCATCGCATCGTAGGAAATATTGCCGAGCGCATGATTGAAAAAATGCGAAAAGATGTAGGCGAACATCACCAGGCCGGTGATAAGCCTGATCTGCCGCACGCCGATGCCGCGTAGCAATACCGAAAGATTTGAATTGCGGTCTATGCGCGGTGCGCGAACGTCAGCGTAGGCAGGGGCCTGTGGCGTCACGGGGGACCATCAGTTGAGTACCAAATCGGTTGCGAATAGTACGCAATCCAGCAGAGACGGTCCTTACAAATCGGCGACCGGTTAAGTCCAATAACTTCCGCGCGATTAACGCCACTCAGCACTGTGAGTGAGCGGCGCCAACGGATTGAGGTCAGTCGCCGGGTGATAGCTCACCAGGTTGACGGTCCAGGCACCGAAGAAGACGAAACACGCAGTAAGAGAGATGATTGCGGTACGGATCATGACGGTGCTCCCATTATTTTTTGCCCGAGGGTTTTCCCCGGTGCTGCCGTGGCATTGCGGCCCCGGCGAGTAGGAAAACTAGATGGGACTTCGCGCAGTTCCTGTGATCCGGGTCACAAAAAGTACAGATATTTTGCCGATCCACAGGAACCAAAAAAAAGCGGCCCCGAAGGGCCGCTGGGAGTTTGGAGGTTCGAGACTTCAGAAACTGGGGCCTGCCCCGGGGACCTGGGGCAGGCCAAGACGGTCAGGTGGCGGGGACTACGCTGGCCGTCAGGCTGCCGGTGGCAAGGGGGTAAACCACTGGACTAGCCGAAATCGTGGGGGTCTGGACCGTCCGGGCCACACCGGTCACTACCGAAGCGCCCGCGAGGAACGTGGTGGCGATTGCGAGGATGATGGTTTTACGCATGTCCGTCGGCCCTTGAATGACGTTGGAAGCGACCTGCTCCCTACAGTCCAGACACTAGGGCGGCGGACTACCGCGCGATGTGACCCCCGTCACATAAAGACGCTTTTCAGGACGAGGTCAGAACGACCCCGAAAGGCCCGTTAAGCCGCTCATATTGCCTTATTGGCCGCCCGCAACCGGCGGGCCATCATTCCCATGATGTCGAGCGCAAAGGTGGGCGCGTGGCTCACGAGCTCAAGAAAATCCTTCTTCGAAATCGGGATAACGGCAGCGTCGGTTTTGGCGGTTGCCGTGGCGCTGCGCGGCGTGGAATCGATCAACGCCATCTCGCCGAAAATGTCATTGGCTTCAAGCGTGGCGAGCAGGCGATTGCCGAGCTGGATGTCCACCTGTCCGCTCTTGATTACATAGAGTTCTTTTGCCGGTTCGCCTTCCTTGAAGATCGTTTCGCCCGGCCTGAGATGCCAGACCGGCATCTTCGAATCGGCGAGAAAACTGAAACCGACAACGTCATCTGACATGGGCGCGTCCCCCGCGACCAGAACCTAGAGTTTCAACTCTTTTTCAAGCTTCGCCTTGTTCTCGATGCAATAATAACCGGACAGGCGCGTGAGCAATTTCAATCGCATCCATTCATTGATAATGCGGCTGACGTTCTCGCGCGCGATTCCGGCCATTGCGGCAACGTCGCTCTGGCTTAACTTTTGCCGGATGACGATGCGGCCGCCGTCGACTTCGTTACCGAAGGCCTTGGCGAGATCGAGCAACGCGCGCGCGACGCGGCCCTTGACCGGCAAAAACGTCCCGGCGGCGACAACCTGATCGGTATCGCGCAAACGCTGCGCGAGTAGACTGAGAAGATGCTTGTAGACATCAGTGTTCTTGGCGGCGAGCGCTTCGAACGCGTTGCGGCTGACGAAGCTCAATTTGCAATCGCGCAACGCGGAAACCGAAGCCGATCGCGGACGTCCGTCGATCATCGCCATGTCACCGACGAGCGAACCGGGACCCAGGATGGCGAGAATGCGCTCGGCGCCGGCCGGCGATACCATGCTGACCTTGAGCAGGCCTTCATTGAGCCGATAGCAGCCGTCACCGGGATCGCCGGCAAGAAACAGGATTCCGTCAGCCGCGAGCTTGACGGGCTTGGCGTTGGCAAGGAGCGCGGCCGACAAACGCTCCGGCAGGTCTGAAAGCAGATCACTGGGACGCAACGGAGAAGCCATCGGATACCCGGCCCGCAACCTACGACACACTGGGACTTTTAGCAGAAATTCATCGAAAATCGCAAAGAACACCCTGCATGGTTAGCGGCGGGCGTGATCTGCCAACGCTACCGCTGCGATATTTGAAGCTTCGGATGCTTCTTCTTGCTGGCCGCTGCGAGCTGGATGGCGCCTTTGGCGCCTACTGCGCCCTTGGTCCCTTTGCCATTTTGCTTTGCAACGTGTGCGGCCGCTGCAATGTGGGTAACAGACGCCTTTGTCGGCTTGTTTGCCACCTTGGAACTTGCACGTTCAGCCATGATGATTGTCGGCGTCTTTTCGGCCGCGAACCGCGCAAGCTTTACGCGGGCGCGTGTCGCGATCATCGCGCGTCCGGTCGTGTGCGACGCACTCGCAACTCGCTCCTTCACCGGCGACATTTTCTCTTGCGCATCGACCGCGAGGATCCCGGTCGCTTCCCGGCACGGCGCATGGCGGGGCAGCGTCAGCGCAGTCGCGACCGGCACCGAGGCCGTCCAGGTCTCCGCCGCGCGACCGGTGATTGTTTTCACGTAGTGCTGCGTCTCGTCCGGCAGCTTGCCTTTCTTCGCGAGCCAATCCTGGATGCGGCGCGGGCCGGCATTATAGGCGGCGGCGGCGAGGCCGAGGTTGCCGAATTGCTTGACCAGATCGCGTAACAGGCGCGCGGAGGCCGCGATCGCCTGCAAGGGATCGAAGGGATTATCGAGGCCGACCGTGGCCGCGGTCGCCGGCATGAATTGCGCGATGCCTTGCGCGCCGGCGCTGCTCACGACATCGGGCCTGAAGCCGCTCTCTTGCAACAGGAGATGAATGAAAAAGGGAATCGGCAAATCGTTTGATTGCGCCGCGGTGATCAAGGTGTCGCAGATTTC
Source organism: uncultured Alphaproteobacteria bacterium (assembly GCA_963831275.1). GTDB lineage: Bacteria > Pseudomonadota > Alphaproteobacteria > Rhizobiales > Xanthobacteraceae > Pseudolabrys. The sequence continues at coordinate 376,357 of CAWHPN010000002.1, read as the reverse complement.
CTGCGATGAGCGCCACACCACAGGCTTGGGCACCGGCCGCGGAACCGGTAGCGGGACCGATTGTTCCGCTGCGGCTTGAGCGGGAGCTGGTTGTCCGGTGATGGCCTGCTCGGGAATTGAGATGACCGCTTGAACATCTTGGGAGGAGTTCCGGCTCGCCATTTTCATCGGCAGAGCGTGCCTCAGCAATGCGCGCAAGCGATTTCTTCGCGCCTTTGAATTGGTCCAACGAAAGACCTGATTCCGAGCCGGTCGGATTGGCTAGCGTCATCAGACAGAAGCAGGCAGGCAAAAAAAGATGCCGCATAGCGTCTCCGGAACAGCGCGAGCATGCGCCAAAAAACGCGCCAATACTGAAAATGGAAAAGGAGAGCTCCCCTCACCCGTCACGTGTTCATGCGTGGCAAAACAGACAGATTTTGGGAGCGTTTGTGGAAACAATATGGACAAACTTGTCGCGACTTCGCCGCAGTTCCATTTCCTGAAATTGTCTCGAGACTCAGTACACGCCGCTCTTGCGAAAGGCCCAGTAATCAGCGGTGCGCGACAGCAGCGTCCTGCCGTCGGCATGTTTGGCGACCGCATGCGGTCGCTGCGCCGGTTTCAATTCCGGATTTTTCTGCGCGGAATTACTTGATGGGCGCGGCGCGGCGACATACGCATTCGCCGGCCGAACTATCGGTGATTGGGAATCATCGACGGGGCTAATGATTATTGTCAGGGCGGCGATGAGAACGGCACTTACGAACGTTATGCTTAAAACATACGCAACCAGAGTGGCAAGACCTCGCATCGGCAATCCTTTTTCCGAATTTTTCTTCAAGCGGCGATAAGACGCCTTCGACTGACCTTCGTTCCGTCGCGAAGGGTGCTGCTGCTGAGCGCAGAATTCGGGCTGAATTTAGTCGCGGCCGTAACGCGCATCGGCAAACGTGCCGGTCAGAGCGGCAGGACAAGGGGCGACCGCCATTTTCCAATGCGGCAGCAGGGCCGCCAAAGTGGGGCTGTCCGGCGTAATCAGCGCACCATGTCTCGTTTTAGGCCCCCGGCCCTTCAATCGTGGCACGCCAGGCCCGCTACCGGAGGGCTGGCGTATTCCGCGGCAAACTTTTAGCATAAATCGAATTGACGGCTGACGAGCCGGCTGGAGGGGGACAATGAGAAAACATGCGGTCCTGGTGGCAGCGCTAGGTTTGGCGCTCACCTCCTGCGTCGGCGTCTATGGCCCAAAAGGCAATGATGTCGGCGGCATCATTCCGTGGTCACCGGAAGCCGAGCAGGATGCGCTCGAGACCGCGCAACGCAATTGCAGTCTCTTCAACAAATATGCGGTGATCACCAGCATTCATCGCGTCTATGGCGACTACATTTCCTATGCGTGCTGGTGGAAGCCCCCGCCGCGGACGCGCCGACATATTTATTGACGACGCGCGCCCAAAATGCGATTCGGTTTCATATCGATCGCCGCAGGGCTTGCCTGCACAGTTCTGACCCCGGTCGCGTTTGCGCTTGATCTCAATTCCTTCCGCGCGCAGCATGGCCTGCCGCCTCTCTCGCACAGCGGCACTCTCGCCGGGGCTGCTTACAGTCACGCGCACAGTCTCGCCGCACGTCAGCGGCTTGACCATGCGGGGTTCCGTCAACGCCTGTCGACGACCGGCGGCACAGCGGCTGAAAATGTCGCCTTCGGGTGCGCAACCGAAGACTGCGTCATCCGCATGTGGTCGAGGTCGGGCCGTCACCGCGCCAATATGCTGCGGCGAGATGTGACCAGCTACGGTCTTGCCTCCGCCGACGGCGTCAATGGGCGCCGCTATTGGGTACTTGAGCTGGGACACTAGGCAGCGCAGCGCGGGCCTACTTCTTCTCCAGCATCAGCTGGCCCTTCTGCCCGATGGCGCGCTGCACGCCATGCGCGAAGCGTGCGAGCAACCAGGGCAGCGTCACTTCGAGTTGCACACCTGCCTCATAAACCTCGATCGAGCCCGCCGCGCGCTGGCCAAGCGCCGATACGCGGAAGTTCAACCGGTCACCGGTCCAGGTCTCCTCGTCGAGCGACAGCAGCCAGGCGAATTCACTCTTGGCGCGGCCAAGCCCCTCCCGGATACGACGCAGCGCCTCGTCCTTGCCGAGACGATGGGGAAGTACAACGACTAACGGTTCCGTCATAGCGGCGGTGTCTCCCAGAATGCTCTACGGGCATGTGGGGACGATTGGCTGCAGAAAAAGGGCCGCCGCGCCCGGCGTTATGGACCCGTTGCGGCTTTAGACTTTTTGGATCTTTCCATCCGGGCTTGCTGCGTCGACCACGCCCGGGAGGTGTGTTGCGAGAATCTTCAGCGCCTCGTCCACCGGCACACCGAAATGTTGCGCGATCTGACGGACCTGTTCGTTGCTCAGCGCCGCGCGCAGCTGCTCGGGTGTCACCTTTATGTTGGGGCCATTGCTCAACCAGGATTTCACCTGGTCGCCGAGCCCGCCTTGTGCAAGCTCGTTGACGAGGCCCTGCAAGTTGCCGAGATTGGTTTTGGCCAACAGGGCCGATATCAAAGCCGGTGCTTCCGCAGCCGCCACCGAGCCAAGAACGCCCTTTAGCGATCCGCCGAGTTGATCCAACAATCCCATGCACGCCTCCAGCGGCCAAACTCCGTGTAACCAAACTCCGTATAGCCTTGGCTTGCGCCATGGCCCGATCAGTCCTTGGCCTGTTCTATCGCGACGCGCCTCAGCAACGCCTCACGGACGCTTTTCGTTTTTCGCGGCCCGCATGCCCTGGGTCGTCGCATCCGACTCGCACATATAGGCGCCGCTCTTGGTGTTGCCGTAATCCTTGTGGCCACTGAAGTGATAGATCTTCGAATTCAGGTTGGCCCAGACCACGGTGCCCATGAGGCATCGCAGTTTCGCCTGCCCTTCGGTCGCGTACTGATTGGCACCCGTCGGGGTTGTCGCAGCCGGACGAGCGGCCGTCGTAGCTGGCGGTGGCGCTGAAGGGGTTGGGGTGGTCGTCCGTGTCGGTGTCGGCGCTGGCGCTGGCGCCGGAGCCGCAACTGTTCCGCCGGAACGGCACTGCGTAATATATGCCTTTTCCGTTACGCCCTTGGCCTGATTGGCGTCTTTGTTGGCTCGCCATTCATCCCGGCAAGCCTTGGCCGTCTTTTGTCCGTCGGCAGCCGGAGGGGCAGCTGTGCTTGTCTTTTTCTCGGACGCAGTCTTTTTCTGTGATGTCGACGGGGCCGGAGTTGTGGTCGCGCTTCCGGCCGCGCGGCACTGCGTGACGTAGGCCTTTTCCGTTACGCCCTTGGCCTGGTTGGCATCTTTATTGGCCCGCCATTCTTCCTGGCAGGCCTTGACCGTCTTTTGCTGAGCGATCGCAGGAAAAGACAGAAGCGATGCGCCAGCAATGGCGCACGCAATCATGACAGAGCTACGCATCTTCAACTCCCTGACGTTGCCGGTGAAGCGACTAGGCTTCTTTCTCGCACTTCGTCATGAAGCTGCTCTTGGCGGCGCCCGCGAGCGGCTTGCCGTCTTTGCTGACTGCCTTGCTTTCGCAGGCATCCTGTTTGCACTTCTTTACGAAGCTCGATTTGGCAGCGCCGGCGAGTGCCTTCCCGTCCTTGCCCATTGCCTTGGTTTCACAGGATTGGGCGAAAGCGGAGCCAACAGCAAAAGAGCTGATCAAAGCGGCCAAAAGAATTCGCTTCATTGTTTCCTCCAAATGCGTGACGTCGAATTGGATTAAGACGCCAACTGAAGACTGAGTTTTGTCCTCACGCGACATAGGGTCAATCTATATTTTTGCGACGCAAAGATACGATCGCGCTCGAAGTGAGTTTGGGTGCGCGCCGAAATAACAGGCAGATGTCCGAAAGCCTTTGATTTCACAAGCATTACTCGCTGGAAGAGCGGTGTCAGGACACCGCTCGCATCGTCGCTTGTCAGTTCGACCTCCGACGCCTCCTATTCCGTCCGTTGCGAAAAATATGATCGACGCGAAACTCCGCACACGTTGTAAAGTCCAATCATACGGCCGCTTTTTTGACGGCCGCCACGCAAGGGGGAGACAGCATGTCAATGTTCAAAGCCGCCACCGCAGCCACGTTTGCCGTTGCTTTTGTCGGTCCTGCCGGCGCCGAGCTGCTTCAGCACAACGATATATCGGCCGAAATGGCCGTGGCGATTGCCACCACCACGATCGCGACCTGCAAGACAAATGGCTACGCGGTGTCTTCGACCGTGGTCGGCCGTAACGGCGAGATCATTGCGCAGATCCGCGGCGACAACACCGGCCCGCACACGATCGAAAACAGCTTCCGGAAAGCTTACACGGCGCGCACCTTCCGCATTCCGTCAGGCGATCTCGTCACCCGGCTGAAAAATGACCCAACGCTGGGCCTCATCCATCTCACCAATGTGATCGCCAATCAGGGCGCCTTGCCGATCAAGATCGGCGATCAGGTGATCGGTGCCGCCGGCGCCTCCGGGGCACCCGGCGGTGAAAAAGACGAAGCTTGCGTGAAAGCGGGCATCGACAAAATTGCCGATCAATTGAAATAGCGCGTCGGCGGCGCAGCTTGCCTTGCCTGCATCATCCAACGATGCGCTGGCGCTGCGCTGCCTCTATTTCTTCGACTTCTTCAAACTGCGGATAAATTTTTCCGTCTGTGTTTCACTGATACGGACCAGTGGCGGCAGATAATATTTCTCATCCGTGACATCCTTCGACGGCCCGTAGAACCGATAGGTCAAGTTGTACTTCTTGCCGTTCGGGGTGGGGAGCCAATTTGATTCCGGAATTCCTCCAGGCTGTCTGGGCCCAAAAGCCAACGTGAGCGAGCCGTCGTCGTCGAACTTCAATGGCGACTGCTTGTTGAGCAGAAAACGATTGAGAGAATTCGGGATCACTTTGTAGTCCACAGTATCGACCGCAATCACCGACCAAAAATAATGCGTCTTCGATCGTGGCAGCTCATCCTTGAGGTAGGTCTGCGTGTAGGTCTGGCTGCCATCGAGACCCGTACCGGCGAAATAGACGACCTCCTTGGAGTTGTTGGCCCATATGCCGGTATAGTTGGCGACGCTTCGCATGAGATAGTCCGTGCGGTAGTTGCCGACCGCTCGCGGACGAACCCATCCGTTCACAACCTTGCCCGTTCTTGGAATCTCGGCGAAGACAGAAGGAATTGCCTGTTTGCGAATGACTTCGTCGATACGCTTGCGTTGTGCCGGATCGGCTGCGGCCTTGGCAATCGCGCGCGATTTTTCGCGAACGTCGATCATGCCGAGATTGATGTCTGCTTCACTTGCCAGAATGGCCTCGGTTTTGTCGAAAGCCTCCACACCGGGTAGCTGGTTGTGAGGAAAGTCGAAATTCACAACCGGTTCCTCGATTTGCGGCCCGCCGGTCGCCTTCATCGTGATCTTCTTCTGCAACGCGAGCGCCTCGGCCGGATTGGCGCCAAGTTCGACCCGCGCCAGAATGCGTGACGTCTTGCTGGGCAATTTGACGCGCTGCGTGCCTTTCGGCAGCACGGCCTTGGTGTCCTTTAAACAAAAGGCAAATTTGCCGAACGGGTGTTTGGGATAGTTGCGCTCGTTGATATTGGCGGTGACCTCACCCCAGCCGTTGAGCGCCTGAACAGTGAAGTAGCGCCCTTTAATCTCGGGCAGTTCAACGAGCGTGCAGCTTTTGTCGTCGATACCAACCCACGCCTCGCTATAGACGACGTCGAGATTGGGGTTCGCCCAATCGACGCCGCCGGGCTCACGATGGATAATCTGGTTCCACTTAAACCCGTCCTTGAAATCGAGATTTTCCTGCCGCAGCACCAGCCAGCGGCTGAGCATGTACTGGTAGGCCTCGACGACGTCCCTGTCGGTGACGGTACGTGCAGGCTGACTGGGGGCCGACGATATGCCACCGATCAAAATACATATTGCGAGAGTGAATTTTTTCATGAGTTCCCCCGCGTCAATTATTACACGGTCATGCAACTTCGCCGATTTTCCGGCGACATGCAAAGGCGAAGGGAATGGCAGACTTCCGGCCGGGGCTAGCCAACGCTCATGTCACGACACTTGGGGCACGTTCGCCGCTGATGCATTCGAATTGGGTGCGTCGATCGCAAGCTCATGTTCGTGGTTATTTCTGAAATAACTCAGCACGAATACGCGGATTGCCGACGACAGATTGCGCCTGTTAGAACCGTGATCGATGGTCCCCACCAGCGCGGAGACCGTCATATTTTCGCGGCCGGCAATTTCGCGCAATCCAATCCAAAATTCGTCCTCCAGAGACACGCTCGACTTGTGCCCATCGCGTATAATTGAGCGCTTGATTACAGATAAATCCGCGTCGTGGCGTCGCTCGGCAAGGCTGCTGCCAGGCGTGACGGTTCTTGTCATTTCAATAGGCCCTTGTTCCACTTTCCACCATTAAAGCGCGGCCATTGATCGTGATCGAGTTGGACCATGGGCCAACCCTAGCCAGTCGCTCATAGGCCTGCAGAAGTGCGCACGACGCATCCTTTGGATGGGCGCGATCTCGGCGAATGTTACGCCGCCGGCGCACTCCGGCCGGACTGCGCAGCGAATTGTATCGAAGCTTTCATGAGGGGAATGCTCTCGACGTGCGCGAAACAGCCGAGTTGAGCTGTGGTCCCATTTACTCCTGGCAGCCATCGCGCGAGGCGACTGGGGACGGGGAGGAGGGGATATCGCCTCGCGCGTGTCCATAAGGCTGGCTGCCAAATGGCAGTGCTGAACTTGTCACCTTGTGCCAGCAAAATGTGCATGTCGATTGGACCGTGGTCCAATACGTGCGCGCCGGATAAGCACGGCCCAAACGCATGCCTGAACGGCGTTTTTAAAACATTTTCGACAGCTTCGAATGGAGATACCCTAGTGGCCGAGCTTGTCGTATCCGGGCGTGAGGCGATGGACACCCTAGTTCACGAAATTTCGCTACGGGAACGACAGCGCACTCCGCGTGCGGATCTGCTTCGAACAATTCGAAATTTTATTGTCGTTGCAATCGCCTATTACATTGGCGCCGAGATCGCTTTCCTTATTGGAACGCTTTCCGACAAGATTTTCGCGCCGTTCTGGCCGCCGAATGTAGTCCTGTTTTGCGCGCTGCTGGTGACGCCGCCGCGGAACTGGTGGATTTTCATCCTTGCCGCCTTCCCCGCGCATATTGCGGCAGAGGTGCAGGTCGGAATGCCGCTACCGCAATTACTGGTCGCCTTCGCGACTAACTGCTCGGTCGCGGTATTCAATGCATTCGCCGTGCAGCGGCTGCTCGTAGAACCGCCATGGTTCGGGACCATTCGCAAAGCGACAGCCTATGTTTTCGTCACTGCTTTCGCGGGTCCTGCAATTTGCGCGTTCGGCGGTGCCTTCGTGCAAATTCTTGGCGGGGGAACCTTCGAAAATTACGGATTGTATTGGGCGCGCTGGTACGCATCCAACGCCCTGGGCAGCCTGACGCTCGGCCCGATCGCGATGATCTGCATCGAAGGCAGAAGATCGCTCAGCATCTATCCTGCTGTTCGCAAACTGGAAGCCCTCCTGGTCGCGATTCTCCTCGTCGCCGCCTGCATCATTGCCTTTGAGGATATGCCAACGATTGCGACCGGCTACCTCCCTGCCCTTCTGTATCTGCCCTTGCCGATTATTGTGTGGGCTGCCGCGCGCTTCGGCGCGAGAGGCGCAAACGGCGCAATCATGGTCATCGGTCTCGTTCTGATCTGGCGCACGCTCAATGGACCGAGTGTGTTTGATATCGGCGATCCTGAGACGAACGTGTTTGCCATGCAACTCTTTTTGATCGCTCTGTCGACACCGATAGTCCTCCTCGGAGCAGCTATCGAACAAACCCTGCATGCCGAAACGACAACGAGAGAACGCGAACAGCGGATTTCATTTGCTGCCGCATCGTCGAGCGTCGGCCTGTGGCAGTACGAAATCGCGACCGGTGTCTTCTGGGCGACCGAATATTGCCGCACGCTGTTTGAACTTCCTCCCAGGGCGCCTTTGACTCTCGATAGCCTGCTTAACCGCATTCATCCGGCCGACTTTCTGACGGCAAGCGGGGCACTCAAATCGGCGATCGCGCGCCCCGCTCCGCTCGAAATTGAATTTCGTGTGGGACACAATGGTGACGACGACCGCTGGATTTCTGCACGCGCCCAACCGGTTGTCGGTGACGATGGCAAGCCAACTGCAATGACGGGCGCGTTTGCCGACGCCACCTTGCGCAAGCGATCTGAAGCGGAAGCCGATATTCAGCGTCAGGAAATTGCGCATTTGATGCGCGTTTCTATATTGGGCGAACTCTCTGGCGGACTCGCGCATGAGCTTACCCAGCCGTTGACGGCAATCCTGGCGAATGCACAGGCCGGAAAGTTATTGCTCGCAAAGAGCAACAAAAATTTGGCCGAGATCAACGACATATTCGACGACATTATCACCGAAGATGGCCGTGCCGGCGAAGTCATTCATCGTCTTCGCGGTTTATTGAAAAAGGGCAAGGTGTCTTACGAAACGGTCGATATGAAGGAATTGATTACATCAACTCTTCGTCTGTTGCACAGCGAGATCATCGACCGCCGGATCTCGATTCAGAATGAAGATATCAATGATCCGGCAATCGTGCGCGGCAACTCGGTACAATTGCAGCAGATACTCCTCAACCTTTTCATGAATGCGATGGATGCCATGGACGGCGTGGCACCGGGGCGACGCATTATTTCGATCAGCACGGCGCCAACCAATGAAGGCGGCGTCGAGGTCCGCATATCCGACCGTGGTACGGGATTGCCGCTGTCGGAGGAACAGAACGTATTTCAGCCGTTTTTTACGACAAAACAGCGCGGCCTCGGTCTCGGCCTTCCTATCAGCGCCTCGATTGTGAAACTGCACGGCGGCACGCTCTCGCTTCAAAACAACGTGAGCGAAGGCGCCACCGCGATATTTCGGCTACCACCGCCAATCGTATAGGATAATCTTCACTACTGTGAGGTGGCGTAATGGGCGACGCGGGCTTTACTACTTTTCTCGTCGATGACGATCCTGCTGTGCTGCGGTCGATAACGCGGCTTTTAAAAGCCGCCGGATATCGGACCAAGTCGTTCTCGTCCCCGCAGAAATTCCTGTCTACGCACGACCCGGCGATCCCCGGCTGTGCGATTATCGATCTGGTGATGTCCGAATTCGATGGGCTGCACGTGCAGCAGGCCTTGATCGAGTCCGGCTCTGAGCGTCCGATCATATTCTTGACCGGAAGAGCCGACGTTTCGTCCAGCGTGAAGGCGATGAAGGCCGGCGCGGTCGATTTCCTGACGAAGCCGGTCAAACGCGAAGCTCTTTTTTCTGCACTTACAAATGCGGCCGAAAGGGACGCGCGCTCCCGGCAAAAGCGCAATGAGTCCAGCTCAATCGGCGAGCGCCTTGCAACTCTCACGCAACGGGAACGGGAAGTGCTCGAACATGTCATTGCGGGCCGTCTCAACAAACAGATCGCGGCGAGCCTCGGGACCGTTGAGAAAACCATCAAAGTGCACCGCGGACGAATGATGGCCAAACTCGCTGTTCGTTGCGTCGCAGATCTGGTCCGGCTTGCCGATAAAGCAGGCGTTCGCCCTGCCCGCTCTCTTCCAGTCTAATTGCTACGTAGGCCCTTCGGTCAACTCGACGGCCTTATGCATTTGCCTCTAAATGCGGCAATATGGCAAAGTCTCCAATCCGAGTTGCTATTGTTGACGACGAACCCGCGGTTCGCACCGCGTTGGCCCGTCTTTTAGGCGCATCGTCGTTCGCAACAAAAACCTATGGTTCTGCACGCGAATTCATCGATTCCATGCGCGGCGGAATCCCGGAGTGCCTTGTCCTCGACATCCACATGCCGGAATTTACCGGCCTCGATTTGCAGCGCTATCTCAACCGCATGAACACCAAGATTCCGACGATTGTAATCACGGCGTTCGATGACGCCGGCATCAGGGAGCGCAGCACGACCTCTGGTGCCAAAGCTTTCTTGACCAAGCCGCTGCACGGCCCGACACTGATCGACGCTATCCTGAGTGCGACAAAGAAAGACGAAACGAAATCCGTCGGGCCACCACCGGCACGCCTGAGGAAAAGGAAATCGAGGGCGTAGATGACGCTTAAGTCCGCGGTCCCTGTTCGGAACTGGATTTCGTTGCCCGCGTTACGGAAAGTGACACGTCGTTTCCCTTCGTCTTTTCGAGAATATAGTCCTCCTGTTCGGCTGTTTTGGCGCTGCTAGGCTAAGGACAACGGGTCAGGCTGGGAGTTAGTCGCATGCGTCTCCACCTTCTCGCGCTTCCCTTCGCAGTAATCATCGCCGCGCTCGCAATGGCTCAGCCGGCGAGCGCCAACATCATGATCGTCATCGACAAATCCGCTCAAAAGATGACTGTCATAGTCAATGGCGAGGACCGTTATACGTGGCCGGTATCCACCGGCCGGTCCGGCTACGATACGCCGAACGGCGATTTCCAGCCGTTCCGCATGGAAAAAGACCACTTCTCCCGGGAGTGGGACGACGCACCGATGCCGAACTCGATCTTTTTCACCAAGATCGGTCATGCCATTCACGGTACTTTCGAGGCCCGCAATCTCGGGCGGCCGGTGTCACATGGGTGCGTTCGGCTCTCGACACAGAATGCGGCGACGCTTTATGCCCTGGTAAAGGACGAAGGTGTTTTCAATACGCGTGTAAGATTGACCGGGGAAACTCCGAAGATTGACAACCCCGATGACGCGATCGCGCGTCGCGATCGCAGCAACGATACCGCGCGAACCAACTGGACGGCCCGCACGCCTGACCGCGACCCCGCGCGCAACGGCGACTATGCGCGTAATTACACTACGAATAACGACGACGACGATGACGCCGTCGCCGCCGAGCCACAGCGGCGCAGCTACCAGACGCAATACAACTCGCGCTCATATTACTATTACCGCGATCGTCCCTCCTACCGCTTCTTCGGCCGAAGCCTTTTCTCTCCCAACGGCTGGTAAACGGCATAAAGGACTCCGATGATCCGCAAGCTCGCAGGCGGAAAATACCGACTCTATTCACGTAAGAAAAATCCGCGCACCGGCAAACGGCGCAACCTTGGGACTTTTGCGTCGAAAAAGGCCGCGCAACAGCACGAACACGACATCCAATATTTCAAACGGCACTGAACCGCCCTCAGCCGCCGTGATGAGCGACCCCGAGAGCCTCTTCACCGCGATCGAGGATGAGGGGCACAATCAAATCTTCCTCGTCATCCAGATGGCGGATCAGCCCCTTCAGCAGCGCGCCACTCGCGTCCGCGTAATTATCGCTGCATCGGCGCAACGTATCGCCGGGGGCCTGCAGCGCCTGCAAGAGCGCGTTGGCGGTTTCCGCTGTGCGGGCCATATCCTGATGAATATGATGATGATCTCCTTCCAGCACCTCAAAGCCCCGCGCCAACCGCTCGTCGGCGGCCTGGAAGACCGGGAAATAGTGTAGATCTTCGATCTGGTGATGGACGTTTAGCTGGTCGAGCATGAATTGCAGCCGCGGCACGAACTGACGCGCAAATTCGGCTGGCGGAAGCTGCCCGGCGTGAAATTGCGTGGTGATCTCTCCAATCGTCGCGGACAGCTCCCGGAACATCGCGTGACGTGACAGCCAAAAACGCGCCATGCCACCGAGATTTGCATGAGCGTCCCATTGCTCGCGCGGATAGCGCGCCAGCAATACGCGCAACTCGTCGGGCCAGCCGTTGCGGCGGGCCAGCGCAAGCGCGTCAATTTCGGTGGAATGAGGCCTTTCGATCGTCACAAACGACTAGATAACCATTGCGCACGCGAATGCGAAGGGGAAAGTTGCGACACGATGAACGCGCCTACCACCGTCGCGCGGCTTGCTTGCGACGAACCGACTGCTCGCCAGGTTGCAGCCTATCTCGGCGAGAGCCTCGACGCCGAGGACACCGCCTGTGCGGCGTTCGAAGGCGACGATGGGCGTTGGCAGGTGGCCGTCCATTTTCGGACCAACCCCGACCAGACTGAACTTCGGCGACTTGTCGCGCTTGTGGCCGGCGACGCGGCGGCTGCTGCAGTCACCATCGAGCCGATCGCCGCCGAGAACTGGGTCGCGCACAGTCTCGCCGGTCTCAAACCGGTCCGCGTGGGGCGCATCATGGTGCACGGCGCGCACGACCGCGTCCGGCTGAGGGCCAACGATATCGGCATCGAGATTGAGGCGGCGCTGGCTTTTGGGACTGGTCATCATGGTACGACCCGCGGTTGTCTGCTCGCATTGTCCGAACTGGCAAAGCGTTCGCGACCCCGACAGGCCCTCGATATTGGCACCGGCACCGGCGTGCTGGCGATCGCTGCGGCTCGATTATTGCGAACGCAGGTGGTCGCCGGCGACATTGACCCGGTCGCAACGCGCGCGGCGCGCAACAACGCGAGGCTCAATCGCGCAGCGTCAATGGTTGTCTTCTCTAGCGCGCACGGGCCTCGCGCACCGGCCGTCCTGGCGGATGCACCTTACCAATTGATCTTTGCCAATATCCTGTTGCGGCCCCTGTTGCGCCTGGCAGTGCCGCTTCGCAACCTCGCGGCACCGGGAGCGTATGTTGTGTTATCCGGCCTGCTGCCCAGTCATGCCAATGCCGTTCTTGCAATCTATCGCGCGCAGGGATTTACGCTGGAACGACGCATCACCCTCGAGGGCTGGGTTACGCTCGTCATGCGGCGCCCATTTCGTCACTAAAACAAAACCGCCCCATCGGGGACTGGGGCGGTTTCGCTGGTGAGGCGGCTGTCATCAACCGCCGAACGACAACGTGTTGGTTCAGACGAGCGGGTTACCGCGTTCGTCGAACATGGGCGACAGGAGATGTGCGTGTCGCGCGATCTCGCGATGAACCTGCTTCAGGCGCGATTCCACCAAGGCGTCCATGAATTGGGTGAAAAGGGTCCTGCGTGGCCGGGCGGCCTGCGCGCGGGCAGCGGCTTTTGTAGTGGCAATGCGTGCCGCGCCATAAGTGACAGCAACCATTGTAGGTCTCCTTCAAATCAAACCATCGGCAAAACGCGAGAGTCCGCACCGACTGTTGCACTGCAATATAATTGGAACGAGGGTGCTTACCATCCGTGCGAATGCATGGATGCCCCGTAAATTGGGCATAAGGCGATCAATCAGCCGCCGAGATCGACGCCATCATTGAACCAGATCGGTGCACTGCACAAACATGGTAAACGCCAGCATTTGGCGCCCGAACGGGGCAAAAATCTTCACAAATATCGGGCAGCGTTTACGCAAAGCAGCGTGTGGCGAAAGCGCATGCCTGCATTGCGACAACCATGCGGGGCATTAAAGTCCAGCGATGTTCGAAGCCCGCTTTCAGTCATTCGACGATTCGAGCGAACGAGCGCAAAGCGCGGGGCGCGTTGGCGAATTGCGCAGCGAACTCGCGCGTCGCGGGCTCGACGGCTTTGTCGTGCCGCGCGCCGATCGCCAGCAGAACGAATATCTGCCGGAGAGGGACGAACGTTTGGCCTGGCTCACCGGCTTTACCGGCTCGGCAGGTGCTGCAGTCGTCCTAAACGAGCGTGCGGCACTCTTTGTTGACGGCCGTTACACGGTGCAGGCGAACACGCAAGTCGACGGCAATGTTTTTTCGATAGAGCACCTGGTCGAGCATCCGCCCGAGCAATGGCTCGATCAAAATCTGAACAAGGGCGCCCAGCTTGGTTACGATCCGTGGCTACACACCAGCGAGCAGGCAGAAAAACTGAGAAAAGCCTGTGCCGCCGCGGGAGCCGAACTGATCGCGGTCGACAGCAATCCCATCGATGCACTCTGGCACAACCGGCCGGCCCCGCCCGCTGGCGCTATCACTGTGCGCGAGCTCAAGCTTGCCGGCGAGTCCGTGCCTGACAAACTAAAACATATTCGTGCAGACCTGAAGAAACTCCGCGTCGATGCTCTTCTGGTCTCCGACCCCCAAAACGTCGCGTGGGCCTTCAACATTCGTGGTTCCGATGTCGCGCATACGCCGTTGCCACTTTCCTACGCTTTAGTTCCCCGAGAGGGCCGACCGGCGCTCTATATCGACCCGGCAAAACTCACCAACAACGTGCATCACGCGCTGGAAGAATTCAGTGACGTGCGCTCACCGGATGATCTCGTTCGCGATCTCGCCAAACTCGGAGACAAAACGGTTCGCCTCGATCAGGCAAGCGCCGCAGATGCATTCACGCACCTGCTGACCAAGCACGGCGCCAAACCGCAGCGCGGCGCTGACCCGATCGCCCTGCTGAAGGCGACAAAAAATCATGCCGAGATCGTCGGCAGCCGTGCCGCCCACAAGCGTGATGGCGCAGCGGTCGCGCGTTTCCTCGCCTGGTTCGACAAGGAAGCGCCATCGGGCAAGCTTACCGAAATCGACGCTGTCGCAGCTTTGGAAAGCTTCCGTCGCGACACCGGGGCCCTCAAGGATATCTCCTTCCCCACAATTGCGGGCGCCGGACCCAATGGCGCGATTGTGCACTATCGCGTTACGCGCAGTTCCAACCGACGCATCGGCAAGAACGAATTATTCCTGATCGATTCGGGCGCGCAATACGAGGACGGCACCACCGATATCACTCGCACGCTCGTCGTCGGCAAGCCGAGCGTGGAAATGCGCGACCGCTTCACGCGCGTCCTCAAAGGCCACATTGCCATCGCGACGGCCGCATTTCCTGAAAATACCAGCGGCGCCCAGCTTGATCCCCTGGCGCGGACTTCGCTTTGGCAGGCCGGCCTCGATTTCGATCACGGGACAGGACACGGTGTGGGCAGCTACCTGTCGGTGCACGAAGGGCCCGCACGCATATCAAAACTCGGTACCGTCGCACTTCGCCGCGGCATGATCCTTTCAAACGAGCCCGGTTATTACAAAACCGCCGCGTATGGGATTCGCATCGAAAATCTGGTGTTGGTCATCGCGGCCCCGGAGCCGGTCGGAGCCGAAAAACCGCTCAACACGTTCGAGACGCTGACGCTCGCACCGATCGAGCGAAGACTGGTCGACGCTTCGATGCTGACATCCAAGGAACGCTGCTGGCTCGACAGCTACCACGAGCGCGTGCACGAATTGCTCAGCCCTGAGGTCGATGCGCCGACGCGCAAATGGCTCGCCGCGGCGACCAAGCCCCTATAACAACTACGCCCGAGTATCACTGCCGAGTCATAGATACTTCCCAGGATCGGGTGGCCCCACGGCGGGTGCCGGCTGTTGGCTGCCTGCACCTGGGCTCCCCGTGCCCTTATCGCCCTTCGCTTTTTTGACCTTGCTCTTTTTAGAATGCGCCGGTGTCGGCTGGATTGAACCTTGCGCCACATGGACGTTGGGATTGGGGGTGATTTGCGGTGCGTTCTGTGCATGCATCACAGTCGCTACTGCAAAAACACTCGCGCATATCGCCGATCCGAGAATACGTGGTGACATAGTGGTCCTCGCTGACGTCCCTATCTATTTCTGTGCTGATAAGAACCCCAGAGGTGTCATATTTAGTTCCGCAATTTAAGCGTCGGAAACCGAGTCTGCCGGGCAGAATGGCTGACTACTTGGATATGAGTTTGAGCCACTCATCCTCGGTAAGCACTCGCACGCCGAATTTTTTCGCCTCTGCAAGTTTGGAGCCGGCGCCGGGACCCGCGACCACATAGTCTGTTTTCTTCGACACAGAACCGGCGGCCTTGGCCCCCAGTCGTTCTGCCTGGGCTTTCGCTTCCTCACGCGTCATTTTTTCGAGCGAACCCGTAAACACAATCGTCTTGCCAGCGATGGCCGTATCTTTTTTCGGCTTTTCGGCATCAAGGATTTTCACCTCTTTCGTCAATCGCTCAACAATGCCGCGATTGTGGCTTTCGCCGAAATAGGCAGCGACCGCCTGGATGACCGTATCGCCAATCTGATCAAGCGCATCCATTTCGGCAATTGTCTCCTCGTCGCTTTTCGCGACTTTCAGGCCAGCATCATGGAATGCTTTCCAGGAACCGTAGCCCCGGGCGAGCGCCATCGCGGTCGTTTCTCCGACGTGCCGGATACCCAGTGCATAGATGAACCGATCGAGCGAAATCTCACGCCGCTGCTTGATGGCATCAAACAGATTACGCACCGAGGTTTCGCCGTAGCCTTCTTCCTGTTCGAGCTTGATCGTGTTGTTGCGGGCCGGAAGTGTGAAAATATCGGCCGGCTCTTTGATCCATTCCTTCTCGAAAAACAACTCAATCTGCTTTTCGCCCAAACCCTCGATGTCAAATGCACGGCGCGAGCAGAAGAGCTTCAGATGCTCGATTTTCTGGTAGGGACAGGCAAATTCGCCGGTACAACGGGCGCGCGCGCCTTCTTCACCTGTCGCGGTTTCTTCACGCACCACCGGGGTCTTTAACGGACAGGGACACCTTGTCGGAAAGTGATATTTTTCCTTTCCGCGCGGCTTGTCGCCGACCACATCAACAATCTGCGGGATAACATCACCAGCACGCTGCACCACCACCGTATCACCGATGCGGATGTCGCGGCCGCCGCGCAATTCCTCGCCGTCGCCGCCTATACCCCTGATGTAGTCTTCGTTATGCAGCGTGACGTTCTGCACGATGACGCCGCCAACGCTGACCGGCTCAAGCTTGCCCACGGGGGTAAAGGCACCGGTGCGGCCCACTTGAATCTCGATACTCTTGAGCACTGTGATCGCGCGTTCGGCCGGAAATTTATGCGCAATCGCCCAGCGCGGCGTACGTGAGACGAATCCGAGCCGCTCCTGCCAGTCGATGCGATCGACCTTATAGACAACACCATCGATGTCGTAGTCGAGCTTTGCCCGCTTTTCCTCAATCTCGTGATGGAAGGCGACGAGTTCACCGGTCGTCCGGCAGAGTTTTGTCAGTGGATTGGTTTTAAAGCCGCAGGACTCGAACCATTTGATCATGCCGGATTGCGTGTCCGCCGGCATATGGCCCATTTCACCCCACGAATAAGCAAAAAATCCGAGCGGCCGTGTGGCAGTTATCGCCGGATCCTTCTGTCGCAATGAGCCGGCAGCGGAATTGCGTGGGTTGGCGAATATTTGTCCGCCTGACGCCTTCTGTCGTTCATTGAGCGCGAGAAAAGCGCCCTTGGTCATGTACACCTCGCCTCGTATCTCACAGACAGACGGCACCTTTCTGCCTTTTAGCGTGGCAGGTACATCCTTGAGCGTCCGGATATTGGCGGTGACATCTTCGCCTTCGGCGCCGTCACCTCGGGTCGCTGCCGTGACGAGTTCGCCGTCTTGATAACGCAGCGACATTGAAAGGCCGTCGATCTTCGGTTCGGCGCTGAAAGCGATCTTTTCATCCTCATTCAATTTCAAAAACCGGCGGATACGGGCGACGAATTCCACGACATCCTGTTCGATGAACGCGTTGTCGAGCGAAAGCATCGGCACCGCATGCCGGACCTTTTTGAATCTCCCCGTTAGCGTCGCCCCCACCCGCTGCGACGGCAAATCCTGACGAATCAGGTCGGGAAAGCGCGCCTCGATTGCCGCATTGCGCTGGCGTAGGGCGTCGTACTCGGCGTCCGTTACTGTCGGAGCGTCTTGCTGGTAATAGCGTTTGTCGTGCGCGGCGATTTCAGTGGCCAGCCGTTTGAGTTCGGTCCTGGCCTGCGCAGGGGTCAGCTCCCCTGATTTGATTTTCGACGGGTCGGGGCTCGCCATACGCTCACTATATCAACTGGCCGCCTTGATCAGCCGGTCGGCCGCAGCACGGGCTTCGGTCGTAATCTCCGCTCCCGCTAGCATGCGGGCAATCTCCTCGCGCCGTCGTTCCGATGCCAGTTCAGTGACACGGGTGGCCACCCGTTTTCCCTTCTCGAGGGCATCCTTGCTGATGAGATAGTGGTGGTCCGCCCGAGCCGCCACCTGTGGCGCATGGGTCACCGCCAGCACCTGAACATCGCGCGCCAATTTGGCGAGGCGCATGCCTATGGCATCGGCCACTGCGCCGCCCACACCCGTATCAATTTCATCGAACACAAGCGTCGGGGCCGAACCTCGATCGGCGAGAACCACCTTCAAAGCGAGCAGGAAACGCGCCAGCTCCCCGCCGGAGGCAACCCTCATGAGCGGTCCTGGCCGCGTGCCGGGATTGGTCTGGACCCAAAATTCGGCACGATCGATGCCATGGGGACCAGCGGCGGCCGGATCACTGTCAATTTGCGTGGAGAATTTTGCCCGTTCCAGCTTGAGCGGTTTGAGTTCGCCATTGACCGCCTTGTCGAGAGCGCCGGCCGCTTTGGACCGGGCCTGCGAGAGTGCCTGGGCCGAGGCGCGGTAAGCGGTTTCCGCTTGTACGGCGGCTGCCTCCAGCGCTTTGAGCTTGTCTTCACCGGCGTCGATCAGGGCGATGTCAGCATTATACTTGCGCGCCAGCTCTGCGAGATCGTCCACGGAGGCATTGTATTTACGGCCAGCCGCACGGAGCGCAAACAATCGTTCTTCGATGCGTTCGAGTTCAGCCGGGTCGAAATCAGCGATCCGAAGCGCCACTTCAAGATGGCCACGTGCCTCTTCCAACGCCGTAAGTGCGGTGTCGAGCGACCTCACCGTTGGTTCGACCAGGCCCGGCGCTTGCGCCGTCCGGCGTTCGAGTC
The DNA here is from genome assembly GCA_963831275.1 of uncultured Alphaproteobacteria bacterium. Classification (GTDB taxonomy): domain Bacteria; phylum Pseudomonadota; class Alphaproteobacteria; order Rhizobiales; family Xanthobacteraceae; genus Pseudolabrys. The sequence goes on along the minus strand of CAWHPN010000002.1, from coordinate 357,653 downwards.
GGCGGATTGCACCAGACAGAGCGGGCACGTTTGAACCTGTGCCAGCGATGGCCTCATGGGCTTCGCGCAGATCTTCCGCGACCTTCTCGGCTTGCATCATTGTGGTGCGTCGCTCCGCAAGTGCGGTTTCCTCGCCTGCTTGCGGGGCAAGCTTGTTCAGCTCGTCGACCGCGTGACGCAGCCAATCTCCCTCGCGCCTGGCGTGATCGACTTCGGCACGATGGGTCTGCGCTGCGGCTTGCGCTTGCCGCCGCGCCTCCCACAACACTTCGACTCCCGCCGCCTTTTCTTCAAGCCCTCCAAACGCATCCAGAAGCCGCCGATGCGTCGCTGCATCGACCAATGCGCGCTCATCGTGCTGGCCGTGGATCTCGACCAGCGCACTCCCGAGTTCTCGGAGGACCTGCACGCTGACAGGCTGATCGTTCACAAAGGCGCGCGTGCGCCCATCGGCAAGCTGAACACGGCGAAGGATCAACTCATCTTCTGCTGGAATATCGTTGGCGGCGAGCAGCCCGCGCGTCGGATGATTGCGCGGCACGTCGAATACGGCGGTCACCTGACCCTGCTCCAGGCCTTGCCGCACCAGTGCCTGGTCGCCGCGGCCTCCCAAAGCCAGCGCAAAAGCATCCAGCAAAATCGACTTGCCGGCACCTGTCTCGCCAGTGAGAACGGCAAGGCCTTTGGCAAAATCGATATCGAGGCGATCGATCAAAACAATGTCACGGATCGAAAGTCGGGAGAGCATGCAGCCTCACCTCATACCGGCATCATCGCGAAACGAATGACCCGGTAACCACCACGAAACAGGATTTTCACAGGATTCGCAGTTATCCGAGAATAGTCGAGGACGCACTTGGGCGGGGTAAAAAAATGATTCGGGTAGCCCGTCAGCCCAGGCCGATGCCCTTGAATGCCTTACTAATCCACGAGCCCTGATTTTCCTTCGGCTCAACACCGCCGGTTCTCACAAGCGCATAGGCGTGCTTGTACCAGGAGCTGTCCGGGAAATTATGACCGAGCACAGCGGCAGCGGTTTGCGCCTCTTCGACGATGCCAAGGGCCATATATGATTCCGTGAGCCGCATCAGTGCTTCTTCGACGTGACGCGTGGTCTGATACTTCGTGACGACAACCTTGAAGCGGTTGATGGCTCCGGTGTAATCCTTCTTTTTAAGATAATAGCGACCAATCTCCATTTCCTTGCCGGCGAGTTGATCGCGGGCAACTTCTATCTTCTGCTTGGCGGTGCCCGCGTATTCGCTGCCCGGGTATTTCCGAATGACCTCGTCGAGGGCAGCGAGCGCTTTTTCGGTGCGCGCCTGATCACGTGTGATGTCAGGGATCTCATCGAAATACGACGAGCCGATCAGGAACTGCGCATATGCGGCATCCGTGCCGCCGGGATGCAGCGTGATGTAACGCTTGGCTGCATTGATGCAGTCATCGAATTCGCCCGCTTGATAATAGGCGTATGACGACATGATGAGAGATTTTCGTGCCCACTCCGAATACGGATGTTGACGATCAACCTCCTCAAATTTTTTGACCGCCTCTTTGGGATCTTTTTTGGCGTTGAGGAGATAAAGGCCCTCGTTGTAGAGCCGGTCAGCGGGTTCGTCCGGAGGTGTGTCGTCTTTTTTGGTGAAAAGATCGAAGCTGCTGCACGCGCCCAAGCTCACCGCCAGGACCGCAACAGCCAAAATGCCCGCAATGCGCGCCCAGCGCCGACGTCCAGCGGGCGCGGTCATGCCGACAAGGCCTCTGGAAACGACATTCTTGACCATTGGATTCTGAACACGAACACCCACGCGAAGTTGTTCTACCCCCGAGGCGTCTTCCCAAAGACAAAACTACGCGACCATCCGCGTGGGTTTATCCGAAGACAGCCGATTTCGCTATGCGAGTAAGCCGACATTCGGCCCGGATTAAGGCGAAGGTTAAGGCTAAATCCCTAGGTTTTCAGGATACTTCCGGGCCATACGCCGGGGCTACCAGACCGGTAACGACGTCGGCGTAACCGCGCACGCGCCGCGTCGCCGGTTCAGTCGCCTCGACCACGCGCCAAGCCTTTGGATCGGCCATCAGTGCAGACAGAACGGCATGATTGAGTTTGTGGCCACCGCGAATGGTCTTGTAAGCCGCGAGCAACGGCTGTCCCGCGAGCGCCAGGTCGCCGATTGCATCAAGCACTTTGTGACGAACGAATTCGTCTGCAAAGCGCAAACCTTCCGGATTGAGGACACGATCTTCGCTCACGACCAACGTGTTTTCAAATGAGGCGCCGAGCGCATAACCCGCGCTCCATAATTTGGCGACGTCGCGCATGAAACCAAACGTCCGGGCGCGGGCGATCTCGCGGCGGAATGTTTCGGGCTCAACGTCTAGCGACAAAGCCTGCTGGCCGATCAGCGGATGGTCGAAGTCGATTTCAGCTTCGACCCGGAAACCATGTTGATAGGGCCTAAGTTCTCCATAGGCACCGTCTTTGGTCACCGATACCGGCTTGAGGACCTCGATAAAGCGGCGTGGGAGCGCACGAGCGGTCAGACCGGCTTGGTCGATCGCATCAACGAACGCCGCAGCACTGCCGTCCATGATCGGCACTTCTGGTCCGTCGACTTCCACGATAACGTTGTCGACGTAAAGGCCCCGCAGTGCCGCCAGCAGATGTTCGGCGGTCGAACAAAGCGGACCTTTGGCATCGCCAAGCACTGTAGCGAATTCGGTTGCCGTGACCGCGCGGACATCGGCGCGAATTTCGCGCTCGATTGAGCCGTCAGCGGCGATGCGCTGGAAGGCAATACCAGTGTCATCATCGGCGGGATGTAGAGTTAATGTAACTGGGAGTCCGGAATGAACACCGATGCCGGAAACGGCGACTTGGTGGCGTAGCGTTGTTTGCTTAGCGCCCTTCATCTACCCAAAGTCCGCCGGCTCTTGATCGCCGTACGGCCCCATCCCCAAGGCTCTCGCGAGCCACATTTCTGCCTTCAGTCCAATCGTCGTTTTGGCCTAACGGCAATCCCCAGAGACTCGAAAAGTCCCTTTCAGCGCTTCAACTTAGGCCAATAAGCCGCTTTTCTCCAACTCACGGTTTCTTACCGACTGTTACTCTTTTTTGCCGCATTTACGGCAAGTGATACCCTCAAATTGGGCCCTTCATTCGTTTGCCCTGGCGGCTGGTCAGGATGAAGTCCTATCCCCCGTAAAAGCAAAAACAAAAATTCACGTTAGCTATCAAATAATTACATAAGAAAACGGCCCCCGCTTCCGGTCGGAAGCGGGGCCGCTATTGCGTTTGAGCCTGGATCAGTTGGCCTGACGGCGAAGGAAAGCCGGAATATCGAGCTGATCCTCGTCGACCGAATTATGCACAGGCGCTGCACGGCCATGGGCGTCCATGCCCTGCGGAGCCGCTCGTCTCGCGTATTCGGACACCGGTTCAGCCGGCCGCCCTTCAGGATGCCGCGCGCTCGGCCGCTGCGGCGGACGTTCAAATTGCGGCATAGCCCGAGCCGTACGTGGCACGGGCGCTGTGGTCCCCGCGTCGCCTTCTGCTTTTCGGCCGAGACCAACCGAAGCCAGCCGCTGCATCAGGGTCAGGCGGCGCTTTTCCGGGTGATCGTTGTGCAACTCGCCACGCTGTGCCCGGATCTCGTTTTGCGCGGGCAGCGGCAACTCGTCGATACGTGGCATGCGCGGCGTACGCGCGTAGCGTTCGGGCGCCGGCGGAATGAATGTTGCCGGCATTTGCGGCTCGGCGGCTGGCGCTTCGTTTTGTGCCGTCTCGAACAACGACGGCTTGATCGGCATCGGTCGTATCGAAACATCCTCGATTGCGGTCGGCGGCAGAATGGCGGCCGCGACGGCCGCGTGCGCTGCCAATTCAACGGATGGGGCAGCATGCGCCGTCGCCGGTGCACTGCGCTCGATACGGTCGGCAATACGCCGACTGTCGTTGCGGATCTTGCCAGCGAGTTCTCGCAGGGCGCTCTCGGCGGGCTGGGCGTGGCGCACGACGCCCGTATTGTCGATGCCCGTTGCCACCACCGAGACCCGGATAATTCCTTCCAGGCTTTCGTCGAAGGTTGCGCCGACAATGATGTTGGCATCCTGATCGACTTCTTCGCGGATACGGGTCGCGGCCTCGTCGACTTCGTAGAGCGTGAGATCTTTTCCGCCCGTAATCGAGATGAGGAGTCCCCTCGCCCCTTTCATGGAAGCATCGTCGATGAGCGGATTGGAAATCGCGGCCTCGGCGGCCGTGAGTGCCCGCTTCTCGCCCGAAGCTTCACCTGTACCCATCATCGCCTTACCCATCTCGCGCATGACGGCGCGCACATCGGCAAAGTCGAGATTGATCAGGCCTTCCTTCACCATCAGATCGGTAATGCAGGCTACGCCCGAATAGAGCACCTGGTCGGCCATGGCGAAAGCATCGGCAAACGTGGTCTTTTCGTTTGCTACCCGGAACAGGTTCTGGTTTGGGATGATCAGGAGGGTGTCCACGACCTTTTGCAGTTCAACAATTCCGGTTTCGGCAAAGCGCATGCGGCGTTGGCCTTCAAAATGGAAGGGCTTCGTGATGACGCCGACAGTCAGGATGCCGAGTTCACGCGCGATCTTGGCAATGATCGGCGCTGCGCCGGTGCCCGTGCCACCCCCCATTCCGGCGGTGACGAACACCATATGCGCCCCGGTCAGGTGATCGCGGATTTCATCGATCACTTCTTCCGCTGCCGCGCGCCCGACTTCGGGCTGCGAACCGGCGCCGAGGCCCTCAGTCACCTGGGTGCCCATCTGGATGATGCGCTCGGCCTTTGACATTGTGAGTGCCTGCGCGTCGGTATTGGCGACGACGAAGTCGACACCCTGCAGGCCAGCCGAGATCATGTTATTGACCGCATTGCCGCCGGCGCCGCCAACGCCGAATACGGTAATGCGAGGTTTCATTTCCCGAATGTCGGGTATCGTCAGATTGATAGTCATGTTTGCCTCATGAGTGCACGGGCAGCAGGCTTTGCGTTGTGCCGAAGGCGCCCACGCAATTGCACGCCGCCGAACTGGGCCGGTCCGCCACCGGCCAATTCGTGGGTTCGTTGATGAAGGGTCAGAAGCTTTCGCGTAGCCATTGTCCGACCCGTGCCATGTAACCGCCCGTTCCTGTCATCAATTGCCGCGTTCGCCGCGGTTCGAAGTGTTCGAGATGGGCCGCCTGCGGATAGACAAGCAGACCCGCCGCTACCGCAAAGGCCGGCCCTTTGGCCGCGTCCGGCAAGCCGGCCAAGCCAAGAGGACGACCTATCCTTACCGGCCGCCGCAAGATGCGAGCGGCGAGATCAGCGAGACCGGTGAGCTGGCTCGCACCTCCGGTCAGCACGACGCGTCCGCGTGGTTCTGCCGCGAACGGCGAACCGGCCAAGCGATCACGCACCATTTCCAGAATTTCCTCGACCCGCGGCTTGATAATCCGCACAAGCGAAGCCCGCGAGACAAATTGCGGCGGTTCTCGCTCATCATCGACCGGCGGTACCGTGATCATGTCTCTTTCGTCCGATCCCCCGGCCAAAACACTGCCATAAATCGCTTTGATTCGCTCAGCATCGGTTACACGGGTGTTGAGACCGCGGGCGAGATCCATGGTCACGTGCTGGCCGCCCAGCGCGAAACCGTCGGCGTGGACGAACTTGCCGCCGGAAAAGACGGCCAAACTTGTCGTTCCGGCGCCCATATCGACGGTTGCCACCCCCAGGTCAGCTTCATCATCGGCAAGGGCAGCGAGCCCGGCCACATAGGGGGATGCCACCATTGCTTCCACAGAAAGATGACTGCGCTCGACCGTCAGCATCAGATTCCGCACGGTCGCCACATCGGCGGTAACCATATGCATATCAACGCCTAAACGGTGACCGAGCATGCCGCGTGGCTCGCGGATACCGGTCGCCGCGTCGACTGCGAAACCGATTGGGAGCGAATGCAGGACGGCACGGCCATCCCGAACCGAATGGCGGCTCGCCGCTGCGAGCACCCGGCCAATATCGGCTTCGGTCACCGCGCGCCCAGGCAGATCGATATTTGCTATGAAGCGTTCGCTGCCCAGGCGGCCACCAGACATCGAGACCACCACTGATTCGAGCTGTACGCCGGCCATGCTTTCGGCGATATCGATCGCCTGGCGGACCATTTCTTCCGCCTCGATCAGATCGACCACGGAGCCGGCCTTCACGCCGCTTGCGGCGGTATGGGCGAAGGCCATCACCCGCACGCCATGGCTGCGCCGGCGGAGAATGTCCTGCGGAGCCTGGGGCTCAAGCCGCGCGATAAGGCAGACGATCTTGCTGGTGCCGATATCGAGGCCGGCAACCACGGCTGCACGCCTGGGCGATACAGGCTTCATCTTCGGGGTCAGTCCGAAGCGCAGCACCGTCATGCCTCGCCTCCCTTACCCGCCTTTGACTTCTTCGCCTTATCTGCATCCTTGAGCGCCTGCTCACGTGCGGCTGCAGCGCCGTCAGATTGCCGGACGGTCACGCGGTCTGGCAATCTGAGGTCGATTGTGGTGATGTCGCGCGAGAGCAGTTTGTCGGTACGATCGAGATCGACAAGCGTTCGCAGCGCCCGATCGGATTCGCCCGCGGGAAGAAGAATTTCAACGCCATCTTTCAGGTGCAGATTCCAGCGCCGCTCGGCTACCAAAACCGACGCCTCGGTCAACTGAGCGATCGCGGGATATCTTGCAATGAGCGCGAGAAAGTCCCGGGCGCCCTGTTCGGCACCGTTGCCAACCACGAGCGGAAGCCCCGAGAAACGCGCCGGCACGGTTGTTTGCAGAACGATACCGTCGGCAGCGATCAGCGCGACGCGACCATCCTTCTGCCAAAGCGCAAACGGTTTGCGTTCCTTGATCTCGATGCGCAGGCGATCCGGATATAGTTTGAGAACGGTGGCGTCGGCGATCCATGGATTGGCAAGCAGACGTGTACGCATGCTAGCAGCATCCAGGAACAACAACGACGAACGCTCGGTAATACCCGCAAGGACCAGGATTTCGTTGCGGCCGACTTCTTGTTCGCCCTCAAGCGCGACCTCGGAAATGCGGAAGCCAAGTTGGTTGGCGGCCGCATCGCAGAGATCCTGGATATTCTCGATAATCTGCGGACCGTGGCCACCTTTGACCACCCCATAGCTCACGCTTGCGAGCAGCAGCATGGCAGCGGCCGACGAACCCGCGCCGCGCGGCACCTTCAAATCGAGAAGCGCGCAACCCCACCGGCGCGCAAATCTTGGCCAACGCCAACCAGGCGATTCCGGCCACAGAGCGGACGATGGGGGCCGTTTCAGCTTCAGCGATTGAGCGAGGCGTCCCCGACGTTCCATCGCAACCTGCTTTTACTCGTTATGACCCTGACGCACACGACTTTCGGCAGCCAAGCGCGCGGCGCCCCCGCCAACCCCTAGTCTTCGACGCTATTGGTAAATGATTAGTAAAATTTGAAGGATTTCAGCGCTTTCAGTTGCTTGAAAGGCATTTTAGCGGTCGAGCGAAGCGTCCTCGACCATCCAGCGCACGAGCGCGTCAAAGGCAATGCCGGCGTGCTGCGCCATTTCCGGTACTAGCGACGTTTCCGTCATGCCGGGCTGGGTGTTTACCTCCAAACAGACGAGGCCCTCGGCGCCCGGCCGGGCATGGTCGTAGCGAAAGTCTGCGCGAGTCACACCGCGGCACCCAAGCGCGCGATGGGCAGCAAGCGCCAGACGCTGGACTTCGCTGTAGACGGCCGATGCAACGGGCGCTGGCAGCAAATGTTTCGAACCGCCGGGCGCGTACTTGGCTTCATAGTCGTAGAATTTAACGGCGGGGACGATCTCGATGACGCCGAGCGCCTTGTCTCCCATAACTGCGCAAGTGAGCTCCTTACCGGCAATATAGGGCTCGACCAATACGCGCTCGCCGAATGCCCAATCAGGACGCGTCAATTCCTGCGGAGGATGCTTGTGATCCTCACGTACGATGAACACGCCGACGCTCGAGCCTTCCGCCACAGGTTTGATGACATAAGGCAACGGCAAGAGGTGACGTTTCGCGGCATCCGCGCGCGTGGCAATTAAGCCTCCCGGCACCGGCACCTGCGCCAATTTAAGAACGGTTTTAGCGATGTCTTTTTGCATCGCAAGAGCGGAGGCGAGCACCCCCGAGTGAGTGTAAGGGATGCCAAGAATCTCGAGCATGCCTTGCAGTGTGCCGTCTTCGCCGGGGCGACCGTGCAAAACGTTGAGTGCGACGTCCGGTTTGATTGCACCGAGCTTGCCCGCGATTTCGCGATCGACATCGATGCGGCTGACCCGGTAGCCCATTCTCTCGAGCGCGTCGGCGCAGGCCTTCCCCGAACACAAGGACACCTCGCGCTCGGCCGACCATCCACCCATCAGAACCGCGACGTGTTTCATTATTGTCAAGCCTTGGGTCTCATCGCGTGGTTGCCACACCGACCCGCTTGATTTCCCACTCCAGATCGATGCCAGAATGTGCCTTCACCTTTTGCCGCACTGTTTCACCGAGCGTCTCGATGTCGGCTGCACTGGCGCCGCCGAGATTGATGAGGAAATTGCTGTGCAGCTCCGATACCTGCGCGCCACCGATCGTGAGGCCGCGGCAACCGGCGTCGTCCACAAGTTTCCAGGCGCTGTGGCCGGGAGGATTCTTGAAGGTAGAGCCGCCAGTGCGGTTGCGCGGTTGGCTTGCGTCACGCTTTTTCTTGATCGCGCCCATTTCGGCTGCGATCTCGTCCGGAACGCCGGCGCGTCCTTGAAAAACGGCTGCTGTGAAGATCACATTTTCCGGTGCGCCGCAGTGGCGGTACGAAAAGCCCATTTCACCATTGCTGAAAGTACGCATATTGCCTTGCCGGTCGACGCCGCGCGCCTCAACGAGAATGTCCTTGGTTTCGCCGCCATAGGCTCCGCCATTCATGCGCAATGCACCACCGACTGTACCCGGAATACCGCTCAGGAAAGCCATTCCCGCAACACTCGCCGCCTGCGCCGATCGCGCCACCATGACATCCAGCATCGCGCTGCCGACGGTGACACGTTGGTCTTCAATCTTTGCCTCATTGAAACCGCGGCCAAGCCTTATCACCACGCCAGGGACGCCACCGTCGCGTACGATCAAATTCGAGCCAGCGCCGATGACCGTGACCGGAATCTCTTCGGGAAGGTTGCGCAGAAAATACGCAAGGTCGTTGTCATCTTCCGGCATGAAAAAAACTTGTGCCGGGCCGCCCGCGCGAAACCAGGTGAATTCCCCCAGAGCCTGGTTTGCCAGTAATCGCCCACGCAATTCGGGCATCTTGGTCTTGAGCTCGGGAGCAATGTCAGGAAAAGTCATAGGGCTTTCAGTTCCGCCGGCAGCGCGTAGGCCCACTGCGTGATCGAACCAGCACCAAGGCAGACCACATAATCGCCCGGCTTGGCCAGACTTTTTACAAGTCCGGCAAGCTTCTCTGGCCCTTCCAGCGGGATCGCTTGTTTGTGCCCATGCGCGCGCAAACCGGTCAGCAAGGCATCCCGGTCGGCGCCCGCAATGGGCTGCTCGCCCGCCGGATAAACCGGCGCCACGATCACAACGTCGGCATCATTGAAGCAGGTACAAAACTGTTCGAAGAGATCGTGAAGCCGCGTATAGCGATGCGGTTGCATCACAGCGATCACCTGCCCCTTTGCGCTTTCACGTGCGGCGCGCAGAACTGCCGCAATCTCGACCGGATGGTGGCCGTAGTCGTCAATGATCACCGCCCCGTTCCATTCACCCACGCGCGTAAAACGTCGCTTGACGCCTCCGAAACCGGCTAGCGCTTTGCGGATTGCATCGTTCTTGAGTCCAAGCTCATGCGCCACAGCGATTGCCGCAGTCGCATTGAGCGCATTGTGTCGTCCCGGCATCGGCAGCGTAAGCTTGTCTATTGTGTGCGAGGTCTTGCCTTCGCGGTCGCGGAAGACGACGGAAAACCGCGATTCACCATTGAGATGGTCGATATTCGCAAGTCGCACATCCGCTTGCGGGTTTTCGCCGTAGGTGAGGACGCGCCGATCTTCCAGTTTGCCAACCAGCGTCTGCACGACGGCATGATCTGTGCACATCACGGCGAACCCGTAGAACGGAACATTTTCGACAAAAGCGCGGAATGCATCCTGAACCGCATCAAAGGTGCGGAAGTGATCGAGATGTTCGGGGTCGATATTCGTGACGATAGCGATGTCGGCAGGCAGCTTCAGAAAAGTACCGTCGGATTCGTCCGCTTCAACGACCATCCAATCGCCCGCTCCGAGTCGCGCGTTTGTGCCGTAAGCATTGATGATACCGCCATTGATGACCGTCGGATCGAGACCGCCGGCGTCGAGCAGGGAGGCGACCAAAGAGGTCGTTGTTGTCTTGCCGTGCGTTCCGGCAATTGCCACGCAGCTTTTTAGCCGCATCAGCTCTGCCAACATTTCCGCGCGGCGTACCACGGGCAAGCGTTTCGCGCGCGCCTCCACAAGCTCGGGATTGTCACGTTTAATGGCAGACGAGACGACGACCACATCCGCGCCATCAATATTTTCAGCCCTATGACCAATAGCGACCTTGACGCCTATGTCACGCAGGCGCTTGACGTTGGAGCCGTCTGCGACGTCCGAGCCTGTGACCTGATAGCCGAGATTGGCCAGCACTTCGGCAATGCCACTCATGCCGATGCCTCCGATGCCAACGAAATGCACCGGACCGATGTCGCGCGGCAATTTCATCTGAGGTCGCCCTTAGCCTTTTCCTCATGCGCGCCGGGACGCGCGCGGCGGCCATGTTTTGCAGGAGGCGGAAGGCCGAAACAAGGCCGGGTGCGAAGCTAATGCCTAATTTCGCGCGACTTTCAACACCAGATCGGCCAGCCGCTCGGCAGCATCGATGGTGCCGGCTGTTTTAGCCGCCGCGGCCATTTGGAGAAGGCGCGCCGGATCGCCCATCAACGTCGTGATCGCAGCCGCTAGCCATTCGGGCGTGAAGTTGGCTTGTTCAATGCAGATCGCCCCGCCGGCGGCCTCCAGCGTCCGGGCATTGGCAAGTTGATCCTGGTCCAGCGCGTGGGGCAGCGGCACCAAGATTGCTGGGCGGCCGGTGGCCGAAAGTTCGGCAACAGTCGAGGCGCCAGAGCGGGAAATGACCAGGTGAGCCGCTGCCATACGGCCCGGAAGATCGGGAAAAAATGGCGCCGAATTCGGATTCCACCCCCAACCTTGCGTACGCTGCATACACTCCATCAGCGTCTTCAGCCCGCACTTGCTGAACGATCGACAGTTTCGCGCGAAGGTCGCTATCGATCCGCTCGATCGCAGCAGGCACGATCTCGCCCATCACGCGGGCACCCTGGCTGCCACCAAAAACCAGAAGCCGAAGATCGCCGGCAGCCGGAGGAACGTAAGGTGTCGTCGCAGCCGCAAGCACTTGCTGACGAATGGGGTTACCCGTGAACGTCATCTTGCTCTGCCAGTGACGATTAAAGTTTTTCAGCGTGCGAAAGCCGGTGGCGATCGCAGTGACGCGCGGCGCAAGCATTCTGTTAGCGCGACCCATGACACCGTTCTGCTCATGCAAAACGGTCGGTATGGCGCGCCAGCTGGCCGCGAGGAGAGGCGGCACCGTCGGATAGCCGCCGAAACCGACCACGACACCGGGTTTTATTCGGCCGAGAAGGGTCCAGGCTTTAGCCGTGCCGAGCGTAAGAAGCACAGACGTACGAGCGAGCGCAAATGGATTGCGTCCGCGCAAAGTGGCGCTTGGAATGACATGGACCGCACGGGCGGGAAATTCGAAATGTGCGGCGCGATGGTCGGTGGCGAGTTCGACGGCCGCGTTTCTTTTTGCGAGTGCTGCGGCCAGCGCTTCCGCCGGAAACAAGTGACCGCCGGTGCCGCCGGCCGCGAGCAGAACGAGCGGCGCGCCGCTCGCCGCCATCAGCCCGCGCTCCCGGCCAGCGCGAGTTCGGGAGCGACAATAGCGATGCGCGGCTGCTCGCGGGTCAAGGCCAGCAGCATACCCATTGCATAAGCGATCGAGACCATCGAGGAGCCGCCATAGGAGATGAACGGCAACGTCATGCCCTTGGCCGGGATAAGATGCAAGTTGACCGCCATATTGATCGCCGATTGGGTGGCGAACAGGATCGTGAGGCCTGCGGCAGCAAAGCGTGTGAATGGATCATCGTTGCGCATGGCGCGGAGCAGCATCCGAATAACAATGAAAGCGAACAGGGCGACCAGCGCGAGGCAAAGAATCACACCGAATTCCTCAGCCGCCACCGCGAATACGAAATCGGTATGGCTTTCCGGAAGAAGCCGCTTGACCGTACCCTCGCCCGGGCCTTTTCCGAACCAACCGCCGCGCATGAAGCTTTCGGTCGCGATATCTATATTAAAGGTATCGCCCGAGCCCGGATCGAGGAAGCGCTGAATGCGCCGCGCGACATGCGGCACCGTGTAGTACGCGCTCAGGAGCCCGATCCCTGCGAGGCCCGCAATTCCCGCCACCCAGACAAGCCGCATCCCGGCCATGAAAAACAGCGCGCTCCAGACCAGCGCGATTAGCATTGTCTGACCGAAATCGGGCTGTACAACCAGCAGCGCGATCACCATCAGCAACAGGGTAAGTGCGAACGTGTTCGCCGGCATGTCCGGACGTTTTGCCGATTTGCCGAACAGCCAGGCGATAATAATGACAAAAGCGGGTTTGAGGAATTCCGAAGGCTGTACGTTAATCCCGAGTAGCACCAGCCAACGTCGGGCACCTTTTATCTCAGGACCGAAATAAGGTGTCGCGGCCACCATGATCAGGCTGACCATGAAGATGAGCAGCGATAACCGTCGAATTTGGCGCGGGTTGAGAAAAGAGACGCCGAGCATCACAGCGATGGCGGGGAAAAGATACAGAATGTGCCGGTTGACGAAAAAAAACGGGTCAAGTCCCAGCCGGGCGGCGACCGGCGGGCTTGCGGCAAGAGAAAGTACGACGCCCGCCAGCATCAGCGCGCCGATCGCGGCGAGCGAAAGCCTGTCGACCGTCCACCACCATTCCCCAAAAGGGGTGCGTTGCGCGCGCGAAAGCATCCCGAATTCCCGTCAGTCCCAAGCTGACGCGTCGCGGTTTAGGAAGCATTAACGCTCGGAGTTACGCCGGGAATTGCTAGCACCGCTTCGGTGAAAGCTCGGCCACGTACTTCGAAATTTGGATATTGATCAAAAGAAGCACAGGCCGGCGAAAGCAGCACAACCGGTTCGTCCAGGCCGGATCCCGCGGCATCGCGGGCCGCGGCGGCAACCGCACTCGACAGGCTGCCGTTGACCTCATAGGTCACCTGGCCGTCTAGTGTCTTTGCGAATTCGCCGGCGGCTTCCCCGATCAGGTATGCTTTGCGTATGCGCGGAAAGAAGCCGTTGAGGCTGGAAATTCCGCCAGTCTTCGGCTTTCCCCCCGCGATCCAGAAAATCTCATGAAAGCTTGCCAGTGCTTTGGCGGCCGAATCGGCATTGGTTGCCTTCGAGTCGTTCACAAACAGCACACTGCCCTTCCGTCCGATCTGTTGCATGCGGTGAGCCAAGCCAGGAAAACTTTTGAGGCCCCTTTGGATCGCACCCAAGCCGATGCCAAGCGCAACACAGGTGGCTATCGAGCAGGCGGCGTTCTGCGCGTTGTGCACGCCGCGCAATGAGCCAATGCCGGAAAGATCGGCAGCGACTTGCGCCTTGCCGTTCGTAACCTGAAGAATGCGAACCCCGTCCGCGTAGTAGCCATCGCGCACGGAGGAGATGACCGAAACGCGCACAACATGTTTACCGGCGCGGTCGACACGGTCCGCTGCCGCGCGCGTGTATTCATCATCTATGTCGATCACCGCCGTGCCGCCCTGCTCGACATTTGCAACAAGACGTTCCTTGAGAGCTGCGTAATTCTCCATGGTGCCATGTCGATCGAGATGATCTTCCGACACGTTGAGCAGAATACCGACCGTTGGATTGAGCGAAGGCGCCAGATCGATTTGATAGGAGGAAATTTCGAGGACATAAGCGAGGCCGGGACCGAAGGGAGCGAGGGCGAGCGCCGGCACACCGATATTGCCGCCCATTTTGGCATCACGCCCGGCGCTCTTGAGCAAGTGCGCTGTAAGGGCGGTCGTCGTTGATTTTCCGTTTGTGCCTGTGATTGCGACCAGGGGACAAGCTGGTCCTGATTTTGCACGTTCGCGACAAAACAGCTCGATGTCGCCGACCACGGGGACGCCGGAGCGGCGCGCGAGGTCCACCGTCCAATGCGGCTTCGGGTGGGTGAGAGGAATGCCCGGTGCCAGCACCAGGGCGCTCACTTTCGACCAGTCAAGACCATTCAGATCCTGAGTCTTCACCCCGGCAGCTTGGCTTTCGACGATTTTATTTTTGTCATCGTCCCAAGCGACAACTTCGGCACCGCCCGCTGCAAGCGCGCGCGCCGCGACCAATCCCGAGCTACCGAGACCAAATATCGCGACCCGCTGGCTCGCGAACGTGGTGATTGGGATCATGCAAGATCTCCGTCATCCGCGACGTGCGAACCAGAATGACACGGCGACTTCTCACCGCAACTTCAGCGTCGCCAGCCCCGCGAGCGCCAGCACCACAGCCACGATCCAGAAACGGATTACGATCTGGGGCTCGGTCCAACCAAGCTGTTCATAGTGGTGATGGATCGGGGCCATCCTGAACACGCGCTTGCCGGTGAGCTTGAACGAGACGACTTGCACGATCACTGAAACGGCCTCGAGCACGAAGAGGCCGCCGACGATTGCAAGTACGATTTCATGTTTGATGGCGACCGCGACCGCGCCAAGCAGTCCGCCAAGCGATAGCGAGCCGGTGTCGCCCATAAAGATCGAGGCCGGCGGAGCATTGAACCACAGAAAGCCGAGACCGGCGCCGATCACGGCGCCACACAACACCGCCAATTCGCCGGTGCCGGCGACATAATGAATCTGCAGATATTCTGCAAACACCGCATTCCCCGCCAGGTAAGAAATCAGGCCAAAGCTCGCTGCCGCGATCATCACCGGCACGATCGCCAGACCATCAAGCCCGTCGGTCAGATTGACTGCATTGCCCGCGCCAACGATCACGAAAGCGCCGAGCAAGACGAACACCCAGCCGAGGTTGAACACCAGATCCTTGAAAAACGGAAAAACGATTGAAGTGGCAATCGGCCCGCGACCCAGGTGCGCGAGTGCCGTGCAAGCCGCGACGGCGATGATTGCTTCTGCAATAAGTCTTGTGCGGCCCGCGAAACCGGAATGAGACTGTCTGGTGATCTTGAGGTAGTCGTCGTAGAAGCCGATCAGACCGAAAGAGAGCGTGACACCGAGCACCACCCACACGTAGGGACTTTTCGGGTTGGCCCACAGCAAGGTCGACATCAGCAGCCCGGACAAGATCATCAGGCCGCCCATTGTCGGCGTACCTTTTTTTGTCACCAGGTGCGACTGCGGGCCGTCACTGCGGATGGGCTGACCCTTGCCTTGCTTGACACGCAATAGATCGATGATTGGTCCGCCGAACAGAAAGACGAATATCAGGCCCGTTACGATGGCACCGCCGGTCCGAAAGGTGATGTAACGAAAAACATTGAAAAACGAGACTTTATCGGAAAGCTCGGTCAGCCAGTAAAACATTGGATCGAACCCTGAGTGTTCACCCCTGCACAGCCGCTTGATGAAGCACGGCCGGCTTGGGAAATTGCCGTTCCAACGCCTTGACGATTGGAGTCATCTTGGATCCGAGCGAGCCCTTCACCACAATCGCATCGCCTGCTCGAATGGCATCAATCACGGTTACCTCCAGCCCAGCTGCGGTCTCGGCATAGCCGCCCCGGGTCCGCGAGGGAAGAGCCTCCCACAGTGCTTGCATGAGCGACCCGCAACAGAAAACCAGGTCGATATTGGCGGCTTTGACTGCATCTGCGAGCGCACCGTGGAGTTCGGCGGCCGATGGACCCAGTTCCAGCATGTCACCAAGCACCGCAATACGGCGCCCATTGTCGCCGACGGGCGCCTGACCAAGCAAGGCGATTGCCGCCCGCATGGAGGCGGGATTGGCATTGTAACTTTCGTCAATGAGCAACGCGGTCCCGCCGGGAACGGCTAGGACCGAGCGCGCACCACGTCCACTGGCAGGCTTGAGATTTGTCAGTGCCAGCGCAGCCAGCGCAAGATCCGCCCCCGCGAGCGAGACCGCGCCCAACACAGCGAGCGAATTAAGGACAAGGTGACGGCCTGGGGCGCCAAGCTTGTAAGTAACAGCTTGGCCTAGGATTCGTGCCTCGACGATGGAACAGTCGGCATGCAGGGACAGCCGAAGCAGCCGTGCATCGGCGTCAGCGTGCTCTCCAAAAGAAACAAGCCGTTCAATATGGGCAGCCTTGGCAGCGGCGGTGAGCCTCGCGTACTGCCGATTGTCTCGATTGAGGACGACGGCGCCACCCGGCTCGACACCTGCAAAGATTTCCGCCTTGGCGTCGGCAATCTTTTCAAGTGAACCGAAATATTCCAGATGCACCGGCTCGACGCCGGTAACGATCGCTATGTGCGGTCGTACGAGTTTCGTAAGGGGAGTGATTTCGCCGGCATGATTCATGCCGATTTCGAATACTCCATATTTCACCGTCGCTGGACAGCGCGTGAGCGAGAGCGGTACGCCCCAATGATTGTTATAAGAAGCAACGGACGTGTGAGTTTCACCGTCCGCCGATAGGGCCAGATTTAACGCTTCTTTTGTCCCGGTCTTGCCGACCGAGCCGGTGACGGCGATAACTTTCGCACGCATGCGTTCTCGTGCCGCGCGCGCCAAACCACGCAGGGCTTCAAAAACATCAGGCACGATCAAGAGGGGCGCGTCGGGAAAACGAGCACGTTGAGCGCTTGATACCACCGCCAGGGCCGCCCCTGCTTTGAGCGCACCCTCGACAAACTCATGACCGTCACGATTGTCGCCCTTGATGGCGAAGAAGGCATCGCCTTTCCCGACCGTGCGGCTATCAATAGAAATCCCGTTGACGTCGGCCGGCAGAACGCCAGCGGCCTGCGCGCGCACGGCCGCTTCCATTGCGTCGATGGTCCAGAGCGCGCTCATGCCACTTTGCCCTGCAAGGCGGCGGCAACCGCTTCATGGTCTGAAAACGGCACGACGCGGTCGCCAATGATTTGCCCGGTCTCGTGACCCTTGCCGGCAATCAGCAGCACATCGCCGGCCTTGAGCTCGGAAACCGTTTTGCGGATCGCGTCCGACCGATCGCCGATTTCTGTCGCGCCCGGAGCGTCTGCAAGTATCGCAGCGCGGATTGCAGCGGGATTTTCACTCCGAGGATTGTCGTCTGTGACGATGACCCGATCTGCCATTTCGGCGGCTATCCGGCCCATGATGGGACGCTTTCCGGCGTCGCGATCACCACCCGCACCAAACACCACAATAAGCTTTCCACGCGCATAGGGACGAAGGCTTTCAAGCGTTTTCTTGAGGGCATCCGGCTTGTGGGCGTAATCGATGAAAATGGGTGCACCGTTGTAGGTTCCCGCAAGTTCCAGTCTGCCTTTTGCGCCGACAAGCTTTTCCAATGCTGCGAAAACACGCGCAGGCTCGGCGCCGGTCGCAATCGCCAAGCCGGCCGCAATGACGGCATTCTGAACCTGAAACGCGCCAACGAGTGGCAATTTCACTTTATATGTGCGTCCGGCATGGACGATCGTAACGATTTGCGCAAAGCCATCGATTGCGCCGCTCAGAAGCTTGATGTCCTCGCCGTGCTCCCCGGCAGAGATGATTTTCAGACCACGCTTTTTCGCCGCCTCGACCACCTGTCCGGCGTGGCAATCGTCAACGCCGACCACCGCGATGCCGCCTGGCGCGATCAAATCGTCAAATAGTCGTAGCTTGGCGGCGAGATAGGCTTCGATGCTCGGATGATAATCAAGATGATCACGTGAAAGATTGGTGAAGGCACCTGCGGCAATGCGCAGGCCGTCAAGCCGGTGCTGATCGAGCCCGTGCGAGGACGCTTCGAGCGCGAGATGTGTGACACCCTCGCGCGCCAACTGGTCGAGCGTGCGATGCAACTCAACCGGGTCTGGAGTTGTCAAGGAGCCATATCGCTCACCTTTGGGTGACACTACGCCGATAGTGCCAATGCTCGCTGCCTGATGACCAAGCATGCTCCATATCTGGCGGGTGAATGCGGCGACTGATGTTTTCCCGCTTGTCCCAGTTACGGCGACAATCGTTTGCGGCTGGCGGGGAAAACACTTTGCTGAGGCTAAGGCAAGCGCGCGGCGCGGGTTTTTTACGCGAATAAAAGCAACCGTACCCGGCAACCCTTCCGGCCGGGTCTCCCCGGCAATGGCTACCGCACCGGCTGCGATCGCTTGCTTGGCGAAATGCGCGCCATCGGCCTTCGCACCAGCAATGGCGAGGAAGACGAAGCCTGGTTTCACCTTGCGGCTGTCTGCTGTAACGCCGGTAGCCTCGATTGCACTCAGGCTCGGTTCGGTCGCAGTCTCCGGCAGAAGATCGCGCAGCTTCACCGCGTTTCCTTCGCGCTCACCAGCAGCATTTGGTCCGCCTTTGGCAAATCGAAGCGCGGCGGAATGTTGAGCAATGGCGCTACCCGTTCAATCACCTGCGCGCCGACCGGAACCGCGTTCCAGCCCGATGTGCTGAAACCATGCGTTTCCGGGAGACCTTGCGGTTCATCGAGCATGATCAACAAGAGATAACGTGGTTTGTCGGCCGGCATGATGGCGGTGAAACTGGTCAAGACTTTGGTCTTGGAGTAGCGCCCCCCAACGACTTTTTCTGATGTGCCGGTTTTCCCGCCCACATAATAACCTGCGACATTGGCCCGCGTCGCGGTGCCTTTTTCCACGTTGAGGCGCATCAAATAGCGCATTTTTTCGGCAGTTTCGGGCTTAATGACGCGGACGGCGAGCTTGTCGGCCTCGGCTTGGTCGCGCTTGAGGAAGGTTGGCGGGATCAGCCTGCCGCCATTGACCAGCGCCGCGATGCCCATGACCGCCTGCAAGGGCGCAACCGAAAGCCCATGCCCAAAGGCGATTGTCACAGTGTTGAGCTCACCCCAATGCTTGGGAACCAACGGCTCTGCGCTTTCCGGGAGCTCGGTGCGCAATCGATCGAGCTGACCGAGTTTTTTCAAAAAAGCCTTGTGATATTCAACGCCGAGTGCAAGTGCCATGCGGGCTGTGCCGATGTTGGAAGAATAAGTGAAGATTTCCGGCACCGACAAGACGCGCTTCTGTGCGTGATAATCGTGAATTTCAAACTTGCCATAACGCAGCGGCAGGCGTGCGTCGAAAGTGGACGACAGCGAAATGCGGCCACTGTCGAGCGCCATTGCAAGCGTAAGCGCCTTGAATGTTGATCCCATTTCATAAACGCCAGTCGTGAGCCGATTTAGCCGATTGGGATCGTTGGCCTCTCGCGGATTGTTTGGATCGAAGTCAGGCTCCGACACCATCGCAACGATTTCACCAGTGTTGACGTCGACAATCACGCCAGCAGAAGCCTTGGCTTTATATTTTTCGCGGGCGGCGTTGAGTTCGTCACGCAACGCATATTGGACCCGCAAGTCGACCGCGAGCTGGACCGGCCGCTGCAACTGATCGGTAGCGAGCCCCGCCATGTGCAAGGCGGCGAGACCCTGACCATCCAGCCATTTCTCAATGCCGGCAATACCCTGATTGTCGATGTTCACGTGGCCGATCTCGTGTGAGATAACCGGCCCATTGGGATAGATGCGCTTGTTCTCCGTAAGAAACCCGACGCTAGGAATCCCCAGGCGATGGATCTCCTGCTGCTGACGTGGCGTGATCTCGCGTTTGAGCCAGACGAAACCGCGTTTCGAAGACAAGCGTTCGCGCACTTCGCTAGCGTCCAGGTCCGGCAACACTGCCGTCAATAATTCAACTGCTTCGTCAATGTCGATAATCTTGCGCGGTTCTGCAAACAAAGACGGTGTCTTGACATCTGTCGCGAGGATTTCACCATTCCGGTCGAGAATATCGGGACGAGCGGTTGCGACGGCATCCTGGGTAACACTGCGGCGCCCGCCGTGTCCCTCGTTTACCGCCGCGAACATCACGAGGCGCAACGCGATGACCGAAAAGATTCCGGCGAATGCGACGATCGCAAGTCCGAGCCGCGCTTTTGCTTTAACATTACGGTCGACGGCGTGGCCGTAAAGAAGCGAACGCAACATGCGTTGCCACCGGCTTTCGACTTGTTTTCTCGGCCCGTACATCGTGATCACCGCGGCGCCGGGACAGAACCGGTTGTGTCCGGTCCAGGTGCGAGCATGGCGCCGATTGGATCGCCGTTTGGCGCCGGTGTCACCCGCGGCGGCCGTTCAGGTAACCGGTCGAGCTTGTCGAATTGGAAAGCGTTGGCCGGCTGCAGCGCTAGGTGGCGATCAGCCAGCGCTTGTATACGGCCGGGCGTTTCGAGCCTGGCCCATTCGGCACGGAGTGTTGCGATGGCATTGCGCTCGCGGCGCAGTTCGCCTCGCAGTTTAGCCACGCGTTCAACCTGAAGGGTTGAATCGAACTTGATTTTATAGACGAAAGAAGCCGCCAGGATGAGCGCGCCGATGACAAGAATATTCAGAAGACGCATCTTCAGCGCCCTTTCAACACGTCGGCGAGTGACGGCAACCGTAGCGATATGTTTGCTGGCACACCGGCGCGCGCAGGTCCGTCGGTTCGTTCTGCGGCGCGTAACTTGGCGGACCGTGCTCTCGGATTGCGGTCGATCTCTGCATCGCTGGCAATCACGGGGCGCTTAGTGAGAACGCTGAAGGTCGGCACGGCCTGCTTGATTTCGGGAGCATGCCGCGAACCAGCACGGTTTCTGCCTCGGTCTGTAAAGAACATTTTGACGATGCGATCCTCGAGGGAGTGGAATGACACCACCACCAATCGACCGCCGACTTTGAGGACCCGCTCGGCGGCTTGAAGAGCCTTGATAAGCTCTCCGAGTTCACTATTCACAAAAATTCGTAGCGCCTGGAAGGTGCGCGTTGCGGGGTGAATATCTGCGGGACGCGGACGCATCACAGACATAACCGCCTCGGCGAGCGCTTTTGTTGTCCGAATAGCCGCTTGATCCCGTGTTTCGACGATGGCGCGCGCAATCGCGCGCGAATGCCGCTCCTCGCCGAGGGTAAAGATGATATCGGCGAGATCTCGCTCACTGGCTGCGTTCACGACTTCGGCGGCGCTGACGCCCTCACCGCTCATGCGCATATCGAGTGGACCATCGAGTCGAAAGGAGAAGCCGCGCTCGGCATTGTCCAATTGCATCGAAGAGACACCGAGATCGAGGACCACGCCGTCGACCGCCTCGTATCCGGCATCACGCGCGATTGAATCAAGATTGGAAAAACGATCTTCAGTGAGTATCAGGCGACCTTTGGCTTCCTCGACAATGCCGGCGCCGAGGCCGATCGCGTTCTGATCGCGATCGATGCCAATCACTTTGCAATTCGCGCTCGCAAGGATGGCGCGCGTATAACCTCCCGCGCCGAAAGTACCGTCGATGTAGACACCGCCGTCGCGCACATTAAGAAAATCGACCGCGGAGCGGCCGAGCACGGGAATGTGGAGGGCCGATCCGCCAGCGACAGCTGAGCCGCCGCTGCCCGCCGTCATTCCCGTGCTCCCAGCGCCTTGCGCGCCGCCACCTGGGAACTCAGCTCCCCTTTGAGCGCGCGCACCTTCTCGGTGGCCTCCGCGAGCTCTTTCTGGAAATGGCCAAAATCCCAGATCTGAAACTTGTGCCCGAGACCGACGAACGCCACCGTCTCGGTAATTCCCGCGTGACGTTTGAGGTCCTCGCTCAAGACTACGCGCCCTTCGCCGTCGATCTTCGGCGTCTCGCTGGTGCCATACAGCGCCAGAGCCAGCTGCTCGCGCTGATCCGAAAACGGCGGGTAGCGTCCGATCAAGGTCTCGATCTCGGCCATCAGCGCACTTCCACCGGCATCGATCGCGGGGCGATCCAGGGCCGGATAGCAATAAAGACCCTCGAAGCCGTCGCGGGCGAGTACCGAACGAAACGGACCAGGAATCGAAACGCGCCCCTTGGAGTCGAGCCGCATCGTGAAATTCGCCACGAAGCGGTTCATTTCCCGCACTCCACGCTGACCAGACGCAACCAGGGAATGGCCCGCGCGACATTCGCAGGCGCATGTCCCATTGTGGGAAATCGTGGGATATCATGGGATTATCTAGCCGTCAAGAATTCGGCCCAAACCCTCCCGAGCACAATTACAGCGGATCAGCCGCTATTAACGGCGGTTAAACTTAAAGAAACGTTGCCGAATTTCCCGGCCGCCAGTTCGCAACGGCATTATGCGGATCGGACGGTTCAGCGACATTCACGCCAATAGGGAGGCGCTCGAAGCGAGCACCACGCGTGCCGCTCAGGAATCGCGCACTTCATATTCCTCGGCGACTATGTGGGGTACGGCGCCAACCCGGGCTTTGCGGTCGACACAGTCACGCGCGGGGTCGAGCGCGGCGCTGTAGCGTTGCTTGGCAACCACGATGCGACCATCACCGAGGACACCCAGCGGAATGAACCCGGTCTTTGAGGAGAAACATCGTCTGTTCGTGCACGCGAATGCTTACGTGCCTGAGCAACAGCACCGAAAACGCGACGAACAATTTCAGAATTGTCTTCATCGGTTCGGAGGCTAGCGGCGCGATTACAACCCGGCGCCTGTTATGGCGCACTCGATACCGAACGTAGTGGGCTAATTTATGTGCGCGTGCTTACGATAAGGAGAACCGGCCGCGCCGCAAGTTCATCGAGATCCGGCGTCCGAAAATCTTGAGTCTTCTTTCGATCGACGGAACTCGAACAAGCGCGCGAAGTTTTGGACGCGCGCAAATGCTGCGGTGCGATCCACGAGTGACCTGCATACTAAGTTCCGCGCAATTCACATCACGTTTCAATTCACGGGAACGGCGGCCATGGCCACGCGTTGTGATACGGCATTCATTTCATTGTGACGAGAGGAGACATAAAAAATGCTCAAGAAATTAATGTTATCGACAGCTCTGACCGCAGCCGTTGCGACGGCAGCATTGGCGCAATCACCGACGTCCCCGAGTTCATCGACGCCGGCACCGACGGCGCAGTCGCAAGGATCCGGCAAGACGAACTTCGTGTCGGCTCAGAAGCCGGACCAATGGCTGGCCTCCAAGTTCAAGGGCACTGACGTTATGGGATCTGACAATCAGAAAATCGGCGACGTCAGCGACATTCTGTTCGACAAGACGCGGCAAAGTGGAAGCGTTCGTAATCAGTGTCGGCGGATTCCTCGGCGTCGGCTCGAAAGAAGTGGCTCTCGCGCCAAGCTCCTTTGATGTCGTCCCCGGCCAGAACGGCTCAGCAGACAAACTCAAACTCGCTGCGACGAAGGACGAGCTAAAGAACGCTCAGAATTTTGCCCGGTATGAGCCGCCTCGCCCGACAAGCACGACCGGCTCCGGCAGCCCGATGGGTTCCGGTATGAAGCCGCCAAGCCCGTCGAGCACCATCCCGCCAGCTCAGCGCTGATGGTTAGAAGGTAAAGTTCGCGGCCCGGGCGCTGGATGCCTGGGCCGCAGCTATGTGATTTACAAGTCTTGCTTTTTTGGCCGGACGCTGTGAAGTATGCGCCCCGCTCCACCACCGGTTTTGTCCGGCCATGTCCGTTTTTCCGCCGGATTCCTTCATCGTAGCCGAAGTCGCTCCCTCGTCTAATTTTGACGAGCGCAAGGACGGTCGGCCGGCCGACATGATCCTTTTGCACTACACGGGCATGCAGACCGGTGACGCCGCCCTGCGGCGCCTCACATCTCCGGACAGCAAAGTTTCAACTCACTATGTGGTATTCGAAGATGGCCGTATCGTCCAATGCGTGCCGGAGGAAAAACGCGCCTGGCATGCTGGCGAGGCCTCATGGGCCGGCGAAACCGACATCAACTCACGTTCCATCGGTATCGAGATCGTCAACCAAGGACATGAATTCGGCTACAGCGATTTCCCACTCCGCCAGATTGCAGCGGTAATTTCGCTTTGCAAATCGATCATCACACGTCGGGGACCGATCAGCGCCGACCGTATCCTCGCGCATTCGGATGTTGCGCCAAGCCGAAAACAGGATCCCGGCGAGAAGTTTCCCTGGGGACTGCTAAGCGAATCCGGCGTCGGTCATTGGGTTCGTGCAGCCCCGCTCGATCTTGAGGGCATGGGACTCAAGCCAGGCGATCGTGGTGATGCAGTGATGCGACTTCAGCGTACGTTGCGCTCCTATGGATACGGAATTGAGGAAACGAGCGACTATGACAATGCGACGCGCGAGGTGGTTACGGCATTCCAGCGCCATTTCCGGCAAGCTCGCGTTGACGGAGTAGCCGACCCCTCCACGTTGCTGACGTTGCGTGCGCTCATGGAGACGCGGCCGGCCCCGTTAGGTTGATACAGGGACGTTTTCTTAAGCCTGTCCGCCAGCACGGCTTGACGCCAGGGCGTACTTTCCCCATCTCTAATCCCGTCAGTCGGCCGGACGGCCGCTCCGCGCCAATGCCGAAAGGTGGCCGGGGAGGAAAGTCCGGGCTCCATGGACAAACGGTGCCGGATAACGTCCGGCGGGGGCAACCCTAGGGATAGTGCCACAGAGAACAGACCGCCTCGGCGCGTTGCGTTTAGCCGCGGCAAGGGTGAAACGGTGCGGTAAGAGCGCACCGCGTTTCCGGCAACGGAAGCGGCACGGCAAACCCCACCGGGAGCAAGACCGAATAGGAACGGCGCGGGAGCAATCCCAGATCAGTCCGGATCAGCCGTTCGGGTAGGTTGCTTGATGCGCCGGGCAACCGGCGTACGAGAGGAATGGCCGTCACGTTTGCGGGTTACACCGCAGGCCATACAGAACCCGGCTTACAGGCTGGCTGATACGTTGTAAGGGGGCTCGGCGGCAAAACCGCCGGGCCCCCGCCAATTTTGACGATGGCGGCGGAGCCACGCAGTGACTAGCCTCCGTCTCCTCGCATGACGCCCACCTCCCGCGAAAAGCTCGGTCTTATGCTCGGCTTTGCCGGCGTTCTGCTGTTTGGCGGCACACTGCCGGCAACGCGCCTCACGGTTGCCGCTCTCGACCCGTTATTTCTATCAGCTGCCCGCGCCGCCATCGCCGGAATGTCCGGTTTGCTCCTGCTCGTCGTGCTCCGCCGGCCGCTGCCCCCGCGCAAGCTGTGGCTGCAATTCGCGCTCGCCGGCGTTTGCACAATCATCGGATTTCCCGTCTTCATGGCGCTAGCGATGCAGCACGTTCCAAGTTCGCATGGCGGTGTAGTGCTTGGTATCATTCCACTGGCCACGGCGGCTGCAGCCGCACTCGTGACGCACGAGCGGCCGAGCCTTGGCTTCTGGCTCGCGAGCGCAGCCGGAGCGACCATTGTGGTGGTGTTCATGGTGCGCCAGAGCGGCGCATACATCTTTCAACTCGGCGATCTCTATTTGCTCGGCACCGTCGTCGCTGGCGCGTTTGGCTACACTTTCTCCGGTCGCCTGAGCATGCAACGGCCGGGCTGGGAAGTAATCTCGTGGCAGGTTGCGTTGTTTCTTCCACTGTCTTTGATCGCAACCACCGCGCTTTGGCCGCCGGCGATCGACCAAATACCGTTGTCCGCCTGGGCCGGACTGGCATATGTGAGTTTCATCAGCCAGTTCTTTGCGTTCTTTGTGTTCAACGCTGCCATGGCGATGGGGGGCGTCGCCCGCATCGGCCAATTAATGCTGCTGCAGCCGTTTGTGATTGTGGCGCTTTCCGTGCCGGTGAACGGTGAGCAATTCGACATGTCAACGTTGCTGTATGCCGCGGCGGTCGTAACAGTCGTGCTCGTTGGCCAGCGCATGGGTGTGAGCCGCGGCCGAACGCGCATCTAATTTCTATCGTTGTTTTTTCTTATTTAACGTCGAGCATCGTGGACGGCAACCAAAGTGCCAGTCCGGGGAAAGTCGCCACGAGGACGACGGCGATGCACATCAGGAAAAATAGCGGTAACGCATAAGCACCGATAGTGAAAATGTTGCGGCCCGTCATGCCCTGCAAAACGTAAAGGTTGAAGCCGACCGGCGGGGTGATCTGCGCCATCTCGACCACAAGCACGATGTAAATTCCAAACCAGATCAGATCGAAGCCGGCCTTAATCACAAGCGGGATGATGATCGACGTGGTGAGCACCACCATGGAGATGCCGTCGAGGAAACAGCCCAGCAAAATGTAGAAAGCCGTCAACACGGTGAGCAACGCCCAGGGCGGCATGTTGAATTCGGTGATCCACTCGGCGAGCGCTCGCGGAATGCCGGTGAAGCCCATGGCAGCGGTCAGATAAGCTGCGCCGGCAAGAATAAACGCGATCATGCAGCTGGTGCGCGTTGCGCCCAGCAGCGAGTTGTTAAAGCCTTGCCAGGTCAGTGTGCCCGACCACCAGGACAGGGCCAAAGCCAGAAACACGCCTACGACCGCGGCTTCCGTTGCCGACGCAAGGCCGCCATAGATCGAACCGATGACGCCCAGAATCAACAGCATCACGGGAATCAGCCGACGCGAGGCATAGAGGCGCTCTCGAAACGGCACGACCCGTTCCGGCGGCGGCATGCGCGCGTCGTTCAGCAACGCCCAGCAAACGATGAACCCCATGAATAACCCGGCGAGCATTATCCCGGGGAGGACGCCCGCGATGAACAACCGCGCAATCGACTGGTCGGTGGCGGTGGCATAGACGATCATGATGATCGACGGTGGAATCAGCAGACCCAATGTGCCGGATCCTGCAAGCGTCCCGACGGCCATGCGCTCGTCATAGCCGCGCTTGAGGAGCTCAGGCAGCGCGATGCGGCCGATGGTTGCACAGGTTGCCGCTGACGAGCCGGAAACAGCGGCGAAGATCGCGCATCCAACAACGTTTACATGGAGCAGCCGCCCCGGCAGCTTTTGCAACCAAGGCGCCAAGCCTTCGAACATGTCATCTGACAATTTGGTGCGATACAGAATTTCACCCATCCAGATGAACATCGGAAGAGCGGTGAGGTCCCAGGAATCCGATGCGGCCCACATGGACGTGGCGAGCACCTGCCCCGCCGGCGTCGCGACCTTCGTGAGCACTGCGGCGAAACCGCAAACCGCCAGGGCCAGCGCGATCCAGACACCGGATCCCAGGATCGCGAACAGCAGCAGCATGAGCATGATTGAAAGTTCGAGCACCGACATCGCGCTAGCCTTCTTTGCCTAGCGAGATCGCGTCTTCAGCCGACCGAAAGCTTGGGCGGCCGCGGCTGGCGACGATGAACAGCTCATCCACCAACGCAATCGTGAGAATAAGTGCTCCGATCGCCATCGCTGCCTGTGGGTAGACCAGCGGCACGCGTATCACGCCAGGCGATACCTCGTTAAAGCGGAACGAGACCCAGGCGAAATTGGCAAGGTGTCCGGTCATATAACCGGCCACCGCCGCGGCAAATCCGAACGCCCAAAGTTCGACGTAGCGGCGTGTGCGCTCGCCTAGCGCGGCCAATACCAAAGTAACCCGGATGTGTGCGCCCGCCTTGAGCGTCCCACCGAGAGCAAAGAAACTCGCAGCGGCCAACAAATATCCGCCTATTTCACCAAGCGACAGAATGACGAATTCAGTGCGCGGCAAATTCAATAGCGCCAGTGTGCCATCGAGCAACCGCGCAGCGAGCTGGACCCCGACCATGACCGCAATCGCGACCAGGCAGAGCGCCGAGGCTCCCAGCGAGACGCGATAAAGTGAATCGAGCGCGCGCCGCACTTACTTCCTGTACGCGGCAAGCATTGCCGCGCCATCGGCACCGGCTGATTTCTCCCACTCCGAAGCGATCGTTTCACCAATCTTGGCCAGGCCGGCTTTAAGCTCGGGACTCGGTGGCAGCACTTTTATACCGGCATCTTTCAGCGCCTGGGTCTTGATGGTCATTTCCTCAACCGAAAGTTTCCATCCTCGATCTTCCGCAATCTTGGCCGCGTCGGTCAGCGCTTTCTTTTCGGTAACTGAAAGCTTGTCGAACGCTTCTTTATTCACGATCACGATGTTGCGCGGCAGCCAGGCCTGCGTATCGATGTAATGAGTGAGATAGTCCTGCGCTTTGGTATCGACGCCCGTCGAAGCCGAGGTAATCATGACGTCGACTCGGCCCGTGGCGAAGGCCGTCGGCAGGTCGGGCACTTCAATCTGTGTCGGCACCGAGCCGGCAAGCGACGCGATGCGTCCGATCATGGCGTTGTACGTACGAAATTTAAGACCTTTGAGTTCGCTGACCGACTTGATTTCGCGCTTGGCGTAGATGCCTTGCGGCGGCCACGGCACCGAAAACAGCAACATGAGGCCTTCGGACGCGAGCTGCTTTTCCAGATAAGGCTTCTGGGCTGCATAAAGTTTACGCGAGGCGTCATAACCTGTCGCAAGGAAGGGCACTGAATCGAGGCCGTACACGGCCGCTTCGTTGGAGGAAAGCGATTCAAGCATTTCACCGATCGGTGTGGTGCCCTGGCGAACACTGCGTTTGATCTCAGGATGCTTGATCAGTGAGCCCGCCGAGTGGACCGCGATCTTGAGCGACCCGTTGGTCGCCTTGTCCACTTCAGCCGCAAACTGGACAACATTGCGGGTGTGGAAATTTCCATCCGGATAAGGCGTCGGCATATCCCATTTGGTTTGAGCCGAAGCCGCACTCCCAATGCCACACGCGAGCAGCATACCCGCGCAGACGCGCACAAACCTCATCATGCAATCCTCCATGAAGCCGAGAGACCGCCCATCGCAGCGACAATCCGGAAGGCGCAAGCATGGGGCCAAGGGCCTCGCGCTGGCAAGAGCGGCGCCAACGAAATGTACCTCAGATCGGATCGACGCCCTTTGCTCGAAGCGTCGCTGCCGCAGCTGGCGCAGTCAAAAATCGGATCAACGCTTTCGCCGGTTCGGTTTCCTTAGTTGAGGCGCTCAGGCCGGCGGCAAATCCGATTTTTGTTTGTAACTCGTCCGGGATCGAACCGACGCGATCGACACCGGGAACGTCGGAAATGCGGGTTGCGACGACAACGACCATATCGGCTTCACCGCGCGCCACCACTTCCACGGTATCCTCGGCTTCCATTGGCTTGAGCTTGCCTTGCATCTCCATCTTGATGCCCATCCGGTCGAGAAGACTGACAAAATATATGCCGCTGGCGCCTTTGCCCGGATAGGCCACTGCCTTTGCCGCAAGCAGCGCGCGTTTGAAGGCCTCGGCTGTCGCAATGTCCGGCTTCGGAGCGCCCGCGCGCACCGCCACGCCGAGGCCGGAGCGGCCAATATCAGCGCGCGGATCCACAACCAGACCGTCTTTGATGAGCGCGTCGACGATCGGTGGATTGCCGACAACGACATCAAAACGCTGCCCGGCTTCAATCTTCTTTTTGACGTCGACATTCACCCCAAACTGCAGGTCGACCTTGTTGCCGGTGGCCTTTTCGAATTGCGCGCACAACTCACGCACTGCCGCTCTCGGACCGTTGCCGCTGAGGACTGTGATCTCGGCCGCCTGGGTGGCCGAAGGTGCTGCCAGAAACATTGCGACCAGAGCAAACAGCAGCTTCATGTCGTCACCATTTTTTCCCGGAGGTGAGCCTAGCAGGCTTGTTTTGTCCCCGACAGGCCGGACATAGTGCTGCATTACCGCAACGTTCAACAACATGCCGAAAAAACCGTCGCAGCCATTGTGGGACTTCTGGATCGATCGCGGCGGTACCTTCACCGACATCGTCGGCCGCCGGCCCGATGGGGCATTGGTTGCGCACAAACTTCTCTCGGAAAACCCGGAAGCCTATGCCGACGCAGCCGTCCAGGGAATTCGGGACCTGCTCGGATTGAAATCAGGCGAAGCAATCCCGGCCGGCCGCATCGGCGCGGTGAAAATGGGCACCACTGTCGCGACCAACGCACTGCTCGAGCGCAAGGGCGAGCGCACCCTGCTTTTGATCACCCAGGGGTTCCGCGACGCTCTCAAGATCGGCTACCAGGCGCGCCCGAAAATTTTTGCGCGGCACATCATCAAGCCGGACATGCTCTTTGAGCGCGTCGTGGAAATCGATGAGCGCGTGCGCGCCGACGGCACCGTCGAAAAAGAGCCCGATCTCGTGGCGGCGCGCGGCGAACTGGAGAAAGCCAAGGCTGATGGCATCCAGGCAGTGGCGATCGTCCTTATGCATGCCTACCGCTTCCCCGAACATGAAAAGCGCCTTGCCAAGCTCGCCCGCGACATTGGCTTTGCGCAGGTTTCTGTCAGCTACGAAGTTTCTCCGTTGATCAAGCTGGTTGGGCGCGGCGACACGACGGTCGTGGATGCCTACTTGTCGCCGATCCTGCGCCGCTATGTGGCGCAAGTAGACAAGGACCTCGATGCGAAACGGTCAGCCGTGCGCCTGATGTTCATGATGTCGTCCGGCGGGCTTACCGCAGCCGAGCTTTTTCAGGGCAAAGACGCAATTCTGTCCGGACCTGCCGGTGGCGTGGTCGGCATGGCAGAGACAGGACGGCAGGCTGGCTTCGATCGCCTCATCGGTTTCGATATGGGGGGCACCTCAACCGACGTCTCCCATTTCGACGGGGAATACGAACGCGCTTTCGAGACGGAAGTGGCGGGCGTCCGCATGCGCGCGCCGATGATGCTCATCCACACCGTTGCAGCCGGCGGCGGTTCGATATTGCATTTCGATGGCGCGCGTTTTCGTGTCGGCCCGGATTCCGCCGGCGCCAATCCGGGACCTAAGTGCTACCGTCGAGATGGGCCGCTGGCGGTCACCGATGCCAATGTCATGGTCGGCAAGCTCATTCCCGATTTTTTTCCAAAAATCTTCGGTTCATCGCAGAACCTTCCGCTCGATCTGCATGCCGTGCGCAATGCCTTTACCGATTTGGCGCAGCAAATCGGAGACCGCAAAGCGGAAGACGTTGCCGATGGCTTCATCAAGATCGCGGTCGAAAACATGGCCAATGCGATCAAGAAGATTTCGGTGCAACGCGGCTATGACGTGACGCGCTATGCGCTCAACTGTTTCGGAGGTGCTGGCGGGCAGCACGCCTGCATGGTGGCCGACGCGCTCGGCATGACCCGCGTGCTTATGCATCCATTCTCTTCCCTTCTTTCGGCCTACGGCATGGGGCTTGCCGATATACGCGCAACGCGGGAGCAAGCCATCGAGCTGCCATTTGGCGGCAAGGCGCTCAAGGCTATCGCGCGCATTGGCGCATTGCTCGGCAAGACAACGAAGAGCGAAGTGGCCGCGCAAGGCGTTCCGCCGGGTAAAATCAAGGTTTATGTGCGTGCGCACATTCGCTATTCGGGCACGGACACGCCCCTGGTTGTTGCCGCTGGTAGCGCAGCCTCGATGACGCGCGCATTCGAACATGCGCACAAAGCGCGTTTCGGCTTTATCGATCGGACAAAGCAGATGGTCGTCGAAGCCGTGTCGGTGGAAGCAGTCGGCGGCGGGGCCAAATTCAACGAAAAAGCAACGAAACGCAGCCGCGGCAAATTGCCGAAGCCGGCGCAGCAGACACGGTTTTTTTCAGCCGGCGCCTGGCATAAGGCAAATGTATATACGCGCGACCAGCTCACACCGGGATCTCGCGTCACGGGCGCCGCCATCATCATCGAACCGCATCAGACCATCGTGGTCGAGCCCGGCTGGCAGGCTGAGCTGACGGCCAAAAGCCATTTGCTGCTCACACGTACCAAGAAGCTCAAGCGTACGCACGCCATCGGCACCCATGCCGACCCCGTGATGCTTGAAGTCTTCAACAATCTCTTCATGTCGATCGCAGAACAGATGGGCGTGTCACTGCAGAATACGGCCTACTCGGTCAACATCAAGGAGCGGCTCGACTTCTCATGCGCCGTCTTCGCTCACGACGGCACGCTGGTTGCCAACGCGCCGCACATGCCCGTGCATCTCGGGTCGATGGACCGTTCGGTGGAAACAATCATCCACGACAATGCGGGCAGGGTAAAACCCGGCGACGTATATGCGATCAATGCGCCCTATAACGGCGGCACGCATCTGCCGGATATCACCGTCTGCACGCCGGTATTCGACGATCGCAAGAAAACGATCCTGTTCTGGGTCGCCTCGCGCGGTCACCATGCGGATATCGGCGGTATCTCGCCCGGGTCAATGTCGCCGAACGCGACGACCATCGAGCAGGAAGGTGTGCTGTTCGACAATTTCAAGCTGGTCGACCGCGGACGTTTTCGCGAAAAGGAATTAATGACGGCTTTGACCGGCGCCAAATACCCCGCCCGTAACCCTGTTCAGAACATCAACGACATCAAGGCTCAGATCGCAGCCAACGAAAAGGGTGTGGCCGAACTGCGCAAGATGGTCACGCATTTCACGCTGCCGGTGGTGAAGGCCTACATGCAGCACGTGCAGGATAACGCAGCCGAAAGCGTGCGGCGCGTGATCGACCGGTTGCACGATTCGGAATTCAGCTACGAAATGGACCAGGGCACCGTGATCAAGGTCAGGATTACCGTCGACAAGTCAAAGCGCGAGGCGACCGTCGATTTCACGGGTACGAGCGAGCAGCAACCGACAAATTTCAATGCTCCGGAACCGGTGACCCGCGCAGCGGTACTTTATGTATTCCGCGTCATGGTCGATGACGATATTCCGATGAACGCCGGCTGCCTGCGGCCGATCAATATCGTGATCCCCAAGCGGTCGATGCTTTCACCCGAGTATCCCTCGGCTGTGGTCGCCGGAAACGTCGAAACATCGCAAGCGGTGACCAATTGCCTTTTCGGTGCGCTGGGCGCGCTGGCCGCTGCGCAGGGCACAATGAACAACCTCAACTTCGGCAATACTCGTTACCAATATTATGAAACCATCTGCTCCGGTTCGCCAGCCGGACCGGGATTCAATGGCACCGATGCCGTTCACACGCACATGACGAATACACGGCTTACCGATCCCGAAGTGCTGGAATTTCGCTATCCGGTCTTGCTCGAGGATTTCCATATCCGCGCCGGCTCAGGCGGGCGAGGTCAGTGGCATGCCGGTGACGGCATCCGGCGCACCATCCGATTTCTCGAGAAGATGGAATGCACGGTGTTGTCCGGCCACCGTCGGGTACGCCCTTTCGGTCTTGCGGGCGGTGAACCCGGTCAAGTCGGCGAAAACTGGGTCAGGCGAAAGAATGGCGATATGGAGCGCCTGGAGGGCTGCGACGCCACGGTCATCGATCAAAACGAGGCCATTATCATCCAGACTCCGACTGCTGGCGGTTACGGACTACCGAAAAACACCAATTGAATTGATCTGTTGCGCCGATTGTTAATCATGACCGTCTTCCACGCTTGATTTTGACGTCCGCGATGCAAATCTCTGGACCATGCGTCACATGATCCTAGCAACGCTGCTGCTCAGCCTCATCGCAATGCCGGTGCAGGCACAGGTTTATCCTGTCGAAGGCAAATGGGGGCAAAGCTCGGGCTCCGAAAAAGGCAGGATCGACTGCACGGGCAATAAACGCGTGATGGAATTCAACGGCGATCAGCGGACCGACAGCAACAGCGGCGTCCCGTCCTACCGCAATCAATCGGTGAGAGCAGAGGGATCATCGAACTACCGTATCGTCGACGAGTTCTCCACCGGGCAGGTCAGCGCCGGTCATACGTCGTATGGCTTGCGGAAAGTCGATGCAGACCATATCGAAGTAAATCAGGACGGCAGTACGACGAAGCTGCAGCGGTGCAGATAAATTTCATCGACGCCATTTGATTGTCCTGGCCGGCACGCCGGCCATTTTATTTTCAAAATCCACACGCGAAAATTTCAGGTGGCTAATTCCTGGCGATGATCTCGTGCTCGCCACGATGAATCGGCAATCTTTTGCGGTGATTGCCATGCCCACGCCGCAGAAGAATTGAAGGACGGCGCGATTTAAGCGTACTTCGGCGTCGCCGGCGGGGACGCGGACGTTGGGCACGCAGCTCGCGCGACTGCGTGGCTGCGATCTCGTTCTGGTTTGCGACCAAAAGTGGTACGCTCAGTACCTGGCTCCAGGCCTGCCATTCGGCCAGTGCCTCTCCGGGATGAGATGTCATGAAGAGTGGCAGCGTGAGTGCCGGATCGCGGTGCTTGAGAACGACCGTCAACGACTCCCACTTTCCATTTTCGGCCGGAACCGACAGCAATGAAATGCCGTCAAAAGCAGCGATCGGCATATTGACGGCCATGCACATGCCGCGTAGCGAACGCCGCAGCACGACGCGCTCACGATGGAGTTCGATATCGCGCACCCAGCCGTCGGCTACGGCATCGCTTGTGGAAAAACGCACAGGCAAGCCAAAGGGGTCGAGCCGCAGGGCGCGGCCCGACCCGGCGCATCCGCCACTTCGCATTTGACGCCTCGAAACTCTCCCGCGCCCGGCTTATGTGCCGGTTCGCGTGCCAACCATGGCAGAAAGGCGTCGGAATCCGCTTAATGTTCTGGGTTAACCGGTCGTAGCTGCCGGTGGTTCGCATTGAAATGATTGACGCCGCGTTGCGAACCATGATTGACGAGGTATTGCCGCCGCGGACCAAATTGCACTGTTCCGTGGTTGATCGGCACCACTGTGTCCATGTGAAAGCCAAACAATGCTCGCTGCGACCGCCTCACTGCTGGATTTGACTCCCTTGACCGACCGTGCCGAACGGCTCGTCAAAGCGGCGCGGGCAGCGGGAGCCGACGCCGCGGACGCTGTCGCTGTGCGCACAATGTCATTAGGCGTTGAAGTGCGTGATGGGCGTACCGAGGAATCCGAGCGTGCGGAGGGTGACGATCTCGGCCTGCGCGTTCTCGTGGGCCACCGTCAGGCCATGGTTTCCACAAATGATGTGGCCGACGATGGCGCGTCCGCCTTGGCGGAACGAGCCGTCGCAATGGCACGGGCGACGCCTGAAGACAAATTTTCTGGTCTTGCCAATTCAACTCTGCTCGCGCGCAGTTTTCCCGACCTTGATCTGATTGACCCCAAGATGCCGACGGTCAGCGAACTCGAAGCGCAGGCGCGCGCCGCAGAACAGGCCGCGCTTGCCATCAAAGGCGTCAGTAAGTCGGGCGGAGCGTCCGCTTCAGCGGGAATCGGCGGGATGGTACTGGTAACCAGTCACGGATTTCGCGGCGCTTACGTTGGGTCCAACCATGGCCTCTCGATGACCGCCATTGCCGGCGACGGCACCGCCATGGAACGCGACTATGATTATTCCTCCGTGAGACACGCGGCGGATCTTGAGCGTCCGGACATCATCGGACGCAGTGCGGGCGAACGCGCAGTCGCCCGGCTAAATCCTCGCAAGGTATCGACCCGCAAGGTGCCCGTCGTATTTGATGCGCGTTCGGCCGGCTCCCTGGTTTCGCATCTTGCCAGCGCCGTGAACGGCACTTCGGTCGCTCGCAAGACCAGCTTTCTTCGGGACAAAATGGGTGCCAAATTATTCCCTGACGGCATTCGAATTATCGACGATCCGCTACGCAAGCGCGGGCTACGTTCCCACCCGTTCGACGGCGAGGGTGTCGTCTGCAAGAAGCTCGCATTGATCGACGATGGCGTACTCAGTTCATGGCTTCTTGACAGCGCAACCGCTCGGGAGCTTGGCCTCGTCACCACCGGTAATGCGCAACGCGGCGGATCGTCCGCGACGTCACCGGGGCCGAGCAATTTGCACTTGGAATCCGGACCGCTGTCTCCCGATGCACTGATCGCGGACATCACCGACGGCTTTTATGTCACCGACCTCATCGGCGTCGGAGCCAACATGGTAACGGGCGATTATAGCCGCGGTGCATCGGGATTTTGGATCGAGAACGGCAGACGCACTTATCCAGTGAGCGAGATCACGATCGCAGGAACTTTGCTTGACATGTTCCGTACGCTTACACCGGCTGACGATCTTGAATTTCGTTACGGCACCAATGCACCGACATTGCGTGTGGAGGGACTGACCGTTGCCGGCCAATGACGTTCTCGAGTTATCTGCTCAACTGGAGGCCGTCATGCGCGAGGCCGGCGAACTCGCTCGCGCGACTGCCCGCCGCCCATTCAAGCAATGGACCAAAGGTCACGACCGCTCACCGGTGACCGACGCAGATATAGCGGTCAACGAGATCCTTCACGAGCGGCTCACAGCGCTCGTGCGCGGAGCCGGATGGCTATCCGAAGAATCACAAGACCCCGTGCCCGACCGCACCTTTCCCCTGGTCTGGATCGTCGACCCGATCGACGGCACTCGCGCCTATATTTCAGGACGCGCCGACTGGACCATTTCGGTCGCGCTGGTCGAACATGGCCGTCCGCTCACCGCAGCCCTGTATGCGCCGGCGACCGATGAAATGTTCCTGGTTTCGCGCGGACGCGGCGCCACACTCAATGGCGCACCGATCAAGGTCACACCCGGCAAAATGCTGGATGGCGCGAAAGTCGCTGGCCCGAAGCGCTATCTTGAGCGCCTTTCCGGATTCGCCCAGGATGGCCTTTCGCCTCAACCAAAGGTTCATTCGCTTGCACTGAGAATCGCCCGTGTGGCACAGGGGACGCTCGATGCGGCGATTGCATCCAACGGCAGTCATGACTGGGATCTCGCGGCTGCAGATCTTTTGGTTCACGAAGCCGGCGGCGCGCTCACCGATTTCGGCGGTCGGCCGCTGAAGTATAGTGAGCCGCAATCCTCGCATGGCGCCTTGATAGCCGCGGGTTCTGCGCGCCACGATGCTTTGATTGATCTTGTGCGCGACCACGAAGCCGAATTCGCGTAGAATTGACCGACCTCAATATTCCGCCGCCGGGCCTTACAAGGAATTCGACGCATGTCCGCACAATTGCCCGATACGAAAAAACAATTGTTGCATCTCGTGCTTGGCGGCGAGCTGACCGAACTCGGCAGCAGCGAATTCAAAGATCTCGAGAAGATCGACGTTGTTGGCATCTTTCCCAACTATGCCAGCGCTTATGTCGCATGGAAGGCGAGGGCGCAGCAGACGGTCGACAATGCCCACATGCGCTATTTCATTGTTCATCTGCACCGCCTGCTCGACCCTGAAGCCGCCCGGTAGGTTGAATGCTCAAGCGTATCGCCAAATCATCCGCATTTCAGGAAGCTGCCGGTGTTCTAGCCGCCTCATATCTGAAGTTTGTTTGGCGCACGAGCCGGATCACTCTGGAGCCTTTCAGCATCTATGAAGAGGTACAGATGCCGGCGATCATTGCGATGTGGCATGGCCAACATTTCATGGCCCCGTTCATCAAGCGCAACGACCCGCGCCATCGCACGAAAGTGCTTATCTCCCGTCACCGCGACGGCGAAATTAATGCGCGGGCCGCCGAGCGGCTGGATATAGGGACCATTCGCGGCTCAGGCGCTCATAACGGAGAATTTCACCGCAAGGGTGGCCCCGCCGCCTTTAATGAAATGCTGAGAGCGCTCGAGGAAGGCTACAATGTAGCGATGACCGCCGATATCCCAAAGATTGCGCGCATTGCCGGGCTTGGCATCGTGAAACTCGCGCAGCATTCCGGACGTCCAATTTACGCAGTGGCAATGGCATCGAGCCGACGGATCGAGCTGGACAATTGGGACCATTCCGCCGTCAACCTGCCTTTCAGCCGAATGGGGATGGTCGCGAGCCAAGCGATCCATGTGCCGAAGGACGCTGACGAGACGACGCTTGAAAAGACGAGACAGCTGGTCGAAAGCGAGCTCAACAGAGTGACGACACGCGCATACGATATCGTCGACAAAAGCGGGAGCGAAAGGTCTTGAGCGGCAGGTTGCCGGCCGTTTTGCGGGTATACCGGCTGTTGTCCGCGGCGGCGGGGCCGTTCACCCCCATTTTCCTGGGACAGCGTCTGAAGCGGGGAAAGGAACTTCATCAGAGGGTCTCTGAGCGCCGAGGTGAAGCTGGCATCCTGCGGCCCGATGGGCCCCTTGTCTGGCTGCATGGCGCCAGCGTCGGAGAATTGGCCAGCGTTCTGCCACTCATCGATCGCATCAGCGCGCGCGACATCGGCGTGCTGGTAACAACAGGAACCGTGACCTCAGGTGAGCTTGCCGAACAGCGTCTCCCGCAAGGCGCGATCCATCACTTTGTCCCGCTCGATATCCCTCGCTTCGTCAGACGTTTTCTCAATCATTGGCGCCCGGATCTAGCGCTGTTTGTTGAATCCGAACTTTG
This sequence comes from uncultured Alphaproteobacteria bacterium, assembly GCA_963831275.1. Classification (GTDB taxonomy): domain Bacteria; phylum Pseudomonadota; class Alphaproteobacteria; order Rhizobiales; family Xanthobacteraceae; genus Pseudolabrys. Next base: position 319,272 of record CAWHPN010000002.1, on the reverse strand, counting down.
GCCAAACATGATTATCGAGGCCTCTGCACGCGGAATACCGATGGTTTTGGTCAACGCGCGTCTGTCGGAGAACTCGTTCAAGCGCTGGCGCCGCGTGCCAACTTCGATTGCCCATTTGCTGCGGCATCTCGATCTCTGTTTGGCGGGCGCATCTTCCGACGCGGACCGCCTGAGTGAGTTGGGCGCGCCGAACGTCGTCACGACGGGTAACCTCAAACTCGACGTGCCCGCGCCCACTGCCGACCCGGCAGCATTTGCCACGTTGCAGGATGCGCTCGCCGGGCGGCCTGTGATTGCAGCCGCTTCCACCCATGCGGGAGAAGAAGAGCTGATGCTCCAGGCGCACATCCGGCTGCGCACACATTTCCCCGGTCTGCTGACAGTGATTGCACCGCGGCATCCGGATCGGGGGGCCGCGGTTGCCGAGATTGCGACAGCCGCAGGTTTGCCGGTCGCTCTGCGCTCACGTGGACAGCTCCCAAAGCGTACCACTGAGATTTACGTGACGGACACGCTCGGCGAACTTGGTCTGATTTATCGGCTAGCGCCGGCCGTATTTATCGGCGGATCACTGGTCAGACACGGCGGGCAAAATCCGGTCGAGGCCGCCAAACTGCGCACCGCAATCGTGCACGGACCTCACGTCTGGAATTTCGCCGAAATTTACGCCGCGCTCGACAACGCTCGCGGCGCGGAACTGGTTGACGATGTCGGCGGGCTCATCGCGCATTTTGCCGCCTGGCTTGCCGATCCGCTCGCTGGCGCTGGTGTCGCCGAAGCAGGGCATACGGTCGTTGAAAATCTGGGCGGCGCGCTCGATCGTACCCTGGGATCGCTGGATCCCTACCTGATGCAACTCCAATTGCTTCAGCGGACCCGCCATGCGTGACCCGGCCTTGTGGTGGCGCGAGGCCGGGCTGGCCGCGAGCCTGCTCAATCCGCTCGGGCTAATCTACGGCACAATCGCGGCCAAACGCATGGCAAGGAACGGAGCGAGAGTCGGAGTGCCGGTTCTCTGCGTAGGCAATTTCACGCTCGGGGGCGCCGGCAAGACCCCCACGGTTATGTTGCTTGCACGAATGCTCGCCGACCTTGGCGACCGTCCATTCTGTCTTAGCCGCGGCTACGGCGGCGATGCCGTGGGTCCCAAGCTGGTGAACGCGGATGCAGATATTGCAGCCATTGTCGGCGACGAACCCCTCCTCCTCGCGCGCGTGGCGCCGACTGTTGTCGCGCGCGATCGGGTTGCGGGCGCAACGTTTGCGCGCGCGAACGGTGCGGGTCTGATTGTCATGGATGATGGCTTGCAGAATTCTTCGCTGGCGAAGGATTTCACCCTTGCTGTGGTCGATGCCAAGCGTGCCATCGGTAACGGGTACGTATTTCCCGCCGGACCTCTGCGGGCGCCTTTAGCCGCCCAACTTGCGCAAACGGATGCATTGCTGGTGGTTGGGAACGGAGCTGAAGCAGATGGAGTCATTGCCGAGGCGCGCGCCAACGATCTTGCGGTTTTCCACGGCCGTCTTACACCCGATTCGGCAAGCATTGCGCCCCTTCAAGGAAAGGGCGTGTTGGCTTTTGCGGGTATTGGCGATCCGAAAAAATTTTTCATAAGCGCTGTTGAAGCCGGTCTCGATGTGAGAGAACGGCGGGCATTTGACGATCATCACCAGTACACAGCGCGGGAAGCGGCCGAACTTATCGCACAGGCGGACCATAACGGTTATGCGATTGTTAGTACGGAAAAGGATCGCGCACGCCTCGCCGGTGAGGCATCGCTCGCGGCACTCGCGAGCCGAACCCAGGTACTGCGCGTGAACATGGTGGTCGAATTGGCAGACGAGCTCTGCCGGCTCGTGCGATCGAAACTGAAGTGATAATCGGCTATCTTTTCAAAGCGGATGGTTCCCGAGAGCGCTGCAAAACCGCCTCCGGGGTGGCATAAGCCTCTTGCAGATCGACGCTCCAGTATTTGAGTTCCTCGAGCGGAATTGGCACCGCAGTCACCGCACAGCGCACGAAAGCGCCCGGTTTTACCACGCGAAAATCGCCATCGAGGTATTTCACCTCCGCCTCGCCGTTCGTTGGCGAAGAGCGATCGTAGCGATTGAGCAAGAGCGGCCTCCATGCCGGGTTTGTCTATCCCGGCCAACATAGTCGTTCAGCCCGTCCAGCGAAACCCTCGTTTCAACTACGAGCCAAACAAGCTTCCCTGCCCGCCGGAACCCTGCCCGCCGCGTCCGCGCAGTTTGCCCCTGGCGACAGGTTTTGCCACGGGCTCGCCATCGGCAGTCGCGGCCACGCGGCCATCGGCAAACTCGATATCGAGGCGCACTCCCCCTTCTATTTCGGCTGACGACCGAAGTGGATGTCCGGCGCTGTCACGTACGAGAGCAAATCCGCGGGCCAGTACGCCGCGATAGGAATAAGCCGTGAGCAATTGTCCGGCGCTGCGAAGACGTTGAGCGCGCCGGTCGCTGAAAATTCGAAACGCGCGCCGCGCACGATCCCCGAAGGCCAGCGTGTGTTCCTTGCAGCGATCAATGCGATGCGACAACAGCCGCGGCGACAGTCGGGAAGCCACACGCGTCAGATGGGTGTGGTGGATTTGTGCATTCGCGCGCAGCGCGCGGGGCAATCGGCCGGCGCAGGCATCAAGGCGCTGACGCGGACCTGCTAGGAGTTCATCGAGTGCCGGTAGCGCGCGCGTCAGCAGATTGAGTTCTTTGCGATGCCGCTCGACGTTGCGCCGCCAGCAGGCAAGCTTTCGGGCACCAAGATCGCCGAGCGTGCTCATCAACTCGGCACGCACGGGCACGGCCATCTCCGCCGCCGCAGTTGGCGTCGGCGCACGGCGATCGGCCGCAAAGTCGATCAACGTTACGTCGGTCTCGTGACCAACTGCGGAAATAATAGGGATCATGCTCGCGGCTGCCGCCCGCACCACGATTTCCTCATTGAACGACCATAAATCCTCCAGTGAGCCCCCGCCGCGGGCAACGATGATCAGGTCCGGCCGTCGCAACGGGCCGCTCTCAGGCAGAGCATTGAAACCATGAATGGCCGCCGCCACTTCTGCGGCCGACGTCTCGCCCTGCACGCGGACCGGCCATACCAGGACGTGGCGTGGAAAACGATCTTCCAGCCGATGCAGGATGTCTCGAATCACGGCGCCCGTTGGCGAGGTAATTACGCCGATTGCGGCGGGAAGGAATGGCAATAGCTGCTTTCGCGCCTCGTCGAACAGACCCTCAGTTGCAAGCTTTTTTTTGCGCTCCTCAAGCAGCTTCATCAGCGCGCCAATTCCGGCGAGCTCCAGCCTGTCGACCACGATTTGATAATTCGAGCGCCCGGGATAGGTCGTCAACCGGCCCGTCACAATGACTTCGAGCCCTTCCTCGGCCTTGACGCGCATGCGGGCGTAGGTGCCTTTCCAAATTACGGCCTGGAGGCATGCACTTTCGTCTTTAAGGGCAAAATAAACGTGACCCGACGAGTGTGGACCTTTGAAACCTGAAATCTCGCCGCGCACGCGAACAAATCCATATGCGTCCTCAACGGTGCGCTTGAGCGCAGCCGAGAGCTCTGAGACGGTCCATTCCACAACGTTATTGAGGGCGGGCTCTGACATACGGCTCGAATCTCTTGCGAGTGCAAGGCGTCATGCTACACCAAACATCGAACAATCACTAAAGGCCGCCCGCGCGCCCTATGAACATCCTTATTCTCGGTTCCGGCGGGCGCGAGCACGCACTGGCCTGGAAGATTGCGGCGAGCCCGCTTACCGACAAGCTCTATTGCGCGCCGGGTAACGCGGGCATTGCGCAAATGGCAGAATGCGTTGCGCTCGACCTGAGCGACCAGAAAAGCGTGGTTGCGTTTGCCACACATAAACGGATCGACTTCGTGGTCGTCGGACCCGAAGTGCCGCTGTGCGCCGGCATTGTCGACGATCTGGAGGCTGCGGGCGTCAAGGCCTTCGGCCCGACCAAATGGGCGGCACGTCTTGAAGGGTCCAAAGGCTTTACCAAGGATCTGTGCAAGGCCAACAACATTCCGACCGCGGCGTATGGACGCTTCAAGGGCGCGAGCGTGGCCAAAGATTATGTGCGCAAGAAAGGTGCACCGATCGTCGTAAAGGCGGACGGCCTCGCGGCCGGCAAAGGCGTGGTCGTCGCTGAAACCGTTGAAGAGGCCGAGGCTGCGATCGACATGATGTTCGGCGGTGGCCTCGGTACTCCAGCTTGGGAAATCGTCATCGAGGACTGTCTCGTCGGCGAAGAAGTGTCATTCTTCGCACTATGCGACGGCGAAACTGCAATGGCACTTGCGTCGGCACAGGATCACAAGCGCGTCGGCGACGGCGACAAAGGACCCAACACCGGGGGCATGGGCGCGTATTCCCCCGCGCCAATCATGACCGAAGAAATGAACCGTCGTGTGATGAACGAGATCATTTATCCGACTGTCCACGCGCTCAAGCACGCGGGCGCGCCGTATAAAGGTGTGCTCTTCGCCGGGTTGATGATAACCAAGCAAGGCCCGCAACTGATCGAATACAATGTTCGTTTCGGCGATCCGGAATGTCAGGTGCTGATGCTGCGGCTGATGTCGGATCTCGTACCGGCATTGCTGGCCGCGCGCGACGGGCAATTGAAGAATTTGGATTTGCGCTGGTATCCGGACGCCGCGCTCACGGTCGTAATGGCGGCGAATGGCTATCCCGGAAATTACGATAAGGGCTCGATCATCGAAGGACTTGCTGAGGCTGCGCAAATCGAAGGCGTGGAGATTTTCCACGCCGGCACCAGGGCCGACGGTGGCAAAATCCTCGCCAATGGCGGGCGCGTACTGAATGTCTGCGCCAGGGGAAAAACCGTTCGCGAGGCACAAAACCGCGCCTATGCGGCAATAGATCGTATCCGCTGGCCCGGCGGCTTTTGCCGCCATGATATCGGCTGGCGCGCGATAGAGCGGGAGAAGTAGGCTGCCATTGTGCTCGGCCTTGCCGGTCTGGGTTTCAGGAGTTGAGTATGCATCCCGTGCTGCGGCTTTACGAGGACGTCCTATCGAATTCGGAAAACGTCGTGTTCCAGCTGCCGCCGCTGCCGCGTTTTATCTTTGTGGTGCATGGCTCAGCCATAATCGGCAAGGAAACACTCGACGAAGGCAAGGCCTGGCAGGGCGAAACGGCCATTACCCTAAAGCCGGGGCCGACCGGAGTGACGTGCTGGCGCTGGGAACTTGTGCGAGGCGATCGCTCCAGCACGACCGCCAACGCGCCGGGCATGATGACTCGCGAAAAGCTGACTGCCTTTCTTGAGACCTTGCCGAAGGGCGAACTGCTGATGCGGGGCGATAGCGTCGCCTTTCCGCCCGGCGGCTGCGCCTACCTGCATCGCCACCAAGGCCCGGGTATTCGCTGCTTGATCGAGGGCGGCCTCCGTATTGATACCCATGGCCGTTCGACGTCGTTTGGACCCGGCGGAGCCTGGTACGAGTCCGGCCCGGACGCCGTATTCGCACAGGCGGCAGTCGACAAACCCAGCCGTTTTATTCGCGTCATGATTTTGCCGCGCGAGCTCGCCGGCAAGAGTTCGATCCAATACGTGCACGAGGAAGACAAAGCGAAGCCGAAATCGCAGACATACAAGATCTACGCTGATGCCTCGATCTCTTTCGAAGCACGCAAATGAGTTCGACGCGGCGATGACATCGATCGATCGCCAGGCGGCATTTTCCGGCACCAAGGATGCAGCACCCGCGCTGCGCCTCGATGTCGCGCGTCTCGAACGCTATTTGGCCACGCAGGTCACGGAATTTTCCGGCCCCCTCTCGGTGAAGCAATTCAAAGGAGGGCAATCCAATCCCACTTATTTGCTGACCACACCCGCACGACGTTATGTGCTGCGTCGCAAACCACCGGGCACCCTTCTTCCTTCTGCCCACGCGGTTGATCGCGAGTATCGCGTGATACGGGCTTTACATGCGCAAGGTTTTCCCTCTCCGCAGCCGCTGACCTATTGCGCCGATGACAGTGTCGTTGGCACACCCTTCTATGTGATGGACTTTGTCGACGGCCGCGTGTTTTGGGAGCCACAAATGCCGGGTTCCAACGCGGCCGAGCGCGCTGCCGTATACAGCTCAATGAACGAGACGATTGCGCGCCTGCATTCATTTGATCCCATCAAGATTGGCCTCGGCGATTTTGGCAAAGGCGAAAATTATGTCGCCCGTCAGGTAGACCGCTGGTCAAAACAGTATCGGGCCTCCGAAACCGAAAAAATCGAACCCATGGAGCGGTTGATTGACTGGCTTCCAAAACACATTCCTGCCGCAGGTTCGGTGCGGCTGGTGCACGGTGACTATCGGCTCGACAACATGATTGTCGCCGCCGATCGGGCGGAGATTGTCGCGGTGCTTGATTGGGAATTGTCGACACTTGGCGATCCTCTTGCCGATTTCAGCTATCACCTGATGGCGTGGCACATGCCGCAATCCGAAAGCGCGGCTGGCACGGCTTCGCTCGTTGGTCACAACTTGCAAGCGCTCGGGATTCCCTCAATGAGCGATTATGTCGATACCTATGTCGCGCGCACTGGCCTCGACCCACGACCGGCGTTGCCGGTCTACCTCGCCTATAATTTCTTCCGGATCGCTGCCATTTTGCAGGGAATTATCGGTCGCGTGCGCGACGGAACCGCAACCAGTGAGTTTGCACCCGCCAAGGCTGAAATGATCCGCCCGCTGGCGGAAAGAGCCTGGGATTTCGCACGTCAGGCCTGACACGCACGGTCAACGAATCCTTTCCTGACACCATTGGTTTTCGGCCGTTCGTGACGGACAAAATTGAGACCTGCGCCCTAGCCTGCCACTGCAATTGGTAGCATTCATGGCCCTCACCGATATTGGCATTCAGGTGATCATGCCGAAGACCGGAACATCACCCAAGTCGTCGCCACAGCAGCAGGCGAATGACCGCGAGGCTGCGAGTCCGCCTGTCGTCAGGCAGGCCCCGCCTCCGCCAGGAATGGGCAAGCTGATCGACAAGACCGCGTAATCGGAAGCAGCTGTTAGCGGCGCGCCTGAAAAAACTCTTTCAATAGGGCCGCGCATTCGCTCTCGCTGAGACCGCCGTAAATTTCAGGCCGGTGGTGACACGTCGTTGCCGAAAAAAAACGTACGCCGTTTTCAACGGCGCCCCCCTTGGGATCGGCGGCTCCGAAGTAAAGCCGCCTGATCCGCGCAAACGATATCGCCGCGGCGCACATCGCGCACGGCTCCAGTGTCACGTAGAGATCGCAGTCGGTGAGGCGTTCGCCGCCAAGCGTCCTCGACGCAGCGCGAATCGCTATCAACTCGGCGTGCGCCGTTGGGTCGCGGTCGGCTACCGTACAATTGCCCGCCCGGGCGATCACAACGCCCCCATGCACAACGGCGCACCCAATCGGTACCTCACCGCGCACTCCGGCCGCACGAGCCTCGTCCAAAGCGGCCACCATAAACGAACTTGTTGCCATGCATTGTCATGCCGGGCTTGTCCCGGCCATCCACGTCTTCTATGCCGCACGTGTATAAAGACGTGGATGCCCCGCACAAGGCTGGGCATGACAAAGCGTGCAAATGACCGAAAAGAGCGACACTCGCATACCTGGCGAACGCATCGCCAAGGTGATGGCGCGGGCGGGACTTACCTCCCGGCGTGAGGCCGAAGCCTGGATCGCGGCAGGGCGCGTCTCGGTCAATGGCGCTGTTATTTCGTCGCCCGCGCTCAACGTGACGGTATCCGATCGCATCACGGTCGATGGCGAGCCGTTGCGGGCGCGCGAGCGCACGCGGCTTTTCCTGTATCACAAGCCGCGCGGACTGGTGACGACGCACTCCGATCCGCAGGGCCGCGATACGATTTTCCGGGCGCTGCCAAAAGGCCTTCCAAGGCTGATCAGCGTCGGAAGGCTTGATATCAATACCGAAGGGCTGTTGCTGCTCACCAATGACGGCGGACTTGCACGCATACTGGAGTTGCCGGCAACCGGGTGGTTGCGCCGTTATCGTGTGCGCGCGCTCGGGCGCGTGCGGCAAGATGCCCTGGACCGGCTGCGCGCAGGTATCACCATCGACGGCCTGCACTATGGACCGATTGAAGCCACTCTCGACCGCGAACAGGGCGCCAATGTCTGGCTCACATTCGGTATCCGCGAAGGCAAAAATCGCGAAGTGCGCAAGGTTCTTGAAACGCTCGGTCTGAAAGTAAACAGGCTCATCCGCGTCGCGTTCGGTCCGTTCGATCTCGGTGACCTGGACGATGGCGCGGTAAAGGAAGTCGAGACCGAAAAGCTGCGCACGACACTTGGATCGGACGTCGCAGCGCAAGCCAACGCCGATTTCGACGCGCCGATTGCCAGCGAAGAACCGCGCGCACCGGCAAAGCAACAGCGGGGCCGATCAACCTTCGAGGCGCGGCGGAGCCGACCATCTCAGGATGACGAAACGAAGCAGCTACGGGGCCGCGAAAAAAAGAAACCCCATCGCCGCGACCGCTCGGGAGGACCGCGTCCGAAATATCCGAGGTCCCATTGATGCGCGTCGTCGGCGGCAAACTTCGCTCGCGCCCGCTGACAGCTCCGAAGTCGGACGCGGTGCGCCCGACCAGCGACCGGCTGCGCGAGGCGCTGTTCAATATTCTGACCCACGCCTACGACGACCCGGTTGCCGGGGCGCGCGTGCTTGACCTGTTTGCCGGCACGGGGGCGCTTGGCATCGAAGCGCTATCTCGCGGAGCAACCTATGCGTTGTTTGTGGACGAAGGCGTGGAAGCGCGTGCCTTGCTACGGGACAATGTCGAGGCACTCGGTCTTGGGGGCGTCACGCGAATTTTCCGGCGCGATGCAAGCAATCTCGGCTCCGTGCATCCCCTTGAGCCGTTTTCGCTGGTGTTCCTCGACCCGCCTTACGGCAAAGGTCTGGCGGAAAAATCGCTCGTCTCGGCCCGCGATGGCGGCTGGCTCGTGCCCAAAGCGCTGATCCTGGTTGAGGAAGCGGCCAGCGCGGGATTTAAGACGCCCGACGGATTTACCGAACTGGAACGGCGCGGCTATGACGATACCGAAGTTATTTTCGTAAAACTGAAATAGCTACCGTCTTCCGAACAGCCGCTCGACATCCGTGAGTTTCAATTCCACGTAAGTGGGCCGGCCGTGATTGCATTGGCCTGAATTCGGGACCGCTTCCATTTCGCGCAGCAAGGCGTTCATCTCGTCGGGCTTCAGCCTTCGGCCCGCGCGTACCGATCCGTGACACGCCATTGTCGCCGACACGTGCAGCAAGCGGCGTTCGAGCGGCAGGGAATCATCCCATTCCGCCAGATGCTCGGCCAGATCATTGATCAATCCCCTGATATCGACATCGCCAAGCAAAGACGGCGTTTCCCGCACCGCTACGGCACCCGGACCGAAGCTTTCGATCACAAGCCCGAAACGAGCGAGTTCCTCGGCGCGCGCCGCTAACCGCGCGGCATCCGCCTCATCGAGTTCAACTATTTCAGGGATCAACAGGATCTGACGGGCAATTCCCGACCTATCGATGGCCGCTTTCATGCGCTCGTACACGATGCGTTCATGCGCGGCGTGCTGGTCGACAATCACGAGGCCGTCGCGGGTTTGCGCCACGATATAGGTTTCGTGCACTTGCGCCCGCGCTGCGCCGAGAGGCCGATCTATCTGGTCGGCGGCAGGCTCTGAATTCGCGACGGCTGCATCCGCGGCAGGCTCGCCGATATCGAAAGCCTTCTGCCTGTCCTCTGCAAAGCCGACGGCAACGCTGCCGCCGGACATTGGTGCAAATCCCGCTGGTCGCGCCGGCGATCTGCGCCAATCATACTTACCGCGCCGGGGAATTGTCGCCTGACGGAAGGTCGCGATCGTCGCACTACCGCCGGTCGATGACGCGCGCTGGCCTTCGCGTGCCAGTGCTTCCTTGAGCGCATGCACGATGAGGCCGCGCACTCCTGCGGCGTCGCGAAATCGCACTTCTGTTTTGGCTGGATGCACATTCACGTCGACGTCGCGCGCGTCAATCGCGACGAACAAGGCGAGAAGCGGATGCCGATCGCGGGGCAGATAGTCCGCATAAGCTGCGCGCACCGCGCCGTACAACAGTTTGTCGCGGACCGGCCGTCCATTGACGAACAGGTATTGCCCGAAGGAATTGGCACGCGAGAGCGTCGGCAATCCCGCAAAACCGCTTACGCGCACGCTTTCCCTTTCGGCATCAATGGCAACGGCATTGGCCCCAAAGTCTGCTCCCAGTATGTCACCGAGGCGTCCGAGCTGGCCGCCGTCGGCTGCAGGGGCCCAGGTCACCGGGGCACGCTCCTCGCCGGCCAGCGTGAAAGACACATCGGGGCGACTCATCGCCAGGCGCCGAACGACCTCGCGAACGGCTTCGGCCTCGCTGCGATCCGTTTTCAGAAATTTCAATCGCGCAGGCGTCGCGTAGAACAGATCACGGACCTCCACGGTCGTCCCCTGCCCGAGCGCGGCTGGCTTGAGCGCTGATTTATCGCCTGCGTCCACCGTGATGCTCCAGGCATGCGGTTCGCTGGCGTGACGCGTCGTGATACTCAACCGGGCCGCCGCGCCAATCGACGGCAGGGCCTCCCCCCGAAAGCCGAGCGTGCGGATCGACAACAGATTGTCGCTGTCGAGTTTTGAGGTGGCGTGCCGCTCGACCGCGAGGGCGAGATCGGCGCGGGTCATGCCCTCACCGTCGTCGGTGACGCGGATTAGCCTTCGACCACCACCGTCAGTAAGCACGTCAACGCGCCGGGCACCTGCGTCAAGGGCGTTCTCGACCAGTTCCTTCACGGCACTCGCCGGCCGCTCAACCACTTCGCCGGCGGCGATGCGATTGATGACGGCCTCGGATAGCTGACGGACGGGCATGGTGCGGCTGCCTGATCGATTTCGGCATCGACTTTACCGGTGGCGAGTGACCCCCGCGAGACAGCGCGGGGAGCTGCCCCCGCTATTCCTCGGGCTAATCCCAGGGCGGTTTTCTTTGCCGCAAGGTCTTGATTCCCGAACGGTGTTTCTTGGCCTCCAACCGCTGCCGGCGCTGCGCCTTGGGCACCTTCGTAGGCCTGCGCGGGGTGGGCTTCACGGCGGCCTGCCGGATCATTGCAAACAGCCGGTCGCGAGCGTCTTCGCGGTTGCGTTCCTGGGTGCGATGCTGCTGGGCAATAATGATGATGATCCCATCTTTGGTCAGCCGCCTGCCCGCGAGCCGCATCAGTCGCAAGGCAACATCATTCGGCAATGAGGGTGATTGGCGGACATCGAAGCGGAGCTGAACGGCGGAGGACACCTTGTTGACGTTTTGACCTCCCGGTCCCGACGAACGCACAAAGGATTCCGAAAGCTCGGATTTGTCGATGGAGATCGTGTCGGTTATGCGGATCATGGTGTGCCAGACATTGGCCTGTCATCGCCGTGACAACGGCACCGATTAAGAGCCGCCGAGATATTTCTTCGCGAGCAATTTGCCTTGTTCCACGGCCGGCTGATCGAACGCGTCAATACCGAGCAGATGCGCGGCGATGATTGTCTCCAGCATGAAGTGCATCATGAGTTCGCCAAGGCTCTCTTCATCCAATTTACGGACGTGGATTGTGCGCACAGGACATCGATTTTTCGCCAGTGTCTCAATGGTGGCGCGGCCTTCTGCCGCCACCAGGTCACCTATCGTTCTGCCGGAAAAACCCGACTCGCCTGCAAGCTTAGCGAGTTCGCCATCGAGACGAGGGCCCAGGCCTGCACTGTCAACTGTGATGACGGTGAACAGCTTGTCGCGCGGCCCTCCAATAAACAATTGCAGCTGACTGTGCTGATCGACGGGGCCGAGCGCGGCGAGCGGCGTAGTGCCTTTACCGTTTTTCCCGAGACTTTCGGCCCAGAGCTGGACATACCAATGCGTGAAACGTTGCAATCGGTCGCAATAGGCCATCAAGACGCTGATTGATTTCTTCTTGTTCTCGGCGAGCGCAATCGAAAGCGCGGCACCGACAGCGGCCGGCACCTGCGCTGCGAGTTTCTTTGAGAGGACCGGCGCCAACGCGAGGCCGGCACCTGCACGGATCGCGGCTATGTCGAGACCCACCAGTGCCGCTGGCAATAGCCCGACATTTGTGAGCGCGGAATAGCGTCCGCCGACACCCGTGTCGTGATCGAGCATCGGCACGCGATATTTACCGAGCAGATCACGCAAGCCATTTGCCTTGCCGGCTTTGCTCGGCTCGCTGATGCCCAGGAAGATATCGGGGATACGCGTCTGAAGCCCTTCATTCTTCAACGCCGACAGCGCCGCGATTGTCTGCATCAGGGTCTCGGCAGTGCCCCCTGACTTGGAGATCGCAACGAAACGCGTCGTTGTGTGCGGCAGTTTGGCGAGCAGAGTCCCAAAGCTTTCCGGATCGAGATTGTCGATGAAATGCAGCTGGGGCGGTGCGCGCAACGCGCCAACCCCGGGAACGGCGAAGCCCGCAAGCTGCGTCAGGGTCTGCCCGCCCAGGCTGGAGCCACCGGTGCCGAGGATAACGATATCGGTCGCGCGGTCCGCGAACTGACGGGCCGTGTCTCGAATTGTCTCAAGATCGTTGTGGGTCTCGGGCAAGCGGAGCAGCGGCAGGCTGTGGTCCGCATGGCGGACACGGAGCCAATCAAGTGCCGAGTCCGCACGCGCCAGAACGGACTTAAGCGCATCGGCACTAATGCCGTGCTCCCCTATGTTTTCTTCGCGCGCATTGTCGATGGATTGGACGAGGCTCATACCGTTAATTTGCCTGGAATTGCGCGGAACGCACAACGGCAGAAGTAAAGTGGTCGCTATTCCGTTGTTTCAGTCGACGTCAAGCCTTTCGGCCGGCCAGCCACGGTCACAAGCATGCCAGCTCCATAAAGGCGCCGCGCCACCCGCTTTGCGTCTTCAATTGTCACGGCGTCGATCAACGCACTGCGACGTTGAATATAGTCGATACCGAGATTGTCTATCTGGATTTGGGTAAGTTGAACTGCAATTTTTCCCGACGTATCGAGCGAGAGCGCATAAGAACCCTTGAGAAATGATTTTGCGGCCGCCAGCTCATCCGGTGTCGGACCGTCCGCGGCCATCCGCTTGATTTCGTTTTCTATCACAGAAAGCGCGTCAGCCGTGCGGTCGGCGCGCGTGGCTGTCCCGCCGAGCAAGACTGCAGCGCTTCGGAACCAGACAAGACTATCGGACACGCCGTAAGCCAATCCGCGTTTTTCACGCACTTCCCTGTACAGCCGCGAAGAAAAGGTACCGCCCCCCAGAATGTGATTGACGATGTAGGCAGCCATGAAATCAGGATCGTTCCTGGCGATGCCCGGTCCGCCAAATGTGACCACAGCCTGGGGTACGTCGACATCAATAACGATCCGACGACCGAGCCCGCGTGGTGTTGCGTTCGGCACCGGCTTGAGATCATTTTTTTCCGGCAGCGCACCGAACGCGCGATCGATCAGCGCACCCGCCGTTTTGGCATCAACATCGCCGACGATTGAGACCTTCAGTTCATTGCGCGCGAACACGCGACGGACGTAGTTGCGGAGATCATTGGCCGCAATGCGTGGCATAAATTCGAGAGTGCCTTTGCTCTCGCGGCCGTAGGGATGGTCGGGAAACGCGGTCTGCCACCAGCGGCGGCCGGCAAGGTCATTGGGATTTGTCGTATCGCGCTGCAGGATGGCTAGCTCTTGCTCGCGCACCCGTTCGATTGCATCAGAATCGAAACGTGGGCTCGATAAAGCCAGACGCAGCAAGCCAAATGCCTCGTCGCGGTGCTCGTTCAGTGCCCGCAATGAGCCATGAAAATAGTCGCGACCGACCTGAAACCCGAGTTCGATCGCGTGGTTTTCCATGCGTTCGTGGAAAGTCTTGGCGTCGAGATCGCCAGCCCCCTCGTCAAGCAAATCCGCCGCGAAATGACCCGTTCCAGATTTGTCGGCGTCATCTTGGGTAGCGCCGCCATGGAACGCATAGTTGAGCGTGATCAGCGGCACTGCTTTTTCACGGACCAACCACGCCTCGATCCCCGACGGACTGACGATTTTCTCGATCGTCATCGCGGAAGCCCCGTGCGCGCCGAGGGTGACGGCGGCGAAGAGGATCGATGCGAAGAACCGGATCATGATCGCTTCTCCACCTGCGGGCTTACGTCCTTAATCAAATAACCGGTGACGGAGCGCCGCTTGTCGAGCCATTGCCGCGCAGCATCCCGAACCTGGTCGGCAGTGACGGCGCGGATCCGATCCGGCCAATGCCGGACGTCATTGACGGATCCACCTGTCGTCAGCGTGGTGCCGTACCACCGAGCCATGCTCGCCTGATTGTCCTGGGCATAGACGGCGTCAGCGATCAGCCGGGTCTTTGTGCGCTCAAGCTCGTCGTTTGTAACACCCTTGTCGATAATTTTTGCGATGACTGCGTCTGCTTCCGTTTCAAACTGGGGCAAAGTTACTCCCGGACGCGGCGAACCGTGAATGGCGAACTTCGACATGTCCAGCGCGCTTGCGTCGTACCACGCGTCGGCTGCGACTGCGACCTGCTTGTCTACGACGAGCGCACGATACAGACGGCTGTTGGACCCATTCCCGAGAATATGCGCAAGCACTTCGAGAGCTTCGGATTCCCCGCGCTTGCCCGTCGTGAAAGAGGGTACCAGGTATTCCCGTTGCAGCGTCGGCATCTCCACGCGCGCATCCGCGAGCGTGAGTGAACGCACGGCCACTGGCGGAGGCTCTTGCGCCCGTACGCGAGGCGCAATGGCGCCGTGCCGCACGACCTTGCCGTAGGTCTCTTCCGCAAGAACTCGCGCCTGCGTCGGATCGACGTCGCCGGCGACCACCACAATGGCATTGTTGGGGGCATAGAAGCGGCGGTAAAATCCGATGGCATCGTCGCGGGACAGTGTTTCCATCTCGTGACGCCAGCCGATTACGGGCTTTCCGTAAGGGTGATTGAGAAAAAGCGCAGCGTCGATCTGTTCGGTGAGACGGGCGCGCGGATTGTTACCGACACGCTGGTTCTGCTCCTCGAGAATAACATTGCGCTCCGGCAGAACGACTTCATCGGTAAGCTGCAAACCGTTCATTCGGTCCGCTTCAAATTCCATGACCGTTTTAAGTTGATCGCTGGGTACACGCTGGAAATACCCGGTGTAATCCTGCGCCGTGAAGGCATTCTCCTGGCCACCGATACGCGCAACAACCTGCGAGAATTTTCCCGTCGGGTTCTTGGCAGTACCTTTGAACATCAGATGCTCAAGAAAGTGCGCCAGTCCCGACTTGCCGGGCGTTTCATCGGCTGCACCGACCTTGTACCAGATCATGTGTGTGACCACCGGCGCACGATGATCGGGAACAACAACAAGCTCGAGCCCATTTGCGAGCGTGAAATCGGCGATTTCGGGCCCACTCTGTTCAGCCGCAGGCGAAGATGATGCGAGCGCCGCAGTGAGCGCGATGACTGTAAGGCTTGTCCTGGCGAGCACGATAATTGATCCAGATTTGGTTGCGATGGGCCGCAGCAAGATCGGAATACGCCGTCAGCCACGCAACAAAGCTAGATCGACGGGCGACACCTTTAACGAGGAGGCTCGGAATGTGTGGTGTAGTAATCGGTCGCCTTCGGAGCCGCCGCTTTTCCGACGCCGTAAGGTTGATCCGGCGAAGGTGTTTGATAGCCGACGGGAGGATCAGTCAACGATGCTCGCGGCGGCTCACTCGTGAACTTTGTCGTTTCTTCCTTGCTGCCGCCAAACATGGAACCGAACATATTGCCTTTGTAGCCGAGCTCGGAAGGCGGCAGTTGGTTGCCGAAGCCGGAAGCCGGGGGCTGATACCCATCGTCGGTGCGCGCCTGTTTTTTCTTTGTGCGAGCTCCGGGAGTCATTTGATCTTGGCGCAACGGATTTTGCTCGCGCTCACGTTCGTCGCTGATATTGCGATTTTTTTCCGCGGCCGCTTCCGCCTTGCTCCGCGCAACGTCCGGATCCTTAGGCCATGCTGGATTGTTCGCGATAATCGCGTCGGTATTCTCGGGCGGCGGCAAATCGCGGCTCGGCGGTATCACCAGCGGCGCGCGTTCCTGGTAACTGATCGTGGGCTCCCCGTCGCGTTTGAAGCCAAATCCTTCCATGATGCTGCGCATGAATTTCTGATCGATCGGAACCTCATCATCTGCCGCCCGCGCATGCGTTGGCAGCGCGAGTGCAACCAGGCCAAGCGCCAGGCTGAAAACAGCGGTCGGACCGAAGACATTCCTGAAAAGCATCTTGTTCATCCGGAACGGGACCTTGGAACTCTCGATTGTCGCGACTCTTGCGATGGATCAGGGCGCTTTTACGGCGCGGCCCGTTACCAGAGAAGTCATACAACAGGCCGACAACCCCAGCAACGATGGCCACATCCGCTAGGTTAAAAACATACCAGTCGAACCGCCAATTGGCCGTGGAGACGTGGAAAAAGACGAAATCGGCAACCCAACCATAGGCCAATCGGTCGATAGCATTCCCGATGGCGCCGCCGATTATGAGACCGAGCGACAGCGCGGTGAGTTGCTCCTTCGCGCGGGCCAGCCAGAACCAGAGCAGCAACACTGCGGCGGCCTTGAAGGCCAGCAACACCCATTGACCAACCGGGCCCTGATTTTGGAACAAACCGTAGCTGATCCCCGTGTTGCGGGCGAGAATGATGTCGATGAACGGGGCAATGTGTACGGGCCCCTTGGCCGCAAGATCGAACACAAAGAGCAGATAAATCTTACTGGCCTGATCGAGAACAGCGGCGATCGCCGCGGCAGAAAATCCAAAGCGCGTTTGCGGGCCGGTAAAGTACGACACGATTATTCCGCCGCCTTGCGCGTGGCTTTCCATTCGCGCAGCGCCTGCGCATCCCGCGGCGAGACATCGGGATAGTCGGGATCGGCGCCGATCGTGGTCAGGATTTTCCACGATCGGGCGCATTTTTTCCCTTCAGCGAGATTGGGCAAAACCGCTACGTCCACGACATCCGGAAGACGGAACGCACCGGCTGGACCTTCGTCCCGAACGAGGGTCGCTGCTGAGGTGATACACACTTCAGCGAAATCACAATCGACCACCGCCTCGTAAAGCTCCGTGTTCGATACGTGCACGATCGGATGCGCTTCCAGCGAGGAGCCGATGCGCTTTTGCGCACGTTCGATCTCGAGCGCCCCGGTAACCACACGGCGAACGTTGCGAATCTTGCGCCATTTCTCGGCCAGTTTGTCGTCGCGCCAGGAATTCGGCACGTCTGGAAAAGTCTGGAGATGCACCGACTGCGCGGTGACACCATACCGCGACAGCCAGGACTCCTCCGCCGTGAAGCAAAGCATTGGCGCGAGCCAGGTCACCGTGCAGCGGAATAAGTGATCGAGCACAGTCAGGCACGCTTTACGTTTCACCGAAGAGAGTGGATCGCAATAGAGTGTGTCTTTGCGGATATCGAAATAGAACGCCGACAGGTCCGAGGTCATGAAGCTCGACAGCGCGGCGAAAATGCGTTTGTAGTCAAAATCCGCGTAGGCCTTCCGCACCAGGGTATCAAGCTCCGCGAGCCGGTGCAGCATCAGGCGTTCCAGCTCCGGCATCTTGTCGAGCTTGACGCGATCCTCCTCGCGGAAATGCGCAAGACTGCCAAGCATCCAGCGCACCGTGTTGCGTAGCTTGCGATAGGTCTCAACGGTGGTCTTGAGGATTTCAGGACCGATGCGCAGATCGTCGGCGTAGTCCGATGCGCAAACCCACATGCGCAGAATATCGGCGCCCGACTGCTTGATGACGTCCTGCGGCGCGGTGACGTTACCGAGCGACTTCGACATCTTGCGGCCGTCTTCATCGAGCACAAAACCGTGGGTCAGTACGACGTCGAATGGCGCGCGACCGCGCGTTCCGCAGCTTTCCAGAAGCGACGAATGGAACCAGCCACGATGCTGGTCGCTGCCTTCGAGATACATCACGCTGTCTTTGCCGCCGTCGATCTTGCGCTTGATGCCGGCGAGCGTCGGGAAATGCTTCGGGTCCTCCAGCACGAAGGCGTGGGTCGAGCCGGAATTGAACCAGACATCAAGGATGTCATCGACCTTCTTCCAGGAACTCATTGGCGAGCTTGCCGAGGAAGCGTTCGCGCGCGCCCGGCTTGTACCAGGCATCGGCGCCCTCCCCCTCGAAGGTTTCAATGATGCGCAATTCGACGTCCGCATCCTGCAGGATGTCGACGGAGCCGTCCGGCTTTTCCTTGACGAACACCGCGATCGGTACGCCCCACGCCCGCTGACGCGAGATCACCCAGTCGGGGCGGCTTTCGATCATGCCAGTGATGCGATTCTGGCCCTGCTCCGGCACCCAGCGCGTGATTTTGATAGCCGACAGCGCGCGGTGACGCAGGGTGTCGCCTTTCCCTTCAATGTCTTTATCCATCGCAATGAACCACTGCGGTGTATTGCGGAAGATCACGGGTTTCTTCGAGCGCCAGGAGTGGGGATATTGATGTTTCAGCCGCCCGCGCGCGATGATCATACCGGCGTCAGCAAGCGCTTTGATCACGGCCTCGTTGGCATCGCCCTTGTCGCCTTTGTCGGTGATGACGCGCTTGCCGGTGAAGCCGGGCGCCTGCTCGGTGAACGCGCCGTTCTCGTCGACGGTGTAGGGGATGGCCGGGTTGATGCCACGCTTTTCCAGTTCGCGTCGGTTCGCGACCCAGATTTCAAAGTCGTCACGTCCGTGTCCGGGCGCGGTATGTACAAACCCGGTCCCGTCTTCGTCAGTGACGTGTTCGCCGGCGAGCAAAGGCACTGCAAAATCATAACGGCCTTTGGCCTTGAAGGGGTGAGCGCAAGCCATGCCAGCAAGCACGCGTGTTCCGATGGCCCTCACTTTTTCAAATGTCGTCACGCGCGCTTGCTTGAAAACTGCGTCAGCCAATTTATCGGCAAGAATGAGAAGGTCGCCATTTTTCGCCCAGTTGTCGGCTGGCGCGTCAACAATCTTGTAAAGCCCGTAGGAAATCTTCGGTGAAAAGCTGATCGCCCGATTGCCCGGTATCGTCCAGGGCGTCGTGGTCCAAATGAGGACGGACGCGTTACCGGCAAGATCGACGGCGGCCGCGACATCGTCTTTATTGCCGCCCTCGAGGGAAACGTCCGCTACCGGGAACTTCACCCATACCTGATCGCTCGTATAGTCCTCGTACTCGACCTCGGCCTCCGCCAGCGCGGTCTTCTCCACGACGCTCCACATCACCGGCTTGGATCCACGGTACAACGTGCCATTGGCGGCGAATTTCATCAGTTCGCGCGCGATCTGCGCTTCGGCAAAGAAATCCATCGTGGTGTACGGGTGCGCCCAATCGCCCTCGACGCCGAGCCGCTTGAACTCCTCGCGCTGCACATTGAGCCAGTGTTCGGCATAGGCGCGACACTCTTGCCGGAATGCCACCATTGCGGCGGGATCGGACAAGTTCGGCTTCGTTTTATTCTTGGAGCGATAGTTCTCTTCCTCGATTTTCCATTCGATCGGCAGCCCATGACAATCCCAACCCGGCACATAGTTGGAATCAAAGCCCAGCATCTGCTGGCTACGCGTTACGACATCCTTGAGGATCTTGTTGAGCGCATGCCCGATATGGATGTTGCCGTTCGCGTAGGGCGGGCCGTCGTGCAGAATGAATTTCTCGCGGCCCTTCGCGGCTGCGCGCAGCTGCTTGTAGAGGTTGCCCTTCTCCCACCGCACAAGAATCTCAGGCTCGCGCTGGGGCAAACCGGCGCGCATGGGAAATTCCGTCTGCGGAAGAAACAGCGTTTCGGAATAATCGCGCTCGGGCTTCGACATGTTGGACAAAATCCTGGCGGCTATGTAGCAGGCTGATCGGCTAAATGTCACCAAGCTCTGGAAATGCATTCCCGGCGCGCTTGAGCGCGTCGCGGGCCTGGGCGACGTCCGCCGTCATGTGACGTTTGAGCGCCTCGATTGAGTCGAACTTCTGCTCATGGCGGACCCAACCGATAAAAGCGACGTCGATCGTTTGACCGTAAAGGTCTCCATTGAAATCGAACAGGAACACTTCGAGAAGCGGGGCGCCGTCATCAAACATGGGGCGGCGGCCGAAGCTCGCGACGCCATCGTGCCGCTTGCCTGCAACATCAATGCGCACCGCATAGATGCCGTGTTTGAGGCCGCACGAGGGGTTGAGCTTCAGGTTCGCGGTTGGAAAGCCGAGCTCGCGCCCGCGCTTGTCGCCGTGAATGACCTCGCCGGATACGAACCAGGGCGCCCCCAGCAGCTCGGTTGCCTCCACGACCCTCCCGGCGGCCAGTGCATCGCGCACTGCGCCGGAGGAGACCGGACGCCCCTCATCTTCGAGCGGCGGCGCAATATCGACAGCAAAGCCAAGCGCCGCTCCCTGCTCGGCGAGGAAACTTGGCGAGCCGGCGCGGTTTTTCCCGAAGTGAAAATCGAAGCCGATAGCGGCGCCCCCGATTCCGAGCGCGCCTGCAAGAATGTGCCCGACGAAATCCTCCGCCGAGGTCGCCGCAAGCGCAGCGTCGAAATTCATGACGATAGCGCCGTCGAGCCCGGTTGCCGCAAGCAGTCGCAGCTTGTCGCGATCGCTGGAAAGCTGAAACAACGTTTCTTGCGGCCGCAGGAACCGTCTTGGATGCGGCGTAAATGTCAACGCGGCGGCCTTGCGCCCAAGCGCGCGCGCACGCGCAAGAGCTGCATCGATCACAGCGCGATGACCACGATGCACCCCATCAAAATTGCCAATCGCGACCACGGCGCCCGCCAGCGGACCGCCGTTGATGCCCTGCGAACCGCCGCGCGCCACATGAAAATGTTTTGCCGGAACAGGCCTGCTCATTGGACGCTCAGGAGCCAAATACGGTCATGGGCCTGCACATATTCTCGTAAGACGACCTTCAATCGCGGCTACGGTTAGCGCGCCGTTAACAAACTGACAAATTAACGGGTTATTCAATGGCCATTGGTATCTATCGCAACCTTTGTGGGGAGAGCCCAACGTGGGCGGATCGCTATGGCTGTCGACCTGACCAAGCCTGTCCTTGTCGTGGACGACTACAACACGATGATCCGCATTATGCACAACCTGCTCAAGCAACTCGGCTTTGAGCAGGTCGACGATGCAAACGATGGCTCGACCGCGCTGGCCAAATTGCGCACGCGCGACTATGGCCTGGTCATTTCCGATTGGAACATGGAACCGATGACCGGTTTCGCCCTGCTGCAAGAAATGCGCTCCGATCCCTCGCTGGCCGAAATTCCATTCATCATGGTGACGGCAGAATCAAAAACCGAAAACGTGATCGCGGCCAAGAAAGCCGGCGTATCGAACTATATCGTCAAGCCGTTCAATGCGCAGACCCTCAAGAACAAGATCGACACCGTGTTCGGCGAAGCCGAAATTCCCGCTCCCGCGGCCTGAAACACTACCATTTCAATTCCTGGATCACTGCTTTTGGCATGCCGCCGGCGGCGGCGAACGTCGTGGTCAGGACGGAGCTATCAAGGTCCTCTCGGCTGCCGAGCTCCTCGGCGTGAATGCCCGAGGTCACAAACAGGAAATCGATTCCGATTGTACGAGCGCCCTTGAGATCCGTGCGCACAGAATCGCCGACCGCCAACACCTTGGCGAGTGGAATTTTGCGACCGGCCGCCAGCGCGGCCTTCGCCAACGCCATGTCATAGATCGGCCGATAGGGCTTCCCTGCATAAAGTACGTCGCCGCCCATCGACGCGTAGAGATCAGCGATAGCGCCGGCGCAATAGACCAGGGTCGAGCCTCGTTCGACCACCACATCCGGATTTCCGCAGATCATGAACAGGCGACGTGCCAACATGGATTCGAGCAGCGCGCGATAATCGTCCGGTGTTTCGACTTCATCGTTTTCCAGACCCGAGCACACGACATAGTCGGCGGTGTCCGGCGGGGCAAAATGCACATCGAGTCCGCTAAATATCGAGCGATCACGCTCGGGGCCCAGGTGATAAAGTGTTTGGCCACGCCGTTCCTCAATCACGCCTCGCGTGACATCCCCCGAGGACACGATGGCGTCGTAGCTCTCGCGCGGAACATGCAGCCGATCAAGCTGATGCGCAACGATTTCACTCGGACGCGGCGCATTGGTGACCAGGATCACCACGCCACCGCGGGCGCGTGTGCGCTTGAGCGCGTCGCAGGCATGCGGGTAGGCAGTCATGCCGTTGTGAATCACGCCCCAGATGTCGGACAGCACCACGTCATATCCGGACGCGAGAGGCGAAAAATTCGCGATCAGTGGCGGCAAAGCAATATTCATCCGCGGCCGGAAAAGTCAGCCAGCCGCGAGCAGCGCGCCCGGGCTCTCATTTAGGCTCGGCCTTGTGGGATCAGCGGTGCCGACCTGGAGCGCCTCGGATCGCACCGGCCGCGGCGGCGAGAACAGGAAGCCTTGTCCGAAACGCACATCGTAATCGAGCAACTCGACAACCGTGGTCTCGGTTTCGACCCGCTCCGCGATCAGATCAATGCCGGCGCGCGCCAGAAGATCGGCAAGGTCTTCCGGGTCGATGTCGGTATGGGTGGCAGCGACCTTGTTGAACAAGAGCTTGGCAGGCACTTTCAGAAACCGGAAAGAGCGATCGGCCAACTCGTTCGGATCCAGGTGAAGATCGGCGACATGATCCATGGAGAAACGGAATCCGCGCTCGGCAAGCGCAGCCAGGCTTTCGTGCTCGATCGGGCCGAACGAACGATACGCTTCTTGCGTGAACTCAAACATGAGTGACGATGCCAGCGCACGATTGGCATCCATAAAGTCGAGGAATTGCCGGAACATCAACGCATCTGTGAGAGTGGCCGCGCTGAGATTGCAAAACAGGCCGACGTCTCGGCTCTTCAACAGCAGGCGACGCGTCACCTGCACGCAGCGGAATATTGCGAGGTTGTCGATCTTCGGCATCAAGCCGATGCTTTCGGCAACGTCGATAAAATCGATGGCGGGAATAATGTCGCCATCTTCCGTGCGCAATCGCGACATTGCTTCGTAATAGCGCACCTTGCGCTGAGGAAGCGTAACGATGGGCTGCAGATAGAGATCTATGCGGTTGGCATCGACAGACTTGGAGATCAGATCGGCAATGCTCTCGCGCGAGAGCCCGCGAAAACGCTCGATGCCCGCGACCACGTCGTTCTCGCTGGCCGCAAGCGCGCTTACCGCCGGATGTACGACCTCGGGTTTCGCGGACGCGGTCGCTCCACGGGCGGACAGCGCTCCCTGCTTTTGCAGAAGAGCCGCGTGTGAAGCCACTGTCTCGGCAATTTGTCTTACTAATCCCCCGAGCTCGCCAATTTCGGTGGCCAACGGATCGGTTGCCCCGCGTGCGCGGTAGACGGGCGAGGCGATCTTGACTTCCGCTGCATTGAGCCGACGCGAAATTTCCGCGACCTGACGCGCAAGATCGGCAGTGCCGCGGGATAGATCGGCA
Source organism: uncultured Alphaproteobacteria bacterium (assembly GCA_963831275.1). Taxonomy (GTDB): domain Bacteria; phylum Pseudomonadota; class Alphaproteobacteria; order Rhizobiales; family Xanthobacteraceae; genus Pseudolabrys. The sequence goes on along the minus strand of CAWHPN010000002.1, from coordinate 295,691 downwards.
ATCTGATCGCCGATATCTGTGCGATCACGCAGCCGGTTGCTGACGGAATTGAACAACGCCATGCCCGTAAGCGCGGATAGCGCTACAATCGCCGACGTTATGGCGTCCACATTGAAGCCGAGGTAGAGCACCGCGCCGACAGAGGCGGCGATAAGCACGACGCAAGCCGCAATGAATATGGCGCTGATACGACGCATGCGGGGTTATCCTCGGCCAGCCGCGGGGGCTGGCGCAACACCGCGAAGAGCGGCTGATTCGCTTAGCCAAGTACCAATGTTCATGAGCTCGCGGCCCCGCGCAACTTAACTCCTGCTATGATAGCGCGAAATCGCCTGTTATTCGCAGGAACTTACAGCCTTGTGGATCGCTAACCCGATGCCGGCGTCCCGTCCAGTTTCCGCCCTGACCTGGATTGCTGCAGCTCCGGCGCAGGCTTTTGCCGCCGTTTTGTTCATCCATGCAGCGGTGTGGACGATCCTTCCGACCGTACTTTATGTCAATTTGCCGCTCGATCTGATCGAAGCGTTGACCTATGGCCGGGAATGGCAGCTTGGCTATGACAAGCTGCCGCCGCTTCCATGGTGGCTGGTCGAGATCGCATATCGGGTGGCCGGCCACGATTTCGCGTACTACCTGCTGGCGCAGCTTGCCGTTGTTGCCGCTCTATGGCTGGTCTGGCTAACCGCGCGGCCGCTCGTTGGCCCAGTGGGCGCACTGGCAGCAGCGCTCGTCGTGGATGGTCTCCACTACCTCAACTACACCTCCGCCAAGTTCAACCACGACGTCATCCAGCTACCGTTCTGGGCGCTGGCCGGGTTCGCCTTCCATCGCGCACTGCGCGGCGGATGGATCGGACACTGGTTCTTGCTTGGCCTCGCAATCGGCATGTCGTTGTGGTCGAAATATTTTGTGGTTGTTTTGGCCGCTCCACTCGGGCTGTTCATCCTCTATGACCGCGAAGCCCGTAAAGTCCTCGCGACGCCGGGGCCTTATATTGCGGCCGCAGTGGCGCTCATTACGATGGCACCGCACCTTGTATGGCTCGTCCAGAACGATTTCCTGCCTTTCGCCTATGCGGGGCACCGCGCTTTGCCATCGCGGGGATTGATCGATCATGTGTGGCATCCATTTCAATTCGCCATCAGCCAGGCTTTTTTCCTGATTCCGTCGCTGCTGATTGCCGCTCCCTTGTTTTTTCCACGCCGGCGTGACGGCAAAATCAAGTTTGGCGCAGACGCTTTCGATCGACGCATCGTGACCTGGCTCGCCTTCGGCCCAATCTTGACCGTGCTCGCGATGTCGGCGATCAGCGGCCGCGGCACTGTTGCAATGTGGGGCTACCCATTGTGGCTGTTCCTCGGCGTGTGGATCGTGCTGGCGACGAAGGCATTTGATGAAGCGCGCATTGTCCGCCTGATGCTGATTTGGGCTGCGGTGTTCGGGTGCCTCGCAGCCGCGTTCATCCTGAACTACGCCGTGCTGCCAAACTACGATCACCGCTATCGGGCCGTTTTCTTTCCGGGCGACGAAATGGGACGCGAACTATCGCAACGTTACCGCGCCGCCACAGGGCGTCCCGTGGTCTACGTCATTGGCAGCATGTGGGACGGCGGCAATGTTGCGCATTACGCGCCTGAGCATCCACGCGTCTTGATCGACGGCAATCCAGAGCGAGCGTCGTGGATCGATCTCACCGATCTCCGGACAAAAGGTGCGCTGGTGGTATGGACCGCCGGCGATTTGACCGCTGTGCCGCCCGGATTGCGGTCCGTTGCGGCCGATGCCGCTGTCCAGCCGCCGTTCGCGCTGCATTTCCGGCGTGGGGATTTAAGCGTCCAGGTCGGCTGGGCGATTCTTTACCCGAGGCCATCTTTCGCCGCGCGACCGCTCAGGCCACCGCTTTGATAATGTTTGAAAGCTTGTCGAATATCTCGCCGATCTGATTTTCGCTCACGATCAATGGCGGGCTGAGCGCCAACGTATCGCCGACGGCGCGGAACATGACGTCATGTTCGAAGAAGCCCAGGTCGAGCGCCTCCATGCCACGCTTGCCGACCCCGTCGGGTTTGCTGGCAAGATCAATGCCGACTGTCAGCCCGACCGGCCGGATGTCGAGAACATTTGGCAGGCCCTTCAATCCCATGGCTGCCGTCGCCCAAGGTGACTCCAGCTTGCGGGCACGTTCAAACAGGCCTTCCTCGCGGTAGACATCCAGAGTGGCGAGACCGGCGGCACAGGCCAGCGGGTGCGCCGAGTAGGTGTACCCGTGGAACAGTTCAATGACGTGCTCGGGCCCTTTCATGAAGGCGTCGTAGACGCCCTTGCGCACCAGCACGCCGCCCATCGGCACTGCGCCCGATGTAACCCCTTTGGCAAAGGTGATCATGTCGGGGATCACGCCATAGCGTTCGGCGGCGAACGCATAGCCAAGTCGGCCGTAACCGGTGATCACTTCATCGAAAATCAAGAGGATTCCGTGCTTGTCGCAGATGGCACGCAACCGTTCGAGGTACCCTTTGGGCGGTGCCAGCACGCCGGTGGATGCTGCCACCGGCTCGACGATCACAGCCGCAATTGTTGACGCATCGTGCAACCCCACGAGGCGATCAAGTTCATCCGCGAGATGGGCTCCCCATTCCGGTTCACCGATGCTGAAGGCCTGCTTTTCGCGATTGTAGGTCGTCGCCAGATGGTCGACGCCGGCAAACAGTGCGCCGAATTGTTTGCGGTTGTTGACGATGCCGCCAACCGCAATGCCGCCGAAGCCGACGCCGTGATAGCCGCGTTCACGCCCGATCAGCCGCACGCGCGAGGCATTCCCCCCCACATTATGATACGCGAGCGCTATCTTGAGCGCGGTATCGACCGCCTCGGAGCCGGAATTACAGAAAAACACGTGATCGAGATCACCGGGCGCCAGCGCGGCTATCCGGTTCGCAAGCTCAAAGGCCTTGGGATGGCTGAACTGGAAGGCCGGTGCGTAATCGAGCGTTGCCGCTTCGCGCTGGATCGCCGCGACTATCGGCTCGCGATTGTGGCCGGCATTGGTACACCATAAGCCGGCCGAACCGTCGATCAGTTTGCGCCCATCGCTGGCGATGTAGTGCATGTCCTTGGCGCCCACGATGAGCCGTGGCCGTTTTTTGAAGGCCCGGTTTGCCGTGAATGGCATCCAATAGGGTTCGAGGTCGTTGGGGACCGATGATGCTGTCAAAGGCATCTGATGCCTCGCTTCCTGCCATTCGCCATAGAGGGTATTCATTGGATTATCCGCTTTCGCCGATAATGACAAAGCGTGAAACGGCTGCTACCACGCCGCCATTGTTCATTTCTTCGCGACTCGCCGATGGCCAAGCCGACCAAGCTCAAAGCCCGCCTGCCGCGCGGCCTCGCCGACCGCGGCCCGGGCGAGATCGCGGCGACGCGCCACATGGTGGAAGCAATCCGCGTCGTGTTCGAACGGTATGGCTTCGAACCGATGGAAACGCCGGCGATCGAATATACCGACGCGCTCGGCAAGTTCCTCCCCGACCAGGATCGACCGAACGAAGGGGTCTTCTCGTTTCAAGATGATGATGAACAATGGCTCTCGCTGCGCTACGACCTGACCGCGCCGCTTGCGCGTCACGTTGCAGAGAATTTCCAGAACCTCGCGCTACCGTTTCGCTCGTACCGTTTTGGCTGGGTATTCCGCAACGAAAAGCCGGGCCCAGGACGTTTTCGTCAATTCATGCAATTTGACGCGGACACCGTCGGCACAGCTTCAATGGCAGCCGACGCAGAGATGTGCATGCTTGCTGCGGACACGATGGAAGCACTCGGCATCCCGCGCGGCAGTTATGTGGTGAAGGTCAACAATCGCAAAATTTTAGATGGAGCAATGGACGGACTTCAGATTCCTCCAGACAAACGCCTCACCACGATGCGGGCTATCGACAAGCTGGATCGGCTCGGTGTCGATGGCGTCAAAATGCTGCTCGGCAAGGGCCGCAAAGACGAAAGCGGGGACTTCACAAAAGGCGCCGAGCTCTCGGATTCCCAGATTGCGGGCATCGTTGCCGCGATCACCGGCAAAGGAGATGCGGCTGGTGGCGGAAACCCGGCGAGCGTCGGCGAACAGGAACTTTCGGAAATCGCTGCTTTGACAAAAGCAGCCGGATATGAGGGTCGCGTCCGCATCGACAAAACGGTGGTGCGTGGCCTCGAATATTACACCGGCCCAGTCTACGAGGTTGAACTCACCTTCGAGATCAAGGACGAGAAGGGTCGCCCCGTGCGGTTCGGTTCGGTCGGCGGCGGCGGACGTTACGATGGCCTCGTGTCGCGTTTCCGCGGCGAGCCTGTACCGGCCACCGGCTTTTCCATCGGTGTCTCGCGCCTTCAGGCTGCCCTCACGCATCTCGGCAAGATCAGCGAAAACCCGGCGCCCGGTCCCGTGTTGGTGACTGTATTCGATCGAGACCGCATCGCCGACTACCAGCGCATGGTCGCGGCGCTGCGCGCGGCCAATATTCGCTCTGAACTCTATCTCGGCAACCCGAAAAACAATATCGGGACACAGCTCAAATATGCCGATCGGCGCGGCTCACCCTGCGCCATCATTCAGGGTGGCGACGAGAAGGCGCGCGGCGAGGTTCAAATCAAGGATCTGATCCTCGGCGCTGCGCTCGCCGATACCAAGGATCGTGATGAATACCTGAAGAAACAGGCCGAGGCGCAGTTCGCGATCAAGGAAGACGCACTGGTCGAGGCCGTACGCAAGCTGCTCGCTCGCCATAAATAAATCCAGGCCTTACGGCCGACCGGGCGCTGCGCGCGTGAAGTTCGAGCACGTTCATTTTCATGCCATTGCCCGTCATGACGCGCCAGTCACACTGTGACTATGTTTCCCTCAACCTTATAACCGTCATACGCGTCAAGGCTGTAGCCGAGCATCTGCTCAACGGCATCAAAGCTGTCAATGATCGATACGTAATCGATGACCTTTTCATTGCGAAACTGAATGAAATGGGCGATGCGATAGCTGATGGCATGTCCGCCGTCGCGTTTGGTCGCGGTAAGCCGACCGAGGACCGCGGCGCGATCGGCATCTACAAGCATCGTTCTTGCAACGAAGCGCCGTTCCGACAACATGGTCGGGATATCGCGCACGAGCAATTTTATGACGACGTCACGGCCGACGCGCCGGCCGCAGAATGGAAGAATGTCCACGGGACCGCTGATGGTCCAGACCACGTCTTCGTCCAGAAAAGTGGCAAGCGTATCCATGTCGCGGACTGACAAGGCGTGGTAAAAAGCCTCTACAACGGCGCGCGGCACAGGACTATTCATTGGCGTCTCCGCCCGATAGTGAACGCTGGTTGTATTGAGATTCCCTTACCCGTCCTGCGACGTAAGGCAGTCCTCTGGCAAACTGGATCGTCTGCAGCGTGGTGGCCGTGCGATATCACGAAATTTATTAACGACGACAAGTATTTGACCACCTTGGCCGTTAAGGTCAGCGGTTAAAGATCGTCGAATCCTTAACGTCGCCATGCTAAAGGCCGCCCCGAAACCGCAAATTTGCAGTCGTTTTGGAAGGGCAATGGACGCAAGCACGACAACGCGAAGGCAAGGACCCGACGCTCGCGCGGAGGCGCTGGTCGTCGCCTATGAGCGCGCCGGCTACGGTCGTGTTGCGCCCGCGATGCTGCAGCCAGCGGAGCCGTTTCTTGATCTCTCGGGCGAAGATATTCGCCGGCGCATGTACCTGACCACCGCACCGGATGGCGATGAGTTCTGCCTGCGTCCGGATCTCACGATACCCGTTTCGCGCGACTATCTGACGTCGGCTCTCGCAGGAAACCCGGCAGGCTTTTGTTATCTCGGCCCCATATTTCGCCATCGCACGGATGCAGCCGCAGAATTCCTGCAAGCCGGAATCGAGTCGTTTGGTCGCTCCGATAAATCGGCGGCCGACGCCGAAATGCTCTCGCTTGGACTGGAAGCGACTGCACATTACGGCGTCACCGCGCCGGACATCCATATCGGCGACGTCACACTTTTCACGGCCTTGATCGCCGGGCTTGATCTGCCCGCGGCGTGGAAGCGACGGTTGATCAAAGACTTCAATCGCAAGACCAACCTGGCACAAGATCTTGAGCGGCTGGTGCTTGGCGGCAACAACGCGCGACCCGAATATCAAGGCGTGCTGGCAGCGCTCGCAGGCTCAGATCCGAAAGGCGCGCGCGCACTCGTTACCGATCTTTTGTCAATCGCCGGTATCACTGCGGTTGGCGGTCGTTCGGTTGGGGAAATCGCAGACCGCTTCCTCGAGCAATCCGCGCTCGGCGCCAGCGCTAAACTTCCGCGCGAAGTGCGCGCCCTCATTGAAAAATTTCTCGCCATTCAAGGTAATCCCGACGAAGCGGCCGCTGATCTGCGCGCGTTGGCCCGCGAAGCCAAAATGATGCCAGCGCTCGCGGCGGCGCTCGACCATTTCGAGAGCCGTACCGGATTCCTGGAGGCTCGTGGCGTCGATCTGAAGCGGGTGCATTTTTCGACAGCTTTTAGCCGCGGATTTGACTACTACACCGGACTGGTTTTTGAACTGACTGATCCCAAACGTACCGGTGATCCGCTGGTTGCGGGCGGTCGTTATGACGACCTGCTGACCCGCCTTGGCGCAGCGGCTCCAATTCCTGCCGTTGGGTTCGCGGCCTGGATCGAACGGCTGGCCATTTACGGGGCCGGATCATGAGCGGACCGTTGGTGCTTGCAGTGCCGGCCAAAGGCCGCTTGCAGGAGAATGCGGACGCATTTTTTGCCCGTGCAGGTCTAACGCTCATCAAACCGCGCGGCGCACGCGATTATCGCGGCGCCATTGCCGGTCTGGATGGCGTTGAAGTCGCCTATCTCGCCGCATCTGAGATCACGAGTCAGCTCGCAACGGGCGCAGTCCATCTCGGTGTAACCGGCGAAGACCTGGTCCGAGAAATGATTCCCGACGCAGAGAAGCGCGTGGTGCTTATCGAGGGACTTGGCTTTGGTTTTGCCAATGTTGTCGTGGCCGTGCCCCAAGCCTGGATCGACGTGCGCACAATGGCCGACATTGACGACGTTGCGACTTCCTTCCACCAACACCACGATCGCAAGATGCGGGTGGCCACTAAATATATCAACTTGACGCGCGATTTCTTTTCAGCGCACGGCATCATCGATTATCGCATCGTCGAGAGTTCTGGCGCGACAGAAGGAGCGCCTGCCGCCGGCACGGCTGAGATGATTGTCGATATCACCACAACCGGCACAACGCTGGCGGCCAACGGGCTGAAGGTCGTAGAAGACGGCACGATATTGCGCTCTCAGGCAAACCTGGTGGCTGCCCGCAATTCGGACTGGGGGAAGGACGAACGGGATATAGCCCGGGTCATTCTCGACAGGGTCGCAGCGCAGGCTCGCGCCCGAGCTTTTTGCGAGGTTCGCGCCCGTTTTGCCGCGGGGACTGATATGCTTGTCGAAAATGCCAAGCAAAAGTTTGCGATTGAATTGCCTTTCGGCGGGCCAAGCTCGTCGGGCATGTTGATCCTGCATTGCCCGCCCGATCAGGTTTATGCTCTCACCAGTTATCTGCGCGATAACGGCGCCGAAGCTGTAGCGGTGGCCGAACTCGACTACGTATTTTCTCGCGACAATCCGCTTTTTTCAAAACTGGAAGCGGGTCTTTAAAGCGCGGCGAAATCGATGGGCTTGTGCCGGTCGAGCGTGCGACGCACGGGCGGCAATGGATATTTCAGCCCGCTGGCGCAGTTGAACAGCACAACCTGATCGGTGCGCTTCACCCGGCTGTCAGCGAGGCTTTCCTTGTAGGCCGCATAAGTCGCTGCACCCTCCGGACACATCAGAAAGCCCTCGGCGCGCGCCATTTCATCGAGTGCTGCGCTGATCGCGTCGTCAGTTACTGCGATCGCAAAGCCGCCGCTCTCTCTCACCGCGCGCAGAATGAGAAAGTCGCCAATGGCTTGCGGCACGCGAATGCCGGAAGCGATCGTGTGCGCGTTCTCCCAGCGCGGCGCATGCTCTTCGCCAGCCTCGAATGCCTTCACCATTGGCGCACAACCGGCGGCCTGCACGGCGACCATGCGCGGGCGCTTTTTACCAATGAAGCCGATCGCTTCGAGCTCCGCGAAAGCCTTCCACATGCCGATCAGACCGGTACCACCGCCGGTCGGATAAAAGATCACATCCGGGACCTGCCAGCCGAGCTGTTCGGCGAGCTCAAGCCCCATTGTTTTCTTGCCTTCGATTCGATACGGCTCCTTGAGGGTCGAAGTGTCGAACCAACCGACTTTCGCTTTTCCTTCGCCCACGATCTTGCCGCAGTCGTCGATCAGCCCGTTGACGCGATAAACGCTCGCACCCTGCAGCGCGATTTCGCTGACATTCACTTCCGGCGTGTCCTCTGGACAAAAAATGGTCGTCTTGATCCCCGCGCGCGACGCATAAGCAGCGAGGGCGGCCCCGGCATTGCCGTTGGTCGGCATCGCCATGTGCTTTATGCCCAGCGCTTTTGCCATTGACACGGCCATGACCAATCCGCGGGCTTTGAACGATCCGGTCGGCAAACGGCCTTCATCTTTCACAAGGATTTCACCGCCGCCGAGCTTCGCGGAAAGATGCGGCATTCTCACGATTGGCGTCATTGCTTCGCCCAAGCTGACGATGTCGTCGACTTTGCGAACCGGCAGCAACTCGCGATAGCGCCACAAATCGGGAGCTCGCGCTGCGAGGATCTCCCTGCTCAGCACTTTGCGAACACCTTCAAGGTCGTACCTCACCAATAGCGGCCTACCGGCCCGAGACAGATTGTGCACTTGGTCGGCCACATGGTGTTCGCCCGTCATCGCGCATTCGAGATGCGTGACAAAAATCGGACGTTGGGCATTCAGGTTATTATCGTAACGCATGATTAGACCCAGTTTGCCATTAGTCCGCGTCGTCGCCGCCGCGCGGTCGACGCACGCGGAAAACCACGAAATGCGAAAGGGAAAAGTTGACTGCGAAGCTCACCAGAATCGACACAAACTTCGCCAGCAGGACGGGCACAACGTAGGACAGCGCAAACAACGTGGCCGTACTGGAAATCATTCCGGCAACACCCGATCCACTGAAACTCGCATAGTCACGCCAACGTAGGATGCGCCCCGATTCCGGTCCAAAGGTGATGAAGGAATTCAGCACATAAGAGCATGTGACCGCCACTAGCCATGCGAGCACGTTGGCCGGCACCAACGGCCACTTCAGATAAGTCGCCACTGTCCAAAAAACACTGAAATCGACGGCCGTATTGACCACGCCGACCAGAGCGAAACTGAGCGCCTTGAGCGCGATGGCGCGCTCATGCCAAGCCACAGTCACGCGATCGAGTATGTTTTTAAGGGGCGCAGGGATCATCGTCCGCCTTCGATTAGCACGGCAAATCCTGTCCCGGTAGGGCGGACGCGACAGCGCCATTCGGGTGCGGTATAGATCGCCGGAAAACCGAAGCGACAAGTCAACCAAAGATGCCGGTTAGGCCGACCAAATCAAGCTCGCGCGCGCGGGAGGCGTCACCCGGCCCGACGCTATCGATCGTGGTGCCTCTTTTCAACGAGGCCGAAGGCCTCCCCGCTTTGCATGAGCGGATCGCCGAGGTCGCACGTTATTTGCACGCCAAACGCAAACTGCGGCTTGAGGCAATATACGTCGATGATGGCAGCAGCGATGGAACTACCACCGTTGCCAGGTCGTTGCCCGCTGTCCCCCTCGACATCCAGGTCGTCACTCTGTCCCGAAACTTCGGCAAGGAAGCCGCTCTGCTCGCCGGCCTCGATCATGCCCAACCCGGCGCCGTGCTTTTCATGGACGGCGATGGGCAACACCCACCTGATCTGATCGACACTCTGGTCATGCGTTGGATCGACGATAGCTACGATGTCGTCTATACGGCGAAGGCGCACCGCGAAAATAAATCCTGGCTTCGGCGGACAGGCGTACGCTCGTTCTATACTCTGCTGAACTGGGGAGCACGCCATAAAATTCCGGAAGACGCAGGCGATTTTCGTCTGCTGTCACCACGCGCCGCCGCGGCGATGCGTCAGATGCCGGAACGCAATCGCTTCTTCAAAGGACTTTCGAGCTGGATTGGATTTCGACAGGTGCGAGTGGACTACGAACCAGCGTTGCGTGCGCACGGTGCCACCACCTGGAACGTCTGGACACTAATCGGATTGTCGATTGAGGGGCTCACGTCCTTTTCGGTTGCCCCGTTGCGTGTCGCCAGTCTGCTGGGTGTCCTTCTGGCAGTGACAGCCCTCTTTTTCGGCAGCTGGATTGTGTTGGAAACGCTGCTCTTCGGCAAGGACGTGCCTGGCTATCCTTCGCTGGTGGTCAGCGTGATGGTAATCGGTGGCGTGCAGCTCATCTTGATCGGCGTGTTGGGCGAATATATTGGCAAGCTGCTATCCGAGATCAAAGGCCGGCCGGTCTATTTTGTCGCCGAACACAGTATGAAGCACGCGAGCGAGTCGGGCAAAGTCAGGCCGGCGACTTCTCGCGCTGCCGAATAATCAACGACATGGCGACGGCTCTCCGGCGTATTTGGCTTTGTGCCGATGACTATGGTATTTCGCCCGGCGTTAACACGGCAATACGTGAACTGATCGCCCGGCGACGCATCAATGCCACTTCGGTCATGGTGGCGGCGCCGCATTTCAGTGAGGACGAAGTCGCAGCCCTTGCATCGCTCAATGCTGGCGAAAAGCGCGCCGCGATCGGCTTGCACGTGACGCTGACTGCGCCATTCAAACCTTTGAGCGCAGATTTTGTGCCCTTACGTGATGGTCGGTTTCTAACGCTCAGCAAAATCCTGCGTGCTTCCACTGCACGGCGCCTGCGGACAGAAATGCTGGTGGCCGAAATCGCATCCCAGCTGCGTAGATTTTTGAATGCGTTTGGCCATCTGCCTGATTTCCTCGACGGGCATCAGCACGTGCATCTGTTCCCGCAGATTCGCGATGCATTTTTGAAAGTCACCGCACAAAAGGCGCCCACCGCGTGGGTAAGACAATGCGGCCGGGCGCGTCCAGGCCGGCGTCCACATGACAGCAAGGCGCTAACGCTCGATATCCTAAGCTTAGGGTTCCGCCGTAAAGCAAAACGTCTGGGTATTACGGTCAACCCGGCGTTCGCCGGCACCTACGCATTCACCGCCGGGGCCAGGTTCGGTGAGATATTCCCCCGATTTCTGTCTGGCCTTCCCAATGGGGGGCTCATTATGTGCCACCCAGGGTTCGTAGATACCGAGTTGGAAGCGCTCGACACGCTGACAACGCTGCGAGAGCGCGAATTCGCCTTTTTTAGTTCCGACGCTTTCCCCCACCTGCTGGCTAGTGGCGGTTTTGTGCTTGCGCAGCCACTGGCGAAACCGGCGGGACCTCCTAGATAACAGCGCCGATGGCCCTGGGAGGACCTTATGACCCCACAAGAACGTCAGTTGGTTGACGACCTGTTCGAACGGCTCGAACGTCTCGAAACAGCCCCACGCGATGCAATGGCCGAACAGGCCATTGCCGACGGTTCGGCTCGCGCGCCGCACGCGATTTATCCGCTCGTTCAGACGGTGTTGATACAGGACGAGGCCCTCAGGCGCGCAGATGCGCGGTTGCGGGAATTAACCGGGGAAGGTCCCACACCAACCGGCGGTGGTTTTCTCGACAGCATGCGTGAGGTCCTGACGGGCCGTGGAGGCGCATCTGTACCAAGCGTGCGTCCGAACGGGACGAGCGAACCCGATCCTCGCTGGAACCGCGGAGGCGCGTTCAGTCCAGCCGCAGCGTCGTCTACTGGCGGTTCGTTTCTCGGGACCGCTGCCGCGTCCGCCGCTGGGATGATCGGCGGCGCGTTACTCCTCAATTCGATAAGCTCAATGTTTGGCCATCACGGCTCCAGTGCATTCGCAGCCGCGCCGGCGAGCGGCTCGCCATGGGATAATAGCGCGAGCAATAGCGATCTCGCGCGTGACGCCGGCTTCGATGATGTCGGCAAAGGCGCAGGCGGCGCAAACGCCCAAGCTGCGGGACTTCTCGATAACGATGACGCTCGCGATACGTCCGATTTCACGGACGATGTCAGCAGCGACGTCGGCGGAGATTTCGGCGGCGGCGACAGCGGCTAGCTGATTATAACACTACGACTTTCGTGCCGACCTTTACCCGCTCGTAAAGGTCGATGACATCCACATTGCGCATCCGAATGCATCCCGACGATACGTTTTGGCCGATCGTCCAGGGCTCGTTGGAGCCGTGAATGCGATAGAGCGTCGAACCGAGATACATCGCGCGTGCACCCAGCGGGTTGTTTGGGCCCCCAGCCACGAAATGCGGAAGGTACGGTTGACGTTTGACCATTTCATCTGGCGGCACCCAGTCTGGCCATTCTTTTTTCGATGAAATGGAGTGCCGACCGGACCACGCAAAGCCCGGACGTCCGACGCCAATTCCATAACGGATTGCTCGTCCTTCTGTCTCGACAAGATAGAGAAAGTGGCTCGGCGTATCGATGACGACCGTACCCGGCGCTTCTTTTCCGTCATATGCGACTTCCTGACGGAGAAAGCGCGGGTCGATGCGGTCAGCCGAACGATCGCCGGACGTATAGGCAGCCTGCCGGTCTTGCTCACCGCGGTAATAATTCTGCTCAGGTGGCGGCCCGTACCAGGTCTGTGACCCATTTCGTTCACGTTGTGGCGAACCGCCAAACAGGAATTCGATAAACCCGCCGCCGAGATCCGGTTGGGGCTGCGCAGCGGCCACAATCATCGGCGTGGCCGATGCAGGCTCAGGAGGGGCAAGTGATACTGGCTCCGCCGACACGGCATTCGACACCAGAACGACTGCAAAACCGGCCACAAACGAATGCCGCATTGGCACACCTTCCAATTTCACTCCTACGATCAAGTAACGGCCAAACAGCCACCGATTGGTAAATTGCCGTAAACCACGATCCGACATGGTAAACGGTCTCTTTCCATATATTCCCTCGCGCTCGCAACGCGGCGTTAATGCGCGCTGGATAAGAACGGCGCCCAGAAGGCGTGGGGCACTCGCGTGCAACGAAAAGTATTTCGTGTCGAACAGATGGTCGGTGATGCCGGAACGGATCGCGCCGAGTTGTCCGACTGTTGCTCACCCGAGCCCGTCGGCGATGCGCGTCCGCAGCCAAACACCCAATCGGTAATGACGCAGGAACTTGCGGCCATTCATGCCGCCATTGGCTGCAACATGCGGGAACTTTCGGTGCTGATCAAAGACGGTAACGATCGGCGTATGACACGCGCGGCTGGGGAGCTCGGCGCTGCCGTCGAGGGCATGGAAACTGCAACACAGAAGATTTTGGCATCAGCAGAAGTCATCGACGACTGCGCGCGAACTCTCGCTGCAGCTTTGAGTGACGATTATCACCATGGCCTCGCACAAGACATGCAGGACCATGTGGTCCGTATGTATGAAGCGTGTAATTTTCAGGATCTCGCCGGCCAACGCATTGGCAAGGTGATCGCAATGCTGATCATGATTGAAGAGCGCCTTGTAGCCATGATCGAACGCAACAACAGCGCCGACGAACAACGGGGTGCAACCGCCGATACCTCGCCCGACACCAACCTTATTAATGGTCCGCGGCTCGATGGTTCCACCGGCCACGCCAGTCAGCTCGATATCGACGCGATGTTCGCCTAGGCCGGACGGCGGATCGCGACAAAACAAACCAGCGCGATCGAGGTGAAGCCGGCAGCGAGCGCGAGCGCCGCCGGATCAGACGTATATTCAACGACGAATGCCATCACCAACGGCGCGGCTGCCTGCATCAACAGAAATGGTGCGGCGAGCCGACCCATAAGCTGTCCATAGCCAGCAGCGCCAAAGAGCGCGAGGGGCACCGCGCCGCGCGTAATCGTGACAAGCCCATTGGCGGCTCCGAACATCAGTGCGAATGCTGCAGCGGTCCCCACCGATATCCCCGACAGCGCCAGCATGAGGAACCCACATAACAGTCCGCTTAGCGCGCAACGTACGACCCACAAAGGATGAAGATCGCGGCCAAAGGCGAATTCCAGGAGGCGCGCACCGACCTGCGCCGGGCCGAACAATGCGCCAATCCACACGACCGTACCGGGATCGATGCCGTTGCGCGCAAAAATCGCCAGGAGGTGTGCCGACAAACCGGAGGGCACGAAGGCGTAAGATGCGAATGCCGAGGCGACCAGAATGAAGGGCAAGCCATGGGGCACCAGCTTGACCGGTTCTTCCTTGCTGTTTTGTGCCGGCGCATCGACGTCGAATCGACTGCGTGGAAGTGCGGCAGCGTGAAGCGGAGCTGCAACGCAGATTAGAAGCGCGCCATAGATGAGGTAAACGCCGCTCCAGCTGACACGCTCGAGCAGAAAATGCGTAGTCGGCCAGCTCAAGGTCGATGCGAATCCGCCGGCAAGAGTTAGTGCTGTAATTGGCCGGCGCGCGCCTGCACCGAATATCCGACCGAGCGTTGCGAAAGCGGAATCATACAGGTTCGCCGCCATACCGACGCCGAGCACCATCCAAACCAGGTAGTAGGCAAGCGGCCGGTCGGCAAACACGATCAGAACGAGACCTAGCCCGCCAACCAGAGAGCCAAAAGTCATGACAACATGGCCACCGAAGCGGTCGATTGCGCGGCCCACAAACGGCGCGACCAGACCGGCGATCAAAAGGCCGAAAGAAAAGCCACCCATCGCAAACGAGATCGACCAGCCATGGTCCGCCGCAATCAGCGGCATCATCAACACCGGCGTGTAGAAGATGGTGCCCCAGGATAAAATTTGAGTGACGCCAAGTACCGGCACAGCACGCCAGGGGCCGTGGATAAAATCGCGCAAAGCAATCATGTTGCGGCCGGTGCAGACGACGACGTCCCGATCTTTAGCACGCCGGCGTAGTTGCGCTCATAGACGGCTGGGACCGACCGATAGTCACTGCGCCGGTTTTGGCGGTGGCGGTACTGTTCTCGGCTTCGGTTTTGGCCTGGTCGCTGCCGGCTTGGCGCCCTGCGCGCCGCAGCGGACATACACCATAGTGCCGTAGCGGCCCTGCACTTCGGAATCCATCCAGCGGAGAATGAGGATGCGGCCATCGAAATGAACCACTTCCCGATCCTCGGCGCCGCCCGGCTCGGTTTCAGCCGGCCCGATGTAGGTTTTGCCGCCCGGCCCGCCTTTCAGACGTAGCTCGGTCGGCGTCGCTTGATCGGCAAGATGCATCATCACGCCGCCGGTAGGACCGAGTGTTATGACGTAGGGTTGCTTGCACCCAGCTACAGCAGCCGCCTCAGTACGCGCGCGATCTTCTTCCTTGTGATACGCCGCAAGTCCCCAACGCCCAACGATATCCTGCGGAGGGAAAGCTGGCGGCGACGTTGGGGCCCCTGCAGGCGCCGCCGGCTGGTCCAGCGACGGCCCGGTCGCGCACCCGAAAAGCCCAAACGCGGATATCCCGACAACCAAAGCAGCCGACAATGCGTGACGATTTGCGGGGGTCATTGCGGCTCCTTGGAAAATCGGTAGACGACTTTGGAATGCATCCGGGACCAGCGCAAGCGCGCTTTGGCAATCGCATCAGGATTTGACGATCCTTAGCTTGACACCTCGGCGCAGAGGCAATATTTCCCGAAGAGCAATTGGCACTCCTTGCTAGAGAGTGCTAAGACACTGAAAAATCTATCTTTTGTCACACGCACGCGTGGTAGCGCACGAGGAAGCTCATGGCCAAAACGAAATTTCGCCCATTGCATGATCGCGTCGTTGTTCGCCGCATTGGCGCCGAAGAGAAAACGAAAGGCGGCATCATCATTCCCGATACCGCTCAGGAAAAGCCACAGGAAGGCGAAGTCATCGCTGTCGGACCTGGAGGCAGGGACGAAAGCGGCAAGCTCATTCCTATCGACGTGAAACCGGGGAGCCGCGTGCTGTTCGGCAAATGGTCGGGCACTGAAGTCAAGCTGGATGGCGAAGAACTCCTGATCATGAAGGAATCCGACATCATGGGCGTGATCGCCTGACATCTCGAACGAAACTCAACGGAGTAATTTGAAATGGCTGCCAAAGACGTAAAATTTTCCGGTGACGCGCGTGACCGTATGTTGCGTGGCGTCGACATCCTTGCAAATGCCGTGAAGGTGACACTCGGTCCAAAGGGCCGCAATGTCGTGCTCGACAAATCCTACGGCGCTCCGCGCATCACCAAGGATGGGGTGACGGTCGCAAAGGAAATCGAGCTGGAAGACAAGTTCGAGAACATGGGTGCGCAGATGCTGCGCGAAGTTGCCCAAAAGACGAACGATCTTGCGGGTGATGGCACGACAACTGCGACAGTGCTGGCGCAGGCCATCGTAAAGGAAGGCGCGAAATCAGTTGCCGCCGGAATGAACCCGATGGATCTCAAGCGCGGCATCGGCATCGCGGTTACCGCAGTGGTCAAGGACATCGAGAAGCGCGCGAAGAAAGTCGGATCTTCGGCGGAAGTCGCCCAGGTCGGCACGATCTCCTCAAACGGCAACTCCAATATTGGCCAGATGATTGCGAAGGCAATGCAGAAGGTCGGCAACGAAGGTGTGATCACCGTTGAAGAGGCAAAGTCGCTCGAAACCGACGTTGAAATTGTAGAAGGCATGCAGTTCGACCGGGGCTACATCTCGCCCTATTTCATCACCAACGCCGAAAAGATGCTCGCCGAGCTCGAGGACGCCTACATTCTTCTGCATGAGAAGAAGCTCTCCGGCTTGCAATCGATGCTCCCTGTGCTGGAAGCCGTCGTGCAGTCGGGCAAGCCTCTCGTCATCATCGCAGAAGACGTCGAGGGCGAAGCAATTGCCACTCTGGTGGTCAACAAGTTGCGTGGCGGCCTGAAAGTCGCGGCAGTAAAAGCTCCGGGCTTTGGTGATCGCCGTAAGGCCATGCTCGAGGACATCGCAATCCTGACGGGCGGTCAGCTGATTTCCGAAGACCTCGGTATCAAACTGGAGAACGTGACCACAGCCATGCTCGGCCGCGCGAAGAAGGTCATCATCGAGAAGGAAAAGACGACCATCGTCCACGGCGCAGGCAAGAAGCCTGACATCGAGGCTCGCGTTGGCCAGATCAAGGCGCAGATTGAGGAAACCACGTCAGACTATGACCGCGAGAAGCTGCAGGAACGCCTGGCGAAACTTGCCGGTGGCGTTGCAGTCATCCGCGTTGGCGGTGCCACCGAAGTCGAGGTGAAGGAGAAGAAAGACCGCGTGGAAGACGCGCTCAATGCGACCCGGGCTGCGGTCGAGGAAGGTATCGTGCCCGGTGGTGGAGTTGCGCTGCTGCGCGCGAAAAAGGCGGTCGGCCGGATTCACGATGAAAATCCGGACGTGCAGGCCGGTATCAACATCGTGCTGAAGGCGCTCGAGGCGCCGATCCGCCAGATCGCGGAGAATTCGGGGGTCGAGGGCTCGATCGTGGTCGGCAAGATCATGGACAACAAGTCGGAGACCTACGGCTTCGACGCCCAAGAAGAGAAATACGTCGACATGATCCAGGCCGGCATCATCGATCCGGCGAAAGTGGTACGTACCGCTTTGCAGGATGCAGGTTCGGTTGCCGGCCTTCTGGTGACAACCGAAGCGATGGTAGCCGAAGTGCCGAAGGAACCGGCGCCGGCGATGCCGCCTGGCGGAGGCATGGGTGGCGGAATGGGCTTTTAACACCGCCTAAATTTCGAAGATCAAAAAGGGCGCGGCACAAACTGCGCCCTTTCGCTTTTGGGCCCCTTTAATGATCGCTAGGACGAAATTTAAGCGCTTTCGGCCCTTCGAGAACGACACTTCCGCCTTCCCGGCGCCAGCCTGTCACCTGGGCAAAGGCAGCCAGGATCTCATCGTCGGCTTGTATGCGCTCGGGCGTGCATTGTCCCGCGCTCATCATCTCCGGCAATCCTTCGGGCAAGGGACCGGTTTCAATCTTCATCGCTGTTCCGGAAATATCTATCCGCGCCGATACCGTTCTGCACCACAAGTCAATTTTCGCATCTCCGCTCGGCTCCACGGTGAGGATCGGCATCCGCTTGGCCGGACGCATCGGCGCGGCATCAAACAAAAGCTCCTGATCGAATGGAAACAAGTCCGCCGTACCCCCAACCGCGCACATCAGTGACAGCAGAATCGCGGCGATGGTGCCGCGCGGAAGCAAACGGTGTTGCATTAATTGCCGGAGACTTGCCGCACAAGCGCACGCGCAGTCCGCAATAGGCGCGCGTCGTCGCCGGACGCCCCCACCAGTTGCACGCCGATCGGCATTCCGCCCTCGCCGCTTATCAGCGGCAGCGTGATCGCGGGCAGCCCGAGGTAGGTCCACAGCGTGCAAAATGTCGGATTGCCCGTAGCGGTACCTTTTGGCGCTACGCCCGGCGCGGCCGGAGTGATGATCGCGGTACATTCTTGCTGAAATAGTTGGTTCAATCCTTCACGCAAGGAGTCCGCGCCCGCAACTGCCGCAAGATATTGCGTGGCGCTGGTTTTGCGGCCGTCGGCGATGAGTTCCTGCATCGCTTTACTGATGACGTTGCCGCCCCGATCCACGAGCTTGCCGAGATTGTGCGCCATATCGGTCGACATGATGACGCGATGGGCTTCCCAAGCGTCCTTGTACCGATCCGGCAGGTCAAAGGTAAAACAGTTTTCACCGAGTTCCTTTGCGAGGTCTTCAAACGCTTCGTGCGTATCGGCATCCGCCTTGTCCCAGACCGGCGTTCGCACGAATGCAAAACGAGGCGCGAGCGGGAATTCTTCGGCTGCAATCTTGGCAAAGCTGCGCGCGCCAAGCGGGCGCGTGTCAAGATCCTCCGGATCATGACCAGCAATGATATCCATTATCAGCGCGAGATCCTCGATCGAGCGCGCAAATGGACCGGGGTGGTCAAGCACCCGCGACAAAGGCAGGATTCCCGCACGCGATACCAAGCCGTGCGTCGGCTTCATCGCGAAGACGCCGCAAAAAGCCGCAGGACGAATGATCGAACCGTTTGTCTGCGTGCCGATTGCGAGCGGCACCATGCTCGCTGCTACAGCCGCCGCCGAGCCAGAGGAAGACCCGCCCGGTGTGCGCTCCGTGTCGTGCGGATTGCGCGTCTTGGTGGGGTGGAAATACGCGAATTCGGTGGTCGCCGTCTTTCCGATGATCACCGCACCAGCGGCCCGCAATCGCGCGACCACAGTCGCGTCGGTGCGCGGCCGTCGGCCGGATAACACAGGCGATCCGCACTCGGTCGGATAGTCCGAGGTGTCTACAATGTCCTTGATCGCAACCGGGACGCCATGAAGCGGCCCGATCGGCTTGCCGCTCTTGCGCCATTCGTCGCTCGCGCGTGCCTGAGCAAGCGCGTGTTCCGCATCGAGATGCGCGAAGGCCTGCACCTTTTCCTCGACCGCAGCGATGCGATCGAGGCAAGCACGCGTAACATCCTCAGACGAGACGATACTTTGGGCTATTTGGGCTGCCGCTTGCGCCGCGGTCAGCGTTGCTAGATCTACATTCGCCAATTCGGCAAACTCCGCCTCAGGTGCCGTACAGATAGTTTGGAAGCCACAAGGTCATGCCGGGCCACAGATACATGATGACCATGCACACGATCACAATCAGCATGTATGGCATCATGCCGTTGAAAATCTGATTGAGCGTCACGTGCTTGGGAGCGACACCCTTGAGATAGAAGGCCGACATTGCGACCGGCGGCGACAGGAATGCCGCCTGCAGATTGACGAACACCAACGTGCCCCACAGCACCGGGTCGATGTTGAAGTGCTTGAGCAGCGGCAGGAAGATTGGCACGAAGATGACGATGATTTCGGTCCATTCCAGCGGCCAACCCAGCACGAAAATGATCGCCTGGGACAGCATCATGAACTGGATGGGCGTCATATTGAGTGACAACACCCATTGCTCGACCAGCGCCTGCCCGCCCAGGATCGCGAACACGCCCGAAAACAAAGCCGAGCCGACGAACAGCCAGCACACCATGGCGGTGGTTTTTGCCGTCAAGAACACCGCTTCCTTCGTGCGCTTCCAGTCGAGGGTTCGTGCCTGGATCGCCAGCAGAAAGGCGCCTGCCGCGCCGACACCGGCCGACTCAGTCGCTGTTGTTATGCCGAACAGGATGACGGCCAGCACGACAACCGTGAGAAGGCCGAGCGGCATGATTGATGTCGACAACAGCTTGATGACCTCGAGCCGGTCGGCATCAAGCCGCCAGTAATAACGGAGCTGCCACAGCAGGCAGATCACCGCGATAATCCCGAACCATAGATAGAAGCCTTGCGGCGGACCCTGCTCCGCCAGCGTTGCGACTTTCGGTGCCAGTCCCGGCGTGCCCAGCTGTTGCACGCCCGTGACAACCGCCTCTTCCGCCGCCTGTTGATGAATGACGACGTACCACCAGGTCAGCCAGAGCGTGCCCCCGACAATAATGAACGGCACCAGCGAGTACGCAAAATTCCTGACCAGCATCCAATAGCTGACGCGGCCACCGTCGGCCTGAATCGCCAATGCGCGCCCGGGCGCAACCAACGCCCCCACGAGACCGAGGAAAAAATTGCTTGGATAGAGCGCCTGGAATTTCCGTATCCAGTTCGGCACCGGGACGCGCGTCAGTTCCTCGGGCAACGGCGGCGCGATCTTCGGGTTAATCATCGCCCAGGCGATGATGTAGACGAGATAGAGGAACGACAGAAAGAAGCCGGGAAACATTGCCGCTGCGTAAAGCTTCACAACGGATTGCCCGGCGACTGCCGCGTAAACGATGATCATCACCGAGGGCGGAATGAGAATGCCAAGCGTGCCGCCGGCCGTAATAACACCCGCAGCAAGTTTTACGTCGTATCCCGCCTTGAGCATGGGGTTAAACGCGATGACGCCCATGAGCACGACCACGGCGCCGACCAACCCGCTCGCTATCCCCCAAAATGTGCACACAATCAGGGTCGCTACGGCTAGCGAGGCCGGGACCTTCCGGAACGCGAGCTGGATCGAATAGAACATCTTGTCGACGAGCGCGCCGCGCTCCATCACATACCCCATTAAGACGAATAACGGGATCGATACGAGCACGTCGTTGGTCATCGCGCCGTAACTGCGCTGGACCATCAGGTCGAAGACCCTGTTGTCGGAGATCGCCTGGTGAGGAGCGTAGAACGCGATGTAGCCGAAAAACATCCCGAGGCCCATGAGAGTAAAGGCCGTCGGGAACCCCATCATGATCACGACCACGATGAGGCAAAGCATCGTTAGACCGAGGGCGGGATCACTCATGTCTGAAGATCTCCACCCATGCCGCGCTGGCGCGCAACTTCATCAATCCGTTTGGCACGCTCAATAGCGATCTTGCGTGATTCTTCATCGACGTATTCGCTATGTGCGAGCTGTTCCTCGATCACGTCGATCTCGGCGACGTCGTGCAGCCGGCTCGGCCATTCGCCCGTCCTCAGGCAGTAGACGCAACGCACGATCTCGGCGAAGCCTTGGATCATGACCATCACGCCGGCTATCGGAATAACTGCCTTGAACTGGTAGACCGGCGGCCCATCCGCGGTGATCGTCGAGTGCTCACGGATCACCCAGGATTCATTTGCAAAAATCCATCCCGAATAGATCAGTGCTGCAATGCCCGGAATAAAGAAGACAATGTAGAGCACGATATCGAGCGAGGCCTGCATGCGCGGTCGCATCGAGCTGTAGAGGAAATCGCCGCGGACATGGGCGTTTTGCGCGAGCGTGTAAGCTCCGCACAACATGAACAGCGTGCCATAAAGCATGTTGTCGAGATCGAAGATCCAGGCAGTGGGCGCGTTCAGGATATAGCGCTTGACCACTTCGATGCAGACGACGCTCATCAGTGCCACGATCAGCCAGGAAGCACCCTTACCGACCCACGTGCTGAGGCCGTCAATCTTATGCAAAAAGTTTTGGACGTCCATCTACTCCCACCCTCGTCCCCATTCCGTGCAACAACAAAGCACCACTCCGTCAAATCGCGGAATGGTGCTTTGCCAGTTCAGCAGGCCGTCAGATTGGCTTCTTCGCGTTCGCACCAAAATAGTGATCGAACGCCATCTTACGGCTGACAACCGTGTCTTGTTCCCATTGTGTCGCCCGCTTGGCGAAGACGAGTTGGGATTCGACGATCTTCTTGAAGATGGCGTTTTCGCCCGCCTTTTTCCTCACGACATCGTCGTAGATTTCGAGCTGGGCCTTAAGAACCGTCTCGGGCGTTTTGTAGAACTTGACGTTATCCTTGGTCTGCAGCTCGATGTAGTCCTTCGAGTAGCGATCGATCGCCTTCCACTGCATGTCTTGCGAGGCAGCTTCGACCGCGCTCTCGATCAGGTGCTTCATCTTGTCGGGCAGTGCGTCGAATTTCGTCTTGTTGAACGAAATTTCCATCTGCTCGGCGTTCTGATGATAGCTCTGCAACATGCAGATCTTGGATACGTCGGCGAAGCCCAGTACGCGGTCGGACGTCGCGTTGTTGAACTCCGCGGCATCGAGCAGGCCACGATCTATAGCCGCCACGATTTCACCACCCGGCAGCGCATTCACTGCGGCGCCCATGCCGCTGAACACGTCAATCGAGATGCCGACGGTCCGGAACTTCAGGCCCTTGAAATCTTCAGGCTTGGTGATCGGCTTCTTGTACCAGCCGAGCGGCTGTGTCGGCATTGGCCCGTAAGGGAATGACACGACGTTGGCACCGATCGAGGTGAAGATTTCGTTGAGCAATTCCTTGCCGCCGCCGTACTTGTGCCAGGCCAGAAGCATATTGGCGTCCATGGCATAGCCCGGACCCGAGCCCCACAGAGCGAGCGCGGTTTGCTTGCCGTAGTGATAGACCAGCACGCCGTGACCGCCATCGAGCACGCCCTTGGAGACCGCGTCGAGCAGTTGGAACGCAGGCACAACGGCACCAGCCGGCAGCACTTCGATCTTGAGATCGCCGCCGGTCATATCGTTTACCCTCTTGCCGAAATCGAGGGCGTATTCGTGGAAGATGTCTTTCGAGGGCCAAGTGCTTTGCCAGCGCATGCTGACCGGGCCCTGCGCCTTCACCACGTTCGGCGCGACGACGGCTGCGCCAGCGACGGTCGCGCCGGCTAGAAACTTGCGGCGAGTTGCAGCCGCAGACGTTTTATTGTTAAACATTTCGCTTTCCCTCCCTTGGATCACTACCCCGTGAACATTTTTCGCCGGGCCTTATTCCACGACCCAGCCTTTAAGTCTGGATTGGGCAAACCCTTGAGCTGCAATCGTAGGGGCTGTAGCGACCGGACGCAACAATGGGCAGCATTTCGAACCGCAAACTTGCCCCAAGCGAGAGCGCCCTCGATATGCCCTTATTATACGGAAATCCGCCGAAAAAGATCGAATCCGGCATAGCACTAACCATTAGTAGATAGGGACCGATTCAATAAACTGCGCTGATTTCTCGGTCCGACAGGAGACTGCCCGTGAGAGGCACATTTGCAACGCTCGCTATCGTTTGGCGGATTGCCAGTCCGTATTTTTATTCGGAGGACCGCTGGCCCGGCCGCATTTTGCTGGCAGCAGTGGTTGCGATCGAACTTGCCATCGTCGGGATCAACGTCCTGCTCAATTCCTGGAACAATACCTTTTACAACGCGCTGCAGGACAAGAATTGGGATGCGTTCATCTACCAGCTCAGCTACTTCAGTGTCCTTGCAACGATCTATATTTTGCTCGCGGTTTACCAGCTCTACCTCAATCAATGGCTTCAGATCCGCTGGCGGCGCTGGCTCACGCAAGCCTATCTCGACCGCTGGCTGAGCCACGCCAATCACTACCGCATGCAATTGCGCGGCGACGCAGCCGACAATCCCGACCAGCGCATCGCCGAAGACGTCAAGGAATTCATCGATTCAGGCACCACCGGAGTTGGCATTCTGCCGATTGGCCTCGGTTTGCTTAATTCTGTGGTCACACTTGGCTCGTTTGCGGTGATCCTCTGGAATTTGTCCGGGACCGCACCGCTGCATCTTTTCGGGTCCACCTTTACAATCCCGGGTTATCTTTTCTGGGCAGCACTGATCTACGCCGTCATCGGCACCACGCTGACCCATCTGGTCGGCCGCGCGCTAACCGCAC
Source organism: uncultured Alphaproteobacteria bacterium (assembly GCA_963831275.1). GTDB lineage: Bacteria > Pseudomonadota > Alphaproteobacteria > Rhizobiales > Xanthobacteraceae > Pseudolabrys. The sequence continues at coordinate 271,468 of CAWHPN010000002.1, read as the reverse complement.
TCAATTATCAGCAGCAGCGTTACGAAGCGGATTTTCGCTTCAACCTGGTGCGCGTGCGCGAGAATTCCGAACAGATTGCCCTGCTCGACGGCGAGCAAACCGAGCGCGGCCGATTGTTGGGCCGCTTTGGCAATATCGTGACCAACTGGCTTGCGATCATGTCGCGTCAGAAGAAGTTGACGTTTCTGACCGCCGGTTACGGACAGATCTCATCGGTTTTTCCTTTTGTCGTCGTCAGTCCCGCCTATTTCGCCGGCGCGATCCAGCTTGGCGGCCTGATGCAGACCGCTTCGGCCTTCAGCAGCGTACAAGGCGCGCTGTCGTTCTTTGTGACTGCTTATCGCGCTCTCGCCGAATGGCGCGCGGTGATCGAAAGGCTTGCAGGTTTCGATGAATTGATCGCCGCCGCACAAGCGGCCGCGATTACACCGCCGGTCATTTCGCTCAAACCAGGCGAGGCACCCATCGTCAACGTCAAGGATCTGGCCGTCCGGCTGCCAAATGGCACACCGCTCCTGAATGCCAGCGACCTGTCGATCAAACTGGGCGAGCGCGTGCTCGTAAGCGGTCCGTCCGGCTCCGGAAAATCAACGCTGTTCCGCGCGCTCGCCGGCATTTGGCCCTTTGGCGAAGGCACGATCACGGTTCCGAAAAATGCGCGTGTGATGATCCTTCCACAACGGCCTTATTTTCCGATCGCGCCGCTTGCGGAAGCGGTCGCATATCCAGCCGCGCCCGGCACTTTCGATGCCACCAAAGTGGCGGAGCTGATCGCTGCCGTCGGATTGCCATCGCTCGTTCCACGCATCGAGGAAGAAGCGCATTGGAATCGCATGCTGTCGCTCGGCGAACAGCAACGACTGGGAATTGCGCGCGCCCTGCTCTACGCCCCCGACTTCCTGTTCCTGGATGAAGCCACCGCTTCGCTCGATGAGCCTGCGGAGGCCGAGCTCTACCAATTGCTCGATCGCAGACTTGCCAATGCCACCATCGTGTCCATCGGACACCGCGCGACGCTGACCGCATTTCATAAACGCAGACTGGCGTTCAGGCGCGACGGCAACCAGTACGCCGTGCGGGAGGCGGCCCTGGCGCCGGCGGGATAAACCGGGCGCGCAAGAGCAAGCAAGCCTAAGCAAGCGGCACCAGCAAAACGAAAGGCGGCGGCCGGGTCGCGGCCACCGCCCCGAGGGCAGACGTCTCGCAGACTTACTTCAGACTGCCGAGCGTGAGATCGGCCGACAGCTTGGCAATGAAGGTGGCGCCACACCAGCTGGAGCCGGGACCGAAGTTGATGGCCGTCACGTGGGTCGTGCCGGTCGCGGTCGGATCGCTGGTGAAGGCATTGCAGTCACCCTTGTTCAGGTCTGTGTCGCTGTAACGCAGATCGAGGGTGAACACCTTCCAGGTGAAGCCGACACCGACGTTCCACGTATTGTAGTCCTTGTACGGGATGCCGTTCGGATTGTTGGCAAGGCAGCCAGCCGCGATCGTGCAGGCATAAAAGCGGTCGCTGGTGCCCAACCATTGACGGCCGAACTCGCCCGACACGTACCAGCCGACCGGACCGATCGCCATTTTCTCCGGCGCGGTGAACTTGATGGTGCCGGACAGATATTCGCCATCGGCGCCGAGGTTCAGGAAATTCGGCGAATAGTAGAAGTTGCCGCCGAAGGCCCAATCGGTCCAAGTGTAAGTGACCTTGCCGTAGACCTCGTAGAAGCTGGCGACGGACTTGGCGACGTTGCCCTGGACCGGGATCACGCCGGTGCAGGCCGGATCGACTCCCGGGGGCGCAAAACAATTGCCGCCGGGATAGTAGTAGTACCAAAAGCCGAAATCGAACGCGAACGGACCCACGGTCGGACGAACGCCGCCGTAGAAATCGATTTCCGCCGCCGCATTGTTGGCGAACTTGATGCTCTCGCCAGAGGTGCCGACGTAGAGCTGCAGGTTCGAATTGATGTTGTAGCGCGGCTCGAAGTAAGCCGCGACCGACGGCTTGTGACCGGATTGAGTCACGCCGCGGAAGACGTAGTCGTTCATGACGGCGGCGCCGAAGGCGATATCCCACGGGCTCGGCGGTGGCGCCGGAGCGACCTTGGGAGCCTTTGCCGGCATGTCAGCCGCGAGCGCGGGCGCTGCCGCTGAAACCGCCAGCGCCGCGAAAACCGACAACACAACTTTCTTCATTGAGTCTGCCCCTTTTAATTCCATCGGCCTGAAGTGCCGATCGGTCCCTGTTTGCCTGCCGCCTCGTGTCGGAAAAGTCCCCGGTGGCCATCGACTCGAGTGCGTTTCGACGTGCAATACCGCAAATTTAGACCCCTGCCGGACAATTGCGGCAAGGCGAAAACGGCGGCAACTGCCGCCTTTTTAGGCGAATAAGGCGCCTTTCGAAAAAAAGATGCCGGCTGTTGCGTGAATGTCACAAACACCCGGCCAAGGCCTCTCTATGGCGGCCTTGCCGGACGCGCTAATGGCTTCCGGCGACAGGGTTTTCCACAGCCGTGCCGGCGACCGGATAAAGACGTTTTGCTGTAACCCTAGGCGGCAGCGGCCTTTTTACGGTTGGCCTCCAGGCGTGAATCCACCAGCGCGACGATCCCGTCGATTACGGGATGGCTCAGGCCCTTCTGCTTGGCGATCAGCTGCACCAGCTTGTCGGCACGCTCGATGTTGGGCGCGCCATTCTGCAAGGCACGCGCGGCCGAAGCCGGCCGCGTCAGGCTCTGCGCTGCGGCGGCATATTTCTCGAACGGCACCAGATCGTTTGGCGATGCGCCGAGCTTGACGCAGAGGTCGAACACGAAATTGTAAACCGAGCGCGCCTCCTCGATATTCGAGTGCACGGCTTCCTGAGCGGTGCGCATGCCGTCCTTGGTGATGCAACGGTAATTGCCGGCGAGCAGCATCGACCATTTCGCGAGCGGCACGAAAATCGAATCATGCACGCGCAATTTCACCGGAAGCTCGATCTTGCCCTCCGGCGTGTCGAAGCGGACGGCATCGATATCCTTTTCAAGCTGCCGCAGAATGCCGGTGTGCATATCGTTCTCGAACTTGGCGACCTTGAAATTGGTCGGCAGCGTGACTTGCAGAACGTTGACCTTTTCCTCAGGCGGACGGATCGCCTGCGGATCGGGGCTGCACAATGTCAGCAGGCCCGGATCAAAATTGTCCCATACGCTTGGATCGGTGTAGGCCGGCTTGAGCGCATCGTAATTGAGCCCGGGAATACGTTTCACGTACGGAAGCGGCGGCATGTTCATGATCGACATGCACGGCACTTTCGATTTTGCCACGGCGTCGAGCAATTCGCGCACGCCAGGAGAACGGTATTGCGGCTCCTGCATGGCAAGGCCGACGAGATCATAATCTTTCGGATTGACGCCGGCTGCGCCGCCGGCCGTGACCTTGCCTGGCAACTTGCGCGAGTTGATCTCGATCTGGTCCTTGCGGCCCTTGACCGGCATGCGCACGCGAAAGCCTTCAGCGTTGATCAGGTCGGCTTCCGCCGGCAGGCAGACCAGATGAACTTTGTGGCCGCCAAACAGAATTTTTGAGGCGAGCAGCGACCCATAAGACGCGCCCATAATCAGAATTTTGTAAGTCGCCGGCATTGCGGCCTCCCTTATTGTTTGTTCGTAAAATGCGAAAGAGTTCCGGCCCTTAGGCCATCATTCTCGTGGCCGGCATGCTATGCGGCCCGTCCCGTCGATGCAATCGGGGCCGCTGGACGCCGTTTCCCAGATTTAATTGTCAAACAGCCCCGGGTTGTCATGTGGGCGCGCAGCAGCGCCCGTATTCTTTGCGGCGCCGGGTACGCCGTAGTCCCTTTTCTTTGTCCCCCTCCAATATGAGAGGGGATGGCGCGCCAAGTGGCGCAACCATTGTTCTTTCAGTGCCGTACTCCCTCTCGAGAGCACGGGCGCCTCTCGGCGCGCCATCGCAGCGTCTTCCTTCCGGCGCCGGCCGCGCTTTTCGTTGACCGCGCAACGCGCGGCCATCCGTCAGCCAAGCTCCTGGCAGGCAGCCCGTAGTGGCCGCCGGGCGGAGCCCCGGCGCCGCCCGAGTGCGTGCTGTGCGTAAATCCAGCACGCCCGCGGGCGCCGCACCCTGCCCCACCATCAAGACGCCTCTAGATGACGCCCCTCACGTTGAGCAGGATAGTAGGACTATATTCAATGATAGGATTAAAGTCAAGACCTGCGGCGCTAGACGCTGCCGGTTTTTTCACGGTCCAGCCGGTCGCCGAAGACGGCTTGCGGCGACGGGCTCGCGGCCGGCTTGCCGGCATCCACGGGCATATCGTCTGCCGCACGTGCAGAGGTCTTGCCGGCATCAAGCCCTGCAAGCGCCTCCGGCACGGGGCCGCCGGTTGCCCAATCGAGCAGCTCGATCGTGTGCACGACCGGGACAGAGGTGCCGCCGGCGATCTGCGTGATGCAGCCGATGTTTCCCGCGGCGATGACGTCGGGTTTGAGGCGCTCGATATTGGCGACCTTGCGGGCACGCAACTGATCCGCCAGTACCGGTTGGAGAATGTTGTAGGTGCCGGCCGAGCCGCAGCACAAATGACCTTCAGGCACATCCTTGACGGCGAAGCCTGCCTTCGAAAGCAGCTCTTTCGGTTCGTGCATCACTTTCTGGCCGTGCTGCAGCGAACAGGCGGAATGATAGGCGACCGTCAGCGGGATCCGCGCCCTCGCCTCCCGCAGCTTAAGCGTTGCAAGATATTCGGTGATGTCACGCGCGCGCGCCGACACGCGCGCCGCCTTGATCGCGTAGGCCGGATCGTTGCGCAACATGAACCCGTAATCCTTGATGGTCGTGCCGCAGCCGGAGACGGTGACCAGGATGGCATCGAGCCCGGCTCCTTCAAGTTCACGGATCCATGCGTCGATATTGTTGCGCGCACGAGACAGCGCTTCGCCTTCGCGGCCCATGTGGTGTTCAAGCGAGCCGCAGCAGGCCTCGCCGGCGGCGACGACCACCTCAACGCCGTGACGATTGAGCATGCGGATAGCGGCTTCGTTGGTGGACGGCGCCAGCACCGGATTGATGCAGCCGGACAAAAGCGCCACCCGGCCACGCCGTGTTCCTTGTGCCGGATAAATCCTGCCGGTACGGTCCACCGGAGGCGCCGGCTTGCGATGTGGCGTGAGACGCAGCATTGCCGCCATCCGGTGCAGTCCCAGCAGATCGATCACGGGTGCCAATGGCCGCGCGATCAGGCCGGCAACCACCGCCAGGCGGAACAGACCGACGTCGGGAAGAACGCGCGCAAGCAACGCCCGCAATGCGCGATCCATGATCGGGCGCTTGTAGGTTTTTTCGATGTGCTCGCGCGCATGATCCACCAGGTGCATGTAGTGCACGCCGGACGGGCACGTGGTCATGCAGGCTAGGCACGACAGGCAGCGGTCGATGTGCTTGACGACTTCGCGTGTCGCCGGCCTGTCCTGTTCGAGCATCTCCTTGATCAGGTAGATGCGTCCACGCGGTGAATTGAGCTCGTCTCCCAGAAGGACGTAAGTCGGGCAGGTCGCAGTGCAGAAGCCGCAATGCACGCAAGCGCGCAGGATTTTCTCCGAGGATGCGATCTGCGGATCGCGCAATTGCATCAGGCTGAACGAAGTTTGCACGACCTACACCCCCGCCCACATGCGCCCGGGATTGAGCACGCCTTTGGGATCGAAACTCTCCTTCACGCGCTTGGCCAAAGCGTGTGACGCGGCATCCTCGGCAGCAAAAACATCGGTGGCGGCGCGTACAGCGACCGGCGCCCGTATCAGCGTGGCATGGCCCCCCACCGCGGCCACCGCGCGACGGATGGAGGATGCGTCAGGCTCGTTGGTCAAGGGCATTGCCACCCAGACAAGACCGCCGGCCCAGTCGTAGAACATTTGCGCCGCCGGCGTGATTGCCGCCGCGATTTCGTGGCCCCGGCTGGGCGTAACCGAGATGCGCCAAAGCGGCCGCGCCCGCGCTGCGTCCGCCGCAAATGGTTTGACGTCGCGGATGCTGCGCCAGAGCGCGCGCGAATTCTTTTCGTTGAGCAGCGCCACCGATCCAAAATTTTTCATCAACGCGCCAAGAGCCTGGCTTCGATAGGCGACGGATGGCGCGAAACCCTCCAGCCTGAGCACCGTGGACGCCTCGGGCCTGGGCAACCCGTCGAACCAGGATGCGACATGGTCCGGCAAATGCGCCGCGCCGGAGACGTCGCACGAGGAACCCATGGCAGCCGCCATGGCGGCGCAGGCGCGCTTGTCGTCGAGGCCCGCGATCAGCACGGTTGCTTCGGTCTCCGCTTTCGGCAGAACTTTTACCGTGATGTCGGTCATGGCGGCGAGAGTTCCCCACGATCCGGCCAACAACTTGCAAAGGTCATAACCTGTGACGTTTTTCACGACGCGTCCGCCAGACTTGATGGTTTCCGCCCGCCCCGTCACGGCCGTGACGCCAAGGAAATGGTCGCGCGCGGCGCCGGATTTGATCCGGCGCGGACCCGACAGATTGGCGGCGACTGCCCCGCCCAGCGTGCCGCGCTTTTCTTCACTGCCGAGCAATGGTCCGTAGTCCATCGGCTCGAATGCGAGCTCCTGGCCGTTCTGCTCCAGCAGCGTCTCGATATCATTGAGCGGCGTGCCGGCACGCGCGGAGAGCACGAGTTCGGTCGGCTCATAAAGCGTAACGCCGGCCAAGGCGGAGAGATCGAGCGTCAAATCGGTCTGGCTCGGCCGGCCGATCGCGCGTTTGGTCCCCCGCCCGGCGAGCTCAAGCGGCTTGTCGTTGCCGAGCGCCCAGCGCACGGCCTCCTCGACCTCCTTGCCGTCTCTCGGTTTAAGTGTGTCAGCCATTGCGCGACTTCGTCATTCCGCTGCACGCGCGCTGGCCTCGTGAGCAAAAGCAGGCATGATCTCGCGCGCAAAGCGGCGGAGCTGGTCAACCCCACCCGCAATGGTGAGCAGCACATAGGCGACGCCGGCATCACGCAAACTTCCGATCATGCCGGCAATTTCATCCGGCGTGCCATAGAGCGCATTCTCCTCCGTCGCGCCGGCTTTGTCGGCATAGGCGAGCACGTGCGAGCCGGTTTTCGCCGACGGATCGCGCGACACGTTGACGGTGCGCCGGGTGTATTCCGCCTGACGAACGAGCGCGGCGTCCTTGTCCGCCTTGTCCTTCGCGACATAGAGCTGACGCGCGACCGCAACCTGCATTGGATCAAAGCCCAGGCCGTCCGCTTCACGCTCCGCCTTGTAGATCGCGATGCGTTCGCCCAGCGTCGCGGGCGAGGCATATTGATCGAGGATAAGATTGAAGCCGAGCGTGGCCGCCCGCTTGATCGAATGCGGATTGCCGGCGGCCACCCACAGCGGCGGATGTGGTTTTTGCGCGGGCGGCGGTTCGACCACGATGTCCTCGAAATGCCAGAAGCGGCCTTTGTGCGAGAACCGTTCGCGCGTCACCCAGGCGCGCCGCATCAGCTCGAGCGCTTCCTCGAAGCGGGCTTCCGCTTCCTCCGGTGCGACCTGGAAGCCCTTGAACTCGCTGTGCCGATAACCCTTGCCGATGCCAAGATCGAGACGGCCTTTCGACAGCAGATCGAGCGTTGCCGCCTCTTCAGCGAGCATCACCGGGTTGTGCCAGGGCAGCACAATGACGGCGCTGCCAAGCCGCAGCGTGGTTGTGCGCATCGCCAGCCCGGCGAGCAGCATCAACGTCGAAGACACCTGATTCCAGCCGCTGAAATGATGCTCGACCGAGAAGCTCGAATGAAAACCGAGCGCTTCGGCTTCGATATTGAAGTCGAGGTACTCGAAAAAGCCGCGGCCGGTCTCGGGACCGAAGCCTGGACTATCGGCCTTGGGCGAACAGAACAGACCAAAACGCATCAAAACCTCGGAATGTCGGGAAAAGGCACCTTGCCGGCATGCACATGCAGGCGGCCCAATTCCGCGCAACGGTGAAGTTGCGGAAACACCTTGCCGGGGTTGAGCAGACCCTTGGCATCGAAGGCGCATTTCACACGCTGCTGCTGGTTGAGATCGATCTCGGAGAACATCGTCGGCATCAGGTCGCGCTTCTCGACGCCGACGCCGTGTTCGCCGGTGAGGACCCCGCCCACCTCGACGCAAAGTTTGAGGATCTCCGCGCCGAAGGCCTCGGTCTTTTCCAGCTCGCCGGGAACATTGGCATCATAGAGGATGAGCGGATGCAGATTGCCGTCGCCGGCATGAAATACGTTCGCGACGCGCAGGCCGTATTTTGCCGACATCTCCTTCATGCGCTTGAGCACCAGCGGCAGCTGCGCGCGCGGGATTGTGCCGTCCATGCAGTAATAATCCGGCGAAATGCGACCGACCGCCGGAAATGCCGCCTTGCGGCCGGCCCAGAACAGCAACCGTTGTTCTTCCGAGTTTGAGGCCTTGCACGACATCGCGCCACACTCGCGTGCGATCTTGTTGACGCGTTCGATGAGGTGGTCGACTTCGGCCGCCGGACCGTCGAGTTCGACGATCAGCAGCGCCTCGACATTCAGAGGATACCCGGCGTGCACGAACTCCTCGACCGCGGCGATCGCCGGGCCATCCATGATTTCCATGCCGCCGGGAATAATCCCGGCACCAATGATGCGCGAAACGCATTCGCCGGCATCTTCCGATGACGGAAAGCCGACCAGCATCGCGCGCGCCGTCTCGGGCTTCTTCAAAATACGCACGGTCACCTCGGTGACCACGCCGAGAAGGCCTTCCGAACCGTTGATGATTCCGAGCAGGTCATAACCGCCGGCGTCGAGATGCTTGCCGCCGAGACGCAGCACCTCGCCGGTTATGAGCACGATCTCGCAACCCAGGACGTTGTTGGTCGTCATTCCGTATTTGAGGCAATGCACGCCGCCCGAATTTTCCGCGACGTTGCCGCCGATGGTGCAGGCGATCTGCGATGAGGGATCGGGCGCATAGTAAAAACCCGCGTGGGCGACGGCATTGCTGACCGCGAGGTTGGTGACGCCCGGCTCGGCGACAACGACGCGATTGTCGTAATCGATGTCGCGGATGCGGTTGAATTTGGCGAGGCCGAGCACCAGGCCGTCGGCAAGCGGCAGTGCGCCGCCGGACAGCGACGTGCCGGCCCCGCGCGGCACGACTTTAATGCCTTCGTCGTGGCAATAACGGAGAACTTCAGCGACCTGCTCGGTGGTATCCGGCAGGACCACCACCATGGGCAGCTGACGATAGGCGGTGAGGCCGTCCAACTCATAGGGACGCAGCTCGCGCTCGGCCGCGATAACCCCCTCGCCCGGGACGATCGTACGCAGCGCCGCGACGATGCGGTCGCGGCGCGCAAGGACCGCAGCGTCCGGTTCCGGCATCTGCACTGACATTCCGTGAACTCCACCCCTCGGCCGGGCACGATACCAGCCATTTGACGCCTTGCACAAAGGGCTGGCAAAACCCATCAGAACCGGGTCCCGCCTTGCGCGTTAGGTCCGGGATAGCTGTGAAACTGTCACGTCAAACTCACTTCAAACGTCATATGGGAGCGGAATAATGAGAGCAGTTCTTGCGTCGGCTGTGGTCATGGCCGCGATGGTTCAGATTGCGCAGGCCCAGGACGTCGCGGCCGGCGAGCAGTCCTTCAAGAAGTGTTTTCCCTGCCATTCCGTCGGCGAAGGCGCCAAGAACAAGGTCGGGCCCGAGCTCAACGGCCTGGACGGCCGGCATTCCGGCACGGCTCCCGACTATTCCTATTCGGACGCCAACAAGAATTCCGGGCTCAACTGGGATGAAGCGACCTTCAAGGACTACATCAAGGATCCGCGTGCGAAGATCCCGAACACGAAAATGATTTTCCCCGGCATTAAAAATGAAAAGGAAGCCGGCGACCTGTGGGCCTATCTCAAACAATTCGGCCCGGACGGCAAAAAGAAATAAGCCAGCCGCTCAACGCACACTACGGCAGCGCGCATTGCGCGACGAGCCCGCGCGCACGCGCATCGACGACGCCGAGGGCGCGCAGCGCCAGCAGTGTGACTGTTTGAACCGCTTCACGGGCCGTGCCGATCGATGGGGCCAATGGCCCGACCAGCCCTTCAAGCACCGCACCGACGACAGCCGGGGCGGCGGTGACGATATCCTGATCCGGCAAATGACCGCCCGCGACCGCGGTGCGGATACGCGCTTGAAGTTCGGTCGCAACGGCACGGCGGAAATCCAGACGTAACGCGTCGATGTCGGCGTCGACCGGCTCGGCCATGATGGCCCAGGCAAGGCGCCGCTCCTGCAACGCGCGCGCGGCAAAGGTGGCGATGGCCGCGGCAAGAGCCGACAGTGGTCCCGGTGCGGCGTCGGCGGCCGCGCGCATTGCGGACAGCTCACGGCCGGCGGCCGCGGCGATCACCTCGGCGACGAGATCATTTTTCGACGGAAAATAACGATAGACGGTGCCGGCCGCGATATCCGCACGGTGGGCCACCGCTGCAATCTGCACCGCACCCATGCCTTCTTCGCCCGCGATCGAATGTGCTGCGTTGAGGATTGTCTGCTCGCGTTCAGCGAGCCGGCGGACGACGTTTTCGGTACGGCGATAGGCCATGCAATCAGTGAACGATGATTCAGGTGAAAAAGGCAAGCGAACCGGTTTGTCATACCCGCTTTCGCGGGGACGACCATCGGCTATTTTTTTCCGCCACCCGACAATGATTTTTCCCGAATGCCCGTGAGTGTCGCGGTCGGCGTAATCGCCTCTGGACTGATTTTGAGATGGATGATCGCGGGCTTGCCCGAGGCGCGGGCCGCGGCGAATGCTGCGGGGAAATCGGCACTTTTTTCAACCACGGCGCCGTAGCCGCCAAACGCCAGCGCATAGCCGACAAAGTCGGGGTTACGCAGATCGGTGGCGACCACGCGGCCGGGATACTCCCGCTCCTGATGCATGCGAATGGTGCCGTAAATACCATTGTCAGCAACCAGGACAATCACCGGCAACCTGTATTGTACGGCGGTGGCGAAATCCTGCCCCGTCATCAGGAAGTCGCCGTCGCCGGCAACGCACACAACGGTGCGGTCGCGATAGAGCGTCTGCATTGCGAGCGCGGCGGGCAACCCATACCCCATCGAGCCTGATGTCCCGCCGACGAGACCGCCAAACTTTCGCACGCGATAAAAACGGTGAACCCAGGCGGAAAAATTGCCCGCACCCTGGGTGACGATCGCATCGGCCGGCAAATTGTCGCGCAGCCAAACCATGATCTCGCCGAGATTGACGGCGCCGGGAACCGGCGTCGCCTTTTCGCCCCAGGCAAGGAAATCGGCGTGAGCGGTGTCGCTGTCCCCGCGCCAGGCGATCTCTTTCGGCGGCTGCAGATCCTCGAGCATGGCGCAGAACCCGGTGGGCGCTGCATTGATGGCGAGATGTGCGTGGTAGACGCGGCCAAGTTCCTCCGCGCCCGGATGCACATGCACGAGTTTGGTCTGCGGCTCGGGGATATCGAATACGGTGTAACTTTGCGACGGCATTTCGCCGAAACGCCCGCCGATCAGCAGCACCAGATCGGCGCCTTTCACCCTGGCGAGCAGTTTCGGATTGGGGCCGATACCGAAATCGCCGGCGTAGCAACGGTGCAGTGCGTCAAACAGGTGCGCGCGCCGGAAGGTCGTTGCGACCGGCAGCGCGAAGCGCTCCGCAAAACGCATCAACGCCCCGCACGCTTCCGGCGTCCAGCGGCTGCCGCCGACCAGGGCGACCGGCCGCTTCGCCTCCGAAAGCAATTTTTGCAGCTTGCGCATCTCGGTTGTGCCCGGCCAGATTTCGGCGGGCTCGAAGGCCGTGGCATCGGATGCCGGCACGCGTTCGGTCAGCATGTCCTCGGGCAGCGCAATCACCACCGGCCCGGGACGTCCGTTGCAGGCGGTGTGGAAGGCGCGCGAAACGATTTCGGGAATGCGTGCGGGATCGTCGATCTCGGTCGCCCACTTCGCCATGGTGCCAAAGACCGCCCGGTAGTCGAGCTCCTGGAAGGCCTCACGATCGCGCATGTCGCGGCCGACCTGCCCGACAAAGACGATCATCGGCGAGGAATCCTGGCGCGCGATATGGATGCCGGCCGACGCATTGGTGGCACCCGGCCCACGCGTGACAAAGCAAATTCCGGGCCGTCCCGTTATCTTGCCGACCGCCTCGGCCATGATGGCCGCAGTGCTTTCGTGACGGCACACGGTGAGCACGATGTCGCTATCATAGAAGGCATCGAGCGCGGCAAGGTAGCTTTCGCCAGGCACGCAAAAAGCATGACGTACGCCATGGATCGACAACTGATCGATCAGGATCTGGCCACCGCTACGTGCGTTATCCTTGCCGCGCATCGCCGTCACTTCACGATTTTTGCCGGTGAAATCTTTGGCGAAAACGCAGTGGGCGCCATCAACCAATTGGACTGCTCAATGATATTTCCTGCCTTCGCATTTTCAGCCAGGAAATGCTTCCAGTCCGGATCCTGCATCATCTTGGCCCGTTTTTGCTCGCGGTCGCCGGTGCTGTCATAGACCCAGCCGTGCACCAACGTATTGAGCTGTCCTGTCTCGCTCACGAGGTAGTAGTGCGGCTCGCCCATGTAGCGAAGCTGCACCGGATAGCCGAGCTTGCTGTAAAGATCGAGTTGCGCGGGCACCCTGCCCGGAAGAATCCGGTACGTCCGATGATCGATGAGCACTGAGCTCCTCCCTTGAAAAAAGCCGCCTGAGCCGCGGTCAGACGCGCACTCTTCCGGCAAGGCGCGTGCCGGTCAATAGACTTCAGACTTCAACCTGGTTTGAGGGGCTGGACGCTTTGTCCACGACCTTATGCTCGGCGCGCTGTTCGACCGGCTTCTGATAGTGCGCAAGGTTGCTCGCCGTATTGACCAAAGCGAGATGCGAAAACGCCTGCGGGAAATTGCCGACCAGCCGTCGGCTCCGCGGCTCATATTGTTCGCTGAGCAAGCCGACATCATTGCGCAGCGACAGCAGATGATTGAACAGGCGCAAAGCATCGTCGCGGCGATCAAGCATGAGATAGGCGTCGGCGAGCCAAAAACTGCAGGCGAGAAAAACGCCCTCGCCGGCCGGCAGACCGTCACTTGCGGTTGCGCTGTCATAGCGGAGCACCAGGCCGTCCACCATCAAGCGGCTCTCGATGGCCGCGATGGTCGCAACGATCCGCGGATCATGCGGGGGAAGAAATCCGATCGCAGGCAGCAGCAGCAGGCTGGCGTCGAGTTCTTTCGAGCCGTAGGCGCGCACGAACGTGCCGAGATTGGCGTCGAAGCCTTTTGCGCAGACATCGGCATGGATGCGGTCGCGTATTTCGCACCATTCCTGGATCGGTCCAGGCAGATTGCACAATCGGGCGCTTCGGACCGCGCGGTCAAAGGCGAGCCAGGCCATCGCCTTTGAATGCGTGAAATGCTCGCGGCCGCTACGCACTTCCCACAAACCTTCATCCGGCTCGTGCCAGATGCTTGCAAGGTGCAAAAGGAATTCGCGCTGCATGGCCCAGCCCGCCTCGTGCGCGCCCAGCCCGCCTTGCCGGGCCTGGTGCAAGGCGTCCATGACTTCGCCGAAGATATCGAGTTGAAGCTGGTTATGCGCGGCATTACCGATACGCACCGGCTTCGAATTTTCATAGCCCGGCAGCCATGGCACTTCCCACTCGGTCAAGCGCCGCTCGCCCCGCAATCCGTACATGATCTGGATTTGGCGTGGACTGCCCGCAGCTGCCCGCAACAGCCACTCGCGCCACATTTTGGCTTCGTCGTAGTAACCGGCATTCATCAGTGAAAGCAGCGTCAGCGTCGCATCGCGCAGCCAGCAGTAGCGATAATCCCAATTGCGTGGGCCGCCGATAAATTCGGGCAACGAGGTCGTCGGCGCTGCGGCCATGCCGCCAGTCGGTCCATAGGTCAGCGCCTTGAGCACGATCAGCGAGCGCGTCACCGCTTCGTTCCACGGCCCCTCGATCTTGTTGCGGCCCGCCCAGTTCGTCCAAAACTGTTCGGTCGCGGTCGCCCTTTCGAAGGGGTCGATTGGTTCGGGCGGGTCCTGGTGGGAGCGCGCAAAAGACAGTGCAAACGGCACCTCTTCTCCGGACGTCACGGTAAAATCACCGACGGTCCTGAAATTCTCGCCGCGCAAACGCACGGGTGTGCGAAGAACCACCATGTCCGGACCCGCGATCCCGCGCAACGTGACGTCGTCCATGCGCGTGACCCAGGGTACAATTGCTCCGTAGGAAAAGCGCAATATCAGTTCGTTGTGGAACGCGACCTTGCCTTTTTCTCCTTTGACGATGCGGATGAGATGCGAATGCTGGTCGCGCGGCGGCATGAAATCAATCAACGTTGCCGCGCCTTCGTCGGTCTCGAAACGGGTCTCAAGGATCAGCGTGTTGGGGCGGTAACGCCGCGTTATGCGGGCTTGCGACTTTGGCGCAATCTGCCAGCGGCCATGTTCGGGTTTACCCAGGAGCGCCGCAAAGCAGGCGTCGGAATCAAAACGCGGCCAGCAAAGCCAATCGATCGAGCCATCGCGGCCGACCAGCGCGGCCGAGCCGAGGTCTCCGATCATCGCGTAGTCTTCGATCCGGGACGCCATGTCAGCATTCACTCGTTAAAATCGAGCACAACCTTGATATCGCCGTCTCGCCGTTCGAATGCCTCGCGCCAACGCGTCAAGGGAACGTGTCGCGTGATCAGGCGCGACAGCCAGGACTTGTCGGCCTTGGCCAGGGCATCGGCGGCGGCGCGGTAATGACGCCGGTTGGCATTCACCGAACCGAACACGACGTGATTACCCAAGACGACCGTGCGGTTGAACTGACCGACATCGAACTCCAGTTTGTTCCCGCCGGAGGACACGCCGGTGAGACAGACAATCCCGTCCGGCGTGGTGCGAGCCAGGACATCGACCACAACTGACGAGGCGCCTGTACATTCGATGACAATGTCGGGGCATAGGTTCCCGAGTCCGTCGGCGTGATAGGTCGCACCAAGCGCACGCGCGAGATCGGGCTTGGCACCCTGTTGCGCGTGGTCGAGCACATGGATTTCGAGGTTTTGCTCCGCGCCGATCAGCGCCGCCAGCAGGCCGACCGGCCCTGCCCCCGTCACGAGTGCAATGCGAGGCTGCCAAGCCGCGCTGCGCGCGCCCAGGCGCATGATTTGCTCCCAGGCTTTGGCGACGACGCTCGCGGGTTCGAGCAGCACGCCGAGGTTGCGGAGAGCCGGATCGATCTTGACGAGGAATTCCGGCTCGACGCGAAAAAACTCCGAGCCATAGCCATTGCGTTGTTTGATGCCACGCTCGGTATAAAGCCCGTTGCGGCACATGTCCCATTCATCCGCAGCGCACGCACTGCACGGTACCGGATCGGGACGCCGGACTATGCCGACAACGAGATCGCCCTGCGCAAATCCGCAATCCGCTGGCGCCTGTTCGACTGTGCCAAGCAACTCATGGCCAATGATCAGGCGATCGGCGCCGGGCGGCGCCCAGCCGTAGTCGCCTCTGATGATTTCACGGTCGGTGCCGCAAATGCCAAGAGCCATCGTCCGTACCAGGACACCCCCGTCGCTTGCCGGCGGTGGCGGCATTTCTTCCAGGTTGATTGAATTGGATTGGCCAGGAATAACAGTCAGTGCGCGCATGCGGGACCACGCCGAGCGCCGCCCCCGACGCCTGCATGTCACAACGCGCGGTTTAGGGCGGCAGTTCCATTCTGGATTCATTTGCGCTGATTGTCATGCGCTGATTGTCAGTTGTGCGCCGTCGGCGCGTTATAAGGACGCTCGAAGTCTCCAGGGCTGATAAATTGCGGCATGAGCGACGACCCACAGCAGCCAGTGATCGACTTTCTGGACGACCCGGCCACCCATGGCGGCGCACCGGTCAAGCGCATCGATACGCATGCGGCTTCGGTTTTTCTCGCAGGTGAACGCGTGCTCAAGATGAAGCGCGCAGTGCGCTTTTCATTTCTCGATTTTTCCACACTCAAAAAACGTCGCGCCGCGTGCGAGGCAGAGATGGCTGTCAATCGTGCCTTCGCTCCGTCGATCTATCGCGGTGCGGTACCGATAACTCGCCAGCCCAATGGCCAGCTCGCAATCGGCGGCAAAGGCGAAGCGGTGGAATGGGTCGTCGAGATGCGGCGTTTCGATGACAGCAAGACGCTCGATCACCTGGCCAGGTCCGGCCAAATCGACGACGCGCTCGCGGATTCGCTCGGCCGCACAGTCGCCGCTGCGCACCGGGTGGTGCCGACGGTAACCAACACGCATTTCGTCGAGGCGATTGCCGACATCATGGCGCAGAACGAGGCCGAGCTCACATCCCAACCGGATTTATGTTCGTTGCAGGAGCTGCGCACACTCGCTGCGGCGACGCGCGCAGCATTCGACCGCGTGCGGCCGCTGCTGGTCATCCGCGAGCGCGCCGGTTTGGTACGTCGATGCCATGGCGACCTGCATCTGGGCAATATTGTGCTCATCGACAACAAGCCGGTGCTGTTCGACGCCATCGAATTCGACGAGCGCATCGCCACGGGCGATGTCCTTTACGATCTTGCATTCTTGCTGATGGACCTCATTGGCCGCGGGCTTGAACCCGCCGCGAACATTGTTCTCAACCGTTACCTGATGGAAACGCAGCGGATTCACGATCTCGATGCCCTTGCCGCGCTTCCGTTGTTCATGTCGGTGCGCGCTGCCATCCGCGCCAAGGTCACCGCCGCGCGGCGCCAGCAAGGCGGATCACATACGAAACTTTCGCAGGCCGCCCGCGACTATGTGCTGTTGGCGCAGAGACTGCTGGCGCCGGCAAAGCCACAGCTGATCGCGGTCGGGGGCCTTTCCGGCACCGGCAAGTCGATCCTCGCGCGCGCGCTGGCATCTGCATTCTTGCCATTGCCGGGCGCGGTGGTCCTGCGCAGCGATATCGAGCGCAAGGCGCTGTTCAGAGTTAAAGAAACCCAACCGCTGCCGGAAGCGGCCTATGCGCCGGAGGCCACCGCGAAGGTCTATGCCGTTTTGGCGGAAAAGGCGCGGCGTGTGACGGCAGCCGGTTATTCGGTCATCGTCGATGCGGTTTTTGCACGCGCGGATGAGCGCAGCGACATCGCCTTATCCGCAAACGGCTTCGCGTTCCAGGGCCTGTTCCTCACCGCCGACCTGGAAACGCGCCTCGCGCGCATCGGCGGCCGTGCCGCGGATGCATCGGATGCCGATGCAAAAGTCGCGCGCCATCAGGAAGAATTCGATCTCGGCCGGGTGAGCTGGTCGAAGGTCGATGCCTCCGGCACAGTGGAGGAAACGCAGATCCGCGCCGAGGCGATGCTCGGCCGAACATGAGCCAGCCATGCATTGGGCGCCCTGCTGTCCGGCAACGCCATTGCGTGACATTCGATGCGGGGAAATGCATAGCTTTGAGTGAAGACGCCCGCTCCGGTTTCCGAGGATGATCGCCGCGAAAATCCGAAATTCCTCTGCTGTGCGGCTGGCGGCCGGGATCGCCGGCTACTGCGCCTTCATCAATCTGTATTCCCCGCAGGCGATCCTGCCCTTGTTGTCACAGGAGTTCGGCGCAGGAGCCGCCGAGATCTCGACCATCATCACGGTCAGCACGCTGGCGGTGGCAGTGACCGCGCCCTTCACGGGGACGGTCGCTGATGTGCTGGGCCGCAAGCGGGTGATCGTCGCGGCGATGTTCATGCTGGTCGTTCCGACCGTCATGGTTGGCTTGTCGACCGGCCTCCCGGCCTTGATCTTCTGGCGTGCCGTGCAGGGGCTGATCCTGCCACCGATCTTCGCGGTGATGGTCGCCTATATCGGCGATGAATTGTCGCGCCAGGAAGCGACAACCGTCGCAGGCATCTACTCGTCCGGTTCAAGCCTGGGCGGTTTTAGCGGACGGTTTTTCACCGGTCTGCTTGCCGACCTGATCAGCTGGCGGGCAGGCTTCTTCGCCCTCGCGGCTATCGCCTTTGCCGGCGCAATCGTGGTTGCTTTTCTTTTGCCGCATGAGCGCAAGTTCGTGCGCTCGGAAGGCCTGCTTGCCTCCGGCAAGCAGATGCTCGCTCATTTGCGCAACGGGCAACTGATCGCCACGTATGCGGTCGGCTTCGGCGTGCTGTTTAATTTCATTGCGACGTTCACCTACGTGAGTTTTTATCTGGCGGCGGCGCCCTACAATCTTTCGGCAAGCTGGCTCGGAGCGATCTTCGTCGTCTATCTCACCGGTTCCGCGTTGACGCCGTGGACCGGCTGGGCCGTCGGACGGTTCGGACGCCGGCGCTTGATGGTGCGGGTGATCGCGATCTGGATCGCTGGAATCGCGCTGACGCTTTTGCCCTCGCTGGCGATGATTATTGCGGGCCTTTCGGTCTGCGCTGGGTGCGGCCTGGTGTGCCAGGCGATTTCGACCGGGTATGTCACTGTCACCGCCAAGGCCGGCCGGTCATCGGCGGTCGGCCTCTATGTCACCAGTTTCTATGTCGGCGGAAGTTTCGGGGCGGCGCTCGGCGGCGCGGCCTGGACGATCGGCAGCTGGTCCGCCTGCGTCGCCATCGTCATCGCCATGCTGGTGGTCATGGCGGCCATCGTATATTTCGCCTGGGCGCGCCGCGTGCCGGCCGCAGCCAGTATCCCGCCGATCGAACCGCCCTAACCTGCACTGCCATGCCATAGCGGCGTGTAGCCGCGCGCAAGTACGGACAAAGTCGATGGCGGCGTGAGAACGTCAACTTCGATGCCACGCGGGCGCTGCTTCGTTTCCGAATAGCCGGCCGGCGTCCACCGCAAAAGTTGCTCGCCCCGGACCGCCAATGGATCGCCGTCGAGCGCGATCATTGCGCCATCCGAGAGCGTATCGAGCTTGCGCCGATGTGTCCGCTTGGCTTTGCCGTTTAATCGCTCGACGTGGAGCGCGTCATCCATGGCGGTCGCGGACGCCCGCTTCGTCTTTCCGGAAAACAGTTGAGCAAATCGTTCGGCGTCCTTGCGTCGGCATTCAAAGCACGGCCGATGACCGGCGGCAAAGGCCGTAACCTCGTCGAGAAAGAACAGTTCCGTGTAATACCGGCCCCATACGTTGCGCTGACGGCCCTTCAAGCTGAGCACGCAGCAAATCCACTGCCGCGACGCCCATTGCCGCACGCCCAGCGTACGGTCATCGCGGTGAAATTTGCCACCGCGATTGCCCATCAACGTTCCGCGCGCGGATGTTGCAAGCAATTCGCCGGACGGAGAGACGCGGTTTTGCAAAGGCATTTTAAAAACCCGCCGCGCGCACCAGCGCCGCGGCAGCAAGACCCGAGGCGACAGCGGCAAAATCGTTGCGCAGCCCGATCATGGCGAGCAGAGCCGCCGCCACGGCGGCGAGCGCGCTGACGCCGCCATGCGCGAGCAGCGGCGCAATCGTGGCAGCGATGATGGCGCCGGGCAGCGCGTCGAGCATCTTGCGCAGCCGCGGACCGATGGTGACGCGGCCGATCAGCCAGTAGCCGCCGGCGCGCGTGATATAGACCGCGACGGTCATCGCCACGAGAACGGCAAGCCAGCCGAACGGATCACGCTCACTCATCGGTTAGCCCGCCCACGATACTGCCGGCCAGTGCGCCAAGGACCACGTACCAGTAACCGCCCAATGCAAAGTCGGCCGCCACGGCAACGGCGCCGCCGACCGCCCAACCGATCGCCTTGCGCGGCCCCTGCCACAGCGACACCAGCATCGCGCAAAAAAAGGCCGGGACCACCATATCGAGGCCGAAGCGATACGGATCGGCGGCCGACCCCAACCAGAAGCCGGCGCCGGTCGATACGACCCAGACAATCCAGCAGACCGCGGCGCTGCCGAAAGCAAAGCCCGGATCGTCACCGCCGTTGCGCTGGTAGCGCAGCGACAGCAGCCAGGGCGGTTCGACCAGAAAATACAGGAACGTATAGGTCTCTGCCGCCGGCAGCGCGCGGAGCAACGGACGCATCGCGGCGCCGATCAACAGGAAGCGCGAGCAGATGACGAAGGTGGTCAGCATGACCGCGAGTATCGCGGCGAGCGTTAACTGCTGCGGCCAGGCATCGACCACGATGATTTGCGCGACGCCGGAAAAAACGATGGCGCTCATCAACTCGGCCTCCCACAGGCTGAAGCCCTTGCGCGCCGCCACGGTACCGAAGGCCATGCCGAAGGCGAACAACCCGGGCGCCAGGGGAAAAGTTGCGACCGCTCCTTCACGGAATGCGCCGAACGTCCAATACGATTTGCCGGGTTTGCTCATAGGGGGCGCGCGTGCGTAACGCAGGCCCGCCCGGACGGGAAGGCCCAAAAGAGAACGCCCGCCATGCGGCGGGCGTCCTGTTGATTGCGAGGGCTCAGGCCTGCGGCTGCGGGGCGACTTCGCCCGAGGGCGGTTCCGGCCGCGGGCGCGGCTTGCCGGCCGGCGGCACCGCGGAGGACCGCGGCGTGGTTGGCTCGATTACGGACTCCCGCACCGGGCGCTTACCTGCGAGCAAATCGCTGATTTCGTCGCCGGTGAGCGTTTCGAATTCGAGCAGGCCTTTGGCCAGCACTTCGAGATCGGCGCGCTTTTCGGTGAGGATCTGCGTCGCTTCGGCATAGCCGGCCTCGACCAGCCGGCGGATTTCGCCGTCGATCTTGCGCGAGGTCTCTTCCGAGATGTTCTGCTGGCGCGACACCTGATAGCCGAGGAACACCTCGTCCTGGTTCTCGCCGTAGGCCACGGTGCCGAGCTCGTCGGACAGGCCCCAGCGCGTCACCATCATGCGCGCGAGCTTGGTCGCCTGCTCGATGTCGGAGGCAGCACCGGACGTCACTTTCTCCTTGCCGAACACCATTTCCTCGGCAACGCGGCCGCCCATCATGATCGCGAGACGCGACGTCATCTGCTCGCGGCTCATCGACAGCTTGTCGCGCTCGGGCAACTGCATGACCATGCCAAGCGCGCGGCCGCGCGGAATGATCGTAGCCTTGTGAACCGGGTCAGTGGCGATGACGTTGAACGCCACGATGGCGTGGCCGCCTTCGTGGTAGGCGGTCAACATCTTCTCTTCGTCGGTCATGACCAGCGACTTGCGTTCGGCGCCCATCATCACCTTGTCTTTGGCATCCTCAAATTCCGACTGGGTGACCATGCGCTTGTTGCGCCGGGCCGCCATGAGGGCAGCCTCATTCACCAGATTCATCAGATCGGCGCCGGAGAACCCGGGCGTGCCGCGCGCGATGGTCTTGAGAACCACATCGGGCGCCAAAGGCACCTTGCGCACATGCACCTTCAGGATGTTCTCGCGGCCGACCACGTCGGGATTTGGCACCACGACCTGACGATCGAAGCGTCCGGGACGCAGCAACGCCGGATCGAGCACGTCGGGCCGGTTGGTGGCTGCAATGAGAATGATGCCTTCGTTGGCTTCAAAGCCATCCATCTCGACCAGCAATTGATTGAGCGTCTGTTCGCGCTCGTCGTTACCGCCGCCGAGACCGGCGCCGCGGTGGCGACCGACTGCATCGATTTCGTCGATGAAGATGATACAAGGCGCGTTTTTCTTGGCCTGCTCGAACATGTCGCGCACGCGGCTCGCGCCAACGCCGACGAACATCTCGACGAAGTCGGAACCGGAAATGGTGAAGAACGGCACATTGGCTTCACCGGCGACTGCGCGCGCGATCAAGGTCTTGCCGGTGCCGGGCGGACCGACCAGCAACACGCCGCGCGGAATGCGTCCACCGAGACGCTGGAATTTTCCGGGGTCGCGCAGGAATTCGACAATCTCCTGTAGATCCTGTTTGGCCTCGTCGACGCCCGCGACATCATCGAAGGTGACGCGGCCATGTGACTCGGCCAGAAGTTTTGCGCGTGACTTTCCAAAGCCGAGTGCTTTGCCACCGGCGCCCTGCATCTGGCGCGACAGGAATATCCACACGCCAATCAACGCGATGAACGGCAGCCACGACACCAGCAGCGAGACGAACCACGGGACATTGTCCGACGGCGGCCGCGCGGTGATCGTCACGCCCTTGGAATAGAGCTTCTGCACCAGTCCCGGGTCGTTCGGGGCATAAGTCTGGAAGCTGGTCCCGTTGGCAAAGGTGCCGTGAATGTCGGGGCCCTGAATGATGACATCGCGCACGCGGCCCTGATCAACCTCGGAGAGCAACTGCGAAAACGAAATGTCTTGCGCGGTCGTACGCGTGCCAGGGTTCTGGAAAAGCGTGAAGAGCGCGAGCAGCAACAGGACGATGATCACCCAGAGGGCGAAATTGCGGAGATTGGCGTTCATCAGACGTCTCGACCCCGCCGCGCACTTACCCCGCGGCCATATGTTTTACGCATGCATTCGTGGCGACTTCACGTCGGACCCATTTACCAATGTAGGCAGCACAATGCGCCAAGAAAAGCCCTCGAATTTTAATATTCTAACGTGTTTTTGCCCGCCGCGCCCGGTGAGGTCCGCGTTTGGTTAAGGGCTTGCGACCGCGCGGCGGCGCCCGTTCGACAATGATTTGATGGCCCTTCAGCGTCACAGCCGCGCCGGCCAATGTGCGCCTAAAGCCGTTTTGGCCGGCGTCGAGCGCCGATTTGAGGGCCTCAAGCTTGCCCAATTCAACCGGACCTTCGTCGCCAACCTCATCGACAGCCCGGCCAAGCAACCGGAGCGCGATTTCGGCGGGTAGCGCGCGAAAGCCACCCGCCTCGAAAAAAATTGCAGCCGCGGCGGACTGCGCCGCCAGTTCGGCCATTGCGCGTTCCACTGCGGCCTCTAGCGCCGTATCCGCGCGCTTAAGCCGGCGCGCCAGTTGCGACAGCCGACTGGCGTTAAGTCCCTCCTGCGCGAGCGTCATCATAACGCCGCGCAGTCGCGCACGCGTAAAACGCGGATCGCGATTGGAGGGATCATCGGCATAGGAAATCTTAGCCGCACGCAGCGTTGCGACCAGCCGCACCTTTGGAATTTCGAGCAACGGGCGCACAAGGCTGATCGCTTTGTCTGCGTCCGATGGAAGCGGAGACCGTCGCGCCATCGCCCCCAATCCAGTGATCCCGCTGCCGCGAGTCATGCGGATGAGCATCGTCTCGGCCTGATCATCAAGCGTGTGCGCCGTGACGACACATGTCGCGCCCGTCTTGCGGGCAGCCTCGCCAAGCAACCGGTAGCGCGCCGCGCGTGCCGCCTCCTGCAGGCCGGTCGCAGGTTTGCGGCCAGTCCACCGCACTGTGCGGTGCGCGATCCTGAGTTTGCGGGCGAGCCTGGCAACCGCGGCGGCCTCACGTTTCGATTCCGTCCGCAAGCCGTGGTCGACGGTCACTGCCACCAAATTCGGTTTCGTCTTGAGCGCATCTCGCCAGCGGGCGGCGAGCACCATGAGGGCGGTTGAATCCGGACCGCCGGACACTGCCAGCACAACAACGGGAAAGGTTTGCAGACCGGAAAAGAGTGCTTTGGCTTCCGACGCCGAGACGCCTCGCGCCTCAGCAGTGCGCACGCTTTTGTTCCTGCCCGACCCCGCGCTTCACGCCGGCCGAGGCGCGCGGATATTTGCGTCCGATTTCCGCGAGCGTGGCGCAAGCGGCCTCTTTCTGATTCATTGCCGCGAGCGACTGGCCAAGACGCAACAACGCGTCGGGCGCCTTGCCTGAATGCTCGAACTTGGTCGAAACGCCAAGGAAGGATTCCGCGGCGTCGCGATAATGCTGTTGCTGGTAGAGACTTTCACCCAACCAATACTGGGCATCGGGCACGAGACGCTCGTTCGGATGTTTCTTCAGGAAATCGCGAAACGACTGTTCGGCCAGCGCATAGTCTTTGTGCAGCACGTAGCCATAGGCCATGTCGTATTCATCTTGCGGCGAAGCCGAAGGCGGCAAGGTCGCCAGTTGCTGACCGGCCGGAACGGCCGGGGCCACATTGCGTGTCTGCGGCGGCGCTGCCGGTGCTTGCGGTGCCGGCATTGGCGTTGCGCTGGCCGAAGCGACCGCTCCGGGTGGCGCGGCCATCTCCGGCGGCCGCGAATTGCCGCCCATTGTTGACAGATCAAGCGGCGCGCCGGCGGCGCGGCCGCCTGGCGCACCGATCGGCGGCGCCGTGTCCGGCATTTGCTCGGGGGCGGCAATGGCCGACTGATTGCCGAGCGTGCGCGGGGCACCGGGCGCATTCGGATGCTGCGAGGGGTCGAATACATCGGAGCGCCGTCCGGGATTTGCTGCCGGCGGCGCGTTGCCTGGCGCTCCTCCCGGCGGCATGGCCTGAGCCGGCGGCGCGGCCCCGCCGCGCGAACCCTGTTGCTGCGAGGTATCGTCCTGCATGCGCTTGAGCTGCATTTCGAGTTGCTGATTGCGGTACTGAAGCTGTTCGATCGTGCCCGTGAGCTGGCGCAGCGCAGTTTCCATGCGGTCGAGCCGGACGGAAAGGTCGCCCGGATCCGACTGCGCAACCCTGCTCGCCGGTGCCGGCTGGCCAGGCTGGGCAGGCTGGCGCGATTGGCCGGACAACTCGCCACGGCTGAACAAATTGTCGAGGAAATTGCCCGAGCCACGCTGATCCTGCGCCGGCGCGGCGCTGCTCAGCAGCAGCGTGGCAAGCGCGGCGAGCGCCGCGATACGAAATGATGGTCGAAAACCCGTCATGTCACACGAAGTCCGGCGGCCCCTTTGGCCGGATAGAGCTAGCATAAGACCGCCTGCGTCGAAATTGTGACTGGGCGCCGATGCCTCATCGTCGGCCCGGCTCTACGCCGGGCCTGCAAGATTGTTTGAAGGAGGCAAGCCGCGAGCCCGCCTTATCGGCGGGCTGACCCTGTCGTACGCTTACGAACTTACGCCCAAAACGGTGACCGCGCGGCGGTTCTGCGACCAGCAGGAAATGTCGTTGCAGACCGCGACCGGACGTTCCTTGCCGTAGGATATCGTCCGCATGCGCTGGCCCTGGATTCCCCGCGAGACCAAGTAGTCACGCACGGCTTGGGCGCGGCGTGCTCCCAGCGCGATATTGTATTCGCGCGTGCCGCGCTCGTCGGCGTGGCCCTCGACCGTGAACTGGCCGTATTGGCTATAGGTCGTGAGCCATTGCGCCTGCTTGTCGAGTGTCGTGCGCGACTGCGGCGTCAGCTCGGACGAATCAGTCTCGAAGAACACCCGATCGCCAACGTTGACGACGAAGTCCTGCTGACTGCCGGGCGTTGCCTGGCCTGCGGCATTGGCCTGCGCATCCTCGCCTGTCTTGTTCGCACAGGCCGAGATCGCCAAAGCTGCGGCGAAGACCGCCGCGAACCGGGCAACGTGCAACATCTTTCTCAGATCAAACATTCCGGTGCCTCCATTTCACGCGTATCAACCGGATCTTGCGTGTCGGTCTAGCAGGTCGTTCGTTAAGCGAACGTTCCATCAACCTTGATGGAACCTTGCCCGGACGGACTAAAACTATCTGAGTCCCTTAAACCGTTTCTGATGGTTAAGACACGGTGAAAATAAGGCCGGTTTACGACTATCAAGACAAAAGCGGTGACCAGGCCGGATCGGACGCGTAACTCGGCGTCGGAACCTTCAATTCATTGCGGCCGGTAACGTCGATCGTAAAGAGCGAGGGGCCCTGCCCGACGTCGCGGAAGAACATCACAATGCGGCCGTTCGGCGCAAATGTCGGTCCCTCGTTGTGAAATCCCTCGGTGAGCACGCGCTCGCCCGAACCATCCGGTTTCAGGATGCCGATCGAGAAATTGCCCCGCGCCTGGCCGGTGAAGGCGATGTAATCGCCGCGCGGCGACCAAACGGGAGTCGAGTGATGTCCCTCGCCGAAGCTGATGCGCGTTGCCGGGCCGCCCCCCGCTGCCATGACGTAGATCTGTTGCGTACCGCCACGGTCGCTCTCGAAACAGATGCGCGCACCATCAGGTGAGTAGCAGGGTGCGGTGTCGATTGCCGGTGTGTCGGTCAGGCGCGTGGTCTGCTTCGAGCGCAGGTCCATCACGAACAGGTTGGCGTTGCCGCCCTGCTGGAGGCTCATGATGACGCGCTGGCCGTCGGGCGAAAATCGCGGGGCGAACGTCATGCCGGGAAAATTGCCGACGATCTCGCGCTGTCCGGTTTCGATGTTGAGCAGATAAACGCGCGGATCGCCCTGCCCATACGACATATACGTAATCTCTTGCGTCGATGGATTGAAACGGGGCGTGAGCACCAGATCGTCGCCGCGCGTGATGTAGCGCACGCCGGCGCCGTCCTGATCCATGATGGCGAGGCGCTTCACGCGCCGGTTTTTCGGGCCAGTCTCATCCACGAATACGATCCGGCTGTCGAAATAACCTTTCTCGCCGGTCAGGCGCTCGTAGATGGCATCTGAAATGATGTGCGCAATCCGCCGCCAGTTGTCCGGCGTCGTGAAATATTGTTTGCCGTCGAGTTGCTGGCCGGCAAACACGTCCCAGAGCCTGAAGGCCGCCATCAGGCGTCCGTCACCCTGCCGCGTGATGCGTCCGGTGACCAGCGCCTGCGCGTTGATCGCACGCCAGTCCGGAAAACGCGGCACGTTATCGCTATTGTTGATTTTCTCGATGAAGGCGGATGGATTGATCGGCGCAAACAGCCCGCTGCGCTGCAGATTGTTGCTGATCACCCCCGTGACATTGCGCCCCGTATCGCCTTCCGAAAGGAAATCAGGCAGCGCGATCGGCATCGGCTGCACATTTCCCTGAGTGATGTCGAGCTTGAGCACGGCATCCGCGCGGCGGGGAGCGAGCACGGCAAGCGCGCCTGCCCCGGCGAGCAGCCGGCGACGCGTCAGCGGAAAGACTGGGGGAGTAGTGGCCTGGGTCATTTCAATTGGAGGATTAATTGGATCGGAACATATCTTTGGGATCGAAGGTCAACTCGATTTCTTTCCAACTCTCATAGTGCTCGGGCTTGAGCATGTCGAACGGTTGACCGGTGAGAACTGCGCGCACCGCGCTGTCGCGCGACGCCATCGCGGCGACGCTGCTGCCGGCGACACGCGCAAAAGGCGGCGCCGCCAGCCGTCCATCGCGGCCCAGCCGGACGGTGACATTGACAATGAGCTCATTGGGATCCTGCACGCCGACCGGTGGACTCCACAATGCCATCAACCGGGCACGCAGCGCATCGATTTCGGACTGTGACAGCCGGGCCGCCATGCCCGTGCTGGTGCCAAGCGAGGGCGCAGCACTAGCTTCCATGCCGGTTGCGGCATTGCGCTGCGGAGCGCGCTTGTCGAGCAAAGCTGCAATCTTGTCGGCGTCGAATTTCGGCTGCGGCTTCGGCGGCGGCTTCTTCGGCGGCAGCGGCTGATCGACCTTGGTCTGCTGTTTCGGCTCCGGCTGCTGCTTGATCTTTTCGGCGATCGGATCGGGCTGTGGCGGTTGCGGATCCGGCGGCGGAGAGACCTCCTTTGCGGCCTGCACTTCTTTCTTCTCGGTGACCTTTGGCTTGGAGTCTTCGACCGGCTTCGGCGGTTCTTCGGCTTTCTTTTCCACCAGCGGCTTCGGCTTTTCGACCTTGGGCGCATCCTTCACGCCCTTGGTCATTTCCGAGAAGTCTTTCTCGCTGACCAGATCGACCGGCAGCGATTCCGCCGGCGTGACCTCGAATGTCTTGCCGGAAAAGGACAACGTCGCCCACAGCAACACCGCTGCATGCAGGCCGGCCGAAATTCCTGTCGCTTTTCTCATCACTGCGCTTTCGCGCCCTGCTCAAATTCAGTGACCAAGGCTACACGATGGAACCCGGCCGATGACAGCCGCCCCATCACTTTCATCATGGTCCCGTAGTCCACTTTCTTGTCGCCACGCACATAGACGCGGGCCTCAGTACCGCCGCGGGCCTCGGCAACGGCTTGCATCTTGGGGACCAGGTCGTCGACCGCAATCTCGCTATTTTGCAGAAAAATCTGGCCCTTGTCGTTGACCGAAACCGTGAGCGGTTCCTTGTCCTGCTCAAGGCTTTTGGCCTGGCTCTGCGGCAGGTCGATCGGCACCCCGATCGTGAGCAGGGGAGCCGACACCATGAAGACAATCAGCAACACGAGCATGACGTCGACCATGGGGGTGACGTTGATCTCGCTCATCACCCGCCGGCGGTGATGTTTGCGCCTCCCGATGACCGGCGTGCCCGCATTGGCAGCCATACGACTATCCCCTACCCGCGTTCGTCGATCTGCCGCGACAGGATGGCGGCAAATTCGTCCGCGAACGCCTCCAGGCGCTGGGCCTGCTTGTTAACTTCGGCCGCGAACTTGTTATAGAAAATGGTCGCCGGTATGGCAGCGACAAGGCCGAGCGCGGTTGCAAACAGGGCCTCGGCGATGCCGGGCGCAACCACCGCCAAAGAGGTGTTTTTGGAGGCGGCGATTGACTGGAAGCTGGTCATAATGCCCCAGACCGTCCCGAACAGGCCCACAAATGGACCGGCCGAACCGACGGTCGCCAGCACCAGCAACCGCCTTTCAAGCCGTTCGACTTCGCGCGCGATGGTCACTTCCATGACCTTTTCGATGCGCATTTGCAGCCCGCCAATCGACCGCGTGTTGGTCTCGAAGCTGCGTTTCCATTCACGCATTGCGGCGACGAACAGGGCCGCCATCGAATGGGCAGGGCGCGAAGACAACGCCCGATAAAGCTCATCGAGCGACTGGCCCGACCAGAACGCCTGTTCAAAGCGGTCCATGGCCCGCCGGGTGCGCGTATAAAGCACCGTTTTGTCGATCGCGATCGCCCAAACCCAGACCGAGCAGACCAAAAGCCCGACCATCACCGTCTTGACCACCCAGTGGGCGTTCCAGAACAGCGTGAAGAGCGAAAGATCGGAAGAGGTCAGCGGGAGCACCGACTGTGCCACGTCGGCAGGATTCATGGGCACGTCCTTTCCGCTCAGTCCGGTTCCGGCGGTCGAACCGGCGCGGCGCAATTACCGAAATCAACAAGCGCGCGCGACGATGCAGCCCGCGCGCCAAGCCGAAAACCGAATGTCTCGCGAAATTCGCAGGTCCCGTCACCGGCCCCTACGAAATTCCCGCGAAACTTGGCCAAACTTGGGCCGGGAGCGGGCTTTTCGCTCTCTAACAGCGCTGATTGTGGTTAAGGAGTTGTTACCGAGGAACCGGCCTATCCAAAAGGCCGCACCCAATGCGGGATGCCGATGCCTATGAACGCCGCCGCCTGGCAACCAATGGCAGGTGGTCGAACAAAGTGGGCCCGCTTGGCTGCGCGCCTTCGATCGTCAGCAAACGCAGCTTGCTCACCACGCCACCCGGGGCCGAGAAGCCGCCGGTCTTGCCGCCGGCAGCCAGCACACGATGGCAGGGCATGATGATCGGACACGGATTTTGTCCGAGCGCGGTTCCGACCTCGCGCGCCAGCAATTTGTCGCCCAGCCGCTCGGCGATTTCGCCGTAAGTCATCGTCTGTCCCGGCGGGATTGTCCGCGCTACGGCGTAGACACGGGCGTTGAATTGCGGTGTGCCTTCATCGTCGATCGTCACGCCGGTGAGATCGACCGGTTCTCCGCGCAGCAACGCAACGATACCGTCGACCGCTCGCTGCACCTGCGCGGTTGGTGGCGTTTCCCGGGCGCTCGCAAAGCGCCGCAACACGCGGGCGCGCGTCGCCCCCTCATTTGCCTCGGGAAGTTGCACGCCGGCAATTCCGCGCGCCGTCCAGACGATGCCGCACGGGCCGATGGCCGTCTCGAACAGTGAAAAGCTGTAAGCCGTCATGATGCAGAAAGACTAGCACGCGCGGTCAGGGGGCGCCGCCCGATTCCTGATCTGCCTTCATCGCAATGCGTAACGGCTTCGGGATCGGCCTTGCCCGCCCGCCGGATACGAAGGCGACCTGGACATGCGCTTCCACCAGCAGGTCCTCGCCGCGCATGACTTTCTGATTGAGCGTGACGGAAGCCCCCTTCACTTCTTCCGGCGATGTAACGATGATGAGCACGTCATCCATGCGCGCCGGCTTCCTGAAATCGATGCTCATGTGCCGGACCACGAAAGCAAAGCCCGGAGCTTCCTTCTCCGCCTGCTCGAACATCGCGCGATGGTCGGCGCCGATCAGCCGCAGATAATTGGTGCGCCCGCGTTCCATGAAGCGCAGGTAGCTCGCGTGATAGACGACGCCGGAGAAATCCGTGTCCTCGTAGTACACCCGCACGGCCTGACGATGGAGGCCGTCGCGGATTTCGCCGTCGAGGTGGGAAGGGACGTCGGTCATCAGCCGGTGCGTGCCAATGGAAGCACATGATCGCGTGTCAGCGGCGCGAAATGCAGATCGGGCAGCGCCACCGGATCGACCCAAATCGCCTCGTCGATCTCAGCCGTCGGTTTGACCGCGCCCTCGACATCCACCGCATAAACCGCAGCCTCGACCCGAAAGCCGGGTTCGTTGGCCGCTGCGCAATCGAACACCCCGAGAGGCCGTACCGTTTCCGTAACAACACGGCAGCCCAATTCCTCAGCTATTTCCCGGGAAAGCGAGGCGACATCGCTTTCACCGGCGCCTCGCTTGCCGCCCGGCTGCATGAACGCCGACGTCCCGCGCTTGCGCACCAGCAGGACGCGTCCGCCGTTATCGCGGATCAGCGCGGCCACCACGCTGATGACCTTGTTATGCATTTCGTCGGGCTTGATCATTTCTGTTTGCGTTTACAACGAGGTCCGATCGCACGGACGAACTGCAATGTCATTCCGGCCCGCACCATATTGCGGTGTGAGGAGGAAAGAAACGCCGCTCCCAAGCCCACGACGCGTTAATCCGCGTCTTCGTCCTGTCCGAACAGCCCGAACTGGCTCGGGTCGCGCGCGGGCTCGGGCAAACCGAGATGCTGGAACGCAAGCCCCGTGAGCAACCGTCCGCGCGGTGTTCGTTGCAGAAATCCTTTCTGGATCAGAAACGGCTCGATGATGTCCTCAATGGCGTCGCGCGGCTCCGACAGAGCGGCGGCGAGCGTATCGACGCCCACCGGTCCGCCGCCATAACTGTCCGCAATGGTCTTGAGATAGCGATGATCCATCGCGTCAAGGCCGGCGCCGTCGACCTCGAGCTGACGCAGAGCGCGGTCGGCGACCTTGCGGTCGACGGTCTTGGCGCCATCGACATGCGCGAAGTCGCGGACGCGGCGCAGCAGGCGGCCCGCGATGCGCGGCGTGCCGCGGGCGCGGCGCGCGATTTCATTGGCGCCGTCGGGCGAGATGCCGACGCCAAGCACGCGCGCGCCACGATTGACGATCTCCTCGAGTTCCTTCTCCGAATAGAAATTGAGCCGCACCGGGATGCCGAAGCGGTCGCGCAATGGATTGGTCAACAGCCCGGCGCGGGTGGTGGCGCCGATCAGGGTGAACGGCGACAGGTCGATCTTCACCGAACGCGCCGCGGGTCCTTCGCCGATGATCAGGTCGAGCTGGAAATCCTCCATCGCTGGATAAAGGATTTCCTCCACCGCCGGGTTGAGCCGGTGAATTTCGTCAATGAACAAGACATCGCGCGGCTCCAGATTGGTCAGCAGCGCGGCGAGATCGCCCGCCTTGGCGATCACCGGACCGGAGGTGGCACGGAAGTTGACGCCCGCTTCGCGCGCCACGATCTGCGCCAGGGTGGTTTTGCCGAGGCCGGGCGGACCGACAAACAGCACGTGATCGAGCGCTTCCTTGCGGGCGCGCGCCGCCTCGATGAACACGCTCAAATTCGCGCGCGCCTGTTCCTGGCCGATGAATTCCGTCAACCGCTGCGGCCGCAATGAGGCATCCGCGTCGTCGTCGCGTTTATCGGCAGTAATCAAACGGCGCGGGCTGTTCATTTCGCCAACTCCCGTAAGCCCTGCCTAATCAAGGTCGCGGTATCGGCACCTTCACCGGCATGACGCGCGGCGGCAGCGATCGCGGCGGCGGCCTGCGGATGCCCATAACCGAGATTGATCAATGCCGAGACGGCGTCCGCCACCGGTTTCGGCGCACGGTTCTCGTCGAGCGCGCCGGCGAGGTGGACCACCGCCGGATCGATATTGGCGAAGGCCGGCACCTTGTCCTTCAATTCGGTGACGATCCGCTCGGCAACTTTCTGGCCGACACCGGGCGACCGCGCCACCGTCGCCTTGTCGCGCATGGCAATCGCTGATGCCAGTTCGGATGCCTTCAGTGTGCCGAGCACGGACATCGCAACCTTGGCGCCGACGCCCTGCACGGTCTGCAGCAATCGGAACCATTCGCGCTCGATGTCGCTTGCAAAGCCAAACAGCTTGATCTGGTCCTCGCGCACGTAAGTTTCGATCGAGAGCGTTGCGGCTTCGCCGGGGGATGGCAGCGCCTGCAGCGTGCGCACCGAGCATTGCACCTGGTAACCGACACCGCCGACATCGAGGATAATGTAGTCCTCGCCGTAGCTGTCGATGATGCCCTTGAGCTTGCCGATCATTGCACCGCAACTTTCAAAACCGCGCTCGTGCGATGATGCGCGTGACAGATGGCAATCGCCAGAGCGTCGGCCGCATCTTCGCTCTGTGGATCAGCCTTCGGCAACAGCACGCCGATCATCATGCGGATCTGTGCCTTCTCGCCGTGGCCGGCGCCGACGACAGTTTTCTTCACGACGTTTGGTGCGTATTCAGCGACGGTCAGTCCCGCCCTGGCGGGCACCAGCATGGCGATGCCGCGCGCCTGCCCGAGCTTCAGGGTTGCCGCCGCGTTTGCGTTGACGAAGGTCGCTTCCACCGCCGCCTCGTGCGGCTGATAGCGCTCGATCACCGCGATCAACCCGTCATGGATGGCGAGCAGGCGCACGCCGAGCTCGGCACGGTCGCTCGTTTCCAGGGAACCGCAGGCGACATGGATCAGCCGGTTGCCGTCGGACTCGATCAGGCCCCAACCGGTGCGGCGGAGCCCCGGATCAATGCCGAGAATGCGAATCGGATGGCGGGCCATGGACCCGTTGATAGCTCCGCCTCTGCCCCTCGCCTAGCGCGTTTTGCGGCACGCTCGATCCGGTTATCCGTACCATTCCCGATAGTTACAATGGACAGCATGCCGTGAGTGGCTATGGTCGCGGCATGCCGGGTTCTCCCTCCTCCCGCGCCAAGCGGCGCGCCGTCGTCATTGGCGGTTCGATGTCGGGGCTGTTTTCCGCCGCGTTCCTGCGCCAGATCGGCTGGAATGTGGATGTCTACGAACGGTCGGCGGTCGAGCTGGTCGGCCGCGGCGCCGGTATCACCGGCCATCCCGAATTGATGGACTCGCTGGAGGCGAGCGGTGCCGGTACCACCGATCTCGGTATCGAAGTGCCCAAGCGCATCGCCATCGACCGCGACGGCCGCATTACCGATGAACGTCCGCTCCGGCAGATCCTGACCTCATGGGACCGCCTGCAGCGACTGTTGCGGGCGACCATCGATGAGTCACGCTATCACCTCGGCTGGAATTTCGAGCGGGTCGACCAGGACGAGCACGGCGTACGCGTGCAGTTTTCCGGCGACCGTGTCGAGCACGCCGATATTCTGGTGGGCGGCGATGGCATTCGCTCGAGCGTGCGCGCGCAGATGGCCCCGGATGTGCAGCCGGTCTACGCCGGCTATTACATCTGGCGCGGTGCGCCGAATGAAGCCGATCTTGCGCCTGAAACGCTGAGCAGCATCTATCCGCTGTTCACGTTCTACCTGCCCAAACAACAGCAGGTGATTACCTATCCGATCGCCGGTTTCGACAACGATCTGCGACCAGGCAAACGCCGTTTCAACTTCATCTGGTATCGCGTTGCCGACGCCGCAAAATTGCGCGAGATGAACGTGGATGAGAACGGCGTGCAGCACGAGTATTCCGTGCCGCCGCCATTGATCCGCAAGGATCTGATCGCGGGCATGTACAAGGATGCGCGGGAGACTTTACCGCCTGCGCTGCTCGACGCGCTGATGAAGATCAAACAGCCGTTCATCACGCCGATCTACGACTTCACCTCGCCGTCAATCGTATTCGGCCGCGTCGCCATGGTCGGGGACGCCGCCGCCAATGCGCGGCCGCATATGGGCTTCGGCATGGCGAAGGCCGGGACTGACGCGCAGGCGCTGGCAAAGCACCTGCGCGACCACGACGACATCGACACCGCGCTCAAGGCGTACAACGCCGAGCGTCAGCCGATCGGCAACAACATCGTGATGCATGGACGCAAACTCGGCACCCATCTCGGCGTCAATATCAGGACCGAGGAAGACCGCCGCATGCATGATCTGCTGCAAAGCGACGGCGCCATGCTGGACTGGATCGCCGTGCCGCATTTTCTTGATGCCTACAAATGACGATGAGCGACCTGCCGAAACCCGACTACGCGCGCAATATGCGCATCGTCGGCCATACCGATCAGGGCGGACGACCCGACGGCGTGCAGGTCATGGTGCATCGTGGCTTCGCCTATGTCGGACATATGTTCTCCAAGGGTTTTTCCGTGATCGACGTGCGCGACACCAAAAATCCGCGTGCGGTCAATTATGTGGCTGCGCCGGCGAACACCTGGAACATCCATTTGCAAGTGCACGAGGATTTGCTGCTGGTGATCCACGCCAAGGACATGTTCGCGGCGGCCGAGTTCGCGGATGAGCGCGCCTATTACAGCGGCGCGCTCGGCAAGACGGTTGGCACCGCAGAAGCCAGGCGAATGCGCGATTGGAGCGCCGGCCTGGCCGTCTATGACATCGGCAAGCCGGATGCACCACGCCGCATCGGTTTCATGCCGGTCGAGGGCGGCGGCATCCATCGCGTCTGGTACACCGGCGGACGCTGGGCTTATGCGTCGGTCCTGCTCGACGGCTTCACGGATTACATCTTCATGAGCATCGACATGAGTGACCCGGCGCAGCCGCGCGAAGCCGGGCGCTGGTGGATTCCCGGCATGAATCTGGCCGCCGGGGAATCACCCGCATGGCCTTCCGCGCGCCGCTACGGTCTGCATCACGCCATCATTCATGCCGACACCGCCTACGCCGCGTGGCGCGATGCGGGCATGGTGGTGCTCGATATTGCGGATCGCGCCAAACCAAAGCTGATCGTGCACCGGAACTGGTCGCCGCCATTCGGCGGCGGCACGCATAACTGTCTTCCCCTTCCGGATCGTAATCTTCTGATTGTGCTGGATGAGGCCGTGCTCGATCACCAGGAAGACGGGTTGAAACTGATCTGGGTTTTCGACAACCGCGTGGCAAAAAACCCGGTGAGCATCTCAACGTGTCCGACTCCGACCGAAGCCGACTATAAAAGCAAAGGCGGCCATTTTGGCCCGCACAATATCCATGAAAACCGGCCGGGGACCTTCATCAGCTCGCAGTTGATCGTCGCGACCTATCAGAATGCCGGCATCCGCGTCTTCGACGTGTCCGACCCGTTCGTTCCGAAGGAAGCCGGCGCATTGGTGCCGCCACAGCCGAAAACGCTCGCCGACACGAGGCCGAACCGCACGCGCGTCATTCAGTCGGCGGATGTTTTCGTCGATGCAGCCGGGCTGATCTACGCGACCGACTACAATGCCGGGTTATATGTTCTGGAGTTTAACGGCTAGCCACAAGCAACTTTTTCTACGCGCTCATTTTGGCGACAAGCGCATCCGACACTTCGAAGTTCGCATAGACGTTCTGCACGTCGTCACTGTCGTCGAGCGACTCCATCAGCTTGAGAATCTTTTCACCGGCTTCGTCGTCGAGCGCGATCGTGTTCTGCGGTTTCCAGAGCATCGACGACTTGCGCGGCTCGCCGAACTTCGCCTCGAGCGCCTTGGCAACATCGTTGAGTGTGTCCGGCGCGGTGACGATCTGATGACCCTCGTCGTTTGAAATGACGTCGTCTGCACCGGCGTCGATGGCCGCATCGAGCATGGCGTC
The DNA here is from genome assembly GCA_963831275.1 of uncultured Alphaproteobacteria bacterium. Lineage (GTDB taxonomy): Bacteria > Pseudomonadota > Alphaproteobacteria > Rhizobiales > Xanthobacteraceae > Pseudolabrys. The sequence goes on along the minus strand of CAWHPN010000002.1, from coordinate 235,558 downwards.
GGCGGTCCCAGCCTTCGCATCGTACTCAACCAGGCCGACGTGATTGAACATGAACGAAACGGCGCCGGTCTCGGCCAGATTGCCGCCGTTCTTCGAGAAAATTGCGCGGACCTCGCCCGCGGTGCGATTGCGATTGTCGGTCAGCGCTTCCACAATCACCGCCACGCCGCCCGGCCCGTAGCCTTCGTAGCGGATTTCATCGTAGGTCTCGGTGTCCGCGCCTTGCGATTTCTTGATGGCCCGCTCGATATTGTCCTTCGGCATGTTCTCGGCGCGGGCCGCAAGAATGGCCGCCCGCAGGCGCGGATTGAATGCCGGATCCGGCATGCCGAGCTTGGCCGCAACCGTGATTTCACGCGCCAGCTTGCCGAACAGCTTGGAGCGCGCTTTATCCGCGCGTCCCTTCTTGTGCATGATGTTCTTGAATTGGGAATGACCGGCCATGAGAAAACGCGCGCTATCTGTTGATGCCGGCGGCTGTATAGGCCGCCTGCGGGGAAAAATAAATATCGGAAAGATTAAGCCGCGACCGCCACGTTGTGCAGGATTGAATCGATGCGGGCACTGATTTTAGCCACGTTGCGATGAACGCGGGCCTTGTAACGGGTAACCGCGTCCCGATCGACCATGAAGAATTTCTGCTCCGGAAAGGAGCGCCCAAACACATCGATCAACATGCTGCGGAACTGGCCGGCCGCGAGATCGGGCTGCTGCAGCGGCATTTGCGCATAGGCCGCAAGCTCCGCCGAGGTGAGCGCGCAAAGCAGCGCTGCAGGCACTGTGGAATAGACCTGTCGGTGCTGTTGAATGGTATGAATGGCGCGGTCGAGCGCCAGTTCCTGACCGAGTTCATTGTCGACCACCAGCGGTTCATCATTGATGGCCCGCGTGAGCGGGAACTGATCGATGAGCCAATCTCCGATATGAACGACATTGTTGCGGCCGCGGCCGTACATCAGCACGTCATCCTCGTAACGTGCGAACCATGTATCGAGCCGCTCGACCAGCCGGTCGAGTGCGGGACGCGAGACCAATTCCCTGCCCTGCGTACCGAAAATGCCGATTGACGCGCGCGCGCGTTTAACGACATTCAGCACGTCGTCACCGAGAAGCGGCGGAAAGATGCCGTTGCCGGTGCCCAGAATAACCAGGTCATAGCTGGCGCGCGCCTCATTAAGCGTGCGCAAACCCAGATGATGCACTTCGGCTTCGCCCGGCAACAATGCGTTGACCATGTGGGCGCCAAGCCGTGCCCCGAAATTCCCCGCATCACCATCCGAGATCACGGCGACGCTGCAAGCCGCGGTCGGCATGAGCCACTCGGTCGGAGTAAGCCGCATCAGGACCTGCGTGTCGTCGACCGGCGTCGTACATTCGATGCGGAAGCCATAGCGGTCGAACAGCAGCGCCAGGTCGCAGAAACTCAGATGATTGGCGAACCCGAGTGCGCTCCGGTCGGTATCTTTGGTGAGATCGGTCGCAAAATAACTCAGGACGATATCGCGCTTGCAGAAGCGAAGGTGGGTGAACAGGCTTTCCACGTCAGCGATACGTTCGAGCGCGCCCAACAGCACGACGACATCGCACTGGGATGCCGCCTCGGTCGGAAAATCACCGGCGCTCAAATCGCACGCAATGGCCGCGCGTTTCTTGCCGGGACGATCAATGCCCGTATACGTGCAGCCACTCGGCAGCATCGACCTGAGAGCCGCGCTGGCGCTCAGATCGAGCACACGGGCGCCCGAAGGAATGAACTGCGCGGCAAGTTCAGCGCGCGGATCGTTTTTCTTTTTTGATGGCGGACGGGACGAGATATCCGTCGGCAGTTCCAGAGCCAGATTGCTATTGACGTGCAGATTCATAGGCACCTGTGCCGAGGTCATGCCGGACCCAGCACATGCCGGCGAATCAATTCACCTAACGAATCACTGCTGCGATTCGCGGTCAACCCGGCATGACGTTGATTTTTTCTGCGCTTGCGGCTTGCGGCGCACGGATAGAGCGACACCCGATAGATGCGGCAGGTCAGTTTGGCGCGGTTAGCCCCAGAAATTCGGCCGCGTTTCTTGCAGAATGCCGCCGAGCCGCACGGGACCGACCTTGCGTGCAAGGCCGGTCGTATCGTCGGTTTCGACAGCAAGCGCACACAACGTCGCGGGGCCAGTCGATGCTTCAAATTTTGCGCCCGGCAATTTGCGCAAGAAACGGTTGAGCGGCTCGTCTTTGTTCATTCCGATGATGAAATCGTAGTCGCCAGTCATGCCGACATCCGAGATGAAGGCCGTCCCGTTCGGAAAAATACGATCGTCGGCTGTTGGCGCATGCGTATGCGTGCCCACCACCAGACTCGCGCGGCCGTCGGTAAAATATCCCATGGCCTGTTTTTCGCTGGTAGCCTCGCAATGAAAATCAATGATGATGGCGTCGGCGCCGGACTTGAGCGCGCACGCGGACAATTCGCGCTCGATCGCCGCGAACGGATCGTCGAGCGGATCCATGAAAATCCGTCCCATAGCGTTGATGACCAGCGCGCGCTTGCCGTTCTTCGTGTCGACCAGCGCAGCGCCGCGCCCAGGCGTGCCCGTGGGATAATTCAGCGGGCGGACCAGACGGGGCGCCCGTTCGATAAACACGAGCGCCTCACGCTGGTCCCAGGCATGGTTGCCGAGCGTGACGGCATCCGCGCCGGCGTCGATGAGTTCGTTGTAGATCACTTCGGTAATGCCGAAACCGCCGGCAGCATTCTCGCCATTGACCACGACCAGATCGAGCTTCCAGTCCGCAATCAGGCCCGGCAGGCGTTCGGCCACAATGGTCCGCCCGGAGCGGCCAACCACGTCGCCGATAAAAAGAATACGCATAAATTCAAGCTCTTTATTTATTTACGCAAATCTATCACTTCGCGTTCCGTTAGCACGAGATCGAGCCGCGCGTCGCGCTCGGTCGCGGGGACCTGCGGAATTTCCTGAACCGCAAAGGCTATGCCGATGGCAGTGACTTTCTTTTTTGCGCGCAGCGCATTGATTGTCATGTCGTAGTACCCCGCACCATAGCCGATGCGATGGCCGGTGCGATCAAAGACGGCAAGAGGAACAATCAGAATGTCGGGCGCAACCTCGGGCGCTTCCGGAACCGGCTCGCGAATGCCCCATTGGCCGGATGTCATTGGGTCGCCAAAATTCCACGCGCGCATGATCAACGGCCTGCCGCGGCCGGCGATCGCAGGCAAAGCGAGCTTTACTCCGGCATCAGCGAGCTTGCGCATCAGCGGAACGGGATTGATTTCGCGCTTCATTGGCGAGAAGCCCGATACGATCATGCCGCGCTCGATTTTCAGCGGAAACGGGTGCGCCGCAATTCTTTCGGCACCCGCTGCACGTTCGGCTGCAGGCAAGGCGTCGCGCAGAACGAGCGTCTGCTGGCGGAGTTGGGCTTTCCGGTCACTGACCGTTGTATCGGACGAGTTCACAACTTGCTCCGTCATGCCCGGACCTGTGCCGGGCACATGTCTTTGAGAATTGCCATCATCAAAGACGTTGATGGCCGGGACAAGCCCGGCCATCACGATTGTCGACGTTCGAATTAAAGTGCGGAGCCGCGATGACCGTCGGAGTGCGATCCCGGGAACCTACATAAGTAGGTGGGCGCCATATGACCGAGCCCACGAGCCCGGCCAGGGACAGCTCCCGTTAGGATCGTAAGGCCCCGGGGAATTTGTCTCCAGACGCGCCCCACAGCCCCGCGATTCGAATGTAGTGCTTATGAGCGGCAGACGCCATGCCGGCTCTCGCCATTAATTTTGGAGAGGTTAAGACGCCTCACCCGAGCGCGATGCTGCCGTTGCCGACGGTTTGATTGAGCTTCTTGGTAATGCCTTCGATGCGTTCCGCGGCAGAATTGAATGCCCCGACCACCGCATCGGATGCGGCCTTGGCACGATCGCCAGCAACGAGGCGAGCGTCCTGCAGAGCGGCGACATCTTCTTCAAGCCGGCGCATCTTCTGCATTGCTTCAGCCAGCTCGTCTTCGACCATCAGGGCGGCCATCACCGTGAGCCGCGTGTCGCCGATTTCACCAAACTTGCGTCGCAAGTCGATAATGCGCTGGTCGATATCCTTGGCGAGCGCCTGCAGACGATCTTCCTGGCCATCTTCGCATGCGAGGCGGAATTGTCGGCCGGCGATAGTGGCAACAATCTGGGTCATGAATTCACTCGTTCAGGTCCAGCACCGATTGGATGGACGCTATTGCCGTGTCCAGTCGCTCGGCGATCTCGCGGTTCGTCGTTTCAAGGCGCCGCGAGCGCGCCGCTTCGCCGTCGAGCGCTGCGGCAAGTCGTGTGCGATCGACGCCCAGCGCCTGCACTTGGGCAGTTAGGCCCTCTTCGTTACGATCCGCCTGTTTTCGTCGTTCGACCGCAGCATCGAGAGCGTCGAGCGCGAGCGCGAGACGTCTCACCGCGGAGTCGATTGCGTTCTGCTCAGTCATCACCTCTGATCCGCACCAAAAAAGTCCTGCGGCAGCAGACATTTAGGCAAAGAATCTTACGTGCTGCGCGACCATTCAGTCAACGCTCCGAACACGATTTGCCCAGCTGTTTTCATCACCCTGTGCATGGAGGAGGAGCTCGCCGGCGGTCAGATTGACTCAAAGGACTTACATGCTATCCACCGGCCAAAAGGCCCATTCATGAGCGCAAAAGCCTCGCCGACGGCTGCCGCGGCGCCCGCAGAGCGTCGCGAGCAACCGCTCGCTGCCCCTGCCATTGCCCATTCCAGCATGGCCAACGCGATCCGTGCGCTGGCCATGGACGCAGTGGAACAAGCCAAATCCGGCCATCCGGGCATGCCGATGGGTATGGCCGATGTCGCGACTGTGCTTTTCTCTCGCTTTTTGAAATTCGATCCGGCCGAGCCCGCATGGGCCGACCGAGACCGTTTCGTGCTCTCCGCCGGTCACGGCTCGATGCTGATCTACGCGCTCCTTTATCTCACCGGCTACGAAGAAATGACGCTCGATGAGATCAAGCGTTTCCGCCAGCTCAATTCGATCACCGCAGGCCATCCGGAATTCGGACACGCACCCGGTGTGGAAACCACCACCGGCCCACTCGGCCAGGGGCTGGCCAACGCGGTTGGCATGGCGATCGCCGAAAGGCATCTCGCCGCCGAGTTCGGCGAGCGTGTCGTCAATCACCAGACTTATGTGATCGCCTCGGATGGCGATCTGATGGAAGGGATCAGCCACGAATTGATTGCGCTTGCCGGTCATCTCAAACTCAACAAGCTCATTGTTCTGTTTGACGATAACGGCATTTCCATTGACGGCGCGTTGTCGCTTGCCGATAGCGTCGATCAGGTGAAACGCTTCGAGGCCGCCGGCTGGACCGCCTCTCGCATTGATGGTCACGATCCGGTGGCGATCAGCGCGGCGCTGGAAAAGGCACAGACATCGGACAAGCCCATCCTGATCGCCTGCAAAACCAAGATCGGATTCGGCTCGCCGACCAAGCAAGGATCAGAGAAATCGCACGGCTCTCCACTTGGAGCGGAAGAAATCGCGGGCACGCGCAAGACGCTTGCCTGGACGTCCGCGCCATTTGACGTGCCAGCAGACATCCTGAAAGCCTGGCGCACAGCCGGCGCGCGCTCAAAAGGCGTGCATGCGGATTGGAAGGCGCGGCTGGCCGAACTCGATGCTGGCAAGCGCGCGCAATTCGAACGCCGCATGAAAGGTAACGTGTCGAAGCAAGCACTCGCGGACGCGGTGCGCGCAGTAAAAGAAAAGCTTGCGGCACAACCCAAGGACATCGCAACGCGCACCGCATGCGAATTTGCACTTGAAAGCCTCATCCCGGCATTGCCGGAAATGATCGGCGGCTCAGCGGATCTCACGGGCTCCAACAACACGCGCATCAAAGGCATGAAGGCGATGTCGGCCGCTGATTTCTCGGGCCGGTTCATTCATTACGGCGTTCGCGAGCACGGCATGGCTGCTGCCATGAACGGCATGGCGCTGCACGGCGGCATTATTCCTTACTCCGGGACATTTCTTGTCTTTTCCGACTATTGCCGTCCGGCCATTCGGCTCGCCGCGCTCATGGGCAGGCGCGTCATTCATATCATGACACACGATTCCATTGGCCTCGGCGAAGACGGGCCGACGCATCAGCCGGTCGAGCATCTCGCTGCGCTTCGCGCGATTCCGAATCTCCTCGTGTTCCGTCCATGCGACGCCGTGGAAACTGCCGAGTGCTGGCAGCTCGCGCTCGAAGCCAAAGATCGGCCGAGCGTCCTTGCCCTTACACGGCAGAACCTGCCGCAGCTGCGCAACCGGCTGGACGACGATAACATCTGTGCGCGGGGCGCCTATGAAATAGCCGGCCCGGACGACCGCTCGGACGTTTCGATTTTCGCGACCGGATCGGAGGTCTCCATTGCGGTCGAAGCTGCGAAACTCCTGGCCCAGCGGAGCATCGCGGCGCGCGTGATTTCGGTTCCCTGTTTCGAATTGTTCTTGGAACAAGAAGATGAATATCGGCGCAGCATCGTCGGCAATGCGCGGGTGAAGATTGGCGTGGAAGCCGCTATTCGTCAGGGCTGGGACGCCATTGTCGGCTCTGACGGCGGCTTTATCGGAATGAGCTCTTTCGGTGCGAGTGCGCCTTACAAGGACCTCTACAAAAAATTCGGGATCACCGCCGAAGCGATCGCGGCGGCCGCAGTTCACAAGCTAGGAAGTAACGATTGAGTGTCAGCGCCCGCTGAGGCGGGCGATCCAATGACCAATGAACTATATGAAGGGGTGTTGGAGGTTCCGCTTTTGCGGCTCGTGCGAGCGGAGAAAGATAGCCGGGAGATACCATTATGACAGTACGCGTTGCCATTAACGGATTTGGCCGCATTGGGCGCAACATTCTGCGCGCCATAGCGGAAGCCGAACGCAAGGACATCGAAGTTATTGCCGTCAACGATCTGGGTCCGGTCGAAACCAACGCTCATTTGCTACGCTACGACAGTGTGCATGGCCGTTTCCCCGGCAAGGTCAGCGTGAAAGGCGACACCATCAGTATCGGCAACGGGACCATCAAGGTCACGGCCGAGCGCGATCCGTCAAAATTGCCGTGGAAGGATCTCGGCGTCGATATCGCGCTCGAGTGCACAGGCTTGTTTACCGCTAAGGACAAAGCCTCGGCACATCTTGCTGCCGGCGCCAAGCGCGTCCTCATTTCTGCGCCCGCCGATGGCGCCGACCTCACCGTTGTGTACGGGGTCAATCATGACAAGCTGACCAAGGATCATAAGGTCGTTTCCAACGGGTCCTGTACGACCAATTGCCTCGCACCGGTCGCCAAGGTTCTCAACGATGCAGTCGGAATCGAAACCGGATTTATGACCACGATCCACGCCTATACCGGCGACCAGCCGACGCTCGATACAATGCACAAGGATCTCTATCGCGCGCGGGCCGCGGCGCTTTCGATGATCCCGACTTCAACAGGTGCTGCCAAAGCGATTGGCCTCGTACTGCCCGAGCTCAAGGGCAAGCTTGATGGCGTTGCCATTCGAGTACCGACGCCAAATGTTTCGGTGATCGATCTGAAAATCGTCGCCAAGAAGCAGACCACAAAGGAAGAGGTCAACGAGGCGGTGAAACGCGCCTCGGAACAGCAGCTCAAGGGCATTCTCGCTTACACCAACGATGCGAACGTCTCCATCGACTTCAATCATGACCCACATTCATCCACCTTCCACATGGATCAGACCAAGGTCATGAACGGAACACTGGTCCGCGTCCTGTCCTGGTATGACAACGAGTGGGGCTTCTCCAATCGCATGGCTGATACCGCTGTTGCGATGGGGAAGTTGCTCTGACGGTCGAATTTTGCGCCGGCCATGACTACGTTTAGAACGCTCGACCACGTCGACGTCAAAGGCAAACGCATCCTGGTGCGCGTCGATCTTAACGTGCCCGTCGAGAACGGCGTCGTCACCGACGCTACACGCATCAAACGTGCGGCGTCCGCCATCACTGAGATTGCCGACACGGGTGGCAAGGTCATTCTGCTTTCGCATTTCGGTCGCCCGAAGGGCCGCGACCCGAAACAATCCCTGAAGCCTGTCGCCGCCGAGGTCGCGCGCATCATCAAACGGCCGGTAAAATTCGCCGAAGACTGTATCGGCGAACTGGCCGAACGCGCGGTCGCTGCGATGAAACCCGGCGACATTCTCTGTCTCGAAAACACTCGCTTCCACGCCGGGGAAGAGAAAAACGACCCGGCTTTTGTCGCGGCCCTCGCCAAACTGGGTGACATCTGGGTGAACGATGCTTTTTCGGCTGCGCATCGCGCGCACGCCTCTACCGAAGGCCTTGGCCACAAACTGCCCGCCTATGCGGGACGCACAATGCAGGCCGAGCTTGAGGCTCTCACAAAGGCGCTTGAACATCCCCAACGCCCGCTCGCTGCGATCGTCGGCGGCGCCAAGATTTCCACCAAGCTCGATCTGCTCGGCAATCTGCTCGATAGGGTCAACGCGCTCATCATCGGCGGCGCCATGGCCAATACATTCCTGCTCGCGCAGGGCAAGAACGTCGGCAAGTCGCTTGCGGAAGCCGATCTGGTTGCGACAGCGCGCGAAATCATGGACAAGGCCAGCGCCGCAAAACGTGAAATCGTGCTGCCCGTCGATGTTGTGGTCGCAGAGACGTTCGAAGCCCATGCGCCCTCACGAGTTGTTGGCGTCGAAAAGGTCGGTCCAACCGACATGATTCTCGATATCGGCCCCCGCAGCATTGAGCAGGCGATCTCCGTGCTGGCCCGCACCAAGACGCTGGTATGGAATGGACCCTTCGGCGCTTTCGAGATGGAACCGTTCGATAACGGCACCGTTGAGGTGGCCGAAGCCGCTGCGGAATTGACCCACGCCGGCAAGCTTGTTTCGGTGGCGGGCGGCGGCGACACAGTAGCCGCCTTGAATGTCGCAGGCGTAGTTGATCGGCTGACCTACGTTTCGGCTGCCGGCGGAGCATTCCTGGAATGGCTTGAAGGTAAGAGCTTGCCTGGGGTTGAGGTGTTGAAGGTAAAATAGCGATGAGATTTCCCGGTCATCCGGGCGATGGAGAAGAGCGATGAATCTCGATGAATTGAACAAGGTGGCACGCGCAATGGTCGCGCCCGGCAAGGGCATCCTTGCGGCCGATGAATCCTCAGGCACGATCAAAAAACGTTTTGACGCCATCGGCGTGGAATTGACCGACGACAGCCGCCGCGACTATCGTGAAATGATGTTCCGCGCCACCGATGCAATGAAGAACCACATCTCCGGCGTCATTCTTTACGACGAGACCATTTGGCAAAAGGCCAAGGACGGCACACCGCTGGTCGAGGTCATCAAGAAAGCCGGCTCAATTCCCGGCATTAAAGTTGACGAGGGCACCAAGCCTCTGCCGAATTGTCCGGGCGAAGTCGTTACTGTCGGCCTCGACAAGCTCGCAGACCGACTTCCCAAATATTACGAACAAGGTGCGCGGTTCGCAAAATGGCGCGCGGTCATCGACGTCAACGCCAACACCATCCCGAGCTACGCCTGCATCCGCGCCAATACGCACGCGCTAGCTCGCTACGCCGCGCTTTGCCAGGCCGCGCAGATTGTACCGATCGTCGAGCCGGAAGTGCTGATGGACGGCGACCACGACATCGATCGATGCGCCACGGTCACCGAACTGGTGCTCAAATTGACCTTTGAGGAACTATACTTCAATCGCGTTGCGCTCGAAGGCATTGTGCTCAAGCCCAACATGGTCATTTCCGGCAAGAAAAACGGCAAACGCGCCGGAGTCCAGGAAGTGGCCGAAAAAACCGTTCGGGTGCTCAAGAATTGCGTGCCGGGAGCGGTGCCGGGTATTGCCTTCTTGTCAGGCGGACAAAGCGACGAAGAGGCGACTGCTCATCTGGACGCCATGAACAAGATCGGCAATTTGCCCTGGCATTTGACTTTCTCCTATGGGCGCGCGCTTCAGCACGCGCCGCAGACGACATGGAAGGGCAAATCAGAAAATGTCGCGGCGGCCCAGCGCGCGTTCTCGCATCGCGCCAAGATGAATGGCCTCGCCGCGCTCGGCCAATGGAAAGCCGACCTCGAGAAAAAGGCAGCCTGACGTGCGAAAGGCCGCACCGGGATGCGGCCTTTCGCTTTTATCCCGTTGCGTGCGGGATCAGTCGCAATTGGTTTTGTGAACCGTCTTCGAGCCGGTGATATCTTCCTTGTGCACCGTCTTTGACGAGCAATCACCTGACCCGGTCGTTTCCTTGGTGATCGTCTTCTTCTCGCCCACTAACCCATCCCTTTTTTCAATGGTGGTCACGGACGGGCTGTCGTGCTCGATGACAACAGGCGGATCGCGCCGTTCCTCGATCACCGTCGTCTGGGCGTTGGCGCCGAATGCGCCGATCGCGCTGGCCGCCAGCGCGAACGCGAGGACATTGAGCTTCATGGTCGCCTCCTGCTAATAAGCCTCGCCTACCCAACGCCTCCCCGCCTCGGACGTTCCCATAGTTCCGACGTAAGCCAAGGACACGAAAAGTGATCGATCTTTATACTTGGACCACCCCCAATGGCCGCAAGGTTTCCATAGCGCTGGAAGAACTCGGCCTGCCCTATACCGTGCACCCAATCGATATTTCGAAAGACGAACAGTTCGCCCCCGCATTTCTCAAGGTCGCACCCAACAACCGTATCCCGGCGATTGTCGATCGCGACACCAACATGGCGTTGATGGAGTTGGGCGCGATCCTGATCTATCTCGCCGACAAGACCGGCAAGCTTTTGCCAAAATCGGGCGAAGGCCGTTATCGCGTCATCGAATGGCTGATGTGGCAGATGGGCGGTCCTGGCCCCATGCTCGGTCAGGTGCATCACTTCGTAAAATACAACAAAGGCAAAGCGCCATACGCCGAAGAGCGCTACTTGAAAGAAGGCCATCGCCTATACAAGGTGCTCAATACGCGGCTGGAAGGCCGCGAGTTCGTCGCCGACCAATATTCCATCGCTGACATCGCGATCTGGCCGTGGATTTCCCGTTTCGAATGGCAGACCATCGACCTCAAGCAATATCCGAACGTCAAACGTTGGTACGAAACGATCGCCGCACGTCCTGCTGTCCAAAAGGGCTATCGGGTACCGAAGGACATGGGACCAGTGCCGCTGCCCGCTTGAGGTTTCGGCGCTTGGACGCGCGCGCGACAAGCGAATAATCTCGCGCATGATTTGCCGGCGTTCCTGCCGGGCCCGTGACGTTGCGTTCTACGTGGCACTCGCAATGCACACCAGGTCATGCCCAAGCCGCAAATCAAGCCGCAACCCGCAAAGTCCAACGTGGCCGACGTCCTCCGGCGCGCCGTTGAGCAGCACCAGCGCGGGCAGCTGGACGAGGCCGAGGCACTTTACCGGCAGGCGCTTGCCGCGCAGCCCTACAATTTCGATGCATTGCACCTGTGCGGCGTCCTGATGCATCAGCGCGGCGAACCCGCGGAAGCGCTCAAGCTCATTGCGCGTGCACTCAAGACCAACGCGCGATCGGCGGCAGGTCATTCCAACTATGGCACGGTGCTGGCGGCGCTTGAGCGCCACGATGAGGCGCTCGAAAGTTACGACCGCGCCATCAAGCTCAAACCCGACTATGCCGGCGCCCACAACAACCGCGGTAACGCGCTGCGCGCATTAAAGCGTCCTGGCGATGCGCTGGCGAGTTTCGAAAAGGCGGTCGCCCTTGCGCCCAATTATTTCGAAGCAATCAACAATCGCGGGAATGCGCTGGTCGAACTCGACCGCAACGAGGAGGCGCTCACCAACTACGAGCAGGCCCTGGCGCAGCGACCAAACTACCCGGACGCTTTAGTCAATCGCGGCCAATGCCTGATCAGGCTTAACCGCCGCGATGAAGCATTGGCAAGTTTCGACCAGGCGCTCGCCTATCAGCCCAATCATGCCGCCGCGCTGAAGGAGCGCGGCCACGTGTTGCGCGATCGCAAACAGTTTACCGACGCATTGCATTGCTACGAGCAGGCCCTCATCATTGCGCCCCATGATGCCGTCACCCACGCAAATCGCGGTCTGGTACTGAGGGATCTCAAACGGTTCAACGAAGCCTTCGAGGCCTACGATCGGGCGCTGTCCCTCAAGCCGGGCTATGTCGAAGTCGTCGTTGCGCGCGGCAACCTGTTTTATGAGATGCAATCCTACGACCAGGCTCTAAAGGAATATGAGCGAGCTCTGGAGATCAAACCGAACTTCGCATTCGGTTTCAACAATCGTGGCAATGCATTGAACGCCATGGGCCGTCACGAAGAGGCTCTGGCGAGTTTTGAAAACGCGCTCAAGCTGAAGCCCGACTACACCGAGGCGCACAACAATCGCGGCAATGCGCTGCTCGATCTCAATCGGCCGACGGAGGCGCTGGCCGACTATGAGTTCGGCGATGAAAAACAAGCCTTTGGCTTTCGCATTGGTCAATCGCGGGAGTGCACTCCGCTATCTCGATCGGGTTGGAGAAGCGCTCGAAAGTTTCGACCGTGCGATTGCGCTTGAACCGGAATTGGCAGAAGCGCATTGGAACAAGGCGCTACTTTGTCTCTCGCTTGGCGACTTCAAACAGGGCTGGGCCGGTTATGAATGGCGCTGGCGCGGCGCGACCGACCTCAAGCCGCGCGATTTTACGCAGCCGCAATGGCGCGGCGAAGATCTGTCCGGAAGGACAATTCTGTTGCACGCTGAACAGGGATTTGGCGACAGCATCCAATTCGTGCGTTACCTGCCGATGGTCGCCGAGAGGGGCGCTAAAATTATTCTTGAACTGTCCGACAGCCTGATGCCGCTCATCGAAAAAACAGACGGAGTGATAGGCATGTTCCGCCGCGGTGAAATGCTGCCGAATTTCGACGTGCATTGCCCCTTGATGAGTTTGCCGCTCGCCTTTGACACAACACTCGAGACAATTCCGGCTCGCGTGCCCTATCTGCGGGCACCGGCCGGCCGCATCGAGAACTGGCGCGCACGTTTCGCACAAACCGGCAAACCGCGCATCGGTTTGGTCTGGTCCGGCAAGCCGACGCACAAAAACGACCACAATCGCAGCATCGCACTGTTGAGTCTTGAGCCGCTCATGGCGGTCCCCGGGACAACATTTGTCAGCCTGCAACGTGAATACAGGGACTCTGATTTGCCGGTACTCAACCGCCTGCCGGTTTTGCGGATCGACAGCGCCCTCACCGATTTCGCCGAGACCGCCGCTGCAATCAACGAGCTCGATCTGGTCATTGCGGTCGACACCGCGGTTGCCCACCTGGCTGGCGCCATGGGCAAACCGCTATGGCTCCTGTTGTCTCATATTCAGGACTGGCGCTGGCTTTGTCATCGCACCGACAGCCCCTGGTACCCCAGCGCCCGGCTCTTCCGGCAGCCGCAGATCGGCGAATGGGATAGCATAATAGCTCGCATGGCATGCGAGCTTGCTGAATTCGCAAAGACCTGCGACACCGCGGTCAAGTGATGGCCCAGGTCAATTTTTCGCCCGATTAGGCTAGCATCCGGAGGGTATGTCTCCACGACCCAAACAGGTGGCCCCGCGTCCGGCGCCCCGCCTCTATCTCACCACGCCAACAATCGTGGACCCGTCCACCTTTTTCGCTCAGCTCAACGCCGCGCTTGATGCTGGGGATGTCGCGGCAGTACTGCTGCGGTTCGGCGAGGCCGATGAACGCACCCTGATCAATTGCGCCAAGGCGCTCGCTGCCCCGGTGCAAGGCAAAGATGCGGCACTTTTGCTCAGCGGCCATGAGACACTGGTCGCGCGCGCCGGTGCCGACGGTGCGCACTTGACCGGCATCGCATCGCTCACGGAAGCAATAGAGCAACTAAAACCCGAACGCATTGTTGGCGCCGGCGGACTTGCGAGCCGGCACGACGCCATGTTCGCCGCAGAGCGAGGCGCCGACTACGTCATGTTCGGGGAACCGGACGCGACGGAAACGCGGCCGGCGCTGTCTGCGATCGAGGATCGCGTCGCCTGGTGGGCGGAAGTATTCGAAATACCGTGCGTCGGATATGCCGCCTCGCTCGACGAGATCGCGACCTTGGTGGCAGCCGGCGCCGACTTCATTGCGCTCGGCGATTTTCTTTGGCGGGACACACAGGCAATTGCGGCGACGATTGATGACGCCGCCCGCTATCTCCAACCGAGGGAGACAACGGCATGAGAGAGGCGTTATACGGCCTCATCGTGCTGGCGCCGCTTGCAGTCGCCGCGTGCGTCACGCCGGCCGTTGCCCAGGTCACGAAAAAGCTGCCTCCGCCGGCACCGGAGGCGCCGGCGAATGCGGACCCGAATGCCGATCTCGCTTATGGCGCTTACCAGCGCGGCCACTACATCACGGCATTTAATGAGGCAGCCAAACGGGCCCAGCAGGACGATCCGGCCGCCATGACCCTCCTCGGCGAAATTTATGCGCAGGGGCTTGGCATTGGGCGCGACGATTCGAAAGCCGCGCAATGGTATAAACTCGCTGCCGCGAAAGGTGACCGCGACGCGCTGTTCGCACTGGCAATGTTCAATTTCCAGGGGCGCGCGGGAGCGCGCAATTTGGCAGAGGCGGCACGTCTACTGGAAGCGGCCGCGAAACTTGGCCACGCAGGTGCCGCCTACGACCTCGGCCTGCTCTATCTGCAAGGCCAGCAATTCCCGCAGGATCTCAACCGCGCCGGCGAACTGTTCGCCATCGCTGCAGAAAACGGCAGTTCCGAAGCGCAATACGCGCTCGCCACAATGTACAAAGACGGCCGCGGCGTATCGAAAGATATAGGCAAAGCCATGCGGCTTATGCAGCAGGCGTCAATCGGCGGCAACGTCGATGCCATGGTCGAATTCGCAATCGCGCAGTTCAATGGCGAAGGCGTCAAAAAGGACGAAGCTGCTGCCGCGCTGTTGTTTCTCAAAGCTGCGCATCTCGGCAACCCGATCGCGCAAAATCGCCTGGCGCGGATTCTGATGGCGGGCCGCGGCATGCCGGCAGATCCGACAGAATGCGTCAAATGGCACATGGTTGCGAAGGCCAGCGGTAACAGCGACCCCGATCTCGATGTCTTTGCCGGCAAGCAAACCGCCGCGGTGCGCGAGACTGCCGACAAGGCGGCCAAGAAATGGCTATCGACCGTGGCGGCGGCCCGCCCTTGACGGCGCCTGCCTTCACGGGCAGACCGCACGCGCTATGCAACATTCCGCACTCATGAATGTGATGATCGCAGCTGCGCGCAAGGCGGCGCGCGCGCTTAAACGGGACTTTGGCGAGCTCGAAAAATTACAGGTGTCATTGAAGGGACCAGCCAATTTCGTATCAGCTGCCGATCGACGCGCCGAGGAGACGCTCCATACGGAATTGATGAAAGGCAGGCCAGGCTACAGCTTCCTCGGCGAAGAAGGCGGCCTGCGCGAGGGCACCGACAAATCACACACATGGATCGTCGATCCGCTCGACGGCACCACCAATTTTTTGCATAGCATTCCACAATTCGCCATCTCTATCGCGCTTGAGCGGGAAGGCATGGTCGTTGCGGGCCTGATTTACAATCCCGCAAACGAGGAAATGTTTATCGCCGAGCGCGGCAAAGGCGCATTCCTCAATGAGCAGCGCATCCGGGTCGCCGCACGAAAGCGGCTTTTTGATAGTGTCATTGCATGCGGGCTGCCGCACCATGGCCGCGGGGACATCGGACTTTCACAAAAAGAAACGGCAGCATTGCAGGAGCAGGTTGCCGGTCTGCGCCGCTTTGGCGCGGCAGCGCTTGATCTTGCCTGGATCGCGGCTGGACGGATCGACGGCTATTGGGAGCGCGATATTAAACCATGGGACGTGGCGGCCGGGCTGATCATGGTGCGGGAAGCCGGCGGTTTCGTATCGGACTGTAACGGCAACGATGATATTTTCGACAAGGGGCAGATCGTGGCCGGCAATGAGCACATTCACAAAGAGCTGGTGAGTGTGCTCAAAAAGGCAGGCAAGGCATAGGGCACCGCAATTTCAACTCAATCAGCGGCTTAATGCGACGTGGTTCCGCCACAACTGCTTTTTTCCTATTGCCGGTTTGTGTCATAGTACTGGGCAAGCGCCGCATCCCGCGTAACATGTAACCTCATGGCCAAAGAACTCGATCCGCTTAAGCTGTCGTCTCCTCGCATCTTTCTGATCCGGATGCTGGTCTTCGTCATCCTGGTTGGACTGATTGCCTTCGTTCTTCACAAGCAGATCGAAGTCGCATTCATGGCCAACCCGGGCTTGAACGCACTCATCATCGGGGTCGAAGTCGTCGGCATCGTATTGTCGGCGCGCCAGGTCTTGCGACTTTATCCTGAGATCGCCTGGGTCAATAATTTCCGGCTCGCAGATCCCGGCCTGGCGGTCGATCGAGCGCCGGTTCTCCTGGCGCCCATGGCGGCAATTCTTGGCAGCCGGGTCGGCCGCATGGCGATGTCCTCGCAACTCATGCGGGGCATTCTTGAACTCGATCGCCACGCGGCTGGATGAGGCGCGCGATATTTCCCGCTACATGACCGGACTGCTCGTGTTTCTCGGCCTGCTTGGTACGTTCTGGGGCTTGATCGAAACCGTGAGTTCCGTCGGCAACGTCATACAGGGGCTCAAGGCAAACGGCGATGCGGGCTCCATGTTTGATTCCCTGCGCGAGGGCCTCGCAGCACCGCTCTCGGGCATGGGCATTTCATTTTCCTCCTCGTTGTTCGGGCTAGCTGGCTCTCTGGTTCTCGGCTTTCTCGATCTGCAATCGAGTCAGGCGCAGAACCGGTTTTATACGGAGCTTGAGGATTGGCTATCGACGACCGTTTACGATCAGGCGGCCGAGCCCGCGGTCGCTGCCGGTGTCACCGGCGAGGTTCGTTCGGCGATAGAGCGATTGCGCGAGGCGGTCGATCACGTCGAAGCCGGCAAGTCATCTTCCACTGCCATGGCCAATCTTGCCGAGGCCATCCAGGGGCTGGTGCATCATATGCGCACCGAACAACAGATGATCCGCGACTGGGTGGATTTGCAGGCCGATCAGCAGCGCGAGATCAAGAAGCTGCTGGAAGTCATGGTGCGCGAGAACGTGAACCGTTGAGTTGGCATTTATGGCGCTAGCACGAACCCGCCGCGGCGACAGCGGCATGAATTACTGGCCGGGTTTTGTCGATGCATTGTCGACGCTGATCCTCGGCATAATTTTTCTGCTCACTGTCTTTGTGGTCGTTCAGTTTTATCTCCAGCAGGAAGTGGCGGGAAAGGACACCGCGCTCAATCGCCTGAACGCACAAATCGCGCAGCTCACCGAACTGCTGGGACTTGAGAAATCGGGTAAAGCCGATCTGGCAGATCAACTGGCCCAATTGCGCGCCACACTGGCCACTGCGGAAAATGAGCGGGACCGGTTGAAAACCGCCGCCGAAGGCGCCGGTGCAGATACCGCGGCGGCTCAGGGCAAGGTTTCGGAACTCACCGGACAGATCGAGGGGGAGAAAAAACTCTCCGCACGCGCGCTGGCTCAGGTCGAGGTGCTCAATCAGCAAATCGCCGCATTGCGCCGTCAGCTTGCGGCGCTCGAACAGACGCTCGACGCGTCGGAAAAGAAGGACAAGGAATCCCAAAGCCGTATCACCGAGCTTGGCCAGCGGCTCAATCTGGAGTTGGCCAATCGCGTGAACGAGTTGAAACGCTACCGCTCCGATTTCTTCGGCAAGCTTCGCGAAATTCTCGGCAACCGCACTGACGTGCGCGTCGTGGGCGACCGCTTCGTGCTCCAGTCAGAGGTGTTTTTCGACACCGGCAAGGCCGATCTCAAGCCCGAGGGTCGTGCCGAGCTCGACAAAGTAGCCGATGCGTTACTCGAGCTGGAAAAACAGATCCCGACCGATCTTGCCTGGGTTTTGCGCGTCGACGGTCATACTGACGTGCGGCAGATCGCCGTCGGCGGCGTGTTCAAGTCCAACTGGGATTTGTCGGCGGCGCGTGCGATTTCCGTCGTTCAATACCTGGTTGGCAAGGGCGTATCGCCGCAACGACTGGTCGCCGCCGGGTTTGGCGAGTTTCAGCCGATCGACCTCGGCAAGACGGAAGATGCCTACAAGCGTAATCGTCGCATTGAGTTCAAACTGACCGAACGGTGAGCGAGAAAACCTGCAGGTTGCGCCGGTACGCCGCCGCCGACGAAGACGCGGCCATCGAGCTATGGCGGCGCACATGGGCAAAACACTATCCGCATCTCGACTTTAACGCGCGCGTTCCGTGGTGGCGCGAGCGCTGGCGCAAGGAGCTGGTGCCTACGGCCCAGATCATCCTTGCCGAACGAAATGGCACAGTTGTCGGTTTCGTCACGGTCGATCAGAACACAATGTATCTCGATCAGATCGTGGTGGCGCCTGAGGATTGGGGTTCGAACATTGCCCTTCTCCTGCTTGACGAGGCCAAAAGACTATCTCCAAAAGGTCTCGAGCTTCTCGTCAACAAGGATAATTTTCGCGCCATCCGTTTTTACGAAAAGCATGGCTTCATTTTTGCGGGAGAAGGCAAAAACCCGATATCGGGAATAGCTGTCAATAAAATGGCCTGGCGGCCGTGAGCTACGCCATTTCGAACTGCAGCTTTGCCAACCGGGCGTAGAGGCCACCGGCCGAGGCCAGCGAGGCGTGTGTCCCCTCCTCGACAATGCGGCCCTGGTCGAGAACGAGAATACGGTCGCAATTTTGTACTGTAGCGAGCCGATGCGCGATCACGATGCTGGTGCGGTTGAGCATCAGCCGCTTGAGTGCCTGCTGCACCAAAGTTTCGCTTTCAGCATCGAGTGATGATGTCGCTTCGTCGAGCAAAAGAAGCGGCGCTTTGCGCAAAACTGCGCGCGCAATTGCGATTCGCTGACGCTGACCGCCCGACAATGTGACGCCGCGCTCGCCGACCGGCGTTTCGTAACCCATGGGCAGACGGCGGATGAATTCGAACGCGTGCGCCGCCTCGGCCGCTTTCTCTATCTCTGCAGCCGTTGCATCGGGCCGTCCAAACGCGATGTTTTCACGAATGCTCGCGCCAAGGATAACGGCATCCTGAGGTACCAGCGCAATGCGGGCGCGCAAGGCCGCGGGGTCCGCATCGGTAAGCCGTACCCCGTCAAGACTGACACTGCCCGAAACCGGGTCGTAGAATCGCAGGATTAATTGGAAGACCGTGCTCTTACCCGCGCCCGATGGACCAACCAGAGCCAGCTTTTCACCCGGCACAACTCGGAAGGAAATATGATCAAGCACAGTAATGTCGGGGCGACCGGGATAGGCGAAGCTAACGTCATGGAATTCAACGTCGCCAGCAGCCAGTTTCGGGAATGCAACGGGACGCTGCGGAGGCTTGATCTGAGTTTCGACGTCCAGAAGTTCAAAAAGACGCTCCGCCGCGCCCGACGCCTGCGTAATTTCTCCCCACACTTGACTGAGTTCGCTAAGGCCGCCGGCGGCAAATACTGCGTACAGGACGAATTGCCCAAGGCGACCCGGCGTAATGCTTCCCGCGAGCACATCCTGCGCGCCGACCCACAGCACCACCACAATGCTGGTAAAGACCAGAAAGATCACTCCAGCCGTCAGCAGGCCACGCACTTTGCTGGCGTCACATGCGGCGGCGTAAGCCTGCTCGACGGCAGCAGAGAAACGCGATTGTGCCAATTTCTCGTTGGTGAAGGCTTGCAACGTACGCATGGCGCCGATGAGTTCGTTGGCATAGCCGGAGGCCGCGGCAAGCGTGTCCTGCGCTGCGCGGCCGCGCTTGCGAACCGCGCGACCGAAGCCAACCAATGGAAGCACGATCACGGGTATCGCGCCGAGAACGAATAACGATAGCCGCGGACTGGTGACGACCATCATTGCGGCACCACCGAAGAAGAGCAGCAGGTTGCGCAATGCGATCGAGACCGAAGCGCCTACGGCCGATTTGATTTGCGTCGTGTCGGCGGTGAGCCGTGATACGATCTCTCCGGTGCGCGCCGCGTCGAAAAATGCGGAAGACAGCCGCGTAAGATGCGCGAACACATCGGAACGCAGATCGGCAACAATGCGTTCGCCCAAAGTGGTCACCAAGTAGTAGCGCAATGCGCTGGAAACGGCGAGCACGGCGACGACCCCGATCATCACCGCGAAATAACTGTCGATCAGCTGGATGGCTTTGTCGGAGAAACCAAAATCGATCATGCGGCGCACCGCGACCGGCACGACCAACGTCGTCAGAGCGGCGACGATCAATGCAGCGAACGCTGCAAGAGCACGGCCGCGGTAATTGATGACGTAAGGCAACAGCCGTGCAAGCGGCCTGATCTGGAGCTTGCGCCGCTCGCCCGGCGCAGGGGCGCTGGCGACGTCGAGGCCTCTCCCATCGCTGGCAAAATTCATGCAATGCCTCTGCCGCCTCCCCGCATCCTTAATGCCTTGCGGGCCCGACGATGGTCAATCGCGCGGCTTGCCGCCGGCAATGGCCTGCTGTATACGAGCCACCAAATCCAGCCCTTATTGGCGCGTCGGCGCGCCCCGGAAACGAAAGATGAAACAAGATATCCATCCTGAGTACCACACCATCAAGGTCATCATGACCGACGGCAGCGAATTCAGTACGCGGTCGACCTGGGGCAAAGAAGGTGATGTTCTTCATCTTGATATTGACCCGCGGTCGCACCCGGCATGGACCGGCGGTCAGCAGCAGCTCGTCGACCGCGGAGGACGCGTGTCGCGCTTCCAGAAGAAATTCTCGGGCTTCCTGAAGACCGACGACAAGAAATAACCAAACGTCCCGTATTAAAAAACCCCCGCATCTGCGGGGGTTTTTGTTTTCAAGCTCGATACAATCCAGAAAACTGCCGGTTCAGACGCGCTCTGCGCCGAAGGCAGCTTTCAACAGGCCGAGCTGGCGCTCGACCGGATTGATCGCAGGCGGCCGCTCGGCCGCGCCCGGATTATAGATCGTGGCGTCGAGCCGACGCACCTTCGCATAAAGCTTCTGTGACCGCTCGATGAGTGCACGCAACGTCGGCGGCAACAGTTCGACGTTTTCGGGATCATGCGTCTCGGTGGTCGCAAGCTTAACCTTGCTTTTTTCCTTGCCTGCCTGGACGAGCGACATCTCGCCTTCCTTGACCGCGCGGTGAAGCAGCAGCCACGACGCGAGCTGCATGAGCCTGGTCGTCAACCTCATACTTTCGGTGGCGTAAGCCAGTGCCGCGGCACGCTCAAGTTTCTTCGATTGCTGCCGGCCGGAACCATCGAGATAGGTTGCGGTTTCTTCGACCAGCGCCATACCGTCGCGAAAGAGGTCTGTGAATATTTGCGAACTGGCGAGCCGCTCACCGAACGATACCGTATGTGTGTCGTGGATCGACTTGTCCGACATCTCGCGACGCCTCACCTCGCGCAGAGCGGATGCTCGCGCTGTAAACGATTGAGTAAGCATGGCGTGTGCGCACTATCTCTGTCCAGACAGCGATATGGTTAACTTCGCGATATAGTTGCCGCGCAAATCTTAGTAAGCCGCGCTGGCGCTAGTAGATTTGCCCCATATTGGCACAAAAAAAGGAGCCGCCGTTGCCGGCGGCTCAAGGTGATAACAGGGAGGCGTCAAACAGAGTGGACAGGAGCCACTCAATGTCCACATGAAGATGGACAATGCCAGTAATGGTCGAGAAAGCTTAACGACAACTTAAAAACATACGCGCAATGCCAAAAATTTTTTTAAGTGCTCCGGCTTGGGCGACGAGAGTTGCGTTGCTGTGTGGATCAATATTACCGCTTGAAAAACTGATCAGCCGCCGTGCGCGACGCGCGCTTTTGCTTCATGTCCGCTTCGATCCGGTTGATCTCGTCGTGTAGTAGCTGCACGCGCGCGCCGAGCTCTTCGACCGAGAGCAGCGTCAAATCCTGGCCGATCTCATGCGAGATTTTCTTCTTCGGTTTGTCGTCTTCATCAATCGCCGGCATAGGTGGTCTCCTGCGCAATGAAATTTAGCCATCACCGCTTCGGTTGTCACATCGATGCGACCCGCTTAAACAAGTCTGCGATTCCACAGTGATTAGAGGGCATCATGGCCGCGCTACCAACCAAAATGACCGCAATTGGCATCAAGGCTGCCGGCGGCCCCGAAATGCTGGTCCCCGAACAACGTCCGATGCCGGTTCCAGGTGATGGCGAAATCCTGGTGAAGGTTGCCGCCGCGGGCGTGAACCGCCCTGACGTCATGCAGCGGATGGGGCTTTATCCGCCCCCGCCCGGCGCACCGGATATTCCCGGCCTTGAAATCGCCGGCGAGATCGTAGCGTCAGGCAAGGACGTGAGGCGCTGGAAGCTCGGCGACCGAGTGATGGCTCTGGTGGTCGGCGGCGGCTACGCCGAATATTGCATCGCTCATGAAAGTCACGCGCTGCCAATGTCGGGCCTCACGCCGGTCGAAGCGGCTGCGATCCCTGAAACTTTCTTCACGGTCTGGCACAACACGTTTGAACGCGGCGGCCTCAAAAGTGGCGAAACGCTGTTGATCCATGGCGGCTCGTCGGGCATCGGCACGGTGGCCATTCAACTCGCCAAGGCGTTCGGCGCGCGCGTGATCACGACTGCCGGCTCGCAGGAAAAGTGTGATGCTTGCCGCAAGCTCGGCGCCGACGTCGCCGTTAACTATAAGACCGAGGACTTTGTCGCGGCCACAAAGTCAGCCACCGGCGACAAGGGCGCAGAGGTTATAGTGGACATGGTGGGTGGGGACTACATCGCGCGCAATTACGAAGCCGCGGCGATGGAGGGGCGCATCGTGCAAATCGCGTTTCAGGGAAGCCCGAAGGCGACGGTCGATTTCCGCCGCATCATGCTCAAACGGCTGCATCACACCGGTTCGACTTTGCGCTCGCGCTCGGTCGCCGATAAAGGCGCAATCGCACGCGCTGTTGAGTTTAAGGTGTTGCCCCTGATAGCCGCCGGAAAGGTAAAACCGGTCATTTACAAGACCTTCCCGTTGGCTTCCGCACCCGCTGCCCATGCGCTTATGGAATCCAGCGCCCATATCGGCAAAATCGTGCTAACATTTTGACGGAACGGCTGTTTCTGCCAGGGCCGCGAAATCGGCGCAATGTCAGACTTAAAACTGAACAGGGTGCGATTGTTTGGCGATTTTCATTCTCGGCAAGGCCAGAGCCCCAGGCTGCAAGGCGATGCCGCGGGCGGGGGTTTTTCTTTGACTAGGGTACGTTGCCTGACCGCAGTTGCGATCGCGCTCGCCGCTTCGCTGCTGGCGGCCAGCGCCGCGCGCGCGGTTGAAGCGGTCAACGTGCGACTCGATGTCTCTGCCATCGATTTGACGGCCGCGACCGAACTGCAAAAAACCGAAAGCGACCGCATCCAGGTTTCCACCGCGCCAGGCCCCGATGGCATCGTGCGACGTATTGAGGTGCGCGCACGTGAGCGCAACACCAATTGGGCGGTTCTCGCGCTGACCAATAACAGCGATGAACAAATCGACCGCCTGATAGTGGCACCGCATTATCGCATGGTCGGATCGGGTCTGTTCTGGCCCGATCTCGGTCTTTCGCGCATTGCGGCAATCACGCCCTCAACCGGTGACCGTCCGGTGCGGCAGGAAGGCAGCACTGCCGATATTTTCCGCATTACACTCGATCCCGGCACCGTCATTACGCTCGTCGCCGAACTGCGCACCGACAAACTTCCGCAGATCTATTTGTGGGAGCCCGACGCGTACAAGGACAAGGTCAATTCCTTCACCCTTTACTATGGGATCGTGATCGGCATTGCCGGTTTGCTCGCGCTGTTTCTCACCATTCTGTTCGTGGTGAAGGGTTCGATCATGTTTCCGGCCGCCGCCGCGCTCGGCTGGGCCGTGCTGATCTATATCGGCATCGACTTCGGCTTCTGGGGTAAAGTTTTCGACATGTCGGCCGGCGCCGAGCGTGTTTGGCGCGCCTGCGGTGAAGCAATCCTGTCGGCGACACTGCTGGTATTCCTGTTCGCCTATCTCAATCTATCGCGCTGGCATGTGCGCTATGCCCACATCACCATCGCCTGGCTTGCGGCGCTTGCTGCGCTGATCGCAGTCGCCGTCTTCGACCCGGCAGTCGCCGCCGGCATCGCCCGCATGTCGCTTGCCGGTATCGCGGTGCTCGGGCTTGCGCTCGTGATCTATCTTTCAACTCACGGTTTTGACCGCGCCGTTCTGCTGATCCCGACCTGGCTGTTGCTCGTCGTATGGACTACCGCCGCAGGTCTCGCCGTCACAGGCCTGGTGACGAATGACATTATCGGTCCGGCGCTGCTTGGCGGCCTCGTCCTCATCGTGATGCTTATCGGCTTTACGGTCATGCAGCATGCGTTCGCGGGCGGAATTACCCACGGCATCGTGTCCGATGTCGAGCGCCGCGCACTCGCGCTGACCGGCGCCGGCGACCTGATCTGGGATTGGGATGTATCCGCGGACAAGGTGTTTACGAGCCCCGAGACCGAGCACATGCTGGGTCTCAAGCGCGGCACGCTGGAAGGTCCGGCGGCTACCTGGCTCGACGTGCTGCACCCACTCGATCGTGATCGATTTCGCGCCTCTCTCGATGGCGTCGTCGAACAGCGTCGCGGTCGCCTCACCCAGGATTTCCGGCTGCGAACCGCCGACGGCAATTTCCTTTGGTTCGCCTTGAAGGCGCGCCCGGTCGTCGGCTCTGACGGCGAAGTCGTGCGTCTGGTCGGTACGTTGACCGACGTCACCGATTTCAAGAACGCCGAGGAGCGGCTGCTTTTTGACGCGGTCCACGACAACCTGACCGGCCTGCCCAATCGTGAGCTGTTCATCGACCGCATGGAGGCCGCTTTCGGTTTTGCCCATGCCGAGCCGCAAATCCGACCATCAATCGTCGTCATCGATCTCGATCGGTTCAAGCAGGTCAACGATTCCGTCGGAATTGCGGTAGGCGATTCCATTTTGCTTACCATCGCGCGACGGCTGTCCCGTTTGCTCAAACCACAGGACACGCTGGCCCGACTTTCCGGCGATCAATTCTCGCTGATTTTGCTTTCGGAGCGCGAGCCCGCACGCATTGTGGCTTTTGCCGAAACCATTCGGCGCACACTGCGTGCGCCGATTGCCTTCAATGATCGCGAGATATTCCTGACAGCCTCGATCGGACTGGCGCTTGCCGAAAATCAGCCTCACCGCACCGAAGAAGTGCTCAAGGACGCCGAACTTGCGATGTACTATGCCAAGCGTATCGGCGGCGACCGCATCGAGATTTTCAAGCCGGCCATGCGTTCCCGCAAGACCGACCGGCTGACGATGGAATTGGAACTGCGCCGCGCGATCGAGCGCGAGGAGATCAAGGTCCTCTACCAGCCAATCGTCCGGCTGGAAGATCGTGCCATCGCCGGGTTTGAAGCGCTGGCCCGCTGGGATCATCCCAAGCTCGGCCGTTTGTCGCCGGCGGAATTCATCAACATTGCCGAAGAAATAGGCCTGATCGTCGATCTCGGCCTTTTTGTGCTCGATCATACGGCCCGGCAACTGGCGCAATGGCAGGCTGCGACGCGCGCACGCGAGCCGGTGTTCGCCAGCGTGAATGTGTCATCGCGGCAATTGTTGCGCCACGACCTCATTCAGGATTTGCGGAGCGTATTGGGACGCACGGCGCTCGCGCGCGGGACGCTCAAGCTGGAGATCACAGAGTCTCTGGTGATGGAAAATCCCGAACATGCAGCGCAGATGTTGACACGCATCAAGGAGCTTGGCGCTGGCCTGTCGCTTGATGATTTTGGCACTGGCCATTCCTCGCTTGCCTATTTGCAGCGTTTCCCGTTCGACACGATCAAGATCGATCAGTCATTCGTGCGCACGACATCTCGCGGCACCCGGCCCGTGATTCTGCGCTCGATCATCGCACTGGCACACGACCTCGGTATGGAAGTTGTCGCAGAAGGCGCGGAAAGCGACTCCGATGCGGTCGAGCTCTATCAGCTGGGCTGCGAATACGCGCAAGGTTTCGCGTTTGGCGAGCCGATGACGTCCGAAGCAGCCCGTGATCTGCTGGTCGACAAGCCGACCCGCCTGCGCGCGCTCAAGATTGCGTCGGAATAATTGTCGGCCTGAAAATTTCAGGCGTGGCCGGCTTCACTCGACAACATGCCCGGATCGATACCGATCTTGCGCAGGGCTTTTTCGTATTTGTGATCGGTATCCTGGCCGAAGATCAGCTCGGTATCGGCGGAGCAATGCAGCCACCCGTTTTGTTGGATTTCCTGTTCAAGTTGCCCGGGCGCCCAGCCGGCGTAACCAAGCGCGAGAATGGCGCTGGCCGGTCCATTGCCGCGCGCGATTGCTTTGAGAATATCGAGCGTTGCCGTCAGGCATATGCCTTCATCGATCGGCAGCGTGGAGTTTTCGATAAAGAAATCCGCTGAATGTAAAACAAAGCCGCGGCCGGTCTCGACCGGGCCGCCCTTGAGGACTTTCACGTCTTCAGCGCGAGTCGGCAGCTGAATGCGTTCCGCGGCCGGGATGACTTCGAGTTGCACCAGCAGATCTGGAAACTTGATGTTGGCTGCCGGGTGATTGACGATAATACCCATGGCGCCTTCGGTCGAATGTGCGCAAACGTAGATCACCGCACGCGTAAACCGTTCGTCATTCATTGCCGGCATCGCGATCAGCATTTGCCCGTCGAGATAGCCGCGCCCCGGGGGCGGCTGCGTCGATTTGCGTGAAGTCTTCATGGCGAAAGGTTACCCGATAGAACCGCCATTGCAAACGACGCATGCAGCCGAAAGTTCAATCGTCACCGTCACAATTCATGTGACAATTGTGGCGAACAACTGCCGAATTCTGCGTTCAACGGCGGCTCACAAGGAATTCAATGGCGCGGCATGCGGTTACCAACTAGACCGTCAGCAATGAGCGATATTCACAGATCATTGTGTGCGGCCTTGGCCGCTTGCGGCATTGTTACCGTCTCGGGCGCGCCGGTGCGGGCCGGCGACGCATCGCCATGGAGCGAAGATGTCAAATCGGCGATCAGGCTGGTTGCCGGAAGCAATAAGGCGAACGACACGCGTCTCAGGGCCGGCATTGAGATCAAGATGCAGCCTGGCTGGAAAACTTACTGGCGCTATCCGGGAGATTCCGGCGTGCCGCCGCACGTCGACTTTTCAGGCTCGGAAAACCTGAAAGATGCCAAGGTGCTCTATCCGGCACCTCTTCTGTTCACCGATGCGACCGGCCAAAGCCTTGGCTACAAAGGCGACGTCATCCTTCCGGTCTCGGTCGCGCCGGAAAATGCTGGCAAGCCCGTGCGGCTGCGCATGAAAATCGATTACGCGGTTTGTGAAAAGCTGTGCGTGCCCGCTGAAGGACGAGCGGAACTGAGTCTTGGTGGTGACAGCAGCCATGAACCGGCATTGGCGGCGGCCGAGGCGCGCGTGCCCAAGCAAGTCACCGCTGCCCAACTGGGCCTTACAGCGCACCGCGTGACCAAAGGGTCGAAGCCGATGGTCGCGGTTGACATCGGCGCCCCCGCCGGAAAAACGATCGAGGTATTTGTCGAAGGACCGACACCACAATGGGCCCTGCCCATTCCCAAACCTGTAACATCGTCGCAAGCGGGGCGAGCGCAATTCAGCTTCGAACTTGATGGATTGCCGCCAGGCGTCGATCCGAAAGGCCCGCTCGATTTGACTTTCACCGTGGTCACCGGTGAACGCGCCGCCGAGGTCAAAACCCATCTCGACTAACCGGCCGCAACGGCGTAATTACCCACCAAAGAAGCTTCCCCAACGCGAGAGGATATCCATGCCTATCAAGGTCGGCGATCGATTGCCTGATGCCAAATTCCGGGTCATGACGACCGAAGGACCCGTCTGGAAAACCACCGACGAGATTTTCAAAGGCCGCAAGGTCGCGCTCTTTGCCGTGCCCGGCGCTTTCACGCCGACCTGCAACAACCTGCACATCCCGAGCTTTCTCAACAATGCAGCCGCCATCAAGGCGAAGGGCGTGCACACGATCGCCGTCACCGGCGTCAACGACGTCTTCGTCATGGAGGCCTGGAAGAAATCAACCGGCGCAGAGGGCAAGATTGATTTTCTTGCCGACGGCAACGGCGAATTCGCCAAGGCGATCGACATGGCTTTCGATGGCTCCGGCAACGGTCTCGGCACGCGTTCGAAGCGTTATTCGATGCTGGTCGAAGACGGTGTGGTGAAAAAACTCAACATCGAGGATGCGCCCGGCAAGTGCGACGTTTCGGGCGGCCAGGCCTTGCTTGGGCAGCTTTAGGCGTTTCGCGGCTACCTCGTCTTCATCGCACCGACAGCACCCGCGCGCGCAGCGACAAGTCCTTCGCGCGCGAGTTCGTCGGCGCGTTCGTTCATGGCATGACCGGCATGACCCTTAACCCAGTGCCAATGCACGGTGTGATGCCCGAGTGCCTCATCGAGCCGCTTCCACAGATCGACATTTTTCACCGGCTTTTTGTCGGCCGTGCGCCAGCCGTTTTTTTTCCAGCCGTGGATCCAGCCGGTGATGCCGTTCTTGAGATATTCGCTGTCGGTGTGAAGATCGACCGCGCAAGGCCGCGTGAGCGCCTCCAGCGCTGAAATGGCCGCCATCAATTCCATGCGATTGTTGGTCGTGTGGGTTTCGCCGCCCTTGAGTTCTTTTTCCTTGTCGCCAAAAGTGAGAATAGCGCCCCACCCGCCAGGTCCCGGATTGCCGGAACAGGCGCCGTCGGTGTGAATCGTCACGCGCTCACTCATACGCCGAGGCCGTAGTCCTGCAGGCTCTTCACCGACTGGTGAAAACGCAGTTTGCGGTAGTATTCCAGCGGATCTTTCGGCCGAACGAGCGCACCGTCCGGCACCGCCAACCAGTCCACCAGCCTGGTGAGCAGAAACCGCATGGCCGCGCCGCGCGCGAGAGTGGGCAGCGCATCCCGTTCCGCCCCGCCAAACGTACGCACCTTTCCATACGCGTTAAGCAACGCCCGGCCCTTTGTGACGTTGTACGAATGATCCGGCTCGAAGCACCAGGCATTGAGGCACACGGCCACGTCATAGGCGAGCGTATCCGTGCAGGCAAAATAAAAGTCGATGAGACCTGAGAGCTTGTCGCCGAGGAAGAACACATTATCCGGAAAAAGATCGGCGTGGATGACGCCCTGCGGCAGCGCGCGCGGCCAGGTCTTTTCCAGACGATCCAGCTCCTCTGCAATTTCCGCACAAAGGCCCTGCCGCACGCTATCGCCGCGCGCTTTGGCCTGCTCATAAAGCGGCCGCCAGCTTTCAATCGAGAGTGCGTTGGGGCGCTTGAGTTTGAAATCCGCGCCCGCCAGATGCAGCCGCGCGAGCGCCTCTCCAACCGCGGCGCAGTGGCCGGGACTGGGACGGCGGATCCACAGCCCGTCGAGAAAAGTCACGATCGATGCCGGCCGGCCGGCGATTTTGCCGAGATTGCCGCCCTGCTTGTTTTTCACCGGCTGCGGACAGGTAATGCCGCGCGCCGCCAGATGCTCCATCAGCCCGACGAAAAACGGCAAATCGCTTTCGGCGACGCGCTTTTCGTAGAGCGTGAGAATGAAATTGCCGGTGCCGGTGTGCACCAGAAAATTCGAATTCTCCACGCCCTCCGCTATGCCCTTGTAGGAGCGCAGTTCGCCGATGTCATAATCGGAAATAAAGCGGGTGAGATCGTCCGCCGAAACGTCAGTATAGACCGCCATGAAGCGTCACTCCGCCGCCTCATGCTCCCGCAACGGCCGGGGCAGCGGGAAGAACACCCCCTCTTCCGTGGCCGTGACGGTATCGATGTCGAGCATGTAACGCTCGGCGAAAGCGCCCATGATTTCCTCGACGAGCACCTCCGGCGCGGACGCGCCGGCGGTGATCCCGAGGCGCGCGACGCCGGCGAAGTCGGACCAATTGATGTCGGCCGCCCGTTGCATCAGAAACGCACGCGGACACCCCGATTTCTCAGCCACTTCCTTGAGCCGTTGCGAGTTCGACGAATTGGGAGCGCCGACGACAATCATGGCGTCAACGACCGGGGCGACGCGCTTGACGGCATCCTGCCGGTTGGTGGTCGCGTAGCAGATGTCTTCCTTATGCGGGCCGTTGATATCCGGAAAACGCCGCTTGAGAAGCGCGACCATGGCCGCGGTGTCGTCGACCGACAACGTTGTCTGCGTCACATAGGCAAGCTTGTTGGCATCGCGCGGAGTGAATTTTCCGACATCCTCGAGCGTCTCGACCAATGTAATGCTGCCGGCCGGCAATTGCCCCATGGTCCCGACGACCTCCGGATGGCCGGCATGGCCGATGAGGACAATTTCACGGCCGCGCCGGTTGTGAATCTCGGCCTCGCGATGGACTTTGGTGACCAGCGGGCACGTGGCATCGATGGTGAACAGATTCCGGCGTTGCGCTTCCTGGGGGATTGCGCGCGCCACACCGTGCGCCGAAAAAATTACCGGTGCGTGGTCGTCCGGAACCTCGCTGAGTTCCTCGACGAAAATCGCACCCTTGGCGCGTAGCCCGTCGACCACGTAACGGTTGTGAACAATCTCGTGGCGCACGTAGACCGGCGGCCCATAGATAGCCAGCGCGCGTTCGACCGACTCGATGGCCCGCACGACACCCGCGCAAAATCCGCGCGGCGAGCAGAGCAGCAGCTTGAGGACGGGCTTGGTCGAATTTGACGCCATTATTAACCTCGAAATCGCGCCATTTTAGCGCGCATCGGCGGTATCGACATGGCCGCACCGACCCGCCCTGTCAAGCGGAACGGTTGCATGGCCCCGCCGCTGCCCCTATATTCCGGCCACTTTCCGATCATCATCGATGATCTGAAGCTTCGCCTGGAGGCGGGCGAAGCATAGAGGAGAATTTGCCATGGCGACCGCAGCACCCTTGATGCCAAAGGCGACCGCCGTCTGGCTGTTGGACAACACCGCGCTGTCATTCGACCAGATTGCCGAGTTCTGCAAGTTGCACCCGCTCGAAGTGAAGGCGATCGCCGACGGCGACGCCGCGCAGGGAATTAAGGGCCTCGATCCTATTTTGACCGGCCAGTTGAGCCGCGAGCAAATTACCGAAGCGGAGAAAAATCCCGAAATTCGCCTCAAACTGACAGAGCCGAAGGTCTCGGTTCCCGCGACCGAACGCGGCAAGAAGGGTCCCCGCTACACACCGGTGTCGCGGCGCCAGGACCGCCCGAACGCCATTCTATGGCTGGTGCGCAACCACCCGGAACTCAAAGACAGCGCGATCATGCGGCTGGTCGGAACCACCAAGTCCACGATTGCATCAATCCGCGAACGCACCCATTGGAATTCAGCCAACCTGACCCCGATGGACCCTGTGACACTTGGCCTCGCCTCGCAGGTCGATCTCGATCTCGAAGTTTCGCGCGCCAACAAGGAAAAACCGGCCCCGATCGACACCGGCGCGACCTTGTTGCCGGCCGCCGAGACCACCGCGCGCAAGGAAGCTGAGGTCGCCGCGGCGGCAGCGGAACCCGAAAAAAAGGCAGGCGAGCTCAACGTCAGCGCAGTCTTCGCCAAGCTCAAGCAGCTTGGTGGGAAGGGCGACAAGGAAGGCGAGTAACGCGCGAAATTTTCGCCGTTATTGCCGAAATTTGTATCTTTTGCGTTTCGTCCGCTGCGCTCGCGGGTAATGCAGTGTGTCACTTCACGGCCGGGTCGCAATAATGTGAAAGCGACGGCGCGCGTGATATTTCGCGGAGAATCGCGCCGCGGTTCCGCATACGCATCATTGCAAATTCGAAATTAAGTTTGCCTTCACGCGTGCGGCCGACGATCACATCGTTGGACGAGACCGAGCGGCGACCAACTCACGACCTAGCTCGACATGTGGCTGTGATGTCGCGCTCTCACGGGCGCACTCACCCGGCCGCGCGAGAGGCCGTTTCCCACCCGGCATTCGCGCGGCCGGTTTAATTTTGCAGGCTGACCGCACGTGGCCGCGCAAGCTGCGCCGGTCTCAGTAACCTCGCGTGCCGTTGATCGCCGCAACGTAGCGTGCGACGGACTTTTCCAGCACCTGCTTGGCATCCTTGGCGATGACGCGGTCGAAATAGTGCCCGTAGACCATGTCGAAATTGAACGGCGCCAATGCCTTGCCGATGTGTTCGACCTCGCGCGCCGACAACGGAATGAAATTCGGATAGCTGCGCATGAAGGAAAGCCACTTGCGATCGGTGGCGACCGTGAGGATATCGCCCGCGCACACGACGCCGCGGCCACCCGCACCGCCAGCCCAATGCATCACGGTGCCGCCCGGAAAGTGCCCGCCACAACGTACCAAAGTAACGCCATCCCAGAGCCTGAACGTATCGCCGTTCCACAACTTGATCGCGCTATCCTTGCGTACGATCCAGTCGCTGTCCGCGGCATTGAGATGGATCGGGCAATCGAATGCGCGCGCCCATTCCACCATTGTTGTGTAAAAATGCGGATGCGAAATTGCGATGGCCTTCAGGCCGCCAAGACCCTTGATCATGCCGATGGTTGCCGCGTCGAGCGTGGCAATGCAGTCCCACAAGACATTTCCGCCATCGGTGCGCACGAGCAGCGCGCGCTGGCCGATGGCGAATGACGGCTGCGAACCGATACCGATGATACCGGTGTCGTATTCATGGAAGCCGTTCATGTGGCTTTTCGACAGCGCCGCCAGCGTGGTCCAGGTTTGTCCGCCCGGCGGCACATACTGCCGCTCTTCTTCGCAGATCAGACATTGCGCGGGAGTGCTGGCGCTTTCGGGGTATTGCGTGCCGCAGGCGGTGCAGATCGAGAGAGGCATGAGGTCCTGATTTGTAGGATGCACGAGACGCGCATTGTCGTCATTGCAGCGCGTTTTGCAAAGCGCTCCGTGATCCCCGCTTAAGGGCGCGGTGCTCGGGCCCGCCGCAGCATCGGATGAAGATAAAGAAAGAACCGGAAAAAGAAAGTCCTGCCAAAGCGGGACTGGCGCTATGCGAATTGGCGCCGACGTTGGTTATTTCTTTGGGGGGCTTCTTGCTCGCTCTCGATCTCATAGTGACCGATGAGTGCGCCCACAGGAATATGCCAAGCCTCGCTAATAATTCTAATCATCTGGAGTGTTAGTCGCCGCTTGCGTTTCATGATTTCGGTGGCGCGTGAGCGAGTGATCAAATGGCCTAATTCAGCTTGGGTCCTGCCCATGCTTTCCATTGCGAATTCCAGCACGTCAATTGGGTCAGCGGCCGGTATTTCAAAGCGTGCTGCCTCATACTTCTCGATAAGGGTGGAAAGCACATCAAAGCGGTCCGCCTCCGGAGTGCCAGAGGATGGCACATTGTCGAAATACTGTTCGACTTCCTTTAGCGCCCATTCGTAGTCTGTATCGGTGTTGATAGCTCGAATGTCCATCATCACACGCTCTCCGGATCAATCTTGTTGTATTCGTCGTGAGTACCCACAAACTTAATCATCACTCGGTAGTACGGGTCATAAACGATCCGAACAACTAGCCTGTATTTGTTGCCTCCTATGTCGAAGATGACTCGGCTATCACCGACGAAATCGACATTGGCACCAAATGCTGCTTTTACGTCGTTGGACTTTTTCCATCTTGCCGAGGAGACCACTTTGTACCAATCGCGGAGCGGCTTTTCTGCGCGAGGGTATTTTGTCCAAAAGTCCCGTAGGGCCTTAAAAGCTAAGATGCGCATGAGACCCTACACTGTTCCCAACTTGGGAGCAAGTTTTTTGTTCCCACAGCGGTTACAATATTATTTCCATGTTGGGAATGCGCGGATAACAAACGCCGCGGAAACGGCCGGACTTACCGCAGTGCAATATTCCTGCAACCATATCATTTAACTGAACAAATTAATGTGAGTGAATAGGCGCTTGTGCAGAGCAAAAACCGTGCTATCTCCACGGAAAAGGCGATGGAACTTTACGAGGTTACTCAATGATGTCCCGCAAAATCAGGCTGCTTTCGGCGGCCGCAGGCATCGCGGCCCTGCTTGCCACGGTCGCGGTTGCCCGCACGGTCCACACCAATGGGGTGCGGGCCAACAATCCGGTTTCGACCGGAAAAGTCATCGGTACAGCGCCCAGCCAGGCAACACCGGCCCGCCGTCACGGCATCATCGTCTGTGGCATGGCCCTCGACGCCGACTGCGAGAAGATCGAAACGCTGCTGCCGATGTAACTGCCTATGGTGCGCTTGCTGCAGGCCGATATCGGCCGGCCAAGCGCCTTCAGGCGCCCGCATCCTCACGCCACAATAGAATCGTCCGGAGCCTGCAGCGCCTTATTCGCTCGGCGGCCGAGGATGCCTGTGCACATGACGATGCGCGCGCCGCCACGCATAGGCGTGTGCGCCGCTGCGGAGCGGCTGTGCGCCGCTATAGGGTTTGCCGTAGCTATCGCCGCGTGATGGTGCGTTGGGGCCATAATTCGGCAGGCTCTGCGCAGAGGCGATGGTCATCGCACTCACGAGCACCGCCAGCGCCGAAACAAGCGTTTTTATCGTCATTGGTTCAATCTCCAGGTTCCGCTTCTCTAAGAACCTTTCGGCCAGATTTTGGTTCGATCGACCCCGGCTGATTGTGTTGGGCCAGTGCGAACGACATAATGCAGGGCGTTTTGAGTCGTGAGCGTGCCCGCGCAACTCGCAAAAGCCTGATTCAGGACGACTGACAGCAATGCCACCGATGGGCTCGCGCGCGACACGCCGCGCGAAAACGGACATCCCGGCCCCGCTCCAGGAAAAACTCCGTCAGGGCGTGCACCTGCACCAGCAGGGCAAATTGGCGGAAGCAGAAAAAATCTATCAAGAGGTTTTGCAGCTCAGTCCCGATGTCGCGGCCGCCCATATCAATCTTGGATCCGCACTGATTGCTTTGGCACGTTTTGCCGAGGCGTTGCCGAGCCTGGACAAGGCCATTGCCCTCAAGCCTGATTTTGCCGAGGCCTACACCAATCGCGCCGCCGCATTGAACGCCTTGAACCGGCATGACCAGGCGTTGGCAAGCTGCGACACGGCGATCGCGTTAAAGCCGAACCATGCGGAGGCCCATAACAATCGCGCCGATGCCTTGAACGCCCTCAAACGGCATCAGGATGCTCTCGAGAGCTGCGACAAGGCGATTGCCCTGAAAGAAAGCTTTCCGGAAGCGCACAACAATCGCGGCAATGCACTCAACGCCGTGGGACGCCATGACGATGCCATCGCGAGCTACAACAAGGCTATTGCGTTGCGGCCGGGCCACGCGGAAGCGCACAACAATCGCGGAAACGCCTTTTACAATTTGGGGCGGGCGCAACAGGCGTTGGCGAGCTACGACCAGGCCATCGCTCTCAAGCCAGCCTATGCGGAAGCACACAATAATCGCGGGAACGCGCTGAGTTATCTAAAACAATGCGAGGCGGCGATCGCAAGCTACGACAAGGCGATTGCGCTCAATCCCGGCTACGTCGAGGCGCAATTCAACAAGAGCCTGCTCCTGCTGCTGATGGGCCGCTTCGAGCAAGGATGGCCGCTTTACGAATGGAGAAAAAGAAAAGCGCCTGCAATCGCTGCCCGCGTTTATCCGCAGCCGGCGTGGCTGGGCGGCGAAAGTCTCGCCGGCAAAACGATATTGCTGCACGAGGAACAAGGCTTGGGGGACACGATTCAGTTCTGCCGCTACGCACCGCTGGTCGCCGGTCTCGCCGCCAAAGTCATCCTGGAAGTCCCGCCGCAATTGACGGCGCTGCTTGCCGGCTTGTCCGGTGGCGTGCAAATCGTGCACAGCGGGGCATCGCTCCCCGACTTTGATGTCCACTGTCCGTTGTTGAGCCTGCCGCTGGCGCTCAAGACCGGCGTTTCAAATATCCCGGCCGATATTCCATATCTCGCCGCCGATCCGGCGAAATCCCGGTCCTGGACGGACAGGCTCGGCGAAAAAACCAAACGCAGGGTCGGGTTGGTGTGGTCGGGCGGAATTCGGCCCAATCAACCGGTGTCCGTCAACCGGCGGCGGAATATTCCGCTCGCCAGGCTGGCGGCGCTCAGACACCCGGCCATCGAATTTTACAGTCTGCAAAAAGGTCAGCCGGGAGAAATGGAGCTGGCCGAATTGAAACGCGGCAACTGGGACGGTCCGGACATCCTGGACTACAGCAGCGCGCTGAATGATTTTTCCGACACGGCCGCGCTCATGGATAATCTGGATCTGATCATCACGGTCGATACCGCGACCGCGCATCTGGCCGGCGCGTTGGGAAAGCCGGTCTGGATACTCAATCGTTTCGATACCTGCTGGCGATGGTTTCTGGATCGAACCGATAGTCCCTGGTATCCGACAGCGGCACTGTACCGGCAGGAGACGGACGGGGATTGGGATGGCGTCATTGCGCGCATCGCAACCGACTTGATGGAATTTGCAGCCTAATCCCTAAGCCCGGCTTTCTGCAGTCCGAGCAGGAACCGGTCCCGGTCGGATGGATTCGTGTACACCGTGTTGTTGGCAACATGGTCGCTCGAGAAGTCAGGATGTAGTGTGAGCGTTTCCGCGAGGCATTCGTGGGCCTCGTCGATTCTCTCAAGCAAGCCCAGCGACACGGTCAACAGGCGCCGCGCACCGGCGTGGTTGGGGTGCCTCGCTGCCATCGCACGGCACACCTTGACCGTTTCTTCGTAGTCCTCAAGCGCAAACAAGGCCATGTAGCGCGCGACCGGACCATATATCGCGATAAACGGATCGAGTGGACCGAGCATCGCTCCGCGCTCCAACAATTGCAGACCTCGCTCGGGCTGACCGCCGCAGGCAAGCGCATAGGCAAGTCCGGCATGACCGAGCGCAAAATTGGGATCGAGTTCGATGGACCTGGACAGGTGCCGCATCGCATCGTCGGACCTCCGGCGCCTGGCGTAGCCAAGCCCCAACACAAGATGTCCCCATGGATCCGCGTCGTCGATGGTCAGCGCCTTGTCGCCGCTATCGAGCGCCTTTTCGGTGAGTTCGCTGATGGGCGCGTGGGGATCCAGGTTGAACAGGTTCACGTGAGTTAGTCCCAGCAATGCCCGCGCATGGGCGTCCCCGGGATCGAGCGCGATCGCCTGCTCCAGCAGCCCCTGAGCGAGCCTTTGTTCCTCTGTGCGCATGCGCCACATATGCGGGAGCGCCTGCAGGATCAGGTCCGGTACACCCGGATTTTGGTTCAACGTGCGGCGCGCCTGCGCCGCCTCGGCCATGACGATTTGCGACTTCACCGAATCCACCACGCGTTGGGTGATTTCGTCCTGCCGATCGAACGTGCCGGCGAACTGGCCGTCGTGCCGGTTTGCCCAAACGTTCGTGCGCTTGCTGGCGTCGATCAGCTGAGCCGTCACACGGATCCGGTCGCCGGCCGTGCGGACGCTGCCTTCGAGAAAGTAATCCACCTCGAGCTCGCTTGCGACCTTGCGGATGTCGATCACTTTGCCTTTGAAGGCGAAAGTCGAATTGCGGGCGACCACGGAGAACCATCGTTGATGCGAGAGGCCTGTGATGATGTCTTCGGTCAGACCGTCGGCAAGGCATTCCTGTGCGGGATCGCCGCTGATGTTCTGGAAAGGCAGGACAGCAACCGAGGGCCCGCCCGACCGGTGCCGCACGAGCGGCGCTGCGGGAGCAGACATATCGGAGAGCAAAGACGCGCTTTCGACAGGCCCGACGAAACGAAAGCCGCGTCGATGGTGGGTTCGAATAAGGTTCTGATCGACGCCATTGTCACCAATAATGCGCCGCGCCGTGCTGATGCGCGAGCTGAGTGCCGCCTCCGACACCACGCGTCCCTGCCACACGGCCTCGATCAGCTCGTTCTTGCTGACGATTCGATTGTGGTTGCGGACAAGATAGACGATCAGATCGAAAACCTGCGGCTCGATCGGCACGAGCACGCTGTTTCGCCGCAACTCATGTCGCGCAATATCGATTTCGAATCCGGCAAAGCGAAATTCCAAGGTATCCCCCACGATTGTTGATCGGCGCGGTGCCGCGACCAGCCTGTTTTGCGCTTAAAATGCCAGCGGGAGTGTGACGGTGGTCACACCGGAGCACGCAAATGAGACAAAGAAGGAGGCCGCCTATCGGGCGGCCTCCTGGCAGTTACGCCTAAGCAGGGACGGAGGGGGACGCTCAGCGTTGGCTGCCAATGCTAAAGGAACTCCACTATTGATTGGGCGCAAAGAATCTTTGCGAGCGCACCTTGTGATGCACCATTGCGTCCCGCTCAAGACACACCGGAGCTACAAAACCTCGCGGAGAATTCACGGAAATGTTATGGCTGAGCCAGCGGTTGGAATAATCATTGGTAATCAGTGACTCAATTGCTCCGGCAATTCTTTGTTACACTTCAAGCACAATTTTCATTCCTGCAATTCAATATTGCCGTAGCTTGTGGATGACGTTGAACGGCAATCGTGCGGGCCGCTATTCGAAAATTTGATCAAAACATTCGCGGCATTGAACAACGTCGCGCGGGCACGTCATCCGAATGGATGACTCCCTCATGGACGGCCTTATTGGACAACATCAAGTTTGACCTTGGCGACGCCGCGTCCAACGATCCCTAACGATTCGGCCGCAGAATAAGAAACATCGACAACGCGCCCGGGGACGTACGGACCCCGATCATTGACACGAACTGTCACCGATCGGCCGGTGGCGATACTCGTCACGCGCAATCGCGTACCGAATGGCAATGTGGGGTGCGCTGCCGTCAATGCGTTCGGGTCGAATTGCTCGCCATTCGCGGTCTGCTGGCCTTCCGAATAGAAACTGGCAAGCCCGAGCGGGACAAAGTCTGTTCCGGCCGGATGTTTGGCCGGGTGAAACGGTGTGTGTTTAGCAGTTTTGACAGCCACCGGTCTGGGGGTTGCGGCTGGCTCGCGATTGTCCTCCAGGCGCGCCTGTCTTGCCGACGGGCGCAACTCGGATTTGGTGACAACGGACGATTGCGCGCAGGCGCCAAGCGCCCCCGCCGTCAATGCGACGCCAATCAGCCGCACAGAATTGCGAAACATCGTGCGATCCCCGCTCGTGCAAATCCGGCAGCCAAACAGGGCGCCACCGTGGCCAGATCACAGCCAAGACGGAGGCCGCTCCATTTTGAGGTCTCATGTGATTGATTTGTCACAACGTGACCAAGGGGCAGACCGGACACTCGTTGGGCGCTACGATCGAGTTCCCGTTTGGTGGAGCAAAAGCCCGCGGCGATTGTTATGCACGGTAACTGGTAACCGCTGCCTCCGAGGTTTCTCGCCGAGCCGCGGTGTTCTTTTGTTGCACAGCAGTGAATGCCATTTCGCGAAGCTCGGAGCGCAAGATGAAATCCCGTCGTCGTTCAGTTAAGCGTCCACGCAGCAAAGCCGAACGTCCCTCGCGGACAACGGCCGAGGCAGCCGTTCGAACGCTCATTCAATGGGCCGGCGATGACCCGGACCGCGAAGGTCTTCTGGGCACGCCGGCGCGTGTCGTGCGCGCCTACGAAGAGTGGTTCGCGGGCTATTTCGACGACCCGCGAGAATACCTTCGGCGCACGTTCGAGGAAGTGGCCGGCTATGACGAAATGGTCCTGTTACGTGACATTCGGTTCGAGTCGCACTGCGAACACCACATGGCGCCGATCATCGGACGCGTTCACATCGGCTACCTTCCGCGCCGCCGCGTTGTGGGCATCTCCAAGCTGGTGCGGCTCGTCGATGTCTACGCCAAGCGGATGCAGGTCCAGGAAAAAATGACCGCGGAAATCGCCTCGTGCCTGAACGCGGTGCTCAAACCGTCCGGCGTCGCCGTCGTGGTCGAAGGCGCGCACGAGTGCATGACGACGCGCGGCGTTCACCGGTCGGACGTAACGATGGTGACAAGCCGCATGCTCGGCGTGTTCCGCACCAATTTCAAAACGCGGCAGGAATTTCTGGCCGCCATAAAGCTGCGGCAGGGCGGCGACGATCGATCCATCTAGTATCCAGGCCCGGCGCGTTGAACGCCGGCAGGCTTGCGTCGGACCGCGCCGTCGGCCAAAAGGCGCGGCATGCTCATCATTGACGATCTCACGGTCCGCATTGCCGGGCGCAAGCTGATCGAAGGCGCCTCCGCGCGCATTCCGGCCGGCGCTCGGGTTGGCCTGGTCGGCCGCAACGGCACCGGCAAGACCACGCTGTTCGGTGTCATCGCGGGCGATATCGCGGCCGAGCAAGGCCACGTCGAGATCCCGCCGCGCTGGCGCATCGGACGGCTGGCGCAGGAAGCCCCGGACGGCCCGGACAGCCTGATCGAGGTCGTCCTGAAGGCGCATCGCGAGCGCACGGCGCTTTTGGCGGAAGCGGAAACAGCGCACGACCCGCATCGCATCGCGGAGATCCAGACCCGGCTCGCCGACATCGGCGCGTACGCGGCCCCTGCCCGCGCGGCATCGATCCTCGCCGGGCTCGGTTTCTCCACCGCCGACCAGCAACGGCCTTGCGCGGAATTTTCCGGCGGCTGGCGCATGCGCGTCGCGCTCGCCGCAACGCTGTTCGCGGAGCCCGACCTGCTGCTGCTGGACGAGCCGACCAACTATCTCGACCTCGAAGGCACGCTCTGGCTGCAGGAGCATCTCGCGCATTACCCGGCGACGCTGCTCGTCATCAGCCACGATCGCGACCTGCTCGACAATGCGGTCGGCGCGATCCTCTCGCTCGATGCGCGCAAGCTCGATCTCTATCGCGGCGGTTATTCGGCCTTCGAACGCCAGCGGCGAGAGCGCATGCTGCTCGACCAGAAAATGATCAAGAAGCAGGAGGCGCAGCGCAAGCACCTGCAGGCATTCGTCGACCGCTTCCGCGCCAAGGCCACCAAGGCGCGGCAGGCGCAATCGCGCCTGAAGATGCTGGCAAAGCTCGAACCGATCACCGCGCTCGTCACCGAGGACGTGCGGCCGATCCACATCCCCGCGCCCGGCAAGCTGTTGTCGCCGCCGATCATCGCCACCAACGACGTCGCGGTCGGCTACGAGCCCGGACGGCCGGTGCTTTCAGGCCTGTCGTTGCGCATCGACAATGACGACCGCATTGCGCTGCTCGGCGC
Organism: uncultured Alphaproteobacteria bacterium; assembly: GCA_963831275.1. Taxonomy (GTDB): domain Bacteria; phylum Pseudomonadota; class Alphaproteobacteria; order Rhizobiales; family Xanthobacteraceae; genus Pseudolabrys. The sequence continues at coordinate 194,378 of CAWHPN010000002.1, read as the reverse complement.
CAACGGCAACGGCAAGTCCACGCTGGTCAAGCTGGTCGCCGCAAGGCTTTCGCCGGAGCACGGAACCGTCACGCGCGCCTCCGCCCTCAAGGTCGCCTACTTCGCGCAGCACCAGCTGGACGAACTTGAGCCGGATGCAAGTGCCTATGATCATGTGCGCCGGCTGATGCCGGATGCGCCGGAAGCAAAAGTGCGCGCCCGCGTCGGCGCCATCGGTTTTTCGGGACTGGCCGGCAATACTAAGGTGGAGAAACTGTCGGGCGGCGAAAAGGCGCGGCTGCTGCTCGGGCTTGCCACCTTCAACGCGCCGCATCTTGTGATCCTCGACGAGCCGACCAACCATCTCGACATCGACAGCCGCGCGGCGCTGATCGAGGCGATCAACGACTTTCCCGGTGCGGTGATCCTGGTCTCGCACGACCGCTACCTGCTCGAGGCCTGCGCCGACCGGCTCTGGCTGGTGCAGGGCGGAACGGTGAAACCGTTCGACGGCGACCTCGACGACTACCGGCGCCGCGTGCTCGCCGATTCCGGAGCGGACACGGCGCCAGCGAGAAAGCCCGCGCCGCAGCCCGATCCTGCCGTCGCGCGCCGCGCCGCCGCCGAAAAACGTGCGAAACCGCGCCTCTGCGCAAACGCGTTACGAAGGCCGAGACCGAGCTCGCGCAACTGACGCGGCAATTGCACAAGCTTGACGCGACGCTTGCCGACGGCGGCCTGTTCGCACGCGAGCCGGCGCGGGCGGCGGAGCTATCGAAGACGCGCGCCAATGTCGTCGGCGCGATTGCCAAAGCGGAAGAAGAATGGCTGGCGGCGAGCGAGGCGTTGCAGACGGCGTGAGTTGCAAACGCACCTCGGTCGCGCTCGTCCTAGAACGATCATCCCCAAGGAGGCATCGTCGCGAGATCGGGCGTTAAATCGGAGGTCCTGACCTGGCCGTCGGCGGTCCCGTCTTCGTCGGTGTCCACGCCGGACCAGGCGCCGGATTGCGCAAGAATCCTGACATTGGCATTCCGCGGCACGCGGCTGTCGGGTTTGCAGCCTTGACGGTCCCCGCCGCCTCCGACGCTTTCGACTGCCGTCGCGCGGATCGCGAAGCGGCGCTGGTCGAAAATCCTTTGGTTCCGGCTGCGGTCGACTTCTCCCGCTCCCCAAGCGCCGATGCTGGATACATTGGGGTTCTGCAGGTTCGTATCGACATCGAGGCCAGTTGAGCATTTGCCGGGTGGCCCGAACCAGCGACGGTCAACCTGGTTCTGAAAAAGATGCCATTGTCCGCTGTTGTAGAAAGCAACGGCTTCTTCGTGCGCACGCGAAGCGGATAGCCAGTTGTACGCCACGAGTTTTTCCTGGCGGAGGATCCGGTTGACGAACCCGTTCCCGTAAACCCCGATCGCATAGCGGCTGCCGACCGTCTGACCGATCACACGGAAATACTCGAGAACAGGGTCCACGGAGGCGCGAGTCACATTGAAGTCGATTCCGAAATAGATTGCGGATCCTTCCGGCTGCCCGACCAACCTCGCCTGCTCCAGCGCGGCCTTTACATCGGCAGCGACTTCCGCTTTTGCCGAACCGGTATCTTCCAGTCCTTTTATAAATTTCTCGGGAAGATTGTTTCGATACTGGTAGAGAGAAATAATCGAAAGGCCGTTTTTGATCAGTATGGTCGGCTCGCGGACGCCGTCGATCATATTGCCGTCGGACGCCATGACCTTCTCGCGCAGACCCGGCTGCGGCTTTCGCGCGAAAAACCGCACGACGACCTTCACATTCTGGGCCGCCAACTTCGACGCGACCTTCGCGGCATTATGCGGGGTATCGATAATGGCAATACCTGCCGGATCGTTGGGTTGCCCAACTGCCGCATGGCCCGGCACCAAGGCACTCGCAAGCAGACCCTTGGTGAATGTCCTTCGCGATAGGGTCGACATCGTCCCCCTTGGTCCCCCTTGGTCCCCCTTAAGAGCGTTGCCCGCCGATCAACCTTTTTTTTGCTGCGCTTTGATCTCGCCGAATTTGGTCAGCGCGCGATCGAATATATCATTGAAGAGCCACATCGAATCCAGAATTTCGCGCATGGTCGCAGATGCTTTCGCCCTGTCAGCCTTGCCGAAGGCGAACATGCTGTTGTTGCGCAAGTATCCCATGATTCGCGGCTCGGAAATCCGGTAATTCAGCAGATTGCCTGAATTGAGCGCGGCTTTGGCGGGGCTGGGAATGATCTGGATCAGCTCGAAATAACGCATTTGATCGATCGGATCCGGCAATGCCTTCATAATTGCCGGTATTTTCGGAAAAAGGTCGGCATGCGCGTTCATGATGCCGTTTCTCACGGCCGTCCAGTGATTGTATCGCTGATCTGAATTGCCGGCCCGCGCTTCTTCCTTGTCGTCGCGGGCGTTCAATTTGGGATCAAGGGCTGCGACGGACTTTTTGATGGCCGCCCATTTTTTTCGGCCGATTTTGTCTTCGGACACTCCTGTCTGAAAACTTCCTTTGTAGGCGTTCGAGCGCGCATTGCCGATATTCTGATGGCCATCCGTCTCGGCATAGAAGACGGCGAGACTGATGCGGCCCGCCACTTCGGCATGTGCCGCATCGAGGCCCTTGATCCGCGCAATTGCGATGCCCAGGTCGACAACGTCTTTGAATGGCGTTTCTGATTTCTGCGCATTGGCGGGTGGCGCCTGCATGATGGCGTTAAGCGCCTTGTACTCGTCAATCAGCGGCTCATTGTCGGCATCGAAATAGGCCGGAGGAATTTTGTATTTATTGGGCCTTCCGATTTTTGACGGCTGCACGTCGGTCAGGTCTTTGTACGCGCCCATCATGCTGACGCGAGCGAGATAGAGCGCCTGTCCCGGGATGTCAGGCAGCTTTTGATTCGCATTGATCTGCGCGCGCCGCTCGCTCAGGATCGACCTGAAGTCCTGTACTGTTTTTTTGTAGGCGTTGAGCGCATCCGACTGTGATGACGCGAACGCGGCGGGCTGACCCAGCGCGAGGGATGCGAGACCGCACAGTCCCATCACTGCCAATCCCATGATTGCCAATCTCATGACTGCCAATAAACGAGGATGATTCCGAATACGCACGCGCTTCCCTCTCAAGTGGCGGCCTTCCCGTCAACGCGTCAGTACGATGAAATCCGTATCTTGTCCCGTCTCATCGCTGATGCCGTGGTCGGAGAGGATAAGTGACGAGCCCGGCGTCAGCAATTCATCGATGCGCTCAGCCGCATCTTGCGGTATTTCGATGCGATTGAGGGCGGCGTTGGCTTTGTCCGGAGTCCGCAAGACGAGCTGGGTTGTTTGTTTCGCGTGCGCTTTTGGCAACTTTGGTGCAGGTCTTTGACTGTGTGAAGATGTCTCCGGCACCGATACGACGGTCCAGCGCATTGCTGCACCGTCATTTTGAAATTCCATTGCGGTAAAAACATGCGTCCCCATCGGCTCCGCTGCGTTTTGAATCGTCACAGGAGCATCGAACAGGGGCATGAAGCCCTGTCGCACGAAAAGTTTGCTCAACTTGCGGCTCACAAAGACCGAGATTGATGCCCCCTTTTGAGGCGTGGCTCCCCCGGAAGGGACGGCAGGACCTTTGGCGTCCCCTTTGGCCTCCGCTTTAACGTCTTCTTGCCGTATGGCACTCGCGATGAGCGGCGCATCCGTTGCAGCAGCTGTGATCGTGCGATTGCCGGGCTGGGTGGCAGAGCCGGATTGCGGCGAACCGAGCGCGACTTTTGGTTTCGGTACAAACAGCCGCGGGTTGCTGATCTCTGCCGGCTGAATATCATCGTGCGCGATAATCACACGCGTGCCGCGCTTCGTGAGATGCCAGAGTCGAACGGCAAAGTCATTTGTCAGGCGGATGCAGCCGTGCGACGCCGGATATCCAGGCAAAACGCCCGCGTGCAGCGCTATCCCCGACCAGGTGATGCGCTGCATGTAAGGCATAGGCGCGTCGCTGTAGATGTTCGAGCGATGCCATTTGCTCTTGCTGATGACGCCGAATACGCCGAGAGGCGTGGGATGATCCTTGACTCCCGTCGATACGGACGAGCGTGCGATCAGTGCCCCGTTTTCATAAAGCGAGATCCGCTGATCCGCGATCGAGATAATAATGAGGAGTGGTCCCTTTGCAGCAGCTTTTGAGAGGTCCTTTACAGCGTCTTGGGACTGAGTCTTCTTTGTTGAATCAGGTTTTGTCTGGCCGTGTTTGTGCGTCTGCCTGAACGTGTGATCGCCCCCCCAAAACCTGTACGGCGACCAATATGAGGACCGGGCCTGCGCGGTCCCTGCCAAGGGCATACCGATTGCAAGTGCTGTCAGCACTAGCCGGATGAACGCTTGCCGCCTCATGGCTCCCCCGAGATGGTGACGCGAACAAGGATAACGGAAGAGCATGATCATGTCCGCTTTGGGTCAGAAGCCGACTTTCGGTGCACTCGCCGCTTTGAAATAAGGGCAAGTACTCCGATATCCTAGCGAGCGTTCTTCCAAGGGTCGGGCTCTTTTTTGGAGTCAGGTATGCTTTTGAGAGCATCTTGGTACGATTTGTCGTCCATTTCCTTTTGATACCTGGGCTTTAGTACGTTGTGTGAATGGTACCCAGTTCTTTCTCCACGTGATGTCGTAAGTGAAGGGTTGCTTTGGGCGTGAGCGGTTACGGGCAATAACGCGATTGCGAATGCCGCGATGAGCGTTCTCATTTTCAACCCGATTAACTCAAATGGAGGCATGCTGCGCCGCCCAAAACGGACGGTCTATCGTCGCGCAAGCAACATAGTTCGCGCTTTCGGTCATGCTGGCTGGCCGGTCCGACTGCTGGAATGTCCGCTTTGTGCCGTCGTTGCGCCGGCCGCTCGCTCGGCATCGATCATGAAATCGCGCGTTATCGGTACCGCATCGCGCTTGGTCGAAAGCAGCAGCTGAAACACCATGTGTGAGCCATGAAGGAATTCGAGTTCGACGGCGGCGAGATAGAACTCCCACATCCGGCAGAATCTTTCATCGTAGATCGCCGCCGCCTGCGCCCGATTTTTGGCGAAGCGTTCGCGCCAATGCTTCACTGTGTAACGATAGTGTAGCCGCAGCACTTCCATGTCGTCGCACCACAGGCCGCAACGCTCGGTGGCGGCAAAGGTCTCCGACAGCGCAGGGACATACCCGCCGGGGAAGATGTATTTACGGATGAATGGGCCGGTCGTACCGGGCTGCGACATCCGGCCGATGCAGTGGATGAAGGCATAGCCGTCGGGTATCAGCAACTCGCGAATCTTTCGGAAATACTCGTCGTAATGTCCGATGCCGACATGTTCCATCATGCCCACCGAGACTACGCGGTCAAACTGGCCGGTGAACTGCCGATAGTCCAGTTCGCGAAACTCGACACGGTCGGAAACGCCGGCAGCTTCAGCATGGGCGCGTGCTACCGCGATCTGCGCGGGCGAAACATTGACCGCCGTGACATGGGCGCCCGTTTCGCGCGCAAGATGAATGGCGAAGCCACCCCAGCCAGAGCCGATCTCGGCGACTGTCATACCGGGCTTTAATTGCAACTTGCTGGTGGCGTGGATCAGCTTGTTGCGCTGTGCCTGTTCGAGAGTGTCATGCTCGGGATCGCGAAAATATGCGCAGGAATATTGCATCTGATCGTCGAGAAACAGGCGATAGAGTTCGGTTGAGATGTCGTAATGGTGGCGGGCATGAGCGGCGGCAAGCCCGATCGGATTGGCCTGATGCCAGCGGCGCAGAGCGCGCCACACTCGCCGTGTCAGTTTCTGTGTGCCGTACGAATAAAGCCCGGCTCGGTTGACCGAGAAAAGCAGCAGAAGGTCGTGGATTGCAGCACCATCTTCCAGGGTCAACCCGCCGTCCATATAGGCTTCGGCGGCATATAGCTCGGGATTGATGAACAGCTTGGTGTAAAGCTTGCGATCGTGCAGGTGGATGGCAACGTCGGGTCCGGGCAAACGATCACCGAATACATGCACCTTGTTATCGGCGTCGCGGACTCGCAGCGTCCCCGCGCGGATGAAGCGACGAAGCAGATTGGACAACAGACGCATATGGTAGTCCTCCACGGTCGCCGCAAATCTCCATAGCAATGAATCGGAACCGAATCACGCGGCGCCGAACGAAGCCGGGCTGAATGCCCGGTGAAATCGAACCCTTAGTAAATAGATCCGCTTATCCCGCGACAAACAGAAGCTGCACAGACCGCTTTGGCTTCCTGTGAAACCAACCATCTGCTATCGTTCGCGTCGGCGAAATGTCGGAAAATGAGAAAACGCAATTATGGTAACTTTTGCTGATGATATTGTCCAAATGATCAGGGATAGAACCAGCCACACCGGCGACACGCTTCCCTTGTCGGAATCACTCGACAATCTAGGACTGGACTCCATGGAAGTGGTTTCATTGATTTTTGATATTGAGGAAAAGTTCAATATAAACATTCCAGTCAACGCGAACATGGATATTGAAAGCAAGACTGTGGCGGATCTCATTCAAGCGGTAGATCAGCTTGTTGCCGCTAAAGCAAAATCAAATTGAACAGGGTTGTTATTACCGGCCTCGGCGTTGTCTCATCTGTTGGACAATCGACGCAAGACTATTGGGATTCTTTGATTACAGGCCGCTCGGGCCTGGCGCCGCCAACTCTGGGAACCGCTGCGCAAGCCACCGGAAAGCTCGTCGGCGAAGTCAAAGGTTTTGAAGCGGCGACCCATTTTAAATCGTCGCAGGTCCTGCTTCTTGACCGAGTTTCGCAATTCGCCGTCGTCGCTGCGCGACAAGCAGTAAGCCAAGCCGGGCTTGCGCTGGGCGGCGAACTTGCCGAGCGGACTGCCGCGATCATCGGAACCGGATCCGGTGGACATACAACCGTTGATCAAAGCTTCCACCGTCTCTATGCGGAAGGCGCCGCGCGCCTGCATCCCCTGACCATCCCCAAGGCCATGATAAGCGCGCCGGCAAGTCAGGTCTCATTGTATTGCGGCATCAAGGGTCCGACCTTTGCAATCTCATCTGCATGCGCATCGGCAACGCATGCCATCGGCCAGGCATTCCATATGGTGCGAAGCGGCAGCGTGACCTGTGCCGTGGCCGGCGGCACTGAGGCGAGCATTACCTTCGGTGCAATGAAGGGTTGGGAAGCCATGCGCATCATGTCGCCTGACACCTGCCGGCCCTTCTCGAAGGACCGAAAGGGGATGGTGATCGGCGAAGGAGCTGCCGTGGTGGTGCTTGAGAGCTTGGACCACGCGCGCGATAAGGGCGCGGCTATCTTGGCTGAGATCGTCGGATTCGGAATGAGCGCCGACTCGAAAGATCTAACCGCTCCCGATGCAGATGGGATGGCGCGGGCCATCACTGCGACGCTGACCGATGCAGCGTTGTCTCCAGATATGATTGATTATGTTAACGCTCACGGAACGGGCACGACTGCCAACGATTATGCCGAAACGGTAGCCTTGCATCGGAGTTTCGGCGCCCATGCGCGGCAACTTGCCGTGTCATCCACGAAATCCATTGTTGGTCATACGCTTGGCGCCGCGGGCGCGCTGGAATTTGTCGCCGCCATAATGGCTATTCGTGACGGTATCGTGCCGCCGACCATGAATTACCTCGGCGCAGATCCTGACTGCGACCTTGACTACGTACCAAATGAAGCGCGGCGCATGCCCGTCCGCGCGATCTTGAGCAATTCCTTCGCCTTTGGCGGATTGAATGCTGTTTTAGCGGCGCGCCAATTCGTGGCGTAAGTCCGCAGCGGCACACTCCAAAAATTGTCTATGCCCGAAAAAAGAAAGACCGCCTCACGGCGGTCCTTCTGAAATCGTGTGCTGCGATCTAAGCGCCGCACCGGCTTTCAGCGATAGGCATACCCACCATAGCGGTAGTCGACACCATAGCGATAATGATGGCGACGATAGGGGTAATACCCCGCATAACGATAGCGCGGGTAATAACCACCGTAGCCATAGTATGCGCGGCGATATCCGTAGCCATAAGGGCCATAGCCGTATGCGGGCCCGTAGCCATAGGCGTAAGGGTCATCGTAGTAACCGTACCCGCCGTAGTAGGGAGCACTCGCAGCAGCGGCAAGGAGCAACCCGGTTCCGACGCCGAGGCCGACACCGCCCCAGCCCCAACCACGGCCACGCCAGCCGCCACGCCAACCTCCGCCATGCCAACCTCCACCATGCCAACCTCCACCATGCCACCCGCCACCCCAACGAGCGTTGGCTGCATTTGGAAGCGCCACTGTAGTTCCTGCAATGACGAGTACAGCCATCGCAGCGATCATTGATTTTCGTATTGTGCCACGCATCTTTTCCTCCTGCTAATCGTCATCCTTTCCCGTAAGCCGAGTTCATCGCGGCCTCGGCATTTGTGTTGATCCGTATTACTGCCGCCGACATTTCCATTTCGATTGCCCGAAGGTCCTACGTCAAATGACATGCGTGGTTCGACGGCGTGCGCAATGTGTTCCGCGACCGCAGAATTATGCGCGGACAACCAGATGTGTCGTACCGACGTCCGCTTTGGGTCATTAGCGGACATTTCGTGGCGCAAAAGCCATGTCCGCTTTACCCCCCCCAAAGCGGACATTCGTGAGTGGCTGAGAAATGGACCATTTCTTTTCGCGCCGCGGCTTGGTTTGGAGGCAACAAATAAGGAACTGGGAGTGACCGTGTAGGGCGGAACCACGTTACCCCTCGATCGTGAGGTACATCCCGTGGCCGCGTCGTGTGCCCCGAATGCGAGCGATCATTGCAGCACAGAGTGCGCGGACTGCAAGGGAACAGGCCGTCACCGACGCCACCCAACAAACGAATCCGGTAACCGAAAAACCTCTATTTAGGCTTCCTGCTCCATTGTTACAGCGACATCGGCGTTGGCTGAAAGCCGGACTTGGGTACCTTCCACTTCAGCAATGAGGCTGGAATCAATGAAATGATGGTGGCCCTTGTGTTTGCCCTCCCCACTATCCCTTTTAACGAGCTTGATACGGTCGTTTTCTATCCGATCAACTGTGCCGACGTGTGTGCCGTCAGCACCGATGACTTCCATATGTTCTTTAATCTTACTCATGTCAGTCATTGCGACTCTCCGGTTATGGTCACAATCAACGTGCCGGGAACCCATTAAGTTCACTCGCTTTGAGGCGGCGCTGTTAGTTGCATGTCCGCTTTGGGTCAAAAGTAGACAAGTGCGGCGCACAAGCGGATGTCCGCTAAGTGCCAATAGCGGACATCGGTCGAATTATATTGAATGGCCATGGGCCAAAGGGTGACCTGGACATCTCACTCGATAAGTTCGTTTGCTCGGATCAAGACTGATTGCGGAATCGTAAGCCCAAGTGCCTTTGCAGTCTTCATATTGATTACAAGATCGAAATCCACGGGCTGTTCAACTGGAAGGGACTGTGCCGGTTCGCCCTTTAGAAGTTTGTCGACGTAATCTGCGGCGCGTCGATAAACGACATTTAGATTTGGTCCATAAGCAATCAGTCCGCCGGAAACTGCGAAGTCTCTATAGATCGATACCACTGGGAGAGCGTGCTTGGCCGCAAGATCAAGGATTTGCTGACGGCGTTTCGTAACCGCGCCGTCATCCATGACGAAAAGCGCCTCCGACTTAGCACGGGAGGCGATCTCGAAAGCATCTGCAAAATCGTTTTCATCGTGTACTGGAAGGCGTACGAATTTCAACCCGATTTGTGCGCCCTTTCGCTCGACGTCGTCCACGATGAGAACCGCTCCCGGGTTGTTTCCCTGGTAGAGCGCGGCCATACGGGTGGTCTTTGGAAGTATCTCATGAAGCAGCTCGACGCCCTTTGGCCCCAGGGTATCCGGCATAAAGCTCAGGCCCGTGACGTTTCCGCCTGGGCGAGCGAGAGAGGCGACAAGTCCCGATCTGACGGGATCGGCCACACGCATTATGACGACGGGAACGGTCTTGGTGGCCTTTTTAGCCGCCTGCGCAGCCGGAGTATTAACGGCGACGATCACATTGACTTTGAGGCGCAGAAGCTCTTCCGCAAGCGCGGGTAGTCGCTCGTTGTGTCCGGCCGCATTGCGTAGGTCGATGCTGACATCGTTCCCTTCGACGTAGCCCAGCTTGTGAAGCTCGTCGCGAAATGCTTCGAGCAGACCCGGCTGTAAGTCCTGGGAAAGGATACCGATACGATACGACCGCTTTTGCTGTGCGCGAACGGCAAACGGCCACGCGATCGTGCCGCCGCAAAGTGCGAGGAACTCGCGCCTTCTTATTATCCCAACGCTCATGACAGGACATCGTAATGGCTCAATCCAGCTCCTTGAAGAGGTCGGATTGCCGCAATGTCCGCTTTGGGTCAAAAGCAGACATTTGCACTGCACTAGGCGATGTCCGCTAAGTGCCAAAAGCGGACATCCCGCCGCCTCATTCGATCACCTCGTCGGCGCGGCTTTGCACCGACTGCGGCACCGCAATGCCGAGCGCTCTAGCGGTCTTGAGGTTGATGATCAGCTCGACTTTCGTTGCCTGCTGGACCGGCAAGTTGGCGGGTTTCTCGCCCTTGAGAACACGGCCGACATACCCGCCAGCAAGGCGGTAGGAGTTTATGATGCTGCCCCCATAGCTAGCCAAGCCGCCTGCTGCTACGAACTGGTGATACTCATAAACCGCAAGCACCGAATTGCGGATCGCCAGTGCGGCCAATTGTTCGAGGCGGTTATTAAAGAATGCATCCGTGCCTATGACGAGCGCACCGGCACGCATTTGGCGGAAGGTCGTGAAGGCCTCGTCAAGTTCTGCGTCGGTGCTTGCGCGCAGTACATTGAGCTGTAGTCCGAGCTTGAGGGCCGCCGCCTGTGAATCTCGTTTGACGGTCTCGGCCAAAGGATTTGTTGGATTGATGAGTAGGCCAAAAGCGGTCGCCTGGGGGACCAACTCGTGAGCTAGCTCCACCCGTTTTGGCGCAACTTCCCCGGTCATTTGGGTAACGCCGGTGACATTGCCGCCGGGTCGGCCCAAACTCGCGACCAGTCCGAGTTGGACCGGATCGCCGCCGGTGGTGAAAACAATCGGAATCGTAGTGGTCGCGGCCTTTGCCACGAGGTTGGCAGGAGTGCTGGTCGCGGCAATGACCGAGACTTGGCGTCGAACAAGGTCGCCAACCAATGCGGCCAGACGATCGTATTGGCCGTTCGCCCAGCGATATTCGATGGCTACGTTCTGACCATCGACATAACCGGCTTCCTTCAAGCCCTGAAGGAAGGCACTGATCATCGGCGCGAAACTCTCAGGCGATCCACTATTGAGAAATCCGATCACCGGCATCGCCGCCTGCTGCGCACGCGACGTAAGCGGCCATGAGGCTGCTGATCCAGCAATTATCTTTATGAAATCGCGCCGCCTCATATAGCCACCCCCAACGCAAAACCGCGTTTGCGGCTCAGACCATAGCAGATCGCTGGTTGGTGGAATGGAGCGTGTTAACGCGGGGTGGGGGAGAATTGCTGTGGTGGACCGCATGTCCGCTTTGGGTCATTAGCGGACATGTGCAGCGCACTAGCCGATGTCCGCTTTGTGCCAATAGCGGACATTGATGGGCTTTGTATTAAGTCCCTACGAAAAGAGTGGCTTGTTCCTGCATCTCATTTCGCTATTTTGTGCAAACTAATCTCTGGAGGCGAGCAATGCCAAAGATATCCGGTGGCTGTCTTTGCGGGGCAGTGCGCTACGAGTGCAGTGCCGAACCATTGGGAACGGCAATTTGCCACTGCACCCACTGTCAAAAAGTGTCTGGCTCGGCATTCTCGGTGAATGTCGTCGTTCCAGCGCCGAGTTTGACGTGGCAGGGACAAAGTCCCGCGTCCTATGCGGACAAAGGCGAGAGCGGGAAACCACTTTCGCGAAAGTTCTGCAGAAATTGTGGGTCATCACTTGCGACCGAAACGGAGGCGCTGCCGGGAGCAATAATTATCAAGGCCGGCACTCTCGACGATAAGTCATGGCTAAAGCCCAACTATCATCTATGGACAAATTCCGCGCAGCCATGGGTACGAATTGAGCCAGGTGCGACGACATTTCCAAAAGGTAGGACCTAAAAATATAGCGAACTCGCGCCGCCTCACGGGCTTCGGCCCCGTGCAGAGGAGCATGCCTTAGCATATCGCGAATCGAGAGCTGTGCTTCGCATCACAGCGAAATAGACCGCCCGATGTCCGCTTTGGGTCAAAAGCGGACGTGTGCAGTGCAGAACGGCGTGTCGGTTTTGCGCCAGAACCGCGCATTCGTTTATTCGATTACTTCATCAGCTCGGGCGAGCATTCTTGGCGAAATCGTAATTCCAATCATTTTTGCGGTTTTCAAGTTGATCGACAGCTCGAATTGCGTCGGTTGCTCGACCGGTAGATCGCCGGCTTTGGCTCCCTTCAGGATGTGGTCGATGTGTTTGGCAGCGTGCCTGTATTCGTTCGGAAGGCTTGGCGCGTAACCCATAAGACCGCCAAATTTAGGAAACTCGACAAAGTTGGTGATTGCCGGCAACCGATTTGCCGTCGAGAAATCAGCCAAGCGCTTGAGCTGAATGAAAAAGATGGGATCGGCGATGAAGAGCAAACCATTGACGCTCTCGCCCGCGATAGTTGCAAAGGCCTTGTCGAGGTCGGCCAACGACCGAACTTCGATCGTGCGCGTTTGGAGCGAAAGTGATTGAGCCGAGGCTTGGGCCGACTTCAGTGCCGGTGGGTGCGACGAGTTATTCGGGTTCCAGAGCACGGCCAGATTGGAAAGCGCGGGATGAGCCTCTTTGAGCAATTCAACATGTTTGGCGCTCATCTCGGAGATCATGCGGGTTGTGCCGGTGAGATTTCCGCCCGGCCGCGCGAGGCTAGCCACCACTCCACTCGCCAACGGGTCGCCCATTGCCACGAAAACGATCGGGATTGTTTGCGTTGCCTGTTTAGCTGCCAATGTCGCCTGCGGTGCCAGAGTTATGATGAGATCAACCGGAATGTGTACAAGCTCTTGTGCTAGTGCAGGCAATCGATCGAGCTCACCTCCAACCCACCGAAATTCAAAGCGAACGTTCCTGCCTTCAATATAGCCAAGATCTGCGAGGCCTTGACGTAAGGGTTCGAACTGTGCCGGTGGATTGGGCCAAAGCACTCCAATCACCGGGACTTTCTTGGGCTGCTGCGCGCGCACGACGTCTAGCAGTGCGACCCCCACGCCGCTCAGAAATGCAATGAAATCCCGCCGCCGCATTGGCACTCCCGGCTAGAGACAGGCCTCGGGCACTCTAACATACGGACGCGATGTCCGCTTTGTGCCAATAGCGGACATGCCGCTAATCATTCAATCACCTCATCGGTGCGTAAGAGTAACGACGGCGGCACAGTAAGACCAAGCGCTCTGGCGGTGTTGAGGTTGATCAAGAATTCGAATTTGGTTGGTTGTTCGATTGGAAGCTCGCTAGGCTTCGCTCCCTTCAGGAACTTGTCCACATAAACGGCGACGCGGTAACAGATGGCATCGTGATCCACGCCGTATGACATCAGCGCACCCGCGTTAAACGTTTGTCGTGAATAGGCAGACAGCGGCATCCCCTTGGCGAGCGCAAGCTTTGCTATCAGATCGCGATATGTAAAAGCCCAACCATCAGGGTTGAACATCACCGCTTGGATGCCGGCATCTTTCATTGCGGCGAAGATTGAAATTAGTTCGTCCGGCGCGCGCCATGTGAGCACCTTTCCTGAAAGCCCAAGGTTGGCGGCTGCCGCCTGAAACCCCTGCTCATAGCCGGCTGCGAGTGAAGAATTCGAATTAACGAGAAGGGCGACGCGGGACAGTCCCGGAATAACCTCTTTGAAGAGCGCCAGCCGCTTGCCCACAATGTCGCTCGCGGAATTCGACAGGCCTGTCACGTTTGCTTCAGGCCGCGCGAGATTATTCACCAGTTTGCTGCCGATCGGATCAGGCATAAGAGCGAAAACAATCGGGATCGTTTTTGTCGCTTCCTTTGCGTAGGGAGGTGCATTCGCTCCAATGACGACGAGGACATCAACACCGGATGCCACGAGTTCGGCGGCCATGCTTCGAAACTGAGCCGGCTGCTCATTGGGAAAACGGTGTTCCAGCACGACGGTTTTGCCGTCGATGTAACCGATATCCGCGAAGCCCTTCACTATCGCCTTATAGTTCGTTCCCTCCTGCTCGGCGTTCGCGGCATGCCAGAGTATTCCGATATGGGGGACCCTCGCGGGCTGCTGTGCGCTCGCGGCAAGTGCCCAAGTTGCCGCAACACCGCTTGCAAGCCGGATGAACTCGCGTCGCTTCATGTCGTCCCCTAACGGCTGAAGGCGGCATCGTAGCGGTTCGAATGACGCTCGTTAAGTGACCAGGCGATGTTCGCTTTGGGTCCCAAGCAGACATTTGCAGTGCATCAACCCATGTCCGCTTTAGCCCCAAAAGCGGATATGTGCAGTGCAACTCGGCATGTCCGCTTTGTGCCAATAGCGGACATTCAAGAGTTCGAACTCGCTGTGCTAGCATTTGCCACCGCAAACCAACCGCACGTAAAAAATACCGGCACCCGCTAGGGAAGAGGACGGACATGATTAATACGCTGTCGCGGATATTGCCGCCATTGTGCCTTGCCACCGCCATTGCATTCGGCGGATTGCTACCGGCGCAAGCTCAAGAACTAAAAATAGGATTTCTGGCGCCGCGCACGGGCATCATCACGCAGCTCGGCACCGACATGGTCAACGGCTTCCAGATGTATCTCGACGAGCATGACGGCAAGCTCGGCGGCGCCACGGTTAAGTTCATTGTTGAGGATGACAAGGGCACTGTCGACGGCGACGTGTCCATGGCCAAGAAGCTTATTCTGCAGGACAAGGTGGACATGCTCGTCGGCGCGGTGCTTGGCACAGCAGCCTATGCACTGGCGCCGATTTCGACCCAGGAAAAGACGCTCTTCATCGGTACCATCACCACCGGGGACGACATTGCCCAGCGTCAATCCGACAAATTTCCTTACACCGTATTCTCCACGTGGGTCTCGTCGCAGCCGACCCATGCACTCGGGCACTGGGCTTGCGAGCAAGGCTATAAGCGCGTCTCCGCGATCGGCACCGATTACGCCTTCGGGTACGAGCAGGTTGGCGGATTCCAGAAGGCCTTCGAGGATTGCGGCGGTAAGGTTGTGCAGAAAAACTGGGTGCCTTTCGGCACCAAGGACTTTGGTCCGTACATTCCGGGCATCAAGTCCGACATCGACGCGATCTTCTCGTTGATGGTCGGACCGATGGCCCTGCAATTCCCCAAGCAGCTGCGCGCGTCCGGCAATAAGACGATCATTCTCGGCGGCAGCACCAATTATGACGAGTTCGCCCTGCCCTTCATGGCCGACGAGGTCATCGCCGACGTTTCGGCGCACGTCTATAGCGCAGCACTCCAGACGCCGGCGAACGAGGCCTTCGTCAAGAAGTACCGCGCCAAATACGGCAAGGTGCCGTCGTATTATTCAGAAGCCAATTACGCCACCGCGATGTGGATCGACCAGACGTTGGCTAAGTTCAAAGGCAAGTATCCTGGCCCGTCGGAATTCATCAAGGCGATGGCTACCATCAGGCTCGACCCGCCGCGCGGCCCCGTGCAGCTCGACCTCGCCACCAAGAGTCCGATCCAGAACATCTACATCAAGAAGGTCGAGAAGAAGAAGATGTTCGGCTACGACAAGGACGAACTCTGGAACACGGTGGTCAAGACTTACAACGACGTCAGCACGTATTGGCAATACGACCCGGCGAAGTTCCGGGCGCAGCCGGTCTACAGCCGCGATTTCCCGCCTTGCAAGTACTGCGAATAGCACGATCGCGATTGTGACCGGTTGTTTCCTGAATGTCCGCTAAGTGCCAAAAGCGGACGTCACCACCTCATTCGATCACTTCGTCTGCGCGGGCGATCAGCGTTGCGGGCCCCAATTATTTCTGAACAAACTGACAGGAAAATATCCGGAACGAACGCGCATGATTTAGCGTTTCTGGTGAGACTTGGGCAAAGGAGAGAAACATGAACAAGCTACTTATCTCGGCGCTGGCAACAGCGCTCGTTGTGTCTTTCGCGGTATCAGCAGAAGCGGCTGGCAACAAACATAAGGTGTCAGCAGAGGTACAGGCTTCATGCAAGGCTCAAGCAGCCAAGAAATATTCCGCCATCCACTTCATGAAGCGGCGCAACTTCGCCAACAATTGCGTAGCGCAGCACGCCAAGGCGAGCGCTCCTAAGGCCAAGTCAACGACGACCGGCCAAGCGCCCAAACAGACGCAGTAATCGCGCGTCGTTATTCACGAAGACGCCTGGAAGCCCGACGCCGACGCGAGAATTACATTCCGGGAGCACGCCGGTCGAGGTTATTGGCGTGATGACGAATGGTTGAGTGGTAAGAAACTCGCCGGCGATATCGGAATGGAGGCCGCCAGTCCGTGGCGGCCTCTTTCACATTGCGCATTTTGCCGAACGCTACCGCAATGCCCGCCGCCCATCACGTGTCCGCTTTGGGTGAAAAGCAGACGTTTGCAGCGCAAAACGGCATGTCCGCTAAGTGCCAATAGCCACATTCCGTCGCTTTATTCGAGCAATTTCTCGCCGCGAGGAAGTTTGATGGTCATTTGCGTGCGCTGCCTTATGGCCACACCATGGGCACAAACGGGAGCGATTAAAAAAGCTCGTCCTTAAACAAATAAGAGTAACCGCTATGCACCAACTGTTGGCTTACTGGGATCTGTTTGCTGACAAGGTTAAACCACACCATGAAGTGATTTCGGCAATCTCCACTAGCATTATTGCCGTCCTCACAATTGTGCTCGCCTACGTTGCGTGGAGGCAGATAAGAGACGCTCGAATTCTGCAGCGCGCTTATTTGGACGTTAAATTTGGCGGCATCACAACTAACAGCGCTGGCGAATTGCTGGGTCATGTAACGTTTAAAAATGCCGGACATCTGCCGGCGCAAAATTTTTGTTGGCGGGTCAATCTCGACAGTGGCGGCATGGGCTGGACACCGCCGAAGATAAAAGTGATGGAGGGTGTGAGCGTTATACCTATTGGCTCCGAGTTGCCTATGGGCAGCAGTCCGCTTGCTCACCCTCAAGAGGAACCGACGGGGCTATACCTCTACGTCTGGGGAAGCGCCACGTATAATGACGGATTTAGCTGGCTAAAGAGGCGCACGGATTTTTGCCACCGCTATCCGTGGGAAAAGCGGGAAACGCCAACAGGCGGTGGCGTCAGCATAAGTAAAGAGTACGGCCGCTATCATGGGTACGGCAACCGAGCTACCTAGGACGGCAATCATACTATCCAATCGATCTCCGCTTTACCCCCGAAAGCAGACATTCGAGAATGGCAGAGAAATGACCGCTAAGTGCCAGACGCCGACCTGAGCATGACATCGGCGTTCATTTTTTAGCAACACCGGTCGTAATCCTGTCTCGTTCAAGCTTTGGTGCTTGGCTGCGGGCAGCCGATTGAACGGTGTTTGCGTCTGCCGACTCTTTCGTCCGCGGGTTCGGCGCTGGCAAGGGGATTGCGTCCGGGCCATCCCAGGCAAGCAGGCCGGCAGTCTCCTGGCACGGCGCTCCTTGCGGAATTTTAAAGGCCGGACCTCCAGCCTGCGCGTCGGTCCACGTCTCGAGTGGCCAGCCAGTAATTGCCTTCACATAATCTCGCGTTTCCTGCGGCAACGGCCCCTTGTTCGCGCGCCAATCCTCGACGCGCTTGGAACCCGCATTATACGCAGCGGCGGCAAGTCCGAGATTGCCAAACTTCCGATAAAGGTCGCGTAGGAGGCGAGCCGACGCTGGAATTGCCTGCGCCGGATCGAACGGATTGTCGAGACGCCGGTCGGCGGCCGTTTCCGGCATGAACTGCGCTATGCCGAAGGCGCCAGCCGCGCTGATAGCGGCGGGTCTGAAGCTGCTCTCCTGGTACAACAAGCGGATGAAGAAATGCACTGGCAGATCGTTATTGTTTGCCGCCCTGGCGAGTGTGTCGCAGATCTCTTCACGCGACCGGTAGACAACCGGTTTGAGAAGCGGATGAAGCGGCGATAACGGCAACACGACCGGTTCGTAGTTTGGTCCTGGGTCTACGCTGACGTTGTCTGCCGGTTTTCTTGCGAGCAAATCTTCTGACATCGAAACCAAATCGTGCCACGACGTCACAAGCCACGCAGCAACAAAAACTCCGGCGACGCTGATACCAATGTCGCTGACGAACCGGAAGCCCTTTCGATCGGCAATCGTGCTCGGCAGCAAGCCGACGACGAGTCCTGCTGTCAAGATGAGTGTAATTTCTACGGCCGTGAAATGCATCAGGCGCTGATCCGTCGGCTCGGAAAAGATTACATCCGAGCGTGACAAATATGCGGCACCAGCCCAAATAACTTGCCGCGTAAGTTGCTGACAATATGTCCGCTATGGGTCATTAGCGGCCATTCGCCCTATTCGAGGCCTCATCGGCGCGGTCAAGCAGCGTGGGCGGCACGGTGATTCCGAGCGCCTTGGCGGTCTTGAGGTTGATGATCAATAAGAACCTAGTGGGGAAGACGACTGGCAGATCGGCGGGTTTCGCGCCCTTTAGGATCTTGTCGATGTAGACCACGCTCTGGCGAGCCAGTAGAACGGAATCAACGCTTTGGGGTCATTAGCGGACACGACGGCAGCTCCGAGAAATGCCCGCTTTACACCCGAGACATCTGTTATCGTCCGGCCTTGCCGGACGTCGTGAGCGGAGCTCACCGATATGGCAGAGGGAAATACAAATGAAGTCAGACCGATCCACACTCGCAGTCGCTGCCGCAGGAGTTTTTCGGCTCCTCGCATTCTGCGTTCCTATGTTGATGTTGCTCAATGCGGCCAGCGCCAATGATCCGCCAACCGCAGGAGCAAGCAAAATACCGGGCGCGAAAGGCACAATCGAATATAAACCCGAAGGCTGGAAGGGCGCCGGCGTTACTACATACTGGAAGGATAGCGATGGGATTAAGCCAGGTGTGGCAGGATGCCATCTGGAAGTGACGAAGAAGGGTAAGTCATTCCCCGAGAGGCGCGTCTTCGGCGAGGCCTGTATGAACGGGCTTCTGGTGGAATCGAATCCGGGTCGTAACGTAGTCCATCCTCACAAGGACGATCTCGGGCACCCCGACACCTTTGACTGCAATGCATGGTGTATAGGCGCCCGGAAAGCACGTGCAGGACAGTGTGTAAAAGTCACGGGTCCCTCTCCTTGTACCGAATCGGCTAAGTGCGAGTGCAGCAGATGAGCTAGTGCCGCTTTGTGCCAAAAGCCGACATCGCACTTTCGTTTGAAATGAAAGAGGCCGCCAACCGAGGCGGCCTCGCGCTTTGACCAATCACTCCCGAAACCGCGGTCACGGTGTCGGTTCAGTAGTATTTCACGCAAGTAGTGCCATTCCATCGTGCACACCTGCGCGCTTCACGTTTGTGGTGTCTGGACACGCAGACACCATTAACTCGTGTCATACCCCCTCCGCACCCGGCAACGACTCGCGTGACCATGCTGTCCGGTTGCTGGATAGCCGCCAGCGGTATCGCCTGTGTCGATGATGACGCGAGGGCCAGAACAAAGGCAACGCTGATTATTCTCATCATATGACGATCCTCCATACTAATTTTTCTCTGGAGGTTGCTGCCGAAGCCGATTGTCTGGCAATTGGCCTTAGGGGCAACAATGTCCGCTATGGGTCAAAAGCGGACATTGCTAAGGCCAATAGCAGACATTTCGTCATTCTTTGTTGTCGTAGGATGTCTCGCCGTGGGCCCCGTTAATCAGAAAAGCTTGCGATGCTGGCCGCCAAATCGATCATCGGCTGCTGATTGTTTGTTATGAACCCGGCGCTTGGCCGGTCAAGATCGATAATAAGATATATGACGGCAGATACGAGCAGTCCCATTGCATAGACTGGTATGCGAGTGCGTTGCGTGTCTAGCCCGCTTGCATAACCCGCGAACGCGCCAGCGGCGACCGCGATGGTAAAAAGCGTGAAGAGAACACTGTTCGGTATTCGATTGCGCAGGGCCGAGAGCCTTTTTCCTTGGTCGTCAATCATCTCATTGAGCGACTGTATAAAAAGTCCCGTGGGAACGGCCCCTTTGTCTTTGGACGCCATGGCTTTTGCCTGCTGCCAGAGGGCCTCCTGAAGTGCATTTGAACGATTAATAGCGGAAGGTAGCGCAGCCAACGATGTACTGCGGCGGACGATATCAA
Source organism: uncultured Alphaproteobacteria bacterium (assembly GCA_963831275.1). Classification (GTDB taxonomy): domain Bacteria; phylum Pseudomonadota; class Alphaproteobacteria; order Rhizobiales; family Xanthobacteraceae; genus Pseudolabrys. The sequence continues at coordinate 174,081 of CAWHPN010000002.1, read as the reverse complement.
GTCGAACCTGTACGTACTCCCGCAATAACCTCAGTGTCTCAGATCGTTGTGGTTCAGGTAATAGGCGGGCGCGCAGCGCCGTCGTGCCGATCGCGTTGGCTTCGTTCAATAATGCATCGCGGCGAGCTTCGAATTGAGTCAGGGCCATGGAGAAGGTAAAGGCGAGCATCAGCGCCAAAAGACCGAGCATGGCGCTCTCCAACGTACTAACGTTGCGACCAGCCTCGCCCTTGCCGCGTATCCCAAGTTGCCAACCAATTTCACTGACTATCAAAATCGCGGCGAGACCGATGAAAAAAATCACCGCAAGTGGGTAATCGGACAAATCAAACATAATTTTGAAAGCCCCACATAATCAGCTCGGTGTGATTAGACATCGTACCGAGACTGGCATGCATTCAGGAAGAGGTCACTACGATGTCCCCGTTGGGTCATAAGCGGACATTTGCAGCGCAAAACGGCAAGTCCGTTCAGTGCCAATAGCGGACATTGGCCAAAAGAAAGAAAGCGGCGCGACATCCTTGCTCAGCGCAGCGTTTGTGTCGCCCAATCGTTAGAAGTCGTGAAATAGCGGGCCGCACCGAGTTGCGCGCCTCGGCACGGCCCCTTCCTGCCCAGCCATAGGCCACAACGCGGGCAGAACTAGTCTGAACTGAGAGCAGGATCGCCGAAGAGCGCCGACCATGACGGGCTGCTTAAAGTAACAGCGCCAACTTTGTCTTGTGATTTGACGCCAAAAATTTGATCGCAATAGAAGCCAAACAGCGCCCGCAAATACGACCAGTAATGCGATGAGGATAATGAGTACGACATTAACCCGCCCGGGTTGCCTTTTTGAGTGCATCAAACAATATTTTTCCTGGAAATGGCTTACGCAAATACGCAATGCCGCCAGCAGCAATCGCTTGGCTTTCGAGCGCGGCATTGTCGTGCCCGGTCATAAAAATGATGGGGAACCTGTAACCGTCCGCTGCTAATTGGCGTGCTAATTCCACACCGGAAAGATCACCGAGCTCAATATCAAGAAGGAGACAACTTGCCTGGCATGTCGAAACACAAGCAAGAAAAGTCTCAGCTGAATCGAAGGTATGTGCGGTATATCCGCTTGCCGATATAAGAGCGGCCATCGCGGCACGCATCTCCGGATCGTCGTCGATGACCGCAACAATCTCTTGAGAATTTGGCATCAATTCTTCCAAAGCTGAGCTCGACCACGCGGCGCCACATTGAGGAGGCCGCCGATTGGCCGTTGATTATTAATAGACGCGACATTCGGTTGGCGTCTTGTTATTATCCGCCAAAGCTTTGTCGCCGCACGCCAAGGGGAACACGATTGAGAGTTGACCTGGCTTAGCAGGCAGGGGGCGACGGTATGGGCCGTTCCAATGCCAGGCGTCTCGGCACTCTGCCGAACGCAATTGGCACATTAACGCGGCTCGCCTATGCTCGCGCAAAAGTGAGCGGGATTAATACACAAACCCTGCTCAAGAATACAAAAATTACTGTTAAGCAAATCAACAATCCAAATCAGAAGCTCAGAGTTCGCGACCAGATCCTTTTCTTAAATTTCGTTGCCAACGCAGCGAAGGATGATCTGTTCGGGTTCCATCTCGCCCAGACACATGATCTTCGCGAGTTCGGCTTTCTCTATTATGTAGCGGCCTCTTCGGAAGTATTGGGTGACGCGTTACGGAAAATCGCGCGCTACAGTGCCATCGCCAACGAAGGCGTGTCGCTGACGTATACTGATGGCAGAAATGTCGGCATAACTTTCCGATACATCGGCGTCAGCCGACATTTAGATCGGCACCAGATTGAATTTTTTATGGCATTGCTGGTCCGTTTGTGTCGGCAGCTGGCGGGCATTCAGTTGATGCCGGTGCGCGTTCGGCTAACGCATCGTCGCAGCAGTCGAAACTCGGAATTGACTAAATTCTTTGGTGGCAACGTCGAATTTGGCGCGTCCGTTGATGAAATCTCGTTCGCACTGACAATAAAGAATGCGCCAATCGTTAGCGCCGACTACCATTTGAACAGATTGCTGATCACATATTGTGAGGAAGCGCTTAGTCGGCGGCAACGACGCCGCGGCGCATTCCGCGCAAGTGTTGAGAATGCCATTGTACCGTTGCTGCCGCACGGTAGTGCGAACCTTGACACCGTTGCAAGTCGGCTCGGCGTCAGTCAGCGCACGCTGGCGCGGCGGCTTGCCGTAGAAGGACTAACTTTTTCTACCGTTTTAGGAAATCTGAAGATCGATCTCGCCAAGCACTATTTGGCTGATGATGATTTGTCGATTTCGCAAATTGCCTGGTTGCTCGGCTATCGGGAAGTTAGCTCCTTTACACATGCATTCAAACGTTGGTCGGGAAAAACGCCTCGACAGGTCCGTTCGCGAAATATTTCTTGAATTCCGATGAAAAGTAGAATGTCCGCTTTGGGTCAGAAGCGGACATTTGCAGCGCAAAACGGCATGTCTGCTTAGTGCCAATAGCGGACATTAAGCCGCTGTCGTATTCACTCGCTCGGTAGGGGCTCCGGGTCTAGAGTATCAACAGGGAAGACGTGGTTAGAGTACGGAGCCCGACAATGTCCAGAAACGCTCCCCGATCGCCCCTGCTACTCATCACATGTGTGGCAGTGGCAATGACCGGGCTGGTGCTGTCACCGCGGACCGCGTCGGCACAGAAATTTGAAGTCAAGCCAATCGCCGAGAAGAAAATCCAGCAACTGCCCCCAGGACCATTGTTTTGGCGGATCGACAATTTTCCGACGCTCGCGCAAGCGCAAGCGGCGGCAGGCCCGACCGGACTTGCCGCCGAAGCGGCGGGCAAGGTTTGGCTCTTCACGCTCGGTCCGAAAGGTGGATCATCTCCAGGCGGCAGCACAGTTGCCGAGGTCGGACCGGTGCCCCCGATTACTGCGCCCGAGTATTTGCTACGCATCAACAACACGGGCGGACCGCCGGGAGTTAAGACGCCGGTACATACGCATCCGGGCTCCGAAACATTCTACGTGCTGACCGGACAGTTGAGCCAGAAGAGTCCGCATGGCGTGAGCCATGCCGATGCCGGGCAATCCATGCCCGGACATGGTCCCGGCATGCCAATGGAGGTTTCAAGCAGCGGCACCAGCGATCTGAATGCCCTGGTCATGTTTGTTATGGATGCCACCAAGCCGTTCTCATCGCCGGCCACGATGCCTTAAGGCAGAAGCCCATGTCCGCTCAGTGCCAATAGCGGATATCGGCAGATCACTCGATTAGCTCATCAACGCGCGCAAGCAATGTCGGCGGCACCGTAAGACCGAGCGTCTTTGCGGTCTTGAGATTGATCACGAAATCAAATCGGGTTGGCTGTTCTATTGGTAGATCAGCGGGTTTGCTGCCCTTGAGTATCCTGTCAATGAAATACGCGGCGCGCCGGTACAAACTGAGGATGTTCACGCCGTAGCCAATGAAACCGCCGGCTTCAGCGTACTCTTTTGATCCGATTGAAGGCAGTTTTTTTGCGGCCGCGAGTGCAGCAATTGTCTTGAAGCTGGCGGCAAACTCCCCGTCTTCTGTCACCGCCAAAGCATTAACGCCGCTCTTCGCTACCGCTTCAAATGCACCAACAAAATCGCTTGGAGAATGGACCTTGAACACTTCAACCTCCAACCTTAATGGTGTGGCCGCAGCCGTTATTGCAGAAACGATTGGTGTACTCACAGGATTCGCGGGATTGGAAAGTGCACCGACGTGAGTAATGTCCGGCAATACTTCCTTGAGCAGTTCCAGCCGCTTGGCATTGAGTTCCGGAAGAAAAAAGGTCGAGCCGGTTACATTCGCATCCGGTCGGCCGAGGTTCCTGACGATGCCAGTCGCCACCGCATCACCGCTAATAGCCATGACGATGGGAATACTGGTGGTGGCCTTTTTCGCAGCCTGGGTTCCGGGCGTTCCGTGCGTCACCAGAACGTCGACATTGCGACGGATCAAATCTGCCACCAATTCTGGCAGCCGTTCGTATTTCCCTTCGGCCCATCGAAATTCGATAACGATGTTTTTGCCCTCGACATAACCAAGAGCTTTCAATCCTTCTCGCAGGGCCCTCACCGATTGCGAAGAGCCTCCGGCAGTAGCGGAACCCAGAAAACCAATTCGAGCAATCTTGTTAGTGGGTTGCGCGTGCGTCGCGAGTGGCCACGTGGCCACCAAAGCCGTGACAATCTCGATGAAGTCGCGTCGCCTCATGCTCGCGCCCCAAGGCTCAGAAGCGGCATCGTATCGAATTAAGTCGACGCCTTGAAGGGGCCCGGATGTCCGCTTTGGGTCAAAAGCAGACATTCCGTGATATCCAGTCGATGTGCGCTTTACCCCCGAAAGCAGACATTGGGCGACACCAGTGACACTCGAAAGGAGACCTAACTATGAGTGGCAAGGCGACAGCTTTTGTGGCGGGCGTGCTCCTCGCGAGCATGTTCTGGATCGTGCTGGCGCAGCAAAGCTATTGCGCTGGGAGCCTTGCAGACTGGCTGCACATGGGCGACGTGGAGGAGTGCCGATGAAGCGTAATAGCGGACAATTGAGACCGGCACACACCAAAACAAACGCCGGCAGCTGGGGCTTTGCTTATCTCGGTAATGTCAGCCTCACCACTCATTAACCGCAGTTCTTTAGTTTCCTGGCTGAATGATTCGGAGTACAGAGTGAGCGCCCAAATACTCAAGCTGAGTGACTATCGCATTGACGATGTCGCTGATAATAAGATTGATCTCGTTACAGCAGTTGATGCCGCAATCCGGGACTTGCGTGAAGCCCTGATGTGTTGGAATTCCGAAGTGGCACGGCGGCGCGCGGAAGAGTGCGAACTGATGTTACGCCGCGCCTACTCCGATCATGTCGCCGGCCACTCAGAATTGTGATCGGATAGAATGGCTCGTGCCCGATCTGCCGAAACGCGCGAAAGGCAATAGCGGATATCTTATGGGTAAATCTCCCCGAGTCGTATTTCACCCGAAGCGTATCGCGGAAGGTGAATGGCAAATCGAGGCTCATTATCCCGGAGCAGAGATTCGCTACATCACCGGGCTAACGGACAAAGCCGATATTGATGATTGGATGGGCGGCAGCCGCAAAATAGCTTGGCTCCGCTCTCAAGGTTACGCGAAATGACGAACTGCAAGCGTCACCGCCGTCCGTGCCCAACTCGCCATCCTCCGGCGCCGTTCAGCTCGCTGAGGCGACCTTTTCATATCCGAGGCGCGCGGTGTGCTGTTGCGCGCACATAGCACCACTCGTTGCACCCCCTAAATATCGCAGCAACGGAACTCTGTCCGTGCATCGGTTTTGCCCCGTATTGCCTGAACAAAGGGTGGGAGTTCATGTCCCGTTTGGGCCCGAAGCAGACATTAAACCGTGTGCGACATTGTGGATGCCATAACAGAACGCTATACATCCGGCGTTTCGAATTCCCCCCAGGAGAATAAATGAGCAGCTTCAGAAGTCCCGACCTTCTAGAGCGTCGGAATAATTCCGCCAATGTCAAAAAAGTGATGCTGGAAAAGTTTCGCGCCGCTGGCCAAGATCCCGCTTTCGAACAGGAGCGCCTTAAAAGGTTCGCGGTGAATGAGGCGCGCGTCGCCCGCACTGCCGAGCGCGAAGCCGCAAAGAAAGTGCGTGAGGCCGAACTGGTCGCGCAAGCGGCGCGTGCCGCTGAACTTGCCGCGCAGGCGCAATGCGAGACCGAGAAAGCCGAGGCGCTCGCCAAGGCTAAAGCGGCCGAACGCGATGCGGCGCTGGCAGCGGAAAAAAAGGCCGAGCGCGATGCCCGCTATGCAGCACGCAAGACCGCAAAAAAGATTCGGCGGCGCGGATACTAGCGGCTACCGCAGTATAACAGCTATCCCATATCCGCTTTGGGTCAAAAGCGACGTTGCCGTGAACGCACCGTGTGCGCGTCAGTCCGGTTAACAAACCGGCCCATAGCTACACGGAAGGTTTTTCAGATCAGGATGATGCTTCAGCACCTCACGCACGTTTACCTGGGGACGATCCTTAAGAGCTTGAACGCAGTCGATTACGTATTGCCGTCGCGACAGCAATTTGACCTTTTTCGTCTTCGCCTCGGACTTGCAGGAAGCGATCGCATGTTTGAGCAAAACCTGGTCGGCTTTTGATAATTTCTTTTCCTGGGCGAAGGCAGGCATCATTGCAACGCTGCCGAGGAACGCTGTCACGACGATGCTCGCGAACGACAGCGTGGCGAAACGAGACCCGACACGAAACATGGCGACCTCCTTTATTACAAAGCCGACATCGCACCTTCGAATTGCCTCGATCGCGCGACCACGTCGATACGGCGCCGTAGCCTGGCGTTATTTGCCAATGTTGATTAATTGCACGCGACGATTTTCAGACGCATCGGGGTTGCTTCGATTGAGTAATTGTTCCTCACCAAGGCCCACAGCCTCAATCCGCGACGATGAAATACCGAATGGATTGATCAAGGCGGCGCGGACAGCGTCAGCACGCTCCTGGCTAAGCTTGAGGTTGTAGTCCCGGCTTCCCTTGGCGTCAGTGTGACCGATAATAATAAAGCGATACCCCAGTAGATAGGGGTGATTGAGCGCATCTGCCATCAGTCCAATGGACCGGAAGGAATCCGGACGAACCCGCGCCGAGTCGAAATCGAACCGAATGGCGATGGTGACCTGGGCCTGGCTGTTAAGTTGCTCAAATATGGGCGCACGGTTGACGCGTTCAGCACGTGACGGGTCCTGCAATCCCGCAACAGCCAGCTGTCGTAATTTGCTGGCGCTGATTGTCTGTGCGGCATCCGCGGCGCCTTGCAAGCTGTTCACGATATCACTTGCACTCAAATTGACCGAACCCGGCGAAGCGGTCGCCCCCACATTGGCTTCATAACCGGCATCGGCAACAGCCTGGCGGCATTCCGCGCCTACATTCTGCTTGACCTTGTAGAAACACTCCATGAGGTTGCCATCGCCCTGTTCAATACCATTGCAGAGCCGCAAACGATCGCGTTCACAGACACGGGGAATTGCCACACGCGCCGCCGCTCTCTTCTGCAAAAGTGCTGTCAATTGACCAACGGCAATCTTGCATGATTGCGAAACACCAGACCCGTTACGTTCGAGACATTGTTTTATCCTGCCGCCGCCCAGCGGCTCTTTCTTGCAGAACTTTTCAATGTCCTTGCCGCAGCTTTTTGCGAGTTGGTCAATCGCATCTGCGTAACCGACCGTTTGGGCACCCGCAGCCGTGGCCAATACGAACATTTGCGCCGTCACAACACAAACAGCAGCCAGCCCCCGATACGGACTCATGATTTGCACTCCAAGAATGATTGCACGCTCGCCGAACGCTCGCGTCACAGTTAACTCTCGATATTGTCATGTGAACTACCGTCCCTACCAGTTGGACTGAAGTCCAAGATTTGTTGAGGTCGTTATCGGTGTCCGCTTTGGGTCAAAAGCAGACATTGCGACACGTCCAAGCGATGTCCGCTTTACCCCCCGAAAGCGGACATTGGTCGGGGAGAGCGTAATATCCGCTAAGGGCCAACAGCGGACATCGCCGCCCCTCATTGGATCACATCGTCGGCGCGGCCAAGGAGCGAAGGCGGAAAGGTGACGCCGAGAGTTTTGGCTGCCTTGAGATTGATGAACAACTCGACTTTCGTGACCTGCTGGACCGGCAGGTCAGCAGGCTTGGCGCCCTTGAGTACGAGGCCAGTATAGACGCCAGCTTGGCGGTGCGACTCCGCAAAACTGCCGCCGTAGCTCATCAGGCCGCCGGCGATGGTAAAGTCCCGAGACTGATGGATCGCCGGCACGGCGTGGCGGACAGCCAAGGCAGCAAGCTGTTCACCGTGCGTGCCGAACAAGGTATCGGAGGCGATCACGAGTCCGGCCGGCCGCAATTTCGCCGAGGCTTTAAACGCCGTATCAAAGTCTTGCTCGGTCCTGGCTTGCAGAACTTCGAGCCGTAGCCCGCGATCGCGGGCCAACGCCTGCAGGTTCCACAACTGTAAATCGACGGTAGGACTGGTCGGGTTGACGAGAACGGCGAATGCGTCCGCGCTCGGAATCATCTCGTGTAGAAATTCCAGCCGCTTCGGCGTGACCTCCACGCTCAAGCTTGTCACGCCGGTGAGGTTACCGCCTGGTCGGCTCAGGCTCCCGACCAGTCCCATTGCGACCGGGTCGGCACCCATCTCGAAGACAATTGGAATAGTTGTCGTCGCCGATTTTGCCGCGAGCCCTGCAGGAGCACCTCCCGGCGCGACAATCACGGCCACGCGACGCGCTACCAGATCTGCCGCCAGCGCAGGCAATCTATCGTGTTGACCTTCCGCCCAGCGAAACTCGATTGCGACATTTTGACTCTCGGCGTATCCGGTTTCGCCGAGACCCTGGCGGAACGCTCTGAGACGGCTGGCGAACGCGGCAGGCGACTGGGCGCCCAGGTACCCGATCACCGGCATCGCCGTCTGCTGCGCGCGCGCCGTGAGCGGCCATGCGACCGTCGCGCCGCCGAGAAGTGTGATGAACTCGCGCCGTCGCATGTTCGCCCTCATGCTCAGGACATCGTAGCGACTTAGCTTACTCCCTTGAAGGGTGACATTGTGCCGCGAATGTCCGCCCTGTGCCACAAGGGAACATTTTCAAAGCTTTGCGCCAATGTCTGATTGACCCGGCAAGCCGCCAACGCCCTCAAATCATGAGCCTGGAACATTGGTCTGGCCGCGCCGTCCCAATTTGTGTCGCATTGCACGGTTGTATTTTGAGCGTGGGTCCGAACGCATATGAGACTCTGGTTCGGCGTCGCCAAGCCGGGTCGCTGACGTGGCACGGGCCGGCACTGATGCTGTTTGCGCGGACTGTCTGCGCCGTCATTGCACAATCGCGCTTGCCGTGGCTCATGCCATCATGGACGGGACCGGTGTGCTGATCGGCGTGCTGATCCCGCTATTGAAGGGCTGACCGTCAAAACTGACGTTGGCATGTCCGCCAAGCGCCATAAGCGGGCTCATGGCAGGTCAGAGAACGGATACGGTTGTGGCGCGTTAAATGGGAGTGTGACCTGGATAGCGCATGACCCCATCGCTCAATAAAATCATTCTGTATGTTCAGGATGTACGGCGGCTAACGCACTTTTACCAAGAGGTTCTTGGCTTTCCACTCATCCAAACAATTGAAGACGAATGGGCGCTCTTTCGGCCGGGTTCTTGCGAACTCGCTTTGCACAGAGTTGGCCGAGCGTATCGCGTCGCGGATACCGGTTCGTGGAAAGTCGAAACCAATGTCAAATTCGTTCTTGTGGTGAAGCGCGAGATCGCCGAACTGCATGCGGAGTTGATCTCAAAAGGCGTGCCAATGCGGGAGATCAAGTCATATCCCGGTTTTCCAGGTCCGCTATGCGACGGTGAAGATCCGGAGGGAAATGTATTTCAGTTAGAACAGGGTAGCGTCGGAGGGACACCAGGACGCATGAGCTGAAAAAAGGGGGCATGTCCGCACATGACAACTATTAAAATTGCCCTCCGCTGGTTCGCAGCCTTGGTGGCCGCCATTTTAGTTTATCTTTCGATATGGGCGGCTGTTGCTTCGGTTTGGGTAAATTTTGGCGGCAATGCTGTCAGCGCGTACAAGATATCTCTGCTGCTGAGCAGCGTGGCAGGCATTTTTGTGGGCTCATTTATCGTGCCCCGCCACCAATGGAAGGCCGCTTTTGGCGCACTGGCCGCACTCGCTTTGTTCGGCCCGACCTGGCTTTTCGCCAAGGCGGCGATGGCTGGAGTCCTGAACCTTCTCAATTTCCTCGATATCGGCTTCACATTCCTGGGGCTTTTCATTGCCTACCAAGCGATCCGTGCTGGAATGGCAGGACGAAAAATAAGGCGCGCGCCCTGAAATCGGAACGCAACCGGCTAGCAAAAATAATCCGGCATTATGTGATGTCGATCACTGAACGCTGATCCCAGGCCGCCTACCACTATCCTGATGATCGCGGGGCCGAATGAGAGATGACCATGAGCACGAATACAAATCAGACCATTGCAGCCTCTTTCGGCACCTATTTCGTGCATTTGTTTGAGGTGGATGCCGATCATTTCCAACTACTGGCACAAAAGCCCCACCGCAATCGGGACTGCGAACACCTCAATCGTCCATACGAACTGAGCGATTTGATGCGCCAAGCCACTGCTGCCGGTATTTGGCCGCGCTAGCGTTATCTCAATGTCATCGACCGGACCCGGCGTTGCTGGCGCGCCCATAGGGCCCCGCCTCAACTTCGAATTATTGACCGGCGAGGCCCACATCCGGTGCGGCCGAGATCGCAGGTGTGAATTGGCCCGATTGTTGGGCAAACGCCGTCGCGGCCGGACCATTCCTTCGTGCCAATGACGTTGGGGAAACCTTCTGACGACGTGAAGCGCGTTGTTGGGCCAGGCCATGCGCGTCGCGATGTTTTGTTGTGGCATTCAGTGCTGATTCAGGCGGCTGCACCTTAGGCTCCGGCGGCGTAACGGCTGTGTCATCAATCAGCGCCGCGGCTGTTGGTCTTTCGGCAGGCGGTGGCTCGCGCGCAATTGACTTCCCGTTGATTGTGCTCGTCGTTAGGTCGGTGAGGCCCGATGCATTTTGTTCAAACCTATCGTGCCGCTGCTTCAACTTGCTGACGGCGAGTTCCTCTTCGACCCGCTTCTGATCCATCAACTGGACGATCCGGTCGACCTGCCTGCGTAATTCTTCATAGGTAACTTGCTTACGTCCGATCAAGTACGCGAAATAGTTGCTTGTGGCCATCACCGCCACTGCTGCAACAACCAGCAGAATTGACCTGACAACGATAACGGCAGTTCCACCCCGCGGCGGATGCGACGGATGGCCTGGCTGGCGAGCGGGTACCGGAAAAGAAGTCGACATGCAGCGCTCCGTGCCGGTTTCACCTATGCCGAACCGATTCGCCGTGACGTGTCAAAACAAAGATCGTTGCCTACTCACATGGATACCTTCTTCAAGCGTAATGGAAGCCGCACCTGCCAATCCTCTCGGACTGCGCACGAAAGCAATCAGCCGGTTTTTGAGCCTTGTGAATGCGGATTAGCCCGGCCGCATGCCGTGACGCTCGCCTGGCGACCCAGCTGGATCGCTCTATCCGCGTTGCAGCGTGATTGTGGCGCCTCGCACCTCGGCCTTTTCATCTTTCGACCTGATCGTGACCGATTGCTTGTTGCCTTGCGTGATCAAATTCAGATCAGCGCGAAACGTCGGCCCATTCGCCACGACTTGAAAGCCGGCCCCCGCGACCTTGCCGGATAAAGTCCCGGCTGCATTGCGGGTGGACTCGCTCCAGTTCCCCGTAATCGCATCGCCTGAGTAAGCCGCGCTGGCGCGCAGGTCGAAATTATAGCTGTCGCTGGCACAGTGGATATTGAGCTGAAGCTTGTTTTGCGTATCGAGAACATCATAGGAGGCCCGGCACTTGATCGGCTCGTGTTTGCCATCGGCCAAATCGATTGTCCCGGCTCCGGACCAACCACCCGCCAATTGGGCGAATGGGCTTTCGCTGGGAGCCGAGCCGACAGTCGCCCTGCTTTGAGCATCGGCATAACCAACAAAAAATAACAGCGCCAGCGCCGACGCCAGCGCGCGAGGTATCATCGGATGTGCCATGATCGAAGCTCTCACCATTGATGAGCAATAACAGCTGTCGTTGTCCCATGGTTCCTGGAACTTTGAGATGATCCCGCGTTAAGCTGCGTTGCATTCCAGTGTGAGCTGGACCAGGCGACCGGAACTCTTGATCGGGGCGAACCGTGACGCGCATCCTTGTGACCGGCGCATCGGGCTTTGTTGGACGTGGTCTAGCCGCCGAACTCGCCGACGCCGGACATTCCGTGCGCGCGGCGATGCGGCAGCCCGCCGACATATTCCCTCGCTCGGTCGAGGTGATCGCCGTATCGGATCTGACGCGTCCGGTCGAATGGCGTCCGCTGCTCAGGGATATCGACACGGTGGTTCACCTCGCCGGGATCGCGCACGCCGGGCCGGAGATTGCCGAGCAGGCTTATGATCGGGTCAATCGCCTGGCGACCGCCGAGTTGGCGAATGCCGCGAAAACCATGGGCATCAAGCACCTCGTTTTCATGTCGTCGATCCGTGCGCAGAGCGGACCGGCATCCGACAGCATTCTGCGCGAGACAGACGCGCCACAGCCGACCGACTTTTATGGACGCTCCAAGCTCGCCGCCGAAGACGCCGTGCGCGCGGCCGGCGTGCCGTTCACGATTTTGCGGCCGGTGTTGATTTATGGTCCGGGTGTTAAGGGCAATTTCGCGCGCCTGATGGAGCTTGCGCGAAAACCGTGGCCGCTGCCGCTCGGCCTTTGCCGCAACCGCCGGTCTCTGCTGGCGCGGCGAAATTTGATCGACGCCGTTCACTTTGCCGTGGCGTCATCCGCGGCGAAAGGCGAGACCTACGTCGTGGCGGATCCCGCGCCGCTGACGCTGGCCGAGATCGTGACGGCCTTGCGCGCGGGCGAAGGGCGCAGAGCGGGATTGTTGCCAGTGCCGCCGGGACTGATCGCCCTCGCCACTCGCACACTCGGCCGCGCCGAAGAATGGCAGCGCCTGGGTGGGACGCTGGTCGCCGATCCTGCGAAGCTTATGCAGGCCGGGTGGAAGCCGGCGCTCGAGACAAGGGCGGGGCTTGGGGCGGTCGTGCGGGACGGTGCGGCTGGGAAATGAATTGATGTGTGAGCAGTAGGTTCGCTCCGGTTTGAGAAATTCGGCAAGTCCACTTGCCTGCAACCCGATCAACCGATCATCTTCAGAAGCCATGCCAAAGCGTCCTGAGCTAGCTTGACAATAATCGCGGACCTTGACTTCTCGACGAGCCATTTGAGTGGCTCGATTATCAAGAGATCGATCAAGTCGCGTTGAGGTTTTGGTCCAACTATAATTTCTCTTCCTGCGCCCAGTTCAGAAATTAATTGGTCCCTTACTTCGGTGGAAATCTCGTTCGATTGACGAAGCTCGCCGATTAGCCCTTCCATGTTTTTATTAAATCGTGCGAACTCGTCTGTTTGGACGTTTATTAATACGTGGTTTTGAACAATTACCATTCCTTGTGGGCTATCAGGATAAATGGTCGGGGTGATTGCCGCGGGCGCCGGTCGGACGAAGGCGGCAATTTCGATTGTGCCCGAACCAGCGGGAGACGCCTCCACGCCTTTGACGGGGAGGTTTGTTGACTTCGCTCTAAACACCCGTTTTCCGGTTGGGCGACGCTGGCCTTTTTTTGTTGGGCGCCTCGTCACGCGGTTTTTCTTTGTCATGCAAAGCGTCTCCAACGAACAAGAAAACTGAAGAAATACCGACGGCGAATTGGTATAAGTCAAAAACACGAAAAAACATCAACAGAATCAAACTGACTGGCTGACGGGGTGAGATCTTAGCTTCCGGTATCGTTCGTAGGCTGCGAACTAAACCCCCACCCCGCGCTCCTTCATCGCCGTCCCGATCTCATCGAGGATCGCCGGATCGTCAATCGTCGCCGGCATGGTCCAGGGCTCGCCGTCGGCGATCTTCTTGATGGTGCCGCGCAGGATCTTGCCTGAGCGCGTCTTCGGCAGCCGTGCCACGGTGATCGCCAGCTTGAATGAGGCCACCGGTCCTACTTTCTCGCGCACCAGTGCGACGATCTCTTTCTCGATCTCCGAGGGCGGGCGGTTGACGCCGGCCTTGAGCACGATGAAGCCGCAGGGCACCTCGCCCTTGAGGTCATCCTTGATGCCGAGCACGGCGCACTCGGCGACGTCGGCGTGGCCCGCCAGCACTTCCTCCATGCCGCCGGTGGAGAGCCGGTGGCCGGCGACGTTGATGATGTCGTCGGTGCGGCTCATCACGTAGACGTAGCCGTCGTCGTCCTTGTAGCCGGCGTCCGCCGTCTTGTAGTAGCCGGGAAACTCCGCGAGGTAGCTTTCCTTGAAGCGCCCATCCTGCTGCCACAGCGTCGGGAAGCAGGCCGGCGGCAGCGGCAGCTTGACGACGATCGAGCCGATCTTGTTGGCCGGCTGCACTTTGTTGGTCTCGTCCACGATGTCGATGGCGTAGCCCGGCATCGGCACGCAGGCCGAGCCGTAGCGCACCGGCAGCGCACCGAGCCCGACCGGATTGCCTGCGATGCACCAGCCGGTCTCGGTCTGCCACCAGTGGTCGATCACCGGCACGTCGAGCACTTCCTCGGCCCACTGGATGGTCGGCGGGTCAGCGCGCTCGCCGGCGAGGAACAGCGTGCGGAATTTCGAGAGGTCGTACTTTTTGATGAAGTCGCCCTTCGGGTCTTCCTTTTTGATGGCGCGAAAGGCCGTGGGCGCGGTGAACAACGACACCACGCCGTGCTGCGCGATCAGGCGCCAGAACGCGCCGGGATCGGGCGTGCCGACCGGCTTGCCTTCGTAGAGGATCGTGGTGCAACCATGAAACAGCGGCGCATAGACAATGTAGGAATGGCCGACCACCCAACCGATGTCGGAGCCCGACCACCACACCTCGCCGGGCGCGATGTCGTAGAGGTTTTTCATCGACCATTTGAGCGCGACCAGGTGGCCGCCATTGTCGCGCACGACGCCCTTCGGAATTCCGGTGGTGCCAGACGTATAGAGAATGTAGAGCGGGTCGGTGGCGGCGACCGGCACGCACTCGCTGGTCTTGGCGTAGTTGACCGCGTTCTCCCAAACCTTCCGCCAGTCATGGTCGCGGCCTTCGGTCAACGGCGCCTCGCATTGCGGCCGCTGCAGGATCATGCAGGCCCGCGGCTTGTGCTGCGCGAGGTTGATCGCCTCGTCGAGCAAAGGCTTGTAGGGAACGACGCGCGCGCCTTCGATGCCGCAACTGGCGGAGAGAATGACCTTCGGCTTGCAATCATTGATGCGGGTGGCAAGTTCCTTCGGCGCGAAGCCGCCGAACACCACCGAGTGGATCGCGCCGATGCGCGCGCAGGCCAGCATGGCGAACACGGCCTCGGGCACCATCGGCATGTAGATGATGACGCGATCGCCCTTTTCCACGCCGAAGTCGCGCAGCATGGCGCCGAGCAATTGCACCTCGGAGAGCATGCGGCCGTACGTGAAGGTCTTCACGATGCCGGCGACGGGGGAATCGTAGATCAGCGCCGGCTGGTCGTTGCGGCCGGCAAGCACATGGCGATCGAGCGCGTTGTAACAGGTGTTGCAGGTGGCGCCGATGAACCAGCGGCCGTAAATGCCGGCGTCCTTGTCGAATATCTTTTTCGGCTTCTCGTACCAGTCGATGTCGGCCGCGGCCTGCGCCCAGAAAACCTCGGGGTCGCGCTGCCAGTGCGCGTAGACCTCGTGATACCGGCTGCTGCGGGCGTCCATTCTACTCCTCCCGGCTCCCATTGTGCGGTCGCCGCCCAGGTTTGCAAAGCCCATCATTGCGCGACCGATGCCATCCCTTGCTTGACTACAACGCCACCGGCCTGAAGATGACGCGATGCTGAGTTTGAAACCGGCCTCGCCCGAGGCGGCGCCCTGCAAAATATGCCAGCAACCGGCGGCGCTTTACGGGCTCGTCGACTTCAACAGGAACTGCACAATCCCGGACGGCGTCAAACTGCCCCTCACGGGCGCGCCGGTTTACTACCGGCGTTGCGGCAGCTGCGGTTTCCTGTTCACGGACGCATTCGACGACTGGAGCCAGGACGACTTCAAAACGCACATCTATAACGGCGGGTACCTCGCGGTGGACCCCGGCTATCTCGAAGTCCGCCCGCGCGGCAATGCCGGCGTCGTGGCGCAGATATTTGGCGCGCACAAGGCGACATTACGCGTGCTCGATTTTGGCGGCGGCAACGACGTGTTGTGCGGCGAGCTGCGGGCTGCGGGCTTTCCCGTGGCGACGACCTTCGACCCGTTCGTTCCGGAGTTCGCCAAGCCGCCCGATGGGAAATTCAACCTCATCACCTGCTTCGAGACGCTCGAACATATGCCCGATCCGCTCACGGGCATCGGCGCGATCGTGGCGCATCTCGCCGAGCCGGGGCTGATCCTGTTCTCGACGTTGCTGCAACCCGCGGATTTCGAAAAGCTCGGCATGAACTGGTGGTACGTCGGCCCGCGCAACGGACACGTTTCAATGTTCAGCCGCGACGCACTCGCCCAAGCCTGGCGGTCTCATGGGTGCAACACAGGGTCGTTCAACGACAATCTGCACGTCGCTTTCCGGACCATGCCGGATTTTGCCAAGCCTTTGTTCAAGATAAATCAGCCCGCGACGGGTTAAACCGATCCGCATTGATCGCAGGCCGGCATGTTCGCTAGGTTGGGGCATGGCGAAAACGCCGTATGACCTCGATCTCGACCGCAACCCGGCCAATTTCCAGCCGCTGACGCCGCTGGGCTTTCTCGAGCGCGCGGCCGCCGTCTTTCCCGCGCATACGGCGATCATCCACGGACCGCTGCGGCGCTCCTACAGCGAGTTCTACATGCGCACCCGGCGGCTGGCTTCGGCGCTGGCCAAGCACGGCATCAAGCGCGGCGATACGGTGTCGGCGTTTCTTGCCAACACGCCCGTAATGCTTGAGTGCCATTACGGCGTGCCGATGTGCCAGGGCGTACTCAACACGCTAAATACGCGACTCGATGCGGCGATCATCGCATTCTCGCTCGATCACGCCGACGCCAAGGTGGTGATCACCGACCGCGAATATTCAAAGGTAATGAAGGAGGCCCTGAGCCTCTGCAAAGCAAAACCGCTGGTGATCGACTACGACGATCCCGAGTATAGCGGCGCCGGCGAGCGGCTGGGAAAAATCGAATACGAGGACTTCGTCGCGCAGGGCGACCCCGCCTACGCCTGGAAAATGCCGGACGACGAATGGGACGCGATCACGCTCAACTACACGTCGGGCACCACCGGCGACCCCAAAGGCGTCGTCTATCATCACCGCGGCGCGCATCTGCTCGCGGTCGGTAATGTCGTCACCTGCTCGATGGCCAAGCACCCGGTCTATCTGTGGACGCTGCCGATGTTCCATTGCAACGGCTGGTGCTTCCCGTGGTCAATTTCGGTCGCCGCCGGCACGCATGTGTGCCTGCGCGCGGTCCGCGCGCCGGCGATGTATGACGCAATCGCGACGCACAAAGTGACGCATCTGTGCGGCGCGCCGATTGTCATGGCGACGCTGGTCAACGCGCCCGCCACCGAAAAAAAGCCTCTGCCCCATGTCGTCGAATTCTTTACGGCCGCCGCGCCGCCGCCCGAAGCCGTGCTCGCCGCCATGAAAGAAGCCGGCTTCAACGTCACGCATCTCTATGGATTAACCGAATCCTACGGGCCGGCGGTCGTCAACGACTGGCATACCGACTGGAACACACTGGCCCCCGCCGAACAGGCGGTGAAAAAAGCGCGCCAGGGTGTGCGCTACGGCGCGCTTGAGGCGCTCGACGTGCGCGATCCCGAATCCATGACGCCGGTTGCGCACGACGGCGAAACACTGGGCGAAGTCGTGATGCGCGGCAATGTGGTGATGAAGGGCTATCTCAAGAACAAAGCGTCGACCGAAAAGGCCTTCGCCGGCGGCTGGTTTCATACCGGCGATCTCGGGGTCATGCACCCGGACGGCTACATCCAGCTCAAGGACCGCTCCAAGGACATCATCATTTCCGGGGGCGAGAACATTTCATCGATCGAGGTGGAAGACGCGCTCTACAAGCATCCGGCTGTTGCCGCGGCCGCCGTTGTCGCAAAGCCCGACGACAAATGGGGCGAGACGCCCTGCGCCTTCATCGAATTAAAGCCGGGCGCGCAAGCCAATACCGACGAACTGATGCAGTGGTGCCGCAAGCATCTTGCATCATACAAGTGCCCGCGCCACGTCGTGTTCGCGGAAATTCCCAAGACGAGCACCGGCAAGATCCAGAAATTCAAGCTGCGCGAGATGGCGAAGGCGGTGTAATCGCGGCCGGCGGGTTCTTGCTCACCGAAAATATGTACATGGACGCGAAAGTGTCCGGATTGGACGTTTCAAACGCGTGCCAGCAGTCAAGATCGCGAAGCGCGGCGTCCTCCGGAAACTGCCGTCGAAAGGCCGCCATGACCGGGGCCTCGAGCTGAAAACCGAGAAAAAAGAGCCCCTCCTCGGCCAGGAACGTTTTGATCTCGGGTATCGTGAACCTGTGTTCCATGACGTTGAAGATGAGGTCGCGACAGCCGCTCATGCAGTAAAAGTCGCTGAATGCATCCAGGCCAGCCCAGCCCTGGCCACTCCCGGTCCGCAGCAGTTCATCACGGCACGTTCGAATGTCTTCGGGGGTCGGACGGAACCCGCGCTCCGCGATCAGCCTACGCGCGGCAACGACATTGCGGCGCGCCATCTCGCTGTAGAGCCCGACATGCATCTCGCCGTCCGGCCGCAACAACGACAGCAGCACGCGCCAGCCGGCCTGCGGATCGGCGAGGTGGTGCAAGACGCCAACCACTTCGATGCGATCGAAGGTCCGTCCGATCGCACCCAGCTTCATGATATCGGCCTGTGCATACTCGACATGATCGAGACCTGCTTCCCGGCTTTTGCGTCGCGCGTAGGCGAGACTCGGCCGGCTGATATCGACCGCCAGCGCGCGCGCGTCCGGAAATAATTCCACGATCTGAAATACGTGCTGGCCGGTACCGCAGCCGGCAATCAATATTTCTGCGACAGAGCCGCTGCCCGCTCGACTATCTGGTCTGCGTCCAGGCGGCATCACCGGGTTGACCGTCCAGCGCGGAAATGGATTCTCCTCGTATTGCCGCATGACGTCCAGAGAGACATCGCCCTCGATCGGCGTCAGCGACGGAATAGCAGCGCGATCCTGTTGCTCTTCGCGCGGCTCGCGAACCTGTTGCCGCAGCAATTCATTCACGGCCTGCGGCCAATCGCGATCCAGCAGCGCGACCGCCTCCGGAAGCGAATGCAGCGCGTAAAAGGCAGCGACCGCCGCCACCAAAATTGGTGCAATCTCGTTTCCGATTTTCAACTTGTTGAGCAGCAACGCGCGTAACTTCCCGGCCTGGCGGGATTCCTCGGCGCTCTGGGCGAATATGTACTCGTTGATGAAACACTGCCGGGCAAGCGCACAGAAGTGATCGATGACAGCCGCATCAATCGGCCCTGCATCAACGACCGCAAAGCGCAGCAGCACCGAGCGCAGCGCCGTGAAATATCGTTCGAGTATCACGCCCCGGATGAGAATGGACTCCATCGCGCAGCGCAGAAATATATCCTTGGCGACAGTCGCCAGACTTGTCGCATCATCGCTCAGGATCGGCACGACCCGCCGGTCCTGCAGGCTCTGCACGGTTCTGGCGACAACCGGGTTCTGCAGAATGAAATCTTCAACGTTCTTTTCGCTCAGCCCAAGCGCGATGGCTTTGTTGAACTGGTCGGCAGCTTCGGACTGCCGTTCGAGCGCCTGATAGGACAGCCCGATATTGTAGTGGCAGGCTGCGTTGAACGGGTCCGACTCGATGGCCCTGGCCAACATTTTCACGGCGAGCTGGTGACGGCCGGACGCCTGCGCGATCACCCCGACAAGATTGAGACCATCCGTGTTGGCGGGGTCCCGCGCCAGGATTTGCCGGCACACAGCTTCAGCTTGCGTCGCGTTGCCCCGCCGGTATTGCCGGCGTGCGTCGTCCAGCAGATCCGCGATGCCTGGAACCGGTCCACCATGCCTGGAAGCGGCCCCAGATACCCCGGACGTGCGCCTTGCCGCACGCCGTTCCTTCCGGTTCATGGCAAGTCCTTCTCATTCATGGCAAACCTGCGCTACGACACCAGCAACCCGATGGTATTCCTTTTGCGTTCTGGAAGGCTTCATGCCCGACATCATCATCAGCAATGAAGGCCCTGTTCGTAAAGTCCGCATAAACCGGCCGGAGAAGAAAAATGCGCTGACGCTCGCGATGTACGAGTTGATGGCGGCTGCCATCGAGGATGCGGGTCATGAAGCGAGCGTTCGATGCCTGCTCATTGCCGGAGCGCCCGAAATCTTCTGCGCGGGAAACGACCTCAACGACTTCCTCGACATGGCAAGAAGCGGCGGGCTTGGTGCGCCGATCATCCGCTTCCTTCATGCGCTGGCGCGCTGCGAGAAACCGCTGGTGGCGGCCGTAAGCGGCGCCGCGGTCGGGATCGGCACCACAATGCTCCTGCATTGCGATCAGGTGATCGCAGCAGACAATGCCGCGCTCATGACTCCGTTCGTGTCGCTTGGGCTGCTCCCGGAAGCGGGCTCGAGCCTGATCGTGCCGCGTCTCATGGGCCACGCGCGTGCATTTTCATTGCTGGTGATGGGAAAGTCGCTCACCGCCGAGGAAGCCAAATCGGCCGGCATCGTGACGTCGGTGGTTCCTGCGAGCGAACTCGATGCGCAATCAGTCGCCGTCGCACGCAACATTGCTGCATTACCGCCCGAAAGCGTGGCGGCGGCGCGACGCCTGATGCGTGCTTCGGTCGAGGACATCATCGCGCGCATCGACGAGGAGGTCGAAACGTTCAAGACGCGGCTGGCCTCACCCGAAGCCAAAGCCGCGTTGGCTGCTTTTCTCAATCGAAAACGGTAAGGCCGCTCAACGCCCTTCGCGGGTGTAGGGATTGAACATATTGTCCGTGTTGTAGCGCTCGTTAAACGAACGCTGCTGGCCGAACTGAAGCGTGCTGTTGCCTTGCTTATACGTGGTCTGCCCATTCTGCGTGTTGAAGGGCGAAACGGGCACGTTACGATCCGGCGGCGCGGCCGGCTTGTCCAGATCCATGAAGGCTTGCCCGCTGCGCCACCGCCACCCGATCTTCTATCGTGAAGGCCTTCGCGCCCGGCGTCTGATAAAGCGCTGCAAGCAACGCAATGGCGGCGATGAACGCTCGGGAAGTGGAGTGGAATGTCATGGTGGCCTCGATCCTTTCCATCGGATTGGCGAATTCAACAGAGCAATATGTCTGCACAGCGGCAGGGGGCTATTCTACCTGTAGTCCGAGCTTTTTCACCAGCCCGCCCCATTTCTTTTCATCCTTTTCGATGTCCGCGCCATAGGCCTCTGGTGTACCGGGCAATGCCTCGGCGCCTTCCGTTGCCAGGCCCGTTTTGACCTCTTCGCTCGCCAGCGCGGCGTTGAGTTCCTTGTTGAGCCGTTCGATAATGCCCGCAGGAGCGCCGGCGGGCGCCACCAGGCCGTACCGCAGCGCTACGTCGAAACCCCGGTATGCTACTTTCGGCCAGCGTCGGCAAATCCGGTAACAGACCCGACCGTTTCGCGCTGGTGATGACCAGAGCGCGCCAGCCTCCGGCTTTGACATTCCCGAGGGCGACTGGAATCGGGACGAACATCATCGGAATGTGTCCGCCGAGCAGATCGCTCATGGCCGGACCATTGCCTTTGTACGGCACGTGCAGGAGTTTCAGCCCCGCTTCGCTTGCAAGATATTTGCTGGCGAGATGATTGACCGTGCCAACTCCCGGCGAACCGTATTGCAGCGGCGCGGGCGCCGCCTTGGCATAGGCGATCAGCTCCGCGACCGATTTCACCGGCAATGACGGGTGAACTACGAGCACATTGGGGCCGCGCCGATCATGCCGATCGGCGTGAAGTCTTTGTGCGGGTCATAGCCGGCATTGGCATTCATCGCGGCGGATCGCCATCGTGCGGTGTAGCTGGCAAATGGTGTAGCCGTCGGGCGCGGCCTTGGCGACGAAGCGGGTGCCGACGTGCCGCCCGCCCCGCCCCGGTTGTCCACCACGATCTGCTGGCCGAGCGCCGTCGACAGTTTGTCCGCGACGTTGCGCGCCATCACGTGGTGCCGCCGCCGGGCGGGAACGGCACGATCAGCGTGATCGGGCCTGGTGGGATATTCCTGGCGCGAGCCGGGCCGCCCGCACGGCGACGCAGCAGGGTCGAGAATCAACTGCGACAGCGCAACGCCTGAGCGGCTTGCATCACTCCACCTTCAGGCCGAGCTTTTGGATCAGCCCGCCCCATTTCCTTTCCTCCTTATCGATGTCGGCGGCGTATTCGTCCGGCGTCGAGGTCAGCGGATCGCCGCCTTCGGTGTGGATTCGCTTTTGCACCTCGGCGGTATCGACGAGCTTGCGCAACTCGGCGCTGAGCCGGTCGACGATCGGCCGCGGCGTGCCGGCCGGCGCCAGCAGGCCGTAATGCAGCACCGCTTCGAAGCCCGGCAGGCCGGACTCGTCGAAGTCGGCACGTCCGGGCAGCAGCGAGAAGCGCTTCTTGCTGGTGACCGCGATGGCGCGCAGCGTGCCGGCCTGGAGATTGCCGATCGCCGGCGGCAGCACGCCGAACGCGATCGGCACATGGCCGCCGAGCAGGTCGTTCATCACGCGGCGCCGTGCCCTTGTAGGGGATGATCGTGACGTCGACGCCGGCGACCGACTTGAACAGTTCGGCCGACATGTAGCCGCCGGTGCCGACCGCCGAGGTGCCGATGTTGAGCTTGCCGGGTTCTTTCTTGGCAAGGCGATGACCTCGGCGATCGATTTTGCCGGAAACGACGGATGCGCCAGCAGCGCCACCGGCATCGACGCGACCAGGCCGATCGGCGTGAAGTCCTTGCGCGGATCGAAGCCGGCGTGGACGTAGAGGCTGGGATTGATCGAGATCGTCCGGTGTGGCCGAGGAACAGCGTGTAGCCGTCGGGCGCGGCCTGCGCGACCGCGCGGGTGCCGACAGAGCCGCCGCGCGCCGGGCCGCGGTTGTCGACGATCACCTGTGGCCGAGCGCGTCGGACAGCTTTTCGGCAACGACGCGCGCCATCGCGTCGACGCCGCCGCCCGGCGGATAGGGCACCACCAGCGTGACGGTGCGCGCCGGATAATCGGCGGCCAGAGCGGCCGCGCCGGCGGCCAGCATGATGACGAGCCCCGACATCGCGGCGGCAAGTCGATACATGACCCGAGACATGGCACACACTCTCCCCCGGCGGTTTGTTTCCGGCCACTATACCGCAAACCCCTTGGCCCGCCATCCCCCGGAAAACCACCCTTTACTGGCCCGGACCCGCCAAAAAACAGCCGAACTCAGGCCAAGCCCGAGTTCGGCGTTCAGAAACTTATTGAGACCGAAACGTTTCTCAGTGCACGCTGACGTCTTATGGCGTAATCGTTCGAACTCCTTGTCCTTGACGTGCAATTTGCGTCGTTTGAGTTCCACAACTCTCAGATCATCGACCGCGGGATGGGTCAGGCATTCGTTGATTTCGTCTTCGAGCGCCCGACGTCCTTTTCCAATTCCGCAAGCGCGATTGCATCCACATGCGGTATGTCTCCTCAATCAGTGGACCTCTACGATTTAGGAGAAGTAGCGCAGACTCACCACAAGGGCGACGATACACCTGCCTTCGCGCTGCGGCAAACCGGCGCAAACCCTTTGATTGTCACCAATTTTTCCAAAGCTTGAACGGCCTTGTGGAAAACGCAATAATTGCGGTGCTTGTTCCGAGAGGGGCCGGCCAAGCGCAAGCAAACCAGCGGTGGCAATGACTAACGAGGAAGAACGCACGTTGCGGGAGCAGCTGGCGCGCCTGCTGCAGGAACACCGTGACCTGGACGGCGGCTATCGCGGCCCTTTATTACCTCTCCCGGTTCCGATCTTATCCAGGTCCAGCGCCTGAAAAACCGCAAACTGATCCTGCGGGACAAGATCCGCCGCATCCAAGATCAGCTCACGCCCGATATTATTGCTTGAAGCGGCCCTAACGCCGGCGAAGACAACGGCAGGCAGGAACTGTGTTTTTCTCTCTTCCTTGCGCGCGTACATGGCCCGGTCGGCGAGCCTGATCGCTTCGGCCGGACTTATGTCCTCGGAAAGGAGAGCCGTTCCCACACTGGCGCCGACCTGCACCTCCGGTTTGGCCCTGCGTGACACCCACTGTTGCAATCAGCACTTCCAGCTGGCGTGCTTTGGCCCGAGCTTGTGCCTCGTCGACACGCCAGATCACGACGCCGAGCTCGTCACCCCCCAGCCGCCCCACCACATCGGAAGCCCGAACATGACGGTTGAGCTCGTGGGTTATCGCCTTGAGCAGGGCGTCGCCCGCGCCATGGCCGTGACGGTCGTTGACCGCCTTGAAGCCGTCGAGGTCGATGAACATCAGCGCCGCCTGCGTGCCGTAGCGCTTCACATAGGCGATGCGAGCGCTTGAGTTCGCGCTCGAAGCCGCGCCGGTTGAGGATATCGAGCAGCGGATCGATGTCGGCACGGGCCTCAAGCTCTCCGATGCGCGCGCGCGCAACGGCCAGCTCCCGCTTGAGACGCTCGACTCTCGGCGCGCCAGCGGAGCGGCCGGCGGCAAATCCTCCCGCTGCGTGCTTCGGCCCTTGCTTCGACGCTGATGCAGACCCATGGTTCGTCCCTCGCGAATCTTAACCCTGCGACCTAGAATACCCCTTTCGCCTTGCCAGCGGGGAGCCTCAACCTATAATCCGCCGCTTCCTTCGCGGGGATTCCGGCGTCGCGGAGCAAAATCGCCTCAAAGCCGGTCGCGATCATCATGGGCAGCCAGTCCGACTGGCCGACGATGAAGCACGCCGCCGAGATGCTCGACGCGCTCGGCGTCGGCTACGAGGCGCGCATCGTCTCCGCCCATCGCACGCCCGAGCGGCTCTATGATTTCGCCAAGGCGCCAAGAGCGGCTTCAAGGTGATCATCGCCGGCGCCGGCGGGGCGGCGCATCTGCCCGGCATGACCGCGTCGCTGACGCCGCTGCCGGTCTTCGGCGTGCCGATCGAATACGCAGGCGCTGTCGGGCCTGGACTCGCTCCATTCGATCGTGCAGATGCCGGCCGGCGTTCCGGTCGGCACGCTGGCCATCGGCAAGGCCGGCGCGATCAATGCGGCGCTGCTTGCGGCAAGCGTGCTGGCGCTCGCGATGCCGGCGCTGGCCAAGCGGCTGGACGCCTGGCGCGCAACGCCAGACCGCCGCCGTCGCCGAGCGCCCGAAGGACGAGGCCGCGATGAGCTGAGCGCTGTGCTCGGCCCGGCGCGCACCATCGGCATTCTCGGCGGCGGCCAGCTCGGCCGCATGCTGGCGCTCGCGGCCGCGCGGCTCGGCTCAAGTGCCACGTCTTCGCCCGAGCCGGACGCCGCGCCTTCGACGTGGTGCACGCGCGTCACCTGCGCCGACTACGCCGACAAGGCGGCGCTCGACCGCTTTGCCGCCGACGTCGATGTCGTCACCTACGAGTTCGAGAACGTGCCGGCGCAGACCGCGACCTTTCTCGCCCGCGCGCATGCCGGTGCTGCCCGACCCGCACGTGCTGGCGATGACTCAGGACCGGCTGACCGAAAAGAATTTCATCGCGCGCTCGGCATCCCGACCGCGCCTTTCGCGCCGGTCGACGGCGCGACGCAGCTTGCCGAGGCGCTCGAGCGATCGGCCGGCCGGCGGTGCTCAAGACGCGGCGCTTCGGCTACGACGGCAAGGGCCAGGCGAAGATCGCGCAACGGCGGCGATCGCGCCGCGGCCTGGCGGAGTCGGCGGACAGCCCTGCCATCCTCGAAGCCTTCGTGCCGTTCGAGCGCGAAGTCTCGGTCGTCGCGGCGCGCGGCGCGCGACGGCCGGTCGAATGCTTCGACGTGATCGAGAACGAGCATCGCGACCACATCCTCAAGATCTCGCGCGTGCCCGCGGAGTGTCCGCCGGCGTCGCGCGCGAGGCGCGCCGCATCGCCGAGGCGATCGCCAAGGCCTTCGACTATGTCGGCGTGCTGGCGGTCGAGATGTTCGTGGTGCGCGAGGGCCGGCGGCCGCACGTGCTGGTCAACGAGATCGCGCCGCGCGTGCACAATTCCGGCCACTGGACGATCGACGGCGCGTCGGTGTCGCAATTCGAGCAGCACTCCGCGCGGTCGCCGGCTGGCCGCTCGGCCAAGCCGTGCGCCACGGGCCGATCGAGATGACGAATCTGATCGGCGCCGAGGTCGACGACTGCGCGCGCTGGCTGACCGTGCCGGGCGCCGCGCGTCCATCTCTACGGCAAGGGCGCGCCCGCCCCGGCCGCAAGATGGGCCACGTGACGCGGGTGTTTGGCCACGCGTGAACCGGCAGCGCTGATCCCTGATCCGGCTGGGACATGCATCGGCAGTCAATGCTCTGGCGGCATCGTCCGGCATGGACTCTGAAGGCCAATTCTGCTACAGCCGCGCTACTCAGAGCCCCGCGTTTTCGGCGGCTTTTGCTCAGACCCGATCGGACCATCAACGAAGGATCACGCGTGCAGGTTCTCGTTCGCGACAACAATGTCGATCAGGCCCTCAAGGCGCTGAAGAAGAAGATGCAGCGCGAGGGCATTTTCCGCGAGATGAAGCTCCGCGGCCATTACGAAAAGCCATCCGAAAAGAAAGCGCGCGAGAAGGCGGAAGCGATCCGCCGGGCCCGCAAGCTCGCGCGCAAGCGCATGCAGCGCGAAGGCCTGCTGCCGATGAAGCCGCGTCCGGTTCCTGGGCCGGCCCGGGCGGCGGACGCGGCGGCCCGGTGGTCATGGCGGCCACGGCGGCCACGGCGGTTATCGCGCCCCACGGATGGGCTGAAGATAACGACTGTTCTCTATTGTTAAAGGTGGCGCGGGCCTTTCGTTGCCCGCGCTATTGTTTTTAGGGCCTTTTCATGCCCTCTATCGCAGCCAGCACAGCTGCAACTGTTTGTTATTTTTGTTGGCGTATCCGTTCCGCCTGTCCCTAGCGTGAGGCGGTTCCGTGTCGCGGGTCGATTTTGATCAATATGCCGGGCAATACGAGGCGATCCTCGCTGCCCAGACGAATTTTTTCTGCGGCTTTGTCTATTTCGCCCGCTACAAAATCGAACTGGCGCAGCAACAACCTGGCCGGCCCGGTCACATTCGGTCCTCGACTTCGGTTGCGGCATCGGCCGCAGCATGCCGTACCGGCGCGAAGTCTTCCCGAAAGCCGAAATCGTCGGCTGCGATCCTTCTGCCGAAAGTCTTGTCATTGCACGCCGGGAGAACCCGAGCCTGCCGCTTCGCGTCGATGGACGAGCTTGGCCCGGATGCAAAGTTCGACCTGGTGATCGCCTCCTGCGTCTTTCATCATATCCCGCCGCAGGATCGGCAGACGGCCATCCGCTATTGCTACAGCCGTCTGAACGAAGGCGGACAGTTCATCATCTTCGAGCACAATCCGATCAATCCGGTCACGCGCCATCTGGTCAATACTTGCCCTTCGACACGGACGCGATGCTGCTGAGCATGCGCGAAACGGCCGACGCATGCGCAACGCGCATCTCGAAATCGACGAGTCGAGCTATTGCCTGTTTTTCCCCCAACAGCTCTCGGCGCTTCGCCCGTTCGAGAAATACCTGCGTTGGCTTCCGATCGGCGGGCAATATTTTGTCTGTGCAGGCCGTTCGAAGACCGAAATCCGCCTCACGCGGATTTTAGCTGAGCACGAGCTTCAGCGCGTCGCCCAGAAATTCCTTCACCGCCCGCAGCTGCTCCGTAGTCATCGAGATTGACGTGCCCTCCCAGCGGGAAGCGCACCCACGTTTCGGTTCTTTCCCCGGGAGCAAAAAGTCTTTCGCCGAAAACGATCGGCACGATCCGATCTCTGTTCGCCATGCAAAACGAGGGAGCGGAGCGCTTGATGCGCGCGATGCGTTCGTCGGAGTGAAAGGTATCCTTCACCAGCCACCGCACTGGCGCAAACGGATAGGCCGCCGCGCCGACATCGGCCATCGACGTGAATGGTACGTCGAGATTGATTCCGCCCACATCGTGATCGGCCGCGAGCGCAACGGCGACCGCCGCTGCCGAGTGACTCGCCCCACACCACGATGCGTTTTGGACGGATAGCGTGCGATTGCAAAATCATAGGCTGCGGCAAAGCAATCGTGGATCAGGCCAGCTTCACTCTGGGCTTTCCGGTCGAACCGCCATAGCCGCGATAGGACAAGCGCCAAGAAGACCGGTGCCATCGCACGGTCAACCATTTGAAGCAGCCCGGCGCGGAGATCGAGCCCGCCGGCATTGCCGTGGAAATAGATCACCAGCGGCTTTGGCATCGCGTGCACGCACGTACCAGGCAGCCAGCTTTTCACCATCGGCACTGGTGAGAGTGACCTCCTCGGCTTGTGGCAACCCGGCGGCGGCCGGTGACGGACGCGCAGGATCGGGGAAATACATGAGCGCGCGCTGGAACGTATACATCAGCGCCAACAGCCCGCCGTAGCCAAGAAAGACAGAAGAAAGAGCCATTTCAAAGCGGTCATATTTTCTCATAGCACGCGCGATATCCGTTCGGGTTGCCGCCGTCGACCGTTCCCCTAGCCTCCCAGACTGCCGAGAAACATCGTGCTGTGCGCGCGGAGTTCAACGAAAGCCGAGAGACGTGCGAGAGACGTGAGCATCGCCGGCTGATGGTTCGAAGTCCCGCATCGGCGGCACAACCGCATTTCTAGCCGCATGGCTCACACCCTGGCGTCCGGCCTTCCGGTCCGCTCGCGGAAAAGCGCCTGAAGTTTTTCCGTGCGTCATCGCGACTTGATCGGGCGTCACATCGCGAAATACGGCACGCACGAGCCAATCCCGACCCGCTGGATCGACAGCTATCTGCGCGATGCGGCGCCGGAATTTTCATCGACGTCGGCGCCAATCTGGGCTGGCACGCCGTGCATGCTGCACAGCATCCTTCCGTGGAGACGGTGGTGGCCTTTGAACCCGACCCGTTCAATGCCTGGCTGCTCGACCGCAACTTGACTGGCAATAACGTCGCGAATGTCATCGTCAGTAATGCGGCCGTGGGGGCGCAATCCGGAACGATGCGCCTGCATCGCTACAAATCTTCCAACTACGGACGACATTCACTTCTGACTGACTATGGCTATGGATCGCGCACCGTGCCCATCGTCGATCTCGACAGCGCCATTCAAAATTTGGGCCTTGCCGAACGGCCGGTAAGCATTCTCAAGATCGACGTGGAAGGTTACGAGCCTGCCGTTATTGCCGGCGCCACGAAAACCCTCGAACGCACCAGCGCAGTGATTATGGAATTTTCCCCGGCCTGAGCATCGCCGGCGGGTTGACGAGTGATGACATGCTCGACCGATTGCTCGCTGCGGGTTTTATGCCATTCGGACTTGACCAACGAGGACACGCCATGCCGCTGTCCGTCAGTGAACTTGCAGCCTTCAACGACCAGATGGATCTTGTAATGATCAAGCCGCCCGTGCGCTGACAGCTCACCCGATGCTGATCCGGCCATTCCAGCCTTCCGATAACGACGCCGTCTGGGACATCCTGGAACCAACATTCCGCGCGGGCGAGACTTATCCCGTCCCGCGCGACATTTCGCAAGTCGATGCGCTTGCCTATTGGCATTCGCCCGGTCACAGCGTGTTCCTCGCGGAGGACGCCGGCGCGATTGTCGGAACTTATTATTTGCGTCCCAATAATCGCGGAGGCGGTGCGCACGTCGCAAATTGCGGCTACATCGTCGCGTCAGACGCGTTCGGCCGTGGCATTGCGCGCGCGATGTGCGCGCACTCGCTGGACAAGGCGCGAGAGCGGAACTTTACCGCCATGCAGTTTAACTTCGTGATCGCGTCGAACGAGCGCGCGGTGCGGCTGTGGCAAAGCCTCGGATTTAAGATTGCAGGCCGGTTGCCCAACGCCTTCCACCATCCGCGGCTGGGCCTGGTAGACGCGCTCGTGATGACGAGAAGCCTTTAAATGACGACTGAATTCCGGGCCCAGCCCGCCGCTCGCAGGTTTTGTTAAGGCTACGGCACCAAATCGCTGAAAATTTGCCGCGAAGTCGGCAACCTTTCGGCGCGGGATGAGTTGCCGCCGTGAGTTCACAGATCGCCGGATACGAAGCGATCGGAGCTGGTGACGCGTGGCTGGGGGTACTCCCGATGAGCGATATAGTCGGATTTCTGGAAAGTGAGCTCGACCGCGCGGTCGCGGCTTTCGCGCAGCCCCCGACGGGCGACAATGTGGTTGTCCTCGATGCTGCGCGCTCGCAGGCAGCTCTTGCGGGAACGCGAACGCCGGTTCCGAAAGCTGCTCGATGCTCTGCCGGCTGCGGTCTACACGACCGATGCCGCGGGGCGCATCACCTATTTTAATGAGGCCGCCGCCACAATGTGGGGTCACCGGCCCCAGCTTGGCACGAGCGAGTGGTGCGGCTCCTGGAAACTGTTCTGGCCCGATGGCACGCCGTTGGCACATGACAGGTGTCCCATGGCGGTCGCGCTTAAGGAAACCGATGGTGCGCGGCATGGAGTATCGGCCGACGCCTTGACGGTACCCGCGTGCCATTTATCCCCTACCCGTCCCCAATTCACGACGAGACCGGCAAACTCGTCGGCGCCGTCAACATGTTGGTCGATATCACCGACCGCAAGCACGCTGAGGAGCAGCAGGCGCTTTTGATCCGCGAGCTGCACCATCGCGTCAAGAATACCCTTGCCACGGTGCAGGCAATTGTGGGTTCGACCGCGCGCGCGGTCGACAACATTGAAGATTTCAAAACTGCATTGTTCGTAGGCATCCAATCTTTATCCAAAACGCATCTTCTGCTCGCCGACGAGATGCGCGCGGCCGATTTCGAAGATATTCTGCGTAGCGAACTCGACGCTTTCGATGATGGCAGCAGCGAGCGCATTGTGTTGCGCGGTCCAGAAAGTTCCGCTGACGTCCCAGTTAGCGGTTTCGCTGGGCATGACGGTTCACGAAGCTCACCCACGAATGCGGCAAAGCACGGCGCGCTCTCGGTGTTTCGGTGGCAAAGTCGGAGAGTCACTATCCTGGACCGTGACTATCGAGGCCGCCACGCCGCTGCCTTGCGTTCGATTGGGTGGAAAGTGGCGGACAACTCCAGTCACGGATCCCCGGAACGAAAGGGATTTAGGGTCCCGACTTTTTAGCGTTCGTATTGCCGGGTCAGATCCCAGGCCCAAACCACCATTGACTACCCACCAGCGGGCCTCCGCCTGCATTGTGAGCTGCCATTGCCTGCCGAAACTCAACCCTGAGATGAAGCAACGCGCGGAGTTGTGATCGATCATCTCAACCGAGCTGCGTTATAGTAGTAGCAATACCGTTGGCTCATGACGTGACGCGATCAGGGCCGGTAGGATCAGGCTCTTATTCCGTCCTGGCGCCACGCCATCCGGGCCACCAGTCTCGGGAGGAAACGTCATGGCATATTCGAACATCCTGGTTGGTGCCGGGACGCGTCCTGCGCTGCCTGTGATCCGAAAGATCGGTGTAGCCGATTTGCGCGACGCCCTTGCGAAGGGCATGGACGACTTCTACGCCATGCCAACGCATGCGATGTTTCTTTGCGTTATCTATCCCATCGTGGGTTTCGTGCTGGCGAGGCTCGTATTCGGTTATTCCATTTTGCCAATGCTTTACCCGCTGGCGAGCGGATTTGCTTTGGTCGGACCGGTTGCCGCGCTTGGGCTTTACGAACTGAGCCGGCGTAGGGAAGCCGGCCGTGATCTCTCTGCGGCAAACGCTTTCGATGTGTTCGAATCGTCGTCCATCGGCGCCATCGCAGCGCTCGGATTCTTGCTGCTGGTTATTTTTGCGCTTTGGGTAGCCGTTGCGAACGCAATCTATATCGCCAATTTCGGCTATGCCACACCAGCGTCGATCGAAGACTTTCTCCACGAGGTCCTGACTACCCGCGCGGGCTGGATGC
Organism: uncultured Alphaproteobacteria bacterium; assembly: GCA_963831275.1. Taxonomy (GTDB): domain Bacteria; phylum Pseudomonadota; class Alphaproteobacteria; order Rhizobiales; family Xanthobacteraceae; genus Pseudolabrys. The sequence continues at coordinate 142,331 of CAWHPN010000002.1, read as the reverse complement.
TCATTATTGCCGGGAATGGCGTCGGTCTGCTTTTCGCCATCCTTGTGCTGACGATCAGTGCCGTGTCGTTTCCGCTTCTGCTCGACCGTGACGTTGGCGCGGCCGTTGCGTTGCTGACATCGATCCGGGCGGTCAGTCGCAATCCTTTGACCATGGCGCTATGGGGCCTGATCGTCGCCGCGCTGCTGGTGATTGGCTCGATTCCATTCTTTATCGGATTGACGGTGATTGTTCCTATCCTCGGCCATGCCACCTGGCACCTCTACCGCAGGGTCGTCGAACCGCAAGGGGCTCCTCCACCCACCTTGCCGGAGCAACAAAAAGAACGTCGCTACGCGGCCGACTTTCCGGCGGTGTTGTTTCCCTGGTCGCGCTAGGCAACTGCGGCATACCGCTTGGCCAGCATATTGCGGCGCGCTCGCTCACATCGCTTTCACAATACTCTCGGTCATTTTCTTGGCATCGCCGAGAAGCATCATGGTGTTGTCGCGATAGAATAATGGGTTGTCGATTCCAGCATAGCCGGACGCGAGCGAGCGTTTGATGAACATCACGGTGCCGGCTTTCCACACCTGCAATACCGGCATACCATAGATTGGCGAGGTCTTGTCTTCTTCGGCCGCCGGATTGGTGACGTCGTTCGCGCCAATGACGAATGCAACATCGGCTTGAGCGAATTCTGAATTGATGTCTTCAAGCTCGAACACTTCGTCGTATGGCACGTTCGCTTCGGCAAGCAGTACATTCATGTGTCCCGGCATACGGCCCGCCACTGGATGAATGGCATACTTAACTTCGACGCCTTCCTTTTTCAGCCTGTCGGCCATCTCGCGCAGCGCATGTTGTGCCTGCGCCACCGCCATGCCGTAGCCGGGCACGATGATGACCTTGGAGGAATTTTTCAGGATGTAGGCTGCATCTTCGGCCGAGCCGAGCTTGACCGGCCGTTGTTCGCCGCCGGCAGCGGGTCCGGCCGTCTCGCCCCCAAACCCGCCAAGAATGACCGAAATAAACGAGCGGTTCATGCCCTTGCACATGATGTAGGACAGGATCGCCCCCGAAGAACCAACGAGTGCGCCGGTGATGATGAGCGCCGAATTGCCGAGGGTGAAACCGATACCGGCCGCCGCCCATCCTGAATAGGAATTGAGCATGGAGATCACGACCGGCATGTCGGCACCGCCGATCGGGATGATGATCAGAATGCCAAGCGCAAGCGACAGCGCGACGATGATCCAGAAATCGATCGGGCTCTGCGAAACGAAGAAGCCGTAGACGAAGAAGATCAAGCCGGCGGCAAGCGCGAGATTGATGATGTGCCGCCCAGGCAGCGTGATCGGCTTGCCGCTCATTCGGCCGGACAACTTCAAGAACGCAATGACCGAGCCCGTGAAGGTGATGGCGCCAATCGCCACGCCGAGCGACATTTCAATCAGGCTTTGTGCATGAATATGGCCCTCAGTGCCAATGTCGAAGGCAGCGGGGGCATAAAAAGCGCCGGCAGCGACCAGCACCGCCGCCATGCCCACCAGCGAGTGGAAGGCAGCGACCAATTCCGGCATCGAGGTCATCGGGACGCGCCGCGCGATCACGGCGCCTATTCCGCCACCTACGCCGATTCCGCCGAGCACCAGCCCCCAAGCGACCGGATCGGCCGGCGGATGCGAACCAAGCGTCGTCAGCACCGCAATCGTCATGCCGGTCATGCCGAAAAAATTGCCGCGCCGGCTGGAATCCGGGCTCGACAGGCCGCGTAGCGCCAGGATGAAAAGAACGCCGGCGACCAGATAGAGAAGCGCGACGAGATTCGGGCTCATGCGCCGCTCCCTAACCCGTCATGGTCGGGCTGGTCCCGGCCATCCACAGGCATGACAACCTCTTGCGGACCAAAAAGCATGACGTTACTTCTTTTTCTTCTGATACATCGCCAGCATCCGTTGGGTGACCAGAAAGCCGCCGAAAATATTCACTGAAGCGAAGACCAACGCGACGAAACCGAGCGCCCGCGCCAAGAAAGGTCCGTCGTCGTTGCCGACCAGCGCGACCCCAACCGCGAGCAGCGCGCCGACGACGATGACGGACGAGATTGCATTGGTCACAGACATCAGCGGCGTATGCAACGCGGGCGTCACCGACCAGACGACGTAATACCCGACGAACACCGCCAACACGAAAATCGAAAGGCGGAACACGAAGGGGTCGACCGCGGTTGCGATATTGTCCATGGCGATGCCTCTCAACTATTTGGTGTTAGCAGAGCTGCCATCATCTCAGGCTGCCTTTGGCTGAAAATTCGGATGCACGATCGCGCCATCGCGCGTGAGCAAAGTCGCTTTCACCAATTCGTCATCCCAATTGACGGCCAGTTTTTTCTCTTTCTTGTCGATCAGGGTTTCGACAAAGGTCAGAAGATTCTTGGCATAAAGCGCTGACGCGGAGGCGGCCAGGCGGCCCGGTACGTTGAGATATCCGACGATCTTGACACCGCCCACTTGCGCCACTTCGCCCGCGCGCAGCGCCTTCGACATTGCCGCCGCGCTCGACCGCGAGATCTACGATCACAGAGCCCGGCCGCATCGACGCGACCATCTCTTTGGAGACCAGACGCGGGGCAGGTCGCCCCGGTATCAGCGCGGTGGTGATGACGATATCCTGTTTCTTGATGTGCTCGGCCACAAGCGCCGCCTGCTTGGCCTGGTATTCCTTCGACATTTCCTTGGCGTAGCCGCCAGCGGTCTGCGCATTCTTGAATTCCTCGTCTTCGACCGCGAGGAATTTGGCCCCCAGACTTTCCACTTGTTCCTTGGTGGCAGGCCGCACGTCGGTCGCAGTCACGATGGCGCCGAGCCGCCGCGCCGTCGCAATCGCCTGCAAGCCGGCAACGCCCACGCCCATGATGAACACCTTTGCCGCTGGTATTGTGCCCGCCGCCGTCATCATCATCGGGAGCGCGCGGCCATATTCTTCCGCGGCGTCGATCACCGCGCGATATCCGGCGAGATTGGCCTGGCTCGACAGCACGTCCATAGATTGCGCGCGGGTGATGCGGGGCATCAGCTCCATGGCGATGGCGGAAATGCCCGCATCGGCCATTTGCTTGAGCGCCGCCTCGTTCCCGTAAGGATCCATAACGGCGACGACGAGTGCCCCTTTTTTGTAAGCGCCCAATTCATTCGGTGCCGGCCGACGTACTTTCAAAACAAGATCAGCATCTTTCGTGACGGCGTCGGCGATTTGCGCGCCGGCCGCCTCAAATTCGCTGTCGGGAATGCCGGACGTTATACCCGCCCCGCGCGCTACGATGACATCGGCGCCGAACGTTTTTAATTTCTTGATCGTTTCCGGAGTGGCTGCGACGCGCAACTTACCGGCGTCTGTTTCTCGCGGTACGGCAATTCGCATTCTCGCCTCCCCGCCCGACCGTTAGACCCGTCAGTGCGGCGACAGCCCGGTGAAGGCGAAGATCAGAAAACAAATCACGAAAGCGACGTAACTTGGGGTGGTTGCCCCGCTGAGCAATCCGGGGATCGCGCCGAACAGTCCAATGACGAAGATCGCAGACGCCAGAAACCAATGACCCATCACCCCTCCGGTCGCGAGACCGAACATGACCGTCACCACATAAAGTATCCCGACGAGAGTAAAATGAATGAAGCGCTCGTAGCTTTGTTCGTGCGCGGGATAATCGTTGCCGCTAGCGGTGGCGTATTCAACGTTGCCGTGGTCGGCCATGGGGGAAACTCTCCGAGTCGCTCAAAAAGGCAGGCGCCCTGCAGTTAGCGCAATTGCGGCCGCAGGGCAACGCCACTGGGCTCAGCCTTTGGTGGACGGCTGCAGGCCAACCTTGGTCAGTGCAGCGCTTTGTCGTGCAGCCACGTCGTCGGTCGCGAAGTGTTCGATCGCCTCATTGAACAAGCGGTAGAAATTGAGTTCCGCCGCCAGGTGCAGGAAAACTGCACCAAGGCCGATGGCTGCGCGGTCCATGAACACGAATTCGCGCGGCACCGTCACCGGACCGCTGGCTTTGAGCGCCTGGTGCACCCGAAATGCTTCCCTGCGGCCATATTCGGATGGCTTCACGCCGTCGGCGATGGTCCGTACGCGATCATCCAGCATAGGGCCATAGATGAACCGGGCCCATATATTAAGCGCATCGATCAGCTCGCGGTTAAGCCGTTTGAACCCCCAGGTCTCATAGGCGTGCATCACGAGTTCATCATCACCGTGCAACAATCCGCGATAGAGATCGACGACGCCCCCAACGAAGCTGGGTGGAAAGATGCGGATGCATCCGTAGTCCAGAAGATTGATGCCGGCGGCTTTTCCCTTGTCGTCGTCGAACACAGTGTAGTTGCCAAGATGCGGGTCACCATGAATGACCCCGAACCGGCTGAAAGGAAACCACCAGGCCGTGAACATGGCGGTTGCAAGCTGATTACGGACCGCCAGCGTGTCGTTCTTGTGCTCGAGCAGCTTGCTGCCGTTGAGCCAATCGAGCGTCAGCAATCGTCCGGTCGACAACCCGGGCCAGACTTTCGGCACGCGGATCGCGTCTTTATCTTTCAACATATTCCCGTAAAGCGCGACGTGCCTCGCCTCGCGGATATAGTCCAGCTCCTCACGCAAACGCGCCGCGATCTCGACCGCGATCTCGCTGGTGTCGATCGCGGGATCGAAACGATTGCGGATGGCAAACAACAACTGCAACTGGCCAAGGTCAGCCTCAACAGCAGACTGCATATCCGGATATTGCAGCTTGCAGGCCAACGCCTCGCCGTCGAGCGCATAGGCGCGGTGGACCTGCCCCAGCGAAGCGGCGGCGGCCGGATGATGTTCGAACTCGGAAAATTTCTTCTGCCAGTCGATCCCGAGCTCTGCGTTCATCCGGCGCTTAACGAAGGCCCAACCCATCGGCGGCGCCTGGCTTTGCAGCTTCATGAGTTCGTTGGCATATTCCGGCGGCAGCGCGTCGGGAATAGTGGCGAGCAGCTGCGCCACCTTCATGATCGGGCCCTTCAGCCCTCCCAGTGCCGCGGCAAGTTCGAGCGCGTTGGCCGCGCGGTCGAGCGGCACGCCGAAAAAGCGGGCGCCTGCAAAACGCGCGGCGGTCCCGCCGAGCTTGGTGCCAACGTTGGCATAGCGGCGGGCACGGGCGGAGAAACGGTTTTTTTCGCGGTCGGTGGGGGGCATGGTCCGGCCGGCTACCCCAGCGTCTCCAGCTCGCCGATCAGATTGGCTATCACGCTGAGCCCGCCGTCCCAAAACTTCGGATCGCGCGCATCGAGCCCGAACGGCGCCAGTAGTTCGGAGTGATGCTTGGTGCCGCCGGCCGCGAGCATCGCGAGATAGCGCTCGGCGAAGCCGTTCGCCGACTTCTCGTAAACCGCGTAGAGCGAATTCACCAGGCAATCGCCAAATGCATAAGCATAAACGTAAAACGGTGAATGGACGAAGTGCGGTATATATGCCCAGAACGTTTCATAGCCCGGCATGAGCCGGATCGCCGGACCCAGGCTTTCACTCTGGACCGACATCCATAGATCGCAAATCTTGTCGGCGGTGAGTTCGCCGTTGCGGCGCTCGCCGTGCATCTTGCGTTCGAAGCTGTAGAACGCGATCTGCCGCACGACCGTGTTGATCATGTCCTCGACTTTGGCGGCGAGCATGGCCTTGCGTTGCTTCTTGTCGGTGGTTTGCGCAAGCAGCTTCTTGAAGGTGAGCATTTCTCCGAACACGCTCGCGGTCTCGGCGAGCGTAAGCGGGGTTGGCGCCATGAGCGGCCCGTTAGGCGCCGCAAGCACCTGATGGACGCCATGCCCGAGTTCATGCGCCAGGGTCATCACATCGCGCGGCTTGCCCATGTAGTTGAGCAAGACGTAAGGATGCGCGGACGGGACCGTCGGGTGCGCGAACGCGCCCGGCTGTTTGCCCGGACGTACCGGAGCATCGATCCAGTTCCTGGAAAAAAATTCGTCGGCGACTTCAGCCATCTTTGGCGAGAAGGCGCCATAAGCGGTCAGGATCGTGGCGCGCGCATCACCCCATGGAATTGTACGCTGCGGGACCTTGGGCAGAGGCGCGTTCCGATCCCAGTGTGGCAGACTTTTCTTGCCGAACCATCTGGCCTTCAACGCATAATAGCGATGCGACAATTTCGGATAGGCTGCGCGCACAGCTGCGACCAGAGCTTCCACCACTTCGGGCTCAACACGATTGGACAAGTGCCGTGCATCGGCAATGTCCTTGAAGCCGCGCCAGCGGTCGGAAATCTCCTTGTCCTTGGCGAGGGTGTTGGTGATCAGCGCAAAGGGCCGCAAGTTCTCCCTGAATGTTGTTGCGAGCGCTTCGGCAGCAATCTTGCGTTTTTTTCCGTCACTGTCCTGCAGGAGATTGAGCGTAGGCTCGATCGCGAGCAATTTGCCCGCAACCTTGAAACGCAAACCAGCGATGGTTTCGTCGAATAGCCGGTTCCATGCGGAATAACCCGTCACGGATTTTTCATGGAAAAGCTCTTCGACCCTGTCCTCAAGCTGGTAGGGCTTTTCCTTGCGCACATCTTCGATCCAGGGCCGGTAATGGCCGAGCATCGGATCGCGCATCGCGGCTTCGAGCTGCGCATCGTCGATGCGGTTGAGTTCAAGCGTGAAAAAAAGAAGATGCAAGGATGCAGCAGTAATGCGCTCCTGAACGTCGCCATAAAACTTGGCCCGAACAGGGTCGGTGGTGTTTGCGGCGTAGACCAGCGAGGCATATGAGACCAGACGGCCGAGCCGATCGTCGATCGCCTCGTAGCGTTTCACGGCCGCCGCGAGCGCGCGTCCGGCACCCTCGCCTGCGGCCAACGCGGCGAGACGCCCTTTGAATTCCTGCTCGAAGGCGGCGCAATCGTTATCGGCCTGGTCCAAATCGGCCTTCACTTCCGGGCTATCGAGGCCGGGATAAAGATCGCCCAGGTTCCACTCGGGCAGCGCCCCAAGCTTTGGCGTCTTTTTCGGCGTTTGGCGGGAGGAGGTCTTTGGCATGGGGGGCACTTGTTAGGAGAAATAGGGACCGGACACCATCTAGGCCGCCACTGATGGCGAGGCGATGGCGGCTGGGCCGACTTAATAACCCATTAAGCCGGAACAGCGACATTGCACCAATTCGGCACAGTCTGTGCGTGAGGGGTCCCATGCCCGAAGTCGTGCTTATCGTCGACGACGATCCAGTTCAGCGTCGCCTGCTCGAATCGATGGTTCAACGTTTCGGCTACGAGCCGATTGTCGCGGAGGGCGGCGATGCAGCCGTCAAGCTGCTGCTGGCACCGGACACCCCGCGCATTGACGGCATGGTGCTCGACCTGGTGATGCCCGACCTCGACGGACTGGGCGTGTTAGCGCGCATGCGCGAGGCCGGTCTGGCTATTCCTGTCATCGTACAGACGGCGCATGGCGGGATCGACAATGTGGTCTCGGCGATGCGCGCGGGCGCCACTGACTTTGTCGTCAAACCGGCAAGTGCCGAACGCTTACAGGTGTCGCTACGCAATGCGCTCGCGACCAAAGTGCTGGTCGGCGAACTGCAGCGGATGAAACGCAAGCGCGACGACACACTCACCATTGATGACGTCATCACCCGTTCAATGGCCATGAAGCCCGTACTCAAGGCTGCCGAGAAGGCGGCCGCCTCGGCGATCCCTGTCCTGATCGAAGGCGAGTCCGGCGTCGGCAAGGAACTCGTCGCGCGCGCCATCCACGGCAATAGCGTCCGGCGCGCGAAGCCTTTCATTGCCGTCAATTGCGGCGCGCTACCGGAAAACCTCGTCGAGTCCATATTGTTCGGGCACGAGAAGGGCGCATTTACCGGGGCGACCGAAAAGCACCTTGGCAAATTCGTGGAAGCGGATGGCGGCACGCTGTTTCTGGATGAGGTCGGCGAGTTGCCGGCCCCTGCACAGGTCAAGGTGTTGCGCGCGTTGCAGGAAGGCGAAGTCGAGCCGGTCGGTGGGCGCAAATCAACGAAGGTCGATGTCCGCATCATCTCGGCAACGAACCGGGACTTGATTGCTGACGTAAAAGGCGGCCGTTTTCGCGAGGACCTGTTCTACCGCTTGCACGTATTTCCGGTATCGCTACCCCCGCTCCGAGCGCGCCGCGATGATATCCCGGACCTCGCCCGTCATTTCCTTACACGCATCGCGGCGGAAGAAGGCAAGCGCGTGCGCACAATCAGCCCCGAGGCCATGGCCCTGCTCGCCGCCTATCAGTGGCCGGGCAATGTGCGTCAGCTGGAGAACACCATCTTTCGCGCGATTGTCCTCGCCGACGGTGAGGAGATTGGCGTCAATGAGTTTCCACAGATTGCCGCTCAGATTTCATCCATGGGGTTGGTTCAGCCGCTGATCGAGGCCGCGCCTGCCATGGTGTCGTCGTGGCCGGAGGCCGACAGATCCGATTCGGGACAGGCCTTTCGAGGGGGTAGCGCCGCACCTTCGTTGCAGCTGACCGATCCAGGCGGTGATATACGGCCCCTCGAGGATATCGAACGCGACGCCATTCGCTTCGCAATTTCGCACTATCGTGGGCAAATGTCGGCGGTGGCGCGGAGGCTGAAAATCGGGCGCTCGACCCTGTACCGCAAGCTCGAAACGCTCGGGCTCGAAGACGCCTGACCCCTGAAACCGGTCGGTTTCTGAACGATCGCGGTCCCTTCCGTTTCGGCACAGCAATTTCCCCATTTAAGTTCAAGGGTTGCCCCGTTTTTGGCCCAATTCCCCGCATAGTTGGGAGTCGGACGGGGACCGGCGCTAAGCTCTCATTAACCGATCCCGATAACACTCAGGGGGTTGCCGTCTCGGCGGCCCGAGGGGACGTGGCGGCGACGTGGGACGGACTCCTTCACGGATTGACCCTGTGACTATTGACGCGTCGCGCGAGCGTTCTCTCGTTGTGGCTTTGGCGCGCGCCGGTGCCCGATTGGGCCTGGCGGGACTATTCATGCTTGGCGCCAACGACGCGCTGCAAAATGCCAGCGCCGAAGGCGACACGCGCACGCTCTCTTTTCATCATCTGCACACCGGCGAAGACATCACTGTCACCTTTAAGCGTAACGGCCGCTACGACGAAGCCGCGCTGAAGAAGCTCGACTGGTTCATGCGCGACTGGCGTAAGCAACAGCAGATCCATATGGATCCGCATCTGTTCGATCTGTTGTGGGAAGCTTATCGCGAGGTCGGCGCAACGCAGCCGATCGATGTCGTTTGCGGTTATCGATCGCCGGAAACCAACTCGATGTTGCGCGCGCGCTCAAGCGGGGTAGCGCAGTTCAGCCAGCATACCCAGGGCCAGGCCATGGACTTCTTCATACCGGGCGTGCCGCTGGAAAAACTGCGCGAGGTTGGTTTGCATCTGCAACGCGGGGGCGTGGGGTTCTATCCAACCTCCGGCTCGCCTTTCGTCCATATGGACACCGGCACGATCCGTCACTGGCCGCGCATGACGCATGATCAATTGGCCAAGGTTTTTCCCGATGGCCGCACCGTCCACGTACCCTCCGACGGCCATCCCTTGCGCGGCTATGCGCTTGCTCTTGCGGACGTCGAACGGCATGGCAACAAGCCTTCTGAAATTTCCATTGAAGCTGCACGCGAAGCGGGTGTGATAACCGCAAACGCGGCGGAACATACGGGCGATCGGCCCAAGCGTGGCCTGCTTGCCCGGTTGTTCGGCGCCAAGGACGCTGACGAGGTCGCCGACGAGTCGGCGCCCAAGCACGACCAGCCGGCACTTAAGCATATGCGCACGCCTTTGGCGGTTGCGAGTTTAAGTCCGCCGAAAGCGACGCCAGTAAGTGTCGAACGTATCGTTCCCTTGCCGATGGCGCGCCCGAAACCGGTTGCCATTGCAGCCATTGCAGTCGCTGCACCGAAACTGCGAGAGCATCCGACGGTGACTGCATCGCTCGGCAGCAACGTGTTCGATAGCCGCGGCTACTGGCGAGGGGCGGTACAGAATAGTCCCGCTTTGCCGGCAGCTGTGACCGCTCAAACGCCGTATGAAACCGCCAGCGCCGAGCCGGCTAGTACCGGCAGCACCGCTCTCGCGTACGCCGCAGAGTCAGCAACGCCAGCACCGGCCCGCGCCCGCCCGATGGGTGCGCAACTGCCTCGATTGCCGAGAGAAGCCAGCATCCTGCCGGCGCAAGGCAATACGACGGTCGTGGAAAAGCCACCGCTCGCGGCGGCATTGGCAAGCACCGACCACAGCATCGAAAGCCCCTGGCTGCGCGCTGCAATGCTCACGCCAAACTTCAGCACTTATATGACTGCGACACGGTTGGGAGCAGTCGATATGCGGCCGCTGTCGGAGTTTCTCTACAAACCATCACTGGCCGTAGCGATGACATTTTCGACCGATCCGAATCTCGGCATGGTAGCAAGCCGGTTCGACGGGGCGGCTGTGGTTTTCCTGGCCACGACCTCGTTCAAATTGCAGTCGACCGCATCGTTGCGCTAACTCCCTAGTTCGCCATTCCGAGCGCGTGCAGGTAGGTGTCGAGCACTTCCTGCTGCTCGCGGCGCTCGTCCATATCGAGCTTGCGCAGACGTACGATGCTGCGCAGCGCCTTCGTATCGAAGCCCGTACCCTTCGCTTCGGCATAGACGTCGCGGATATCGTCCGACGTCGCCTTCTTGTCCTCTTCAAGACGTTCGATGCGTTCGACGAAGGCCTTCAGCTGGTCTTTGGCGAAGCGGGTAGCGGGTTGTTCTTTCTCGGCTGAGGCGGTAGCGGGCATCGACGTCTCCTTGACTGCACACGGGCGGAACTACCGCCATCTGCCAAGAAGCTTTCTGAATTGAGCGCCTTTAGGTCAAGGCAATGACGTCGTCATCCACGCTGTTCACAAGCCGCCGGTGACTATTAATGCTGGGAGCTGGACTTTACGAATGCCGCTTTTTGCTGAGCGGAAGCGTCTTTCTGGTATTTTTTGCGCCATTCGTCGAACGGCATGCCATATACGATCTCGCGGCTCTCATCTTTGCTCATGGCAAGACCTTTGGCGTCGGCGGCGTCTTTCATCCAGTTCGACAGGCAATTCCGGCAAAATCCGGCAAGATTCATCATATCGATGTTTTGAACGTCGGTGCGCGAACGCAGGTGTTCGAGCAGGCGGCGGTAAACGGCCGCTTCCAATTCGACGCGGGTCTTGTCGTCCATAGTGGTGTCCTCCACTGTGGTGAAGATAGACATCCCCTGCGTGCCTTTGAAGACCCCATGGCCTGAAAGGGACATTGAGGAGCCCGCACAGTGAAGTTTGCTCATTTTTCGCATGTCTGGGCCAAGCCAGATATGACCCCGCACCAACGCTATGAGGAGTTATGGCGTGAACTTCAGCTGTGCGATGAACTCGGTTTTGACTACGGGTTCTGCGTTGAGCACCATTTCCGCCCGGACGAAAGCTGGATTTCATCGCCCAGCGTCTATGTCGTGGGCGCCGCCGCGCGCACGCGCCGGATGCGGATCGGGGCGATGGGCTATGTCGTGCCGCTCTACCACCCCTTGCGTCTGGCCGAGGAGATCGCGCTTGTTGATCAGATTGTGGGTGGGCGGATGGAGCTGGGGCTCGTTCCGGGCATCAATCCCGACTATTTCAAGCCTTTCGGCCTTGATTACAACTTGCGCAAATCGCCCACCCTCGAATTTGTCGACTACTTGCGTGCGGCGTATGGCGAGAAACAACCTTTCGCTTTTCAGGGCGACGTTCATCGTACTGAGAGTGCCCAGCTGGCGGTCGCGCCATTTCAGAAGCCGCATCCGCCGATCTGGATGATGAGCCGCGATCCGCAGACACTTGAATTCTGTGCTAGCCACGGAATCAATCCCGGATATTTTTTGATCTATCCGCGTGCCGACGCTGCGCCACGCTATCGAAAATTTCTTGCGGATTGGGCGGGCGCCGGCCACAGGCACTCGCCGAAGATTGCCTATTGCACGGTTGTGTATGTGGACGAGTTGGACCAGAAAGCGCTCGATATCGCCACCGCACGCGCCGCGCGCGCTTACGAGGGCTTGCTGCCGCCGCCGAAACCGGGCGAAACGTTCGAACAGCGCGTACGTGAACACTCAAAGAAATTTATCGGACGCGGTGAACCGGGTGCGTCCGACATCATGGCCAACCTGTTCGATGCAGAATATCTCCTGAAGAATGACCTGGTGTTTGTTGGTTCGCCCGATACGGTTGCAGAGAAAATCCGCGCCGCGGCGAAAGCCGGGATGTTCAACGTTTTCATGGGCGAGTTCAATTTCTCGGATCTGCCCGAAGCCGATCTCATGCGCTCAATCCGGCTGTTCGGCGAAAAGGTCATTCCGGCACTGCAAGCCTACAAACCTTTTTGAAGAAGGTTCGTTATTGCGCCTTGGCCAGCTCCGGATGCGCCGCGAGCCGCGCCGTATTGAGCCGATGCACCGCAAAGCAAACGATTGCTCCGGCGACAAACGGAAGCGCCGACCACATATACAACTGTTGCACCGGCATGCCGACAAACAGAGCCCCCACCAATGGGCCAACGATTGATCCAATTCGTCCGATCCCCAGTTCCCATCCCGAGCCATTGGCTCGCAGCGATGTCGGATAGATCAGCGCGCCCACAACGTTGATGCCTGACTGAATACCTAGGACCAGGAATCCGGCGAAGAATGTCGCGATCAGCAATGCCGATTGCGAGGTCAGACCGGCGTACCCGATCGAACCGACCACTGGAATGGCAAGCACAAACATCAATGCGATGCCCAAAAAGCGATGCCGTTGCAGCCACCAACAAAGCACAAGGGCCCCGACCGTGCCGCCAACCTGCAAACTCGCTCCGGCAAGCGCCACCGTCGCGGGCGGCAACTTGGCTGCGGTCATCAGCGTCGGTGTCCAGCTGAGAAGGAAAAAGTAACCCATGAGGTTGAGCGCAAACAGCAACCAGAGTAGCGGCGTAATCAACGCAAGCCCCTGGCTGAAGAGATATTTGGGATTGAAACCCGGGAATTGCTGCTCGTCTTCGATAACGAATTTCGCATTTGGCGGCACCGGATATCCCGGACTGACGTCATTTATCAAACGTTCCATTCTGCCGCGCTGGCTCTCGTGAAGAGCCATGAACTTGATGGATTCCGGCATGCCGATCTGCGCTGCAATTGCAACGACGATCGGCACGATCCCGCCGATCAAAAACAGGATTTGCCAGCCATGTTGCGGCACGAACGCCGCCGTCACGAAGCCCGGAATGGCTCCGCCGATCGGCACGCAACCGACCGCGATGATCGCAAGGGTCGCGCGTAATTTACGCGGCGCGGATTCGGCGTTGATGGCGACGACATTGGGAATTACGCCACCGATCCCCAATCCCGCCAACAGGCGAAGCCAGAACATCTGGTCCAAATTCGTGGAGTAAGCCGCACCGAGGGTGAAAACGCCGAACAGCAAATTCGACCAGACCAGCGCCGCTTTGCGGCCATAGCGGTCTCCCACCCACCCGAATAGCGCCGACCCGAAGAGAATGCCGATAAGACTTGCGCTGAAAACCGGGCCGAGCGAGCCCGGTTTCAAGGCCCATTCTCTGGCCAGGCTTGGCGCTGCAAAAGCGATCGCGGCAATATCGTAGCCGTCAATGAGGACGATGAAAAATGACCAGATGATGAGCTTGATTTGAAACGAGCTCAGCCCGCGTTCGTCGAGCAGCCGTGAGACCGGAACGACTTTGTCCGCCATGACTCCCTCCCCCGATCCATTTTTGTTTGCTTGGGCCGTGCGGCCGTTCCACGAATGCTATGCCAGCAGTGCTGTTATGGAAAGAACCGGTATCGCCGGTCCTGTCCTTGCCCACCCGAGGGGGCTCGTCCCATTGCACCTCGATTTTGCAATCGCATCAATCGCCGCCCACTGATTGTCATACGAAACCCGCCGCATCCCGATCGGGAACGCGGCGGGTGTCGTTTAGTACAACTATGCCAGTGTCTTCTTCACGCGCTCCGCGGTCATCGGAACGTGCCGAAACCGTCTGCCCGTGAGCTGGAACATCGCATTGGCGATTGCCGGAGCGACCGTCACAACGCCGATCTCACCCATTCCACTCGGCGGGTTATTGGTCGCAACGATTTTGGTATGAATCTCCGGTACGTCGCTCATCCGCATGACAGGATAGCTGTCGAAGTTCGATGCCTGGACAGCGCCATCCTTGACAGAGAACTGCTCGATCAACGCGGCGCTCAAGCCGTAGATGACCGCGCTTTCGAGCTGGGCGTGCACGTGATCCGGTTGCACGACCAGGCCGGGATCGACCGCAATCCAGTAGTTATGGACTTTGATCTTGCCCGTTTTCTGATCGAGCGAGATTTCGGCAACGCCCGCCGACAATGTGTCGTGATAGTCGGAGAAAGCAATGCCCATACCGTGTCCCGGACGCTTGCGTTTGAAGTCCGACATCTCTGCCACTGCCCTGAGGACCGCATTGGCGCGCGGTTTATCCTTGGTCAGCTCAAGACGCAGCGTCAGCGGATCCTTGCCCGCCGCTTGGGCAACTTCATCGAGGAACGCTTCTGCCGCGAACTTGTTGTAGCCTGAACCGATGCCTCGCCAGGCATGCACACGCATGCCACGGTCCTCGCGAACATATTCGGCAAGCGCATTTGGGATGGCGTAAAACGCCTGATCGAGACCGCGCGCGCCGATGTAGTCCTTACCGCCGGTTGCCTTGAAGCGTGGCGGAGCCGCGACCGCATCGACGTTCTCGGACACGAGCCGATGGTGCCAGCCCACGACGTTGCCCTTCGCATCGAGTCCCGCCTTGAGCAGATGGTGGGTCATGGGCCGCGGACGGGCGGCTGCCATATCTTCCTCGCGCGTGAGGATCAACTTCACGGGCTTCTTGGTGATGTTGGAGAGAATGGTCGCCTGGATAGCAGCGTCCGGCCAGATACGACGGCCATATCCGCCACCCAGGAATTGCTGGTGAACTCTGATCTGATCCGGCGTGGTTTTGAGAATCCCTGAAATGATCAACCCTGCCAGCGCGCCGAATTGAGTGCCGGTCCAGATGTCGGCGGACTTGCCATCCTCCGAAACCTGCGCCACCGCATTCATCGGCTCCATTTGGGCGTGATAGGTGTACTCGGACCAGTAACCTAACTCGACGGTTTTCACAGCACTGCTGAGACCCGCTTTTACGTCACCAACCTGGTACTCAACCTTGGTGTCGACGTTCGGGTCCTTGGCTTTGGCCGCATAGTCGCTCTTGGCCTTGTCCGAATCGAAGCCGGCAGCAGGAGCGCCGCTCGTGTCCCAAGTGACTTTGAGCGCTTGCACGCCTGAACGTGTTGCTTCGACCGTATCCGCGATCACCGCTACGCCGAACGGCAATGGGATGACCTTGGTCACGCCCTTTACTTTCATGACATCGGGGACGTTAACGTCCTTTGGCTTGGCGCCTTCCATCGGTGACTGCAGGACCGAGGCATAGACCATGCCCGGCACTTGCACGTCGATCCCGTATTTGGCCGAACCGTTCACCTTCAACGGCACGTCGCTCCGCCCGATATCCCTGCGGCCAATCAGCTTGAACTGCGCGGGTTTCTTGAGATCAGCCTCACTGACCTTCGGAGGCTCCGCCGGAACAGTCGCGAAGGCCACAACCTCGCCGTAGCTGATCTTCCGGCCGGACTTCTTGTGGATGATCGTGCTCTTGTCGGTGGTGAGCTCACGCACCGGCACGCTCCACTTCTCGGCCACCGCATTGAGCAACACCTTTCGAGCCTGAGCTCCGGCCATGCGCAACGGCATGAAATAGCCCGGCACGGAAACGCTCGCCGCTGTAATTTGCGCACCTTCAAACAGGTGGTGTGGATTGCCGTAGACCTTGGGATTGGCCGGAGCGAATTCGGTTTTCACTTTCGACCAATCGGCATCAAGCTCTTCGGCGAGGATCAAAGGCAGCGAGGTGTAAACGCCTTGCCCCATTTCGGCTGACGGACAAACGATAGAGATGGTGTTGTCCGGCGCAATGCTGACCCAGGCATTGAACTTCGTGGGCTGCGTCGCCCCAAGCGCTTCTCCGCCGCGGCCAAGCCCGCCGAGTGTGAACGCAAACGTGAGACTGGCCGCACCGGCAACAAATCCGCGCCGGCTAATGTTGGTTTCGAGCGATCCGTTCTTGATGTGAATGGTCATGGCTTATGCCTCCCGAGCTGCGCGTTGAATGGCGCGCACGATGCGGGGATAGGTGCCGCAACGGCAGATATTGCCGTCCATATGCGTGACGATTTGTTCGCGGCTCGGCTTCTTGTTTGTGGCGAGCAGCGCTGCCGCCTGCATGATTTGTCCCGACTGGCAGTATCCGCATTGCGGTACTTGTTCGGCGACCCAGGCCTTTTGCAGCGGATGCTGGCCATTGAGCGAGAGACCTTCGATGGTCGTGACCTTTTTACCCGCCACCTTGGTTAGGGAAATCTGGCAAGAGCGCATCGCTTTGCCGTCGATGTGGACGGTGCAGGCGCCACACAGACCCGAGCCGCACCCGAATTTGGTCCCCGTCAGTTTCAAGTGCTCGCGCACTACCCAAAGCAAAGGCGTGTCGGGCTCCGCCTCGACGCTCGCCGCCTTGCCATTGATTGTGAATGCTGTTGCAGCCATGCGTTTCTCTCCCTCGAGAGTCTTGTTGTCGTTGGATTGCGCTTGATCCGCGCACTTGTTGGCTGTCGTCGCACCCCTGCGGCGACGGCGATACCGAATTATAAGCAGATTTTTCAGCAGGTGGGCAGCTATGATCGGAGCATGAATCGTCCCCTGCGCGCTTTTCTCGCAGACCTGTATCGCACTGCGGTAGCGGCGGCACACCCGGCGTCATGTCTTTTCCCGCTGCTACCCCCGCTGCCATCGGGCCGACTCATAGTCCTTGCCGCTGGCAAGGCGGCGGGGTCGATGACCGAGGTTACGGAAGCGCACTACCTCGATGAACTCCGAATTGCGGGCGAGCGCCTGAGCGGCGTAGCGGTCGCGCGCCACGGCTACGGTAGGCCGCTGCGGCGCGTCCGAATGATCGAAGCCGGACATCCAATCCCGGATGCAGCGGGACTTGAGGCGGCGGATCGCGCGCTGACTCTTGCCGATGGTGCTGACGCCGACGATCTCGTACTGGTTTTGATCTCGGGCGGCGCTTCGGCGAACTGGATCGCGCCGGCCGAAGGCATTTCATTCGAAGACAAGCAAACGGTAACGCGAGCGCTTTTGCGCTCGGGAGCGGCGATCGGCGAGATCAATACGGTTCGCAAACACCTTTCGCGCATCAAAGGGGGACGGTTGGCACTGCACGCCCATCCGGCCAAGCTGGTGACCATCGCGATTTCCGATGTGCCTGGTGATGACCCGTCAGCGATCGGTTCGGGACCAACTGTCGCGGACCCGACCACGTTGCGGGACGCACGCGCGATCGTGGCAAAATACAAACTCGAACTTCCGGATAGCATCACTCGCGCACTTGACGATTCAAAAAATGAAACGCCCAAGGCAGGCGATCCTGTCTTTGCCGGCGCCCGTCTGATCTTTGCCGCGCGGCCTCATGACGCGATGCGCGCGGCTGAAGCGGCGATCCGAAGCGCGGGCTATGATTGCATTTCGCTGGGCGACCGCGTCGAAGGCGAAGCACGCGACGTCGCCGGCGCCCACGCGCACCTCGCGCGCGAACTGCGCACGCAAGGCAAGCGCGCAGTTATCATTTCAGGCGGGGAGCTGACGGTGACAATTCGCGGTAAGGGCCGCGGCGGACCCAATCAGGAATACGCACTCGCCCTCGCTATTGCGCTTGCGGAGATGCCGGCGGTCGCGGCACTTGCGGCCGATACTGATGGCACTGATGGCGGCAGTGGCGCAGCCAGCGACCCGGCCGGTGCGATGGTTGATGGCGAATCAGTGGCACGTGCCAGGGCGCGCGGCCTCGATCCCGCCAGCTTTCTCGCCGACAATAATTCAAGCGATTTTTTCGAGGCTCTGGACGATCTGTTGGTGCCGGGGCCGACTTACACCAACGTGAACGACTTCCGCGCTATCGTCGTTGACAGGCCGTAACCGATCACGCCAAAACCCCGCCTTATTCGGAACCAAAGACAATCGTGATTTCATTGCCACTTACCGCCGCCAAGAAGCGTCTTTATCCTTTTATAGCCCGCGCAGCGGTGCCGGCGTTGTTGCTGGCGGCAACGGCCTATCCCGCCAAAGCCGATTTCCGGCTGTGTAACAACACCGGTAGCCGGGTCGGCGTCTCGATCGGCTATAAGGACAATGAAGGATGGACCACCGAAGGCTGGTGGAACGTTTCTTCGCGCTCTTGCGAAACATTGCTGCGGGGCGCACTGGTTGCACGTTATTATTACATATATGCGGTCGACTATGATCGCGGCGGCGAATGGTCCGGCAAGGCTTACATGTGCTCACGCGAGAAAGAGTTCACGATTCGCGGGACGGACAATTGCCTGGCGCGCGGTTATGACCGCACGGGATTCTTCGAAGTCGATACCAGCGAGCAACGTTCCTGGACCGTCCAATTGACGGACGCAGCCGAGCAGACGCCCGACCGTCCGCTTGCGCCGCGTGCACCGCTCGGGACCTCGCGTCCGCCGACAACCTTGGCGCCTGCGCCACCGGGAGGCGCCAAACCATGAGACGTTTGCGCCGCGCCAAGATTGTCGCCACCCTCGGACCCGCGTCATCGAGTGCCGACATGATTGCCCGCCTTTTTCAGGCCGGCGCGGACGTTTTCCGCATCAATATGAGCCACACCACTCAGGACCGCATGCGCGAGTTGGTCGGAATGATCCGCTCGGTGGAGAGCGAGACGGGACGGCCGATTGGCGTGCTGATTGACCTGCAGGGGCCAAAACTGCGCCTGGGTACATTCGCCGATGGTTCCGTAACCGTAAAAGTTGGCGACACTTTCGTGCTCGATTTGGATACGGCCCAGGGCGATGTCAAACGCGTTCACCTGCCACATCCTGAAATTTTTGCGACGATCAAACCCGGCCATGCGTTGTTGATTGACGACGGCAAGGTCAAGCTGACCGTTACGGAGGCGGATTCCAGACGGATCGTCACGAAGGTCGTGGTTGGAGGGAAGCTTTCCGACCGCAAGGGCGTGAGCCTGCCTGATACGACAATTCCATTTTCAGCACTCGTCGACAAAGATCGCTCCGATCTCGAGGCTGCGCTCAATGTCGGCATCGACTGGGTCGCACTCTCATTCATTCAACGCCCGGAAGACATTGCAGAGGCAAAAAAGATTACCCGCGGGCGCGCGTTGGTGATGGCCAAGATCGAGAAGCCGCAGGCGGTCCATCGGCTTGCCGAGATCATCGATCTCGCCGACGCGCTGATGGTGGCGCGCGGCGATCTCGGGGTGGAGATGCCGCTGGAGAAAGTGCCTGGCGTACAGAAACAAATGACGCGTGCCAGCCGCGTTGCCGGCAAGCCGGTGGTAGTGGCCACGCAAATGCTGGAATCAATGATCAGCGCGCCCGTGCCAACGCGCGCGGAGGTCTCCGATGTCGCCACCGCAATTTTCGAAGGTGCGGACGCGGTGATGCTATCGGCGGAATCGGCCGCCGGACAATTTCCCGTGCAAGCGGTCGCAACGATGAATCGCATCGCCGAAGAGGTCGAGGGCGATTCGCTTTACCGAAACATCATCGCCGCTCAGCGCGCCGAGCCGGAAGCAACAGGCGCCGACGCGATCGCCGACGCAGCGCGCCATATCGCAGATACGCTCGATCTTGCGGCCGTCATTTGCTGGACATCGTCCGGTTCAACCGGCTTGCGGGTAGCGCGCGAGCGTCCGCGTTCTCCAATTGTCGCGCTCTCCCCCAACATGGCGACGGGACGCAGACTGGCTGTCGTCTGGGGCGTCCATTGTGTTGTGACCGAGGATGCGCATGACCAGGACGACATGGTCGATCGAGCCTGTCGTATCGCGTTCAAGGAAGGATTCGCCAAGCCCGGTCAGCGCGTGATTGTCGTGGCTGGAGTGCCGCTCGGCACGCCAGGTGCGACCAACATGCTGCGCATCGCCTATGTCGGCGCGGAGACAGCGGGCGATTGATGAGCGTTAGAGGGACGCCGTTAGATGGGCCGGCCTTCGATTTTTTCCTGCAGCGTTTTCACGAGATCAGGAATTCGCTCCATACGCGGATAGAGCGACAGCGCGCGGCGATAGACTTCCAGCGCCTGCCTGTCATCGCCGATGTCCTGGAGGATCAGCCCAAAACCGGCAAGCGCACCGAAATGGCGTGGCTCGCGCTTAAGCACCTGCCTGATATCCGCAAGCGAGTGACCGTAGTCTTTCTTCATATAATAGATCGTCGCACGCCGGTTCCAGGCTTCCACATAATCCGGTTTTACCTTGACGATCGCATCGAGCAGTTTGATCGCAAGATCGAGATCCTTTGCTTCAATCGCAGTCTTGACTCGCGTCATCAGCAGATTGGCAGTGTCGCTGCGTGAGGCTGTCCAAAGCGCCCAGATCCGCTCCTCGATCGCCTTTGCAGTAACGTCGTCGGGCGCAACCTTCAGTGCACCGAAAAGAAATTCGAGATTGTGTGTTCGATCGAGGCGTGGTGCTTGCAACGGCTTGGCCGCCGGCTCGCTCCGTTTTCCCGATTGGGCGCCAGCCGGCGCAACAGAGATCGCGACGGCGGCCGCTAAAAGGGCTGGCAGGAATCGAATACGCATGGACGGAGTTTAATCTCTCCGCGTTTGTTGGCCAATATGCGGCGATGGAACAGGCGCCACGGCGTCGGGGGGTCAGCCTTGACGGGCTTTGAAGCGTCGATTGGTCTTGTTGATGATGTAAACGCGGCCCTTGCGACGTACCAGCCGATTATTGCGGTGCCGCCCGCGCAGGGATTTCAGTGAGTTACGGACTTTCATGAGGATCTCTGGCTGCTGTTTGCCGGGTACATACGCAGCCCACCCGGGACTGTCAACGCGAACTGCCCACCGGTGGTTAGAGGCTTTCGGCTGCTTTACAGTCCTTTCCGGGAGTTCAAGCCGTGCAGCGTAGCCGTGAGCGATTTCTGACCACCCATACCGGCAGTCTGCCGCGTCCGGATGATCTCATTCGCATGAT
Organism: uncultured Alphaproteobacteria bacterium; assembly: GCA_963831275.1. Lineage (GTDB taxonomy): Bacteria > Pseudomonadota > Alphaproteobacteria > Rhizobiales > Xanthobacteraceae > Pseudolabrys. The sequence goes on along the minus strand of CAWHPN010000002.1, from coordinate 121,201 downwards.
GTACGCCAAGGAAGAAGGCGTTCCCGTCGACGCTGCCGCGCTCGGTGCGCGCGTCAAAGCTGCGGTCGCCGAGGTGGTGAAAAAGCAGGCTGACGCGGGCGTCGATCTGATCAACGACGGCGAAATGTCGAAACCAAGCTACGCCACCTACATCAAAGATCGGCTCGATGGTTTTGGCGGCACCGGCAATACCTTCGTGTATCAGGACCTCTCCGACTTTCCGCGTCTTGAAAAACGCGTGTTTGGTGATCCCGGCCGCTCGCGCCGCAAGACCCCCGCCTGCAACGCCCCGATCGCTGTGCGCGACAAACAGGCGCCGCAGACCGACGCGGAAAACCTCAAAGCGGCACTCAAGGAGACTAAAGCTGCTGGTGGTTTTATGAGTTCAGCCTCGCCGGGGGTGGTGTCACTATTTTTTCGCAACGATCATTACAAGGACTTCGAAAGCTATATTTACGCGATCGCCGAAGCCATGCGGCACGAATATGAAACAGTCGCCAGGGCCGGCTTCGTCCTCCAGATCGACTGTCCCGACCTCGGCATGGGACGCCACATTCAGTATGCGGATTTGAATCTCGCGGACTTCCGCAAACGCGCGCAGCTTCACGTTGAGGCGCTCAATCATGCGGTCGCTAATATTCCCGCGGAACAGCTCCGCATGCACCTCTGCTGGGGCAACTATGAGGGTCCACACCACCGCGATGTGCCGCTTGCAGACATCATCGATATCGTGTTTTTCGCAAAGCCTGTTGCGATCTCGCTTGAGGCCGCAAATCCGCGACATGCACACGAATGGACGGTTTTCCAAAACGTGAAATTGCCGGACGGCAAAGTGCTGATCCCCGGTGTCATAGAATCCAAATCGAATTTCATCGAGCATCCTGAATTGATCGCGCAGCGCATTGGCCGCTATGCCCAGCTTGTGGGGCGCGAAAACGTCATTGCCGGCAGCGATTGCGGCTACGGGACCTGGGTTGGACAGGCGGCGGTCGATCCCGACGTCGTGTTCGCCAAGCTCAGAGCCATGGCGGACGGTGCCACCCTCGCCTCTCGGCAATTCTGGAAATAGAAAGAACTAAAATGGCATTCGAAATGCCTGAGGTGGATACACCCGAAGACATTGGTCTGTCATCCGAGCGCCTGCGGCGGCTGCGCGACAGGCTGCATGCCGATATCAACAACGGGACAGTGCCCGGCGCAGTGCTGCTGGTGGGCCGGCACGGAAAAATCGCCTGCAACGAGGCGATTGGCTACCGCGACCGTGAAGCGGGCGCCGCGATGTCGACGAATACGATCTTCCGCATAGCTTCAATGACCAAGCCATTGACCTCGGTCGCCGCGATGATGCTGGCGGAAGAAGGCAAATTGCTGCTTGCCGAGCCCGTCGCGCGTTATTTGCCCGAACTCGCCGATCTCAAGGTTGCCGTTGACTCGGACAATCCGTCGGCAAAAAAGCTCGCCAAGGAGCCGTCGCGACAACAGATGACGGTGCACGACCTGCTGCGTCACACCTCGGGTTTGACGTACGCGCATCTCACTGGCCCGTTACTGAAGAAGGCCTATGAGCCCGCCAACCTTCTCGACGAAAAACAGACCAATGCCGAGATGGTCGCCAAACTTGCAAAGCTCCCGCTTGCCTATCAACCCGGCACGACCTGGCAATACGGCCTGTCGACGGACGTCCTCGGTCGAGTGTTGGAGGTGGTGAGCGGCATGGAGCTGGATCGCTTCATTATCGAGCGCATCTGCAAGCCGCTTGGTTTGGCGGATACGGGATTCGGTCCGATCGACGAGGCGCGCACGGCGCAGCCGCAAATAGATCCGTCGACTGGAAAACGTCCGCCAATGCGCGACCCTGCAATCCGGCCGAGGTGGATTTCCGGCGGCAGCGGACTGTTGTCGACGGCCAGCGACTATGCGCGTTTCTGCCAGATGCTGCTCAACGGCGGGGAACTGGGCGGCACACGGCTATTGTCCCGTACGACCGTCGCACTGATGACATCCGACCATCTGAGTCCGGAAATCCGCCGCAGTCCATCGACGCCAATCCTGTTCGGCGCGCTCGCGCCGTCGCTGGAACTCGGACTTGGCTTTGGCCTCGGCTTCGCGATCCGCACCCATGCCGGACGCAATCCCCTGCCGGGGTCGGTTGGTGATTTTTCCTGGAGCGGCGTCACCGGCACTTACTTCTGGATCGACCCGCAACAGCACCTGATCGCCATCCTGTTGATGCAGGCGCCGGTCCAGCGGCTGCATTACCGCTATCTGATGCGCACGCTGGTTTATCAGGCGATCGTCGGGTGATCGGATGAAAATGGTGGGCGCGACAGGGATCGAACCTGTGACCCCTACCATGTCAAGGTAGTGCTCTTCCGCTGAGCTACGCGCCCTTAAACCGGGATGATCTATCGGCTCCACCCCGACGAGGCAAGGCCGCCAGCGCCGGCTAGGCGGCCAGCATTTTCTGGACTTCGCTAACAAGTTCACGCAGGTGCACCGGCTTCGAAAGCACCTTGGCGTGCTTGGGCGCGTTGGAGTCCGCATTGAGCGCAACTGCAGCGAAGCCCGTGATGAACATGATCTTGATGTCGGGATCGAGCTCGGCGGCCCGACGCGCAAGTTCGATGCCGTCCATTTCCGGCATGACGATATCGGTCAGCAGCAGCTCGAATGGCTCCTCGCGCAACCGGTGATAGGCTGAGAGCCCATTATCGTAGGAAGTGACCTCAAACCCGGCATTCTGCAATGCCTTGACCAAAAAGCGCCGCATATCGGTATCGTCTTCGGCCAGCAATATTTTGGACATGACTACTCAACACCCCGTCCGGCTGCCCTTTAGCCGCCTCAGCCGGCCGATTAAGACTTATGCCCGGTAAATAACGAGTGAACCGAAAGCAATAGCTTGGCTTTGTGGCCCAGCCATGGACAATAGACGGTATAACGAGGTGTTAATGCCCCATCCCACAACAAGGGTATCCTAGTCTTCCGATGGCCTCTCTTTCATGAGCGAAATCCGCGACGAACTCGATCCACCGTTCGAAGTATTGGAGCCCAAGGTCTGGCAAGGGCCGGTACTGTTCAATTCACCGCACAGCGGCTCGACCTACCCGCGCAATTTTCTGGCCACCTGCCGGCTCGATATCGCCACCTTGCGTCGCTCGGAAGACAGCTTCGTCGACGAGCTGATCGCCGGCGTGGTCAATTGCGGGTTTCCCCTGATGCGCGCGCACTTCCCGCGCTGCTTCGTAGATGTGAACCGCGAGCCTTACGAGCTTGACCCCCGCATGTTCGAAGGCCGGCTTCCGTCCTTCGCAAACACCCGTTCGATGCGCGTGGCGGGCGGGCTGGGGACTGTGGCACGGGTGGTGGGCGACGCTCAGGAAATCTATGACCAGCGCATCCCGGTTGACGACGCGCTTCGGCGAATCGAGAGCCTTTACAAACCCTACCACCGCGGTCTCCGACGGCTGTTTACGCGGCTGCACCGGGATTTCGGCGCCGCCGTATTGATCGATTGTCATTCGATGCCCTCGACCGCGGGCCACCGGGATGAGCGGCCACGGCCGGAATTCGTGCTGGGCGATCGCTACGGAACCAGTTGCGTCGGCGTCGTGGCGGAGACTGTTGAAAAAACCCTGCGTGCGCTCGGCTACACCGTTAGCCGCAACAAGCCATATGCTGGCGGCTTCATCACCGAGCATTACGGCAATCCAGCTGCCGGATTGCATGCCATTCAGCTCGAGATCAATCGCGCCCTTTATATGGATGAGCGCCGGTACCAGCGCTCCTCGACCTTTGATCGCCTCGCCGCCGATATGGAAATTTTGGCCCGACGTTTAGGGGAGATCCCCCTCGAGCAGTTACGGCCCTACCGCGCCGCGGCTGAGTAGAGACCGACAAAAAAACAAAAAAAGGGGCCGCTTGCGGATGCGAGCGGCCCAAGTCTAGGGAGGAAACGCCCAAGGAGGGCAGCGGTAGCTGTCGCTACCGCACTGCAATAAGCTACATCGCGACGCACAAAAATCAAGGCTGGAAGGCCCGTTTTCCATGCAATTCTGCATGGCTGTTTCCCGCGAGGCTCGCATTCGGCATGTCCATGCGGGAATCATGTGTCTGGAACAACCGCACCGCAGCGGGAACCGCCACTTGCGCCATTTGGGTTTCGCGCGCCGTGCGTTCGATCAGGTGTGGTTGCCGACAGGCCGACTCTCCGATAGGCGAAGATGGCAAGGCAGCGGCATGACAGCCATCGATTTCAGCAGCTTCGTCGATCAGCTAGCTACCGCGTCCGGCGACACGATTCTTCCGTTCTTTCGCACCGCCTTGGCGATCGAGAACAAAAAGGAAGGTGGTTTCGATCCGGTAACAGCGGCCGACAGGGCTGCGGAACAGAGCATGCGCACGCTCATCCGCAAGCACTTCCCCGATCACGGCATCCTCGGCGAGGAATACGGCTCTGAACGGACTGACGCCGAATATGTCTGGGTGCTGGATCCGATTGACGGCACCAAATCGTTCATTGCGGGCGTGCTGGCCTGGGGAACATTGATTGGCTTGATGCGCTTTGGCGAGCCGGTGTTCGGCATGATGAACCAGCCGTTCACGCGCGAACGTTTTTCGGGAGACGGCGGCGGCGCGCGCTATCGCGGGCCGCCCGGAGACCGCGATCTGCATGTGCGCCCCTGCGCGAGCATCAGAGACGCGCTGATGTTCACGACAAGCCCGCTGCTGATGAACCGCAACGACCGTGCGGCTTTCGGAAGACTCGAGGACAAGGTGAAGCTCTCTCGCTATGGCGGCGATTGTTATGCCTATTGCATGCTGGCAGCGGGGCTAATCGACCTCATCATCGAAACGGAGATCAAGCCGTACGATATTGTCGCGATCATCCCCATTGTCGCAGGTGCCGGCGGTATCGTCACAACATGGGAGAACGGGCCCGCGCAGGGCGGCGGCCGTGTCATCGTCGCCGGCGATAAGCGCGTCCATCAGGCAGCGCTCGAAATCCTGAACGGTTAATTTTCCGGTTCTGTTACGTGAGCGTGTCGGACCGTCGCTAAAAACGCGGGGTGCCTGGCACAAACGCATCAAATGCCGCCCAGAATTGCGAGCGATAGTGGTCCTGCTCCTGCAGGATCTCATGCTTGGCGCCGGCAAGGATAAGATGGCGGCCGGCCAGCAGGTTTTGCCCAAACGTTTCGATTGCCGGCGTCGACACAACTTCATCGCGGCCCGCGGCGACCATGAGAATTGGCTGGCGGATATTGGCGGAATATGCAGGTTCAGCGAACATTTTCATTTGTCTGAGCGCGGCATCGGCCCACGCCACGGTGGGAGCTCCGAGACCTAGCGCCGGGTCTTGCTCCAGCACTGCAGCGTTGCGCGCATAGCGCACGGGATCCGAGGTCAACACGTTGCCGATAAAATTCTCCGTGCCGGTTGGTGCCGCGTCGCCAGTCGGCACGTAAGCGCCTCCCCGTCCGATCATTCGCATGAAACGTGCCAGAGGTCCGGCCATCCGGGTCATGCGGCCGGTGGGAAGCGCAATCATCGGTGCGGAAAGCACAATGCGCTCGAACCACCGGCTTCCGTCGTGGCAGGCGCGAACGACAACCGCTGCGCCCATGGAATGGGCCAGTGCAAAAATGGGCGGCGGACAATCGGGCAATACCACCTGCTCCATCAGCGTTTCGAGATCCGTGATGTAGTTGGCGAAACTTCGCACGTAGCCCTTGTGGCGATCGGATAGCCGGCGGTCTGACAGCCCTTGCCCCCGCCAATCGAACGTCGCCACTGCGAAACCTCGCGCGCGAAGATCGCGAACGGTCTCGAAATACTTTTCGATGAATTCGGCGCGTCCCTGCAAGACGACCACGGTGCCCTTACGCCCCGCGTGGGGGCGCCCAGCGAGCAAAACGCAGATTGACCCCGTCCGAGGTTTTGATCGCGCCGGCTACCACATCGTCTGGCACCGGATTGGCGGGGATGGAGACGAGTGTCATGAGGTAGGGAACAGCCGTGCGCAGCGCTTCGGGCTTATAGCAGGGTCACACGCGCGCTCAATCCGAGCCAAGAAATTTCATATTTTCAATGGTTTGTGGGATGGGTTCCACTCTTGCAGACCCGGAAATTGGCCCCATATCAACCGTGCGCAGGCCTCATGGCTGCGCACGGTTAGGTTCGGCCATTCGGCGAACCACCGCATGTCGCTCAACAAGGAGGATATGCCATGCGAACTTTCGATCTTGCTCCCCTCTATCGTTCCACTGTCGGCTTCGATCGGCTGTTTTCAATGCTGGACGGGTTTAAATCCACTCCCGGATACCCGCCGTACAATATCGAACGGACTGGTGAGAACGATTACCGCGTCACGGTTGCGGTCGCCGGCTTCGGCGAAAAGGACCTTTCGATCGAGGCGAAAGAAAATACGCTGACGATCAAAGGCTCGAAGCAAGCCGAGGAAGAAGCGAACGGTGAGGTGCTCTATCAGGGCATCGCTGCGCGCGCGTTCGAGCGCGTCTTTCAACTGGCGGACCACGTTCAGGTCAAGACCGCCAGTCTCGAAAATGGATTGCTGCACGTCGACCTCGTACGGGAAATCCCCGAGGCCAAAAAACCGCGCCAGATCCCGATCGGCAATAGCTCAAGCCAGGCCCAGGTCGTGAATGCTAAGGCGGCCTGACGTAAAAGGCCTGCAAACACGGCGCCCCGGGAAATTCCGGGGCGCTTTCGTTTTGCGCCCGCGCGCAAGGTCATTGCGTGGATTTCGGTGTTCTATCCCGTTCCTGTCCGCTTCCAGGGCGCTAAGGCAATAAAAAGCAAGATTCCGCTGTTTCCGCCGTAGACCAGCCTTGTGCGGCGAGGCAAAATTTGGCATGGTTGATTAGGACAGTAATGCTGTCCTAATTGCGGTGGCCTCGGTGGCGGCCTTTATGATGCGAGGCAGACATCGGTGGCGCCCATTGAGAGCAGCCACGGGCGGCGACAAGCCGGACAGGGTTGCCCTTCTCGAGGATCAGTAGGTGTTCACCGCGGGCACAACGCGCGCGCGGATGAGAACGGTGCGCCGGAGCGTAAGTTGCGCCGGCGAGGCAGGATGAGATGAGCAAGGAGAAGCACAGCGCCGGATACGCTGGACGCGGCTCAGCCGCCGATCCGGGCATGCCGATGGCGCAAGGTCTCTACGATCCGGCTCTCGACAAGGATTCCTGCGGCGTCGGTTTCATCGCGGACATCAAAGGCCGCAAGTCGCACCTGCTCATCGAAGACGGCTTGCGCATTCTCTGCAACCTGGAGCACCGCGGTGCGGTTGGTGCCGATCCGCGCATGGGCGACGGCGCGGGCATCCTCTCGCAAATCCCGCACAAGTTCTTCGCCAAGAAAACAGGCGAGCTTGGATTTAATTTACCAAAGCCGGGCGAATATGCGGTCGGCTATCTGTTCATGCCGACGGATGCGAACTGGCGGCAGATTATCCGCGACATCTATGCCGAGGTGATTGCACGCGAGGGACTGACGCTGCTTGGCTGGCGGGATGTGCCGACCGACAATTCGACGCTCGGTGAATCGGTCAAGCCGACCGAACCGAAGCACATGCAGGTTTTCATCGGCCACGGCAAAAAGAAAATTTCCGAGGACGAATTCGAACGCCGGCTCTATATCCTGCGCAAGTCGATATCCAACGCGATCTACCGTCGTCGTGAACGGCGCACGTCGGGATACTATCCGGTGTCGATCTCATGCCGGACGGTGATCTACAAGGGTATGTTTCTCGCCGATCAGCTCGGCGCTTATTATCCTGATTTGCACGATCCGGATTTCGAAAGCGCGCTCGCTCTCGTACATCAGCGATTTTCGACCAATACTTTTCCGACCTGGTCGCTGGCGCATCCGTACCGCTACATCGCACACAACGGCGAAATCAACACGCTGCGTGGCAACGTCAACTGGATGGCGGCGCGTCAGGCGTCTGTCTCTTCTCCGTTGTTCGGCAAGAACATCAACAAGCTGTGGCCGATCTCCTACGAAGGCCAGTCCGATACTGCCTGTTTCGACAATGCCCTCGAATTCCTCACGCAAGGCGGTTACTCGCTCGCCCACGCGATGATGATGATGATCCCCGAAGCCTGGGCGGGCAATCCGCTCATGGATGAGGAACGTCGAGCCTTCTACGAATACAATGCCGCTCTGATGGAGCCATGGGATGGGCCGGCGGCGATCGCCTTTACGAACGGCCGTCAGATTGGCGCCACCCTCGACCGAAATGGGTTGCGTCCGGCGCGCTATCTGCTCACGCGCGATGACCGGATCATTATGGCCTCCGAGATGGGGGTGCTTCCGATTCCGGAAAAGGACATCATCAAGAAATGGCGTCTGCAGCCGGGCAAAATGTTGCTCGTCGACCTCGATGAAGGCCGGCTTATTCCAGACGATGAATTGAAAGCGACGGTGGCGAAGAGTCACCCCTACAAGAAATGGCTTGGGCGCACACAGATTGTGCTCGAGGAACTGCCGGGCACCGCCAACGAAGCGCCGATTTCGAACCTGTCTCTGCTCGATCGCCAGCAGTCCTTTGGTTACACCCAGGAAGATCTGAAATTTCTGATGACGCCGATGGCGACCACCGGCGAAGAAGCGGTGGGTTCCATGGGTAACGACACGCCGATTTCGGCATTGTCGGACAAGCCGAAATCACTTTTCACCTATTTCAAGCAGAACTTCGCGCAGGTCACCAATCCGCCGATCGACCCGATCCGCGAAGAATTGGTCATGAGTCTGGTTTCCATCATCGGACCAAGGCCGAACATTTTCGATCTGGAGGGCACCTCGAAAACCAAGCGTCTCGAGGTGCGCCAACCGATCCTGACCAACGAGGACCTGGAGAAGATCCGCTCGATCTCGGAGATGAGCGGCGATCATTTCAAGTCCAGCACCTTTGACATCACTTTCCCTGCCGAGCATGGCGCCGACGGCATGGGGTGGGCACTCGACGAATTGAGCGAACGCGCTGAAGAAGAAGTGCGCAAAGGCTGCAACATCATCATCCTGTCAGACCGCAAAGCCGGCGCCGACCGTATTCCAATTCCGGCGCTGCTCGCATGCGCCGCAGTGCATCATCATCTGATCCGCAGCGGCTTGCGCACATCGGTCGGGATGGTACTGGAGACGGGTGAGCCCCGTGAAGTGCACCATTTCGCGTGTCTCGCGGGTTACGGCGCGGAGGCAATCAATCCTTATCTGGCCTTCGAAACGTTGACCGCAATGAAGGACGAACTTCCGGGCAAGCCGGCAGACGACAAAGAGATCGTCAAAAAGTACATCAAGGCGATCGGCAAGGGATTGCTCAAGGTGATGTCAAAAATGGGCATCTCCACCTATCAGTCCTATTGCGGCGCGCAGATTTTCGACGCCGTTGGCTTGCGTCAGGACTTCGTCGACAAGTACTTCACAGGCACGCACACCCGCATCGAGGGCGTGGGTTTGGCGGAAATCGCGGAAGAAGCCGTGCGCCGGCATCGCGACGCTTTCAGCGATGCTCCCATTTACCGTTCGATGCTCGATGTCGGCGGCGACTATGCGGTACGCGTGCGCGGCGAAGATCATGTCTGGAATGCTGAGACGGTGTCACACCTGCAACACGCTGTGCGCGGCAACTCGCAGGATCACTATCGCGCCTTCGCTCAGATCGTGAACGAGCAGACCGAGCGGCTGCTGACCATCCGCGGCATGTTCCGGCTGAAGACGGCCGAGGAAGACAGCCGTAAGCCGCTTCCGCTGGAGAAGGTCGAGCCCGCAAAGGACATTGTTCGACGCTTCTCGACAGGCGCAATGTCGTTTGGATCGATCTCGCGTGAAGCCCACACTACGCTCGCCATCGCGATGAACCGCATTGGCGGCAAGTCGAATACCGGTGAAGGCGGCGAGGAAGCCGACCGTTTCAAGCCATTGCCCAATGGCGATTCTATGCGTTCGGCAATCAAGCAAGTTGCGTCGGGGCGCTTCGGTGTTACCGCCGAGTATCTTGTCAATTCCGACATGATGCAGATCAAAATGGCCCAGGGCGCCAAGCCCGGCGAAGGTGGTCAGCTTCCCGGCCACAAGGTCGATAAGACCATTGCCAAGGTGCGGCACTCGACGCCCGGCGTCGGCCTGATTTCACCGCCTCCGCATCACGATATTTATTCGATCGAGGATTTGGCCCAGCTCATCTTCGATCTCAAGAACGTCAACCCGACCGGTGACGTTTCAGTGAAGCTCGTATCCGAAGTTGGCGTCGGCACGGTCGCCGCCGGTGTTTCGAAAGCGCGCGCCGATCACGTCACCATTGCCGGTTTTGAGGGTGGCACCGGCGCCAGCCCGCTGACCTCGATCAAGCATGCCGGCAGCCCATGGGAAATTGGCCTCGCCGAGACGCACCAGACGCTCGTGATCAATCGGTTGCGCGGACGCATCTCCGTGCAGGTCGATGGCGGCATCCGAACTGGTCGCGACGTCGTGGTGGGCGCTCTGCTTGGAGCCGACGAGTTCGGCTTTGCCACGGCGCCGCTCATCGCGGCGGGCTGCATCATGATGCGCAAGTGTCATCTCAACACGTGCCCAGTCGGTGTCGCCACCCAGGATCCGGTACTGCGCAAGCGCTTCAAGGGTCAGCCTGAGCACGTCATCAATTATTTCTTCTTTGTTGCCGAAGAAGTGCGCGAACTGATGGCCGCACTGGGCTTTCGTACCTTCGATGAGATGGTCGGCCAGATGCAGATGTTGGACCGCCGCAAGCTCGTTGAGCATTGGAAGGCCAAGGGCCTCGACTTCTCCAAGCTGTTCACAAAGCCCCCCGCCGAGAAGGGCACAGCCATCTACAAATGTGAGCCGCAGGACCACAAGATCAAGGACATCCTCGATCGCAAGCTGATCGCGGAAGCTCAGGCCGCCCTCGACCGCGGCGCGCGGGTGCGGCTGCAGGCCACAATCCATAATACCGATCGCGCCTGCGGCGGCATGCTTTCCGGTGAGGTGGCAAAACGCTACGGCCATGAAGGCTTACCGGATGACACCGTGCACGTTCGCTTCACCGGGACTGCCGGACAGAGTTTTGGCGCTTGGCTCGCGCGCGGCATCACGTTCGAGCTTGATGGTGACGCGAATGACTATGTCGGCAAAGGCCTTTCAGGTGGTCGCTTGATCATTCGACCTCCGGCCGACTCCGGGATTGTCCCGGAGGAATTGATCATCGTCGGGAATACCGTGCTGTACGGCGCAATCGAAGGCGAATGCTATTTCCGTGGCGTCGCCGGAGAGCGCTTCGCCGTGCGGAACTCGGGAGCTGTCGCCGTGATCGAGGGCGCCGGCGATCATTGCTGCGAATATATGACGGGTGGCGTCGTGGTCGTGCTTGGACGCACGGGACGTAATTTCGCGGCCGGTATGTCCGGCGGCATTGCCTATGCGCTGGACGAAGATGGCACGTTCAAATCTCGTTGCAATATGGCGATGGTCGAGCTCGAGCCGGTTCCTGAAGAAGAGCAGGTCGCAGAGCAGGAATTCGGCCATTACAACGATCTGGAATTGCACGGCCGTGTCGATGTGATGTCGGATCTGACAACCAAAGACGCCGAACGTCTCAAACTGCTGATCTCCAATCACGCGCGATACACTGGCTCAAAGCGTGCCGCCGAGATTCTTGCGGATTGGGATCGCTATCGCCCGTTATTCCGCAAAGTTATGCCCGTTGAATACCGCCGCGCGCTCGCCGAGATGGCAAAGGAGAAGGCCGCCACGATGCAGGCCGCGGAATAGGTATGGGTAAGGTCACCGGCTTTCTGGAAATCGAACGTGAGGACCGCGACTACCAGCCTGTCGCGGAGCGTGTAAAGCATTGGCGTGAATTCGTCCTGCCGCTCCCGGAAAAGGAAATCCAAGAGCAGGCGGCGCGTTGCATGGATTGCGGTGTGCCTTATTGCCATGGCACGAGTTGTATCACGGGCGTGCCGACCGGCTGCCCGGTCAACAACCAGATCCCCGACTGGAATGATCTCGTCTACCGCGGCAACTGGGATGAAGCCGCCCGCAATTTGCATTCGACGAATAACTTTCCTGAGTTTACGGGGCGAGTTTGCCCTGCGCCATGCGAGGCGTCCTGCACGCTCAACATCGATGAGAACCCGGTCACCATCAAAACGATCGAATGCGAGATCGCCGACCGTGCGATTGCGCAGGGTCTCAAACCCGAAAAGCCGCAGCGCAAGACCGGGAAAAAAGTGGCCGTTATCGGTTCCGGTCCTGCAGGTCTCGCCTGCGCCCAGCAACTCGCGCGTGCCGGCCACGAGGTGCATGTTTTTGAGCGTTGGGCGAAGGCCGGCGGCCTCCTCCGCTACGGCATTCCCGATTTCAAGATGGAAAAGATTCACGTCGACCGCCGTGTCGAGCAGATGCAGGGCGAAGGAGTGGTCTTCCATTACAACGCAGATGTCGGCGTGAACGTCCCACCAGAAAAACTTGTTAAAGATTACGACGCAGTGGTGCTCACCGGCGGCAGCGAGAAATCCCGGGACTTGCCCATTCCTGGACGTGAGCTCGAAGGAATCCATTTTGCGATGGAGTTCCTGCCGCAACAGAATCGGCGGGTGAGCAACGAGCCGCAGAATGGCGTCAAACCAATCCTGGCGAAAGGTAAGAAGGTCGTGGTCATCGGCGGTGGTGACACCGGCTCCGACTGCATCGGCACTTCGATCCGGCAGGGCGCCACCTCGGTCACCAATTTTGAAATCATGACGCAACCGCCCGAGCACGAAAATAAAATGCTCACTTGGCCCAACTGGCCCCTCAAATTGCGCATTTCCTCAAGTCACGAGGAAGGCGTTGCGCGCGAGTTCGCCGTGCTGACGCAGAAATTCACCGGCAAAAACGGCCAAGTGAAGAAGCTTCATTGCGTCCACGTGGATGACGCGTTCAAGCCGGTGGCCGGCACCGAATTCGACGTGGAGGCAGACCTCGTTTTGCTTGCCATGGGCTTTGTGCATCCGGTGCACGAGGGAATGCTCAAAGCGCTTGGCGTTGCACTTGATCAGCGCGGCAACGTTTCAGCCGACACCACCGCGTACCAGACGTCTGTGCCGAAGGTATTTGCAGCCGGAGATATGCGCCGGGGGCAATCGCTCGTGGTATGGGCGATCCGCGAGGGCCGTCAGGCAGCGCAAGCGGTCGATAAATTCCTGCTGGGCGCGAGCTTACTGCCGCGTTGACGGTCCCGGTTACTACCGGAAATAGCCGAAAGGACTGCCGCCTCCAGACTGGAAGATTCCGCGCGGCGGACGTGGTGCCACGTCCTGCCTCAGTGGCTGTTTCGGCTTGCCGCTGGTGTTCGGGACCGTCTGCGTAATTTTTCCTCCAGCGCCACTCTTCGGCGTGACCGCTTTCTTCTCCGGCGCCGGCGCTGCTTCGGCTGGAGTGCTCTCGGCGGGCGCTGACGCCATGGCACCCGCGGGTGCCGCTGTCGCTGGCGACACGTTTGTCTCACCGCGCTGTAGAGCGAAATCGTCCGCGCGGCCGGATGGCGCCGTGACCGGCTCACCCTTGACCAAAACGCGCGTCGCGGTGGCATCCCCATGCGGAGAACTGTTACCGGCGCCGCCGAGCAATTCCTCAGAATTACTCGGAGTTACCGTCAGCGGAACCACAGGGCCCGCGACCGGCCGGGCCGCCGGCTTCCCATCCGGCACGGCAGGGGTGATCGGCCCCGATGGCAATGCCACAGGCGTTACCCGGCTGCTCATGTAGCGTCGGATTTCGCGTTCGACATAGTGCGCAAGCTTCAGCGCGCCGGATTTCGTAAAAAAGACGCCGTCGCTTGACCGCAGTCGACGCATTTGGCCCTCATAGTCGGGACCAAAATTTGAATACTTGCCGGCTTCGTCAACGAACCCATCCCACACGTCAATATAGACAGCCCCCGCGCGCTCCGCCCGCGCGCGATAAAGGTCATTGAGATACACGGCATCCGCGGTGGATTTGGTGCCGCGGATCGAGGGCAAGCCAACCCAGAACACCGGCACTCCCCTGCTCTTGAGAGCCGCGATCGTGTCATCGATACGTTTGGAGTAAATCTCGGCCCATTGATCGCTGCGGAATTCAATCACCCCGTTGGCTTTTTTTCCCGGCTGCGATTCAGGCGCTACGATACTTGACTGCTCCTGATCATCGCTCTGCTCTTTGTCCTTGCTCTGCGCGTCCTTGTCGGTGCCCGGCTTGTCTGTCTGATCCTTACCCTTTTTCTTATCGGCTTCCTTGGCAAGGTCGCGTTCACGAATGTTTTGTCGATCGCTCACGCCAATCATCATGACGACGTAGTTTGCTTTCTCCTGCGCGAGCGTATCGCGCGCAACATGCCACCAATCGAGGTCGCCTTTCGGATCATACCGAAGCAATCCGGAGTGAACTTTGTTCTTCCGAATCACCGCGATCTCGGGTGAATCCGAAAGCGCATCTTCCAGGCCGTAGGCAAGCCAGTCAGCCATGCCATCGCCCAGAACAACAACCGACGTCGTCGGTACCACTGGCTCTGCTTTAGTGTCCGATTTACGCGGCGGCGGCGCTCGCGAATTATCAACCGGTGCCTGCTCGTAAGGATTTTCGTTCGATCGCTCGGACCCGCCGAAGAATCCTCCGAACAAACCACCACCCGAGCGCGGACGTTGCCGACTTAGAAACGGAAAGCGGTCGTCTCGAAACTGGGCTTGCGCCGGCGACGTAAGCGCGATCTCAACGGCGAGGAGACCGATGCAATCGATCGCGGCCAAAAGGACCGCTGCTGCCACACAATGAGAAAGCCGGATGTTGCCAGTCATGTCGATTGCCCGTTAACCGCGGTAGGTCCGAAGGTACTCGATCCCGCGACCGTCGACATGGACCTATAGCCCTCAGGAAATGTCAACTCGAAGGTACGCGAGTAACATTGTTAACGCGCCCGTAACTGGTCAAGAACCCCGGTGGAAGCAAAACCGTCCGGAATCCGGCCATTTCTTGCCTGGAAATCGCGAATAGCAGTACGGGTCTTGACGCCAAGCTGGCCATCCGGTTCGCCGACATCATATCCATGACGCGTCAACAGCTGCTGCAGTTCCTGGCGCTCTATACGAGATAATATGCGCTCGTAGCGCGGCCAATCCTGCACGAAATTGCCCCCGCCACGTAACCGATCAGCCAAATGCCCAATCGCGAGTGCGTAGGCCTCGGCCGGATTGTATTTCATGATGACATTGAAATTCGTCAGCATCAGGAATCCAGGCCCTTGAATACCGGCAGGCACCAACAGAAATGCATTACTGTCTGATCGTGGAAACGACTGACCGTTTGCGCGCCTGATCCCTTGTCGCTCCCAGTCGCGAACACTCATCGGTCGCGCATGGTCGGCGAACAGAAAATTGAAAGTCGCCGGCACCACGACCTCATAACCCCAGGTCTGTCCAGTGACCCACCCATCTTTCTTAAGATTATTTGCGGTGGAAGCGATGATATCGGGCACGGAATCGACGACGTCGCGTCGGCCATCACGATCAAAATCCACCGCATATTTCTTGAATGCAGTGGGCATGAACTGGGTCGGCCCAAAAGCACCCGCCCATGAGCCGACCAGCCGGTCAGGCCGAACATCCCCGCGCTGGAGAATCTCCAGCACCGAGAGAAACTCCTCGCGAAAGTAATTTTGACGACGGCCAATACAGGCGAGCGTGGCCGTGGAACGAACGACCGGCCGGTCGCCGGTCAGCGTGCCATAGTTCGTTTCCACGCCCCAGATGGCGGCGATGATATAGCGATCTACGCCGTAAACGCGTTCCGCAGCGTCGAATGAGCTTCGGTATTTCTCCAGCAGGGCTCGGCCCTGCTCGATGCGCTCATTGGTTACAAGAATATCGAGGTAGTCCCAGAAAGATTTGGTGAACTCAGGTTGATTGTCGAGAAGATCCATAATCCGCAGGTCGGGCGTGAGCGAAGCGGTATATGTTTGAAAAACGCTACGGGAAACGCCGCGTCGCGCCGCCAAAGGCCACAATCGTTCAACGCAGCCGTGAAAATTTGCGGCCGCAGTGCGGATCGCGTCCGCGGTCATCAGTGGGTGGCCGGAAGAGCCTGCTTCCCCGCTCCATTCCGGAGCCGGCAATCGGCCGGTAGGCGGCGGGAGGGCGCCGGTGGTGGCCGGCGAACGGCCGTCATGCGGTGCTTGTGCAGCCACAACGCCACACGTAGCCACCACGACCGATGCGGCAATGAGAATGGGCCATGCCCTGCGCATGCCAGTCCCCTTATTCACCCAATTTCCCAAATCTATGGGTGCCCCGATATCATTTCAGCGGCGTTAATGGTCTACTTTCTTTCAACTGTTATCCGCATCTTATCACGGTGCTGTTTTCCGCCCGCTGCAATGAATTCACGACTCATATGAAAATTGTCGCATGACCCGCATCCGCAAAGCCATATTTCCCGTCGCCGGACTTGGAACCCGGTTCCTGCCCGCGACAAAAGCAATGCCAAAGGAAATGCTGCCGATTGTCGACCGGCCCCTCATTCAGCATGTGGTGGATGAAGCGCGCGAAGCAGGTATTGAACACTTCATCTTTGTTACCGGCCGGAACAAGAGCGTGATCGAAGATCATTTCGACCGCCAGTTCGAGCTCGAATTAACCCTGACGGAGCGCGGCAAGAAAACCGAGCTCGCCCTGTTGTCGGAAGATCTGCCCGAAGCGGGGACCGTCAGCTTTACGCGGCAACAGTCACCGCTCGGGCTCGGACATGCAGTCTGGTGCGCGCGCGAACTCGTCGGCCATGAGCCCTTTGCTCTGCTTTTGCCGGACGTGCTGGTGCAACACTCGCGTGGTTGCCTTGCGCAGATGATTGATGCCGCCAAAGATCTGGATGCCAACGCCAACATCGTCGCCGTCGAAGAAGTCCCGAAGGACCGTGTGCATATGTACGGCGTCGTTGGCGTCGGGGCCGCAAAGGGCAAGGCATTTGCGATCACAAAAATGGTCGAGAAGCCAAAGGCAAGCGAAGCTCCATCCAACCTGACCATCACCGGGCGATACATCCTGCAGCCGCAGATTTTTGAATTGCTGGAAAAACAGGCGGCCGGTACCGGCGGCGAAATTCAGCTCACCGACGCCATGCTGGCGCTGTCCCGAACGCAACCGTTTTACGGCCTCAAGTTCCAAGGACGCAGCTTTGACTGCGGGTCAAAAATTGGATTTCTCGCTGCCAACGTGGCGTACGGCCTGCAGCGCAGCGATATTGCTCCGGAGCTCCGTTCGGAAATCAGCCGACTTCTCGGCGAGAAATAATCAGCGTTGGAAGCGCAGCCCGGCCAGAAAGACGCTTTCCGTGTAGTCGACACCGACGACGTTCGAGTGCAACCAATTCTGCCGGAACTCGCCTTTGACCTGGAGCGAGCGGTTTAGCTTGTATGTCAGGCCAAGGCCGGCCGAGTAACGGTTATCGATGCGATCCAGACCCACATAATCATCAACACCGAAGCCAAACTTCAGGCTGCCGACCAGCCAGCGCCTGAACGCATGATCGATCTGTATCCCGACATCGCGGTAGAGTACGCCGGACACACCTGCGACCGTCGACTCACCGATCGACGACGCGGCTGTCAGTTTCACATTGGTGAGAGCATCGACCGTCCAAAGGAGCGAAGCATTGCCGATCAGTCCGCTTATGTTCGCCAGCCTCGGATCCTCGTAAGCTCTTTGGGTGAAGCCGATCGCGGCTTCGCCACTTATGAGACGCGTGAATTCGAATTTTGCGCCGCCTTTTGCCGCCCACCCATTGGAGTTGCGCTGATATCCCGAAAAATCCGCGTTCAAGTCGTGGACGCGCGTATCGACTGCGACTTCAACAAACGGCGCAAGTCCCGGTGATAGCTCATAGCCGCCTCGCAACAATCCCGCATATTGATCGTAGTTGCGATCGTCGTTGTTGGCGGTCGAACCATCAGTCAGCGTCGACGGTTGATAGACCGTACGCTCGAAATCTCCCTTGATCGACAAATCGAAGCGATTGAACCGCTGTCCGACACCAACCGTGCCGCCACCGACGACATAGATTGGAAGCTTGGCGAGCCCAGCGTGTAGATTCGGGCTACCTGGATTGTCGGTGGAAATAAGGACGCGCCCGCCAAGATCGACGCGCGTATTTTGTGAGACATCCAGGCGTCCATCGACTTTGCCGTTCAAATACGGCCGATTCAAACTTGGCGTTTCGTCTGGACTGAAGCCGATATAGCTGCCACGCAAGTCGGCCCTGAGTTCATGCCGCGACCAGTTCGATTGGGCGCGCAGCTCCGGAGCAACGGTATAGAACCATGCCGCACGGGCGCCAGGTTCGTGCCCAGGATTGGTGTCGTAGCCGCCGATCAGTTCGACCGCGGGATAGAGGTCGAAGGCGCCGGCACGGATACCAAGCGGTGCATAAGGATCGTCGGGCTCGCTGTGTGCTACGCGTTTCTTCGGAAGCGTCCTGATCGGCCCGATCTGCACAGGTGGCGCTCCGGGCGCACCGGCAGAAGTGGCCCCGACGTCAACAGCCGTATCGTAGGGCGACGCTGTGGCCAGCGCGGCAGTGCCGGGCGCGATCGGCTGTTGGTTGGCCGGGAGTTTTGATTTTGTTTTTGTCCGAACCTTACGGGTATTGGTTGAATCGAATCCTGTTCTACCTGCACCTGATGCCGGCGGCGCGAACGTCGCCGACGCGCTCAATTGCGCGAGCGCCGCGCGGTCATATTTTTGGAATCGGGGTGAACTGCGCGGGTCGGATTGCAGCTTCGCTGTCAAGGGATCCGTGTACAGCACACCGGTATTCTGCGCCGAAGCTTTGGCATCGAAGACAACCACACAGGCAATAACCAGCATGCCCATACCGAGCGGCGCGGCTAGACGGGCAATACAAAGCTGCGCCACCGGTGAAAAGTCTCCTGCTTCGCAGTTCCGAGCCCGCACGCGGCAGCGCACGCTCGTGAGAGCGCGCGCCCGCCGGACGGCGAACGGTGGTTAACGGAAGTTAAAATGTTATGGTTAACGGCGCGTTGACTCTCTTGGCGCCCTGTTTCGCACGCTAAATCCAGCCCTTAAGTTCGCGCATGACGACGTCGCGGATCACCGCCATGCCTCCAGGCGTGTCGTTCAGGCAAGGGATTGCGGCAAAGTTTGCGCCACCCGCATGACGAAATATTTCCGCATTTTCCATGGCGATCTCCTCCAGTGTCTCGAGGCAATCGGCGGAAAACCCGGGTGTAACAACGGCGATATTTTTCACCCCGCGCTCGGCGAGCGATTTTACCGTGGCATCGGTATAGGGCTTGAGCCATTCCGCCGTTCCAAAACGCGACTGAAATGTCATGACCAACCGCTCGTCGTTTAATTTGAGCTTTTTGCGAAGAAGGACGGTCGTCTCGGCGCATTGTTCT
The DNA here is from genome assembly GCA_963831275.1 of uncultured Alphaproteobacteria bacterium. GTDB lineage: Bacteria > Pseudomonadota > Alphaproteobacteria > Rhizobiales > Xanthobacteraceae > Pseudolabrys. Next base: position 101,748 of record CAWHPN010000002.1, on the reverse strand, counting down.
GCGTAAGGATCGCCTTTGGCGACATAGTCTTCAGGCATGCCGTGATACGAGGCGACGATTGCCTCTGGTTTGAAAGTGAGCTTCGCCAGTGCGCCCGTTACCGAAGCGGCAAGCGCGTCGATGTAAGCGGTCTCGGCATAGTATGGTGCGGCGACGCGGAGCGTTGGCTGAAATCGCATTCTGCTCAGTGCGCGGAAGACCTCGTCGCAAACGGTCGCAGTCGTCGCCGCTGCATATTGCGGATAAAGCGGCACAACCAACATGCGTTCGCAATCTTGTGCGGCGAGCGCCTCTAGCCGCGAACGAATTGACGGATTTCCGTAACGCATCGCCCAGTCGACACGGATGCGCTTGTCTACCTTGTCCAGTATTTCATCCAGTTTGTCGGATTGCGAACGCGTGATGGTCTTGAGAGGAGATTCATTGCGTTGCCTGTTCCATATCTTGTCGTAGTCGCGTCCTTTGCGGCTAGGCCGAACGCTGAGAATGATCAGATTGAGTATCAACCACCATTTCAGGCGGTTTTCTTCAATGACACGGCGGTCAGAAAGAAACTCTTTGAGGTATCGCCGCATCGCCCAATAGCCGGTCGAGTCAGGCGTGCCGAGATTGACGAGCAAAACTCCGATACGGCCTCCTAGGGCCGGACCTGACTCCGGACTCATGGTTTACGCTCGTCGGCGATCACCTTGCCGTCGTTCGGTAGCGTATCCGGCGCAACCAGCTTCACGACGCCCTTGAGCTTGGTGATCGACTGCAACGTGGCGGCAATCGACGTCCCCAACACCGGATCCATAGCCGTGCTCTCGGCCATCAAGGTCATTGTGTCTTGCTCCGCTTCGCGGCCGACCACCAGGCGCACGCGCTTGAGCTCGGGATGACGAGTCGCGATTTCCGCGATCTGTTTGGGATGCACGAACAAGCCCTTCACTTTCGCGGTCTGGTCGGCCCGGCCCATCCATCCTTTGATGCGCACATTCGTGCGCCCGCAAGGAGAGGTCCCGGCCATCAGCGCGGAAAGGTCACCGGTAGCAAGCCGGATCATCGGGTAATCCGGGTTGAACGAGGTCACGACGACTTCGCCCACCTCTCCATCCGGTACGGGATCGCCGGTACCAGGCCTCACGATCTCGACAATAACGGTTTCGTTCACGATCAAGCCTTCGCGCGCATCGCTCTCGTAGGCGATCACGCCCAGTTCGGCGGTCGCATAGCACTGCAAGACAGCAACCCCGCGGCGGTCGAGTTCATCGCGCAGCGAAGCCGGCAACGCAGCGCCCGAAACCAGGCCGCGCTTGATCGACGATGCCTCTTTCCCGGTCTTGACGGCCGTATCGAGCAGGATCTTGAGGAAATCCGGCGTACCGAAATAACCGGCCGGCCTGTAGTGCGCGATGGCCTCAAGTTGTTGCTCAGTATTACCGATGCCACCCGGTATGACGGCGCATCCAAGTGCGTGTGCGCCCGATTCTAGAATAAAACCACCCGGCGTGAGGTGATATGCGAAGCAATTGTGCACGATATCGCCGGCGCGCAGGCCAGCGGCATGGACAGCCCGCGCTGCGCCCCACCAATCGGCGCCCTCGCCCTCGGGTTCGAAGATCGGCCCCGGCGACATCAGAAGCCGCCGTGTTTTACCCGGTGCAGCGACGTTGAGACCGCCGAAAGGCGGGTTCTGTTTCTGCAATTCAGCAATGTCGGCTTTGTGCAGAACGGGCAACGTCGCAAGTACGGCCCGCGAGGTAACCAACTTGGCATCGACGTTTTTGAGATGGCTGGCCCAGCCGGGCGCCGTCATCGCGAGCGCGACAATGTTGCTCAATCGTGCAAGCTGCTCCCGCTTACGCTCGGCCGGATCGCGGGTTTCAAGGGCGTCGTAAAATCCCGGCATTGGCTTACGCCAGCCACCTCTTGCGCCGGCGATAGTGCTTGCCGTCGCGAAACGATTTACGTCGGCCTTCGGCAATACCGAGGTAGAATTCCTTGACGTCCTCGTTTTCGGCGAGTGCCTTCGCTTCGCCATCCATTACGACACGGCCGTTTTCCAGAATGTAGCCGTAACGCGCAAAGCGCAACGCCATGTGAGTGTTTTGCTCGGCAAGCAGAAAGGAAACGCCTTCCTTTTCGTTGAGATTTTTCACGATCACGAATATCTCCTCGACGATCTGCGGCGCGAGGCCCATCGAAGGTTCATCCAGGAGGATCATCTTTGGGCGCGACATCAGGGCGCGACCGATGGCGCACATTTGTTGCTCGCCACCCGAGGTGTAACCGGCCAGCGAGTCCTTCCGTTCCTTAAGCTTTGGGAAATAGGAGTAGACCAGTTCCAGATCGCGTTTGATCAAGGCGCCGCCGTCCCGGCGCGTGAAGGCGCCTGTCAGCAAGTTCTCTTCGATAGTCAGGTGACCGAAGCACTGCCGACCTTCCATGACCTGGATGCAACCGCGCCGCACAAGCTCGTTGGGCGAAAGATCCTGCACCTCGGCACCATCAAACACGATCGAGCCCTTGGTGACATCTCCGCGCTCGGCGTGGAGCAAATTGGAAATGGCTTTCAAGGTCGTCGTTTTGCCGGCACCATTCGCACCGAGCAATGCAACGATACCGCCCTTCGGTACGTCGAGCGAAACGCCCTTGAGCACCAGAATGACGTGATCGTAGATCACTTCGATATTATTGACCGAAAGAATCCTCTGCGACGTGGCGCACGCCGCGGTTTCAGCTTGCGTTGCCGCCGACATGGGCCGCTCCTCAAATGACCCTCTCCCCGCCGAAACGGCGGGGAGAGGGATTTTTCACCGCCTTAGGACGACTTGTCGCAAGGTTCTGTGCGTTTTGGCCAGCCGGCATTGGCGGTGGAATAGTCCTTGGCTGCCGACTCGATCAACGGGCGAACCTTTGTCTTGAGCGGGGCGATCCAATCGGAGCCTTGCGTCCATTTAGTTCCGTCCCATCTCGCCATATAGGCCGAGTTGTGGCCATTGTGGTCTTCGCATGCAACCTTCATCGGTGCAGCGAACCCACTCGCGCCAATTTCCTTCAATCGCGCTTCGGTGATGTTCAAGGTCTCCAGGCCGCGGCGCATATCTTCGCCGGTGATCGCTTTCTTGCCGGTGATTTTCTGCGCGTTGCGGATTCCCTCCGCGATGATGATCGAGTTAAGCACGCCGCGATTATAGAAGTTCTCTCCAACCTTATCTTTCGGCGTCTGGGTCTTGCCCTTATCGATAACGTACTTCTGGATGTCCTTGATAACGGGGAAGTTGGTCCCGACCTGATTGAAATCGAGCGACAGATAGCCTTTAGCGGCGTCGCCGGCAGGACGCGCGTCGTCGTCACTGCCCGCCCACCAATTTCCGATGAGGTGATCCATCGGGTAATTGTTCTTGGCCGCTTCCTTGACGGCAGTCGGGTTCATGGTGCCGAAACCCTGGATGTAGATCCATTCGGGGCGATCGCGGCGGATATTGAGCCACTGCGACGACTGGTTTTGCATTTCGGCAGCGGGCACAGGGTAAAGCTTGAGCTCGAAGCCATAATCCTTTGCGAGCGCCTCAAGGAGCGGAATCGGTTCTTTGCCATAGGGCGCATCGAGATAGATCAGACCGATTTTTTTGCCCTTCAGCTTGTCGAGGCCGCCCTCCTTGCTCCCGATATAGCGGATGAACATGGAGGCGCCGTCCCAGTAAGTCGCGGGCGGATTAAAAATCCAGGGGAACGTCGTGCCGTCGGCGGAAGCCGAAAGACCGTAAGCCATGGACAAGATTGGAATCTTGTCCACCGCCGCCTTCGGGATGATTTGCAGCGTAATACCCGTAGAATAAGGATTGATCACGACCGGATTTTTCGATTTCACCTGCTCATAGCACTCGACGCCTTTCTTGGTGTCGTAGCCTGTCTCACATTCCTCAACGACAATCTTGACCCCACCAATGCCGCCGTCGCGCTCGTTGAGCATGTTGAGATAATCGGCCATGCCGTTCATGATCGGCGCACCCGAGACCGCAAATGGGCCGGTGCGGTACGACAATAGCGGAACGAATATTGTGTCGGCCGCGCTCGCCGTCACCGGCACAAACGACAGCCCGGCGACGACTGCGAAGGCCGTCCCGAGTAAACGATGATACAATCGCATTTACTTCCTCCCTTTGTTTCTTAGGCGGCGTGGCCACCTGTCATCTCACGGCCGTCGGCTCTGATCCGCGGGCCGCCCCCGTATGGCCGGGGCGTTGAGCGAGATTGTGCCTCGTTAATATGGGAAAGGCCACACCCTCAATTTCTGCTTGCCAATCTGCCACAAACGCGCGAGCCCGGCCGGCTCCGCAATCAAGAACAGCACGATCAACGCACCAATGATCATGTATTGGACGTGCTCAACTGTCGCAGGGTGAACCGGAATGCCGAGCTTGGGCGGAAAATAGCGAAGCGCAATCGGCAGGATGAAAATAAGCGCGGCGCCAAAGAACGAACCGGTCAGGCTGCCCAACCCGCCGATGATCACCATGAAAAGAATGAAAAAACTCAAATTGACGTCGAACACCGCCGGCTCAGCACCGCCGTACCACAGGAAAACCAGAAGCGCACCGGCAACGCCGCAGTAAAACGACGATGTGGCAAATGCCAGAAGCTTAGTTTGCAGAAGGCGTATACCAATGAGATCCGCGGCAAGATCCATGTCACGGACGGCCATCCACATTCGTCCAATGCGACCATGGACGAGGTTCGATGCCAGCCATGTCATCACCACGACAAAACCGAGGACGACGAAATACCGCGTCGTATCGGTCGCCGTGGCACCCGTGATCGGTATGCCGAACAAGGTGCGGGTCGGAACCTCGATCGCGCCGGACGCATTGTAGTTGTAAAACCATGGCTGCCGTATGAAGCACCACGACAGAAAGAATTGCGCGGCCAAAGTCGCCACCGCCAGATAAAACCCTTTGATGCGCAGCGAGGGCAGTCCGAATAGAACGCCAACCGCTGCAGAGAAAAACCCAGATACAACAATCCAGATCAGAATATTTACATTTGGAAAATAGGACGTGAGCTTGTAGCAGGCATAGGCGCCCACGCCCATAAACGCGCCCGTCCCGAGCGACAAGAGACCGGTATAACCAGTCAGCAAATTGAGTCCAATGGCGGCAAGCGAAAAAATAAGAAACGGAATCATGACCGCCTGGATCAAGAACGAACTGCCGAGCCAGGGAATGGGAACCGCCGCGATAACCAGGATGATCGCCAATCCGATACGATCCTGCAGTATCGGAAATATAGCGACGTCGGCCGCGTAGCTTGTTTTGAATTGGCCGGCCTCGCGATAAAACATGGATCAGATCCGCTCGATGATCCGTTCGCCGAACAAGCCTTGCGGGCGAAACAGAAGAAAAACGAGGGCAATGACGTACGCGAACCAGGATTCGATGCCGCTTCCCATCAACGGACCCCAGTAGAATTCACCGAGCTTTTCACCGATTCCGATAATCAGCCCTCCGACAATGGCACCGGGAATGGAGGTCAGCCCTCCCAGAATGAGTACTGGGAGCGCCTTGAGCGCAATGACTTCGAGCGCGAACGAAACGTCCGAGCGTGCACCCCACATGATGCCAGTGGTCAGCGCCACCAGGCCTGCGGCAAACCATACGATGACCCAGATCTGTTCGAGCGAAATGCCGACCGACAAGGCGGCGCGGTGGCTGTCCGCAACAGCGCGCAGCGCGCGGCCGATGCGTGTCCGCTGGAAGAATATGGCCAGCGCCGCAACCATAAGAGAGGCTATTATGGCCGCCGCGATGTCGATTTTCTGAAGGGAAACGAAACCGCCTGCCATTTTGATATCGATCGCCCCGCGCGGCAGCAGAAGCTGATCGGCAATCATGACTTTCGTCTCACCGCCGAAGATCAGTTCGCCAAATCCGATCAGAAAATAAGTCAGGCCGAACGTCGCCATGAACAAAATGATGTCCGGCTGATTGACCAGCGGTCGCAAGATCAGACGTTCAACCGCAAAGGCGAGGCAGAACATCACCCCGATGGTCAGTGCCAAAGCCAAATAGGCTGGGACGCCGTGCTCATGCAAACCCACCAACGTCAGCGCGGCGAACACAACCATGATGCCTTGCGCAAAATTAAATACGCCCGAGGCTTTGAAGATCAGCACGAAGCCAAGCGCTATGAGTGAATAAAGAACCCCGGCGACCAGGCCTTCCCATAGGGTCTGTACAAGCAGATCGGGCGCCGCGCCCATCTGCACAAAAGGATCAAGAAAAATCTTGTACAGGAGATCCATGTGCCCTCAATGCGCCACGCCGAGATAGGCGTCGATGACCACCTGACTGCGTTTGATCTCTTCGGGTGTCCCATCGGCGATCTTGATGCCGTGATCGAGGACGACCACGCGGTCGGATAAATCCATGACGACCCCCATGTCGTGTTCAATCAGCGCGATCGTAGTCCCGTAGTGATCGTTCACGTCGAGCACAAAGCGAGACATGTCCTCTTTTTCTTCGAGATTCATCCCGGCCATCGGCTCGTCGAGCAGGAGCAATTCGGGCTCCATGGCCAGCGCACGGCCCAGTTCCACCCGCTTTTGCAAGCCATAGGGCAGTCGGCCAACGGGCACGCGGCGGATTTCCTGGATCTTGAGAAAATCGATGATTTCCTCGACCCGACGCCGATGATCAACCTCCTCGCGCATTGCCGGGCCGTAGCGGAAGAGTTGCCAGAAAAAGCTGACGTGCATCTTCAAGGTGCGGCCCGCCATGATGTTGTCGAGCGCGGTCATACCGCGGAACAACGCGACATTCTGAAATGTACGCGCAATGCCGCGATAGGCCGCATCATGAGGTCGCATTTTTGCGCGTGCTTCGCCCTTGAAGGTGATGCGGCCTTTTTGTGGATGATAGAAGCCATTGATGATGTTGAGCATCGATGTCTTGCCGGCGCCGTTCGGCCCGATGATGGCGCGAATTTCGCCTTTCCGAATGTCGAAGGAAACATCGCTCACCGCCTTCACGCCGCCGAACGAAAGCGAGACATTCTCCACCGACAAAAGCACATCGCCGACCGCAGTTCCGGGACTGCCGGTCGCCCTCATGCGGCTTTCCCCACAGCGGCAACGGGGGCTGGCTTCATGTCGTGGATTTTCACCCGGGCGCTGATCGTGCCCTTGCGGCCGTCTTCGAATATTACTTCGGTCGATATATCCGCCTCATTCGACCCGTCATAAAGCGCCTCGATCAATGGGGCGTAACGCTCAGCAATGAACCCGCGGCGGACTTTCTGGGTCCGGGTGAGCTCGCCATCGTCTGCGTCGAGCTCCTTGTGCAAGATCAGGAAGCGCTTGATCTGCGCGCCGGCCATGACCTTGTCATCGGCGAGCGTGCGGTTCACTTCGGCGACATGTTTTTCGAGCATTCCGTAGACGAGGGGATGGCCGGCCAGCTCCTGGTAGGAGCCGTAGACGACGTTGTTGCGCTCTGCCCAGCTTCCGACCGCAGTTAGATCGATGTTGAGCATGGCTGTGACGAACTCGCGCTTGTCGCCGAGCGCCACCACTTCACGAATATTCGGATAGAACTTGAGTTTGTTCTCGATGTATTTCGGCGGAAACATCGTCCCGTCCTTAAGCCTGCCTACGTCCTTCGTGCGGTCGATAATTTTGAGGTGGCCCGTCTTTTCATCAAAGAAGCCGGCATCGCCGGTTTTCACATAACCGTCCGGCGTCATCACCTCCGCAGTCTTTGCATCGTCCCTGAAATAGCCGGAGAACATTCCCGGCGACTTGAATTGCACCTCCCCATCCTCGGCGATGCGAATGTCGACGTTGGGGCAGGCTGGGCCGACGGTATCGGAATAGATTTCGCCGTCGGGCTGCGCGGTCACATAGAGGAAAGCTTCCGTCTGCCCATAGAGCTGTTTCAGGTTCAAACCGATCGAGCGGTAAAAGCTGAACAGGTCCGGTCCGACCGCTTCACCGGCAGTGTAAGCGACGCGCACACGTGAGAACCCCAGTACATTCTTAAGCGGGCCATAAACGAATACATTTCCGACTGCGTAAAGGAAGCGGCCAGCCAAGGGCACGGACTCGCCGTTGAGGATGCGTTCGCCGTAATGCCTCGCAATGCCGATGAAATAATGAAACAGCTTACGCTTGATCGCGCCGGCATCTTCCATGCGGATCATCACGCGCGTCAGTAACAATTCGAGCGTCCGCGGCGGCGCGAAATAGAAACTCGGCCCGATCTCGCGAAGATCGGCCATAGCCGTATCAGGGCTTTCCGGACAGGCCGTACAGAAGCCCGCGACCATTCCTTGCGCATAATTGAGATAGTGGTCGCCCACCCAGGCCAGCGGCAAATAAGCGAGCGCCACGTCCTTTTCAGTCAGCTTGTCGAATGCGACCGTATCGGCTGCGGCACGGATCGAACCTTCATTGGTGAGCACAACGCCCTTGGACGCACCGGTCGTTCCGGACGTATAAAGAATGATCGACGGATCGTTGCCTTTGCCGGCGGCAATTTCTTTGTCCAGCCAGGCCGCAACGGCAGGGTCGGCAAGCGCCTTGCGGCCTTCCTCGATGACATCGTCCATCGAGCGCAACCCGCTGTGACCATAATCACGGAGACCGCGCTTCTCATCGTAAGTCATCATCTCGAGCTTCGGGACGCGGCTCATGACCAACTGGATCTTGTCGATCTGTTCCTGATCCTCCACGGCGGCGAAACGCACGTCGGCGTGCGCAAGGACGTAAGCGAGCTCGTCTGCGACCGCGTCGGCATACACCGGCACGGGAATCGCGCCCAACATCTGGGTGGCCATGACAGACCAATAAAGCCTCGGCCTGTTTCCTCCAACGATCGCAATGGTTTCACCGCGTCTGACGCCGAGGCGATGCAAACCAACAGCGAAGGGCCGAACGACATCAAGCACCTCGCTCCAAGTCCAGGTCTGCCAGATGCCGAGATCCTTGTGCCGCATGGCCGGCCGCGACCCGTGAATTTGGGCATTGCGGACGAGTAGCTTCGGAAACGTACCAGCGCCGGCGGCAGCAATTTGCGCCACAGCTCGTTCCTCCCATGCGGCCGCGCTCGAAAGGCGCGGCACCCCCCTCGCCGTCTCATGGTCGACGGTCTTGTTGTCTCGATATGAAAACACCGCCGAAAGGCGGTCAAGTATCAGATGGCACGTAAAATAGTTGAAAGAGGCCGATATGCTATTCCGCGGCTCGCAGAAGGGCTGGTGTACCGGCACGGAATTGCTCCCGCAATCCGGCCTCTTCCGCCTTTGCCGCGGCCAGATGCCGCTGTTTGACCGGCCCGAACCCGCGAATCTTCTCCGGGATCATCGCAAGGGCGACCGCCACCGGGTGATTGTTCGGTGTGAGATGATCCAGGATGTCGTGGAGAAGCCGTTCGTAGTCAGAGATCAGGCCGCGCTCCATTTGACGCTCGGCCGTATATCCGAACGGGTCAAACGCGGTCCCGCGCAGGATTTTGAGTTTTGCAAGCAGCGCGAAAACCTTCAACATCCAGGGGCCGAACGACATCTTCTTCGGCTCGCCGGTTTCCGGGTTGCGGCGGGCGAGCAACGGCGGCGCCAGATGGAATTCGAAGCGCAGCTTGCCCGGTTCGAATGTCGATTGCACGCGGTCGAGAAATGACGTCTCGCTGTAAAGCCGCGCCACTTCGTATTCGTCTTTGTAAGCCATCAGCTTGAATAGATAGCGGGCAACCGCTTCCGCCAGCCCGCAGTGGCCCGGCGCCTTCTCCGCTTCGACCGTGCGTACCTTCTCCACCAGATTTCGATAATGCCGCGCATAGGCTTCATTCTGATAGGCGGCCAGATATGCAGCACGACGATCGACGGTTTCGGCGAACGACTGCGACAGTTTGAGCGAATCGTTCTGTTCCTGAGGACGTGGCGCGATCAACGCTTCAACTGCCTTGGGGTCGACGACGGCGCGACGCCCGTAACGGAACGCCGAAACGTTCATGGAGACCGCTTCGCCGTTCATTTCGATCGCACGTTCGATCGCTTCGGCCGACAGCGGCAATGCGCCGAGCTGATAGGCATAGCCGAGCATGAACATATTGGAGCCAATCGAGTTGCCGAGCAGCGCGGTGGCCAGACGTCCGGCATCGACAAAATGGCTGCGATCGCGGCCTGCATGACCGATGATGGCGCGTCGGAGCCTTTCGGTCGGCAGCGAATACTCGGCATTGCGCGTGAAATCTCCGGGCAGAAATTCAGCGGTGTTGACGATCACGCGCGTGATGCCGGCTTTCATGGCGCCGAGCACTTTTTTGGCCCCGACCACGACGATGTCGCCGCCAAGCACCAGATCCGCACCGCCGGCAGCGACACGGATGGCGTGGATATCGTCCGGCCTGTTGGCAATGCGGATATGGCTGGAAACCGCGCCGCCTTTTTGCGCGAGCCCGGCCATATCGATAATGCCGACCCCTTTGCCTTCAAGGTGCGCTGCCATGCCGACAATGGCGCCGATGGTGACGATGCCGGTTCCGCCGATGCCGGTGACGATTATCCCGTAAGGGTGATTAAGGAGCGGCACATCAGGCGCCGGCAAGGCGGGCCATTCGCCAGGCTCTGCTACTCCTTCGCCTTTCTTCAGCTTCGCGCCGTGTACGGTGACGAACGAGGGACAGAATCCCTTCAGGCACGAGTAATCCTTGTTGCAGCTTGACTGGTCGATAGTCCGCTTGCGGCCCCATTCGGTCTCCAGCGGCTGGATCGATACGCAATTCGACTTCACGCCGCAGTCGCCGCAGCCCTCGCAGACCAGATCGTTGATGACAATGCGCTTGTCGGGGTCGGGAAACGTACCCCGCTTGCGACGCCGGCGTTTTTCAGCCGCGCAGGTCTGATCGTAGATGAGCACGGTGACGCCCGGCACGGTGGCAAGTTCGCGCTGAACGGCGTCAAGCTCGTCACGATGATGCACCGTCAAACCGCGCGGCCATTCGATACCTTTGTCATATTTCCAGGGCTCATCGGTGACGACCACCACGCGCTTGGCGCCTTCGGCGGCGACCTGCGCGGCGATCTGCGGCACGGTGAGCCCGCCGTCATTTGCCTGCCCGCCAGTCATCGCGACGGCATCGTTGAACAGAATTTTGTAGGTCATCGTCACGCCGGACGCGATCGCGGCACGGATAGCGAGATACCCTGAGTGATTGTATGTGCCATCACCGAGATTCTGGAACACGTGCCCGCGATTGGAGAACAGCGCCTCGCCGATCCAGTTGGCGCCTTCACCGCCCATTTGGGTGTAACCAAGTGTCTTGCGATCCATCCACTGCGCCATGTAGTGGCAGCCGATCCCGGCATAGGCGCGGCTTCCCTCCGGCACGCGCGTTGATGTGTTGTGCGGGCAACCCGAGCAGAAATATGGAATCCGCTGCGCAACATCGGTGGTTTCGGAAAGAGCACCCTGCGCCGACTTGAGCCGAGCGACGTTGGCCGCGAGCTCCTCGTTCCTGCCATAGCGCAGCAGCCGGTCGCCGATGCAAATCGCAATATCGTTCGGATCGAGGGCGCCTTTCACCGGGAATAGCCAATTGCCCTGCTCGTCCTTCTTGCCGATGCAGACCGGCTGATTTGCCGTTCCGTACAATTCTTCGCGCACCTGCACTTCCAACAGCGAACGTTTTTCCTCGACGACGATGATGAGGTCGAGCCCCTGAGCGAAATCGGCCAACTCCTGACGCCCGATCGGCCACACGCATGCGACCTTGAAAAGTCGCAGGCCCAGATCGTTACATTTGATCTCATCGAGGCCGAGCTCATCGAAGGCCTGACGTACGTCGAGATAGGCCTTGCCCGTGGTGATGACACCGATCTTCGGCGCGCGTCCGCCCGATGTGATCGTCTTGTTGAGCCTGTTGGCTCGTACGAAAGCGAGCATGGCATCGCGCTTGAAGTCATGCAGTCGCGCTTCCTGCCCGAGAAAAGTGTCGGGCAAACGGATGTTCAAGCCACCTTCCGGCATGCGGAAATCGGTCGGTATTGCGATATCGATCTGATCGACGCCGGCATTGACCACGCCGGTCGATTCCACCGTCTCATGCATGCATTTGAGTGCGGTCCAGGTGCCGCTGAAGCGCGACATCGCCCAGCCGTACAGCGCGTAGTCGACGATCTCCTGCACCCCGGCGGGATTCAGGATCGGCATCATCACGTCGACGAAATGGAATTCCGATTGATGTGCGGTGGTCGAGGACTCCGCAGTGTGATCATCGCCCATCAAGGCGATCACACCGCCATGTCTGGATGAACCGGCAAGATTGGCGTGACGGAACGCATCACCGGTACGATCGACACCCGGGCCCTTGCCATACCACATGCCGAATACGCCATCGAACTTGCCTTCGCCGCGCAATTCGGCCTGCTGCGTGCCCCAGAGCGCAGTGGCGGCGAGTTCCTCGTTGAGGCCGGGCTGGAACTTGATGTCCGAGGCAGCGATCTGGTGCGCAGCGCGCATGAACTGCTGATCGAGACCGCCAAGGGGCGAACCGCGATAACCGGTAACATAACCCCCCGTGTTCAGCCCATTACGACGATCGAGCTCCTTCTGCATCAGGCAGGCACGGATCAGCGCCTGATACCCCGTCACCAGAACATGCGACTGGGTAAGGTTGTATTTGTCGTCAAGGCTGACTGGGTGGAGAACCATCGTTGGCCTTCTATGCCGCGGCGCAAGGCCGGGCTCTCCTCATATAGGCTCGTCCGGCGCTACGCAAAGCGCTGAACGGCCCGGAAAGCCTATACTGCAGGCACTTTGCGTCAATTTCGTTATTGCGGGGCGTTGTAGAAGGAAATTTCCGCCAATGCCGCCCGCGCGCATTTTGGCGCAACGCAAAAGACAGGGCAGACCCACACCGGCGTGGGTGGTCAATGACTGTGCAGTTTGCCAAAAGGGGCCGCCGGACTTCTCGCATGTTGCAATCCCCTTTTTCCTCGATCGAAACCAAGGCCTCCTGGGCGGTCGCTACGGCGGCGCTCGTCACGATGCTGATGGCCTTCGGCGCCGCCTGGATCACAGCGGTCGCGCTCAAGGACATCGCGGCAGAGGTTGATGGAGTGCGTTCGACCCCTGCACTCGCCAGCGCACTGGCCTGGCTCGGCTCCGGTGTCGGCGGCATCCTGATGGGGCGGATCGCCGACAAGGTCGGCACGCGCTGGACCGTGATCTGCGGTGCGCTGATGATCGGGCTCGGCCTCACGATCTCAACATACGGTCCACCTTGGCCACTTTGGATTGGCCACGGACTTTTCATCGGCCTGATCGGGCTCGGCGGTATTAACGCGCCCATGTACATCTATGTCAGCCGCTGGTTCGATCGCCGGCGCGGTTCGGCCCTGGCACTGATCTCGAGCGGAAGCTACCTGGCCGGTGCAATGTGGCCGCCATTTTTCGAGCGCGTCATTGCGGGCTTCGGGTGGCGCCAGACGATGCTTTGGTACGCCATTATTGAGATTGTGGTCATCGTTCCGCTGGCGGCGATCTATTTTCGCTCACCGCCGGAAGTTATTCATCCCGCCGCTGTGACAGCGAACAACGGCAAAGCAGCGCGGGTGCTTGGTTGGCCGCCCAATTTTGTTTTCGCGATGATGTGCGGCGCCGCGGTGCTGTGCTGCATCCCGATGGCGATGCCGCAGGGTCATTTGGTTGCTTTCTGCAGCGATCTCGGCATCAGCCGCTCGACCGGCGCGATGATGCTGTCGGTTTTGCTGGGCACCGCTTTCCTGAGCCGTCAAATCTGGGGCGCGATTTCGGATCGCATTGGTGGCGTTGCCACCGTCCTGATCGGCTCGGCATGGCAAACGGCGTCGATGACCGCTTTCCTTTTTACACAGAACGAGACCGGATTGTTTACGATCGCCGCAGCGTTCGGTCTCGGCTTTTCCGGGATTATCCCTGCTTATGTGTTGGCGCTGCGCGAGCTGTTTCCTGCTTCGGAGGCTTCGTGGCGAATCCCGACGCTGTTGTTGTTCAGCGGTTGCGGAATGGCGCTTGGCGGCTGGCTTGCCGGACTGCTCTACGACCACTTCGGTTATTACGCGCCGGCCTTCGCCACAGGCATCGGCGCCAATATCGTCAATCTGTTCGTGATCGGGATACTCGTCGGACGCAAGTACCAAAGGTTGGCGGTCGCGCAGGCCCGATGACGCCATGAAAGCGCGCCGCTAGAATGGCGAAAAGCGGGGAGGACATCCATGCTGTGGCGTATTGCGTTCCTGGTTTTGGGCTGCATTGCATTTAGTGCCGGCGCTGATGCGCAAAATGCCGCGCCGGAAAAACCGGTGGTCAAGCTCGGCATCGGCAGCAAAATTCAAATTCCTTATCTCGCGGTGAATATCGCCGAGCACAAAGGCTACTTTAAAGAGCAGGGATTGGTCGTTGAATTCAACGATTTCGGCGGTGGCGGCTCGGATTCGCTCAAGGCGCTGGTCTCGGGCAGCGTCGATTTCATTGCCGGCGCCTATGAGCATACACTTTATCTTCAAGCGCGCGGGCAGACCATCACGTCGGTCGCCCTGCAGAACAATTCATTTGGCGTCGTTATTGCGCTCTCGAAGGAAAAGGCGGCGGCCTACAAATCGCCGAAGGATCTCGTCGGGCTCAAGATGGGCGTCACCGCGCCGGGATCCTCGAGCGCGCTTGCGCTGAGCTTGCTGCTGTCGAAGGACAATCTTCCCGCCGATCAGATCTCGATCATCGGCGTCGGCGCCGGTAATTCAGCGCTGGCGATGATGAAATCGGGACGGCTGGACGGCGAAGCGAATTTCGATCCCGTCATCACGCGTCTGGTGCTCGATGGCGATCTGGTGCCTGTTGTCGATACCCGTACGAAGGCTGGCCTCGACTATCTTTACGGTGGACCGTTCGCGGGTTCGGCGATCTCAACCACGCCAGATTTCATCAAGGCCAATCCGAGAACCGTCCAGGCTTTCGTCAACGGCATGGTCAAGGCCTTGCACTGGCTGCAAAAGGCCACGGGCGATGAGATCGCCAACGCGTTGCCACCGGAGTTCTATGCCGGCGACAAGGAGTTCTACAAAAAAGCCGTGCAGGCCAATCGGGAAATGCTCTCCAAGGACGGCATCGTGACACCGGCGCTGTCGGGCAACACGTATCGCATCATTTCTTCATTCAATGAGAGCGTTAAGAACGCCAAGATCGACATGACGAAGACTTACGACGCCTCGTTTGCCGAGAACGCCAACAAGGCTCTGCACTGACGGATTTCCGATGAAAAACCCGAAGAAAAGATCCAACGGCTTTTCCTGGCCGAACGATGCCCGCATCGCGGTCGTGATGACCTGTCTGTGGGAGAATTGGTCGGACGGGAAAGGCCCGCCTTTTTCAGTCCAGACGACCGCGCTCAGACCAGGCACGCACGACCGCGCGGCGATGACATGGGGTACATATGGCGGGCGAGCCGGGGTGTGGCGGTTGATCAAGATTCTGGATGAGAACAAGGTGCCCGCCACGTTCGTTGCCAATGCCCGGGCGCTGGAGCTGGCGCCGGCGGCGGCCAAACAGGCGACAAAATCGGGTCACGAGATCGCGGCGCATTCCTACACGCAGGATGCATTGCTCGCCTATCTCGATCCAAAGGAAGAAAAGGCGCTGATCAAAAATTGCATCGATATCCACCGTAAAATCACCGGCAGCCGGCCAAAAGGCTGGCTCTCGCCGGTGGTATCGCCGACCGCGTTAACCGAGGGCTACATCGCCGAGGCGGGATTCCTTTGGTATGGCGACTACAACAATCTCGACCTGCCCTGCCGCATCAAAACCAGGAAGGGCGCCATCGTCGCGCTTCCCCACACCGATTTCGCCGATCACCGGGCATTGCGTCTCAATACGCGTGACTGGTTCGAGGTCTACAAAGACACTTTCGACTATCTCTACGAGAACGAGCCGACGTCTTATCTGAACATAACCGTGCATTGCCATTTCGGAGGGCGGCCTCTGATGGCGGCACAGGTCGATGCCATCCTCAAGTACATCAAGCGCTTCCCCGATGTCTGGATCGTACGGCACGACGAATTGGCGCAATGGATCATGGACAACGGCATCGACGAGTGGACCAACCAGAAGCGGTTCTTCGCATAACGCTTCAGCTGCGCGACGGGCTGACCAGCCAAATGCCGCCCGGAACGGCCAGCGCGATAGCGGCCGGGCCGATTGCCGTCCAGCTTCCCGCAGCCGCCAATGCCGTCGTCGCCGCCCAGGCGATCGAGGAAAACGCCTCCGCGAACGTTGCAAGGCGCGATGACGTCTGCCGTCGGCGGAATTGGCTGCGCCGGGCCTGCACACGAAAGCAGAGCTGGATCACGGTTGCTGCCGCAGCTGCGCACAATATGCCGAGACCGCATACCAATCCGGCGGCAACGGCATCGAGCATCAGCACGGCGACCAACGGCGCGAATATCAGTGCGATCATTCCGATGACGGCCTCGATCTTCGCCCAGAGCACACGGCGGGACGTAATTGGTGCGGTGGCGACAAGATCCGGGGCGTCCTCGCCCGATATCGATAACCAGGCCAGCCCGCCGGCGAGCTGACCGGCAGCCATGACGACAACCGGAATCAATATCAGGAATGAGTTGTTGCGATCACGGAAGGTGACCCACAGCAGCAAGGCCGGCGGAAGCAGATAAAGGATCTGCATCAGCGTCTGCGAGATGAGCCAGGCATCGCGCTGCAGCAGTGTCCATTCCTTCTGCCGCAGCACTCGGCCCGGTGACCTGCGACGGAAGCGGAGCGACCAACGGCGTTGACGCACGGTCGTGCTGGAAACACCTGCAGCCGCAACGGCGTGTTCGCTGAAACGCCGGGAGAACAGCGCAATCGACGCGCAAAGCACCCCAATGGCAAACATCATGACGGCGGACAGGGCCGCGTAGTCGCCCAATACTGCGTGCGCCGGCCACCAGAATGCGCTGCGGGTGTCGGGCGCGTGCGCCAGCATCCAGTCCGATTGCAGAGCGGCGAAGCGAGAAATACTGCCGGCCGAAAAGATCGCCGCGATCTGCAGGCCGATCACGAAGGCGGCGCCGATGATCGCCGCCATAACCTGCGCAATCAACCGCGTGCGCTTGGCACCTACGATCCGGAACAGCGCGACGGTCAGCGTCAGCGCGGCCGCCGTCGCCACGGCGCCCATGGCGGCGACGACCCCATAGGCCGCAAGCCAGCGGCCGCCGCCAAGCATGGTAAGCACATTGATGAAGGGCGCCGACAACAGCACGGCGATCACGACAGCAGCAGCCGCAATGCGGCTCATGCGCACCGCAAATACTTTGCGTGCAGACGCCGGTGAGGTGAGGATGAGATCGAGGTCGGATCGGGAATAGAACGCGCGGGTCACCGATTCCATAGCTTGCGACAGCAGCAGAGACCACGACAGGATGAGAGTGCCTGTAAGTCCGACCAGTGCAGCCGTGTCGGAGGTGAGATTGGCATTGGCAAAACTGGCGACGGTCCAGTAGGCAAACACATGCATGAAGACCGCAAAGACAACGAGCGCGATCGTTGCATTTCGCGTGCGCGTGCGCCCGCCCGCCGTCACCAAAGAGACCCAATCGCGCCAGCCAAGCCGCAATTCATGGCTGGCAAGCCAGGTCAGTGACGCCGGTTGACTCATGCTGCCGCGACCTGTTCCGCCACCAGAGTGAGAAATGTGTCCTCGAGACTGGTGGCGGTCTTGCCGGTCTGACGCCGCAATTCGTCAAGAGTGCCTTCGGCGATTAGCCGGCCGCCGGCGATGACACCGATACGGTCAGCCATCCGCTCGGCCACCTCGAGGATATGTGTCGTCATGATGACGGTACCGCCTGCGCGTACGCGCGCACGCAGCACATCTTTCACTTGGCGCGCGGTGCCAGCATCAAGACCGGTCAATGGTTCGTCGAGGATGATCAGCTTCGGATCGTGCACCAGGGCTCCGGCCAGCGCCACCTTCTGTCGCATGCCCTTGGAAAATCCTTCGCAGCGCTCATGCGCGTGCGGCGCAAGACCAAGCCAGCCGATCAATTCGCATGCGCGCGCCTCCGCGGCCGCCGGCTCGACCCGCCAGAGCCCGGCAACAAATTCGAGATATTCATACGGGGTGAGCTTGTCATAGATCATCGGCTCATCCGACAGCCACGCGGTCATCTGCTTGGCGGCAACGGAATCCTCAAGTGCATCGATGCCATGAATGCAGATTGAGCCGGCATCCGGCCGCAGCAGGCCGACAACCATGCGTAAGGTCGTGGTCTTGCCGGCGCCGTTGGGGCCAACCAGCGCATAGAACTCGCCGCCATAGACGGTGAGATCGAGCGCATCGACCGCCGGCCGGTCAAAGCGTTTGCTCACGCCGCGAAGCGCCAGTGCAACCGGATAATTTTGCGAATTCATTTGACCCCGCGGGAGCTCCCGAAAAGCTACCGGCTTTTAGCGCAGAGTCGTTTCAGCAGCGTAAATCTTCGAATTGCAACGAGCGCGTTAAGCTTTCAGTCAGCCTATCTTCGGCACCATTGCGAACATCGCATCGCCATACGTCCCGCGCGCCTCCGCAAGCAGCGGCTGCACGGCGGCGACAAACGCCTCATGTTCTTTGGGCGTGAGCGCATTGATCTCGCAGCCTTCGGCTTCGATTGCCTTGTATGATTGGTCGTGTTCATCGATGGCCAGCTTGCGCTGGAAATCCACGGCTTCGCTGACGGCCCTTTGCAGGGCGCGTTTGAGACTTCCGGGCCAGCTGTCGAATGACGGGCGGTGCAGGAAGATCGGCCGTGAAATGTAGAAATGATAGCTCAGCGTATGGAACTTGTGGAACTTGTGCACGCCGTAGGTCACCGTATTGGCAAGCGGATTTTCCTGCGCGTCGAGCGTGCCGGCCTTGATCATGGCGATCGCTTCGGTGAGGTCCATGCGCATGGCCACGGCGCCCAACAATTCAAATGTGCGTCTGTGTATCTCGCTCGGCAGCACGCGAATTTTCATGCCTTTCATGTCCGCGGGCAAATGTATCGGTCGCAGCCGATTGGAGATGTGACGAAAGCCATTCTCGAACCAGCCGAGGATGCGGTAGTTGACGCGTTCTTCCGTCTTGCGCGCGAGAAATTCCCCGAGCGCTCCATCCATCGCAGCGCGCGCCTGCGCATTGCTGCTGAACAGGAACGGCAGGTCGACAAAGCCCAGCTCCGGCACGCGGTCGGTCAGATAGCTTGAAGACTGATAACCGAGCGTGATCTCGCCGTTCTCAACCAGCGTGAGAATATCCTCGGCCTTGTGGCCGTGATCCATAATATTGAAAACGTAGTCGATGACGACGTCCTCGCCGAATTGCGCCTCGAGTTTATCGCCGATGAACTTCAGGGCCTTGCTGAAACCGGTCGTCGGCGGCCCGTAACCGGCCATTCGGATCTTGATTGGTGTGGTCATTTTCGCTCGCACGTTGAGGCATTCTCTATACTGATGTGGCGTGATCTGGCCAAGCCGAGGCGGTGTGATAGAGTCCCCTCCATTCAGGGAGAACAACGCCGATGAACAAGCTCGCCAGCGTTCCAAAAAGTTCACGGGATGAAATTTCACCGGCAGAATGGCAAGCGCGCGTCGATCTCGCCGCCGTTTACCGGCTGACGGCGCACTATGGTTGGGACGACGTCATCTACAACCATTCCTCCATGCGTGTGCCGGGCGAGCCGCGCAAATTTCTGATGAAGAAGCACGATCTACTTTACACGGAGGTCACAGCGTCCAATCTCGTAAAAGTCTCGATGGACGAGGACCTGGACGAGAAATCCGGCGTCAACCGGCCTGGATTCACGCTGCACGGCGGGGTCTTGAGTGCGCGGGCAGATGTAAACTGCGCCATGCATGTTCACACCAATGTCGGGATGGCCATTGCCGGGTTGAAGAGCGGACTGCGCATGGTGTCGCAGCAGGCGATCCGTTTCTACCAGCGCATCGGCTATCACGGCTACGAGGGCATTACCGAGGATTTCGACGAGCGCGAACGTCTCAATCGCGATCTTGGCCAAAACCGCGCGATGATCATGCACAACCACGGTCTGCTTACCGTGGGCAAAAGCGCGCGCGAAGCCTTCGTGCTGATGAAACACCTGATCGATGCCGCCGACATCCAGCTCAAGCTGGAAGCGACCGGCAATGAACTGATCGAAGTGCCGCCGGCCGTGTGCGCAAAGACCGCCGAGCAATACGAGCATCACGATGCCGGCCGTGGCAGTCACGACTGGGCGGCATATTTGCGTATGCTCGATCAGATCGACACGTCGTATCGAAATTAGCACCGTGCCTTTCACGAACCGTACCCAGGAGCGCCTGGCGCGCGGCGAGGTAGCACTGTGCATGGCGACGCGGCTGGCACGCAGTGCCGAGATCGGCATGATCGCCGAGTCATGCGGCTTCGATTCTTTCTTTATCGACATGGAGCACTGCACGATTTCGCTCGACGCCGCAGCGCAGATCTGCGTCGCGGCCCTCCCGCTCGGCATCACGCCGCTGGTGCGCATCGCCGGCCATCACTTCGAGGATGCGACGCGCCTGCTCGACATGGGGGCGCTGGGCATCATTTGCCCGAATGTCAGCACACGCGCCGAGGCTCAAGCTTTCGTTCGCGCCTGTCGTTTTCCGCCATCGGGAGAACGCTCGGTTGCCGGCGCCGGTGCGCTGCAAGGCTACCGTCAGACATCACTCGCCGATGTCAACAAGCAGGGCAATGCTGCCACGTTACTGATTGCCATGCTGGAAACGCCTGAAGGCATCACCAATGCCGATGCGATAGCAGCAGTACCCGGCATCGATGTGGTCCTGATCGGCTCCAACGATCTTTGCACGGCGATGGGCATTCCAGGCGATTTGAAAAGCCCGAAACTGCGCGCTGCTTACGAAGCAACCGCGAAGGCCTGCAAGGCTCATGACAAGCACCTGGGCGTGGGCGGCATCCGCGGCGACGTCGGGCACGTTGCCGAACTGGTAAGGCTCGGCGCCCGCTTCGTGATTGCGGGATCGGACGTCCAATACCTGATGACATCGGCGCGCGACGAAGTGGCCGCCCTGCGCAAGGCAATGGCCTAGCGCACTCACGCTGCCATTATTTGATCATCCCGAGAACCCGTGGCAACCACAGGGTCAAGTCCGGGATCATCGTAATTGCAAGCAATGAGATCAACAACGGGATAAGCCAGGGCAGAATTGCAATGGTCGTCCGCTCGATGGACAATTTGGCAATGCGCGACAACACGAACAGCACCATGCCGAGCGGCGGATGCAGCAGCCCGATCATCAGATTGAGCGTCATCATCACACCAAAATGCACCGGATCGATGCCGACCTTGACAATGACGGGCATCAGCACCGGCACCAGAATGCTGATCGACGCGATGGGCTCCAGGAAACATCCGATGACCAGCAGCAGAACGTTCGTCAGCAACAAGATGACATAACGGTTGTCGGTCAAGGCCAACAGCGACTCGGTCGTGTATTCGGTGATGCGGGTCGTCGTGAGCACCCAGCCGAACAGCGATGCGGCGCCGACGATCAACAACACTCCGGCCGTGGTCTCGATCGTTTCCATCGAAACCTTGTAGAACTGTTTCGGTGTCAGCGTGCGATACAGGAAGATACCAAGCACCATCGCCCAGGCGCATGCCGCGATCGCCGCCTCGGTGGGTGTGAACCATCCGAACGTCATGCCACCGACGATGATCGCGGGTGTCAGCAGGGCCGGAAATGCCGCGATGAAGGTGACGCCGAGCGTGCGCCACCGGAAAGCCTGGTCGCGGCCCATTCCGTAGCGCCGCGCGCAATAATACACATAGCCCATCATGCAGACTGTCATCACCAGTCCGGGAATGACGCCGCCGAGAAACAGAGCTCCGATTGAGACATTTCCCATCATTCCGTAGATCACGAATGGCAATGACGGCGGAATGATCGGGCCGAGTGTCGACGAAGCCGCTGTGACGCCGACCGAAAACTCCGTGTCGTAGCCGTGATCTTGCATGGCCTTGATTTCGATCGTGCCAAGGCCCGCTGCATCGGCAATTGCCGTTCCCGACATACCCGCGAAGATGACGGAACCAATGATGTTGACGTGTGCCAGCCCGCCGCGTGTCCAGCCCGCCAGCGCAACAGCGAAATCATAGATACGGTTGGTGATGCCGGCCGAGTTCATCAGGTTGCCCGCCAGGATGAAGAACGGCACCGCCAGCAATGGAAATGAATCAATGCCGCCGGCCATCCGGTGCAAAATGACGAAATCGGGCAGGCCGGCAGTAAAATGCGTGTAAATGAAGGAAGATCCGGCAAGGGCAATGAACACCGGCACGCCCACAAGCAGGACCGCGATGAAAAGGAGCGCCATGACGATCATTGAAGTGTCCCGTTCTCAGTCAGGCGCGATCTGGTGCGTTATGTCATCGGGCCGGCGCCAGCCCGTTCGGGCGTTGCGCCAGACATTGATGGTCTGACGGAAGAGCATCAGGAAGCAGCCGAAGGCAACGCCGGCATAGACATAGCTCATCGGCAGGTCGAACACCGTCATGCGCTGCTGGTGCATGCGCTCGGTGATCGTCCATGAAATGAACGCGAGCAGGCCGAGGAAAGCGAGCTTGACGAAATCGACGAAGGCCAGCAGCGACGCGCGCAGTCGACCGGGCTTCATTACGTTGGAGAGCAACTCGACGGCGATATGGGTATTGCGGCGAGTCACCATCGCGCCGCCAATGAATACGATCCACATCAGACCGTAGCGCGCGATCTCTTCGGTCCAGGCCAGGCTGTCATTGAGCACGTAGCGCGTGAAAAACTGCAAAAAGACAATGAAGGCAAGCGACCAGAAAATCACGAACGCGAGCCAGTCCTCCGGATAGTGCTCGATCACAACCTCGGCGTCTTCGGCGACGATGAGGTGGACGTTGTCGTCCTTCGCTGCCGATTTCTTCGTTCCGCGTTTCGCCATAGTGCCTCGCGTCTCTCAGTCCGTCATGGCTGGACTTGTTCCGGCCATCCACGGTTCGAGATTTTACCAACGAAGACGGGGATGCCCGGCACAAGGCCGGGCATGACACTGCGAGCCACCGATTTATTTCAAAGCCTGCAGCGCGTCGTATTCGGCCTGCGACCAGCCAGCACCCGCGCTGGCATCGTTATGCAACGGCAATGCCGCCTTGCGAAAAGCTTCGCGGTCGACTTCTACCACGGTCTTCCCGAGTTTACGGAATTCATCGGCGAGCTTGAGTTCGGAAGCACGAATTTGGTCGGTCGACTTCGCGCTCGCCTCCTTCAACACCTCGTCAAACAACTTTTTGTCGGCATCGGAGAGCTTCGACCAGACATGGCCGCCGACGATGGTGACCAGTGATTCCGTGATGTGACCGGTCAACATGATGTGCGACTGAACTTCGTAGAATTTCTTCGCCATGATTGTGGGCAGCGGATTTTCCTGGCCATCCACCGTACCCTGCTGGAGCGCCAGGTAAACCTCTGCGAAGGCGATCGGCGTGGCATTGGCACCAACAGATTTGGTGAACATCAGGAACAGCGGCGCCGGCGGCACGCGCAGCTTCATGCCCTTCATATCCTCGGGCTTCTTGATTTCCTTGTTGGCTGTGACGTGGCGCTGGCCGTAATAGAGAATCGCAACGACCTTGTGCTTGGTCTTGTCCTCGTAACCTTTTGCAAGATCCCGGAACAGCTGGCTATCGCGGTACGCCTTCCAGTGGTCGAAATCGCGCAGGATAAAGGGCGCGCCGGTAATCGACAGCGGCTTGTGAATTGAACCGGCAAACGAGGCGCCCGTATAGATGATGTCGACCGTGCCGAGCCCCAGGCCCTCATTGATCTGGTTCTCGTTGCCGAGCTGGGAAGCCGGGAACACCCCGATCTCATAGCGGCCATTGGTGCGCTTCTTGATCTCCTCGGCGGCCCACAGCGCCTGCGTGTGATACGGCTCGGCGACTTCATATACGTGCGCCCATTTGAGCTTGGTTTGGGCGCCGGCAGGACCGGCCATAACGAATAGTGCGGCAGCAAGCGCGAAACCATGCGCCAAATGGCGCGGCCAACCGGGCATACTTCCCTCCCCCATGTGACGGTATTTTTAAGCGTCGCCTGATCGTGAGGATGTTACTATGCAGCCAACTGCACACACCAGCCCCCGCGGCCTTCGCCTGAGTGACAATCTCTCATGACTACACCAAGGACTATCCGGTTAGCGCCAGAAGATAATGTCGTTGTCGCCGTCGACCAGATTGCTGCTGGCGCCGTTGCTGCGGGCGTAAGCGCGCGCGAACGAGTGCCACGCGGACACAAAATGGCGGTGACGGCCATTCGCGACGGCGAGCCGATACGCAAATACGGTCAGACGATCGGATTTGCGTCCAAAGCCATTTCTCCCGGCGAATGGGTCCACGAGCAAAACGTGGCGCTGCGCGATTTCGCCCGCGATTATAAATTTGCCGAAGCCGCAAAGAACGATGAGATCCTGCAACCCGAGGCCCGTGCAACATTCGAAGGATATCTCCGGCCCGATGGAAAAACAGGCACACGAAATTACATCGGCATCCTGACATCGGTGAATTGTTCGGCGTCGGTCGCGAAATTCATCGCAGAAGAGATCAATCGGTCCGGCATTCTCGACGACCATCCAGAAATCGACGGTGCGGTCGCGTTCGTTCACGGCAGCGGTTGCGGGATGGCGGCCTATGGCGAAGGCTGGGACGTGCTGCGACGGACGCAGTGGGGGTATGCGACACACCCTAATCTTGGCGCGGCATTGATGGTCGGACTGGGTTGCGAGGTCTTTCAGATCGACCGCATGAAAGACGAATACGGAATGGTTGAAGGCGATCATTTCCAAACCATGACGATCCAGGCGACCGGCGGCACCAGAAAGACGGTCGAGCAGGGAGTCGAGCGCATCAAATCCATGTTGCCTGTTGCAGCGCGCGCCAAACGAGAGACGCGGCCCGCGTCCGAAATCGTCCTAGCGCTGCAATGCGGAGGGTCCGACGGTTATTCCGGAATTACCGCAAATCCCGCATTGGGTGCCGCCGTGGACGTTCTGGTCAAACACGGCGGAACGGCAGTGCTGGCCGAAACCCCTGAGATCTACGGTGCTGAACATTTGTTGGCACGGCGCGCGATCAACCGGGCGGTCGGCGAAAAACTTGTCGAGCGAATTCGCTGGTGGGAGAACTACACGCAACGCAATGGCGGCGAGATGAACAACAATCCGTCACCCGGCAACAAAGCGGGCGGCCTTACGACCATCCTTGAAAAATCACTGGGAGCCGCAGCCAAAGGCGGCAGCACATCGTTGCGCGCCGTTTACGAATATGCGGAGCCGGTGAAGGAAAAAGGGTTCGTATTCATGGACACGCCCGGGTACGACCCCGTCGGGGCGACCGGTCAGGTTGCCGGCGGTTGCAATGTCATGTGCTTTACCACCGGGCGCGGCTCGGCCTTCGGCTGCAAGCCGACGCCGTCGGTTAAACTCGCCACCAATACTGAAATGTATCGGCGTATGACCGACGACATGGATATCAACTGCGGCGACGTTCTTGATGGAACGTCTATCGAGACAAAAGGGCAGGAGATTTTCGACAAGATCCTGCAGGTCGCATCGGGGACGCACACCAAGTCCGAAGATCTCGGTTACGGCGAACTTGAATTCGTACCTTGGCAAATCGGCGCGGTGATGTAGCCAACCGGGCTTACCGCTCGTTCCGCCGGCCCTCGCCGGGCCCCCATTTCCAGAAGTCTCGTCCCTCTTCTTTCATGAAGCGCGCCAGCACCATCATGTGCACTTCGGAGGCGCCATCGACCAGACGGGCCGAGCGTGCGGAGCGATAGATCCACTGTGCGATTAAATCCTGTGAGAACCCACGCGCACCCTGCAATTGGATCGCAACGTCGGCGGCTTTGTGCAACGTGTCGGCGACCTGTACTTTCGCTATCGACACTTCCTTGCGTGCGCGCCCACCTTGATCGAGCATCCAGGCCGCGTGCATCGTAAGCAGCCGGCCGATCTGGATTTGCTGGGCCACCTCACCGAGCTTGATCTGCACGCTTTCCCGGTCCCCGAGCTTGATGCCGAAGCCTTCGCGCTGCGCAACATAGGCTTGCGCAATCTCCATGCAGCGCTTGGAAAAGCCGAGCCAGCGCATGCAGTGCGTCAGCCGCGCCGGACCGAGACGGATTTGGGTGATCTTGAGCCCATCGCCTTCCTTCAGCAGCACATTTTCTGCCGGAATTTCCAGTCCGTCGAATTCGAGCTCGCAGTGACCACCATGCTCGTGTGGGCCCATGATCGGAATGCGGCGCAGGATTCGCCAACCCGGCTGGTCCTTGTGAAACAGGAAAGCTGTCAAACCGTGTCGTTTGTCGTCGCTGGTGCGGGCAACCAAAATGAAATGGGCGGCGCCTTCGGCGCCGGTCGCAAACCATTTATGCCCTTTGATGATGTAACGGTCGCCTTTTTTCTCGGCGCGGGTACGGATCATCGAGGGGTCCGAGCCTCCGCCCGGCGCGGGCTCGGTCATGGTGAAGGTCGAGCGCACTTTGCCCTCGACGATGGGCTTGAGCCATTTTTCTTTTTGGGCCGGTGTACCGACAAGCTTGAGCAGATTCATGTTGCCGTCGTCAGGCGCCATGCAATTGATCGCGAGCGGCCCGAAGATCGACCGGGCGGCTTCCTCGTAGATTGCCGCCCAAGCGACGATCGGCAGGTCCATACCGCCATATTCCTTTGGCGATTGCGGTGCCCATAGGCCCGCTTTCTTTGCCTTCTCCCGGACTTTGGCGAGCCGCGGCTCGGGAATGTTCTCATGCTCGGAGAAATTTTCCGGATCAGCTTCCAGCGGCAGCACATGCTCGTCTACAAAAGCACGCACGCGCAGGCGAAGGTCCTCGATTTCGGGCGCAATCGTAAAATCCATGCGTCTTTCCTCTAGCCCTTGATCTGCACGACTTGGCCACCATCGACAACGATGGTGGCGCCTGTGATGTAGCTGCCCGCATCCGAAACCAGCAACAGCAGCGCGCCGTCGAGGTCGCCGGGATTGCCGAATTGGCCCATTGGAATTTCCCGCTTGATCGCCGCGCCGGCCTCGCTCATCAGGTAGTCGTTGTTCATTTCCGTAACGAACCAACCCGGTGCAATCGCATTTACTCGCACGCCTTTGAAAGCGAGCTCGACCGCAAGCGCCTTGGTGACCTGCACCACCCCAGCCTTGGCTGTGGCGTAGGCGACGGCACCTTTGGCGACTGCAAGCCCCAGCACGGACGCAATATTGACGATCGCCCCCTGCTTTTTCGCCGCCAATATGCGCTGGGCCGCTTCCTGCGCCCAGAAGAAGACCGAATCCAGGTTGGTCGAGAGAATTTTGCGCCATTCCTCTGCGGGCATTTCAATAGCGCGGCCGCCATGCGCGATGCCGGCGTTGTTGACGAGGATCGTCACGGTATCAAATGCCTTTTCTGCAGTATCGAAAGCGCGCGTCATGGCCGCTCGATCCGTGACGTCAGCCTCAAGCGCGATTGCCTTCCCGCCTGCCCCCTCGATCTCGTCCTTCAACGCCTTGAGGCGATCCGCCCGGCGCGCCACGAGCACTACGGCAGCGCCGTTGTCTGCGAGCGCCTTGGCGAATTGCACGCCGAGCCCGCTCGACGCGCCAGTCACCAGCGCGACGCGACCTTTCAGCTTGAACATCTCGGCGGCCTTCATGCGAATTCCCTTATACACGGGGCCCGCAACGATGTGGAATAGACGATGAAAAGGCCGTACGTATCTTGCAGGACACAGAGGCGGTGACGTGGAGCGGATCTGGCGCGCGGCGATCAACAGCTGGAACGGCCTGGTTGCGGTGACGCGATCGGAAGCGGCCTTCCGTCAGGAGCTCGCATTGCTGGCGGTTGGCATTCCGCTGGCCTTTTTTCTGACCCCCCATACCGCCAAGCGCTTTGTGCTCATCGGCGTGATCGTCGTTGTCCTCATCGTCGAGTTGCTCAACACCGCCGTCGAGAAGCTGTGCGACCGTGTTACCCGCAACAGCGACCCGGCCATCAAGCGCATCAAGGACATGGGCTCGGCGGCGGTCGGGCTGTCGCTGCTGGCGGCGGCAGCCGTATGGCTCTGGATCGTGTGCGAGCGGCTATTGCCTTAGTGGCTATAGAGCATGTGCGGGAGCGCGGTCGCCAGGCCGGGCACAAACCAAAGCACCACCAGCGCGGCCAACTGGATCAGCACGAACGGGATGACGCCGACATAAATATGCCACGTGGTAATTTGCGGCGGCGCGACGCCGCGCAGGAAAAACAGCGTCGGCCCGAGCGGCGGGTGCATGTACGACGTCTGCAAATTCATCGCCATCATGATGCCAAGCCAGACCGGGTCGACACCCGGCATCACAAGGAGTGTCGGCGCCACAATCGGGATCACCACGAAAATGATCTCAAACGCGTCCATGACGAAACCAAGCAGAAACATCGCCAGCATGACCGCGAGCACCGCACCGGCTGTCCCACCAGGAAGGTGTGAGAGTGCCCTGTGCACCATGTCGTCGCCGCCAAGTGCACGAAAAACCAGGCTGAACATGGTGGCGCCGATCAGAATCAGGAAAATCATGCAGATGATCTGCGCGGTTTTTTCGGCAACGGGATTGATCAGCGTGCTTAAGGGCGCCTTGCGCGCGGCCAACGCCATCGCTCCAACGGCACCAATCGAGGCCGCCTCGGTGGGGGTAGCGATGCCGCCAAGGATCGAGCCAAGCACAGCGGCGATCAACGCAAGCGGTGCGACCAGCACTTCGACGAGCTTGCGAGCCATTGCAAGGCCGCGCGGCGCCTTCCGATCGGGTGGCAGCGCGGGAGATGCCTTAGGCCAGAGGAATGCCACCGCGATGAGGAAAAGCAGATAGAGCGCTACCAGTGCGAACCCGGGCGCCAGCGCGCCTGCAAACAGATCGCTGACCGTAAGCGAACGCGGCGCGAAAACACCCTTGGAGAGTTGTGCGGCCTGATAGGCATTGCCGAGTTGGTCGCCAAGCAACACCAGAACTGTTGCAGGCGGAAAGATCTGCGCGAGCGTGGCGGTAGCTGCGACCGTTCCGGCGGCGAGCCGCGGGTCGTACCCGAAGCGCAGCATCGCCGGCAACATGATGAGCCCCATCGTCACGGTGGTGGCGCCCACCACGCCCTTTGCCGCGGCAAGCAGCGTGCCAACGATCACTGCTGAAATACCGAGCCCGCCGCGCAGCGTGCCGAACAAGCGGCCCATGGTCTCGAG
Source organism: uncultured Alphaproteobacteria bacterium (assembly GCA_963831275.1). Lineage (GTDB taxonomy): Bacteria > Pseudomonadota > Alphaproteobacteria > Rhizobiales > Xanthobacteraceae > Pseudolabrys. The sequence continues at coordinate 72,421 of CAWHPN010000002.1, read as the reverse complement.
CAAATCCTCGGCAATACGCGAGCGCTCCAGCATCACGCCCATGAATATAAAAAGGGGAATTGCCAACAGAACCTCATTGGTCATGACGCCAAAGATGCGTGCTGGCAGCGCGCCGAGAATGGCGAAGCTCATGACGCCCAGCGCAGTACCGAGCGCCGCGAATGCCAGCGATATTCCGGCCAGCGTGAGCGCAACCGGGTAGCCGGCCATCAAAGCGGTAATCACCGCCAACACCATGAGAATGGCGAGAACCTGGGCGAGCAGCATCAACGCGCCCTCGACAGAACCGTGACAGCGCGGATCGCCTGGGACATGCCTTGCAGCGCCATCAGCAGCGCGAAGAGCGGAATGAGCGTCTTGAGGAGAAAGACGATCGGCAATCCGCTCGCTTCCTGCGAATGCTCGGCAATAGCCCACGATCGCGCGACATAAGGTACCGACAACCAGAGAAGAACGATCATGAATGGGAGCAACAACAGCAGCGCTCCGGTGAGGTCGACAAGCGCTTTCGTTCGCGCGGACATTTGAACGTAGAAGATGTCCACACGCACATGGCCGCCGGACTGCAAGGTCCAGGCTGCTGCAAGCATAAACAGCGTGGCATGGGCATAGATCACCGATTCCGTCAGCCAGACCGATCCGGCCCCGAACAGATAGCGCGCCACGACCAGTATGAATTGCACCAGCACGACGATGACCACCAGCCCTGATACGGCGCGGCCAACACCCGTCGTCAGGCGATCAATTCGATCGGCGAGCGCCTTCATATATGTAAAATTCATGGTGCCAATGATGGCACAAAGACGCGGCCTTTGCTTATATTGGAGCCATGCCCGGGCACGACAACGAACATCACCACCACCACGATCAGGACCATTCCGAGCTTTCGGAAACCCAGCTGCGCGTGCGCGCGCTGGAGACCGTCCTGACCGAAAAAGGCTATGTCGATCCGGCTTCGCTCGACCTGCTGATCGAGATCTATGAAAAGAAAGTCGGCCCCCGCAATGGCGCCCGCGTCGTTGCCAAAGCCTGGGCTGATCCGGCCTACCGCGCGCGCCTCCTCAAGGACGCGACGCCGGCCATCGGTGAGATCGGTTATGCGGGCCGGCAAGGCGAGCACATTGTTGCACTAGAGAACACGCCGAAGCTGCACAATGTTGTCGTGTGCACGCTGTGCTCGTGTTACCCGTGGCCAGTGCTGGGCCTGCCGCCGGTCTGGTACAAATCGGCGCCCTATCGCTCGCGCGCGGTCGCCGATCCACGCGGAGTACTCGTCGACTTCGGCGTAACCCTGCCGAAGGACACCGAAATCCGCATCTGGGATTCGACTGCCGAGATACGATACCTGGTCGTGCCGATGCGGCCTGCCGGCACTGAAGGCTGGAGCGAGGAAAGGCTCGCAGATCTTGTCACGCGCGATTCCATGATCGGCACCGGCCTGCCGAAGTCACCGAAGGATATCGAAAAGTGAACGGTGGACAGGACCTCGGCGGAACGCACGGCCACGGCCCGGTCCGGCCGGAGCCCAACGAGCCGGTGTTCCACGCCGAATGGGAGAAGCGCGCTTTCGCGCTCACGCTGGCGATGGGGATGCCGGGAGGCTGGAACATCGACATGGGGCGTTTCGCGCGCGAGAACCGCCCGCCGGCGGAATATCTGTCGATGAGCTACTACCAGATCTGGTTCGCGGCGCTCGAACACATGATCAAGGAGCGCGGGTTGGCTTCGGACGACGAAATCGAAGCCGGTCATTCGCTGCATTCACCAAAACCGGTCAAGCGCATCCTGCGACCAGCCGACGTGGCGAAGACGCTTCATCGCGGCGGCCCCACCGAGCGCGAGACAAACAGCTCGTCGGCGTTCAAGCCAGGCGATCTCGTCCGCGCCAGGAATATCAATCCACCTACCCATACGCGGCTGCCGCGCTATGTCCGGGGCCACGCCGGCACTGTTGAGCGCGTGATCGGCTGCCATGTGTTCCCCGACAGCAACGCGACGGGCGCCGGCGAAGACCCGCAGTGGCTCTATACCGTGGTCTTTGACGGACGCGAACTATGGGGAGCAGACGCCGACGCGACAACGAAAGTTTCCGTCGACGCCTGGGAGCCCTATCTGGAGCCGGCTTGACATGGGAATGGATCCGCAGGCCGCAATGCGCGCAGCGGTCGCCGTTCCCGGTGTGCCACGCGATGGCGACGGGCCGGTATTCCGCGAGCCGTGGGAGGCAGAAGCGTTCGCGATGACGCTCGCACTGCACGAACGCGGAGTTTTCACCTGGAAAGAATGGGCCGCAGCGCTTGCCGCCGAAATCAAGCTCGCGCAGACGGCAGGCGATCCTGATACCGGCGAGACTTACTACTTACACTGGCTCAATACGCTTGAGAAATTGGTGGCTGAAAAAGGCGTGGCGACGCAGGACACGTTGCACCGCTATCGCGATGCCTGGGACCGCGCTTGCGACCGTACACCGCACGGTGAGCCAATCGAGTTGAAAGAAGAGGATTTTCACGATTGAACGAATGAGCGAATGAGCGAATGAGTTCATTGCGGTCCCGGGTCTGCAGTGCACCGTTACGCGCTGCACTGTGCCCCGAACACAAAGTACTCACACCCCGATCAATCGTTCGCTCATCATGTAACCGGTGAGCAAGGCGGCGCCGAACATCACGATTACGAGCGCAGCCGCCGTCTCCAGCCCGCGCAGAAGAATCATTCCGGCACCGGGCTTTGCATTCGCCAGCCTGCCGGCAAGCCCCCGCGCACCGACTGCGAGCGTGGCTATGGTAGCGACGGTGATTGCAGTGCCGAGACCCATAACGAACGTCGATGCAACACCGATCCAGAACAGCCCCTGCGCCAGCGCGAACACCAAGACGATGATCGCACCCGAACAGGGGCGCAGGCCCACCGCGACGACCGCAATCAAACCCCGCTTCAACCAATGCCGTCCCGTCAGCTCCTCCGGCTCAGGTGCGTGGGCATGGCCCCAGGCGTGGGCGTCATCCTTGTGGTCAAAGTGGTCATGACTGTGGCTGTGCCCGTGGTGGTGAGCTTGATCATCATGTGTGTGATGCGTGTGCGTTTCGCCACGCAGTAATCTTAGAAAAGCGCGGCCTTTCACCCAGAGCAGCCGCAGGCCGATCGCCATGATCAAAGCATAGCTTGCAATTTCGATGACACGCACCGCCTCACCCATGACCTTAGCTGTTGCGCCGAGCATTGCGGCGGCGATTCCGACAATGACGACGGCGACCAAGGCCTGAAGGATGGCGGAGGCAAACGACAGCACGATGCCGCGGCGCCACGTTTCATCATTGGCAACCAGATAAGACGAGATCACCGCCTTGCCATGGCCAGGGCCAGCAGCGTGGAAAATGCCGTAGAGGAACGAGATGCCGAGCAGCGTATAAGCGGCGCTGCCGTCAGCCTTGGCTGCGCGGATCAAGCCCGACAGCATGCGGTAGAATTCGGCTTGCTTGTGGAGGATCCACCCTGCAACGCCGCCAACATCCGGGAGCGCTGCACCAGGCGTGACGCCGAAAGGCTGCGCCAGGACGGTATCAGCCATCACAACAAGAAAAAATATGGCGAAGACCACGAGGACGGCTTGCGTCAGGCGAGAATGCACGAACCCCATCAAGGACAATGCACCAGCAGCTTGTTTGCGAACTGCGCCCCCCAAGCCATTGCCGTATTCGGCTGATCGGCAGGGATTTCACTAAGGCGTTTTCCTTCGACGAAAGTCATTTCGCGCGGCAGCACCACATCGAGCTTGCATTTTGGCGCCCCGACAAGTTGCGCCGGCTTTTCTTTGGCAAAGGAGAAGTCGACGAATATTGTCGGATCGTAGATTTCGACTTTCAGCTCTTTTGCCCTTAAGGGCGTTTTGAGCGGCAGCGTGAAGTTGAGCGTGAGAACCTGATCCGCATAGTCAAGCCAATAGCCCGGGGCGGGCTCGGCAAGGTCCGCTTTTTTGCCATCGGCAGTCGCGAAGGTGAAGTAATCGAATTCCTTCAGCGATTCGACATTGACTTTAGCAAGCGGGGCCAATTCCTCGCGCGTGAACTTGCCCTTCTCCTTGCTCTCCAGTCCCTGCGTGGCGAAGGTCGAGAACATGTCGTCGAATGACCAGGCGTGACGGATTCCGGTGATTTTACCGTCGGGCGCATAGACCAGTTCGGTATGCATCGTTATCCAAACGTGCGGATGGGCGCCCGCCGGAACGGCAATGGCAAGAACAGCCAACATGGCGAGGAGGGTGCGAAGCATCATGCGCACGCACCATACCATGGAGTACGGCGCAAACGTGACTGTAACTATGTTGCACACGGGTTAGGTATAAATTTCTGCAAATCAAATGCCGGCAGCGCCGCCGTCCGCACGCGGATCATGACCGCCCTCCAGACTGCCGTCGGGATGCAGGACGACTGCACCGGAATGGCCCATCGTGTCGGAATAGGAGTCATCAAGGACGGCGATGTCATGGCCCGCGGCCAGCATACGATCGATCAGGTTCCCGTCGAAGCGGGATTCCATCCGCAAATTCGTGTGTGTCGAGCCCCAGGTGCGGCCCAGCAGCCATCGCGGTGCATCAAGCGCCCGGTCCAACGGCTGGCCAAATGTGACGTAGCGCGTAAATACCGCCGCCTGGCTTTGCGGTTGGCCGTCACCGCCCATGGTCCCGTATGCGATGATGCGCCCGTCTTTCAGCACTGCGAGCGCCGGATTGAGCGTGTGGAAAGGGCGGCGGCCCGGGGCGAGCGCGTTGAGCGCCTTGGGGTCGAGTGAAAAACTGGCGCCGCGGTTCTGCATGACGATGCCGGTCGCAGGTAAAACGCAGCCGGAGCCGAACTCCCAATAGAGCGACTGGATATACGAAACGACAAGCCCGCTTGCATCGGCCGCGCCCATCCAGATTGTGTCGCCTTCGCCAGCCGGCGCCGGCCAGCGCGCCGCCTTGTGCATATCGATCTTGGCCGCGTCGGCGTCGAGAAAAGCCGGTGACATATATTGATCGAGATCGACAGTGATTTTGTCGGGGTCGGTAACGGTACGGTCACGCACACGAAAGGCACGCTTGGTCGCTTCAACGATGCCGTGCACGTGTTCGAAAGTTTCCGCTCGCGTAACACGAAGTCGCTCGAACAGCGCGAGAATGATGAGCGACGCGATACCCTGTGTCGGCGGCGGTGAATTATAGATCATGCCGGATTGTGTGCCGACCGCGAGCGGTTGATCGACGATCGCGCGAAAACTTTCCAGATCCTCGCGTGTGACGGGACTGCCGATACGATCGAGATCGGCGGAAATCTCGCGACCTATGTCGCCACGATAGAAATCGTCCAGGCCCACGCGAGCGAGATGGTCGAGCGTTTCCGCGAGCGCCGTTTGTTTGAGGACCGTGCCGACGTCCGGCACGTTGTCGCCGATCAAGAAAGCTTTTTTAAAGCCGACGGCGTTGCCCATTTCTGGCAGCTTTTCGGTCGTAAGCCGCGCTTGGCTGCGCGTAACGACATAGCCGTCGCGCGCGTGCTTGATTGCCGACGTGAGCAGAACATCCAGCGGCAGTTTGCCGCCATGTGCGCTTGCCGCCTCGGCAGCAAGCATCCACGCAGCAACTGCCCCCGGCACGGTCAGCGCGGCGAACGGACCTCGCGCCGGGATCTCGTCAAGACCAGCGTCGCGATAAAACCGCGGCGTTGCCTTCGAGCCGGCGCGTCCCGCCCCCATCAATGCGCGCAGACGCCCCGACGGCTCGCGGATCAGCCAGAAACCATCGCCGCCAATGTGATTCATGTGCGGATACACGGCCGCAATGCTGGCAGCCATCGCCAGCATTGCTTCGATCGCATTGCCGCCTTCGGCGAGGATCGCGCGGCCATCCTCAACCGCAGCCGCGTGTGGGGCGCAGACCACCCCGCGGCGATGCCCAGCGCTATGCAGATTCATTCAGCCCCGGCTCCGAAAGTCCCCGTTTCTTCAACAGTGCATCGACCGTCGGCAGCCGCCCACGGAAAGCTTCGTAGGCCTCACCCGGATCGCGCAGGTTCCCCGCACTGTAGACAAACTCGCGCAGCCGTTTGGCCGTTGCCGGATCAAAGGCATCACCCGTTTCCTCAAAGGCGGCAAAGGCGTCGGCATCCAGTACTTCCGACCACATGTAAGAATAGTAGCCGGCAGCATAGCCTCCGCCCGAGAAAAGATGCTGGAAATGCGGCAGGCGGTGCCTCATCACAATCTCTGCCGGCATCCCGATGCGCTCAAGATCACGTTGCTCATAGGCCGTGACATCAAGTGCGCCCGTATCGGGCAGTGAATGAAGGTCAAGATCGACCAACGCGCAGGCCGTGTATTCCACTGTGGTGAAGCCCTGATTGAACGTGCGTGTTGCGAGCAACCGGTCGAGCAATACCTTTGGCATTGGCTGCCCGGTCCGCGCGTGTCGCGCGTACCGTTGCAGGATCTCGGGCACCTCCAACCAGTGCTCATAAAGTTGCGAAGGCAGTTCAACGAAGTCGCTCGGCACCGCGGTACCCGCCAGCAGCGGGTACGTGACGTTGGACAACATTCCGTGCAACGCATGGCCAAATTCGTGAAACAGGGTTCGCGCGTCGTCAAAGGACAACAGTGCGTGCTCGCCTGCCGCAGGCTTCGAGAAGTTGCAAACGTTGAGCACGATCGGACGGATGTTGCCCGCAAGCTTTTCCTGGTCACGCAGCGACGTCATCCAGGCACCGCTATGCTTGGAGTTGCGCGCAAAGTAGTCGCCGATGAAGAGTGCGACATGCCGGCCTTGTGCGTCAGTTACCTCCCACGCCCGTGCATCGGGATGATAGAGAGGCGCGACCACGGGTGAAAAAGTGAGTTCGAACAATCGGCGCGCGGTTTCGAAAGCCGCCTCCACCATTTTGTCGAGTTGCAAATAGGGCTTGATTTCGGCCTCATCCAAATCGAACTTTGCCTTGCGAAGTTTCTCCGCGTAGTAGCGCCAATCGTGAGGCGCCAGAGCGACGTTGCCGCCTTCCTTTGCTATCAGTGCCTGCAACGCATCTCGCTCAGCACCGGCTTTCGCGCGGGCTCTGCCCCAGACCTCGTCGAGCAGCCTGCGCGCTGCTGCCGGAGTCTTGGCCATCTGATCATCGAGCCGATAATCGGCGAAGCTTGCAAAGCCAAGCAGGCTGGCGCGCTCGGCGCGCAGGGCTACCATTTCGGAGATGAGCGCGCGGTTGTCAGTGGGGCCGCCGCTTTCGCCGCGCCTGATCCATGCCTGGAATACTTTTTCACGCAGGTCGCGGCGCGAGGAGAACTGCAGGAATGTCTCGACCGACGATCGCGCCAGCGTGATGGCATATTTGCCGGGATGACCACGCTCTTCCGCAGCCGCGCGGGCCGCCGCACGGGCGAAATCGGGCAATCCAGCGAGATCGCCCTCGTCCAGCAGCAAAGCAAAGGCTTTCTCATCAGCGAGAACATTCTGCCCAAACTGTGTTCCGAGACTTGCGAGACGCTCGTTGATGGCGGCGAGCCGCTGTTGCGCGGGCAGTTCCAGCGCCGCTCCGGCGCGGATAAAGCGGGTGTTATAGCGTTCCAGCACGCGCGCCTGTTCAGCATCCAGGCTCAGGGTCTTGCGTTGCCTGTAGAGATCCGCGATGCGCGCGTAGAGCGGACGATTGAGGTAAAGGGCATTGTTGTGGCGGGCGAGCAGTGGTGAGACGTGTCGCTCTATGGCCTCGATGTCGTCGGACGTATCGGCGCCCGCCAGAACAAAAAACACATTGGAGACGCCCTCGAGGACACGCCCGCTCCTCTCCAGGGCCTCGATCGTATTCTCGAAGCTCGGGGGCGCGGGATCGGCCGCAATGGCATCGATCTCGGCGCGATGCATCGCCAGCGCCCGGTCGAAGGCCGGGCCAAAATGTTCCGGCCTGATCGACCCAAAGGGGGGAAGCCCGAAATTGCCGGTCCACCTGGCAAGCAGTGGGTTCTGGTCATGGGGTGGAGGTGGCGAGCGGCTCATTCCGTCCATCTAGTCGGAGACCAGGCTGTTGGCGAGAGCCATCTCGGGTCGCGATCTCCACTTTGCGAGCGCCTCTCCATGGGCCGACGACGAGCAGAGAGCTGGCAAGCAGCGACGAGAGAGCGTCAGGTGCAATCGCGTTAACTTTTGATTCGTTCGCAGCGGCGACTGCGAGCGAACTGCGGGCAACCGCTGGCATTGCTACGGACTTGATTCTGCGGCCAGATTTGGAGAGATTGGGTCCGCAGAGGAGCTTGCATGGACCAAAACCGCCGCATCGTCTGGCTTAACGTCGTAACCGTGGTGAGCGCCGCCATCCTGATCGGCGCTGAAGTGTTCGGCGCTGCCTTTGCCGGCTCGTGGGCGCTCGCCACCCTGTTCGACCTGGGCGGCATCGGGCAGCGCATCCTCGACGGCGTCTTCGTGCTCTGCGGCATCGCCATCATGGTGCAGTTCGTCCGCAACGCCCACCGCATCGAGCCGTTCACCGCACGCGAATGAGCTCGCGCCTCCATCGCGGAAAGAAAAAGTTAAGAAAGTTTTTTGATGCGGCAAACTAATTCGCTTGCACTCCGCGAAAAAAATGTTATTTCGGTTGTGCCCAATTTCGCACGTGCCTGTGGCCGTGTGTCGGTCGGTAGGTAGCGGGACAAGAGGCCCGCCAGCCGCCTGGAGAGAGAAGCCAAAACTCTCCAAGAAATCTGACCGGCAGCTGGAGGCGAAACCAGCACACTCTGCTCTCAGCAGGGGACGCGGCTTAAAGCAACGACGATCGGGCTTCCTTGGTCTCTGCCGGCCTCCACCACCGGCGCGGGTCACCGAAGAGGCTTGTTCATCTTTGCCGGCCGTGCGGACGGGGTCTCCCCATCCAATCCAAGGCAGCATGAGCGGGATACGTTGTGTAGCGTTGGCGCGTCCCCATCGCGCGCAGACGCTTGCACTTCGTTAACCGCGACATCTGGGGCCCATAAAGCCCAAAGCCGTGGGGAAATAAGCGCAATGACTGAGCGCATCCGCGAATTTCTAAGTAAGCGTAATGACGAAGGCCCTTGCCTGGTCGTCGACCTCGACGTCGTTCGCGACAACTATACCGCCTTCGCCAAGGCCCTGCCTGACACGCGGGTCTTCTATGCCGTTAAGGCCAATCCGGCGCCCGAAGTGCTGGCGCTGCTGGCCAAGCTCGGATCGTGCTTTGATACAGCTTCGATCTCGGAGATCGAAACGGTGCTGGCGACAGGCGCCACGCCCGACCGCATCAGCTACGGCAACACCATCAAGAAGGAACGCGACGTCGCGCGCGCCTACGCACTCGGCGTTCGTCTCTATGCCGTCGACTGCAAGCCCGAGGTCGAGAAAGTCGCCCGGGCGGCGCCCGGAAGCCGCGTCTTCTGCCGCATCCTCTCCGACTGCGTCGGGGCGGACTGGCCGCTGTCGCGCAAGTTCGGCTGCGAACCGGCCATGGCGGTGGATGTTCTGGAACACGCTCTCAAAGCCGGGCTGGAGCCGGTCGGGGTGTCGTTCCATGTGGGCTCCCAACAACGCAACCAGCATGCCTGGGACCGTGCGCTCGCGTCAGCGGCCGCGGTATTCCGGGAGTGTGGCGAGCGCGGCATGAATCTCTCAATGGTGAACTTGGGAGGTGGCTTCCCGACCAAGTACCTCAAGAACGTGCCGACCGTAAAAACCTACGGCAACGCGATCTTCAAGGCGCTCCGCAAGCATTTCGGCAACCGCATCCCGGAGACCATCATCGAGCCGGGCCGCGGCATGGTCGGTAATGCCGGCACCATCGAGGCCGAAGTCGTTCTTGTCTCCAAGAAGAGCGAGGAAGATGACGTTCGCTGGGTCTATCTCGACATCGGCAAGTTCGGCGGCCTCGCCGAGACGATGGACGAGTCGATCCGCTATCCGATCCGCACCCCGCGCGACGGTGACGCCCTGACGCCCTGTGTCCTGGCGGGACCGACCTGCGACTCAGCCGACGTGCTGTACGAGAAGGAGCCCTACATGCTCCCGGTCAGCCTGGAGATCGGCGACAAGGTGCTGATCGAGGGTACCGGCGCCTATACGGCGACCTACTCGTCGGTCGCGTTCAACGGCTTCTCGCCGCTGAAGACCTATCACATCTGACATCAGGAGCCGGCCACGCCGGCTCCCTCATCCGCGCACCATCAACGCTTTCGCAGGGCGCGCTTGGCCGCGCGCCGGGGTAGGAACAGAGCGAGATGATTTCGATCAGGAAAGAGCGCCCTCTGGATAGCGCAGCTCGCGAAGGGCTGCTCGACGAGGCTTTTGGCAAACAACGCTGGCGCAAAAGCTCGCAACGCCTACGGGATGGCAGATTGCCGGCAGCGGGCCTTGCTCTCATTGCAGCCGATGGCGAACGCGTCGTTGGCACGGCCCGGTTGTGGACCATCACATGCGGTACCGGTCAAACCGCGCTGCTACTTGGGCCCGTGGCCGTCGCCAGCGATTGCCGTAAACAAGGTATCGGGAGCGCGCTGGTGCGCCACGCGCTTGCGGCCGCCCGGCGGAGCGGCCACCGCGCGATCGTACTCGTGGGCGACGCGTCCTATTACAGCCGTTTTGGCTTCTCGGCGGAGAAAACCGCCGCCTTGCGCATGTCCGGCCCCTTCGAGCGCCAACGCCTGCTTGCCCTCGAACTCGTCCCGGGAGCACTCAAAGGCGCGCGCGGGCTGCTTCGAGCACCCAGCCAGCCTGTGTCTCAGGCCAAACTCGCCCCTTCAGCCGCATAATTCTGGCAGAATGTCGTGGACGCCGCCCAGCTTTCGCGCGGCGTCTATTCCGTTCCGGTCCCGCCGCAGATATGACCGGCTTTCCTGGAGACACTGACGATGCCCAAATGGCCAGTGCATGCCCGTATTGACGGGCCCATTGTGATGATCGGTTTTGGTTCGATCGGAAAAGGGACGCTTCCGCTGATCGAGCGCCATTTCCACTACGACAAAAAACGTTTCGTGGTCATCGATCCCGAGGACAAGGACCGCAAACTGTTGGATTCGCGTGGCATCCGCTTCATCCATCAAGCCGTGACCAAGGACAACTACCGCCACCTCCTCACGCCGTTGCTGACTGCCGGCGGCGGCCAGGGGTTTTGCGTGAACGTGTCCGTGGACACCTCCTCGCTCGACATCATGGAGTTGTGCCGGGAAATCGGCTGCCTTTACATCGACACCGTGGTTGAGCCCTGGAAGGGTTTTTATTTCGACCCCAAGCTCGGCCCGGAAGCGCGGTCGAATTACGCGCTGCGCGAATCAATTCTTGCGGCGCGCCGCAAACGGCCGGGTGGGCCCACCGCGGTTAGCTGCTGTGGCGCCAATCCCGGCATGGTGTCGTGGTTCGTCAAGCAGGCGCTGCTCACTATCGCGCGCGACGTCGGGCTGAAATTCAAGGAGCCCAAGTCGCGCGATGAATGGGCGCGGCTGGCCAGAAAGGCCGGCATCAAGGGTATCCATATTGCCGAGCGGGATACACAGCGCGCCAAGCAGCCCAAACCGATGAACGTGTTCGTTAACACCTGGTCGGTGGAAGGCTTCATCGCTGAAGGCTTGCAGCCGGCCGAACTTGGCTGGGGTACTCACGAGAAATGGGTGCCGGCGAATGTCGCGCGCCACAAATCGGGCTGTGGAGCGGCAATCTTTCTGTTGCAGCCAGGCGCCAATACGCGTGTCCGCTCCTGGACGCCGTCGGCGCAGGCTCAGCTGGGTTTCCTGGTCACCCATAACGAATCGATCTCGATTGCCGACTACTTCACGCTTCGGCGGGGCCGCAAAACCCTCTATCGGCCGACATGCCACTACGCGTACCACCCGTGCAATGACGCGGTCCTGTCATTGCATGAGGTGTTCGGTCGCGCGGGCGCGCCCCCGGAGGACGTGCACATTCTTGATGAGCATGAGATCGCGGACGGGATCGATGAACTGGGCGTCTTGCTGTACGGGCACAAGAAGAATGCCTATTGGTATGGCTCCCAGCTTTCAATCGACGAAACACGTGAAGTTGCGCCGTACCAGAATGCCACGGGGCTGCAGGTAACCTCGGCGGTGCTCGCGGGGATGGTGTGGGCTTTGGAAAATCCCAACGCCGGCATTGTCGAAACCGATGAAATGGATTTCCGCCGCTGTCTCGAGGTGCAAAAGCCTTATCTCGGGCCGGTAATCGGCAAATACACCGACTGGACGCCACTCATCGGAAGGCCCGGGCTTTTCCCGGAAGACATCGACAAGCGCGATCCGTGGCAGTTCCGGAACGTCTTGATGCATTAAAGCGCTAGGCTTGATGCATCAATGGGCCGGTTGTCTTGATGCCTCAAAGCGCCGGTCGTAATGGATTAAAGCGCCGACCTGATGTTTTAAAAGTGCGGTTCGTGATGGATTAAAGCGCCGGTCGTGATGAACACATACCGGGCGGCCAAGCGGCCGCCCGTTTCATTTACAAACCAAGACTGCCACTATTTTTTCTCGTCCGGCTTCTCGCCCGGTTTCGGCGGTGGCTTCTTCGGCGGCGGGCCGGCGGGCCGCGGCGGAGCCGCCGCTGGCGGAGGCGGCGCGGGCGGACGCGCAGCCGCTGGCGGAGGCGGCGGCGGTGGATGCGCCGCAGGTGGAGGCGGCGCGGGCGGGCGTGCAGCCGCTGGCGGAGGCGGCGGCGGTTGATGCGCCGCAGGTGGAGGCGGTGGCTGAACCTGCCGTTGTGGTGGTGGTGGCGGCGGTGGCGGCTGCACCTGGCGCTGCTGCTGCTGCACGGGCGGTGGCGGTGGCGGCGCCTGAGGTGGAATTGGCCGCACAACAGTCGGCTGTTGCGGGGGCGGGCCGCCCGGTCCAACGCGATCGCGGTGTTCATCACGACGTTCCAGCGGCCGCGGAGGTGTCGTTGTTGTCGGCGCTGTCTGCGTTGCCGGCGGTGTCGTTGTTGCCGGCGCTGTCGGCGCTATCGGTGTTGTCGGCGCCTTCGGTGGCGCTACCCCGGGAGGTGTCTGATGCTGAAGCGGCGGCGTCTGATTTTGTCCCGCGGCTGGCGGCGGTGAGCCCGGCGGCGTCTGTTGTTGCAGCGGCACAACGGAGGGGGTGCCCTGTGCCGCCCGCGGCGGGCTGGTCCCCAATCGCCCGCGCTCGTTTTTGCCAAGCGGTTGCGGAGGAGTGACGGTCGCATTTGGACGAATTACGGTCGTCGTGCGCTCCACGGAAATTGCACCGACGCGTGCGGGTCCGCCCGGCGAGCCCGCGCGCCCAGGGCGCTCAGCGCGCCCAGGCCGCCCAGGCCCAGCGGGCCCGCCCGGCCTGCCATCTCGGCCGCGCAGATCCTCGCGTCGAACCTGCACGGCGCCGCTCACGCCTTGCGTGGCGGCAAAGACGCGCGGACGCACGCGATAGGTGGCCACAGGCGCGCCGTTTACGCGGGCGACGAACGCAGGTGAGATGCCGGGATTGACAGCCAACCGTCCGCGAACAGGGACAGTGCGATTGACGACATGAGTCCCGCGCAGAATGCCTGACCGCCGAAACGGCGGCACGATGTAAGTCCGCAGGCGAGGCGCGCCGATGAAACGAGTTGGTACGAACACCCAGTACGCAGGTTCGGCCTCATACGTCTCGATCAATTCATCAGGTGGGAGCGGTGCCCAGCCTGCGTATTCATCACCATAGCGCCAATTGACCCAGGCCGGCGCCCAATCATCACCTGGCACCCAGAACCAGCCGAGACCGCGCTCGAAAGCCCAACGACCATAGTGATAGACGACCCAGCCCCAATCCGCCTCGGCATCGTCGGATACCCAGTACCACCCCCACTCCTCGGTATAGACCCAATGCCCATACTGGTAGGGACGCCAGTCCGGTGGCACGCCGGCCGGCACCCACACTTCGCCGAACCGGGGATGCGGACGCCAGGCCCCATATTGTTCGAGCGCGACCTGCGCATCGTCGGAGATTTGCGCTGACGCGGGCGTCGATCCGCCCAAAAGCGGAATGGATAAGGCGCCAACTGCGATAACGGCATGCGCCAGAAGAGCGAAGGCCAAACGGCGCAGTCCGTGAGCGATACCCATTTATTGTCCCTCTCGCAGTCCCGCCCGGCCGCAAGATCAGACAAGTGCGGCGCGCGCGATTGGTTCCGAATCGTTGCCCGAGAGCTTAGTGCCGTGACCACGACGCGGGCAATTGGCCTCAACAGTGAGGCCGCGCATTACGGCGATCACAGGGCGAGAACGCCGGCTTCTCCCGATTCAGTGCCAAAAGCGAGAATCTGGCCGCTCCCGTCCCAGCCAAGCGCGCTCACCGCATGTCCATCGGTCTGCCGCGCCAGGATGAGTGCCTCATCATCGATCCGTACGAGCTTCACGGCCCCGTCGGCATAGCCAACCGCCACTACGGGCTGGCGCGGGTGACTGGCGACAACCGCTACCCTCACCTCTGTGCGTGCGAGAATTTTTGGCTGGCGGCCCATCGGACCGTCCTTTCCCTCAAATGGCCAGAGGATGAGCTGCTCGGAGCCCGACGTTGCGAGGAATTCTCCACCAGAGGTCCAACTCAACGAGCGCACGCGTGCCGAATAGCCCGACATCCGCATATGCTTGCCGTCAGCGAGCCGCCACCCGTGCAGCATCGGTTCTTGCATACAGGTCATCAGAAATTTCCCATCCGGGCTGATCGTGACGCCCAGATGCGAGCCCTTCCACTCAAGGCGCTCTGGCGCGGCATCGGTCTTGGGAAACCACAGCGTCGCGCCATTGTAGTGCGCGATGGCGAGGCGGAAGCCCTTCGGCGCAAAGCACAGTCCGGCCACCGTTGAAGGTGCCTCGAAGTTTCGCTCTTCGCCCTTGCCCGTCAGAACGTGCGCGATTTTACCCGCCGACCAGGCGACCGCACGGTCCGGCCCGACCGCGACCTGATCGACCCAGCGTTTTTTGTTGTCCGAGGCGAGCGCACGGTGCTCGCCGGCCGGATTTGTTTCAATGAGATTGCCGTCATCCCCGCCCGTAATGATGCGAGTCCCGTCAGACGCGCTCGCCAAGACGGCGCCCGTGTGGATCTCCACGCGGCGCTCGGTGTCACCGCCGAAAAGAAGCGCATCCTCACCGAGCACGAAGACCGGCATCGTACTTAAAAAATGCACGCCCACGACGGGCGCGCCGGCGTTCACCGAGCGTACGCGATCGGCAAGAGATGGAATCGGGGCCTGCGTGGCGCTCACGTTAGGCGATGCAGCTTTCGAAGCCCTGGCGAATTTTATCTTCGGGCAGATTGCGTCCGATAAATACGATGCGACTGTCGCGAATCTCGTCGGCACGCCAGGGACGCTGATGATCGCCGTCGAGGATCATGTGGACACCTTGGAAGACGAATCGTTCGGGGTCGTCCTTGAAAGACAGGATGCCTTTGCAGCGGAGAATGTCCTTGCCTTCGGTCGCCACCAGATCCTGCACCCAGGGAAAGAATTTGTCGGGGTTCAGCGGCTTGTCGCTCCGGAGCGACACGCTCCGCATATCTTCGTCGTGATAATGCTTGAGTCCGTTGCCATGATGCTGGTGAGGGGCGCCATGATCGCCATGGCTGTGATCGTGGTCATGGCTGTCCTCTTCCAGAAATTTTGGTTCGATGTCGAGGATGCGATCGAGATCAAAGGCATTGCGGCCGAGCACTTCCTTAAGGTCGATCTTTGCGCGTTCGGTTCGGTGGAGACGCGCGTACGGGTTGAGCGCGCGGATGCGAGCTTCCAGCTCGCGCAATTCCTCTGGCGTCACGAGATCGGTCTTGTTGAGCAGGATGACGTCGGCAAAGGCGATCTGATTCTTGGCTTCGGGCGCGTCCTTGAGACGATCGGTTAGCCACTTCGCATCGGCAACGGTGACAACCGCGTCCAGCTTCGTTTTGGCACCGACCTGCTCATCCATGAAAAAGGTCTGCGCGACCGGCGCAGGATCAGCGAGACCGGTGGTCTCCACGATAATCGCATCAAACTTGCCCTTCCGTCGCATTAGGCCATCAATAATTCGCACCAGGTCGCCGCGCACCGTGCAGCAGATGCAGCCGTTGTTCATCTCGAACACTTCCTCGTCGGCATTGACGACAAGCTCGTTGTCGATCCCGATTTCACCGAACTCGTTGACGATGACCGCGTATTTCTTGCCGTGCGGTTCGGACAAAATGCGGTTGAGGAGCGTGGTCTTGCCCGCGCCGAGGTAGCCGGTGAGCACAGTGACGGGAATTTTGTCGATTTGGGGGGCAGGCATGAATGAGGGGAGCTCCGTTCAGGCCAGTCATATAGGCAATGTGCGGGGCCGGCGCAAAGCGCTCCTTTTGGCCCTGCAACCCGCTTGGCCGGCTGTTGTGCGCGGCGTTATGCTCTCGGCAAAGCGCGGGATACGCGCAATGCGGGGGACAGGCCACGATGTCGGTCAAACCAAAACTGATGACAGCGCTGATTGCCGCACTGTCGATTTTTTTGGCGGACAACGCCGCCATTGCGCAAAGCAGTTATCCGGATCATCCGGTCAGATTGATCGTCGGCTATCCGCCGGCGGGACCGGTGGACATTTTCGCGCGCATTATGAGCGACCGCCTGGCCGCGATCTGGGGCCAGCCGGCGGTCATCGAAAATGCCCCTGGCGCCGGCGGAAACATTGGCGGCGACCGCGCGGCCAAGGCGGCGCCTGACGGTTACACGCTATTGGTGACGACGAACGCCCAGCTTGCCGTTAATCCGAGTCTCTACGCCAAAATGACCTTCGACCCGGCAAAAGACCTGACGCCGATTTCGCTGTCAGTCTACTCACCCAATATTCTCGTTGTGCCCAACGACCTCCCGGTCAAAAGCGTCGCAGACCTGGTCGCGTATGCGCGTGCGCATCCGGGCAAGCTGACATTCGGCTCGGCTGGCGTTGGCACCACGCAACACCTTGCCGGCGAACTGTTCAAGGCGATGGCGCATGTCGATATCCAGCACGTGCCCTATCGCGGCGGCGCACCGGTTATCACCGATTTGCTGGGCGGGCGTCTCACCATGTTTTTTGGCGCCATCTCGCCTTTGATTCCATTGGTGCGCGAGGGCAAGCTGCGTGCACTGGCCGTCACCTCGGCCGAACGCTTCGGCATCGTACCCGATCTGCCGACCATGATCGAAGCCGGTTATCCAGGCTTTGTGTCGGTTCTCTCGATCGGCCTGATGGCCCCGGCCGGGACATCGCCCGCGATCGTCAACAAGGTTCACAAGGACTCGGTGAAAGTGCTGGCCATACCCGATGTTCGCGAGCGGCTGAGAGACATCGGCATGGAAGTGATTGGCAATTCACCCGCGGAGTTTGCAGCCATCATCCGGGCGGAAACTCCGCAGTGGGCGAAAGTCATCAAGGATGCCGGAATCGCCGCGAGCAATTAGATCGCGTGCTCAGTTGCGCGCACGCGTCCCTGGCACGCGAAACAAGTTCGCAAATACCGACCGGATCCATTTGTTGCCCGGTTCACGGTGAAAGCGGTTGTGCCAATACTGGTAGATTTCGATTTTCGGCAACTTGATGGGCGGTCTGACAATTTCAAGATTGAGATCTTCGGCAAGCACGGTTGCAATCGACATCGGCAAGGTGGCGATGGCATTGGTATGCTTGGCAATCACCGCCGCCGCTATAAAAATCGGCACGCGGCAGATGATGTTCTGCGGCGGAATTGCCGCTTCGACCGCGCGTTCGGCGAGTTTGTGGGCGTGCCCGGTACCGAGGGTCGAGACCAGCACGTGGTTCTCGGCAGCGAATTCACGCAGCGACGGATTGTTCGACACCCGCGGGTGACCTCGATTGACAACGCTGACGTATTCTTCAACCCACAGGAACTGCCGGCGGATACCTTTGACCAGGGTCGGAAACGATCCCATGGCAAAATCGATCGTGCCTGTTTCCAGCCATGACTCAAGATGTTCGCCATCGAGCTGGACCACACGCAATCGAACATTCGGCGCTTCAACCATGACCTGATTGAGCAGGGGTGGCAGCAACTTGATGACCCCGGCATCAACGACACAAAACTGAAAGGTACGGGTCGAAACGCGCGGATCGAACACCACGTGCTCGCCGCGCAACGCGCGCATTTTGTCGAGCACATCGTTGACCGGCTGGGTCAGCGCCAAAGCTTTCGGCGTTGGCTCCATCCGGTGTGACACCCGCACGAACAGCGGATCGTCGAAGTAGCGGCGCAGCCGCGCCAGCGTCTTGCTCAGCGCCGGCTGAGTTACATCAAGCACCTTGGCGGCGCGCGTCAGGCTGCGTTCACGCAGCAAGACGTCCAGCACCCGCAAATGCTGGAGTTCCAGCTCCGTCGTATAACTTTGTGGAATGTAATTTATATCCATAGATTAATAGTATACCGGGCGCCATGGACCTAGGCTAGGGCATCGATCGGCCGGCACTGCTCGCGCTCGGCCAGTCTGATGGGAAACGCCGCTATGCCGCAGCTCGCGCCGCAAGACCGCGCGTCCGATGCAGCTTCAACTTGCGTGACGGTTGTACAATTTCGTAGTGCGCTGTCGAAACTCGCTACTGGAGTTTCGGTGATCACGACTGACGGGCCGGCGGGAACCGCCGGCATCACGTGCTCTACGGTTTGCGCACTCAGCGATGACCCGGCCATGGTGCTGTTCTGCATCCACGGCAAAAGCGCGACCAATGCGGCCATAAAGGCCAACGGAATACTCTGCGTAAATTGCCTGCAAGCAGGGCAAAGCGATCTATCTCAGGCTTTCGCCGGAATCGGAAGCATGCCCATGCGGGAGCGTTTCGCGCTCGGCGATTGGGACGCGCTTCTGACCGGCGCACCCCGCTGCAGGGATGCCCTGATATCGCTCGACTGCGAAGTTGCAGATGTAAAAGACATCGGCACGCACAGCGTATTTGTCGCAAAAGTTCTGGCGACATCTGAAGCGAGAGACGGGGCTCCCCTGCTCTACCAGCAGCGAAGTTATGTGACGACGCGGACCTTGTGAGACACACGCACCTGTAAGTGGAGAGCAACCATGTTGCGGACCGGAGACCACTATCTCAAGTCGTTGGACGACGGACGCAACGTCTGGGTCGGCAACACGAAGGTCGACAACGTCGCGACCCATCCGCTCACACGGCAATATGCTTCGCGCACCGCGGAATTTTTCGACCTGCACCGGCGGCCGGACTTGCAGGATCAGCTTACGTTCGTGGATGAAACCGGAGCGCGACGCTCATTGATGTGGCTGCAGCACCGGAGCAAGGAAGAGCTGGTTCGCAAGCGCCGCTATCATGAATTCATCATGCGGCACTTCGTGGCGGCATCCATGCCGCGCACTCCGGATTCGCAAAATTACATGCTGGTCACCTATATCGACGACCCCGACCCTTGGGAAAAGGCATCGATCGGAGCCGAGGGCCGCGGATTGGCAAACAACATCCGCAATTTCTGGCAATACGCGATGGACAACGACCTCGTCGTTGCTCCGCATTTTGTCGATCCGCAAGCCGACCGCTCCGACCCCAATGCCCATGCAAATTCGCCGGCCCTCCGCATTTTGTCGACCAGCGATGAAGGAATCCTGGTCAACGGCGTCAAGGCGATCGGTACCGCCTCGGCGTTCGGCGACTTTCTGCATCTCGGCGTGTTCTTCCGCCCCGGCGCCAAAGGCGACCAGATCATCTACGGCGTGTGTCCGGCAAACCTGAAGGGCATCACGATCGTCTGTCGCGACAGCCTCGTGGCCGCCGATCCGGTGGAGCACCCGCTGGCTTCGCAAGGGGACGAACTGGACGCCACGGTGATGTTCGACAACGTGCTGATCCCCTGGAAGTACGTTTTCCATATCGGCAATCCTGACCATG
The DNA here is from genome assembly GCA_963831275.1 of uncultured Alphaproteobacteria bacterium. Lineage (GTDB taxonomy): Bacteria > Pseudomonadota > Alphaproteobacteria > Rhizobiales > Xanthobacteraceae > Pseudolabrys. The sequence goes on along the minus strand of CAWHPN010000002.1, from coordinate 52,556 downwards.
CGAGGCTGTATCCGCAGCGCGTGTTCGACTGGGGACATTATTATGCGTTGGTGCGGCAGGCCGTCCGCGCAGAATTGCTGGCAGGCCTTGCCATTCTCATGTGCGAGCATCTCGGAACGGCAAAGATCGAGGCGGTTCAGGCACGGCTCGCACGCATTATCGGCTTCCAGCAATCGACTTATGCCCATGTGCTCGCGTCCGAGGATCAGGGCTTCTTCACCCCGGGCGGTCTCTACAAACCCGATATCCAGTTGTTCAACTGGGGCCGCGTCTATTTTCTGCAAAATCTCGGGCCAATGGTCGACGAGCTGATCGACCTGTGCGGCCGTAGCGCAATCATGTTCCCGACAGAAAGTCAGTGGCAGGACCCGGCCATGCGGCCCTGGTTCGAGAAGCTCAACAAAGGGGCCTGCGGCGAGCCCTATGACCGGATCAAGATCGCGCGCGTCATTCGCGATCTCTATCTCACGGATTGGGGCAGCCGGCTGTTCATGTTCGAGAATTTCAACGGCACGCCGTTGCAGACCCTTCTATCCCTCACAATGAAGCGCGCTGAATTCACCGGCTCCGGACCGTTCGCCGAATTCGCGCGCAAAGTTGTCGGCATTGACGCCAAGAACGATCAGATCACCGAATACAAGACCGTCGCAGATTACGCCAAGGCGCAAGATTCCGCGCGCGGACCGAAACCCGCCATCCAGGCGGCCGAATAACGCAAACATTCCGAAGGACTCACAATGGCAAAACAACGCATCAGCTACGTACCGTTGGAAAAAATGAACGCGAAAATGAGGCAGGAGATGGAGCGCTGTCAGCGCGAGGGCACGCCCCGCCCGGAAAGCTCAGCCATACGTGCGCACGTGGAGGCTTGCTTCTGGTTCTTCGCCGATTCCTGGAACAATATTTTTCGCAACGGCGTGCTCGATCATCCGATCAAGGAGCTTTGCCGCCTTTATGTGTCGCGCTCGGTGCAGTGTGAATATTGCGGCAATCAACGTTCGGTGAAATCGACCACCAGCGGCGCGCTGATCGAAGACCACGTGCTGGATCTGCTCAATTTCGAGAAGTCCACGCTCTATACCGAACGTCAGAAGGCCGCGCTGGCTTATGCCGAAGCAATCACCTGGCACCTCGTTACCGACGACGCATTTTGGGATCGCATGCACCGGAGTTTCACCGAACCGGAGCTGGTGGAGCTCGGTTGCATGATCGGCCTTACGCTCGGGCAGCAAAGCTGGCTGCGGCTTCTCAACATCGACCATCACGAAGTACTGGCGGGGACTGCCGCCTCGATGGCGCCGGGCTACGAGGACGCACAGAAACTCAAGACGACCAAGGCTTCGGGCGACTATTGGGCAAAAAACAAATCCGGCACTCAGCCGGACAAGGTCGCATAGCAATGGTCGTTCGCGCAGACACACCAAAGATCAGGAGCGAAGACTGCGTCGCATAACTCAGTAACAAATCCGCGTTTTTCCGCAACGGACAAGGTCAAAGACCGTCGTTGCGGGGAATTGCATACGGCTCACCAGGGAGGGGCGCATGGTCGCGAGCGGAAGGCAGGTCGATGCCGTCAACATAGTGGACGAATCGTCGGTTGGCAGGCTGATCATCATCGTTGTTGCGCTGTGCGCCGGAGTCTCGTTCCTCGACGGATTCGACATCCTGGCGATTTCATATGTCGCGCCGGTCATCGGCGCGGCCTGGAAGCTCCCGAAAGAAGCCTTCGGACCCATATTCGCCGCCCACTACATTGGAGCGGCTGCAGGTTCGGTGTTTTTCGGTTGGTATGCCGACCGTTATGGCCGCCGGATGGGCGTCATCATTCCCACCGCAATCTTCGGCATCTTCGCCCTGCTGACGGTCTATGCCTATGACTTCAGGTCGCTGTTCATCCTGCGGATTCTTATCGGCGTGGGGCTGGGCGGGGCGTTGTCTAACGCCATAGCGATGGTCGCCGAATATTCACCGCAGCGAGCGCGCGCAACGCTGGTAAGTGTCATGTACGCGGCATTCCCGCTTGGCGGCGTGATTGGCGGGCCGATATCGGCTCTGTTGATCGCAAAATATGGCTGGCACGCCGTCTTTATCCTGGGAGGCGTGCTGCCGCTGCTGCTGACGATCGTGCTGCTGCTGTCTCTCAATGAATCAATTCGTTTCCTGGTGCTGAGCAAGGCGCCCGCAGCGACGGTCGGCAATATTCTGCATCGCATTTCGCCGTCGTTCTCACCGACGCCGACAGATGTCTATGTATTGCCGCAAAGCCGCGGCGTCTCGACAAAACCGACCCGCGAGATATTCGGACGCGAATTCGTGCGAGCAACGGTGCTTCTGTGCATCGCAGCCTTCGTCGCACAATTGGTGATTGTCTACGTGGTCACCTGGATGCCACTTGTCCTTGCGTCGATCGGCATGCCGGTAACAAGCGCCATCCTGGCCTCGGTCGCGTTCTCTGTCGGTGGCATCTTCGGCGCTATCGGGCTTGCCCGCATCATCGACAAGGACAAATCGTATCGCGGGCTGGTCATCACGTTCTTCCTGTCTGCCGTCGCGATTGCCGGCATCGGCTTCCTTGCCGCGAACTGGTATGGGCTGCTCGCGATCACCTTCATCACCGGATTGCTGACGGTCGGAGCCAACATCGTCCTGTCGGCCTACTCGGCAACAGTCTATCCGACCGCGATCCGCTCTACGGGGGTCGGGTGGGTGGTCGGGTGGGGCCGGGTTGGCGCAATTGCCGGCGCATTGTTCGGCACAGCGCTGGTCGCTGCGGGCGTGAGCATTGAGACCGCTTATATGATCGCAGCAATACCCGCGGTCATCGGCGGAATTGCGATCGCGCTGGTGCGCGCGCAGCATCAATCTGCCGTAGTTTACGCCTAGTGGAGCTGACCATGCAGGGCCTCTATCCCAACGATGCGTCCATCTACGACAGTATCGGCCGCCTGCTCATCGTCGGCTTTTTCGTGATCGTTTGGCTGCGCAATCTGTCCAGCCATCACATCGAAGACCACGTCAAGCGTCTCACCATCTTCAAGGCACCCATGCCGCGCGCAACATTCTGGATCGGCATGATTCTCGATGCGGTTGGGTGCGTGCTCGTGTTGGTCAACTGGCAGCCGGCCCTTGGCGTGTTGTGTCTCATTGTCTTCACCGTCCTTGCCTCGTTCCTGCTTTTGCGCTTCTGGGAGATGGAGGATCCGATGAAGCGCACGGGCATGCAAAACGGCTTTCTTGCGAATATCGGAGTGTTGGGCGGCCTGTTGCTTCTTTTGCAAAACGTTAAGTGAAGTACGCCGGCCATGGACCAGCGCGCAAAGTCTCGGCGACTCGATCCGCTACCGCCGGAAACAACACCGGCGATGAAGGAAGAATTCGATTCTTTCTTCAAGACGCTGGGCTTTGTGCCTAACAGCGTGCTCACGATGCAGCGCCAGCCGAAGTTGGCGAAGGCTTTTGTCCAGATCCAGCGTGCGATTTGGGATCCCGAAAGCAAGGTCGACCGCGGACTCAAGCGCCTTGTCGCCCATGTTGCAAGTCGTGCCGCCAACGATGCCTACAGCATGGCGCACACAGCGAGCGGCGCCTTGCATTTCGGAATTGACCCAGCGAAGCTGTCCGCCATTCGCGACTACAAGACAAATTCGCTGTTCAGTGCCGGGGAGCGCGCGGCATTTGACCTGGCAATAGCAGCCAGTTCCAGCCCAAACGCCGTGACCGATGCGACGTTTGCCGAACTGCGCAAACACTGGACGGAGGAACAGATCGTCGAGCTCGTTGGCGTGATTGCGGTCGCAGGCTTTCTCGCGCGATGGAATGTCACAATGGCCACGCCGATCGAACCGGAACCTAACGAAATCGGCGAAAAGTATCTGGCTCCGCTGGGTTGGCAGGCGGGGCAGCACAAACGATCCTTCGCCTGAACAGATTTTTTCTCGTGGCTGGAACGCCTATTTGCGCGGTTTTTTTCGCCGTTCGGGCAGGTCTTCAATCGTGACGGCGCGTTTCGCGTAGATACCGCGGTCGCCGCAACCTGGACACCGCACCGAGAATTCATCGGTAAGTGCATTGAGCTTGTGGAGCGGGATGGGCGTCGCGCATTTTCGGCATGCGATAATTGCACGCTGGTAGACGCGCCTCCTTTGAGCCTGAAGCGCCGCCATTTCGATCTCTCGGAGTTGTGAGACAGTTTGTCAGAAAAACGCTGTGCGAACGTTAAGCAGGCTCCTCCAATTTTGTGAATAGGCTAGCCAATTCCATTGTCGGAGCTATGCTTACCTCCCTTTTGCCATTCTGCGGGGCCGAAGTCATGGACTATTCGAGCAATTTCCCGTCGATCAAGGACAGCGTATCGCCGCAGGAATGGCAAGCGCGACTCGACCTCGCTGCCTGCTACCGGTTGATTGATACCTACGGGATGGCAGACCTCATCTACAACCACGTCACGGCGCGGGTGCCGGGCGAAAAAGATGTCGTGCTGCTCAACCTATATGGGCTGCTCTATAAGGAAATTACGGCCTCCAGCCTGGTGAAAATCCACGTCGACGGCGAAATTATCTGGAAGCCCGATACCGACTACGACATCAACAAATCCGGCTACGTGATCCACGGCGCGATCCATAAGGCGCGTCCGGAAGTCGCTTGTGTGATTCATACCCATACCCGTGCGGGGATGGCGGTCGCCGCAATGAAATGCGGCTTGCTCCCGCTATCGCAAACTTCGATCCGATTCGTTGGGCACATCGGCTACCACGAGTACGAAGGGCCGGCCGTCGAGCTGGATGAGCGCGAACGGCTGGTACGCGATCTTGGCCCACACGACGCGCTGGTCATGCGCAATCACGGCCTGCTCACTTGCGGCGCGACCATTCAACAGGCCTTCAACACAATGTATCAGCTTGAACTGTCTTGCCGGTCGCAGGTGGATGCGATGGCGGCCCGCACCGAATTGACCATGCCGGGCGAGAATGTGCTGGCCCACACGGCGCATATGTATCAGCCGGGCACCCGGCGCCCATATGGCGTTCTCGAATGGCCCGCCATGCTGCGCCGTCTCGATGCAGAGCAGAAAAAGACCGATTATCCGCCGTACTGGCACTAAACACTTCTCTGATCTCCGGGAGTTACCATGCCAACATTGCTGTCTCGAACCATCATGATCGTGGCGTTGTTGCTGGCGGTGCCAACAGGTGCGTTTGCCGAGGATTATCCAAACCGGCCCGTGCGCTTAATCGTTCCCTTCCCGCCCGGCGGCAGCAACGATGTGGTTGGCCGCCTTGTCGGGATGCAACTGAGTGCGCAACTGGGCCAGCAGGTTTTTGTCGACAATCGCGGCGGCGCCGGCGGCTTGATCGGTACGGAGGCCTGCGCGACAGCCGCTCCGGACGGCTACACGCTCTGCATCATCTCAATTGCGCACGCGGTCAACCCGGCGCTGCACAGCAAGCTCAATTACGACCCGATTAAATCGTTTACGCCCATTTCTATTTTCGCAACGGGGCCGAACGTTCTGGTGGTCAACCCGACGCTGCCGGTCAATTCCGTCAAGGAGCTTGTCGCGCTCGCCAAGCAGAAACCTGGCGAGCTCAACTATGCCTCGGCGGGCGTCGGCAGCTTTCAGCACCTGGGTGGCGAATTGTTCAAACTCACGGCGAACGTCAACATCGTGCACGTGCCTTACAAGGGTGGTGGGCCGGCGATGCAGGACGTAATCAGCGGGCACGTTAAAATCATGTTCTCATCGCTGATCCAGACGACACCGTTTATAAAATCGGGTCAGCTCAAGGCGCTGGGAACCGGGGGCTCGAAGCGCAATGCCGTTCTTCCCGATGTGCCGACGATCGCCGAGGCCGGCGTGCCCGGCTATGTGGCAGACAATTGGTGGGGCCTGGCCGCGCCTGCAGGTCTGCCGACGCCCATCGTCGAGAAGCTGTACGCCGCAAGCCAGGCATCTCTGAAGGCACCTGAGCTTCTGGCAGCCTTCGACCGCGAAGGCGCCACACCCGTGACGATGACCACGGCCGAGTTCGGCGAGTACGTGAAAACCGAACTCGCGAAATGGTCGCGCGTGGTCAAGGAGGGCAATATTCAGGCGCAGTAGCCCGGGTCAGCCAAAGTTCCCCCATAAGCCCTTTAAACATCTGATGTTTTTTGGCCGACCCTGATATCGGCCAGCTTTACCTAAGTTTTACGGCCCGTCGCTATGGTCCGACGGCACGCTGGGGGCGACCCACGGCAGTACAGTGAAAGGCGGCGGAAAGAATTCCCGCCCAAGACAAGAATGTCGCAGGCTGCGTCTGTTCTCGATGAACTCGAAGATGTCCTTGCCGGCGGATCGAGCGCTCGGCGCACCGAAATTCTCAGGCGGGTAACCGACCTTTTTCTCGGCAACGCCGAAGGTTTCAACACCGAGCAGGTCAGTCTCTTTGACGACGTGCTCGCACACCTCATTCGGCAGGTCGAAACCAACGTCCTGGCGGAGCTGGGCGCAAAGCTCGCGCCCATCGACAACGCACCCAACGGCGTGATCCGTACGCTTGCGCGTCACGACGAAATCGCGGTTGCCGGTCCGGTACTGGCGCAGTCAACGCAGCTCACCGACAACGACCTGGTCGAGATTGCCGGATCGAAGGGCCAGGGGCATCTTGGCGCAATTTCCGAACGTAAGCGTCTGGTCGCGGCGGTGACCGACATCCTGATCGAACGCGGTGACACCACTGTCGTTCGCAAGCTGTCGAAAAATCAGGGCGCGACTTTTTCTGATGGCGGTTACTTTACACTGGCGACGCGTGCCGAGACTGACGAGCGTCTGGCGGAAAATCTCGGTGTTCGGCTCGATATGCCGCCGCAATTGCTGCAAGACCTGATGATGAAAGCGACCGAGACGGTGCGCGGACGTTTGCTGGCGGTCGTGCCGCCGGAACGACAGGCCGCGATACAGAGCGTTCTGTCCTCGGTGTCGGACAAAGTTTTGCGCAAGGCGGCAGAGCCGCGCGACTTTAGCCACGCCGTCGCGCTGATCGATAAGATGCAAGGCCAATTGCAGCTCAACGAGTCCGCTATCGTCGGTTTTGCCGATGCGGGAAAGTACGAAGAACTCGTCGTGGCCCTTGCGCGCGTATGCGGAGCGCCGGTCGAGTTGATCGAACGGCTGATGCAAAATTTGCGCTATGACGGCATTCTCGTGGCCTGCAAAGCAGCCGAGCTGCGCTGGCAGACTTTCACTGCAATCCTGAAGATACGATTTACTCCGTACGAAGTGCCCGCCACCGACATCGCGCAGGCACGCACAGATTTTATCAAGCTCTCTATCGCTACCGCGCAGCGGATGTTGCGGTTCTGGCTCGTTCGGGGCGTGGCGAAGACCGACGCCTGACCGGCCAACGGGATCGTGACCATCGCCCCTTCCATCCCTCGCCTTGAAATGTTATAATATTACACTTGTTTGGATTGAAAAAGGACTGTCTTTGAAACCTGTCGCAATTGCCCTTGTATTCATCGGACTCACGCTTGGCCAAGGCGCTCCGGCTGTTGCCGAGAGCCGGATCGCAGTTGTGGCAGCGGAGAATTTCTATGGCGATATCGTCCGCCAGATCGGCGGCGATCGAATTGTGGTGGCGAGCGTCATCAACAATCCCAGCCAGGATCCGCACCTGTTCGAAATAACGCCCGCGGTCGTACGTCAGATCGCGGAAGCGAAGATCGTCGTTCTCAATGGTGCAAATTACGATGCTTGGGCAGAAAAGCTTTTATCCGCGGCACCGCGCAGCGACCGCACGGTGATAAATGCCGCGCAACTGACCGGCCGCAAAGTTGGTGACAATCCGCATCTTTGGTACGACCCGCTTACTATGCCTGCGGTGGCGACCGCAATCGCCGCGGCGCTGAGCCGCTTGGACGGCGCGCACGCGCCGGACTATGAGACGCGTCTACACGCCACACTGGAAGCGCTGGAGCGCGTTACCTCGCGTGTCGCCCAACTGAAGGCAAAACACGCGGGGACCGCCGTGACTGCTACCGAGCCCGTCTTCGGCCCCATGACAGCGGCGCTTGGCCTGACGATGCGTAACGAACGGTTTCAACTTGCTATGATGAACGATACGGAGCCGAGCGCGCGCGACGTCGCAGCCTTCGAGCGCGATTTGAAGGAACGCAAGGTAAAAGTATTGATTTACAACAGCCAGGTCTCCGAAAAGTTGACCGAGCGGTTGCGCGACATCGCCGAGAAAGCAAAAGTACCGGTCGTCGGCATCACGGAAACGATGCCATCAAACCTTTCGTTCCAGGATTGGGTGCTCGGCGAATTGGATGTGCTCGATAAAGCGCTAAGCGGGCCGAACCCATGAGCGTTGTCACATTCGATCACGCAACACTTCGTATCGGCGGCCGCGTCGTCTTGTCGGATGTCAGCTTCGATATCGGCGCCGGCGAATTCATTGGCGTGCTGGGGCCAAATGGCGCGGGCAAGACCACGTTGATGCGCGCCATCCTTGGGTTGCTCTTGCCTGAGGGTGGCAGCGTAAAGGTTTTCGACCGCCCACCCCATCGCGGAAATCCTGTGATCGGCTATCTTCCGCAGCTCCGAACGGTTTTGCCCGACCTGCGAATGCGCGGGCGCGATTTCATCGCGAGTTCACTCAACGGGGAGCGCTGGGGTTTACCTTCGTTCGGCCGCCACGACCGTGGAATGATCGAGGAAACGCTTGATGAGATCGGAGCCCGCGATCTGGCGGCCCGACCCTTGTCCGATATGTCGGGAGGAGAGCGGCAGCGGCTCTTGCTGGCACAGGCGTTAATGGGAGCGCCAAAGCTGCTGCTGCTGGACGAGCCCTTGATCAGCCTCGATGCGCACCACCAGGAAGTCGCGATCGATGTGGTGCGCCAGATCTGCCGGAAACGAAGAATTACCGTGCTGTTCAGCGCGCATGAACTCAATCAATTGTTGGGCACGCTCGATCGCGTGCTGTACCTCGGCAACCGGCAGGCCGTGCTTGGTACTGTCCAAGACGTGATCACAACCCCCGTATTATCGCGCCTTTACGGGACCGAAATTCAGGTCGTCCGGGCCGATGGCCACATTTTCGTGATGTCGCGCGGCCGCGACGTCGAGCGCACCGACCATCTCCACGACCATCACGATCATGGTCACGAGGATCATCATCACTGACATGTTCGCCTACGAATTCATGACCAACGCCTTCGGCGCCGCCGGCACAGTTGCGGTGGTATCGGGTCTTGTCGGTTATTTTCTCGTCATGCGCGGTCAGACTTTCGCCGGACATGCGTTGTCGCATATCGGGTTTGCCGGAGCGACCGGCGCGGGTTTGATCGGACTGGCGCCGCTGTGGGGCCTGCTTGGTTTTACCCTGGCCGCGGGCATCGTGATGGGCGCATTAAGCGAGCGTATCAGCAATCGCGACGTAGCGATCGGAGTCGTACTCGCGCTCGCGCTTGGGTTTGGACTGCTGTTCCTGCACTATCATACGTCCTTCGCTACACAGGCGACCGCCTTGCTGTTCGGGAACGTACTCGCGATCGACCACACGATGATCGCAACGCTTGTCGTCCTCGGCGCAATTACGTTGGCCGCATTGGCGGCGATCATGCGACCCCTGATCTTCGCCACCCTGCAGCCGGAATTGGCTGAGGCCAAAGGCGTTCCAATGCGTCTTGTCTCCACGGCCTTTCTCTCGATTGTGGCATTGGCGGTTTCCGAATGTGCGCAGATCGTCGGCGTGCTGTTGGTATTCACCTTGATGGTCGGCCCACCAGCTGCCGCGCAGCGCGTCACCACCGGGCTATGGAGTGGATTGTTTGTCTCCGCTGTCCTCGCTGTCGCCGAAGCATGGCTCGGCTTGACGATTGCCTTCTACACTGATTGGCCTGTCAGTTTCTGCATCGCCGCGCTAAGCGCGGTTGCGTATTTTGCCACGTTGCCGGCACGAAACCCGACGCATGCCCACGCTGAGGCCTGAAACGCAAGCGGCTCCGCCGAAGCGGAGCCGCTGCAACCACCAGAGACGTGCCGTTTCACATCTTGGCGCCGTGCTCTTTGAAGAATTTCACTGCACCCGGATGCCATGGGATCGGCGAATTGGCCACCACCTGATTATCGACGGTAAAGCTTGCGGCGTCTTTGTGCACCGCGACCAGATCGGCTTTCTTGTCGACAATCAACTTCACGATGTTGTAGGCGTCCTGCTCGGACATCTTGTCGTTCGTGACTAGAATATTCCAAACCGCCGAAACCTGGTTGTCCTTGTCCTGGCCGGGATAGGTGCCGGCCTTGATGACGGACGTCGAATAAAGATTGTCGTACTTGGCGTTCATCTTGGCGACGACGTCAGAGTGATCGATCAGCTTGATTTTCGTGCCAGGGGTCGCAGCGAGATCGGTGACGCCCGCGGTTGGCAACCCGCCGACCCAGAAGAACGCATCGATCTTATGGTCCTTGATCGCGTTCACCGATTCGGCGACCGAAAGGCGCTCGCGTTTCATGTCTTTGTCCTTATCGAGGCCGGCCGCTTCGATAACGCGAAACGCCATAACCTCGGTAGCGCTGCCCGGCGCGCCGGTCGACACGCGCTTGCCTTTTAGGTCCGCCAGCGTATTGACCCCAGTGCCCTCGATCGTCACCACATGCATGATGTTGGGATAAAGAACCATCAGCGTGCGCAGCGGCACCTTGGTGCCTTTGAACTTGTCGACGCCATTGAAAGCATCGAGAGCCGCGTCAGCCATGGAGAACGCCAGCTCGCTCTGCCCGGAATTGATCAATTTGAGATTGTCGACCGAGCCTCCGGTGACCTGCGCGGTCGCCTGCATGTTCGGATAGGTTTTGGAGATCAGGTTCGCGAGCGCGCCTCCGATCGGATAGTAGACACCGCCGGTGCCGCCCGTGCCGATCGCAATTGCCCGCTGCTGGGCAATGGCACCGCCCAGCGCGAGCGTCGCAGCCGCCAATGCGGCAAAGACCAGTGTAAATCCTCGTTTCATGTCTTTACTCCCTGCGTGTTTTTTAACGCCTTATGGAACTCGTCGGCAAAGGCTCCCGGCTGAACCATTGCCATAGCAACAAGCTGGCACCGAGCGCGAGACCGAAAGGCGCCGGATGCGGGATATCAAGGCCGGTCATGCCTTCCAGCATCGCCTCAAGCAGACTTGGGAACACCAGAAGCAGGCCAGTAACCAGGAACAGGCCGCGCTCGACCGGCGTGGTATGCCGGATCGCCCATTTTTGTGCGGCAACCGACAGCGCGCCGAGACCGGCGCCGGTGACCGACGTGATCCAGATGATGTCGTAAATGGAGCCACCCTTCGGAATCTTGAGCAGCAAACCGATACCGAGCGGGTCGAGCACGAACACGAACGGTACCAGAAAAGCCGGCAACGTGTATTTCCAGGCTTGCATCGTGGTCTTGTAGGGATCGCCGCCGGTAATGGCGGCCGCCGCGAATGGCGATAACGCGGTCGGTGGCGACACTTCCGACAACACCGCGTAGTAGAAGATGAACATGTGGGCGGCGTAATCCGGCACGCCCAACTTGATCAAGGCCGGCGCCGCTATCACCGCGCAGATGATGTAGGACGCCGTCACGGGCACCGCGAGCCCGATGATCCAGACCACCAGTGAGGTGTAGATGGCGGTCATCAAAAGACTGCCGCCGGAAAAATCGATGACGATTGACGAGAACTTCAAGCCAAGCCCGGTGAGAGTAACAACGCCGACAATGATGCCCGCCGCGGCACAGGTCGTGGCCGCGCTGAGCACTCCAATGGAGCCATCCGCAAGCGCGGCTGTCAGCTTTTTCGACGTTGGCACAATTTTCTGGCCCTTCGCGCTCAACCCCAGAAAAGCCAGTGCACCGATCAGCAACAGGATGAGCATCGGGAAGTCGGATTGCATCAGCGCCACCGGCTTTGATGTTCCGATACCGGGAATGACAGCAAGCACTGCCGAAACGCAGAGAATGATAAGCATGGGAAGCAACAGCTGCCGCGGACCCAATGCTGTTTCCGGCGTCAGCGCGCTCATTCCAAAGGCGAGCATTGTCGAATAGAAGACCGCCAGCATCGGCGAATAGCCGATCACCATGAACACGACCACTGCGACAAGCGATACAAAGTGGAAGCCGTATCGCCTGGTCATCTCCCAGATGGTCATGTCCTGCTTGAACACGACTTCTTGTGCGCCGAAACGCAACGCGTCGAGCTCGACCATGAACAAAAGCGAGAGATAATAAAGGCAGGTCGGAATGGTCGCCATCCAGATCACGTCGAGATAACTGATCTTCAGAAACTCGGCGATGAGAAAGGCTGCGGCGCCGAGGACCGGTGGCGAGATGATGGCGCCGAGTTCCTCCGGCGGCAAGCAAACCGCCGGCGGCGTCCTGTTGAAAGCCCGCTTTTTTCAGCATCGGCCAAGCCACGGTGCCGATCATCACCGTTGTGGCAACGCCGGAGCCGGACGGACCGCCCAGCAAGAAGGACGAAGCTACAACCGCACGGCCGGCACTCGACGGCTTGCCGCCCATGACTGCAAGCGAGAAGTCGATGAAAAACTTGCCCGCTCCCGAATGCTGAAGGATCGCGCCATAGATCGTAAACATGATGATCAACGTGGCTGAGACGTCGACAGCGACCCCGAAAATGCCCTCGAGCGTGATAAACAGGTGTCCCACCAGGCGCGCAACGTCGAAGCCGCGATGGGTCCACGGTGGAGGTAAATGCGGACCGAGCATCGCGTATGCGATGAACAGGATGGCGACCACTGGCATGATCGGACCCGTGGTGCGACGCGCCGCTTCCAGCACCAGCACGATAAAAATACCGCCGAGGATCACGTCCCAGCGGTCAGGGACCGCGGCGCGATCGAGGAAATCGTCTCCGCCCGAAAGGGCGTAAATAATAATGGCAATGCCGGCAAGCGCCGGGATCACATCGAACCACTGCACGTGGTTGCGAAAGCGCGAGGCGAGCGGGAACAGCAGGAAGCTCAGTAGCAACACGAACGCGACGTGGATGTAGCGCAGCTCTTGCGTTGGAACGATGTCGTACGCCGCATAAAGATGGAACAACGTCATCGCGACGGCGATGCCGGTTACAACGACGCCGACCCAGCCCGCTAGCCGGTTGGCGGCGCCCTCTTCCTGCTGAACGTATTCTTCCGCCTTACGCAGCTGTGCTTCGGTAATGACTTGCGATTCCGCGCCCGCTTTTACTTCTTCCGCCATCGTTCTCCCCACCGGTGGCGGTGTGAGGCCCGCCTTCCGGAAGGCAAGCTAACATGGGTGCAATGACGGGAATACCTGAGAAATCCTGCCCAAAAGCGCTAGGGCCGACCGGCCAGCACCGCCAATACTGCAGCCAGGAATGGGAGCGGCAATGACACTGCAGCGCGAAGCCAGACCACGCGCGCGGGCATCATCGGCACTTCCCAAATCATCAGCCGATGGATCGCGTACAAAGCCCAAGCCGTCGAATACGCAATAACCTGAGGCGCACCAGCGCCACTTTTCAGCGCCGCTGCACCAATCGAGAAGCCAACCACCGGCCCGCCGGGCGTCAGTGCTCCGCCGAGCGTTGCAATTGCGATACCAACAAAGCCCGATTGCGGCCCGATCCATGGTGCGATCCATTCGTTGGGCAACGCTTCCGCCACGAAACCGGAGCCGACGACGCCGATTCCGATGCGCGGCAAAAGGAGGATAAATTCCATAAGGCCAGCGCGCGTTCCGCCACTGAACAGCACGCGTCCTCGCATAGCCGCGATGAGTGCTAGAACGCCGACCGCCAGCCACAGAAAAATATTGATCGCGAGCGTCATTTTGGCGTGTCGCGATATTCAAAACCCGCACGCACCGCGAGCCGTGCCAACAGTCCCGCAATAATCGGTAACGGCAGCGCCTCGATGATACGCCAGATCACGAAATCTGATCCGAAGAAAGGCAACTCCCAGACCAAAGCGCGGGTGTATCCAATGAGGGTCCAGCTCACGATGAAAGCCACCACCGCGCCGGCATCCGCACCCATGATCAGGAACGCGCCGGCCACCGGGTAAATCGTGATAGGGCCCCCGGGAAGCAGGAAGCCGAAAAAGGCCGCGATCAGCAACCCGGTAAATCCCAATTCGTTGCCGACCCATCGCGCGACCATTTCGCGCGGCAGCAGCAGGGTTACAAACGCGCCGATCAAACAGCCGGCCAGCACTTTTGGCAGCATCTCGCCAAACAGCGTCACGTCCCCCAGCAGAATTACAAGAAAGTGTTCACTCCCGTCGCGCACATAGACGGTGGCGGCAGCAGCAAATGCCAGAAAGGCGATGATCGCTGTCGACCAGTCGAAAGCGCGACGCCGGCGGCGAGTTGGAGTGGAATCGGTCAAAGCGTCGTGACCATAGTTGACCGAAATGAAATTGTCTGCCGGCCCCCGATTGACCGCGAAAGACCTCACCGGTAGTTTCACCGCGATGGGGATGGGGTCCCCCGCGAACCGCCCGCAAGGGGCTGATAACTCCTGCCGCGAAACCTAGCGGTGGGAAATCCGTCTGCCACGGGCGGTTTTTCATTGCCATAGCGAGGGACTGACAATGGGTTTTCTTATTGTATTCATCGGCGGCGGAATCGGCGCCGCGCTTCGGCACGGCTTCAACCTCGCCTTCGCCCGCGTGCTTGGCACCGCATTTCCCTACGCGACACTGTTCGAAAATGTCGGTGGCTCAGTGGTGATGGGATGTTTGGTGGCATACTTCGCGTTCAAAAGCGGCTTTCCGCAACATTGGCAGCTCTTTCTCACCACCGGCATTCTCGGCGGTTACACCACGTTTTCGACTTTTTCGCTCGATGTAGCGGTGCTTTATGAACGGGGCGAACTGGGTTTAGCGGCACTCTACGTGCTGTTGTCGGTTGCGCTGTCGATTGGCGGCCTGTTCGCCGGTCTCGCCCTGGTCCGTAATTTCGCCTAGTCCATCGGCTTCATGCCGAGCTTGTCGAGCAGCGCCATGTCGCGGTCGCGACCGGGATTGGGCGTGGTCAGCAATTTCGGTCCGTAAAAAATCGAATTGGCGCCTGCCAGAAAGCAAAGCGCCTGCATTTCCTCACTCATGTCCTCGCGTCCGGCGGAAAGTCGCACGACTGAAGCCGGCATGCAGATGCGCGCGACCGCGATGGTGCGCACGAAGTCTAGAGGGTCGAGTGCCTGAGTATGTGCGAGCGGCGTCCCCTCCACCTGCACCAGCATATTGATCGGAACGCTCTCCGGGTGAACCGGCAAACTGGCCAGCGTCGCGATCATCCCTATGCGGTCTTCAGAGCGCTCACCCATACCGACGATTCCGCCACAGCAGACATGGATGCCGGCCTCGCGCACGTACTCCAGCGTGTCGAGACGATCCTGATAAATGCGCGTCGTGATGATCTCGCCGTAATATTCGGGCGATGTATCCAGATTGTGATTGTAAAAGTCGAGGCCGGAGTTCTTGAGCCGACGTGCTTGATCGCTGCTCAACATGCCCAATGTGACGCACGTTTCCATACCGAGCGCCTTTACGCCTTCCACCATTTCGCAAACTTTGTCGAGATCACGATCCTTGGGCGAACGCCAGGCAGCGCCCATGCAGAAACGTGCCGCTCCGCTCGCTTTTGCCGCACGCGCTTCCGCGAGAACGGCATCGAGATCCATCAGTTTCTCGGCTTTGATGCCGGTGTCGAATTTCGCCGACTGCGGGCAATACGCGCAGTCTTCGGGGCAGCCTCCCGTTTTGATCGACAGAAGTGTGGAAATCTGAACTTCCGTCGCATCAAAATGCTCCCGGTGCACCTGGGCGGCGCGAAATATCAATTCCGGAAAGGGCAAAGCAAAGACGGCTCGAACCTCCTCACGCGTCCAGTCGTGGCGGGTCAGACCGTACGTTGAAAGCGGCAACGCGGGGTGCAACAACGACATGCCCGAACCTCCCGAACCATCCAGCCTTGCCTTATAGCAAGGCGAACACTTGATGGCGCAATAGTTTCATCACGTTGAGTGATTCCCGGCCTTATGTTAGCTTACGCGTACCGGAGTGTTGGACCATGAAAAAGATTGTCGCAAGCATTGTTCTGCTGGGAATTCTGGGCACGCCCGCTTTCGCTCAGAGATTGAAAGACGACGACCCCATCATGGTCCAGGAGAGAAACCGGAAACAGCAGGTCGAAGCGGTCGATAAGCAATATACCCGAACCCTCGGTCAGACGCGCAGGGAAAGCGACACGCCCGTGCGTAACGATCCCTGGTCGAACATGCGCGCGCCAAACGACGGCAAACGATAAACCTTGCCGATGCACCGCGATCGTATGATCAGATTTGCCGCGGTATTGGTCGGCGCGGCGATATTGTTTGGTTTGGAACAAGGACTCGGTACAAAATTATATCTCGCAATACCCGCGGGCATTGTCGCCTACGTCGTGACGCTGGTAGGACTTGGACTCATGTTCGCTGGTGGCAGCCAGGCGCGGAAATAAGACCCGCTTGTTACCAATGTCGGCGCCACCCCCAGTAGGGGCGATAATAAGGCCTGCTGTAATAAACCACTGGCGGCGGATCGTAGTAGACAGGTCCATCAATAACGTCTGGGCCTTCGACGACCTGTTGACCTTGTGGACCTTGGCGGTAGGCCGGACCGGTGGCGGGAGCGGCAGCACGCTGCTGCGGCACGCGGCCACTCATGTCGAGCGCCGTCTGAATGGCGAAGCCTTTCTTGTCCTGCCATGCGACTTCGCACCATCCTCCGTCGCATCCACCGGCATCGATCAGACTGCCGCCAGGAATCTTTGCGACGATCTCGCTGCCAGTGCCCGGCGCCGCGCGCAGGTTGACGGTCGATGCAACATAGGCGGGCTTGGCCAGCGCTGGCATGGCAACGCACGCAACAGCAAGGCCGAGAATATGCGGCACGATTTTCATGGCTTGACCCTCCGTCCACTCATCAAAGGTCGGAAACCTTCCGACTCGAAAACGGCGGGAACGGGGCAGTCTCTTTTCCGACCAATAGCCCCTTAAAGTCGAAAAAGCCTGTCGATCAAGGCTTTAACTGTTTGACATTTTTTTCTTTTTGCGGCGGGGTGACTGCAGCAAATGGCCGAACAGGCAGGGCAAGGGTTGCTCTGTTGTTGCCCTTCTCCATCAAAATTTCGCGGGTCCTCACCGCACGAAGAATCCAACCGTAACGTTCCTCGCCAATCTTCAACCGAAGCACTGCATTCGTCGAATGATCGACAAAGATTCCGAAGCCTTCCTTGTCCCCTGCAATTGTCCCAAGGAGCGAAAGTTGCGGACGCTCTGGCTCTGCTGGGTTCGTATCTTGCGATCCCAGCGCGCCGCTAGCCGTCACGGCGGGCGGGCGCGGTCGGCGGCTCGATGAAAAAATTGGTCGCTCGCGTGTGACGGACAGATCACTGAGGGGAACGGTCCATAACGGGTTGCTGTACAGCGTCCGACGCTGACCCTGTGGGGTCTGATCTCCAGCAGATTCGATGGGCAACAATACCGTTCCTGCTGCAATGCTCGACATAACGACACCGCTGAGCAACGCTCTCTGTGTCAAATGCGCAATCATTGTCCCCCCCGCCACATTGCAGATACGCGTAAGAGAATGCGCATCCGCCCCTCTTGATTGGCCGAAGAAATTGCGGGCGCTTGCACGACCAGCTGATCGATGAAGACAAACGGCAATCCGGCCTCGAGGTCATAGAGCAGATTCTGCAACGCCGATTGGTCAAGCTCACAGCTGGTGAGCGCGCTGACAAAGCCTGCCTTCGAATGCACGCCTTGCAAATCAAGTTGCGAAGAAACGATGTTTCCGTCTGCTTTCGCCACGGCACCGGCAACATGTTGCAAAAGCGATGCGCCGGCCACAGTAACCGTGGAGCCATCGAGCAAGGGCGACCCGGTAGCCACCCCACTCGCCTCTAAGCCAGTGTTTCGCGATTGAACGCTGCTCTCCAGCCGTTCGAAATGTTCCTGTGTTGCCGCGAGGTCGGAACGCCGGTCGAGAAGGTCAGCGATCGCGTTCCAGGTTCCCAGTACGAGCAGCAGAACCAAAACGCTGTAGGCGGCGGTGGCAGCCTTGGGAAAACGGCCAATTGTCGGTTTTGCTTCATTCGGCATCATTGCACAGCGAATCCCGGCTTTATCCGCGCCTCAATATAAAAATGTTCTCCTCGATCGCCCGGCGAACGCGTTGTGGGTGCATAAAAAGTTGCGCGCGCAAAGTGCCGAGATTGTTCAAACAATTGGATGAGTGACGGAGCGTTCTCCGTGATTCCGACGGTCTGAATCCTATCGCCTTCGATCCGGAGCTCGGTGAGATAAGTATGATCGGGAAGGATTTTCGACAACGCCTCCAGCACAACTACGCTTGGGGGTGTTTCACCTTTTCGCCGTTCGAGTTCAAGTTGGGTCGCAGGCGCATCGCCAAATTCATCCCGGCGCTGATATTTCGCCATACGCCGCAGGACATCGCTCTTCTGGGTCTCCAGGCTGGCGCCGGCAATGTGGTCGGCCAACACCGCGCACCCGCAAAACAATCCTGTCACGACCAGTAACGCGATCAACGAACGTCGGAGCTTGCTTGAGTTGAGCGCGGTGGCGCCTCTTTGCTGAAAGATTTCAATCGGGACAGCGCCAGGTTGAGCGCCACTCGGAACGGCCGAAACGACAATCGATGTCACACCAAGCGCTTTGAGCGCGTCTACGTAGGGCAAAATAAGGGACCGCGACGTTGCCACGACGTTGAACGCAATACGGTCATTCTCAATTTCTACCGGTCGCGACCAGCCGAACGCCGCCTCATCCGCGCTCCATGGTGTCAACCGATCGATTTGCGACCGGATGATGCCATCGAGAAATTCTCCAGCCTGTTTTGGCAAATCGAGCGGCCGAAACAGAAACCGATCCAATCTTAAGATCAACTCGGTTCGGCTACCTCGAAGCGCTGCAGCGATTTGTTCGCTATTGCGGCCGATAACGCAGCCATTATCGATGCGGACCGAATCAACTTCGACGTGCGTGCTGGCACCAAAAGGGATTTCCA
The DNA here is from genome assembly GCA_963831275.1 of uncultured Alphaproteobacteria bacterium. Taxonomy (GTDB): domain Bacteria; phylum Pseudomonadota; class Alphaproteobacteria; order Rhizobiales; family Xanthobacteraceae; genus Pseudolabrys. Next base: position 33,490 of record CAWHPN010000002.1, on the reverse strand, counting down.
GCCTGAATACATCGACTTCTCCTTCAACCAGCTGCAGTCGGGGCAGCCGGCGGAGAAATTTCGACCCCGTGCCCGATGGTCAGGACAACACAATCTATCCAGACCAAAAATACGGCGGCAAGATCACGCAGCCTCATGATCCTCCTCGCTTCGGCTGCACATCCGAATTGGCCTGCCATGACAAAACGCGATAAGGCTCATCGTGACCGTCGACTAGAATGACGGCCTCCGACATAATTCTTCGGCCGCTGTCGAAAGCCATCCGTACGGCTACCCGAAACGCCTTGCTGCTTTCAGTCGTCACTTCGGCAGGTGCCGGTTGTTTCATCAGTGATTGTCGATCGTTAAGTACGGTCTTGACCCATTCGGCGCTCATTACGGGCAGCGCAGCGATGACTTCCGGTGCCGCGTCATAGATATTTATGCTGGACCGGCCGCTGTAGACGGTGACAAACGGTATTGCACGCTCAGCTACGGCAGCTGGTATTCCGAGCACGAGCGCGAGCTCGCCAACGTGGGCGAACGGCGCGCCGCGAGGCCCATGTGCGAGACCGGCGGCCCGATACAGAGTTTCTTCCTTGTCCAGCGCGCCAGAGGGTGGAGGTGACCGCCAGCCGATGATTCTATCTGTGTATTGTTCGGCATCGACCGGATCGGAGCCGAGCGCGGTGAACAAGCCGGCCAGCAATTCTCTCGACGCTTTGTTGAGGTCGACACGTGCAGCCTCCGAGCAGAACTCCACTTCAACCTTCGCGCCATTCATGTAAAAGCCAAATTGCCCGCGCGATGAACGAATTTTGGCTGGGGCGGCTATAACCTGATAGGCCGTGAGCTCCAACGAAGCTAAGATCAGCGCTTCGGCACGGATATTGTCGTCGTTCACGGCGATGAAACTTGCCGTGTTTGCGATATAGATCGAATAAACTGACGCTAGCACCGCCAGCGCTGTTAGAATCCATAGTGTCGCGACCATGATGAAGCCATCGCGAGTGCGGCTCGATCGCTGATATAGGAGATGACACATCATTGGCCCGGCTGCGCGCTTGAACCGCCGCCCCCAGCTTCGCGCCGAACATTTTCTTCGTCGGTTTCGTCTGTGTCATTGCAGTCATCGGCATTTATACAGCCCGCTGGCAGGTCGGCATGAACTGTCGCCACAGTCGAAACGGGCAAGACGCGATCGGTCACCGCATCTCTGATATTCAGGCGGACAAATGACGGAAGAATGGAAGCGTCGGACCAACGACTTCGCCACACGCGATTCTTGTCTGCAAAGGCAAAGGATAGCCTGTAAGGCGCGCGCAAGAGCACGACGGGATCGGCAAAAGGAATCTGTTCGATGGCATTGTATCCAGGCGCAAAGGACGCTCGCGTTCTGATCAGCACTGGCCCCTGCCCGTCCGACATTTGCGAAACCCGCACGAAATCGAGACCTGATCGTGCATCGGGACCTATGGCAGAACGAACGAAAGTTACGGAAACCTCTGTCCCCTCGAAAAGTGGATGGTCGGTTTTGCGGTTTGGCGAAACAAAAACAGCCGCCGAAAAATCGGCCGTAAGCCGCTCGATTGTGGCCGCCAGCAACTCAACTCTCTGCGTACGGGCAAAGCCACGATTCCAATTCGGCAGCCATTGGGCGGTCACAGTTGCGAGCGCGGCCAGGATCATGCCCATTAGCAAGGTCGCAGCCAGAGCCTCCACGAGTGTGAAGCCTGCAACGCGCGACGCGCCTGGCCGCCGCATCATCCTTTGGTTCTCCGCCGAAGTCGAACCGTGACGATCTGAAGCGACGCCCCTGTCGGCGAACGAACCGTCATCAAGACCGTCTGCGGCATCCATGGCGAAGGCAGTTCTGCGTCAACGTCCCCCGCGGAAAACGGGAGTGCGTCGACGCGCCAGCTATACTTTGCAAAATTGCCAGAGAGATCACTACCTCTAAGCTGATCCCGCTTGAGCCAACTTGATGCAACGGTGCGTGCCGTTGCAATGAGTTCAACATGTTGTTCGATTGTCCGCGCGGCGCGCGCAGATGTCGCCATCAGTGCTCCGATGGCGGCAAGCGAGGCGGCCAGTACAGTAAGCGCCACGAGGGCCTCGATGACCGTAAAGCCGGCCCTGCGGCCCGATCTAAAGCACGCCGTGTGGAACAATCTCGACCCCTCCGGTCAGCCAATTGACGCGAATGTCATATCCAGCTCCCCCTCGGGTAAGGACGATGGTGCCGCCGCACGACAGTCCGGACGGCAAGAAATCGATTGTCGAAAATGACCATCGGCCGCCGCATAGAATCGGCAAAATCGCATCGACAACAACATCGTTGGGAACGCGCACCAGACGTCCGCTCGCGCCCGAACGAAAGGCACGGGCCTTCGCATCGACGGCGGTAGAGACCTGCGCGCGCCGTCGTATAGCCGCGCTCCGATCAAACATGAGCAGCGACGCCGTTTCGATTGCATAAGCTTGCAGTCGCGAACGTGACGTGCCGTTTGATAATCTTGGCAGAACAAGCGCGGCCAGAAGCCCAATAATGGCGAGGGCACACACAATCTCCAACAACGTAAAGCCGTTCTGCGCGCAGGTACGCTCAAGGTATCCAGTTGGAAATATCGGCTGCCGTCCCGATTCCCCCTTCCTGGCCGTCGGAGCCCAGCGAGATAATGTCGTAGAGACCATGTTCGCCTGGCGATCGATACACATACGCTTTTCCCCATGGATCCAAGGGCACATTTTTTCCAGTGAGATAGGGACCATTCCAGATAGAGATTCCACCGACTGGCCGGACAAGAGCAGCCAGACCCTCAGCATTCGATGGAAAACGACCGGCATCGAGATAGAAGAGATCGAGCGCGGTGACGAAGCTCTGAATTTGAATTTTTGTGGTTTTGACTTTCGACTCACTTAGATAATTGAGCACTCGTGGGCCAACGAGTGCCATGATGAGCCCGATGATCGTGATAACGACCAGGATTTCCACCAGCGTGAAACCCCATTGGTTGTGGCGGCTTGCGCGCCCGGCCAGCTTCCCCTCCAGAGCCAATACGCCGTTTTTCATGAGACATTCCTTGCATTAACCGATGGCCTGACTGACCGATAAGAGAGCCGTCATCACGGATGTGATGAGCCCGCCAACGATGACACCAATGAAGATGATCGAGACCGGGCCTGCGATGCCAACTAGACGGTCCAAGCGCTGTTGCAACTTAGCTTCGTAGAAATCTGCGATGCGGCCAGCCAGCGTGGCGAGTTGTCCCGTTTCCTCGCCTAGGCGAAGCATGCGCACAGCCATCGGAGGAAGAAGTGAGCTGGCTGCCAGCGCTTCCGACAGTTTATCGCCCCGCCGCACACGGTCCGACGTTGCCGTCCAATCGGCCGTGCTGCCCGTCTTCGACATGATGTCGACCAGAATCCGAAGCGTAGCCGTGAGATTGACGCCGCTGTCCAACAGGATGCCAAGGTTTCGACAGAACAGTCCGGATCGGTGGAAAATAAAGATCTTGTCAATCAGCGGCAGCCGCGACAGCAAGCTCACGAGCCCGCCCCGCACTGAAGCGCGTCTCAAGGCCAGCCATAGACAAGGGAGGGCGATCGCAAAGGCCACCCCAATCTCGGTCGTATACACGTGCAGTCTATCCGACAAATCGAGGAATACGCTGGCGACTGTGTCGAGCTTGGCGTCTAAGTCGCGCAGCACCGCGGAAAATTGCGGCAATACAAAAAATAAAAAGAAGATCAAAACGCTGCAGGCTGCAGCCAGAACGAAGGCAGGATACTGGAGCGCAGCGACCAATTTTTGTTGCAAAGCGCGTGCGCGCGCGCGTTCGTTAGCAATCAATTCCAGAATGTTGTCGAGCGAGCCGGAGGTTTCTCCGACGCGGACCAGCGCAACGAACATGGGTGAAAATAACCGGGCGTGTCGTGAAATCGCCTCAGCGAAGCTCTCGCCGGAGATCAGAGCGGCCTTGATTTGAGCTAAGATTGGGCGCAGGCGCCCCGCGTCCACGTCGTTCGCAAGCAGATCGACGGCGTCATAAAGTCGCGCGCCAGCGCGCAGCAACAACGCAAGATCGCGTGTAAACGCGGTGATATCGTCGGCCCGCGGCCGGTTGAGGTAGGCAACAGCCATCAGCGAAATAGGCACGCTCTGCTCGGCAATGGCGTCAATAGGCACCAGTCCAAGATCCTCTAGCCGCTGGACAACCTCCCCAGCGGTTGTTGCCGAAATCGATCCGCTCACGGCATCGCCGGCTTGCGTCAGCGCGCGATATTGGAAATTCGCCATAGCGTCACCGGATCGCTGCAACACGAAGCAGCTCGGTAGGCGATGTGACGCCGGCCCTGCATTTCGCGACGCCGTCATCAACCATGGTCGTCATGCCGGCCGCTATAGCCGCTGCATCGATAGTTGATGAATTGCTGTTGGCGTGGATCAGCCGGCGCACATCATGGGTCAGTTCCAGGATCTCGAATATGCCGACTCGGCCTCGGTATCCCGTACTGCCGCAACGTTCGCACCCTTTCGGTTCGTGCACGATTTCGCAGGGTCGGAGCTCGAGCGCCGCATACCGCGGGTCCGCCGCAAGGCCGTCGGAGGTGAGCTCTTTTTGCGTTTTGCAACGCCCACAGAGCTGACGCACCAGCCGTTGTGCGATCACAGCACGGAGGGTGGATTTGAGCAAAAAGCCGGCAACGCCGAGATCGAGCAGCCGGGGCACTGCGGCTGCCGCAGTTTCCGTGTGAAGAGTTGTCAGGACCAAGTGGCCGGTCAATGCAGCGTGGATTGCAATATGGGCCGTTTCAGAATCCCGAATTTCACCAACCATGATCACATCGGGATCCTGTCGCACGAAAGCGCGCAACGCTGTCGCGAAGGTCAGGCCGATTGATGGCTTGACCTGCGACTGGTTCACGCCGTGAAGTTCATATTCGACCGGGTCCTCAATCGTGAGAATTTTTCGAGACGATTCATTTAGATTCGAAAGAATGGTCGCAAGCGTTGTGGTTTTTCCGCTGCCGGTTGGCCCCGTTATGACGATCAATCCGTGCGGCAATCGCAGGAGTCCAGCAAGCTTCGCGCTATCGGAACCGGAAAGACCTAATTTGTCGATCGCGAGGAGCCCGCGATCTTTCGGCAACAGACGAATTACCGCCGATTCGCCATGCTGGGTCGGCATGATGGAAACGCGGACATCTAACTCCGTCCGGGCGACGCGAAGGCGCGCGGCGCCGTCCTGCGGGAGCCGCCGTTCGGCAATATTGAGACCCGCGATAATTTTGATACGCGAAATCAACGCCTGGGGAAAGACATCCGGAGGAGCCGACACGGCCCGCAATAAGCCGTCGATCCGCATGCGGACCACGAGCTCGGCACGAAATGGCTCGACATGGATATCGCTCGCGCGGAGCTCGATGGCTTTTTCAAAGAGGCGGTTTACAGCTCGAACGACGGGTGCACCGCTCGCAAGGTCTCGTAGGCTCTCTATATCGTCTTCGGCGCGTCCGGCCGATGGTTCGCCGGCCGTGCTTAGTACCAAAGCCTCGTCGACACCGAGCTTTTCTGTGAGGGCGGTCGTAATGTCCTCGAATGAAGCAACCTCGATCGTGACTGAGGTGCCGAGGACGATCTCGGCTGCTCGAACGCAGGCGGTATCGCCTGGATTGGCGAGGGCGAGCCGGAAGCGCCCCTGCCCGTCGCAGTACGGAAAGGCGTCCATCTCGCGCAGAAAACGCTGAGAAAATTTCTGCACAAGGGCGGAAGCAGACAACAATTGGGGTAAATGCACGCGCGGCAGTCGGTAAAAGGCCGCAGCCTCGTCGGCGAAAGCGTTAGCCGACAGCTCCGTCAACTCCCAAAGTTTGCGTGGTGAACCATTTCCATCGTGGACCGGAAAACGCGTGTGCGCGTTTCTGTCTGCCCCAATGCGGTGTTTCCCGAACAGATATTTTGCAAACTCTGCTGCGCCATTCGCGGTCATCTAACCAACTCACTTATCCACGAGCGAATTATCGACGTGCACAACGTTGGCGATACTCGTTTTTTATAACGAATTTGATAAGCCGCTTATTATTTTTTTTCGTTGCATGCCTGTCGATTGTCGTTTCAGGCTCACTCACGACGCGTGAGGCGATTACTGTTGCGCGCATGGCATAGTTGCATGACGACGAACAGTTCGAATGCCTTGTGAAAAATTTTTTTGCGTTTGCCACGCATAATTTTTTCGCTCTCGACCTCAGATGCCATTACAAAATTCGTTACGTGATTCGTGTGGCGTTCAACCAGCGATTCGACTCACCCAGAACTGACCTTGAATCACCACATCTACCTCTCGTGGAGCGGTCCAGTGTCTATTCCAGCAATGGAACGACGCAGACGCTTTTATGAAGCGTTGCGCTGGGTTCGATCAGCCCGCAGCACATCGGCCGTTTTCATCGTTGCAACGAGTTGCCTTTTGTCTGCCGGGTGCAATCTGACGACTGTCGACGACGCCGAACACCGTCTACCCGACGTTTTTGACCAAGTTCGTTCTATTGACTTGCTACCGCGCGCTCCAGGAGCACAGGAGTTGAGCACGAACCCACCGGATCGTCGGCAGACATCGATCTACACTGGAAAGAGTGTCTCCATATCGCCGTCTCCTGACTCAGAAGACCAAATAAAGTCCTCCAGTGGCAATGACGGTTACGAGCTCAATTTCGAGAATACTCCTATCACAACGATAGCGAAGGTCGTCCTCGGCGACATTCTCGGTGTCGGCTATACGATCGATCCGCGTGTTCAGGGAACGATTAGCCTTGCTTCCGGCAGGCCCGTCCCCAAGGCGGACATTTTATTCGTCCTCGAAAACGCTCTGCGTATCAGCAACGCCGTTTTGGTGCGGGAAACGGCAGGCTACCGCATTGCTCCGTTCGGCGAGGCAATCGGCGCCGGCAGGGTCGACAGAAACCAGGCGCGTGCGGAGCCGGGATATGGAATTTCCGTTGTCTCGCTGCAATACGTGTCCGCGCCGACACTGATCAAACTGCTTGATAGCTTTGCTACCAAGGCAGGGACGGTCCGAGCCGATCCAGCGCGTAACATGCTCCTCATTCAAGGAAGTGGAGCGGAGCGTCGCGCCGCCATCGATACCATCCTGAGCTTCGACGAAGAATGGATGCAGGGACAATCGGTCGGAACTTTTCCGATCCGAAATACAACCCCCGAACCAATCATCGCTGAGCTCGAAAAAATCGTTGATTCCGGAGAGGGTGGACTTGGCCAGAATTTATCAAATTCCAGCCAATCAGCCGGATGAACGCAATTCTGGTGGTAGCGCGGAAGCCTGAACTTTTAAAAACCGTCGCAACGTGGATCAGGCGTCTCGACAATGACGATAATTCCAACCTGAGCGTTCGCGTTTATCGCATCCGCTATGGCGAGGCCCGACATATGGCGAGGGTCCTCAACGAAATGTTCAGCAGTGGCGGATCTGGCACCTTGGACCCTGTCAACCAGATCGCGCCGGGATCGGGCGCCGTAGCGACAACGAGTGGCGAGCAGGCAAACCCAAACGGGCAATTTGGGCAGGGTTTCGGCAACCCAACGAGTGCCAATTCTCGCGTCAGACAGCAGCTCGGTGTCATCCCCAATCAGCGCGCAGGCTCAGCGGACGCTGCAAATTCAACCGCCCCCGGCGCGGCGGCGATCGCACTGCCGGATGCGCGCGCAGGAATTGGCGGCCCATTGCTCAACGGCGTGCGGATAACACCGGACGTCGTCAATAACAGCCTGCTGGTTTATGCGAGCCGGGAGAACTATCGAACTGTCGAACGGGCAATCCAGCAAATCGATCGACCGCTTATGCAGGTTGCCATCGACGCGACGATCGCCGAAGTCACACTTAACAATGATCTCAATTACGGCGTTCAGTTCTTTTTGGCGAGTCACGATCTCGGTTTGAGGCCTGATAGAGGCTCGGCGCTGAATTCCGGCGCAACACAGGCGCCGACAGTCGATGCATCCGGCGTCGCGAACGCGTTCCTGGGTCGCGCTTTTCCCGGTTTCAATTTTCTCGTCGGCCCAGAGGCTCAACCACGTGTCATTCTTGACGCACTGCATTCGGTCACAAGCATAAAGGTTCTATCCAATCCCTCGCTTGTCGTCATCGACAACCAGCCGGCCGTCCTGCAGGTGGGCGATCAGGTCCCCGTTTCAACCGGAAGCGCGACCGTGCTGACGACCAACAACACCATCGTCAATACCATCGATTACCGCGATACGGGCATCATCCTGCGTGTCGTGCCGCGGGTGAATGCCAATGGCATCGTGCGGCTCGACATTGAACAAGAAATCAGCAATGTCGCTCCGACATCTGGCGCTGTGAGTTTAACTCCGACGGTTTCACAGCGCAGGGTAAAGAGTTCCGTTTCCGTCGCCAGCGGCCAGACCGTGCTGTTGGCAGGCCTGATCAGCGAACGCCAGCAGCGTTCCAGCAATGGCATTCCCTTCCTCGATCAGTTGCCGTCCCCGTTGGGTGATGTTTTCTCGACAGGCCGCACCAACGGGCTTTCCCGTACGGAACTGATCATTTTCATCCGGCCCCAGATTGTTCGCGATGGCGTGGATGCCCATTTCGTCGCGGAAGAAATGCGCTCCAAATTGCGAGGCGACGCCGCCACCGGAGCACAGCGCGGACCTGCAACGACCAAACTCCGATAAGCGCGGTTCAATGATGTTGGCCAGATCGCGCGCAGAAAAATGGACTTACTTTCACATAACAATAGTAGCTCTTATAGGCACCCCTTTCGCCGTTGCCAGTCTTGTTGTCGCCCCGAATATCCTGGGTGTCACTGGGGCTGGCTTGGCGCTGGTTATGGTGGCAATCGCTGTAATTGATTTACGCAGCTTCATTATCCCCGACACGCTCAACCTTGCGGCTTTGGCGCTTGCGTTTGCGAATTCTATCTTTTCCGCCACTGACAATGCGATGGAAGCAGTGGCTTCGGCGGCCCTGCGAGGGTGCGTCCTGTCGTTTGCTTTTCTAGGTTTGCGGATCGCATACCGCAGTTTTCGTAAACGCGAAGGAATTGGACTAGGCGACGTCAAACTCGCTGGCGTCGCCGGCGCATGGCTGGATTGGCAAACAATGGCGATCACAGTGGAGATCGCAGCCGTTGCGGCATTGGTTTCTTACGGGGCGCGCCAATGGGCTCTTGCCCGGTCTCTTCGCCCGACGAGCCATTTGCCTTTCGGCCTTTTTTTCGCGCCAGCAATTTGGCTGGGTTGGTTTTTCGAAACCACGTTGTTTCTCCCATTCTGAAAGAGGTCGACCATGATCCGGCCCGCGACGATTGTGAGTTTGGCGATTGCCTGCATGCTCGTGGGCAGCTCCCTGAGCGCCAAACCATTGACTGAAAGACCGCGAGCCACTGTCAGAGGCGACGACGCCCCACCGGCGAAAATGCTCGCACGGCGGGCGAGCCAGGGCGATGCGGATGCGCAAGCTCTGCTTGGTTTCAAGTATGAGCATGGACGCGGTGTCGTACAGAGCTACGATCTGGCGGCGCACTGGTATCTTTGCGCTGCCGAACAAGGCCATGCCACCGCGCAATATCTGCTGGGCCTTATGTACGATAAAGGCCGCGGTGTGCAGCGAAACGACATGCTGGCCTACCAGTGGCTGAATATGGCCGCGGCGCGGGCCCCACAGCGTGCGAAAGAATACTACGCAAGAATTCGCGATGCGGTGGCGAAGAAATTGACGCCTGCGCAAATCACCGAAGCCCAGTGGCTCGCAGCCAAATTTGTGCCGAAGGATGCTCGAATGCCCGGCAAGCCTGGCTTGGATCGATAACCCGCGGTGGAAATTGCAGAAAGGCCGGAAAGCCCGACCTTTTTGTCTGCACCTACTCCGCCGCTTCCATCTGTGGCTTGGCGGCTTCCACCTTCGCCGCGCAGAATTTGAATTCCGGGATTTTTCCGAACGGATCGAGCGCGGGATTTGTCAGGATATTCGCCGCCGCTTCCACAAAGGCAAATGGAATGAAGACCACACCGTCGGGAATGGCGTCGTCTTGACGCGAATTGAGCTCGACGGTACCGCGCCGCGTGGTGACCCGCACCATGTCGCCGGGCTTGATGCCGAGCTTGGTGATGGTGCCACGGGAGAGTGCAGCAATCGCTGCAGGCTCCAGAGCGTCGAGCACGGTGGCACGCCGCGTCATGGCGCCTGTGTGCCAATGTTCGAGCTGACGCCCGGTGGTGAGAATGAACGGGAACTCATGGTCCGGCGTTTCATTGGGTGGCAGGAGCTTCGCCGCTACCAGCTTTCCGAAACCGCCGGGACGCGGATAGCCCTTGTCGAACACCACGTCGCGACCAGGCTTGTCGAGACTATCCGCCGGATATGTCACAGCACTTTCGCGTTCCACACGGTCCCACGGAATATTGTTCAGGGAAGGCATCAGCGATGCCATCTCCGTATAGATTTCACTCGGGTGCGTGTAATTCCAGTTCAGGCCCATCCTGCGGGCGAGTTCCTGGGTAATCCACCAGTCGACCTTGGCATTGCCCGGCAGCGGCAATGCAGTGCGGCCCATCTGCACCTGACGATTGGTATTGGTCACGGTGCCGTCTTTTTCGGGCCACGCCGAGGCTGGCAAAACCACATCGGCATAGACCGCTGTCTCGGTCAGGAAGAGATCCTGCACGACCAGGTGCTCGAGGTGCGCGAGCGCTACGCGCGCGTGATTGAGGTCGGGATCCGACATCGCCGGATTCTCGCCGAGGATGTACATGCCCTTGATCGTGTTCGCATGGACTGCATCCATGATCTCGACCACGGTCAGCCCCTTCTTCGGATCGAGCTTGGCCTTCCACAGGTTTTCGACCTTGGCGCGGATTTCGGGATCCTCGACCGATTTGTAGTCGGGAAAGAACATCGGGATCAGGCCGGCATCCGATGCACCCTGCACGTTGTTCTGCCCGCGCAGCGGATGCAGGCCCGTACCGGGCCGTCCAATCTGGCCGGTGATGAGCGCAAGAGCGATCAGGCAGCGCGCATTGTCGGTGCCGTGAGTATGCTGCGACACGCCCATGCCCCAGAAAATGATGGCGCTTTCGGCCCGCGCGTAGGTGCGCGCCACTTCGCGCAAGGTATCGGCGGGAATGCCGCAGATCGGCGCCATTTCCTCCGGCGTGAAATCCTTGATGTTCTCCTTCCAGGCCTCGAAACCTTCGACATAGGTCTGGATGTACTGCTTGTCGTAGAGCTTCTCGGTGACGATGACGTTGAGCATGGCGTTGAGCATCGCCACGTCGGCACCGTTCTTGAATTGCATCGTGCGCCAGGCATAACGCTTCAAGGCTTGCCCGCGCGGATCCATCACCACCAGCTTGGCGCCACGCTTGGCGGCCTGCTTGAAGAAAGTAGCCGCCACCGGATGGTTTTCTGTGGGATTGGCGCCGATCACGATGATGACGTCGGAATTCTTCACTTCATTGAACGTCGCCGAAACGGCGCCCGAGCCAACGCCCTCGAGCAGAGCCGCAACCGAGGACGCATGGCAAAGCCGCGTGCAGTGGTCGACGTTGTTGGTGCCGAAACCGGCGCGCACCAGCTTCTGGAACAGGTAAGCCTCTTCATTCGAACATTTGGCCGAGCCGAAACCTGCCAGCCCTTTTGAGCCATCACGGTCGCGGATTTTCTTGAGGCCGGACGCAGCGCGGTCAAGCGCCTCGTCCCATGTCGCTTCGCGGAAATGCGTCCACGGATTCATCGGATCGATGAATTCGTGCGGCACCTTCGGCACGCCCTCTTTCCGGATCATCGGCTTCGTGAGCCGCTGTGGATTGCTGATGTAATCGAAGCCGAAGCGGCCCTTTACGCACAGCCGCTGCTGGTTCGCGGGGCCATTCTTGCCGGTAACGTAAAGCAGCTTGTCGTTCTTGACGTGATAAGTGAGCTGGCAGCCGACCCCGCAATAGGGGCAAACGCTGTGCACCTCGCGGTCGGGGAATTCGGTGCGCACGTTCTTGTCGTTGACGAGCGTGGCCGGCATCAATGCGCCGGTCGGGCAGGCCTGCACGCATTCACCGCATGCCACGCACGTTGATTGCCCCATCGGATCATCGAAATCGAAGACGATCTTCTCGCCGTAGCCGCGGCCGGCCATACCGATGACGTCGTTGACTTGCACTTCGCGGCAGGCGCGGACGCAAAGATTGCACTGAATGCACGCGTCGAGATTGACCGCCATCGCCACATGACTGCGGTCGGACGGCGGCATTTTCTCGCGTTCAGGAAAGCGGGCGATGTCGATTCCCATTTTGTCCGCCCAGCTCCAGAACTTGGACTGCGGATCGTGCGAGGTCGCACGCTCGGGCTGATCGGTGACCAGAAGCTCGAACACCATCTGCCGCGCGGTCTTCGCTCGGTCGGAGGTCGCCTTCACTTTCATGCCTTCGGCGGGCTTGCGGATGCAGCTCGCGGCAAGCACGCGTTCGCCCTCGATCTCGACCATGCAGGCGCGGCAATTGCCGTCGGCCCGATAGCCGGGCTCCGGGGAATAACAAAGGTGCGGGATCTCGATGCCAAGGCGGTTGGCGACCTGCCAGATGGTCTCGCCTTGCAGGGCCTCAACTTCCTTGCCGTCGAGCGTAAACTTCACGGTCGTACCTTTGCCGTTTGCTTTGCCCGCGACCTTGTCGGCGGGGGCGGTATGCGCAACGCCGGGCTTGCCGGCCCCGAGATTTTCGCCGCCAACTTTGCCTTTATTGTCGTGGCCGTAGCCGGCCGGCTTCTGCCCGTTTGTATCAGCCATGCGTCACCGCTTTTCGATCAAAGGCATAATCACCAGCTTCCCATGGGTTTGCTCAATTCATCAGGGAAATATTTCAAAACGCATAACAGCGGATTCGGCGCTGCTTGGCCAAGGCCACAAATCGACGCATCGCGCATCGCGGTCGATAATTCCTCCAGTAGTTTTACGTCCCAGGGACCTTTGGCCATCAGCTTCGCTGCTTTTTCGCTGCCTACACGACATGGCGTGCATTGGCCGCAGCTCTCGTCTTCGAAGAACCGCATCAAATTCAATGCGACAGCCTTCATATCGTCCTTGTCTGAGAGAATAACAACCGCATGGGAGCCGACGAAACAGCCGTATTTTTCGAGCGTTCCGAAGTCGAGCGGTTCGTCCGCCATCGAGGCCGGCAAAATGCCGCCTGAGGCGCCGCCGGGCAAATAGCCCTTGAACTTATGACCGTCGGCCATTCCGCCGCAGAATTCCTCGATCAGTTCGCGCGCAGTTACCCCGGCCGGTGCGAGCACGACGCCCGGTTTCTTTACGCGGCCCGACACCGAAAAACTGCGGAAGCCTTTGCGCTCGTGACGCCCCTGTGACGTCATCCACTCGGCGCCCTTCTCGATAATGTCGCGAATCCAGAACATTGTTTCAACGTTCTGCTCCAGCGTGGGGCGACCGAATAGGCCGGCTTGTGCAACGTAAGGCGGACGATGGCGCGGCAGACCGCGCTTACCTTCGATCAACTCGATCATCGCCGATTCTTCGCCGCAGATGTAGGCGCCAGCACCACGACGCAAATGCAGCTTCGTGTGAGGAGAGAAACCGGCTGTCTCGACCTTGGCGATTTCGTCGGCGAGCATGAGGCGGAGTTCGGGATACTCGTCGCGAATATAGATATACGTCTCGCTTGTCTCCACGACCCACGCCGCAATCAGTATGCCTTCAATGAAACGATGCGGATCGCGTTCAAGGTAGTGGCGGTCCTTGAATGTGCCCGGTTCACCCTCGTCGGCGTTGACCGCAAACATTCGTGGCGCCGGCTCGGCGCGCACCAGGGACCATTTGCGCCCGGTCGGAAATCCCGCGCCTCCGAGACCGCGCAGGCCAGCGTCGCTTACGATCTTGATCAGCTCGTCGCGCGTGCGCTTGTCGGCAAGACAAGACTTGAGCAGCGCGTAGCCTCCCGCTTTTTGATAGGCGGCAAAATCAGTATCCGGTTTCCATGTGTGCGCGTGAGGCTTTGCTTTTACGGCGGCCGTTACCGTGTCGTGAGTAGCGTTGAATGTCTGAACGTGGCCGACCGCGCAGACCGGTGCACGGTCGCAGGCTCCCATGCAGGGGGCGTGAACGACGCGCACCTCACGTCCGAGCGTGTTCGAAAGTTCCTTCATTAACTTCTCGGCACCGGCCATGGCGCAAGACAGTGAATCGCACACCCGCACGGTAACGGGCGGCGGTGGAAGTTCGTCTTCCTTCACGACATCGAAATGCGCGTAAAAGGTCGCGACTTCATAAACTTCGGTGAGCGCCATTTTCATCTCGGCGGCGAGCGCAGCGAGATGCGCGGTGGAAAGGTAGCCGTACTGATCCTGTATTAGATGAAGATGCTCGATCAGCAGATCGCGGCGGCGGGGGCGATCCGTGAGGAGCCCGCGGACTTCCACCAAAGCTTGCGGGTCAACCTGACGCCCCTTCGGCGTCCGCGGCGGACGGCGTCTGCCACCAGGCCCATTGCCGGGCGTCTTGGGCGGCAGCTGTTCCATAATGCTCATCGTACTTCCTCTAAATGCACAAAAACGCATCTAAATCAGGGACGGCAAGCCCCAGCCGCAAATCGGCCGATAGAAGCAGTCTATTAATACAAGCCCGCTTCATGTATTTTCCGATCACGCGTCATAATCGACTAAATCTATCGACGCGGGGTTCCTGACTTAAAACAACCCTTTCATAGGTCGGGCTGAATGCTCGAAAAACTGGAATTTCTTCTCGCTTTGGCCCGAGAAAAGCACTTCGGACGCGCAGCCGAGGTGTGCGGCGTCACGCAGCCAACATTGTCAGCCGGGGTCAAGCAACTCGAAGAGACCTTCGGCGTCCTCCTGGTCAACCGCGGCTCTCGTTTCCAGAGCTTCACCGCAGAAGGCGAGCGTGTGCTGGATTGGGCTCGCCGCATCGTCGGCGATACCCGTGCCATGCGGCAGGAGGTCCACGCTCTCAAACACGGCCTTGCCGGGAAACTTCGTTTGGCGGCTATTCCGACCGCGCTAGCCATGGTGGAAACCCTGACTACCCCGTTCCGCGCACGACATCCCGAGGTGCAATTCACTGTTCTCTCCCGCACATCGATCGAGATTCTGGCCCATCTCGAAAATCTCGAGATTGACGCGGGTCTTACCTATCTCGACAATGAACCGCTCGGGCGCGTGACCGCGATTCCGTTGTATCGAGAACGTTACCGGCTGCTCGTCGCCGCAGATAACCCACTCGGTGATCGTCATACCGTCACCTGGAGTGAGGTCGCGCAGGTGCCGTTGTGCCTTTTGACGCCGGATATGCAGAACCGCCGCATTATTGAACGGCTCCTCCGTGACACCGGGATCGATCCTCACATCACCTTGGAATCGGACTCGATGATCCTGCTGTATTCACACGTGCGCACGGGCCGGTGGGCGAGCGTGATGCCGGCGCGGCTAGCTGCATCGCTGGGTCTTACTGACGTGCTGCGCGCAATTCCTATCACCGAGCCGGAGGCAACCCACACGATCGGCTTGGTGGCGCCGGCACGCGAGCCCATGACAACTTTGACAGCCGCACTCGTGGCGGAAGCACGGCGCATTGCACCTCTTTTGTCCGACTGATTTACGCGGTGCGGGTGCACGACGTTGTTCTTGAACTGCACGAGATTGAGCAAATCGCCAGTCGTATGCGCGATCGGCTGGCGCATCGGGGAGAATCTTCCGCCGAGGTGGTTGTCGTCCAGGGCGAAACCAAAGAAGCCCTTCGACTGTTCGGCGCACCCTATTCGATAAATCGCGTACGTGCTGCGATGTTCAATGCGGCAATCCAGTGGATGCCGATCGAACTCGACTAACGAACGCCAAATCAGATGGGGGCAAGCGATGGCGACGGCACAACAACGATGTCGTCATCATCGGCCGAAGGGGCGACGTCTTGCGAACCTAAGTTTTTATTTCTGTCATCCGCCTTCGCTCGCAATTTCATGCGCCGTTCGTAAAACGCGACAATATTTCGTGCAGTTTGCTGACTGAGCTTTTTGTACCGCTCGAACGCCATTGTGAGGTCATCCGCTTTCAGATTGCGGTTCGCTACATACATCAGCAGCAATTCTCGAGCCGTCGTCCAGGAACAGCCGGCAGCCTTGGCGAGAAGCAGCACCATATCCTCGCCCTCATCGAGGAGCGCTCGTTCGACGAGGTCGACGGAAAAGACACCCAATCTGGCCAACGCAACCACCGTCTTTTCAAAGTCCTGCGCATGCGCCGGACCGTGAACGCTGGCTTCAGTAATAGGACGCACATTGAAACGTCGTTTGGCTTCCCGCACGGCCGCGGAATGTGCGCGCGAGCCGTCGCGAACTTCGCGTTGCATCGTGGTAGCGACATCGTCAATCGTGTCACGAATTTCGGCGACCATTTGTGGATTGGCCTTTTCGAGTTTCGTGCGCACAGTAGCTGACGCTGCCTCCAGCAATTTGAGAAAATATTGACGCGGAATGTCGCTGCGCTCACCTAGCGCCAAGGTCAGCTTGCGATCATATCGCGCCCGGTTTGTAAGCTGTCCGTAGCCGGCAAGCGAGAAACGCGCACCTTTGTTTCGGACAACGCGATGCAAAACTCGCGTGTCGCCCCGCTCAACCAAAACGTCGGTTACGGGCTCGCTTAATTTCAGGCGTTGTGCAATCGCAAACAGGTGGTCCTGGCTTTTGGTCGTAGCATTTTCAACCAGATCGTCGTCGCTCAATTGATGCGATCGAACGAGGACCGGGGCGGCCACCTCAATCGCATCATCGAAGGCAAACGAGCGAATAAGCTTTGGTGGAGCACTGTGAATTCCGGCGAGCCGGTCCGCAAGCTTTGCGCGGGCCTTGACCTCGATATCCTTAGAAAGCCGACCGAGAACATCATCAAACAGCGCCAGCTGCTCACTCGAATAATTGCGTGAGCCCGCCGCGAAAAGGTCGGTAATCCGATCAATGATCCTGAGTTGGTGTTTCGGACTGGCCGTAGTAACCGGGCTGATCAGGTCATCGAGCAGCGAGCGGCTTTCCGCAAGCGCATCGGTCTGTTGAGATGTAGCGGTCGCTGACATAGGCCAACACTGGTTAGTCGGGATCACGACTTGTCTTTGCAGCTGTAGCGAGTTTCACCCTAGTCCAGAGTTCCGAAAACTCGCTGTACAACCACCATGCAAAAGAACGAAAAATTTTAAGAAATTTGGGCGATTTACCGAGATATTTCAAAAGCCAAATTCCGTCCTGATGCAAAAAAGGCCCGCTTTTGGCGGGCCTTTTCACCAAGAGACGCCGACCGGTCCTAAAACAGGCCCACGATCTGGCCTTGCGCGTTGACATCGATCGAATCCGCTGACGGGACTTTGGGCAGGCCCGGCATGGTCATGATCTCACCGCAGATCGCGACCACGAATTCGGCACCGGCCGAAAGCCTAACCTCACGTACCGGGATCGAGAAGCCTGTCGGCGCGCCCTTGGCGTCCGGATTGGTCGAGAACGAATATTGCGTCTTCGCGATGCAGACCGGCAGCTTGCCGAAGCCCATCTCTTCCCAGGTCTTGAGTTGATCCTTGACCGATTTGTCGGCGGTCGCATCATCGGCGCGGTAGAGTTCCTTGGCGATGGTGCGCACCTTGTCAAACAACGGCATTTCGTCGGGATAAAGGAACCTGAGATTGGCTTTGCCCTCGTTGATCACCTTCACGACCGCTTTCGCAACGTCCGCGGCCCCTTCTCCGCCCATCGCCCAGTGATCGGCCATCAACGCTTCAACGCCGAGCGCCTTGCACTTCTCCTTCACCAACGCGATCTCGGCATCGCTGTCGGCCGAGAAGCGGTTGATCGAAACCACGGCCGGCAGGCCGAATTTCTTCACGTTCTCGATGTGGCGCTGCAGGTTCGACATGCCGGCTTCGAGCGCCTTGAGGTTTTCCTTCTTGAGGTCCTCTTTCTTGACGCCACCATGCATTTTCAGAGCGCGGATGGTGGCGACGACGACCACGCAATCGGGTTTTAAGCCCGCCTTGCGGCACTTGATGTCGAGAAACTTCTCGGCGCCGAGGTCGGCGCCGAACCCGGCTTCCGTCACGACATAATCGGCGAGCTTGAGCGCGGTGGTGGTAGCGACCACCGAATTACAGCCATGCGCGATGTTGGCGAACGGACCGCCGTGGATGAAGGCGGGCGTACCTTCAAGAGTCTGCACCAGGTTCGGCGCGATCGCTTCTTTTAATAGCGCGGTCATGGCCCCATGCGCCTTGAGATCCTTGGCACGCACCGGCTTACGCTCACGCGTATAAGCCACAATAATGTTACCGAGACGTTCCTTAAGGTCCTCGAGATTCTTGGCGAGGCAGAAGATCGCCATGACTTCCGACGCGACCGTGATGTCAAATCCCGCCTCGCGCGGATAGCCGTTGGCGATGCCGCCGAGCGAGCAGACGATCTCGCGCAGAGCGCGGTCGTTCATGTCCATGACGCGGCGCCACGTGACGCGACGCGAATCGATGCCGAGCGCGTTGCCCCAATAGATGTGGTTGTCGATCAGTGCCGACAGCAGATTGTGCGCGGAGGTAATGGCATGGAAATCGCCGGTGAAATGCAGGTTGATATCTTCCATCGGCACGACTTGCGCATAGCCGCCGCCGGCAGCGCCGCCCTTCATTCCAAAGGATGGGCCAAGCGAAGGCTCGCGCAGGCACAGCATCGCCTTCTTGCCGATGTGATTGAGCGCGTCGGTCAGACCGACGGTCGTCGTGGTCTTGCCCTCTCCCGCCGGTGTCGGCGAAATCGCGGTGACCAGGATTAGCTTGCCGTCCTTTTTGTCCTTGAGCGCCTGGACGTAGTCTATCGAGACTTTTGCCTTGTAGTGGCCATAGGGCTCGAGGTTTTCGGCGCCGATGCCGAGTTTTTCCTTGGCAACATCGATGATCGGCCGCTTTTTGGCGGACTGAGAAATTTCAATGTCAGATTTTGGATTTTGGTGCTGAGAGGCGGGCATGACGACGTTTCCGTTTCTATAAAAAGTTTCAGCCGAGAATTTTGCCTTTGGCGAGATTGATCGATTTCGCCCATTCGCCGGCTTCGATCTTCTTGCCGTCGGCGGGCTGCACGCGCGTAATCTGGAAGCGCCCATCGGCGCAGACGACGGTGAGGCCTTCGCTATCCACCGCAACGACTTCGCCGAGTTTGCCGGCGATCCCCTTCGGGTCTTTAGCCGGCAGTGGCTTGGCGTCGAAGATTTTCACGGTCTTTCCGTCGAGCGTGGTCCATGCGCCGGGCGCCGGATTGCAGCCGCGGATCAGGCGATCGATCTGTTCCCACGGCTTGCCCCAATCGATTCTGGCGTTGCCAGGGCCGCAGCGGCCTTCATAGGTGGCCTTGGATTCATCCTGCTTGATGCGCGGCGCCTTGCCGGCCTTCACGAGATCGACACCTTCCAGGATCGCCTCGACGCCCATCGGAAACAGACGGTCGAAATAGACCGTGCCGAGCGTGTCGGTAGCGCTGATTGGGGTTTTTTTCTGGACCAGAACGGCGCCGGTATCGAGACCGTTATCCGGCCAGAAGATCGATAGCCCGGTTTCCTTCTCGCCCTTGATGATCGGCCAGTTGATCGCGCTGGCGCCACGATAGGCCGGCAGCAGCGACGGATGATACTGGATCGAGCCGTGCGTCGGAATGTTGAGGAAGTCCTCGGGTACAAACAATGTGACGAAAGCCATAACTTGCAGATCGGGCTTTAGCGCCTTGAATTCTTCCCAGACTTTCGGGTCCTTGTAGGAGGCGGGCTGATGGACCGGAAGCTTGGCCGCAAGCGCAGCCTCTTTGAGCGGGTCAGCCTTGGCGCCCTCTTTTTCCGGCGCCACGTAGACGGCAACGACATTCTCTCCGCGCTTGAGCAGCGCTTCCAGCACAGCCTTGCCGAAGGCCTGCTGGCCGTGAACCACGATACGCATTCAATTCCTCCCGATCCTTGCCGGCGTTACGCCGCCTTTTCTTCCTTGGCCGGAGCGCTCAGCGCGCCGGAATTCTTGATTTCGGCCACGTCCTTGGCCTTGAAGCCGAGCACGTCGGTCAGGATCTCGTCGGTGTGCTCGCCCAAGAGCGGCGAGCGCTTCACCTCGGAGATCGAATCCGACAATTTGATCGGATTGCCGACGGTGAGATATTTGCCGCGCGTCGGGTGATCGACCTCGACCACCGTACCGGTTTTGCGCAGCGACTCGTCCTCGGCGATTTCCTTCATCGACAGGATCGGTCCGACCGGGATGTCCTTGGCATTGCAGATTTCCATGACCTCGAACTTGGACTTGGTCATGGTCCATTGTTCGATGCGCGCAAAAATCGCCTTGAGCTTGGGCAGGCGCGCCGGCGGCTTGGCATAGTCCGGATCGGTCTTCCAGGTCGGCTCGCCGATGATGTCGCAGATCGCCTCCCACACCGGCGCCTGCGTGATGAAATAGATGTAGGCGTTGGGATCGGTCTCCCAGCCTTTGCATTTGAGGATCCAGCCAGGCTGGCCGCCGCCGGAATCGTTGCCGGCGCGCGGGGTGGCGTCGCCAAATTCGATGCCCTCGCCGAACTGGCTGTATTCGCGCAACGGGCCGGCCTTGAGGCGCTGCTGGTCGCGCAATTTGACACGGCAGAGATTGAGCACCCCGTCCTGCATGGCAGCAAGGACGCGCTGGCCGCGGCCGGTGCGGTTACGCTGATAGAGCGCCGAGACGATGCCGAGCGCGAGATGAAGCCCCGTACCGCTGTCGCCGATCTGCGAGCCAGTGACAAGCGGCGGGCCGTCGCGGAACCCGGTGGTCGAAGCCGAGCCGCCGGTGCATTGCGCGACGTTCTCATAGACCTTGCAGTCCTCGTATGGACCGGGGCCGAATCCTTTCACCGACGCGACAATCATGCGCGGGTTGAGGCCGTGGATGTGTTCCCAGGTGAGGCCCATACGATCCAACGCGCCGGGCGCAAAATTCTCCACCAGCACGTCGCACTTTTTGATGAGCTCATTGAGGACGCGTTTGCCTTGCGGGTGTTTGGAGTTGATCGTGATCGAGCGCTTGTTGTGATTGAGCATCGTGAAGTAGAGCGAGTCCGCGCCCTTCACGTCGACCAATTGCCCGCGCGTAATATCTCCGATACCCGGACGCTCGACTTTGATCACATCGGCGCCGAGCCAGGCGAGAAGCTGGGTGCAGGTCGGGCCGGATTGCACATGCGTGAAATCGAGGATGCGCACGCCCGTGAGCGCCTTGCCGTCGTGGCCATAAGCCTTGCTCGACGGCCTCGGCAGAGCATTGCCGTTCTTTTTCTTCGCTACGCCCTTCGACTTGAGCTTGACGACTTTCCTGGACGCTGCTTTGGCTTTCCCTTTGCTTTTTGACTTTTTGCGCGTGGCCATTGCCGTTTTCCTCTCGAATTCTCTGAACCAAACTGATTATTTTTTCTTTTGAAGCTTGCTTTGCGGATTGAGATTGCCGATGCGACCGCTTTCGCTGCCGGCGGCCGGATCGATGACCGCGTTAATCAGGGTCGGCTTGCCGGAGTCCATCGCCGCATTGACGGCCCGCTTAAGCTCGTCGGGACTCGTCGCGTTGACGCCGACGCCACCAAACGCCTCGATCATCTTCTCGTACCGCGAACCTTTGACAAAGACGGTGGTGGCAGGGTCGGAATCAACCGTATTGACGTCGGTGCCGCGGTAAATGCCGTCATTGTTGAAAATGACAACGCAAACCGGAAGCTTGTAGCGGCAGACGGTCTCGATCTCCATGCCGGAAAACCCGAAGGCCGAGTCGCCTTCGACCGCGAGCACCGGCTTGCCGGTCTCTATCGCTGCGCCGATGGCGTAGCCCATGCCGATGCCCATGACGCCCCAAGTACCGACGTCGAGACGCTTGCGCGGCTGATACACGTCGATGATGCCGCGCGCGAGATCGAGCGTGTTAGCCCCTTCGTTGACGAGGATGGCATCCGGCCGCTCCTTGACGATGGTGCGCAGCACGCCGAGCGCGCCGTGATAATCCATCGGCGAGTTATTGTTCATCAACCGCGGCGCCATTTTGGCGACGTTCTCTTCGCGCTTCTTGGCAACCGCGCTCATCCAATCGGCGGGCGCGGCCGGCCATTTCGCGCCCATGTCTTCGAGCAGCGCGGAAACGCAGGAGCCGATATCGCCGACCAATGGCGCGACAATCTCGACGTTCGAATCCATTTCCTTGGGCTCGATGTCGACTTGAATGAATTTCTTCGGTGTCTCGCCCCAGGTCTTTCCCTTGCCATGCGACAGGAGCCAATTGAGTCGGGCGCCAATCAACATCACAACATCGGACTCTTTGAGCACCGTCGAGCGCGCCGCGCCCGCACATTGCGGATGCGTATCGGGTAACAGGCCCTTGCCCATGCTCATCGGCAGGAACGGAACCCCGGTCTTCTCGACGAAGGCGCGGATTTGATCGTCGGCTTGCGCATAGGCTGCGCCCTTGCCGAGGATGATAAGCGGACGCTTGGCGCCCTTGAGAACATCGAGCGCGCGTTTGACCGCATCCAGAGCCGGGATCTGGGCCGGCGCGGCATCGATCACCTTCACAAGGGACTTCTTGCCAGCCTCGGCATCCATGACCTGACCGAAAAGCTTGGCCGGCAAGTCGAGGTAGACGCCGCCCGGACGGCCGGACACTGCCGCGCGGATTGCCCGCGCAAGGCCGATGCCGACGTCTTGCGCATGCAGAACCCGGAAGGCCGCCTTGCAAAGGGGTTTGGCAATCGCGAGCTGATCCATTTCCTCATAGTCACCCTGCTGCAGATCGACGATCTCACGCTCCGAGGAGCCCGAAATCAGGATCATCGGGAAGCAGTTGGTGGTGGCATGGGCGAGCGCGGTCAGGCCGTTGAGGAACCCGGGCGCCGAAACAGTGAGGCAAACACCCGGCTTCTTGGTGAGAAAGCCGGCTATAGACGCGGCGTAACCGGCGTTCTGTTCATGGCGAAACGAAATGACTCGAATGCCGGACGCCTGGGCCATGCGGCCGAAATCGGTGATCGGAATTCCGGGCACGCCGTAGATTGTGTTGAGACCATTGAGCTTGAGCGCATCGATGATGAGGTGAAAGCCGTCAGTGAGCTCCCGCTCTGCTTCCGGCGCGGTTTCAGGTTTCGCCTTCACTGCTGCTTCAGCCATGGGGGACTCCTCCCGATCACACAGTTCATCGTTCGCGCGTGACCGCGCGTATTTGAATGTCAGTCCAGATAGTCGGCGTAGCGTTCCACGTGCTCGGCAAGGCCAAGCGCATGGTCCCGCACGAGTTCTTCCGCACGGCGTGTGTCGCGCGCTTCCAAGGCTTCGATAATGTGCATGTGGTCGCGGATCGAGCGATCCGCCCTGTCTTTCTCGACGATTGTCTTGCGGCGGATCATGCGCATGTGAGTGAAGAGATTCTCGGCGAGATCGATCAGAACGTCGTTGTGACTTAGCTTGATGATGCTCTGATGAAACTCAATGTTGACGTCGGAATATTCGTCGAGATGCGCACGCAGCTCTCCGTTCTCGAAAGTCGCGAACATCTTGCGCAGGCCGGCGATTTCATCGTCCGTCGCAGTCTGCGTGATTAGACGCGCCGCCATGCTCTCCAGTGCGGCCCAGGCGGTGATCATTTCGATCACCTCGCGTTTCGTTTTGCGCACCACATAGATGCCGCGACGCGGCACCGAGCGTACAAAGCCCTCGCTTTCGAGTTGCGCCATCGCCTCGCGAACCGGTGTCCGGCTAATTCCGAAATCGTGAGCTAGTTTCCGCTCATCCAGCCGGATGTCGTCCCGATTACGATAGATATCCATCGCCACGATCGCGTTTTTCAGCGCCGCGTAGGCTTTGTGCTTGAAACTTGGCGTGCCATTGATCGGCTCAAGGGCCGGATGCCGCGCGAGCGGAGCGCGGGCGGCAGCTCCGCGACCGGACAGGCGAACACGATGCGTTTTACGGTGCTCACTCATGACTGGTATACAATATGCCAGACGCCTGCCTGCGCGGCAATCACGTTGTTTTACGGCCTCACAGGTGGGTCGCAGACGGGAGGCGGGGTTTGTGACCCGGGTTATTCCGCCGGCCGCAGTTTGCCGGAACGCACGCGAGTCCAGCCCGCCTGGATGAGTGGCCAGAACAGCGCAATAAGCCCAAGGGTCATGATCGAGCTGACCAGCCCGGTCGAGAAAAACACACTAAGCCCGCCTTGCGAGGCGAGAAGCGATTGGCGGAACGACTCCTCCGCTTTGTCACCGAGCACGATCGCAAGCACCATCGGAGCCATCGGATAGTTGCACTTTTTCATGAAGTAACCGGCGACACCGAACACCACCATCATGACAACATCGAAAGTATTGTTGTGCACGGTATAGGCGCCGATCGCGCAGAACACCATGATCACCGGCGCAATAACGCTGAACGGAATGCGCAGAATAGATGCGAACAAGGGAACGCAGGTCAGCACCACCAGAAGACCGACAATATTTCCCATGTACATGCTGGCGATCAGGCCCCACACGAAATCCTTCTGCTCCACAAAGAGAAGCGGGCCTGGTTGCAATCCCCAAATCAACAGGCCGCCGAGCAGCACTGCCGCGGTAGGCGAGCCGGGAACACCGAGCGCGATCATCGGCAGCAGTGCTGACGTGCCGGCAGCATGTGCGGCGGTTTCGGGTGCAATGACACCTTCGATCTGGCCGGTACCGAACAGGTGACCATTTTTCGAGATTCGTTTGGCGATGCCATAGCTCATGAAAGAGGCTGGCGTGGCGCCTGCAGGACTGATGCCCATCCAGCAGCCGATCAGACAAGAGCGTAGGTAGAGGAGCCAATAGCGCGGCAACTTTCTCCAGGTCTGGAGCACGATCTTCATGTTCAGCGCGGCAGGCTTGCCGCGGAAGCTCAACCCCTCTTCCATCGTCAGCAGAATTTCGCCGATGCCAAACAGGCCGATAACCGCGATCAGGAAGTCGAAGCCATTGAGCATCTGCTCGACGCCGAAGGTCAGCCGGAGTTGGCCGGTCATCTGATCAAGACCTACGGCGCCAAGCCCGAATCCCAGCATCATGGAGGCGACGGTCTTGAAGGGTGGCTCCTTGCTCAGCCCGACGAAGCTGCAGAATGCCAGAAAATAAACCGCAAAAATTTCAGGTGGGCCGAACCGCAATGCGAAGCTCGCGACAAGCGGAGCCACAAGCGTAATGATGATTACGGCGAACAGCGCGCCGACGAAAGACGATGTGAATGCGGCGGTGAGTGCTTCGCCGGCGCGACCGTTCTGCGCCATCGGATAGCCGTCGAAAGTGGTCGCCACCGACCACGGTTCGCCCGGAATATTGAACAGAATCGAAGTGATAGCACCACCGAACAACGCGCCCCAATAAATGCAGGACAGCATGATGATCGCTGAAGTAGGTGACATCGAAAACGTCAGCGGCAGCAGGATTGCCACACCATTGGCACCGCCAAGGCCTGGCAGCACGCCAACAATGACACCAAGCACGATGCCGACGACCATCAGCACGAGGTTGAATGGCTGCACGACGACCGCAAAGCCGTGGAAAAGATTGCCGATATCTTCCATACGTCCCGTCTTCTTGTTGTTGCCCACTACGACCGCGCATGCATCGCAGCTCTTCGACCTTTAGAATCCCAGCATGTTCTCGAGCGGCCCTTTCGGCAGAGGGACCAGAAACCACATTTCAAACATCAGGAACGTCAAGATCGGCACTGCGGCCGAAACTGCCGCGGACGCGATCCATCCATATCGGCCGAACAGACGCATGAAAAAGGCAATAAGCAAGGCCGAGGCTACATAGATGCCGATGTAAGGCACCAAAGCGACATAAATGATTGTCGGCACCAGGACCGACAAAACCTGCCGTAGTTGGCTCCATTCCGCGAATACCTTGCCTTTGTCGGCAACCGCAACCACGGAAAAGATATTGATGGCGCAGGAAATTAAAACAACGATGCTGACATAGAATGGAAAGAAACCGGCGCGCGGTCCTTCGTCACCCCAGCCGATTCCAACCTTGATGCTCCCGTAAATTCCGATCAGCGCGAGGAGAGCCATGAACACGGCTACTCCGATTTCGACGCTCCGGTGGGACGGACCCGTCCCACCGGTTTCTTTGGCTGCTTGATTCATTATGGTCTCGCGTATCTGCGGCTGAGGTTACCGCAGGATCAATTGGACTTGGCGAGGAAGCCGGCTTCTTTCATTAAGCCTTCATGCAACTTCTCCGCGTCGGCCACCCATTTGGCGTATTGGTCGCCAGTCATGAATGTCGTGTTGAAGGCGCCGTCGCTCATCAGCTTTTTCCACTCGGGCGTTTCACGTACTTTCTTGAACAGGTCGACGTAGTAGGCGACCTCATCCTTCGTGACGCCCGGCGGCATGAAGTAGCCGCGCAGCATCAGATATTCGACATCGAGGCCCTGCGACTTGCAGGTCGGGATGTCATTCCAGGACATGTCAGTTGTGATTTTCTCGTGATAGTCGAGCTTCTTGCTATCGAACACGCACAGTGGCCGCAGCTTGCCTGCACGCCAATGCGCCACCGCCTCGATCGGATTGTTGACTGTCGAGTTGACGTGGCCGCCGACCAGTTGCACGGCCACCGCACCGCCGCCTTTGTAGGGGATATAGGTCATCTTCTTGCCGGTCGCCTTTTCAAGCGCGACCGTGATGATCTGATCTTCCTGCTTCGAGCCGGTGCCACCCATCTTGAAATGATTGTCAGGCGCGGCCTTGATAGCGGCGATGTAGTCCTTGGTCGTCTTGTACGGCGTGTCCGCATTGACCCAGAGGACGAATTCATCGAGCGCCATCATCCCAACCGGCGTGAGATCCTTCCAGTTGAAAGGAATGCCGGTGGCTAACGGGGTGGTGAATAGATTTGATAAGGTGATGATCAGCTTATGGGCATCGCCCTTTGCGTTCTTGGCGGCGAGAAATCCTTCGCCACCCGCACCGCCCGATTGATTGATGACAACAACCGACTGTTTGGACAGATTGTGCTTGGTGATAATGCCCTGCATGACGCGGGCCATCTGATCCGCGCCGCCGCCGGTACCGGCTGGAACTATAATTTCGATGGGCTTTGTGGGCTCCCATGCCCACGCAGGCATCGACAACGCAACCGCTCCGCCAAAACACACAGCTGCAAAACCTGAAACTTTACGCGTAGTCCGCATTTCAAACTCCTCCCTGATATCCCCCATTCGGCCGATCTTTGTCGGCTCGATGACCCTTTGATCGTCCCTGTCCTATATCGTAACCAGATTAGGCCAAATCATAAATAGTACATATTCGCTAGAAGCTATTGGACGTTTGGCGCGGGGCTTTTTGCCGCGCTTTGGCTGATGCTGTGCGGGCCGCGTATTGCAATGCAACAAAAAGTCGCCGCTCCACGGTCACGTGATGAGCCATGCGCTGCGAGTTCCAATTAGGCCAGTATAATAATGAGTTGAGATGGATCAGTGGCGGGCTAAATGTCCGCTGTCCCCTAAAAGCGGATATTTGACTTCACAGCACCTAGTTTGTCAGCGCGACAGATAGACATTTGTCATCCCGACGCTTGAATGCGTGAAGGTGACGTGGGTGCGTTGAATTGGGCTTGGCGTCTCAATAGGCCGGCCAATTTCCTTTTCGAGAATCAATTTCCTTAAATTTCTGCATGCATTGATCATATTCCGGGGTGCCGGGAGAGAATTCATAAGCGTTTTGACAAGCAACCGCGCCCGGGTCCGTATCGGGATCCCAGCGTTCCTTAGCGCAGCCTGAAAAAATCAGGGTCAGGGTGACTAAAGCTGCGACCTTCGCCGCACCCAATTTGAACTTTGTTGGCTTGCAATACAAAATTTGCCTGTTGTGCGGTGGAGATTGAATCAGCCTAGGCACCTTCTCCTTCCTTTGCAAACGCGCGGAAAGCGAACGTGGCTCTTTAGAATTTGCGACGTCCGCTATTGGCCCAAAGCGGACATCTACGCCTCGTCACTATCTAGATTTTCTAAAACGGAATTTCACGCAAATTTGTTATCGCCCTATCTCAGTGTCAGCCCGGCGACACCTAATGCGAGATTGATACCCACCTGACCCTCAACGGAAAGCGGCTGCAGTGCGATTGTCCAATTCGATCCCCCGACTAGAGCGTTTGCGCCAACGCCCACTCCCAACGACACATCACCGCTCGCGCCAACATATTTACCGGCAAGTGCACCATGGGGCACTCCTGAAGAAGGCGCGAACACAGCCCATGCCATGACACCACCGGCAGTTACCCCAAGGTCGAGGCCTAAACGATTTATGTGGCCCGTATAGGTCTGAGATGGGCCGCCCGCGCTAGGCTGGAAAGTGCAACGTAGCTTTTGGTGTGAGCCAACGATCAGTCCGAGGCTCGCTGATGTCTTGCATCTCAGCATCCCCGCTTGAGC
>CAWHPN010000001.1:0-23970 GCA_963831275.1 uncultured Alphaproteobacteria bacterium | reverse complement strand
TTGCGTCAGAAGCAGACATATGCAGTGCAAAAGCCAATTATCCGCTAAGTGCCAATAGCGG
Source organism: uncultured Alphaproteobacteria bacterium (assembly GCA_963831275.1). GTDB lineage: Bacteria > Pseudomonadota > Alphaproteobacteria > Rhizobiales > Xanthobacteraceae > Pseudolabrys. Next base: position 23,909 of record CAWHPN010000001.1, on the reverse strand, counting down.
ACTCATGCTGTGCAATAAAAATGGGTTTATTCGATCAATTCATCGGCACGAATAAGAAGTTGCAGTGGCACGTGAACCCCAAGCGTCTTGGCGGTTTTAAGATTTACAAGCAAACTGATCTTTGTGGGCAACTCGACAGGGAGATCAGCCGGCTTGGTGCCTTTGACGATTTTGTTGACATAGAGTGGAGCCCGCTGATTCATCGTGAGATAGTCCGGACCGTATGAAATCAACGCGCCATCTCTCGCTGCTGCTGGAAAACCAAATATCGTCGCTACACTGTTTTGGGACGCACTCTCTATGATACGAGAGCGCTGTCGATAAGTGAAAGGGCTCGGTTGAACGATGATTATCGTCGCGCCATCCATCTTCATCGCCGTGATGGCCTGGTCGATGTCCGCGCTTTCGGCAATTCCTCTTGCCCGCAACTTTACGCCAGCTGACTGAGCGGCCTGCTCGGTGGCTTGAAACCGATTTTTCCCGTCAGGCCATGCGGTGTGCCAGAGGTAATAAATTGTATCTTGTTTGTTTACTGTCGTGCCTAACTCCACCAACTTGGCACTCAACTCAGAAAAGACGTCGCTGAAACCAGTGGCATTCCCGCCCGGGTGCGCAAGGTTCTCAACCAAACCCATGGCGACGGGATTGCCTACACTGATGAACACAATCGGGATTGTGGACGTATGGCGCTTGGCAGCCACCGATGCGGTTGAGCCGGTGGGTACCAACACTTCCGCGCCCCGGCGCATGAGTTCCGCCACCGCTTTATCGGTGTCGGCATCGCTGCCGGAAGTCCACACAATATCGAGCACTATGTCGCGATCTTCAATCAAGCCCGCTTCGCGCAAACCTGATCGAAACGCGTCAACCAGCGACTTGTCGTAGGCGTCGTATGGTGAACCGAACGGCAGCAAACCAATTCTGGTCGGCCCTTTGGCCTGCTGTGCGCGCGAACAAACCGGCCACGCGATGGCCGCCCCACCGATTGCAATGAAGTCGCGCCGCCTCACTCAGCTTCTCCCCAAGAAACTCCACACTAACACATCAGTGAGCGCATGGAATGTTTGTGCATTACAGCAAATGGGGTGCGCCCCTCCGCCTTTGGGCATTAGCGGACATGTGCAGTGCACTAGGCGATGTCCGCTAAGTGCCAAAAGCGGACATAGAGCCGTTCCGTCGCTGGCTAGTTTGCAGCCTTAGTGCCTAACACGTTGTAAGCCGTCAGTGGTCGGCGGATGCCCTTGAGTGCGAAATCGCCGACTGGTTCAATTGTTACGTCCTTCTCAACGGCCATCAACACACGAGGACTAATTAAGATTTGCCCCGACTTTGCTTCGTCGCAAAGCCGCGATGCGACATTGGACACCGTTCCGATGGCGGCATAATCAAAGCGTCCCTCAAAACCGATAGTGCCTAGCGTGGCAAATCCGTGCGCAATTCCAATACCGAAGCCAATGTCGTGCCCAAGTTTACGCCACTTCTCAACCAATCCACCAATGGCCATTCTCATATCAATGGCCATGAGTACGGCTTGTAGGGCTGGATTATCAATCGGAATTGGATCATTGAACACCACCATCACCCCGTCCCCAGCATAACGTTCGAGCGTGCCGCCATACCTGTTTATGATGCCACCAATCGCTGCGTGATATTCGCGCAATAGCGCCATCACATCTTCTGGATCAGAGCTTTCAGAGAAGCCGGTAAAGCCGCGCAGATCGCAGAACAGCGCGGTGATTTCTCGACGGTGGCTTTCGAGCTGCTTCTCCGAACCGGACGCGACAATCAGATCGGCAATTTGCGGCGAAAGAAAACGTCGCAGCCTACTCATGCGCTCGATTTCACTCACTTGGTCCGCGACACGCTGTTCTAGCTGTTGGTTCAGTTTATTGAGATCATTGAGCAGACGCGCATTCTCGATGGCAATCACGGCCTGCACTGCAAAGTTTTGCAATAGGGCGATCTGTTCGTCAGTAAAAGGACCTACCTCCGGGCGATAGATGACGATAGTACCGACAAGTTGATCTTCCTTGAGCATGGGCACCGAAAGAAAAGCCCGCGCCCCTGTACCGTCGACGGTCGCGACACGTAACGGCTCTCGTTCAGTATAGGCTGGCTCGGCTTTAAGGTCTGGGATGTGGACGACTTGTCGTGTACGCGCAATGCGACCAAGGCCTGTATTCGGGTTTGCTCGTATCGGGCCCTGTTGTTCCCAAAATTTGCGATAGGACGACGGAACGTCGTGCAGGTGCGTCGCGTGAAAGCTCTCGCCATCAAAGAGTAAGAGGTGACCGAATTTGGCCTCGCAAATCTTCATGGCATTCGCGAGGATAGCTTCGAATACAGATCGTATCTCTCCAGCCGAGAGGGACACTGCTTGCAGTACTTCGGAGGTTGCTGTCAGTCGCTCGAGGGCCTCGTCGCGCTGTCGCTTTAGGCGCGCAAGCTGATCCCCCAATCGGGCACGGCGTTTTGGCGGCTTGCGAGCCTTCGGATTAGGCTGGCGCCGTACCTTTGTGCCCGCTTTATGTCGACCGCGTTCCTTCATGAAGTTCGACGCACCGCTTAGATGTCACGATTTTGTCCCGGAGCCGATCTTGAATGCCACGGGTAATTTTATTCCTGATGGTGTCATGTAAACCGCTGCTCGGCGCTCCAGTGCAGCGCGGATGGCGGCCTGCGTCTTGGCGTCCTGATGTGCGATAGCCGATGCGGTGACAGCGAAACTGCCCAGACCGCCACGCCACAGCGTATCGATGTCAGGTATCAGATAATTTGTTTTGTGGTCTTCGACTTTGATATCGGCAAGCCCGGCTCCATCGAGCAAGCGATGGAACTCATCGGTATCGGCGAAACGAAGGATCGAATAGCCCTTGGGTACATCGGGCGGTAGCGTTGCTCCGATTTCACTGATTGCTTCTCGAAAGAGTCCTTGAATTCGTTGTTTACTGGGATCATCCCACCACGATAAAGCAATATGTCCGCCGGCTTTAAGTGTTCGAACGCATTCCGCGGTTGCTGCTTCGGGATGCGGAAAATGTCCCAGCGCAAAATTGCAAACCACAGCGTCAAATGCTCCATCGTTGAACGGTAGATGTTCAACATCAGCCACACGAAAATCGATGCCAGGATAAGATTTTCTCGCAAGCTCAATCATTCCCGGCGAGAGGTCTAAACCAACTGGTTTTGCGGCTAGCTTCTTTGCCTCTGCTGCAAGTGAACCTGGCCCGGTGGCTATATCCAAAATGTCATTGCCTGCCCGAACCTGCGCGGCCCTTAGCAGCTGGTGGGCCGCCAGTAGCGTCACCGGTGTGAAAAAGTCGTGGTAGGTCGTCGCCAAATTGTCGTGGCGCTGGCGTTCATAGGAGCGAAAACGGTCCGCATCCTCCTTTGATAACGTCGTTGTCGCGCTACTCATCGCCGCCCAAAGACCCCCAATAAGGTATCTTACACGCCCTGACTGGAAGACTGGAAGACGATTGCCAATGTCCGCTTTGGGTCAAAAGCAGACATGTCCGCTCTGCCCCTGAAAGCGGACATCCGTGAGCGCAACTCGACAAGTCGAAATATGGGCTGGACGCCTCTTCGGCAGCAATGACATCCCGGGGGGCGAGGTCCCGGGCTCATTTTCGATGGGTGTTGCGCTTAGAGCCGGTTCTTAGGATTTATAGTTCAGTGTGACGCGGCCATGCGCTAACCCGACTAGGCGTCATCGTTCATGTCGAAAATCCGCTTTTGACACGCGATGCCGAGCGCGGCTGCAATCGCCACCCCGGCCACACCCAACAATATCGTGTTGCGCGTATCGTCATCGCGTATTGTCTCGCTAGCGGTGTCGGCCGCGTTTCCGACCTGATCTCGCACACCATCCTGCGCCCGGTCTATGATACCGGCAACGGTGTCGCTGCCCGATACAACTTTTGAGCGCGCGTCGCCGACGGCCTGCCCAACGGTATCTGACAATGCCGCAACCTTCTCCTTTGCCGCATCGTAAGCATTAACCGCTTTCGTCCTGACGTTTTCCGCCATGTCCGAGGCCGTAGACATGAACTCGCTGGCCTGATTCTTGACGAATTGTTTGCCGCGGTAAGTGTCGCTGGTCTCCGGATCTTTCGGATCGGTCTTCCATAAACTGTAAAGACCAAACCCGATCAATCCGGCGGCAATCGGTGGCCGTTGCACAAACCGCCACGCCAACCCCACTCCGATCGCCAAAACGGCTGCCGGATTGGCGGTCGCCCTAGCCTTCAGTTCGTCCCATAAGGCGTCGCGTGAATCCAGCGCTTCCTGTTTCAGGTCATCGGTAAACGTGGCGAAGGTATCGGCAGAACACAGCACGGCGAGGTCGTCCGCGAGCTTCACGCGCGAGCGTTCCACCGCGCGCTCATGATCAAGTAGGGACACGTCTGTCATCACCGGTTCCTCGTGCTACCGCCGCTTTGGCCCGATGGCGCAAAATTTGCGCCGGCATCCGGTTCGCCCTTCATGGTGGATTTGAATGTGTCGGCGACCTCGCCCGCAACGTCTTTCAAGCCCTCCACATTTAGCCCGCGCTCTGCGGCAGCGCTTTTGAGTTTTTCCCCGGCCTTTGCCGTGGCCTGTTTCAGTTGATCACCCACCCGTTCCGCAGTCTTCGAGACTTGATCGCCGACGGGGCCCAGCGTCTGTTTTTCCAGATCAGTCGGTGGGAATGCAGCGGCCAAAGCCGCGCCCGCGGCTACACCCGCCACCGCAATCGTTAGCGGCTGATTTTGCAAGATGCCTTGCGCGAGAGTCTGGGTTTGCCGAACAACGCGCTCTGATTGCTCTCCAACAGTGCGTCGCGCCTTGTCCGCATAATCGGATGCCGACGAAGCGTAGGATTTCGCCGTGTCCATCGTTTGCCGGGCGGCATCAGACGCCGATGAAGCGTAAGAAGCTGCTGCGGACTGCATGGTTTGTGTGACCCCTTCGGCGGCGTCTTGCGGACGTTCGGCTGTTTGAGCGCTGAAGTTGCGGTAATCGGATCGGTCCGGCCGCGATACGTTCGTTCTCATCATAAGAACCGCGCCCGCTGCCAGTAGCAGAGTTCCTTCCGGGTTGCGCTTGATGACGTCGAAAATCCACTCGCCACCCGCGCCGAAGGTTGCCCGTGATTGTGCGCTCATTTGAACTGCTCCTTGGCTGCCGCAATGTCCTGCTTGACTTGGGTGATGGTACGATCCGGCGCGATCGGATCCGGAACATCCGATTTGCCTTTGGCAAACGCCGCGGCGGCCGCAAGAGCCAGCACGGCTGCGACCACGAGGCTGGACCAGTGCAGCGCCAGCCCCGTCGCTGCCGAAAGCCCGAAGACAGAGGCCTGCACGATCAGCAGCGTCGCGACCATCGCCAGAACCGCCGCCATGACAATCCAGAGGCCGGCACGGATGCTGCTCGACAGTTTTTCCGAAAGTTCCGCGCGCGCCAGCCGCATCTCTTTCTGCAGCAAGTCGGCCAGATCCGTTATCACCCTTGAAAACGCATTCGGCAGGGACGTGTAGGAATATTGCTCAGCCATGTCGCCCGCCCGCGGAATTCTGATAGGTCGGCTGGATCGGCGGAGAGGATATTGAACGTGCGTTCTTCAGCGTTCTGAAGGCAAAGAAACCGGCCAGGGCCGCTAATCCAAACACCAAAGCCGGCTGCTGGCGGGTGAAGTTACTCGCCTCCCGAGTCAGGTCCTCGATCGTTTTGTCCCCGAGACGATCGGCATAATCGTCCAGGTTGTGGGAAAGGCCGCGGACAAAGCCGGCAAGCAGGGGATTGTCCTGCTGGAGGTCGTCCGCCGCAATGCGCATGGAACTCGCAAACTGGCTTGCCGAGGTAGCGCCAGCGCCCAGCTGTTCATTTAGGATGCCCATGACGTGGTCGGATACCGATGCGGCCGTGTCTGCCGCCGCGCGTTTGGCCTTCTCGGTTGCGTCGCGCGCCATGTCGGAAGCACTGGCAAATGCCTCGCTGGCGGCGTCCCCCATTTTTTTATTGCGTGTCTGATGTTCGGGCGACTGTGCGTTTTCAAAATTTTCGTTGGTCATGGATGCCTCCATGTCACCAACCTGCTCGGTAAACGTTGGTTCCTACTTCACACAGTGATCGCGAGTGCGCGCCAAGTGCGTGTCATTTGACATGACGGCTGGCGCCGGTGAGAAAAATCCGTTGGCCGCCACCGAGTACCGCCGCGTTAATCGAAGCCGTTTGCGGGAAGCGCCCGTCCGAATTTACCGGCGGGGGCGCGTTGTCGCGCAGCAACAGAAGGATGTTTACCATGGCCAAAGAACCCAGACATTGCGAGCCACAAGTGCGGCTACCAACGTCCGCCTCGCCGGACCAACCTCACGATCACGAGCAACAGTACGGCGCCGATGGTGGCAGCAATGATGGCGGCAACAATGCCAGCACCAAGATGAATGCCGAGCTGGGGAAATAGCCAACTGGCGATGAAGGCGCCGACGATTCCAATTATAATGTCGCCAACCAAGCCAAAGCCTGTCCCTTGCACGATTTGGCCGGCCAGCCAGCCGGCAACAGCACCGACGAACAGTATAACAAGCAGACTTTCAGCAGACATATGCATGACGATTTCCTCCGGTGAGCGCGATTTCGTACGTTAGTTGATGAATTATTTGTGCCAGCGGAAGAAAGATTACTACATCGGCTTGATCCCCTCTAGGCGTGAACTCATTGATCTGTCCGACCCGCCGCAAACGCCAGTGCCGAGCCCGGGACAGCCAATCGATTGGAGACCAGCCCCGATGTCCGCTTTGTGCCAGTAGCGGACATTGCCGGAACGATTGTTCTCGACACGGATTGTCATTGAGAGCCGAATTTTGGAGACGAAATGAAGACACTTATCGGGTGTGCAACTGTTCTAGTCGTGCTGGCCGCTGCCAGCGCGGACGCTAAGGGGTGTCTTAAGGGAGCTGCGGTTGGTGGCGTCGCAGGGCACTATTCGGGGCACCATGCGCTATTGGGAGCAGCGGCTGGCTGCGCTATCGGACGTCACGAAGCCAACAAGCGCGACCGCATACAAAGAAACCAGATCGATCAACCTGACCGCGAGCTGCGAAATGGAGAGGAACGCCTCTAGCGTTACCGCCAGATAGTAAACTGTGACGCGAACAATTCTAAAAACCATTTTCGAGCCGTTCGTCGTCGTGGTGGCGGCCGTCTATCTTGTCATCGATGCATTGGCCCTATCGATCCTAGGACCTCTCTTAAAAAAAATTGCCACCTTAAATCTGTTTAAATTTATAGCGCTGTGGATCTCTTCTCTTGGCGCCTATTCCACGCTTGCATTGTTCGCGGTTCCTCTCGTTTTGCTAGAACCTCTTAAGCCTTTGAGCGCTTATATCATTGCATTGGGGCACATCAAATTCGGGCTGGCGGTTCTCATCCTTGGCGAAGTTTTGAAAATCACGATTGTAGAACGGATATTTCATATTGGACGCGACAAGCTAATGATGATTAAGGCGTTCGCGTGGATTTACAATTTTGGCGCTGAATGGCTGACGTGGCTCCAGGCATCGCCGCCATGGCAGTCCGTCAAACGTTACTTTGATGATTTTATTCACTGGGCGCACAAACTAAACCATGATGGTCGAGCTCGAAGCTTTCACTAGCCTCCTCCTGACCATTATCCATAGGTGCAAGCCGTCAGTTGCCGCGTGTCCGCTTTGGGTCAAAAGCAGACATGCGCACCGCACAAACCCATGTCCGCTAAGTGCCAATAGCGGACATGGCGCGGAATTACCCGATCACTCGTCAGCGCGGGCTAGGAGTGTTGGTGGTACGGCAAGGCCGAGCGCCTTGGCTGCTTTGAGGTTGATCAACAATTCGTCGGCGCCTGCACCGGCATATCAGCAAGCTTCTCACCCTTGAGGATGCAGTCAACATATTCGGCCGCGGGTGGAGACTGGTTCACAATCGCAGTGCCGTATGACATCAGCCCGCCCGCCTGAATGTAGTAACGTAACGGAACGGATAGATCGCCGGCACTTTGTACTGGGCTGCCAGCCTCGCGATCACATCGGGATGGTTTGCTCCAAACGGACTCGCGGTCGCGATAAGCCCGCCATTGGCGTCGCTCGCAAACGCCGCGATACTTTGCTCAAGCTCTTTGGCGTTTTGCATGGTAATGACGCTCCGCACATCAACAGCTAAGCAAGGCCAAGAGTGCTTAACTGCATAGTGTCCGCTTTGGGTCAGCAGACATGAGAGCCGCAGTCTGACGCGGCTACTTCTGTCTATCTTTTTTAATATTAGTCTCGATCTCGTCGGCCTTAGCTTCAAATTCGTGACCGAGTGCCTCTAATTTATCTGCCCCCTCACTCTGAATCTTTGCTCCCTCGCGTTGAGCCTTTGCGAGGCCTAACACACGCTTTGCCTTCCCCATGAAATATTGGGCGTGCTTCTCAGCGAACATTTGGCTCCCCTTTTGGTTCCAGGCGGGAGATTACCGGTCTCTCAGCCACCGACGCCTGTAGGCAAAGCTCTGGCCGGTGATATCCCCAAAGTATGTATGTTGTGCCCCAATTGCGAGTGGCGATTTTGCCGAAGGTGTGGTCAGTGCAATTTTTGTCGAGATGAGGCGGGCTGACCCAAGGTGTCGGAATACAGATCATCGACGGTCAGAATGATCCCTTCAATGAGCTGACTGAGAGATCGACATTCTTCTATTCCGTATCTCGGCGCGGTCGATTTTAATGATCGCTTTGTTTGCAACTTTTTGATTCTTACAGGCTTCCCTCTACCCCAAAGCAGGAAGGCCTTTGTTTTCGGGTCTCTCACCCAAGTGCCGTGAGCGAGCAGATCCCGTTGGGTTGTAGCAGAGAGCAAAGACTTCCGTAGGCGAATAAGATCAACACTTGTTTTGACGTCTTTCAGGCTGACGAGATCGCAAATTAGATCGAACTGGTCCACGGCGCGAGGGTCTCTGGGCACTAGCCGGCCGAGGATTTTAGTGACGTGCAGAATGTCATAGATGATCAAACCAAGCCGCCATTCTACGTATGAATGGGAGAAAATGACGCGCCCGATCTCGCGCATAAGATTTGGCGGCAAGTTTCGAACGACTGGCACGTCGCGAGGGTGAAGATTTTTCATGCCTGAAGGATCATCCAATCCGGCCCTAGTGTTTTGCTTGTGATGCTGGAGGCATGGGAACTCGGCACAGTCTATCGAAAATCAGCGAAATAGTCCTCTAATTCCGACAGACTCCACATGGCAAAAGTAGAAATCGTAGTCTGACGCATCGGCAAAAGTACCCTATGGTCCGCTATGACGATAACACGCCCCGCTTTCGGATCGGTGCTCGGCCAAACGGGGAACGATTGGTCACTTGGCGGGATTGCCCTCATAGAGCTTCATCAGAAGAGGAGCACAAAATGGCGATTCGTCTTTCAGTGATAGCTGCTGCCGTCGCGGGTATTTGTTGCGCAATGCCTGCCGGAGCAGAAGAAGTCGGGGTCGGTGTTGGGCCCGTTGGTGTGACCGTCGGTTCAGGCCACCGTGACTGGGACCGCGACCATGATAGAGATCGAGATAGGACGGTTATCATAAACAAGGACCGCGACCGCGACAGAGATCGAGATACGACGGTAATAAAGAGAGACCGCGACCACGATCGAGGAACAGTTGTTATCGATCGTCGTGATTAGGCCGCGTCCCTCCCTTCGGGGAGATAAGCCAAGAGCCCGGCTGGGGCGAGCCGGGCTCTCTTAAGATCACGCTGCTTGCGTGACCGAAGCGTAGGTTGGGACGGGGACATCACGGCCTACGCTAACAACCAACACCGACATATCTTCCATGCCAAAGGGTATTAATGCTTGCTGATGGAGGCGGGCGGGATCGCGCTCGCCATACTTGGCGGCGTCAATAATTCGCTTTGCGATGATCTCACGCACACAAGCAGACCGAAAATTTGGAAGCGATTTGCACGCCTTTTCAAAAGTCTCGCCCATCATTAAGGTTGCGGCGTCGTCGAACCAAAAGTTTTGGGTCGGAGTGATATTCAAAGTAACCTCCCGTGAAGTACGGGCGGGAGCGCGGTACTGTTACGTTATGTCTCTCAGTCACCGAGGCCCAGAGCCGTTTCGGTGATGGCCGAACCTGTTCCTCTAATGGTGAGCTGTCTGATCAAAATAGACCACCCTGTGGATTACGCGCTAACATGCCGACTGGACGGTATGGAACGTGCATTCAAATTAACTTGTCAAATTAGGCCACTTGGATTTCAATACTGGCCATTAGTCTACTAATGACGTCGTTTCTAGGCATTTGGCACCGAGGATTATTTCGGTCGGACACAGACCAGACTTCTGATTTCTCAAATGTAGCCACAACAGGTGGCTATCGTTTCTTCTGAGCCTGGGTGCTGGCAGAGCAACGGCGATGACAAAAAAAGCGAAAAAAGTTCCATTCGACCCGAGGGTATTTCTCGCCACCGTAAATGGCGGTCGGAGCATCTCCAAATATCGGGAGGGCAAAACGATCTTCTCGCAGGGTAAACCTGCGGATGCGGTGTTCTATATCCAAAACGGCAAGGTCAAAATCACCGTTGTCTCAGAGCAGGGCAAGGAAGCCGTCGTCGCCGTCCTGGGGCCGGATGAATTCTGCGGAGAGGGATGCCTGAACGGGCAGCCGGTGCGCTTAGCGACCGCGACGGCAATGACGGAATGCGAGATCATGCGGCTGGAGAAAGCAACTATGATCAGCGTCCTCCATGAGGAGCCGGCTTTTTCCGAGATGTTCGTCTCGCATCTCTTGGCGCGCACTCTCCGGGTTGAAGCGGATTTGGTCGACCAATTGTTCAATTCAAGCGAGAAGCGCTTGGCACGGGCCCTTCTTTTACTGGCTAATTTCGGCAAGGACGGTCGACCCGAGCCGATCATCGCCAAGGTCAGTCAAGAGACGCTCGCCGAGATGATCGGTACGACGCGCTCCCGCGTGAGCTTTTTTATGAACAAATTTCGAAAACTGGGTTTGATTGATTACAACGGCCAAATCGAAATCCACACCTCATTGCTGAATGTCGTTTTGCACGAGGAACCGCACATCAACAGCTAAGCAACGCCAAGAGTGCTTAACTGCATAATGTCCGCTTTGGTCATTAGCGGAAATGACGCTGTCTAATTGCGATGTGCGCTCTTCCGCAGAAAGCGGACATTAGCTCGCGCCTCTCGACAGCAGAGCCAGCTGTGACGGTGCGCTCGGTATCACTGTGGGTGTGTGCAAAATAGACCATAATTACCGCGCTCAATGGCCAACCAATCAGGTCGCTCCGTTGGGAACCAACATTGCTGCATGCGACTTGTTTAACCACGCTGTATCTCCAGCAAATTTTTTATTCGCATATCGGAAAAGGTAGTAGAGATGACCTTATCGTTAGGAAAGTTTGCGCTCGTAATCGCCGCGGCCGGCGGCCTTAGCGTTGCAGCACTCTCGCCCTCACCTGTCGAAGCGGGTGTCATGCATCCTAGTCTGGGTTTGGCTGCTGCACCCGGGGGCTCAGATGTCGTGCGCGTTCGTTGTGACCGTCGCTTATCGAATCTCTGGAGCTGCAATGAGGAGGTACGAGTCCAGGGCCGCCGCCGTGACGTGCGAGGCCTGGACAGTTACGCCTCCCACCCATACCCGTGCGATCACTCCTATCAAACCGCGAGGGACGGCTCGCGCTGCGGCAACCGCGCCGCCGATAAGAGGCCCGGCGGAAGATAAAGCGGGCTTGATCTCGTTTCGGTCTACAGCCCGCTCACACCGACCCGTTTCAACCAGAAGAGTCCGTTATGCATATGTCTGTTGAAAGTTTGCTGATCATTTTGCTGATTGGTGCAATTGCGGGCTGGCTGGCCGGCCAAATCGTACAAGGGACGGGCTTTGGCTTGGTTGGGGATATTATCATTGAAATCGTCGGCGCCTTCATCGCCAGTTGGTTGTTCCCTCAGCTCGGTATTCATCTTGGTGCTGGCATTGTTGCCGCGATTATTGCTGCCACCATCGGCGCCGTGCTGCTGCTTGTGATCGTGAGGCTGGTCCGTCGAGGCGGGCGTTGGTAGGTTTACGCGAACAAAGATTTCCAGCGCGGGTCGGAAGGTTACGGATCGTTATGCCTGAGCGCTGGCGACGCCGTGCAACCTTAAGGTTAATTCTTGCGTGATCAATATTATACAGACCCACGCAAGGCGTGGGCCTACCTTGATCGGCTGAACTTCGCGGCTTCCCCCCATCCGCGGCGTTCCATCTTAAATCAAAAGCGTCCAGTAGGCCTAGCGGTCCTATTTGCTTCTACGTGTTGATGGGGCGGCAATTGTTACGAGGTTTGCCATGTTCAGAAAACAGTTTACGAAACTGCAAGCCGCTTGTGCATTTGCGGAAGCGATTGTGAACACCGTGCGGGAACCGCTCGTCGTGCTTGACCAGGACCTGCGCGTCGTCGCCGCGAGCCGCTCATTCTATCGGACGTTCAAGATCGATCCTAAGGATACCGAAGGCAAGCTGCTTTACGAGTTCGGCGGTGGCGTGTGGGATATTCCAAAGCTTCGGTCGCTGCTGGAAACAATCTTGCCGGCGGACGGCGCGATCGAAGCCGGCGCGATCGAGGCCTATGAAATCGAGCGCGAGTTTCCTGGCATCGGACGCCGCACGATGTGCTTGAACGCCCGCAAAGTGCTCTATGAGACAGGCTCACGCGCCAATATTCTGCTCGGCATCGAGGACATCACCGAACGTCTCATCTTGGAGGGCGAAAAGGACGATCTCCTCCGGCAGAAGGGCATATTGCTCGAAGAACTTCAGCACCGTGTTGCCAATAGCCTCCAGATTATCGCCAGCATCATTATGATGAAATTGAGGGCGGTGGAATCGGAAGAAGCGCGGCGCCATCTGCAGGAAACTCATCAGCGGGTCATGTCGGTTGCAGCCGTGCAGCAACAACTTCATGCCACCGCCCCCGGCGCGTCCGTCGAACTCGAGCCTTATCTTTCGAAGCTATGCGAGGCTCTGGGACAATCGATGATCGGCGACAATCGGGCAATCGCCCTGAAGGTGCGCGGCGATGAAAAAACAGCGACGTCCCGCGATGCCGAGAGCCTCGGATTGATCGTCACCGAACTTGTCATCAATGCTATCAAACATGCATTCAACGGCACGACCAAAGATGGGCAGATCGCCGTCGCATTCGATGTGTCCGGAACGGATTGGAAGCTCTCGGTCACCGACAACGGAACTGGCACGCCGGACGGCGTCTTTGCTCAACCAAAAACTGGGCTTGGCACCGGCATCGTCAACGCCCTCGCTAAACAACTCAACGCCAAGGTTGAAACTTTAAGCGGCCCGCGCGGAACGTCCGTGTCAGTCACTCACGCCACTTTCGCCGTCAAGGCAACTCGAGCTGCGGCGTGATGCAATGTCCGCTTTACCCCCGAAAGCGGACATGTGCAGCGCACTTAGCGATGTCCGCTAAGTGCCAATAGCGGACATTGCCGACTCATATTCTGATCGCGCAATCCAGCCTGCGCGCGCTGACAATCATCGAATGGCACTGCTTCGTAGGGTCACGTCTCAATCGCCCAAAGCGAACGCTAGATCAAGTGGAAATCACTTCGTAGAACAAGCGTGCAAAGGAGCCCACTGTCGCGCCAATCAAACTCCACGGTCCCGTTCAATTTGTCTTCCATCATGCGCTTGATGATGTTCGTTCCAAATCCTCGGCGGCTAGGAGCCGCAACAGTCGGGCCGCCGTTTTCCGCCCAACGAATTGTGAGTACTCCTGCCGACTGCGACCACACTACGTTGATGCAGCCGTCCACAGATGACAAAGCACCATATTTGGCTGCGTTTGTTGTTAATTCATGTATTACAATCGCGATGGCCTGTGCAGCATCAGGCTCTAAGATTAAATCCGGGCCACCAATATTAACCCGTGTATTGCCATCTCGCGAGAATGCGGAAAGCTCGTGCTCGACCAAAGATCGCAACTCAGCGCCGGTCCAGTTGGACCTAACAAAAAGTACATTCACGTTTGCGAGGGCTTGGATGCGCCCTCCGATTATTCGTTTGAACTCATCCACGCTTTCGGCGCGCGTAAGCTGAATAGCGGCCTGCACGGTTGCCAAGACGTTTTTAGTGCGATGTTCCGCCTCACGTCCGAGTAGCGCCAACTGCTTTTCAAATCTCTTCCGCTCGGTAATGTCACGCGCGATCTTCGAGGCACCAATTATGTGACCGCTTGCATCTTTAATCGGGGAAATTGTTAGCGAAACATCGAAAAGCTCGCCGTGCTTGCGTTGCCGCACAGTTTCGTAATGGTCAATCCGTTCTCCGCGTCGCAAGCGCCCAAGAATCGTGTCCTCTTCACTGTGGTATTCTGTGGGTATTAGCAGCTTGATGGATTTGCCGATGATCTCTTCGGCTAGGTACCCAAAAATTCGCTCTGCACCCTTGTTCCAATTCGTGACAATGCCTTGAAGATTCTTTCCTATAATAGCGTCATCCGACGACGCAACAATTGCGGCAAGCCGATACATCGCATCTTCCGCGTGCTTGCGGTCAGATATATCAACTAGCAAGTTCACGGCACCGACGAATTGTCCGCCCGAATTGAACATCGGCGTCGGGAAGGGAATAAAAGGCACACGAGTTCCGTCTGGACGCTCGGCGATGGCTTCTAGCCCGCGAACTGGCCGCCTTTCCTTAATAGCGACAGCCATGGGGCACTGGTCATGAGGCATGCTCCGGCCGTCGGGCCAAAACAGTTTCCATGATCCGCACCATTCGCTCTGGCCCAACTCGGGGCGGCACCCCCAAAGTTCGGCTGCCGCGTCGTTGTAGTAGGTAATCCTTCCCGCAGCGTCCGTCGCATAGATCGCGGCAGGAAGAGAATTGACCAGTTGGTGGAAAAAATCGTCTTCGGCAACGCACACCGCGTTTGCCCGCGAGGCGATTATGTCGGCAAGCTGTGACCCTGTAGCCAGTGCACGTTCTTTAAGCACTTCTGCCATGCGATACACCAAAACACTAGAACAAGGCACATTTGCAACTTAAAGCATAGGCATAGTTTATTAGGACGCAATCTCATTTTTTCATCTCTAAAAAAAAAAACCGGAACATTATTGGCTACAAAGGCGTTGGGAGGTCTTATGCGTTGTGCTCGTTGGGAGATTTTCCTCCTAGAGAAACGACTGTCCACGTTATCTGGACGTCATAACCGAGCTTGTCGCGGAGGTGTACCGAGGACCAATGTCCGCTTTGGGTCAAAAGCCGACATGTGCAATGCACTAGGCGATGTCCGCTTTACGCCCAATAGCGGTCGAAATAGCGGACATCGCTGATCCAATAGGCGACGGGGCATTTCTGCTCCGCCCTGTACTTCAAACGTCGACTTGCTCCGCTATGGCGAGGGCATCGTCGACATCAATGCCGAGATACCGCACAGTGCTCTCTATCTTGGTGTGACCAAGCAAAAGCTGAACGGCGCGCAGATTCCCAGTACGGCGGTAGATGAGCGTTGCCTTCGTTCGACGAAGTGAGTGTGTACCGTACAAATGAGGGTCGAGCCCTATCCCGATAAGCCACTGGGACAAAAGTCGTCCATACTGGCGCGGCGTCATGCTTCGCCCCGACTTTAAACTCGTAAAAAGGAACTCGCCAGGCTTTTTGTGAGAAACCTTTAGGTAGTCGTCGATGGCCTGGCGTGTCTGCTCGGTCAGCTCAAACCGAACTGGTCGCCCGGTCTTTCTCTGGCGCACCGTCGCTCGGTCATTTGCGTACCCATTGGGAGCGACATCATCGACCCTGATGGCGACGACATCGCAGCCCCTCAGTTTACTGTCGATGGCAATATTGAACATCGCCAGCTCGCGTTTACTTCTCTCAGCTTGGAGCATGCTGCGGATTGCCCAGACGTGCTTCTGCCGCAGCGGCGGCTTGGCTCCAATTAACTTGCCCTTATTCCAGGGAGCGCGCTTAGGTGTGGGTATGCCAAAGTTTGTGTCATCTTGCATGGTTCGTACTCCTCTGTTGCTGACGAGAGGAGCATGCGTCCTGTAAGGCAATGTCGGCTTTTACGGTCGCAAACAGGGGTAAAGCAGAAACCGCTTCCGCAATGCAAAATGTCCGCTAATGACCCAAAGCGGACATTCGAACTTTACGTTGGTTTGGATTAACGACAGGCTTTGCCGCGGCAACTTTATAAAATGGCCGGGTCAGCTGCTAAACGTCCGTTGCAAGATGTCTCAAACTGCCTGGGATTTCGGCGCCGCGTCGCCGTGAAGGCGCAAGGTTTCGTCCCCCTCCAACGCTTGCCGGAGCATTCGCGCGAGGTCCTGTTTTCGATACGGCTTCGCGAGAAGAAGAACGCCAGGCTCGAGGCGGCCATGGTGGATGATTGCATTTTCGGTATATCCGGACGTGAACAACACTTTGAGAGGGGAGCGGAGCTTTGCTACCGCCTCGGCTAGCTGCCTTCCATTCATTTGCCCGGGCATAATAACGTCCGTGAACAGAAGATCGAAAGCCTCACCACGGTTCGCGATCGCCAGGGCTTCGGCCGCGTGGGATGCATAGAGGGTGTTGTAACCCAGGCTCCGGATTTGCGTGATCGCGGATTCACGCACGAGCGGATCATCTTCGACGATCAGGATTGTCTCGGTGCCTCCATCGGCGCTCAACTCATGCGATTCTTCCCCTATCCGATCCGACGTTTCGTCCGCGCGCGGCAAATAGATCCTGAAAGTGGTTCCGTGACCTTCCTCGCTGTAAATTCTAATATTGCCGCCCGATTGCTTGACGAAGCCGTAGACCATGCTCAGTCCCAGGCCGGTGCCCTTGCCGATACCTTTAGTGGTGAAGAATGGCTCGAACACCCGTTGGCGAATCAGCTCCGGAATGCCGTGACCGGTATCGCTCACCGCAATGAGCACGTAGCTGCCGGGCTCAATGTCATTATTGTTGTCGGCGTAGTTCTGGTCGATAAGGACATTGCTCGTTTCCAGTGTCAGCTTGCCGCCATTCGGCATGGCATCGCGTGCGTTCACCGCGAGATTAAGCAGGGCCGTAGAGAGCTGCGTCGGATCGATCATCGCCGACCACGCATTTGCGTCTATTATCATTGTGATCTCGATCTGCTCGCCGAGCGCCCGCCGCAAAAGCTTCTCAGCTCCGGCCATGAGAGCGTTGACGTCCGTTTGGCGTGGCTGCAGCGGCTGTTTCCGGGCAAAGGCCAGGAGTTGCCCCGTCAATTCGGCCCCTCGGTCGGCCGCCTCGCTAATGAGTTTCGTGATCGCAACGAGTTCTGGCTTGTCGGCAACCGCTGTACCCAGAATGTCGATTGTGCCCGTAATGACGGTGAGCAGGTTATTGAAATCATGCGCGACGCCACCGGTCAGTTGGCCGATGGATTCCATTTTCTGAACTTGTCTGAGTTGACTCTCGGCTGCACGGAATTTTTCTTCTGTAGCTCTCTGCTCTGTTATGTCGCGACCGGTAAAGAAATACTGTTGCGCGGGTTCTGACCAAACACCCGACCACGCCAGGGTTACGACGCCTCCTTGTTTGTGCAGGTACCGGGTCTCGAAATTACGCATTAATTTGCCGTGCCGCGCCGCACGCATTTCATTGCGTGTGCTTTCGAGATCATCCGGGTAGATGAAGTCGATGGCATTGTGGCCGATCATTTCCTGAGGCTCGTAGCCCAGGATTGCCAGGGAAATCGGGTTGACACGCTGGAGATTGCCGTAGCCATCCGTAACAAGGATAAGATCAAGTGAAGTCTCAAACAGGCGCCGGTTCTCATCAGACTCGCGCGTCAGCCGTGCCTGCGCCTGCTTTCGCTCAGTAATGTCCTCGTGCGTGGCGACCCAGCGGCCATCGCCGACCGGATGATTGACAGCGTGTATGGAGCGGCCATCCGGAAGCTCAATGATTCGGTTGGTATCGGCTCCTTTTGCTACGGCCGCCGTAACCTCTCGGCAATAATGGTCGATATCATCTGAAAAAAGTCCAACCGCTTTGCGGTGCTCAATCAACTCCCGCAACGTGCAGCCAGGCTTCACGATGTCAGGAGATAGGTTGTACATTTCGATATAGCGCCGATTGCAAAGCACAAGCCGGGCGTCCGAATCGAACATCAATACGCCTTGCGACATGGTATTCAGGGCGGTGTCGATTTGAGTCTTTTGCTCAAGTAGTTTCTTTTCGGTGCCGATACGCTCTGTAACGTCGACTATGGCGCACAACCGTGCCGCGCGGTTTCCATAAGTCAGGTCGCCGGAATAAACGGAGACACGAATAATTTCTCCGGTTTCCTTTTGGTGACGCCAAACCTTGAGGCCCTGGCTGTTTGCGCCCGTGTGCATATAGCGGGTGAAATTATCTCGATCCTCCGGCAGCCGAATGTCCAGCGCCGTCATGGTCAGGAATTTTTCGCGGGTGTAACCGTAGTGTTTCACAGCGGCATTGTTGACCGCGAATATTTTGAGCGACTCAACGTCCATCAGCCACATCGGGATCGGGTTGCTGTCGAACAGCAGTCTGAATGACTGCTCGGATCCCTTGAGCTCACCGGTCACAGCATCGCGGATATCGGTACGACCCGTCGGGACACCGGGACCGAACGTCTTCCTTAAACGGCCGAGCAAATTGCTGAGCATTGGCTTTTCCGGAACGGGTGAAAGCCAATCTATTACGGTGGCACTTGCAACCCGGTTAAGGGCATCGAAGTCAGGCTAAGATTCCAGTAACTACGTCAGAAATGATTGTCGTGAAGTCACTTATCGGAGCGCGGCTACTTTTGTTGTGATGTAGCCACGAGCGCCGAGCGCCAAAATCCGGATACGCGATCATCATTTCGTTTACTATTTTTAGTTGATAGTGGCTCCACGCGGTAAAGGCATTCGGTGGGGCGGCGAGGAGACCAACGCTATGCAGCGCGTCCTTGTCATCGACGATCAAGCTTTTGTGCGTACTACGATCGCGCTTATCCTGCGGGCGCAGGGATTTGAGGTCGTTGAAGCCGACAGAGGCGCCGTCGGCCTGAAGAAACTGGAGGACGCCGAGTTCGACCTGGCGATCGTCGACATTTACATGCCGGGCATGGACGGCGTCAAAATCATCAAGTTGATCAGAGAACGCCTGCCAAATCTCCCGATCATCGCCATGTCCGGGGTGCAGCTCAATTCATCGGAACGAACGGCGCTTGATTATTTCTCGATGGTTCCGGAACTGTCCAATATCCCATGTATAAAAAAGCCATTTAAGCCAAACCAACTCACAGATGCGATTCAGAAGGTCATGCGCGTGACCGCCTAGCGAAGGAATAGCTTCGAGGTGTCGAATGACATCAATCCTGATTGTCGATGACGACGAAACGGTCCGTAAGGCGACGAAGATCTTGCTCGACGCCAATGGCTTTGAGGTCGCCGCAGTTGCCGATGGAAACGCCGCTATCGAGGCCGTTAAAGAACGGCGCTTTGATGTGGCGATCGTCGATCTATTCATGGCCGACATGAACGGTTTGGAAACGACCAAAGCCATTCGCAAACACAATCCGCAAATGGCCGTCATTACGGCATCTGGTTTTATGTTAAGTGGATCGTGCCCCGAAATGCCTGAATTTGAGGCCATGGCGCGAGAGGCTGGTGCAACGGCGACACTGTACAAGCCATTTCGGCCAAAGGATTTATTGCGGGCTATTGAAGAAGCATTGAGCCCCGTTACTAAGATTCTACAAAAATCTGATGACGCGTGAGCCCGCAATGAAATAAATATGTTGCTAACCGCCGAGTAGCTCTCCGCTCTCGACGCACCTACGCTCACAGAATGGTTTGTTTTTCTTCTTGGCTTACCGCATTCACTCATCACGAATTGCCGGTCTTTCAACAAATGCTACCCTTGGTTCCAATTCCGGGCCTGATTCAAGCAAAATGTTGTCCGAACAAGTCGCTACTGGCACTTACGCGGACGCTCACCATCCTATGTCCGCTTTCGGGGGTAAAGCGGACATGACTTCCGCATCGCTAAATGTCTGCTTCTGACCCAAAGCGGACATCGCACGCCGGCCCGAAACTGTTATGATTTAGCATTGCAGAAGGCGTATTTGGGCGCTTCGCGACAACTACATTGAAGCTATGGAGAAGACGATGATGCGCTTCACGCTATTGCTCTTCGCGGCGCTTCTTAGCGGAATAAGTCGCTTAGCCGCTCAGGAAAAAGTGGAAATACGGGGCATCACATCAGTGATAAAACTCGAGGAGGTTATCTTCGGCCACCTGACTGAACTTAACGGTAAGTTCAAGTTGCGAGCCACTGAAGTGACGTTCGCCCCAGAGGGCTATCTGGGAGTACATCACCACGTTGGGCCCGGGATTCGATATGTTCTTTCCGGCGAGGTCACATTCGCTGAGGGAGGCCAAGCGACGGTCTATAAAACTGGGGAGTACTTTTTTGAAACGGGGAACCTCGCACATACCGCTCAGAATAAGACAACACTGCCGCTTCGCATATTATTTGTGGAGATTCTTCCGAAAGACTGGATAGCTCCGACGGTTATTCCACCCAAGGCTCAATGAGCGTGCGTCGCGTGTTTGAATCTAAGTTGACTTGCATCGGTGGGCGCCACCGACGCACGCCGTCATGTCCGCTTATGGCCCAAAGCGGACATAACCTAGTGCACCTGATTGATGTCCGCTTTGCTCCCGAAAGCGGATTTCGTCTCTAGCGCGCGGAACGTGCAGCTGCTTACCCCGTTCCTATGCGATCGTTCGATCCCGCTCCCTTCCCCCTCCCTGTTTGGTAAGTTCCGCACGAATCCCTGATGTCCGCTTTGGGTCATTAGAGGACATTTAGCGCCAGCAAATAGTCATGTCCGCTTTGCCCCCAATGCGCGCTGGGGTTCAAATAAGCGCCCGCACGCGCGGCTCGGCGCGGGCGCCGAATGACAGCGTCGTCGATCGGCCCGATACGTGAAGACAGTCGAAGGCGTACGGCGCTAGCTTGCAAGAAGCCGCAGTGAAACTGATGTGCGACGGAACGGACGGTCGCTCAGGAGGTTGGCCCACGCTATCCAATCACACTCCAAAGTTCCGAGGTTAACACCCAATGGCTCGTTCTCGCAGTTATGCCGTCGAAATGCTGAAGGCCCACCCTGTCGTTACCGGTATTGTCGCGGCTCTGGCTGCGTCGGCGGTTTTGAATCGCGTTCTCGCAAAGAAGGCTGAGCGTCGTAACCCGCCAATGGGGCGCTTCATCACGGTTGACGGGGTTCGGCTCCACTACGTTGAGCGAGGAACAGGGAGCCCGCTCGTCTTACTTCACGGCAATGGGAGTATGATACAGGACTTTGTATCGAGCGGTTTAGTTGATCTGGCGGCAAAGAAGTATCGAGTTATCGCCTTCGATCGCCCCGGGTTTGGTTACAGCGAGAGGCCTCGCAGCACCGTCTGGACTCCAGCAGCGCAGGCCGACCTTATCAACGCTGCCCTTATGCAGATGGGCGTCTTTCAACCACTCGTATTAGGACACTCTTGGGGAACGTTGGTTGCAGTAGCTCTTGCGCTGAAATATCCACGAAACATCCGAGCACTGATTCTGGCCTCCGGCTACTACTATCCGACCGTTCGAGCGGATGTGTTGGTACTATCGTCGCCAGCCATGCCATTAATCGGTGACGTATTAAGCTACACGATATCTCCTATTCTTGGCAGACTGCTATGGCCGCTTCTTCTTCGCAAGATTTTCGGCCCGAAGCGCGTCCCAAAGAAATTTGCAGGCTTTCCGGAAGAGATGACTATGCGTCCCTCTCAGATCCGGGCTTCTGCGGCTGAAACAGCCCTCATGATTCCCGCGGCCTGCAGCTTCCGAGAGGACTACGGGCGTCTCAAGATGCCTGTGGTCATCGTTGCCGGCACGGAAGATCGCGTCAGTGAAGCGCAGCAATCCGCCGAGCTGCATCGTGATATCGCTCACAGTACCCTGCGGTGCATTCCAAACACGGGACATATGATCCATCAGACTGCCACGGCAGAGGTTATGTCCGCGATAGACATGGTGGCGGGTCAAAAAACAGATGTTGTCAGGGCGATTGGACCGGCTACCGGCCAAAAGCAGACATTGGAGGCCGGCGTTAATTGAAGGGGCGCACGCTACTTGCGGTCGTTCCAAATATTATCTCAATAGGCCCCCTTTGCTTTCCGCGTCGGTAAAGTTAGACGCGCTCACTGCGGGAGCCGCCGTCCTGTGGCGGAACGAGGCTCGGTGCCTCGTCGTCCTGACCAAGCGAGCGCAAAGCCTGAGTTACCCTATCGTCAAACAGAATTTCTTTGAGGCGCTTGACCGTGCGCGGCCCGTTCTTCACTCGGCGCGTTTCGTGTGTCATCAGCTCCGCCTTGGCCAACCGCACCGCCTCCAATATCGTTATCAGTTGGTCCTTCATTACGCTCTCTCCTTCGCGCGGGCTTTAGTTCTCGAGGAAGCCTTTGCCTTTGGCTTCTTCGACTCCATCTCCAAACTGCGCTTCAAGAGGTCAATGACATTGCCGCTCGGGGCTTGGGTTCGTGTGGTCTCCTTGCGGATTGGTTTGCCCGCCTGTTTTTGCTTGAGCATCTCCACGACGGCGCTTTCATAGTGATCGACCAGTTCCGAAGGATCAAACTCGGCCGCCTTGCTCTCAACGATGTGCTCAGCGAGCTTGAGCATATCGGCGGACACCTTCACGTCAGGGATGTCCCCGAAGTACTCATCTTCCTTCCGCACTTCGTACGGATATCGGAGCGTGAAGCCTTCTAGCCCTTTGTCCAAGGGCCGTAAGATGATGGGCCGCTCGCGCTTCGCGATCACCACGCGGCCAAGGCCAACCATCTTCTTGCTCTTCATTGCATCGCGGATAACGGCGAAGGCATCTTGGCCGACCTCGTCGTTCGGCACGATGTAGTAGGGCGCGTCGAAGTATCGCTCGTCGATGTCTGTGAGAGGAACGAACTTGTCGATCTCGATGGTGTGGCTGCTGTCTACCTGAAGCGCCTCTAGCTCTTCATCTTCGACAGTGACGTATACGTTCTTCTCGACCTGATATCCCTTGATGATGTCAGACTGGGTGACCTCTTCGCCGGTGTCGCCATCGACCTTCTTGTACCGGATGCGATTGCCAGTGTTTTTGTTGATCTGATTGAAGGAGACGCGCTCGCCGGCCGAAGTCGCTGGATAGAGCGAGATCGAGCAAGAAACGAGAGATAGTTTTAGGAAGCCCTTCCAATTCGGACGGGCTGCATACGCAACTCCACTCACGCAACACACAAGCCCCCGCGCTTTTATATGGGGCGGCTGACGGATAATTCGAGACGTTGGAGTAGGGTTCCAGTCTCATGTTGCACTTCGCTTGGTCTGCGATTTTGCTCTTAAGTCCACACGTCAGGTGCACAGGAAGGGAACGCTGGGCGCTTGCAGCCGTTGATCTAGCGGAACCCGGAGAATGACCATGAAAACCCTGCTTTGTTGCGGCGTGGCCCGATGCTGATGGCGGTCTCGGCAACTGCGCAGAACAACAAGTCGACGATTCAGCCGCACGAGCTCATCGCTGGCGCGAAGCAGAAGCCGCCATTGAAGCTCAGCGACCAGCAGCGTCGCAAAATTCAGGACGCGCTGGTGACCGCGCACAGCGCCCAGAAGACGCCGGACAAGTTCGAGGCCAAGGTCGGCGAGAAGGTCCCGACCAAGCTCAAACTCGATGCAATGCCGGCGCCACTGATCAACCAGGAGCCGGTGCTCAAGCAGTACGACTTCGTCAAGCTCGACAAGGACCTGCTGGTGGTCGACCCGATGGACAGCACAATCGTCGCGGTGATCCCGCGCAAATTCCCGAAGGAGCAGGCGACGCAAACCAGCGCGCCGAGTGGCCAGAC